>JAEWKK010000020.1 GCA_023386045.1 Bacteroidota bacterium
AATAACCCATCACCTTACAAGCATGGGATACATTACCTAGTTTCTCCGCAAGGTTGAGAAGACCTAGTTTGGTTTTAATTAATTTAGTCTCGACTTTCATGATCTGACTTTTTGGGGTTAATGAATAAGTGTGGTTACTTAAAGTTAATCCCAACTGTCAGATTAAATATTGACTAGTACAAATCAAAGTTATCTTCCATATCCATAAGCTACTTGCCATCCACAATAACCATGAACTATGATCTATGAACTATTTGCCATAAGCTATAAGCCATAAGCTATCTGCCATCCCCTATGAACTATGAACCATGAACTACTTACCTTCCCTCCGTGTTTTACCGTTTCCTGAAATTGTATGCCCGGCTGGCGATCCGGATCTATTGCAAACGCATCATCGTTAATACACCTTCATGGTTGCGGTCTGACGGGCCATTGCTGCTGGCCTGCAATCATCCCAATTCCTTCCTCGATGGCATGATCATCACCACGCTGTTCAAAGCGCCGGTACATTCACTTGCACGCGGAGATGCTTTCAGAAATCCTTTCGTGAACAGAGTTTTGAAAAAAATTCAATTGTTACCAGTTTACCGCACCAGTGAAGGCGTTGAAAACCTGCCGCACAATTACGCCACTTTCAATGCCTGCAGGGAAACTTTCCAGCAACAGGGCATCGTGCTGATCTTTAGTGAAGGCCGCTGCGAAAATGAATGGCACCTCCGGCCTTTAAAAAAAGGAACCGCAAGACTGGCACTTACATCCTGGGAAACCGGCATCTCATTGCAGGTTATTCCCACAGCCCTTAATTACAGTTCCTTCCGCAAATTTGGAAAAGAAGTACACCTGAATTTTGGAAAACCCATTGATCAGGATGCGGTATTGCAACAGGAGACAGAAGGAAAAAAATTACTGGAAATCAACAGGCAGCTCATTGAATCACTACAGGAAATGGTTTATGAAGTGAATCCTGGAGACCAGAAAACCATTCATCGCTTGTTTGATATCCGCATCAAGCCATCCTTCTTCTTTTTATTGCTACCGGCACTTGCCGGATGGCTGCTTCACGCACCTTTGTTTTATACCTGCAGGTTACTGACTCTGAAAGCCTATCATTCGGGACATTATGATTCGATCCTGACATCCCTGCTGTTAATACTCTATCCTTTTTATCTTTTGCTGCTGATGATTGCGGGCTTTTTTATAATAGGATGGTGGACTTTACTGTTATTATTATTCCTTCCCATTCTGGCCTGGTGCACGGTGCAGGTCAAGTACCAGCTTGATTTGTGAGCAACTGTTGGGAACAACTGCTCTTCAACCATGAACTATTTTCTATAATTTAGCCCACACAAAACGACTTATATGAGAAAAGCCTATTTCTTCATTTTATTACTACTGTGCGGAGTGGTTGTGCAGGCGCAGAAAAAATTGACCTACAATTCAGGACTGAAAGCAGGTGTTAACCTTTACCAGCTTAAAATGGATCCAGCCGGTGAAGGCATCTCCACCGATATGCGTACCAATTTTAATGCAGGTATATTTTATAACATCCAGCTGAATTCCATGTTCAGTCTTCAGCCCGAGCTGTTGTATTCCGGCCAGGGTTCCAAATACAAAGGCGATAAATATGCAAGCGAGTGGGCGATGAGTTTTGTTTCCATTCCTGTGCTGGTTCAATACAATACACCTGTTGGTTTTTATATCGAAGCAGGTCCATCTTTAAATGTTCTGGCCAAAGGAAAAGAAACAACTACCAATAATGGTGTGACATCTGAACTGGACCTCAAGAAAAAAGTAAAAAAGTCAGGCATCTCCATAATGGGAGGCATTGGATACAAGATGAAAAATTATGGTATCAATGCCAGGTATGATTACGGCATTACCAGCCTTACAAAAAATGATACAGACCCTGAGTTTAAATCAAGCGGCATACAGGTGAGTTTGAGCTGGTCTTTTAAGCAGTGATTCTTCGCAGGCTCAGAAGGACAAGGGAACGCTGCGCTCAGAAGGACTTCTTCGCATGCTCAGAAAGACATTCTTCGCGGAGCTCAGAATGACAAGGATTCTAAGCGAAGAAAAGAATAACTAAAATGTATTCAATCGAAAAGCCCCGCATGGCGGGGCTTTTACTTATCATTTTTGCATTAGAGATTAACCTAAGGCAACACGTTTGAATTCTGTAACCTGGAGGTCGCCAGCAGATTTCAGGTAATCACCAACTGATTTGGAAGCATCCTTCACAAATGCCTGCGCAGTCAATGTGCTTTCCTTGAAGAAAGAATTCAGTTTTCCTTCAGCAATCTTTGAAAGCATTTCATCAGGCTTGCCGGCCATTTTAGGATCCTGTCTCATTTGCTCCATTACAATATCTTTTTCACGGGCTACAACATCTGCAGGAACAGAAGAAGCATCAACGGCAACAGGATTCATGGCTGCGATCTGCATGGCCACATCCTTTCCTGCTTCACCTGCATCTTTGTTGAAACCAACCAATACACCCATACGGTAAGCACCATGGATATAGGAAGCTACATAAGGAGCTTCGATTCTTTCAAAGCGGGCAACACCGATCTTCTCGCCAATAGAGGCCAACTTATCGTTGATCAGGTCAGCTACTTTAGCACCATTTACGGTTACTTCATTCAGTTCTTCAGCGCTTTTTACATTGTTGGCAACAGCTGCATCAGCAATGCTTTGAGCAAAAGCTACGAAGTCCGCATTCTTTGAAACGAAGTCAGTTTCGCAGGAAATGGTAACAATAAAACCTGTTTTATTATCAGCAGTTGTTTTAGCAATAACAACACCTTCTTTTGCTTCACGGTCGCTGCGTTTGGCAGCAACTTTCTGACCTTGCTTTCTCAGCCAGTCAATGGCTGCTTCAAAATCGCCACCTGTTTCAGTAAGCGCTTTACGGCAATCCATCATGCCTGCGCCGGTTGCCTGGCGAAGTTTGTTGATATCCTGTGCTGTGATTGTTGCAGTAGACATAATCATTTATTTTTTGTTCCTGCACCTGATATAAACCAGGGCAGGATACCTATTTATGAATGGTTGATGGTGATCCAAACAACAGTACTACTATGATACTTCCGTTGCGTCGCACTCTTCAGCGTTCTTCTATACTTCAGCATGATCTGCTGAATAGGAATCCGGCAGTACAAGTGAGTGACACAACAGGAGCTGACAGTAGCAATGCAGCTGAAACACCATCAACATGAATTAAAGAACTATTGGTAACATCAATTATCTGCCACCACCCGGGCGACGTGCACCACCGCCTCCGGCACCACCTGGTGTACGGCGACGCTGTCCTGTAGCACCACCACCCTGTCCAGGTCCGCGACCAGGTCCACCGGCGCCAGTACGGCCACCGCGACCACGACCACCACCTGCTTCAGCCTGGGCTTCAGCTTCAAGGCGTGCTGCCTTTCTTTCATTTTCAGCATCGTTTGCTGCATCATCACCTTCATCATCCTTAGCAGCCTGGCGCTCAGCCAAACCTTCTGCAATAGCAGCAGTGATGTAGTTGGTAATAATGGCGATTGATTTGGTAGCATCATCATTGGCAGGAATAGCAAAATCAACTTTGTTAGGATCGCAGTTGGTATCCACCACGCCGAATGTAGAGATGTTCAAACGCTTGGCTTCAGCCAGAGCAATATGCTCATGCCCGATATCAACAATGAACAAGGCTGCAGGTACACGTCCCAGTTGAGCGATACCACCAAGCACTTTTTCCATTTTATCCTTATCGCGGCTCAGAGTCAGACGCTCTTTTTTAGTGATGGAATCAAAAGATCCATCGCCCAGCATTTTTTCAATGCTTTGCATTTTCTTCACGCTCTTACGAACGGTGTTGAAGTTGGTCAGCATGCCACCCAGCCAGCGCTCGGTAACATAAGGCATGTTCACGCGTTGTGCGCATTCAGTAACGATATCCTTCGCCTGCTTTTTAGTACCAACGAAAAGGATCTTCTTACCGCTGCGTGCGATCGCTTTCAAAGCAGCTGCAGTTTCCTGCATTGCTTCGGTAGTTTTATTGAGGTCAATGATGTGAATGCCCTTCTTCTCAGCGAAGATGTAAGGCAACATCTTTGGGTTCCACTTCTTCTTCAGGTGACCGAAATGTACACCGGCTTCCAGAAGCTGCTGTTGTAATGAAGTGTTTTGTTCCATTTGAGTTATTTGATTAATTGATTGTTATTGTTTGATTATTACTTACTGATCCCGCCATCCGCAAGGATAGAAGATCAATAATAAATAATTAGCGTTTAGAGAACTGGTAGCTTCTACGGGCTTTCTTCTTACCGAATTTCTTACGCTCAACTGACCTTGGATCGCGGCGCAGGAGACCTGCAGCTTTGAGCACGGGGCGGAACTCAGGGTTCAGGTCAACCAGCACGCGGGCAATACCCAGCATGGCGGCTTCAGCCTGTCCTTTTACACCACCACCGGCAGCATTGATCTTTACATCAAATTTGTCAGCAGCTTCGATTGTTTTTAAAGGTCTTTCCACCTGGTTTTGCAAATAAACCAATGGAAAGTAAGTTTTGTAATCCTTATCGTTTACGGTGATGGTACCAGAACCGCGGGAGATGAAAACCCTTGTTACGGCTTCTTTACGGCGGCCCACACTATTTTTTTGCTTCTCCATTTTTTAGCTTTTTTATTTTAGCTGCGGAATGTGCTAAGGTTGCCCGGCACATGGTCGCGGGCTGTTTAGAATTTCAGATCTTTGGGTTGCTGTGCGGTGTGAGGATGCTGATCCCCTGCATACACAAATAATTTTTTGTACATCTTGCGACCCAGGCGGTTCTTAGGCAGCATGCCCTTGATACCTCTTTCGATCACTACTTCAGGACGACGCTTGAGAAGGTCTTTTGCCACCTCTTCTTTACGTCCACCAGGATAACCTGTGTAGTGGTCATATACTTTTTCTTCCATCTTGTTGCCGGTGAACTTTACTTTTTCGGCGTTGATGACGATCACAAAATCGCCACAGTCTACGTGAGGAGTGTAATATGCCTTGTTCTTACCACGAAGGATCGCAGCAATACGAGAGCACATACGTCCTACGGTTTGATTGGTACCGTCCACAATGTACCAGTTACGCTGCACGGTAGCCGCGTTCGCATGTTTTGTTGTAAAATGAAGTTTGCTCATGATTTAGAATTTTTCCGGGCCATCCCCCGGTTATTTTTAATGAGGCGCAAAAGTAGGTGTTCTAACCTATTCCAGCCAAGAAAACAGGAGGCTATTTTTACAGGCACCTTTGTAATCGGCTGATTTTCAATAAAAATTTTGACTTGTTTTTAAAGTCATTAACGAAAAGGCCTGGTTTTACTGGGTTTTTTTAAGTTCTCCATTTGAAAAATCATGGTATCAGCCTGTTCCAGATTCAAATGGTCAGCTTTTGATTTTCATTTCATTCTCTTCATTTAAACTAATTTTCCGCCTCATGGAAGTCCGCGAACTAAGAACAGTTGATACCATCCGTTATGTCACTCCCTTGCGGGAAGGTGGTTCGCTGCCTGCTATTGTTGAAGCGGATGATGGTTTCCTTTATGTGCTGAAATTCCGTGGCGCCGGCCAGGGAATTAAATCGCTTATCGCTGAACTGGTGGGAGGTGAGATCGCCCGAAGCCTGGGACTGAGGGTGCCAGAGATCGTTCTGGCCAATGTGGATCCAGCCTTTGGCCGTACGGAACCAGATGAAGAGATACAGGACCTGCTCAAGGCCAGCGCCGGACAAAACCTTGCACTCCATTATTTATCCGGCGCTATCAGCTATGATCCTTCAGTGAACCAGGTGGATCCGCTTACTGCCTCCCAGGTGGTTTGGCTGGACTGCCTGCTGACCAACGTAGACCGCACGGCCCGCAATACCAATATGCTGATGTGGCATAAGGAATTATGGCTCATCGATCACGGTGCTTCACTTTATTTTCATCATAGCTGGGATAATTGGGAAGAGCAAAGCCTCAGGCCTTTTGTGCAGGTAAAAGATCATGTATTATTACCCAGGGCAAGCGAGATAGAAAATGTTGACCAGGAATTCCGCAAGCAATTAACCCCTGAGATGATTCATTCGATATTAAGCCTTGTACCTTCGGAATGGCTGGTGAGTGAAACAGCGCCGGATGCAGAAGCCAACCGTAAAGTGTACGAACAGTTTTTGAACAACAGGATCGCCAACGCTACCATATTTATAAAAGAAGCATTGCATGCCAGAGAAGCGCTTATTTGAATATGCCACCATACGCATTGTTCCAAAGGTGGAAAGGGAAGAATTCCTGAACGTGGGCGTTATCCTGTATTGCAGGGATCTGAAGTTCCTGCAATGCCTCTATACTCTCAAAAAAGAAAAAATCCAGGCGCTATGTGGAGACCTGGACTGCAGGGAAGTGGAAGAACACCTGAAATCAATTGAAAAGATCTGCGCCGGCGACCCGGCCGGTGGACCTATTGCAGCTTTGGACCTGGCATCCCGTTTCCGTTGGCTTACTGCTACAAGAAGCACTATTGTGCAAACTTCCAGGGTTCATCCTGGCTTTTGCGAAGATCCTGTTACTACACTGCAAAAGCTTCATACACAGCTGGTGTTGTAAATTTTTCCCCGGTTTTTAAGCAATCCCGGCAATGTGGATAAATAATCTGTTAAGGAAAGTCCCTTTAACAATTGTTGTTCTGGTATGGCATGATTTCGGCAAATACAGGTTGAATTGTTAACCAGAAAAAACCTAGTTATGAAAATAAGACTACCTAATTCTACAACGATGAAAAGGATACTTCCCATAATAGCGATCGTTACTGTAATGGCAGCCTGTAACAGTAAGCCGGATGCAACACTGGGTGTTTCAACCACGCAACCTACGCAGCAGGCAAGCAGCTTAACCGCTGAAGACTCACTGGTGCTTTCACAGTTCAGGGCCTGGAAGGCCGAAAATGAATTGACTGATGCCAGGGAATTCCTGAATGGCGGTGAAGCCAACCAGGCAGTGGCAAGTAATTCAAGAAATACTTCTTCTGCAAGAAGAACAACGGCTAGCCGTTCAAGCGGTAACCGTACTGTTTATAACTCAACTTCTTCTGGTACAGCCAAGAAAAAAGGATGGAGCAGTGCTGCTAAAGGTGCCGTAATTGGTGGTGTGGCAGGTGCTGCGGGTGGTGCCATTATCAATAAAAGAAACCGTGCTGTAGGTGCCGTAGTAGGTGGTATTCTTGGTGCAGGTGTTGGTTATGGTATTGGTAGATCCAAGGACGTTAAGAACGGTCGTTATTAAAACATAAGATCAAAAATTTATAAAGCGGGCTTGCCCGCTTTTTTTATGCGGTTCAATGAAATTCTATATTTGATGATACTTTCTCCTCATGAACCGCATCGACAGGCTATTTGGCATACTCACCCTGCTTCAAAGCAAAAAATTTGTCACAGCAGAAAAGCTTTCCGGGCATTTTAATATTTCCATTCGTACTGTTTACCGTGACATCAAAGCGTTGGGTGAGCTGGGCATCCCTGTGAGCTTTGAGCCCTTCAAAGGTTATGGCATCATGCCCGGTTATTTTTTGCCTCCTGTATCATTTTCTTCCGAAGAAGCCAATGCCCTGGTGTTAATGGAAAGAATGATCATGGGCTTTGCCGACCAGTCCATTCAAAAGCATTATACAACAGCGCTGAACAAGGTTAAGGCGGTGCTGCGCTCAGGTCAGAAAGAAAAGCTGGAACTGCTGGATATGAATACACGATTTCAGTTCCCGGCAAATATGATCAATGATTTTGAGCATCTTTCCGTGCTACAGGAAGCCATAGCTTCAAAACTTATGTTGAAGATGGATTACCAGAACAAAAATGAAGAAACCAGCACCAGGCTGATCGAACCAATTGGGCTGATCTTTTATGCATTCAGCTGGCATTTAATTGCCTGGTGTCATAAGAGATCGGAATACCGCGACTTCCGTGTGAGTCGCATAGAACGTGTTCAATTCACAGGTCAGGAATTCACCCAAAAAGATCACATTACCCTGAATGATTACATGCAAACCCTGCCTGTTGATTATTAATAAAATTTAGAAAAAACCAACTGCCATAGGGTTGTCAGTCCATCATCTTTCCTTTGTAAGATTAAATCAAAATCATCATGGACATTATTCCTTTGTTACTGAAAGAAATAGAGCAGGAAGCCCAGACCACCAGAAAAATGCTCAAGCTGGTACCTGCAGAAAAATTTGACTGGAAGCCGCATCCAAAAAGCATGAGTATGAAAAGCCTGGCAGTACATTTAGCGGAGATCGCAGGTTGGCCGGCCATGGCACTTAAGACAAGTGAACTGGATTTTGCTGCAGGAAACTATACACCAGCAACTGTCAATTCAAATGAAGACCTGGTAAGTCTTTTTGAAAAATCATATGAAGAAGGTAAAACAGCGGTCAGCAATGCATCTGAAGCCGATTTGCTTCCTACATGGACCATGCGCAGTGGCGATAAGATCCATGCTGTATTTACGAAGTATGAAGTGATTCGACATTCACTATCACAGACCACGCATCACCGGGCACAATTAGGTGTTTACCTGCGTTTGCTGGATATACCTATTCCTGGCAGTTATGGACCAAGTGCTGATGAAACTAATTTCTAATTGACCATTAACCAGGAAGAATCTTGCTTCTTCCTGGTTTCTTTTTACCTCTCCGCTTTAATTAATTAATAAAAATTAGGAGCGGTAACCTCAATAGCTGGTAAGTCGTCTTACTTTACCTCCGAACGATGTACCAACTGCTTCACTATATAAGTTTGTTATCCGCTTTGCTGATTGGCAGGAGCGGAGAATTGAATACGCGGTCATCGTTTACAGAATTCCCCCAGGCTACTGTACTTGATTCTTCTTCATGTACCATCCCTTTTACCAGAGCAGGAAATCTTATCGTGATCAAAGCTAAAGCCGATACGCTTGAAGGGAACTTTATACTTGATACCGGTGCGCCTCATCTTATTTTGAACATCACCTATTTTCGTGATTATCCCGTAACCCAGATTCATGATGCAGAGCAGACAGGAATTACTGGTAGTTCTGCAGGACTGGGAAAAACGAATATCAAAGAATTCAGTTTAGGCAGCCTGGATTATATAAACCTGGAAGCTGATCTTGCCAACCTGGGTCATATCGAAAACAGCAAGGGCCTGAGGATACTTGGCTTGCTGGGACTGGATCTATTTCGCCAGTGTGAGTTGATCATAGATTACGAACAAAACCTCATTTATCTTCACCGCATATCAAAGAAAGAAGCGCAGGGCTACAGGCATGTCATGCTCACCGATACTGCAGATTACCGTGTGTTGCCATTTGATCTTACCGACAGTCGCATCATGCTTTCTGCAAATGCAGGAGGAAGAAAATTAAAATTTGTAGTGGATTGCGCTGCAGAAACCAATGTGCTTGACAGCCGGCTGCCAGACAAGATCCTTGAAAAAGTAAACATCACGCGGAGAGTGATGCTTGCAGGTTCGAACAATAAAAAAGTGGAAGCCCTGTATGGCGACATGCAAAGTATTAAAATAGGGAAAGAAGAAGTGAAAGGTTTGCCGGTGCTCATAACCAATCTTGAGAATACCTGCTTTTCATATGCCGGTTGTGTGGATGGTGTACTGGGTTTTGATTTCTTATCCTTACATAAAGTAGGATTTAATTTTGTGAAACGTAAAATGTACATATGGAGATGACGGTCCATAAAAAATATATGGTGCGTCTGTGGGTTTTTCTCGCGGCTTTACTGTGCTGCACACAACTCTTTGCGCAGGAACAAAAAAAGCTCACGATTAAAGATGGCCGGATGTACATCTCACTGGATAAAAAAATTTCTGATGCCGCACTGGACAGTTTTATTGTTCAATTTGAATTGAAAGATCTTGGACTAAAAAGCTTTTTAAGAAAAAATAAAAATGATTCATTAACGGCCCAGGGCTGGAAGATCATGGTGCAAAATGAAACCGGGATCGTGATCAGTAAGATCCTGGATGCCCTGGAAAATTTTGATGATCCTTTGAGCAAAATTCTCTTTACGGAAAAACAGGAAGAGTTTGCAGTGAGATTTCCCGTAGTAAGCAACAAGGTTAGTTTTGGGTATAACCGGTTCAGGAACAAAGAACCATTCAAACAGCAGGATTCCATTGTTTGTTTTTTCCTTCGCAATTATATAAAAGCCGGAAAGGTTTACCTCGCGGGTAGCTTTAATAACTGGTCACCTACAGCACAGGCTATGAAACAAACTGATAGCGGCTGGATTGCTTTTGTAAAACTGAGGCCTGGTAAATACTGGTATAAGTTCATTGTTGATGATCAATGGATGGTTGATGAAGACAATCAACAAAGAGAAAATGACGGAGAGGGCAATACCAATTCGGTTTATTTTATGACCAATATACTTTTCACGCTGGATGGCTTTACACAGGCAAAAAATGTTTTCCTGTCTGGAAGTTTTAATGGCTGGAAGACCAAAGACCTCAGGATGCAAAAGACGGCCAGCGGATGGCAATTGCCTCTGTATCTCGCCAACGGTACGCATACCTATAAATTTATTGTTGATGGAAACTGGCAGGTGGATATAAAAAATCCCCAGGTAACAGCTGATGGTGCGGGTGGATGGAATTCAACTATTGCCATTGGTGATCCGCATGTATTTAAATTGACAGGATTCAAAGAAGCCAAAAAGGTAATACTGGCTGGCAACTTCAACCAATGGAGGGATTTTGAACTGGAACTTCGCAGAACGGCGGATGGTTGGGAGCTACCTTATGTAATAGGTCCCGGTAATTATGAATACAAGTTTATTGTTGATGGTAAATGGATCACAGACCCGGGAAATACCCTCACGAATAAGAACGATGGAAATTCCTGGCTCATCATAGAACCTAATTATAGTTTCAGGTTAAAAGGATTTGAAAACGCCGGTAAAGTGATGGTTGCCGGGGATTTCAATAATTGGAATCCTGAAGCATTTGCCATGAAAAAAACAAAAGATGGCTGGGAGTTCCCTGTGCATCTTTCTCCTGGGAAAACGCGGTATAAATTCATTGTTGATGATAAATGGATACTTGACCCGGCAAATAAATTATGGGAACAAAATGAATATGGTACCGGCAACTCTGTGATCTGGATCAGGTAATGATTAGTCTTCGTTATCCTTTTTCTTTTTGCCAAACAGCTTTCTCAAAAACCCTTTCTTTTCCGGCTCTTCTTTTTTGATCGTATCCTTTTCCTTTTTGACCGGTTCTTTGGTGATCACTGCTTTAGGTTCTTCCGTTTTCCTGATAATCTCTTCAGGTTGTTTTTTGATTTTTATTTCTTCTGCCTCTTTTTGTTCTGCAGCAACATTGTTATCCAGCTCAGTTTTAATTTCAGAAACGTTTTCTATTGCGGTATCAGGCTTGATAATAGATTTTGCTGTATCTGCTTTGGGTAAGTAGGTTTTTGTTTTAGACACAAGTCTTAGATCTGTGGTATCTGATGAAGACAAAGAGTCGACAACAGGTGTTAGCAGGCTGGTTTCCTGCAACGGCGGTTCATTATAAACTTTAGCTGCATGCTGATCGGTAGACACCGAAGCAGCGGAAGAAACAGGAAGATGGGATTTAGGACTGAACAAAGCCTGTCCACCATAAAGTCCCCCGGCAAACAGGGCAACGATCACTACCGTCATGAGCAGGTCGTTCAACATGGTGCTTTTTTGTTTGCGGTGATCTACCAGCTCAATCGTTTCATCACCGGCAGGGGTAGGAATATAATAATGCACTTCTTCGTCGCTTACAATTTCTTCCATTACCGGCATGGATTGCGGTTTGAATGCCAGTACCTGTTTACGGATCTCTTCAGCTTTTTTTTCAATAGAGTCCGATGAAGAGCGTGATTTGATCTTTAAAGGACCCTTAGAACTTTTTTCTTCTTTTAATGTAGGTTTTAACACTATTTCAGACAAATAGCACCAGGCAGTACTTTCTCCTTCTACCCACAACATATCAGTAGACCTTAATTGTTGTCCCAATAATTCATCAATTGAATAAGGACCATATTCCTGATTGTTTCGCAATAGACGATAAACCCTTTTCATAAACGCATTTTTTAAGGCTCACAGGCTTCGTTGGGGGTTTTGAGTCATAGGTAACGAGGGCACTGACCTTTTTCTAAATAGCTATGCTGCCAATTGCATGCCTAACTGAATAAAAAAAGCCCCCCGAAGGGAGCCTAATTTTCCGTTATGCCTGAAAACTTATTGCACGACCAGTTTGTTGATAGAGGCTAGTTCATTGGCTTCATTCACCACCCTGACCATATAATTTCCTGCAGCTATTTTTCCGGGCAACCTGTATTCAACTACCTGTACCTTGTTGTTGATATCCACCTGCTGCTGGCTGATGATCTTACCTGTAACATCCATGAAACAGATCGCATACCTTCCGGCAGGTTGATCATTAAAGGAAAGCCTGATCAGTCCATTGGTAACTGGATTGGGATAAACGGCAATACTACTTCTCACTGTTTCATTCAAAATGGTTTCTGTTGGTTTGGCTTCTTTTGCCTGTTGGTTGATATTAGTTTGCTGGCCGGATGGAATTGCCTGCGCGACTTCCTTCTCTTTTTTATCTTTCTTTTTCTTTTCAAAGGCCAGGTTGCCATTGGCCAGGTCAGAAGCATTGTAAACAGAAGCTCCTTCCGATAGTTTTTCAGCCTGAAGCGTGTTCAGGTCAAATCTATAATAAGCCTGAGTGAGGGTTGAACTGCTGACAATTACCTTACTTCCTTCTTCAACAGCTGCCCCATTGGTAGAAAAACCTTTTGGCAAACCCCTGATGGAACCAAGAAAGCTTCCCTGTTTTGTATCCAGCGATATTTTAAAAACATTCCTGTTGGCTGTAATGAGATAGAGATTGTTCTGTGCATCTGCAATCAAATCACCTCCATAACCTTCCCTGCTGTGAATAGAAAAAATACCATTTGAAGCATCATCAGTAATGGCACCAAGATCCTGGATCTTCGGCTTTTTTCCTGTCGTAAATTGAATGAGGTGGTTGCCATCATTTGTAAGTGCATATCCATTTCCATCTGAGGCGATCACCATCCTTGTGACCTGGTTAGGCAGATCATGACGGCTTTTTAAGGAACCAAAATTTTCATCTTCGAAATAATAGATCTTTCCCGATTTCAGATCAATGTATCGAAGCTGGTTAATACCCATGGGAGTATAATAAAGCCGGTTGTGTTTTTTATCAAAGGCCAGTGCAGCTGAATTGGTAGCAAAAGGTTGATCTGTTAGCAGGGCTGAAGGAATGGCTCTTCTTTCAATCGAAATCACATTACCGTTGGCATCCTTGCGCACCATCTGGGCATAGCGCACTTCTTTATCCTGTTCATCCAAAATCTTGTCTTTTTTTACTACGGGCTTGCCGGTGCGGGCATTTAAAGGCTCAACTGTTTGCGCACTTTGATAAACTGATTGTAACTCTTCTCCTGTGTTGATATCCAACAGCCTGACTTCAGTCCAGCTGCTGCTGCCTTTTTGAATGCCTGTAATGGCGTAGGCAGTAGTTTTTTTTGAATTCTGGGCATGGCTCACTGTAAGGCAGGAACCTGCTGCCAGTAAGAGTAGCATTCGTTTCATGGTAAGTTGGTTTAGTATATTAAATTACGACAAGCTTCGTTGAAGTGATTACTTCCTTGATGAAAAATGATTTTTTCACCATGAACGGCAAGAGTTCATTGATGAAGCTGGTAGTTCTGTGTGTTTGTGAAATGGATTCTTAATGCTTATGAGAACTTAAAGATCATTTTTGGTGTTCCTGTTCGGGATGCAGGATCCTCATTCTGTAAGCATTCATGGCCGTATCGCCCAGGTCTTTGATCAATTTATAATTCACTACAATTCCAACCACAGCACCAATTCCGGGAATGAGTTGTGCCATTTTTGCCAGGTCTATATAATCCCTGTATTCCTGCTGGAAGCTGCGCCAGTTAAACTGGTTGATGTCTTCGGGCATTCTTTGTTTTTCTGCTTCCCAATCCCTGATCTGGTAAAAAACTTCACGCCTGTGTTCCTGGGAACTGAAGGCCAATTGAAAAATATGCAGGATATAAACCCTTTCCTTATAGTCTTTTACATTGAAGCCATAAAGTGAGGCGATATCAAACAACATTTTGAGTTTGATGCCCAGCAGTATCGGAAAATCGGCAAGTCCCAGCAAGATGCCACCAGCACCCGTGATGCCGCCTTCAGCAGCAGCTGTTTTTTTATAATTGCTAATGAGTTTGAGTACGGCTTCCTCGGTTTGTTCAAGGCTTGTAATAGGCGATGGTTCCCTGGTTACATATTTATAACTGAATAAAACACCACGGATCATTTGCCTGATCACCGTTGTAATTCCCTTGTGAACTTTTTCGGGGATGTAGCTGTTGATCTTTGTTTGCATGCGTTTTGACAAACGATTCATGAGGCCAGGTTTGGCCGCCATCTTTTTTTGCCAGGCATTCAGTTCTTTATAAGCTATCTGTTTGTAACTCATTATGCAGTGATTGCAAACCAGGTTCCAGATTCAATTATTTTTTTACGATCATGATCTCCACTCTACGGTTGGTGGTGCGGTCTGCTTCCGTGGTTTCAGGATATACCAGGAGTTTGGTACCTGCAAATCCTTTGTAATTCATGCGGGAGGCGCTGATGCCATTATCAAGCAGAAAGCGATAAACTGCACGTGCACGATTGAGGGAAAGACGACGGTCTTTTGTGTCATAATCCATCCCATCCTCTCCACCGGGAATGCAACAGATATGTCCCTGTATTTCTATTTCAAGTGTGGGATTGTTTTTCATTACCTGCAACAATTCCTGCAATGCGGGCATTGACTGTGGTAGAAAGGTATGTCTGCCTCCATAAAAATTAATGTTCTGCAATCGAAGTGTAGAACCTTCTTTTACTGTGTCGATCTTTTGTTCCAGGTTCTGAGGTTCTTCCGATTCCTGGTTGATGGGGATCTCTTCAACCACAGGTTTTGAAAAGATGAGGTCCACACGGCGGTTAAGCTGCCTTTCCTCGCTGGTATTGTTACCATTGAGTGGTTCGCGTTCACCCATTGCTAATTGTGTGAGAGAAGAGAGATTGATGTTTCGCTCTACCAGGTAATCACGGACGGCATTCACCCTTTTTTGTGATAGCAGATCATTGTAGGCATCTGTTCCTTTTGAATCGCAATGACCTTTTAATTGAATGTTTCCCTGAATCTGATGGGCCTCATGAATAAAATTGTCGAGGGTTTCCCTGGCCTGCGTACTTAACTCAAAACGATCGAAATCAAAATAAATACTTACCGTATCGAGGCTTTGCGCATAACTATTGCCAAGTGATAAAAAAAGAAGGACTGTACAGAGCAATTTCATATGAAAAAATTCAAACCAGCACCCTGGTATCTTTTTTGACCTGTGGTCAGGTTTTACCGGGGTTATGAGAACCTGAAGTTAATCATACCAGCGATTCCTGAAGTACAATAGTTGTAGATTGCAGGCAAGAATTGAAAGACTGTTAAATTCCAGATATGACCACATCATTTCCACTGCGTTTCAATTTAAATGATGGTACGCACGTTACGGTTTACAGGCAAAGCGATGACTGCTTTGAATTTTACCTCACCAGGCTGAATAGCGAAAGACACAACTTCATTCTGAAAAATGGAAAGATCGAAGAGAGTTATGAAACCCGCTTCGATGAATTGCAAAAAGAAGCTGTTTCCCTGTTTGGGAATATGCAAAACACTCAGCAGGAAAATCAATCCTAACTAAATGCTTCTATTCTTGGCAGGAATTTTTTTACGATCAGCTCTGTAAAAGAAGTTGCTCTGTGTTTTGTCTTTACATTCGCCAGCTCAAGAACGATCCTCGAAGCTTCTTCGGCATGCAACCTTAAAATAGGTTCGCCTCGCAGCACTTTTACCAGCAGCGGTAATACGGCACGATAAAAAACATCAGAGGTGAGTTCTTCCCTTCTTAGTGCTGTAAGATCTTTTTCAGCAGCTTTCTGGAGATAAGGATCTGAAGAGGACAGATCGGCTTCTGCCTTCATTTTCCTTTTTTGAAAGGCATCTTTAAGAATGGCCCTGTAAATGTAATCGTCCATTTCACCGGTATGGTCCATGGCATTAACAAGGTTGCGGTTCTGAATGATGATGTCGAGTGCACAGGCCATGTAATCCTCGGGAAGGCCTAATTGGCGGGAGTGCTCCCGGAGGTGGGGAGAGGTGTTGGTCATAAGAAGATTTTGTGGTTAACAAGGAATGTTTGAAATGTAGCTTTCAAGTGCGGTTCTTAGCATGAAAGGTGCCAGAATCAAAAAATGTTGATAACTCATCAAAGAATAGATGGTGGTCAAGCTTTTACTGGTATTGTAATTGCATTTTCATTCTGGCTCATCCATCTTAAACCAACCATTATGTATAAATTAATTTTTGCCGTCCTGTTTGTAACCTTTACTTCTTGCAACAGCAAGGCACCTACTACTAAAAATTCCAGTTCTGATAATGCAGCCAAGGGATCAGGAATGAGCGCCTGGACAAGAGAGGATGAAATGGAATTTATGGACGCATGCGTGGAAGGTTCATCAGAAAAGCTGGGAGAAGAAAAAGCATTTAACCAGTGTAAATGTATCCTCAGGCAAATTCAGGCTGAAAACCCTGGAAATGACAGTACTAAATCAGCCATGATCATGACTGATACCGCGAAAATGGCGGCCATGGCCCGGAAGTGTATGGATTAATATAATTTATTAACTGAACTGAGTGCGCTGGTTGTTTGTCTGGCTACGAATGGTTTGATTTAATTTCGCCAAACTTTCATGAGGTCTCAACCAGTTATACAGAAATGCATCGCCCTGGTGTTGCTGCTACTTTTTATGCTGAGCAGTGCGCCCAGGGCTTTTATTCATGACCTCATTGCGGATCATAAAGACCTTCCTTCCTGCAAGGAGTCACATCATTCTTCAACAGTTCTTCATAAGCAAAGCCAGGATTGCCATTGCGATCACCTGGTGGTGACCTCACCTTATGAACCTGCCAGCTCTCAAATTAATATTACTGCCCAGGTCCAATTCAGGGAAATCATTTTTTCACCCTTCTCCATTTTATTTCAACAAACCGTACAGTATAAAGAAAGCCGGGGTCCGCCAGCAGCCTGAATACCCACTTCTTTATTTCTATTATTTCATTAATTACTGTACATGAAAAAGATCTTCTTTTTTGCCATAATGATCTATGGCATTGCGGCTGCAGCGCAAAAAAACCAAACTCAGCTTTCAGGATTTGTCAGGGATGCCAAAACAGGAGATCCTCTTGCCGGCGTATCCGTTGTTCTTTCAGATTCCAGAACAGGAACCGCTACTGATTCCACTGGACATTATATTTTCAGGAACATTCCCATCGGACATACCATTATTGAACTCTCACACCTGGGTTATAAAACCATTGTTGTTCATATCGACATCAGTCCGGATGATGTACATGATTTTTCACTTGAGCCTTCATTTTTAAGAAATGAAGGGGTGACCATCACGGCTGTTGCCAATGCAACCAGCATACGAAAGGCACCGATACCCATTTCAAGGGTTACAAAATCAGAATTGTTAGCGATTACTTCCACTAACATCATCGATGCTTTGAGCAGGCAGCCAGGCATCAGCCAGTTGTCCTCAGGTCCTGCCATTTCAAAACCCATTATCCGCGGACTGGGTTATAACCGTTTAGTTGTGGTGAATGATGGTATCAGGCAGGAAGGACAGCAATGGGGTGATGAGCATGGAATTGAGATAGATGAAAACAGTGTGAGCCGCGTGGAGATCGTTAAAGGTCCTGCTTCGCTGATCTATGGAAGTGATGCCATTGCCGGTGTGATCAATATTATTACTACGGTTCCTCCGCCGGTAAATAGCCTGAGAGGAAGTCTTCTTTCAAGTTACCAGACCAATAACAGGCAGCGTTCCCTGTTCGGGAATATCGGTGGCAATAAAAATGGTTTCAACTGGAATGCCTGGGGCGATCTGAAAGCTGCAGCAGATTACACGAACCGTTATGATGGCCGGGTATATAATTCCAAGTTCAATGAAAAAAATTTTGGAGGATACGCAGGTTATAATGGCACCTGGGGATTTACACATCTCATCGTAAGTTCCTTTAACCAGAAAACAGGTATGATCGAAGGTGAAAGGGATGACCAGGGACGATTTGTAAGACCACTCGCCGGCGGAGGCACAGGACTTCCAAATGATGAAGATTTTTTTTCCACTGATCCGCAGGTACCTTATCAGCACATCAGGCATTTAAAATTTATTTCTGAAAACAGCTTTACCTTAAAAAAAGGAAGGATCACTCTGAACCTTGGCTGGCAGAACAACAAGAGAAAAGAATTTGGTGATCCTGCAGTTCCTAAAGTAAGTGGATTATTCTTTGATTTGCTCACCATGAATTATCATGTGGCCTATCATTTTGATCATAACAGGGGATGGAATACATCTGCTGGTATCAATGGCATGTGGCAGAAAAACAGGAACAGGGGAGAAGAAGTGCTGATACCGGAATATGCTTTGGTG
Source organism: Bacteroidota bacterium (assembly GCA_023386045.1). Classification (GTDB taxonomy): domain Bacteria; phylum Bacteroidota; class Bacteroidia; order Chitinophagales; family Chitinophagaceae; genus Flavisolibacter. The sequence continues at coordinate 18,610 of JAEWKK010000020.1, forward strand.
GATGTCGGAGGTTTTGTTTATACCAGCAAGACCATTGGAAAAACTTCACTGAGCGGCGGTATTCGATTTGACAATCGTTCTTTGAATTCCAATCCATTTTACGAAGGCAGCACATTTCGCTTCAAAGGATTTGAAAAGAATTTTTCCAATGTTTCAGCCAGTGTAGGTATCAGTTATACACCTACAGAGCAATCTGTTTGGAAACTGAACATTGCGAGGGGTTTCAGGTCACCAAGCATTCCTGAACTCGCATCTAACGGAGCGCATGAAGGAACCAACCGTTATGAATACGGAGATCAAACTCTCCATTCTGAAAGAAGTTTGCAGGCCGACCTTGGATGGGAAGCTAATTCGGAACATATCTCTGCATCGGCAAGTTTATTTTTCAATGGCATCAGTGATTTCATTTTTTATTCAAAGCTGGCTGGCGCCAACAGTATTGATTCACTGGTAGAAGTTGATGGAGAATGGATACCTGCTTTTCAGTTTGGCCAGCGCAATGCAAATCTTTATGGAGGTGAGTTTATGATTGATCTTCATCCGCATCCATTTGACTGGCTGCACTGGCAGAATACATTTTCATATGTAAGAGGAAAATTTGTTCGCGCTGTTGAAGGTGTAAAGGATCTGCCACTCATTCCATCACCAAGATGGATCAGTGAATGGAGAGCAGAGTTGTTGCCTTCCGGAAAATTATTCAGGAACCTGTTCATTTATTTTGAACTGGATCATAATTTCAGGCAGTCGCATCCCTTCACAGCTTTTGCTACTGAAACTGCAACAGCTTCCTATACCTTATTGAATACAGGTATCAGCAGTTCGGTGATGATGAAAAAGAAAACTCTTTTTTCAATCTATTTCAATGCCATGAATATTGGAGATCGTGCTTATCAGACACACCTGAGCAGGTTAAAATATACTGCTGAAAATCCGGCAACCGGAAGAATGGGTGTTTACAATATGGGCAGGAATTTTTCATTAAAATTGAACATTCCCATTTCTTTTTGATGATCGCGTAAAGAATTGCACGCTTCAAGAGTGCAATTCTTTCGAAATGTTTGGCGAATGATAAGTACAATAGTGGTAAGAAAGATGAACGGAGCGCAAGCAAAGATCAATAGAATTACAAATGCTGGTCAACAAACATTGATATGAAAATCCGTTAGCGAATATCTTTTTAGTACACAGGTTTTTTGTTTCATGGTCGGTTGCTGTTAAAATATTTGGCACACTCTTTTGATTATATAAGTCATGAAAGGTTTTTTGATCTGCCTGGCTTTAATGATGTTGAGTGTGTCGGTTACCAACACACAAAGGGCTGATCATGCCATGAACCCCGAGAACAAGATCTTCATAATTACCCTGGATGGTCTGCGCTGGGAAGAAGTATTTAAAGGCGCTGATCCCGCATTTATCAGTGATGGCATTCTTACTGATACCACTATTTCCAAACCCATGTACTGGGCTACAACTGCAGAGGAAAGAAGAAAGAAGCTGATGCCGTTTTTTTGGGGAGTTATTGCCCGACAGGGTCAGCTATTTGGCAACCGTAGTTATAACAACAAGGTAAATGTTTCCAATCCTTATTCTTTGTCGTATCCGGGTTACAGTGAACTGCTGACAGGGGAAGTGGATTACAGCATCTGGAGCAATGATAAAAAAAGAAACAGCAACAGGAATATACTCGAGGAACTGAATACTAGTCCTGCCTATGCTGGAAAGGTAGCAGCTTTTACTTCATGGGAACTCTTTCCTTATATATTGGATAAGAAAAATGGGAAGCAAAGTTTTGTATTGAATAGCGGCATTCAGAAAATAGAAGGCAAGCAGTTAAGTGCGGCGCAGTCGTTCGTGAATTCCATACAGGGACATATGCATGATGAAACAGGAACCAGGTATGATGAGTTGACTTACATAGCTTGTAAGGAATACATTTTGAAACATAAACCATCGGTATTGCTACTCAGCTTCAGCGGAACAGATAATGCCGGGCACAGCAATCGTTATGATGAATATCTGCATGAAGCCAACAATGCCGATAGGATGATTGCCGAACTCTGGCGCATGGTGCAGGCTATGCCTGAGTACGCCGGTAAAACTACTTTTCTGATTACGACTGATCATGGAAGAGGAAAGAAAAAAGGGAACTGGTCAGATCATGGCATCTTTGTTTCCGGCTCTTCTCAAACCTGGTATGCCTTACTGGGGAATACAATTTCTGCGCAGGGCGAAATCAAATATCCGGCACAGGTCTATCAAAAAGAATTGAACAGCCTGGTAAAAAATATTTTATCCCGTTAATCAAGTTATAGTCAGTTTTTTTCTGAATGCTTTCGGGGCATAATTTTTTCTGTCATTAAGTGAACGGATGCAATTCTAAGATGAGTGTTAACAGGCAGCTTGTGCAATAAGCTTTAGATGATTGATAATCCAGTTGATTTCTTATTAAAACATCACCTAATCGTTCCGAAATTTTTTCTGTTAACCAAAAATTCAAAACATGGCAGACAAATCAAAAGGCCAGGAAAATCGTGGCCAAAATCAGAACAAGGGTAGCCAGGAATATAATACTGGTAATACTGAACGCGGTGGACAAAATCAAAGAACCGGCAACAGGTCAGAATCACTGGAAGACCAGTCAGATCAGGGCCGTACTGGTAATACAGGTAGCGGCAATATTGGTAGCAGTGACAAACCTGGCAATCGCGGTGGCAACCGTTAAGTGAACAGCATTTGTTCTTATGAAGATTACGTACTTAAGATAGTTTGTATGAAACAGAAAACAGACAATAAGCGAGAGGCTTCGAATGATAAAAAGAAAAAAGAAACCTCACGTGATTATGAAACCATGAGTCAGTCACAAAACAGGCATGGTAAAGGAAGGGAAAGAAATGGATCCGATGGTGGAAGTTCAAAAGCCAGGGGAAGTAATCATTGATAATTTTTCCTGGCCTTTAGGATTAGTTCATTATTCTTCAATTTAAAAATTAAATCATGGCAGAAAATACAAAAGGAATAGATCCGCAGAAGGATCGTAACAGAAAGGAATCAACATCCCGTGAAGATCTACAGCAGTCAACAGAGCCGCCTCGCACAGGCGAAAGATCAGATGTTTCCTCGCTCGATGAGAAATCATCTACTATGGGAAGTCGTCATAAGGGAAGGGGACTTACATCAAAGGATGGATTAACAGGCAGTGATTATGATGGACAGGTAACTGATTAAGAAAAATTTCGGGTTTGTTATTGTTGATTAGCTTCTACAAACCAATACAGAATGGAAATGAAACTGAAGTGTGAATGGTTGTTGTCAGGGGAAAAATGAGTAATCAAGATCAGGCATAATGTTTTTATTATTTGATAAGTACAATTTTTTTGACTTAAAAAATTACAGTTATGGCAGACAACAACAGAAATCAAGAACAAGGCAGAAGCTCAAACATGGGCGATCAAAATCAGAGCGGATCTCAGCAAGGTAACCTGGCTGGTTCTCAAAGCAACCAATCAGGTTCTCAGCAGGGAACAGGTTCTCAGCGTGGATCTGAAGGACTTGGTGGACAAAGCCAGGGCACAAGCGGAACACAAAGAGATTCTCAATCAGGTTCTGATTTAGGTTCAACATCTGGTGAAGGCCTGCAAGGTGGCGATCAGGGCCGTGGTGGAAGCACTGGAACTGGAAACACTGAGCGCAGTGGCTCTGGTGGTATGTAATCACCGAGAACAGTTTGATGAATGCGGAATCTAAACTGCGAGTCTAGATCGCGCTTCCGCATTTTTCAAAGCACTTAATGAAAACATCATAAAGAAGCCTTGTACTTAGTGCAAGGCTTCCTTCATCTTAAAACATTTGTATGAATCCTGATAAAAAAAACGTAAGACCTGAATCTTATCCCAGGCCTACAGAAACAGATAACCAGTTAAAAAATCAGCCCGAATTTATTGATGACCAGCCTAATGAAAAGAATGAGACTGATGGCCAGGTGAGTGATAAAAGGAAAGACCAGGAAGAGAGGAGAGAGAGAACAGAAGAATAATGAACAGGTGAACAAGGATTTAAGAAGTAAGGAAGAAATTCTGCCTTCATCATTCCTTGTTCATTTGTTCGATATTTATACGGAATAGATTCTTTCCACTGCTTCTTTATATTTTTCCATGACTACCTTTCTTTTCAGGGAGAGCTTGGGAGTCATTTCACCGGTATCTACTGTCCATTCGTTGGGAAGAAGTTCAAATTTCTTGATCTGTTCTACCTGGTTAAAATATTTATTGAAGCTTTCAACAAGATCTCTGTATAATGCCTGCACTTTTGGATGCCTGATCAATTCATCATAAGGCAGTTCAGGAATATCCTGTTTATGTGCCCAATCAGATAGAGAAGGAAAAGCGGGAACGATGAGTGCACCAACATATTTTCTTTCAGCTCCTACCAGCATCACCTGTTCAATGAATGGCGATTCCTTTAATTTATTTTCTATAGGCAGTGGCGCTACATATTTGCCACCGCTGGTTTTGAACATTTCTTTTTTACGGTCGGTGATTTTCAGGAAACGATTTTCAACCATTGTTCCAATGTCTCCGGTATAATACCAGTTATTGATGATCGCTTCGCTGGTGAGGTCAGGACGTTTATAATAACCCATCATGATGTTAGGACCCTGGCAAAGAATTTCTCCATCTTCCGCAATTTTTACCTGGACGTTTTCAATGAGTGGTCCAACAGTGCCAAACATCCTTCCTTCTTCATCAAACCGGTTCACAGCAATCACAGGAGAAGTTTCTGTTAATCCATAACCTTCCATCACCACAATTTTAGCCGCAGTAAATATTCGGATTAGTCTTACCTGGCAGGCTGCGCCACCAGTGACTATGCACTGGATATTATTTCCAAGCGCTTCTCTCCATTTACTAAAAATGAGTTTATTGGCAATAGATAGCTGCAGGTTATACCACAAGCCCATATTCTTGTTAATCTCAAATTTTTCCGCAAGCCCATGTGCCCAGAAAAAAAGTTTTCTCTTGGTGCCCGTGAGCTCATTGCCTTTCAGCATGATCTTGTCATAAACTTTTTCAAGTAAACGTGGGACCGTAGTAAACATATTGGGCCTTACTTCCTTGAGATTGTCACCAATAGTATCAAGGCTTTCTGCATAATAAATGGCAGCTCCTTTAAAAAGATAGACATAGGTTACCATCCTTTCGAATATATGGTTCAATGGTAAAAAGCTCAGTGCTTTCTGTTTTGTTCCCGGAGGAAAAACAGGAAGGCAGGCCATTACATTGGAAAGAATATTACGGTGTGACAACATTACACCCTTTGGAGTGCCTGTTGTTCCAGAAGTATAGATGATGGTGAAGAGGTCATCGTTATTGATCCTGGAAGCATTGGTTTCTATTGCCTGGAAATGTTCCTGCTTACCAACAGAAAGTATTTCTTTCCAGTGGATGGCACCTGTAATATGTTCAAAAGAATAGATCTCCCTGATGCCCGGGGTTTTTTCTTTTACAGCCTGCACTTTGTGAAACAGGTCTTCATCATTTACAAATACCGCTTTTACACCGGCATCGTTCATGATAAATTCCAGGTCGTTGACATGAATGGTTGGATACAGGGGAACCAGAACCACGCCAATCTGTTGTGTTGCCAGGTCAAGGAAAACCCATTCAGGACGGTTCCTTGCAAGTACGGCGATCTTATCACGGCCTTCAACACTCATGTTTCCTGGTCCGTAACCACGTGAGATCAATCCAGCACTGAGTTTGTCAACAATATCCTTTACTTCGGCGATCGTATATTCATGCCAGCGGCCAGCTTCCTTGCCGGCAAGTAATATACCCCTGGGATCATCCTGCATCCGCTGTTCGAAAAAATCAAATAAACGGTGTGGCTTGTTCATATTGCAATCGTTTAACGGATAAGGGAATGTTTATATCCCAACAATAGTTATCCTTTCCAAATTATGGAAAAACGAAAGAATAAAAAAGAATCCCGCAAGCGGGATTATTTTTTGATATCGTTGTAGTGTTGACCTGCAGGCATTTTGAATACCCGGTTCTTCTGGAAAGTAACGAACTTATTATAGGTTTCAGAATTGGATTTGGTCCACTGGTCAAATGCAGAAAGGTTGTCAACAGGACCAAACAACCACTGGTTATAAGCTTCAAACATTCCTTCGCGTATCAGCTGCTGCTGGAAATCAAACAGCTTGAAAGGAAATTTGGTTGAATAGGTATTGTACCATTCCAGGATGAATTTTGTACGCAACATGGTAAGCGTTTCCAGTGTAATTCCCCTTGACAGTACAGAAGATTGTTTAGTATAGGTTTGCTGGATTGCCTGGGCAAAAGCATTTTTATTTTTATCCTTGTCTTTATCACGGATGTCAGCAAAAAGTTTTTCCTTGTAAGTGCTTAGCAACATACGCTTGACTTCTGTTGCTCTTTCTGTGAGGTATTCCATGTTGACGAAAATCTCTCCATAGATCAATGTCCAGATCTTATCCTGTGAAAAATAATAGTATGAAGCAGCATTGTAATAATTGCCGGCATAGGAAGGAGCTACTTCTATTCCTTTTTCCCATAAATCAATGGCCCCATAATCTTTCTTATTCCAAAGGAGTTCACCGTACTCGCTATACAAAGGCCCGCTGGAAGGAAATTTTTTCAGTGCCTTCTTGTACATCTTTTCCGCATCCTTTATTTCTTCAAGTGCTTTGAATACATTACCAGCGATTTGGAAGGTTTGAACATCTGCGTCTTCACGTTCAATCAATGGTTTGATCACTTCCAATGCACGGGTGAAATCTCTTTTATACAAATAAGAAAAAGCCAGGTCTTTCGACAGCTCCAAATCGGAAGGATTTGATTGAAGTGCCTTATTTAAAACCAGTATGGCATTGTCCCAGTCTCCGGTACGCATAAAACTACGCGCTGTTTCCTGGGCGGAAGTTTCTTCAGGCTGCGCAGAAGCAATTGTATAAAGGCATGCTGAAAAAAGAAAAAGAAAGATTTTTTTCATGCTTCAAAGTAATAGGTTAAAAACAGAGCGGCAAAGCCACCCTTGTTAAATTTAAGCGACGCGTAAATAATAGTTGCCACCTTTCAGATGGTAATCTTCTGCTTTAAAAAGATGCAATTATGGATGATCAGATCAGGTGAGTGAGCAGTCCATCCCTCAGCTTGGGCTCAAACCAGGTACTTTTTGGAGGCATCACATTGCCACTGTCGGCAATATCAAACAACTGCTGTATGCTCACCGGGTAAAGGCTGAAAGCCACTCTTACATCACCGGAGTTTACTCTTTTTTCCAGTTCCCCAAGACCCCTGATCCCACCTACAAAGTCAACCCTTGTATCAGTACGGGGATCTTTGATGTTCAGGATCCTGTCAAGGACATTTTCCTGAAGAATGGTAACATCCAGCACACCGATCGGATCATTGCGATAATTGTTTTCTTTGGCGGAAAGCTGGTACCACTGCCCACCCAGGAACATTCCAAACTGGTGCAGTTTTGATGGAGCTACCTGCCCGGAAGCTTTCTCAATTGTGAATTGCTCTTCAAGCCTTGCAAGAAATTCTTCGTTGGTTAAGCCATTCAGATCTTTGGCTACGCGGTTATAGTCCAGAATAGCCAGCTCATTGGCTGGGAAGATGGTGGTCAGAAAATATTTGGCATCTTCACTGTCAGGAAATTGCTGGCTCACCTTGGCAGCGGAAGCCGCACGATGATGGCCATCTGCGATGTAAGTGAATGGTATCTTCTCCCTGAATAGGTTTGTAATGATATCGATGGTAGCCGCTGCATTCACTACCCAAATGGTATGAGAAACCCCATCATTAGCACTGAAATTGTATTCGGCGTTGTTGTTCTTCTTCCAGTTTTCAAAAACCTCATTGAGTTCCCTGAGTTCTTTGCATGCAAGAAAAACATTCCCGGTTTGGGCGCGAATGGTGCTCATATGGTCGATGCGGTCTTTTTCTTTTTCAGGCCGTGTGAACTCGTGTTTTTTGATGACATCATTAAAATAATCTTCAACCGAAGAAACACAAACAAGTCCTGTTTGTGTACGGCCCTTCCATCCCAGTTCATAGATATAGTAACAGGGTTGATCCTCCTGGAAAAGAATATGTTTCTCAACAAGGCTTTGCAGGTTTTCTTTGGCTTTCAGGTAAACGTCTTCACTGTGGATGTCCACATCAGGAGCCAGGTCTACTTCTGCTTTTGTAACGTGCAGGAAGGATAAAGGATTTCCTTCCACTTCTTTTCTTGCTTCATCGGAATTTAAAACATCATAGGGCCTGGAGGCTACCTGTGCCGCGTATTCATTGTGAGGCCTGAGTGCCCTGAAGGGTCTTATTGTGCTCATTCATTAAGATTTATGTGCTGCAAAATATTTCATCAGATCGGTAAGCGCCTGAACGCTTTCATATGGTAATGCATTATACATGGAGATCCTGAAGCCGCCGGTAGTGCGGTGGCCTTTCACTCCAATCATTCCTTCCTGCTCGCAAAGTGCAATGAATTCTTTTTCAAGTGCAGGGTCTTCAACTGTAAAAACAGCATTCATCATGCTGCGGTCTTCTTTTGCCACAGTGGCTTTGAAAACTGGCAGGGCATCAAGTGTATCATAAAATAGTCCTGCCTTGATACGGGCTCTTTTCTCCGCTTCTTCCACGCCACCCAATTTTTTTAACCAGCGCAGGGTAAGCAGGCAGACATAGATCGCAAAAACAGGAGGTGTATTTAATAAAGAACCTGCATCAATATGATTGCGGTAATCCATCATGGTGGGCAATGGCCGGCTGACCTTTCCCAGGCAGCGTGGATTGACCACAACGATATTTACACCGGCAGCTCCAATATTTTTTTGTGCACCCGCATAAATCAGGTCAAATCGGTTGAAATCAATTTCCCGACTTAAAATATCACTGCTCATATCAGCTACCAATGGTACATTCTTCTCATAGAATAAAGAGAGATCCTGCCATTGGGTGCCATAGACCGTATTGTTGGTAGTAAAATGCAGGAAGGCCGCAGAAGGATTTACATCAAAATTCTTTGGCAGGTAAGTATAAGCAGCATCTTTTGAACTGCAGCCCACATCAACCTTTCCAAAAAGGCGGGCTTCTTTTATTGCTTTGGAGGCCCAGATACCAGTGTCGGTATAAACTGCGGTTGCTTTTTCATCCAGGAGATTCATAGGCACCTGGAAAAACTGGGTAGATGCTCCTCCATGAAGAAAAAGAACTTCATGCTGGCTATCCAAATTCATTAATTCCCTGAGCAGGGCAAGGGCTTCGTCCATCACAGCCCCAAAGGTTTTGGTGCGATGACCGATTTCAAGGATGGACAAACCTGAATCATTAAAATTCAATAGTGACTGTGCTGCTTCTTCATACACTTCGCGTGGAAGAATAGAAGGACCTGCGCCAAAATTGTGAAGCACCTGTTTCTGCTTACCGGTACCAGCAGGATTTAGGCTGGTAGATTCTTTACTGTTTGCACTCATGAAACTCAGGTTGAGTGGCAAAAGTAGTTTTTTAAAGCCAGTCAGTTTTAAAGGCGGCTTCAGAACTACTCTTCTCTTCCTTTCAATTCATTGTTGCGCCATGCCTGGTTGAGGGTTTCAAATTCTTCCAGGTCTTTTTCGGAAAATGCCTGGTCGGTGAGGTTAGACAGATCTGGCTGACCCGCATCTATCCATGCTGAATACCAGAAGCAAGCCACAGCATAAATGGATTGTCTCATCCTTCTTTCTATCATGCCTTTCAACAAAAGATCATAGGCCTTTGAAAATTCGGTTGAATACTGGCGTACCAGCACACCATTCCTGTTTTCAAATGCATATTTGCGATCCACCGGAAAGACCAGGGTAAGTTCTCTTTCAGCTGCCAGCACGGTATCAGCTGCAGCCGCGCTTTCAAGGACTCGTTCCCAGATAAACTGCAAAGGATTTTGGATGTAATCTGCCCTCCCAATAAAAAAATCCCAATCATGATCTGCCAGCAGTTCCGGGATGCGACTTTCCCAGAATCCATGAATACCCCGCTGACCTGTCAACTGACCATTATGGTTGCTGCTGGCATGAAGGGGCACATGAGCATCGGCAATATAGTGCCCGATTTCAGCCGAAAGTCTGAGGATCCTGGCCTTGTTCTTTTCCCTGAAAGCCGCTACCAGCCTTCGGTGCATGACCTGGATCCACCAGGGAACAATGCCGTGCTGGTTCAGACTGTCCTCTGAATACCTGGCAACAGCATCTTCCCATTTGCGTGGTAAAGAGTCATAAGGATAAAGCCCATAATGATCAATATCGATGTAATGCCGTGGTCCTTCTTCGGCTATGGCATACCTTCTTTTATCGGGGTCTGTGGCATGTTCAGAAAGAAAATCGATCTGTGGTTTGTACAAGACCATCATTTGCGGTGGCAAAAGAAAAACAGCGTAATAATTGATCTTACGGTGGCTAAAGAAACCCCAGCAAAAACTTGCCTGGCTCAACAAAAGGCAAGTGGCAAGCAGGATTGATTTCATGCCTGCAATTTATCCAGCCACTAAAAAAATAGAAGGGGAAAGAAAACCTGGATTACTGCTTTTTATCTTCCAGTGATTTGTCATGATCATCATGAACATGGGTCACACCACCGCTGATGGCAAACTTCATCGCATCGGTGGCATTCACATCTGTAATTGGCCTGACTCTTAAACGTGGTAAAAGGTAAACATTGCCTGCTATGGAATAAGACATGGGAATGTAAACTGCAACATAATCGCTGAAGCCAAATTCATTGGCTTCTTCCTGGGTGATAAATCCTACCCTCCATACATCGTTATCATCAATATTGGCCAGCACGGGCTTGTTGAATTTTTTCTTTTCTCCTGCAAAAGCCTCAAAAAAATCTTTTACGGTGGAATAAATAAAACGGATGCCTGGTGTTTTGTGCATCATGCTGTCGAAAAGGTTGAATATCCGGTTTTTAAAGAAAAAAGAACTGATATAACCAATGAGCACGATGGCGATGATCACAAGAAGAAATCCCAGCCCATAATTCTGAACGTAAACCTTTCCATCCTCACCTTTTGCAGTAAATAGCGGTATCTGGCTGTCAATGGAAGATACAACCCAGTAAACAAAATAAATAGTGATGGCAACAGGTCCTATCACCAGTAAGCCCTGCAGAAAATACTGGAGTAGTTTGCTGAATTTGAAACCTTCTCTCGAAACGGGAGCTTCATCCATCGGACAAAGGTAATCTACAGCTCATCCCTAAAAAACGCGGATTCATAAAAAAATAACCATGGAAACTTTCGTTACATAAAAAGTTTCCATAGTTTTGCGCCCGCTATGGTGGATAATAAGGAAAGAATATTAGTGAAGGCGCATGAATTGTTTTACAGGTACGGCATAAGGTCCGTATCCATGGATGATATTGCTGCGCAGCTGGGCATGTCCAAGAAAACTCTTTACCAGTATTATATTGATAAGGACGAGTTAGTGAACGCGGTTTTTTCCGGCGTAATGGAGCACAATAAGCAACAATGCGGCGTTTGCCAGTCAAATGGGGAGAATGCCATACATGAAGTATTCCTGTCCTTTGACATGCTGCAGGAAATGCTGTCGAACATGAATCCCTCCCTCTTGTTCGATATGCAGAAATACCATCCTTCAGCCTTTAAAAAGTTCCAGGATTATAAAAATAATTTCCTGTACAAGCTGATCAAAAGCAATATTGAAAGAGGAAAAGCAGAAGAGTTGTACCGCGATGATGTTGATGTTGAAATCCTTACCCGTTACAGGCTGTTCAGTATCATGATCTCTTTTGATTCAGACATCTTCCCGTCCAACAAAACCAACCTTGTATATATAGAACAACATCTGCTTGAGCATTTTCTCTGGGGTATGGCAACACCCAAAGGGCAAAAGCTCATTCAGAAATATAAAAATCAACGAACAAAAAATAAATGAGATGAAAACGATGAAATGGCTATTGAGCTTGTTTTTGGTGATGCTCGCGGGATTTTCGCAGGCTCAGAAAAAATACGAGCTCACGGTAAAAGAAGCAGTAGACCTGGCATATAACAACGTTGTGGAGTTAAAAAACGCACAGATAGATTATAAGATCCAGAAAGCAAAGAACAGCGAAATATTGGGACAGGCACTTCCACAAATCAATGGTAATGTGCAGGCCAATCACTATCTAAAGCTACCTACCATCCTCTTCCCGCAATCGGATGAAGGCATCTATTCGGTTTTAAAAAGGGAAGGTCTTTTACCACCTTCTTCAACTGCACCTGCGCCACAGCTGATACCATTCAGTCTTCAGCAACCCTGGAATATTGGTCTGGGTGCAACTGTAACACAGCTGCTTTTTCAGCCTGATGTTTTTGTTGGCCTGCAGGCCAGGCAAACTGCGCTGGACTACAATACAGCTCTGATCGAACAGACAAAAGAAAAGATCAAGGACTCGGCATACAAAAGGTATTATGCCATACTTGTAGCAGAAAAACAATTGTTCTTTTTAAATGAGAGTGTGAAGAGACTGGAGAAGCTTGCATCAGACGTGGCAGAGATCTATAAAAATGGTTTTGCAGAAAAACTGGATGTAGACAAGGTGCAGGTGCAACTGAATAACCTGACCACAACTCGCAATGTTGTAGAGAATGCGGTGACACTTTCCTATGCTGCCATGAAATTTTCTCTCGGCCTCTCTCAAAAAGATACAGTAATACTGAGAGAAGAGCTGACAGTTGCTGCATTGAAAGATGGTATCCTGGATGAGAGTTTCAGCTACGACAACCGTGCAGAGATCAGGACATTGCAGGCTGCACAACGCCTGCAACAACTGGATGTAAAAAGAAACAAACTTGGATTCATTCCTACCGTTGCGCTGTCGGGTAATTATTCGGTGAATGGCATGGGACAGAAATTTTATACTGATAACAGTACTTACTGGTATAAAAGTGCATTTGTAGGACTGAATGTAAACGTTCCCATATTCAGTGGTTTCCAGAGAAAATACAAGATCCAGCAGTCCAGGTATTCGCTTGAAAAAGTGACGAATACCATCGACCAGGTCAAGCAGGCTATAGATTTTGAACAGGTGGTGACTAAGGAAAGTTTGAAGAATGCATTGTTGAATCTGGATGCGCAGGAACAGAACCTGGAGCTTGCTCAAAAAGTGTACAATTCCACAAAGATCAAGTTTGAGAACGGATTGGGTAGCAGCCAGGAAGTATTGCTGGCCGATACAGAATATCAGAATGCACAGGCCAATTATTTCAATGCACTGTACAATGCTACAGTTGCAAGGATCAGTTATCAATATTCATTAGGTAAACTTCAATAAACATTTTATAAATCAGAATTATGAGAAAGTATTATGCAGGTCTGCTACTGGTTGCTTTGATTGCAGCTTCATGTGGCAGCAGCAGCAAGGATGAAAAAGGCGCATTGAACGATAAAAAGGTCCAACTGGAAAAATTAAAGAAGGAGCAGGCCACCACTAACGCGGAAATTCAAAAGCTTGAAGCAGAAATTGCAAAACTCGATACTTCTGCTGCAAGGGTAAGCAATGCAAGGCTGGTAGCAGTTATGCCCCTGGCTACTCAAAACTTTGTTCACTACATTGACTTACAGGGAAAGATAGACGCAGATAATGTTTCTTATGTGTCTCCAAGACTTGGCCCAGGACTGGTAAAAGCTGTGTATGTTACTAAAGGACAGCAGGTAAGAAAAGGACAGTTGTTGTTGAAACTTGATGATGCGGTGCAAAGGCAGAATATTATTGCTGCGAAGCAGGGACTGGAAACCATCAAAACACAACTGGCGATGGCAAGAGACCTGTATAACAGGCAGAATAATTTATGGAAGCAGGGTATTGGAACTGAGGTGCAGCTGATCTCTGCCAGAACAAATGTTCAGACGCTGGAAAACCAGCTGGCAGCAGCACAGGCAAATATCAGAACCCTCCAGGAGCAGGCAAATGCTACCAATGTTTATGCAGATGTAAGCGGTGTTGCTGATGAAGTTAACATCAGGCCGGGTGAAACCTTTACCGGTTTTGCTGGTACACAGCCTCAGATCAGGATCGTGAACACAGGTTCTTTAAAAGCCGTTGCTGATGTTCCGGAAAATTATGCAGGCCGTGTGAAAACAGGTGCTCCTGTTGTAGTTGTACTTCCTGATATCAACCGAACTTTCACTAATCTAAAGATCTCTCGTGCGGGACAGTTGATCAATCCTAACTCAAGGGCTTTTGCTGCAGAAGTAGCAGTGCCTTATGATCCTTCCATTCGTCCCAACCAGTTAGCGCAGATCAGGATACAGGATTATGCTTCAAGCAATACTATCGTAATACCAGTGAATACTGTGCAAACCGATGAAAAGTCGAAATATGTTTATGTGGCTGTTCAGGAAGGTGGCAAAACGATAGCCAGGAGAAAAACAGTTGTAGTGGGTGAATTGAGCGGGGCTGATATTGAAATCAAGTCGGGACTGGCCGCAGGTGATCAGCTGATCACAGAAGGTTTCCAGAACCTGTATGAAGGACAGGTGATCAAACTGGCAGGAAAATAAGAAAGAAGATGAAGGCCGCACAATTCTGGTATCAAACAGCATTTGCGCAGCCAATAAACGAACCAAACGAATTATCATGAAAGTACTTGAAGGACTCTCGAAAAAATTTAAGGAGTTCAAACTTACCAGCTGGTCGGTTGATAACCGCACAGCGATTTATATCATCACCATATTGATCTCTTTGTATGGATTGACGAAGTTCAACTCCATGCCTAAGGAACAGTTTCCCGACATTGTGGTTCCTACCATTTCTGTCACCACTATTTATTTCGGAAACTCGGCCAAGGACATAGAAAACCTGGTCACACGTCCCATCGAAAAAGAGATCAAGGCCATCAGCGGCGCAAAGGTGAACAAGGTCAACTCCATCTCTCAACAGGATTTCAGTCTTATCATCGTTGAATTTGATACGGATGTAAAAACAGACATTGCCCGTCAAAAGGTTAAGGATGCATTAGACCGGGCAAGGGGTGATCTGCCAACAGACCTCACACAGGAGCCCAATGTTGCGGAATTTGCCTTTAGTGAAATGCCCATCATGTTTGTAAACATCAGTGGCAATTATGATGGAGTGAAGCTGAAGGAGTATGCCGAGAACATGCAGGATCATTTTGAAGAGCTGAAAGAGATCAACCGTGCGGATATTGTTGGTGCACCTGAGCGTGAGATCCAGGTAAATGTTGACCAGTATAAAATGCAGGCAGCCAAGCTGACCTTCATGGATATTGAAAATGCGATCAACTATGAAAACAGGGATATCAGTGCCGGCCTGGTAACCGTAGGTGATATGAAAAGAACCTTACGTGTGAAGGGCCAGTTCGTTAGTGCACTTGATATGCAGAATATCGTAGTCAAGAATGCGGAAGGCGCTTCTATTTACCTGAGAGATATTGCTGAATTAAAGGATACCGTAAAAGAAACGGAAAGCTATGCGCGTCTTGACGGACAGAATGTGATCACGCTGAATATTGTAAAGCGTGCAGGTGAAAATCTGATCAATACAGCAAATGGTGTCAAAAAGATCATCGAGGAAATGAAATCCACGGGTGAATTGCCACTTGATTTGAAAGTAGTGATCACCGGTGACCAGAGTAAACAGACAGCTACATCTTTCAATGAGCTGGTAAATACCATCATCATTGGATTTGTATTGGTGTTGTTGATCCTGATGTTCTTCATGGGAGTAACCAATGCCTTCTTTGTAGCATTAAGTGTTCCGCTTTCAGTATTTGTTGCCTTCCTGTTTTTACCGGTGGCTGATTTTATTGTGGGTACTCCAGTTACGCTGAATTTTATTGTGCTCTTTGCCCTGTTATTTGGCTTGGGAATTATTGTGGATGATGCCATTGTTGTGATAGAAAATACGCACAGGATCTATCACAATGGAAGGGTGCCCATAGTACGAGCTGCCAAGGAAGCCGCGGGAGAAGTATTTGTACCGGTACTTGCTGGTACGGCTACCACACTCGCACCTTTCTTTCCCCTTCTTCTATGGAAAGGTTTGATCGGAAAATTCATGATCTACCTGCCAGTGATGCTTATCCTCACACTTGCTGCATCACTGATCGTAGCCTTCATCATCAATCCTGTTTTTGCTGTAAGCTTTATGAAGCCCGAAGGCAAAGAGTTTGAGAAGCCCAAGAGTGCCATCTTCAGGAAACCTTTATTCTGGCTACTGGTTGCCTTTGGTGTTTTGTTTCATCTTCCGGGATGGCATGGAGTGGCCAACTTCCTTTTATTTATGGCCATACTGATGGTATTCAACAGTTATGTGCTGAAGGATTTGATTCATTCATTCCAGAACAGGGTTTTACCAGGACTCATGCGCAGGTATGAAACATTATTACGCTGGCTCTTGCAGGGAACAAGACCCGCATGGATGTTTGCTTCACTCTTTGGACTTTTCATTATTTCTCTTATAGCACTTACTGTAAGAAAACCGGCCATGCCATTCTTCCCTTCGGGTGATCCGCATTTCGTTTATGTGTACTTAAAGATGCCGGTAGGTACCAGTGCAGAAACAACAGATTCCACCTTGCGCATTTTGGAAGGAAGGGTTTACAAGGTGCTGGAAAAAGAAATGCCTGGAAAGGAAGATGCTCTGGTGGAAAGTGTGATCTCCAACGTAGCTGTTAGTGCTAATAATCCAAGAGATAATAATAGGAGCACGCAATCAAATCTTGGAAGAATACAGGTATCATTTGTAGCCTTTGAAGAAAGACATGGCAAAAGCACGGCGCCACTCATGGCAGAGATCAGAAAGGTAGTGCAGGGCATTCCGGGTGCTTCCGTTGAAGTAGCACAGGAAGATGCCGGTCCTCCAACTGATCCTCCTGTGAACATTGAAGTAACAGGTGATAATTTTGAATCCATTTCAGCAGTGGCCACTGAACTCAAGAATTATCTTGATACTAACAGGCTGGAAGGTGTTGAAAATCTTCAGATGGATGTGGACCTGCTCAATCCTGAGATCACCATCAATGTTGACCGTACAAGGGCCATGGCCGAAGGTTTATCAACAGGCCAGATAGGAATGGCAATAAGAACAGCAGTATTTGGAAAAGAAGTGAGTAAACTCAAGGATGGCGAAGATGATTATAAGATCCAGTTGCGCTTCAAAGAATTATCGAGGAATAACATCACTGATTTGATGAACATGAGGATTACGTTCCGTGATATGGGAACCATGCAGATCAAGCAGGTTCCATTGAATGCAGTAGCTACTGTGGATTATACCAGCACTGCTGGCGCCATCAAAAGAAAGAATGTTAAAAGAACCATACAGCTACAGTCCAATGTTACGGATCCCAGCATGACGCCTGTGATCAACCAGCAACTGGCTGCTAAAATCGCTGACTTCAAATCAAGAACAAAACTACCTTCGGATGTAACTATCAAGCAGAGTGGTGAAAGCGAACAGCAACAGGAAACAATGACCTTCCTGGGTACTTCTTTGATTATTGCTTTACTGACCATCTTTTTGATTCTTGTATTGCAGTTCAACAGCTTAAGCAAGCCATTCATTGTATTGACAGAGATCTTCTTCTCCGTGATCGGCGTTTTCCTTGGTTATGCCATTACAGGAATGACCATGCCTACCATCATGGTTGGTGTAGGTATCATTGGATTGGCTGGTATTGTAATTAAAAATGGAATTCTTCTGATAGAATTTACAGATGAACTGAAGCACAGGGGCATGCGTACCAGAGAAGCAGCCATACAGGCGGGTAAGATCCGTATTATTCCCGTATTGCTCACGGCAGTAGCTACCATGCTTGGATTGTTCCCACTGGCTGTAGGGTTCAATATAGATTTCGTTTCGATGTTCCAGCATCTCGATCCTGATATCTTCTTCGGAGGAGACAGCGTGGTATTCTGGGGACCGCTGAGCTGGACCATAATCTTTGGTCTGATCTTCTCTTTCTTCCTTACATTGCTGATGGTGCCCAGCATGTATATAATCTCGGAAAGATTAAGAAGACCGATGGAAAAATTCTATG
The DNA here is from genome assembly GCA_023386045.1 of Bacteroidota bacterium. Classification (GTDB taxonomy): domain Bacteria; phylum Bacteroidota; class Bacteroidia; order Chitinophagales; family Chitinophagaceae; genus Flavisolibacter. Next base: position 36,682 of record JAEWKK010000020.1, read on the forward strand.
GAACGAAATATGTAGCCTTGCTTGGATTCACCGGACCATTTTTCTTCATATTTGTAGGAATCATGTACCTGGTAAGAAGGATCCAGGGTAAAAAAGTATGGACGGGTCAGCTCAAACCTGTATCCCGGAAAAGCATATAAAGATAGTTTGGTTATATAACAGGCAGGTTATCGTTTACAGAAAGGCAGTCCCGGTGTTAGGCCGGGACTTTTTTTATACATTTATCGTTGAGGCTGACATTAACTCTTGAGGAATTTTTCGATCATTTCTTCCCTTTCAGCTTCCTGCTCATATTTTTTATACTGCCTGAAAAAGAGGATGGAAATCAATAAGGCTGCAGTAAAGCAAACTTCATTTGCATTTACAATCAAATAATCTGTTGTTTCTGTAATCCACATATCCTGTCCTTTCTTTAATAAAGACAAATAGTTTGCCACAGAAGTTGCTGGAAATTGGGGTAAAAAAATGCCAGGAATAATATTTTTTTGAACAGCCTGTCTCGTAATTCTACGAATAATAACAGAAGCTTATTTCTTTCAAACTGAACCCCAATGAAGAGAACCGAAAGCCTTGCTTATTGAACTTCGCAGTATACCTTCCCTCTTTAACTTTCAATGATGAAAAAAATATTGCTGCTGATCCTTTCCTTTTCCAGTTTTCAATTATTTGCACAGTCAGATTCAACCGGAGGTCCGTTTCAGAGAATAATGAAACAACTGCAGTCCTATACAATTGACACTACTGGAGTACCCAATGATAGGATGACAAAAAAGATTCGGGAACTAAGAAAGCTGAGAGGTGGCGTTAATATTGAAGAGGCCATATTTTTTAAACTGGGAGAAAAAGAAGCTAAAAACGAAACTCCCAAACAAACCATTGAAATGCTTCGCAAAGAATTTACCAATGGAAATGGGAAAAAATGGATGAATAATGCAATGATATGGATCTATCGTCAGCATTTTACTTATAAGGAATTGAAGCAGCTGGTTAAATTCTATAAAACAGGCGCGGGACAAAAAATAGCTACAGATTTTCCCCTGATCCTTCTGAAAAGCATGCAGGCGGCTGAAATTATTCAGGAGAAATTAAGAAAAGGCGAATAATTGTTATGTAGCAAGGCATCAAATAAAAAAGAACTGACCATGCAGTTCTTTTTTTACAAGGGATAAAAGGTCTTACTTACTTTCTTTCAAAACCATGTCTATGGTGATGGCAGTTACAACAATATTCATTTTATTTCTGTCTTCTGCATATTCGGGAACTATGGTTACATGATATTTATCTGCTGATGTAAAAAGTTCCTTAGCCACGCCGGCCCATTTCTTATTGATCGTACCAATCTGAGCGCCATTGTTATCGGTAATGGTAAAAGCCCAGGCCTTCCAGTCTCCATTGATCTCTGCTATCTGCACATCATTTGCATCAAAAATCCTGAAGCGAGGTTTTAAGAAACGGAACTTCTGTTTGATGGAACCAGTAGTTATACCATTGCCATCCCTGATCTCGATCTTTGAAAGCCAGAAGGTCCAGCCGCGATGAATGCTCGCCAATACTTTTCCATTCACATCCGTCAGTTCAAGATGAAAAGGGAACATGGCTTTTTTCAGGAAGAGACGCAGAAATTTATGCCAGCCCGAAACATGCTGGGTTACTGCACCAACATGCAATCCCATGGGATCATAAATTTTATACTCATTGTGAAATTTGAAAAACTGGACTTTCTCATCAATGAAGTACTCATTGCTTTCAAAGAATTCGGGAAAAAATACAGACATGTTTTGGTTTTAGGATGACAAAGAAACCAGAATATCCGGGAAATGGAAATTTGGCAAGAGGTCTTTAAAAATAATTTTTTGCAGTTTGTGTAATTCTTTCTGATCTCACATCCATACTCCAAACCTCCTGTTATGAGACTAGCGATAGCAATCCTCCTCCTTTTTGTCTGTTTGTCATCATTTGCCCAGTCTATCACTATTAAAGGAAAAATTTGGGACCGTTCAAAATCACCTCTTCCATTTGTAAGTATTGCGGTGAATGGTAAAGTACTTCGTAGCAGTTCTGATGCAAATGGACAGTTCTCTATTTCAATCGACACCTTTCCTGCAGTTCTTCAATTTTCTGCTGTGGGTTTTACCACAAAATCTGTAAAACTAAGCAGGGACGCGGCATCAAGGGAGTTAAATGTTGTGATGGAAAATGCTCACGCTGAAATGTCTGAAGTAGTGGTGGTTTCTGGTTATTCTAGAAAAAGAAGCGATGCATTTTCTGAACCAGCGGCGCCGCCGGCAAAAAAAGATGTTGCTTCCCATTCATCAATGAAACTAAGGCGTTACGCAGGTGATGCCTGGTCCAATATTCTTACAGCCGGTGAGTTAAGTGATTTCAAAAAATGGAAACTATGGAATGATTATTCTTCTGCAGAATTCAGTTCTTACAGTGATGAATGGGATCTTGTTCTAACAAAAAGGTTTTGTGTGCAGGTTCAAAACGAAAATCACAGGGCGGCTATCGGCGAGAAAGTTTACCTCATTAATTATACAACAAAAGATACTGTATGGAGTGCCTTTACTGATAACACCGGGAAGGCGGAACTCTGGGGTGACTTCAATGCGGAAGCAGATGAGCAGTCAGGTTTTTTTATTTCCTGTGGCAACCAGATGGTCAGCTTTCCTGTAAGTTTTGAAAAAGGTGTGAATCGCATTCAGTTAAAAAAGCCCTGCTCTGTTTCCAATATAGTTGATATGGCTTTTGTAGTAGATGCTACGGGAAGCATGGGTGATGAGATTAGATATCTACAGTCAGAACTGCAGGAGATCATAGAAAAAACAAGTAATAGTTTCAAAGATGTGAAGCTTAGGGTGGGTTCTGTTTTTTACCGTGATCATGGAGATGAATACCTTACCCGGCATTTTGATTTTCAATCAGACCCTCATTCAGTTAATGAATTTATCAATAACCAGTCGGCAGGTGGTGGGGGTGACTTCCCTGAAGCAGTGGAAGATGCTCTTCAGGCAGCACTTGACAAATTAAGCTGGAGCAATGATGCTCGAACCAAAATCATTTTTCTTGTTCTTGATGCTCCACCTCATGCTCCTGCCAAAGAAAAAATGAAACAGTTGATCCGCAGGGCTGCGGCTACAGGCATACGCATCGTCCCCATTGCCTGCAGCGGTATTAATAAATCAACCGAATACCTGCTTCGTTGTGCAGCCCTTGCTACCAATGGCAGTTATGTTTTTCTTACCGATGACAGTGGGATTGGCAATTCTCACATCAAACCAACAACCGATGAATTCAAAGTTGAATTGCTGAATGAATTGCTGCAAAGAGTGATCTCGGAAATGATCTATGTTCCTTCCTGTAACGAAATCCCTAAACTGGTTCCAACGGTTGATTCTACAGAAACATTCGTGAAGGTGAAAATTTATCCCAACCCTAGTTCAGGCAGGATCATCATCGAATCCACGGCATCCCTGCAACAGGTTTATCTCGCAGACTTTGCAGGCAAATTGTTACAGCGCCTGGATACCCGTGACAGAAAAAGAAGATGGATGATGAACCTGGGCAACTATCCTTCAGCTACCTATCTTATCAAATACTTTAATGAAAATAAAGGCTGGGGTACCGAAAAAATTGTTTTGATCCATTGATGCATATATCAGGCCGGCCTTTCCAGGCATGGCCTTTTTTCAACTTTAAATTCGATTAGATTCAATCATGTACCTGGCAGGCTTCAAGTACATTTCCATCAGGATCATAAAAGAAAAAATATTCAGTGTAATCATCCTTTACCAGATCGGCTGTTTCAATGCCTTTGTCAGAAAGCTGCAGCCTGAGAGCGCTGGCAGAAGGTGTTTTGAAAATGGGATAGGAAGCAGTTGCAGGATCAATCTTTACAGGTACATCTGTCTCCCATAACGTAAGACTTGTAGGTCCATTTGTATCAAGCACAGCAAGCTTCATCTTTTCCTCTTTCCAAATCAGTTTTAAACCCAGTTTCTTCAGGTACCATTCCAGAGAAGTTTGAATATTGCTGACCCTTATGATTACCGTATCAATTCCCTGAAGCAATTGTTGTTCTTCCATAAAGTTGAAAGTTGATCAACCTGCAAAATAATGAAGTAAAAATTTTAAAAGTTGTTCAGCTCCTTGGATGTTCATTAGGGATTAGTATTTCGGTAGTATCAATTATTTTTGCAGTGATTAAGGCCCGCTTATTTGTCCTTTTCCTTCACGTTTGCCTATTCATAGGTCTGGCTTCTTATTTATCAGGATCAAAAGTCTTAGCTCATGTTACGATTGGGATTTGTCATCATCATTCTTAGTTTTTTTATTTCCTGTTCAGGTAAGAATAACGCAGCTGTTGTGCCGGTAACAAGAGATACCACCATTCTTCCTCACATGGCATATACAAGCCTGAACCTGGATAGTCTTGAAGTTGAGAATTACCTGCTATCCGATGCAAAGGATAAGGATATAACCATGCGCATCAGGAATTTTTACAACCATCGAAACTATCAATATGCCTGGTTTGATGAAGAGGGTTTAACCGAACAGGGAGAAGCCTTTTGGAATCTCCACCAGATGCAGATTGAAGAGAGCGATACTTCTTTGTCTGCACGAAGGCTTCATCAGAATATGGAACTCCTGCTGAATGAAGATAGCATCATATTGATAGCCCGGGACAAACTGGAAACAGAGCTGGATCTTACCCTGCATTTTTTTAGATACCTCAATTCGATACTGCAAAGCCGGGTGAGTCCGGAGCAAATGCAATGGAATATACCCCGGATGAAAATGAGCAGGGAAGCCATGCTCGATAGTTTCTTAACCAATAAGAACGGAGACTGGAAGCCTTTGAATAATTCTTTCTACAGGCTGCAGGATCAGCTGGTGAAATTGACTTCTATTGTAAAAGCTGGTGGCTGGCCCCAGGTTCAAATGAAGAAAGGAAATTTTAAACCTGGTTCTTCGGGTATTGAGATTAGTTCTGTCAAAGAAAGACTGATTGCTTCGGGAGATTATTCCTTCAGTGATACAAGTGAAATCTATAATCCTGAACTGGAGCCTGTGATCAAAAAGCTGCAACGTGCTTACGGTTTAAAAGAATCTGGAATCATCAATATGGAATTGGTGAACAGACTGAATATTCCAGCAATGAGCAGGTTGAAGCAAATCCAGATCAACCTGGAAAGAATGAAATGGATGCCATTGGTGGGTGATGGTGTGTATGTGAATATTCCGGAATACAGGCTCCACGTTTTTGAAAAGGGTTCAGAAGTGCTGGCCATGAATATCATTGTGGGCAAGGCAGCCAATCGCACAGTGATTTTTACAGACAGGATTGAGAATATTGTTTTTGGTCCTTACTGGAATGTGCCTTCAAGCATTGTCAGAAAAGAGATTCTGCCTGCCATAAGACGAAGCAGCAGCTACCTCTCAAGAAACAATATGGAAATTACAGGTTATACCAATGGCTTGCCTGTGATCAGGCAAAGGCCTGGTGGAGATAATGCACTGGGTAAGATCAAATTTGTTTTTCCCAACAGGTATAATATTTACCTGCATGATACACCGGCAAAAACTCTGTTTGAAAATGATAAAAGGGCCTTCAGTCATGGATGCATCCGGATCCAGGATCCATTTGCACTTGCAAAATACCTATTGAGAAATGAAGCGCAATGGACCGATGAGAAGATCAGGGCAGCAATGGACAATAGTGCCAACCGCTGGTTGAAACTGCCCAACCCTGTAAAGGTCTATATCGTTTATTTTACCGCCTGGGTGGATAGCGAAGCCCTATTAAATTTCAGAGATGATATTTACGGGCATGATAAAAGAATGGCGGGTCATTTTTTCCAGGAATAGGTTATGGTTCATGGCAGATGGAAGATGGCTTATGGGGTATAGCATATAGCGTATGGCTAATGATCGGAAGGGTCCAGCTTATGATATGGTACGAGTACAATGGTTATCAAAAATTTCAGCAGCGTATATAAGTTCTCAACTTAATTTCCTGCTAAATGCTTTAAGTATTTACATCTGCCTCATCTATGATACACTCTATATGCTATATGCCATCTGCCATACGCCATTCCGCCAAACCCTACCATCCATCACCATCTACCAGATTACCCAGTCCTCCCAGTAAACCTCCTTCCTCCTTACGGTTGACAGTGCCATACTGTAATATGCGGCTGGCAAGTCTGCTTACTGGCAAGGTCTGAATCCAGGCCTTACCGGGTCCGCGTAGTGTGGCAAAGAACAAACCTTCGCCACCAAAAATGGTATTCTTGATCCCACCCACAAATTGGATGTCGTAATCGCAACTGGGAGTAAAAGCAACCAGGCAACCTGTATCCACCTTCAATAATTCACCTGGCTGCAGCTCGCGTTCAATGATATGTCCACCGGCATGAACAAAGGCCATACCATCACCTTCCAGCTTCTGCATAATAAAACCCTCGCCTCCAAAAAGTCCTGTACCGAGTTTACGCTGGAATTCAATTCCAACTGAAACACCTTTTGCAGCGCAGAGAAAAGCATCTTTCTGGCAGATCATTTTTCCTCCAAGGCGAATCAAATCCAGGGGGATTACCTTTCCAGGATAAGGTGAAGCGAAATACACTTTTTTCTTGCTGCTTCCAATATTGGTATAAGTGGTCATGAAGAGACTTTCTCCTGTCAACACGCGTTTTCCGGCCGACATCAGCTTTCCCAGGAAACCCTGGCGCTGTCCTGTTCCGTCGCCAAAAATTGTTTGCATCTGGATGCCGTCATCCATCATCATAAATGCCCCGCTTTCAGCAATGGCCGTTTCTTCGGGGTCAAGTTCGATCTCAACACATTGCATCTCTTCACCAAAGATCTTGTAGTCTATTTCGTGGGCAGTATTGCCGTATCCGTTCATGGCTTAATTTTTTTCTAAGTTAATAAGTTCAGCCTTTCATTTCCCTTCCTGGATTTTAAGCATCTTTTTGATAAATGGCAATCCTTCGCATCGGGTTTTGACTTACTTTGCCTGTTCTCAAAAAAATACTGATTATATGAAACAAAAATTAGGAGTACTGGCATTCCTGCTGGTTGTTGCTGCTACTGCTTTCGGACAGGCAAAGCTTGTAGAAAAGGTTACCAGGAAAGGAACTGAGCTGGTGATCCCGTATGAAAAATATGTATTGCCCAATGGGCTTACACTGATTGTGCATGAAGACCACAGTGATCCCGTGGTGCATGTAGATGTAACTTACCACGTAGGCTCTGCCCGCGAAGAGATCGGCAAATCTGGCTTCGCACATTTCTTTGAACACATGATGTTCTATGGAAGTGACAACGTTGCCAACGGTCAGCATTTCAAGATCATCAGCGAAGCTGGTGGTGATCTGAATGGAAGCACTAACCGCGACCGCACCAATTATTATGAAACCGTTCCTTCCAACCAACTGGAGAAAATGTTGTGGCTTGAAGCAGACCGCATGGGTTTTCTTCTTGATGCGGTTTCACAACAGAAATTCGAAAACCAGCGTTCTACAGTGAAGAATGAAAGAGGACAGCGTTATGATAATGCACCTTATGGTCTTGCATTTGAGGCCATCAACAAAAACCTGTATCCTTATGGACATCCTTATTCCTGGATGACGATTGGTTATGTTGAAGACCTGAACCGTGTAAATGTAGATGACCTGAAAAACTTTTTCCTTCGCTGGTATGGCCCTAATAATGCAACACTAACCATTGGTGGTGATGTAAAGCCTGCAGATGTGGTGAAGCTGGTAGAAAAATATTTTGGATCCATTCCACGCGGACCTGAAGTGAATCCAGTTGATGTTCCTTCTGTAAAATTACAGGCAGATCGTTATGCCACACTGGTGGATAATTTCGCGCGCGTGCCTCGTTTGTATGTTGCATTCCCAACCGTTTCCCAGTATCATAAAGATGCGGTAGCCCTGGAATGCCTGGCAGAAGTATTGGGACAGGGAAAGAATTCCATCCTTTACCAGCAAATGGTAAAAAAGCAAACGGCATTAAGCGCTCAGGCGGCCTCTAATCCATTCCAGGCCGAATTAAGCGGTGAATTCTATTTTATTATTTCACCCATGCAGGGCAAGTCACTCGCAGAAACAGAAAAACTGTTCCGTGCTGCACTGGATTCTTTTGAAAAACGTGGTGTAACCAATGAAGATGTGGCCAAGTTCAAAGGCAATGTGGAATCTTCAGTCATCAGGTCACTCCAAAGTGTAAATGGCAAGGTGAGCCAGCTGGCCGCCTACCAGACCTTCACAGGTAATCCAAACAGGATTGCTGAAGAATTGAAGGAGTATCAGTCGTTGACAAAAGAAGATGTAATGCGTGTGTACAATACGTACATCAAAGGTCATGGTGCAGTTGTATTGAGTGTGGTTCCAAAAGGTCAGGAGGCAATGATAGCCGCTGAAGAAAATTATAAGGTAGATACTACAAATTATACTGCGCCTAATTATGGATATGCAGGACTTAAGTATGTGAAGGCAAAAGATAATTTCGATCGCAGCAAAACGCCAGGTACAGGTAAAACTCCTGTGGTGAAGGCACCAACTTTCTGGAGAAAAGACCTCCCCAATGGTGTTAAGATCATTGGTTCTGAAAGTACTGAGCTTCCCATGATCACCATGACCTTCTCTATTCCGGGAGGACATTTACTGCAGGCAAATGATATGTCTAAGGTGGGACTTGCAGGCATGTTTGCTGCCATGATGAATGAAAATACCATGAAGCATTCTGCTGAAGAACTGGCTGTAGAACTGCAAAAACTCGGCAGCTCTATTTCAGTGAATAGTGGTACAGACAGGATCACTTTCACACTTCAGTCGCTCAAAAAGAATTTTGATAAAACACTGGCCTTGTTCGAAGAAAGAATGCTTCAGCCAAAATTTGATGAAGAAACTTTTACCAGGATCAAGAAGCAAAGACTGGAATCTTTCAAGCTTTCCAAATCACAGCCTGCTTCTATTGCAAGCAATGTATTTGCCAAATTGAATTATGGCACCGATCACATTCTTGGCGCGAGCCAGAATGGTACCGAAGCTACCATTACAAACATCAGTTTGCAGGACATCCAGGATTATTATAAAAACTATATGACCTCGATGGATGCCAAACTGGTGATCGTTGGTGACATCAAACAAGCGGAATTGCTGTCTAAGTTGAATTTCCTCAACAAGCTTCCAAAGAAAAAAATACAACTGCCTTCAATAGTAGCTGCACCAACTGTTGACAAGACAAAGGTATTCCTCGTAGATGTTCCCCAGGGTGCACAAACAGAATTCAGAGTAGGTTATGCTACAGGCCTGAAATATGATCCATTTGGAGATTATTATCGTGCGCAGCTGGCTAACTATCCTTTAGGTGGTGATATCAATAGCCGTTTTTTCCAGAACCTGAGAGAAACAAAAGGATGGACATATGGTGCCAACAGTGGATTCAGCGGAGATAAATATTCAGGAACTTATGTGATCAGCACAGGTATTCGCGCCAATGCTACTGACAGCGCTCTTGCAGAGATCATGAGAGAATTGAAAGACTTTAACTCTGTAGGTGCTTCACAGGATGAGGTGAGCTATATGAAGAATGCGATCAGTCAGAGCGAAGCACTGAAGTATGAAACGAGCCTGCAGAAAGCTCAGTTCATTTCACGTATCCTTGAGTATAACCTTCCTGCCAACTATATGGAACAGCAGGCAAAGATCCTTCAGCAGCTGACACGTGAACAGGTTCTTGCAATCGCGCAACGTTATATGAACCCTGAAAAAATGAACATTCTTCTTGTAGGTGATAAGCAAAAAATCCTCGAAGGAGTTAAGAAGCTGGGTTATGAAGTGGTGGAACTGGATGCCGATGGCAACAAGCTGGATGGCAAAAAGGCTTTTTAAGAACGTATCTTTTAATAAAAATTACCCCTGCATTCGCAGGGGTTTTTTTATGCAATAAAAATTCTGGCAATAAATATGCATCTGAATTGGAAAATGATTTCATGAATCTGGCAGACGCGATCATAAAAAAAATAAAAGGCAGGTTTGAACCCTTAGCCAACATCAGCCTGAAATATAGAAACCAGGATATAGTGATCAGAACAGATAAGGAAGGGAATGGTATGCAATTATTCATAGGGAAAGCCAATCAAGAAGGAGTGATCAAAGGCGATCGCTATTGCAGGATACTTGTAAAAGATAAGGAAGGAAAAATAATCAAGGATCACTGGGACAGGAAGGGCAGGGCTTCATAAGTCCGCAGCTGATTATTAAAACTTGCAGCAATACCACAACTAGTTTTGTCTTAAAATATCAGCAGGAAATAATCTGAAAATTTCAGGATACCATTACCTGTGGCAGTTCAACCCAGGCGCCATTTTCTTTTAATAAGTTGATGAGTTCTTCCACTGCTATTTCACTGGGCACATTACGCTTCACGATCTCCTTGCCTTTGTACAGGGTGATCTTCCCCGGTCCGCTTCCAACATATCCAAAATCTGCATCCGCCATTTCACCAGGACCGTTAACGATGCAACCCATGATGGCGATCTTGACACCCTTGAGGTGATGTGTTACGGCCCTGATCCTTGCCGTGGTTTCCTGCAGGTCAAATAGGGTTCGGCCGCAACTTGGACAGCTGATGTATTCTGTTTTCGAGATCCTTGTGCGTGTTGCCTGAAGGATGCTGAATGCAGTGTTATTGATAAAATTTTCTGCAGTTCCAGAATTTGCAGAATAGCGTCTTCCGGAAATTTCTCCATTAAATTGATTGTAGGCTGAGGTGCTTAGTCCCAGCGAAAGTCCGTCTCCCATACCATCAAGTAAAAGCGCACCTGATTCTGTTGCAAAATGGACAAGGTGTTCGTCTGCAGAGTTCCTGTTACTATCAATGGTAATGATCACAGGATTGTTGATCTTCCTGCTGTTCAATTCCATAAACATCCTTCTTACCGCATGCATGGGAAGATGGTGCTGGCTGCTCAGGCATAGAACTGCAGATGCATCATTAGATAAGGCATCGAGAAAACCATAATCAACGTTTGCATGATCATAACAGTCAATCATGACAAAATTGATTGATGATTTTACTTGTGATTTTAAATAGCCTTCTGCATCAAAGATCGGGAAGTACTTGCCTTCTGTTTTTTCATCCTGCGCCGACAAAACTTCAAGCCATGTAGCAGGATAAACAATTAGTTTCAATGTTCCTGGCAAAGCAAATTCGGGAACGTGATGACCTGTGATTGCATAATCCGCGGCCGTATCGCTGATGGTCCATTTATCTGTTGCTTCATTGTAGGTATAACCAATGCTTTGCAGATCAACTGGACTGATAGCTGTTAATTTGCTCAGGTCTGCGATCACAACAGGTACGTGTTCACCACCAATGTTATCAATAGCAAAAGAGCTTCTTTTTTTATATTCAAAAGGATTGTAGGACAATTTTTCAACAGGAGGAATGCTTACTTCTTCCTGGCGTGATTGGTCCTGTCTTTCTTCATAACGTTTTGTAAGGTTGAAGCAGACAGGTATTTCAAGTTCGGGATCTTCTGTAAGAGAAACACGGATGGTATCTCCGAGACCATCTTCCAGCAGGGTGCCGATTCCTATCGCGCTTTTTATTCTGCCATCTTCGCCATCGCCTGCTTCTGTAACTCCCAGGTGCAGGGGATAGGCTTCACCAAATTCGTTGAACATGGTTTTAACCAGCAGGCGATAGGCCTGTACCATTACCTGTGGATTGCTGCTTTTCATGCTCAGCACAATATTGTGGAAGCTTTCATAGCGTGCAATGCGCAAAAATTCCATGGCGCTTTCCACCATTCCGATAGGCGTATCACCATAGCGGCTCATGATCCGGTCACTGAGCGAACCGTGGTTGGTGCCAATGCGCATGGCAGTGCCATACTCTTTGCAGATCTTCACCAATGGCGTAAACCGCTCCCTGATCCTGTCAATTTCTTCAGCATAATCAGTATCCGTGTATTCTATCAGTTCAAATTTTTTCTTGTCAACATAGTTGCCTGGATTCACTCTAACTTTCTCCACTATTCTTGCTGCTATTTCTGCTGCATTAGGTGTGAAGTGAATATCCGCAACAAGAGGTGTTTGATAACCTCTTTTTCTTAGTTCGTTTTTAATGTTCAGGAGGTTTTCCGCTTCTTTTTTTGAAGGAGCAGTAATGCGCACCAACTCAGCGCCGGCTTCAATACAGCGAATGCTTTGTTCTACGGTTGCAAGGGTATCCATGGTATCCGTTGTTGTCATGGTCTGCACACGAACAGGATTAAAATTTCCCAGCAACAGGTCCCCGACTTTTACTTCACGGGTAGGTAATCTGCGGTAAGTGGTCAGGCTTTCACAATAAAATTCCATGGAAGTTCAATTTGAATGCAACACAGCAAGGTAACAGGAAATCATTTGCAGCAAAGTTAACTAACAATTAAAAGGCGAAATGGTTTCCTTATGCTTACCAGTCCTGGGATCCGCCGCCACCCTGGTTCTTCTGGTTCATTTTCTGCTGTAGCTCTTTTTCCCTCTGCTGCAGTTGCTTAAGCTTCTGGTCAGCTTGTTTCTGACTCATACTAGAGCTTTGTTGCTGCTTTTTCTGATCCTGCTGCTGTTGTTTCTTTTTTAATTGAAGTAGGGCCTTCTCCAGGTTTTCCCTTGCTTCTTTATCGGAAGGATTGAGCCTGAGTGCATTTTTATATGATTCGATGCTTGCTTCCAACTGATTAAGCTTTGTATTGGAAACGCCCTGGTTGTACCAGGCGACTGATCTTGCTGTGGTATCTTTTGCTGATTTTGCCAGTCTTCCATGGACCTTAGCTGCTTCATCAAACTTACCCTGCCTGTACAAAGCATTTCCAAGATTATGAAGAGCAATTGCATTATCAGGATCTTCTTCCAGCGCTTTGCGATAACTCAACTCCGCCTGTTCAAACTGGCCAGACTTATAAAACTGATTTCCCCTGAGCAAATTGCCGGTCTGCGCAAAAGCATAGATGGTAATAAGAATTCCTATGGCCAGAAAAAATGTTCTCATGATCTGCTTTTTTTACGGTCAGGAAAAAAACTTTCTGCAAGTAACAATACCAGCATGGGAATGGCCAGCCAGTGATAGTAATTAGTGTAATTAAACATGGAAGTATCGCCAAGGGCTTTCTTTTCAATTCCACTATATTGATTCATGATCTCATTCACTGCTGTCTCTGTTGCTTCCAGGTGAATATACCTGCCATTGGTCTGGGCAGCTATTTTTTGCAGGATCTCTTCATTCAGTTTTGATACGACCACATTTCCTGCCGCATCTTTTTTTTCATTGCCTGATGAATCTATGATGGTGGAGCCTTCAGCGGATCCCAGTCCAACTGTATTCACCATCACACCCTGGTCAGCGAGTTGTTTGGACATCTCAAGCGCATTTTCATCATGAGTTTCTCCGTCAGTTATCAGAATGATGGATTTAAATCTTTCTCCTTCTTCTTCAAACAGGAGAGAACTTTTTTGAAAGGCATCACCAATGCTGGTACCCTGCGAAGCAATGTAGGCTGGGTTAGCAGCTGCCACATACATTCTTGCTGCTTCACGGTCAAATGTCAGTGGCATTTGCGCATAGGCATTACCGGCAAAAAGAATCAGACCGAGGCGATCGTCCTTGAGGTTATCAATCAGTCTTGAAACAAACTGTTTTGATTTGGTAAGACGATCAGGCTGGATGTCTGTTGCCTTCATGCTGTTGCTGATGTCCAGTGCTATCACAATATCAATTCCATTTCTTGCCTCGCCCGAATTCCTGTCCGGCTTTCTTGGATTGGCAAGAGCAAGACATCCCAGTGCAAAGGCCAGCATAAGAAAAATGAATTTGATGGTATTCTTAACAGGAGAATAATTGGGAAACAGGGCCTTAACAAGAGCAATATCACCCATTCTCTTTACAGCCTTTTTTTTCCAGAGCAGGTACATGAAAAATACAAAAAGGAAAAAGGGAATCAGTGCGAGTAGCCACAGGGCCTCAGGATATTGAAACTGGTAGTCGGATAACATCATGGTTTACTGGCAAAGACTGTGCTAAAGATAACAGCTTTGTTCTTGCCCTGGTAGATCGTATTCATGCTTCTGGTTTCAGGAAGCAGAAAGCTACAGAGTGATATTACTTTTTCCCTTTGAAAAATCCCATTTCGGTAAGAATTCCTTTAAGAATTTTCATTCTCGCTGTGGGCATATCGTAGTTTTCCTGTGGAGATTCCAGGTTAAGGACAAAGAAATAAGGATGACCATTTTCTTCTATCCAGCCTACCACCCAGCCTATGTGCTTTTTCATGGTTTGGTCATAACCACTCCAGCCTGTTTTGTAATAAAGCTTGTATTCTGGTTTGTCTTCAAAAAGCATGGCCCGTTTTACGATATCCTGGTTGATATGATGAAAAGGAAGCTTGTTGAAATATAAATTCTTTACCAATCCCAATTGTTCGTCGGGTGTGATCTTCAAAGAATTGTCGAGCCAAAAGGTATCGATCCTTGTCGTGATCTTCTTTGTGCCATAAGAAAGTGAGTCAAGCCAGAACTGCATGGTATCCTTACCGATCCTTCTTGCCACTTCCTGGTAATAGGGAACAGCAGAAACGCGGAAAGCCTCGTACATAGTGAGGTCCTTGTTCCATTCAGGAACGGGTCGTACAACACCATCCCAGGGAATCACCATTCTTTCATTCACGATTTTTCCGGTTTGAAGACCGATCAGGGAATTGACGATCTTGAAAGTTGAGGCAGGCATATAAGCGCTGTCGCGATAACGGTCCAGATTGTAAATGGTGAACCTTCCGGTGCTGTTGTTAAATAAAGCAAATGTGCCGGTGGCGCCATTCTCTTTAAAATATTTTTCAAGAGAATCATCTGTATCTACGTTATTGGGCGAACAGGAAAAAATAAAAGCACTGAGAAGTATAAAGAATGCAATACGCATGGCAGGCAAAAATTTTCGCAAAGGTAGGTCTTGTCAGATTGAATTCTTTACACAGTGAATGATCACAGTAAAGGCGCTTTTAAAAATGCTCTGAGCAGATAAAAATGTTTTCAGATATAAATGCCATTCTTCAGTTTAGTGTGACGATTTCCCTGACAATCTTTTTTCATGGTGGTGCAGGAACAGACCATTAAAATGAGACCAAGCAGGCAGGCGAAGAGAAGAGTGATTTTTTTCATAGGTTGATTTGAAGTTTAAACAGCCAATCACTGGCTGCAGCTGCTAAAACGGAACCTTTGCCTCCTTATTGTTCCAGATGAAGGGAAGTATTCCACAAAACTTGCATTTGCCATCATTAGGATTTAATTTAAAGCAATTCCTCTTCTGCTAACATTAAAACAATTGCATATGAAGCGAGTTTTACTTTTTTTAATCATGATTGTTCCCACTATTTTTTCCTGTAGCGATGATAAGAAAGTTGAAAAACAACTGCCTCCGGAACCGCAGGTAAAAAGTGCCGTGCAGGTAGATCCGAAAGTTCAAAAGCTGGAAGAACTAAAAAAAGCAACTGCAACCGGTTTGGATGCCTTACAAAATATGTTACCCGCGGAAATGTCGGGTATCAAACGTTCTAAATTTTCCATGACCAGCAATTTAGGTTATGCTACAGCACAAGCTGATTATGAAAAAAACAGCAAAACCTACATTCACCTGGCTCTTTATGATTGCGCGGGCGAGCAGGGAGCAGCCATGTATAACAATTCATATCTTTCAAGCCTTGATAAAAATGAACAGAATGATGCTGGTTATACAAAAACCATTGAAATGAATGGAGGCAAGGCCATTGAAAAATATGAAGCAGCTACAAAGGTCACTACCATAAGTTTCCTGGGTAATGGACAGATACTTGTAGTGGTAGCAGGGAAAAACATTCCTGCTGAAACGCTGAAAGAAGCCATTACGAAAATGAATATGAAAATCTCTTAAAAGCGAAGCCCCCGGAAAGGGGGCTTTTCTTATTTGATAACAGATAGTTCTTTACCAATTTTGATAAAGGCATTAATCGCCCTGTCAAGATGATCTTTCTGGTGGGCAGCACTGATCTGAACCCTGATCCTTGCCTGTCCCTTGGGTACCACTGGAAAAAAGAAGCCAATTACATAAATGCCTTCGGTTAGAAGTGCATCAGCAAATTTTGCTGCCAGCACAGAATCGTACAGCATAATAGGTACAATAGGATGCTCACCCGGCTTGATATCAAAGCCAGCTTCAGTCATCCTGCTTCTGAAATATTGCGTATTGCTTTCCAACTGATCTCTCAGTTCAGTTGTTTCACTTAACAGGTCCAGTACTGCAATACTGGCTCCGGTAATGGAAGGTGCAAGCGTATTGGAGAAGAGATAAGGACGGCTGCGCTGGCGAAGTATGTCAATGATTTCTTTACGACCACTGGTAAAACCTCCTGAAGCTCCGCCCAATGCCTTGCCAAGCGTGCCCGTAATAATATCTATCCTTCCCATCACACCACGGTATTCGTGAGTGCCGCGCCCTGTCTTACCCATGAAACCAGAAGCATGGCTTTCATCAACCATAACAATCGCATCATATTTATCAGCCAGGTCGCAGATCAGGTCAAGCCTGGCAATGGTGCCGTCCATACTGAAAACACCATCAGTAACAATTATGCGACTGCGCAAATGAGCTGATTCTTTTAGTTTGGCTTCGAGGTCATCCATATTGTTATGCTCGTAGCGATAGCGTTGTGCTTTGCAAAGACGAACACCATCAATAATGGAAGCATGGTTCAGGGCATCAGAAATGATGGCATCCTGCTCATTGAACAATGGTTCAAATACACCACCGTTGGCATCAAAGGCAGCCACATATAAAATAGTATCCTCTGTTCCCAGAAAGGTGGCCAGCTTTCTTTCCAGTTCTTTGTGAATGTCCTGTGTGCCACAGATAAAGCGCACGGAACTCATGCCATAGCCATGGGAATCAATATAACGGTGAGCTGCTTCAATGGTTTTGGGGTGGGAGGAAAGTCCCAGGTAATTATTGGCGCAGAAATTCAAAACCTGCCTGCCATTCACCGTGATCTCAGCACCCTGGGGAGAAGTGATGACTCTTTCTGTTTTATAAAGTCCTGAACTCTTGATCTCATCGATTTCAGACTGCAAACGCCTGACAAAGCTTTCATTCATAATGTTCTGATTGAGTGGCAAAGATAATTGCCAGTAGGATTGAACCGCTAAGCTCAAAATGCAGGGGATCTTGTTGTATTAAGAAGTTTTTTTACCATTCCTGTAACATAGCCCTTTTTACCTTCGTCTCACCAATTAAACCAACGATCATGAGAAAGGTATTTGCCAACCAATGGTTTATCCTGGCCACCATACTGACCATCACCCTTTCTGCTTTCTCCTTTGCTACTTACCAGAAGGTTTGTACGGTTACCTCTACTGATCAGTGTTATCAAAAGCCTTGTAAATCAACAGAAAAAGGCGAATTTTTCTGGGACTTTCTACGCTCGCGCCTGCCCGCCGTTTCTTTTCAATAAAATTCCTGTCCTTTGCTGTAACTTAAAGAGCCTGACTTCGTTTAACCTAAGAATCAAGTCCTGTTGACTGTTTATGACTGAAAAGGAATATAACCAATGTGTGAACCTGTATGCTGACAATGTATACCGGTTCATTGTAAAAAACCTCCGGCACGAGGAAGATGCCCGTGACGTGGTTCAAACAGCTTTTGAAAAGCTGTGGCGCAACCGCGAAGACGTGGATAACAGCAAAAGCAAATCTTACCTCTTCACCATTGCTTACAACCAGATGATTGACCACCTGCGAAAGGCGAAACGTGTTTATCTAAAGGAAGAATTTCGTGAAGATGTAAGGGTGCAGGACCGTCCTGCTCATAATGCCAGGGCAGTTTTGCAGGAAGCGCTGGCAAGGTTAAGCGAAACACAGCGTTCACTGGTGATGCTGAAAGATTATGAAGGGTATAGCTATGATGAAATTGGAAAGATCATGAACCTGAGCGAGAGCCAGGTAAAGGTTTACCTCCATCGTGCCCGACTTCAATTGAAAGAGTACCTTGTAAAAGTTGAAAATGTCATTTAAGCAAAACGATAATAACCGCGATATGATCCACCTTGGAAATTACGAGGAGTTTTTTATCCTTTATATGGATAATGAACTGGATGCTGACGGTAAAAAAATGGTCGAGGATTTTCTGATCCAGCATCCCGACCTGCAATCAGAACTGGAAATGCTGATGAGCACCCAGCTTCCCATGGAATCATTCATCATGGATAAAGAAGCGCTGCATTCTGATGTAATGAAAGGAAATCTGGTGGATGAAAATCTACTTCTCTATATTGATGAAGAACTTCCTGCTTCACAAATGAAGGAAGTGGAACTGGAAATTGCTTCCAATAAAGAATATGGTATGCAGCACCAGGCACTGCTTCGTACAAAACTGGATGCCAGCGAGGTTATTCATTATCCCAACAAAAAAGAATTATACAGGAATGAAGAAAGAAAAGGGATGGTGTTTAATCCCTGGATGCGCATTGCTGCAGCTATCATGGTGATCCTTTCCATGGGAGTTATCTACCTGGCCAATAATAGTTCGCCGGTAACTGATAATAATATCACTGCTTACAAGGAAAACCAGGCTCCTGTTCAACCAGCCGGTAAAAATCAGGAAGACAAGATTCAGGACAAGGATGTGAATATGGGTCATCAAAATGAAATTGCTCAAGCGGATAAGGCAGCAGATGCAGGCAAAAAGAGTTTCATGGATGATAAAAACCTTGACCTTCCCAACCAGGTTAAAAAGAATATTATTGATGATGAGCAGCAGATCAATGACCTTGTTGCAGATGTATATGAACCAAGGGCATCTAAAACAGGCATGATTGAAACTGGTAGTTTTTCAGATGCAGTGGATGCAAATTCTACAATCATACAGCCTTCAGAAATCGTTAACAACCATTCTGTAACTTCTGCTCTTGCCAGCCGTAAAACAGATGAAAGCGCTGCAGAAATGGATCAAAGCAACGATGTAGCCAATAATAAAGGATCATTCAAAGGGTTTTTGCGCAAAGCCACAAGACTGATCGAAAAGAAAACAGGCATTGATCCCACCAACGATGGTGAATTGCTGATCGGCGCTGTAGCAATCAATCTTAAATAAAGAAATACAAAACTCATTTGACGTTATGAAAAAAGTTTTACTTGCAGTTATTGCAATGAGCGGAGCTATGGCCTGTTTTGCACAGGTAGATACCTCTACAAAAGAAAGAGTGGATACCATTAAGATCGGTGGTATGGTTATCATTAAGAAAAGAGGCGATGAAAACAAAGGATCCAGGCAGATCGCGATTTCCAAGAGAAGGAAAAAAAATGCGAATCTCACTACCAACTGGCATATTGTTGATATTGGCTTTGCCAATTTTAATGACAACAGCAATTACGCGGCAGCTCAGGCCAGCGGCTTCCTGGGAGCTGGTGTAGGCGAGGACCAGTTTGACCTTCGTACTGGAAAATCTGTCAACATTAACTACTGGCTTTTCATGCAAAGGCTCAACATTGTAAAGCATGTTGTAAACCTGAAATATGGTCTTGGCCTTGAATTGAACAATTACCGCTTTGATGATGAAAGAGTGCGTTTCAGCAAGAACCCAACGCAGATCAATATCGATCCAGCCCTGGCTTCTGTGAAAAAGAACAAGCTGGCTGCCGACTATGTAACTGTTCCTGTGATGCTCAACTTTAATTTCACTCCAGGAAATAAAAGAGGTTTTGGCCTGAGCGCAGGAGTCAGTGCCGGATATTTATACAGTGCACGCCAGAAGATCAAGAATAATGGTGACAAGGATAAATTGCATGATGACTTTGATCTCCGTAAATGGAAGCTCTCTTACATAGGGGAATTGAGTCTGGGACCTGTAAAATTATATGGCTCCTATGCTATGAAGAGCATGTGGGAGAAGGCCCTTGACCAGACACCTTACGCCGTAGGAATTCGAATTAGCAGCATGTAAGATCCACGATATATTATCAGTGAAATCCCGTTGGCCAATGCAACGGGATTCTTTATTTTTACAAAGCATCGTTAAAAGCCGGACCAGCAAAAAATAAATCGGCTTTCATTTACGTTAACCCGTTGATAACCTGCTAAACCTATTGAACATGAAAACCGCCATTGTCTTATCCAGCCTGCTTATCGGAAGCAGCTTCCTGTTAAAAAAACCTGCGCCTGAAACAGGCAATGCGGCAGTTGCAAAAAAAACAGTCTCCAAAAAGATCGCTGCAGTAGCTCCAAAATCTCCCATCAAGATCATTGTGGATAAATCCAGCTATGAGCTTTACGTTTACGACGCTGAAGGGTGGTTTGCTACTTATCCTGTAGTTTTTGGAAACAGCAGCCTGGCGGATAAAAAAATGGAAGGCGACCGCAATACTCCTGAAGGCAGTTTCAAAATTGTAAATAAAAGAGTCCACGAGAAATGGGACCGTTTCATGGGCCTTGATTATCCTACCAGGGAAAGTCTTGAAAAGTTCAATGAAAGAAAAAAGAAGGGAGAGATCCCTGCTTCAGCCAAGCCCGGTGGTGGAATTGGTATCCATGGAACCTGGCCCAATGATGATTTTGTAGTTGACCGTTATAAGAACTGGACCAATGGCTGTATCTCACTCAAAAACGAGGATATAGAAGATCTGTATAGTTATATCCCGATCGGAACGCCAATTACCATAAGAAAGTAATCAGTCAATTTTCTTTAGGAAATTTCCAACTTCACGATTCCACATTACAGGATCATTTCTGAGTAAGGACTCATGGTCAGCATCAGGATAAACAGCAAGGTATTTATTATTGGAGGCAAGATGTTGGAAAATATCTTTGATTGCCTTGCGGTTTACAAACCTGTCGTGCTCACCCCACTGTAATAAAACAGGGCAATGTATTTTTTTGGCGTAATCAACTGCATTATGATCAAAGGCATTGAAGCCATGCTCCGCACCAATCCAGAAAGTAACCAGGAAGGCGAAAGGCTGGGAAGGAAAGCCAACATCTTTTGCCCTTGCCTTTAAATGATTGTGGAGATTATCGAATGGCATATCCGCAATAATGGCATTGGGATGAATTTTTTCTTTTGCCGTAGCATTCAAAGCCACAACCGCGCCAAGGGAAACACCATAAACAATGATTTTTTCATTGCCACTGTCCTTTGCAAATTCAAATGCCATCTTCACTTCTTCAATTTCACTGATTCCAGTAGTTGTTGTATTGCCACTGCTTTTTCCATGTCCACGAAAATCTATCAGCAATACATTATATCCAAGACTTCTGAACTGTAAAGCTTCTTCTTCCAAAAAACTTTTGTTGGTAGTAATACCATGCAACAGCAACACACATGATTTTGAACTGTCAACACCACTGTACCAGCCATCTATAGTATCACCACTGTTGGTGAGAAGTGTTATTTTTTTATAACTGAAGGCAGGTTCAGCTTCCTGGCTGAGCTTATAGAATTTAGGACCTGTAAACAATTTCCATGTTTTGGAAAAAAAATTCCTTGTAGAATGACGTTGAACCGGTCCTGTGTAAAAATGAGTGAAACGGTAAGCATAAATGGCAGCACTGATATTGGCAAGAACCAGCTGTACGGCCAGCACCCATCCAATCCATTTCAGATAAAGGCGTAGCCTTCTGGTTTTGGTTTCCTGCATTCAACGAGTAAAGTTGACAAATGTAAAATGAAATGTTCAGAGTCCATAACCAGCAAAAGCAGGATTTCTTTAGTTGATCTCCGTATTGAATGAATGATCTAACACCTCTTTATAATGTTCAATCTCATTGAGTTTCCTGTAGCTTCTCAGGAAAACTGTCCAGAATATCATTTGCGTGATGCTGAATAAAATAAACAGGAAGCCAAGATTATAAAATGTGGTCATGACATTGGAAAGCCCGGCTGACCAGTGATCGGTATCAAGGTAATGTCCAAAGATGATCCAGTCATGATTGGTCAATTGTATCCTTGTAACATATGCTGCTGTCAGGATCAGGCAATTCAATAGTAACATGAAGAAAGGCAGCTTTTTCTTTGATGCCAGCCTGATAATGACATATACAAGGAGAAATATTACATAAGCCTCCAGGTAAAAACTCAATATTAGAGCGGGCAACAACATGACTCATAGTTTTCCTTTTGCTATCTGTTCAACCACGCCTGGATCGAGCAGGGTGCTTGTATCACCAAAAGTCTGTGTTTCGCCTTCAGCGATCTTTCTTAATATCCTTCGCATAATCTTTCCACTTCGTGTTTTCGGAAGTCCGGATACAAACTGGATCTTATCTGGTTTGGCAATTGGCCCGATGATCCTTGAAACCGTTTGGATGATGTTCAGTCTTGTTTCTTCTTCACTTCCGTGGAAATGCTGGCAGATCACATAGGCATAAATGCCCTGTCCCTTGATATCGTGCGGATAGCCAACAACTGCGCTTTCAACTACATCGCTGTGCATATTGATGGCATTTTCAACTTCAGCAGTTCCTATCCTGTGTCCACTCACATTCAATACATCATCTACACGGCCTGTGATTCGATAATTGCCTTCTTCATCTCTTAATGCCCCATCACCTGTAAAATAAAGATCATCGTAAGTGGAGAAATAAGTTTGCCTGCATCTTTCATGATCACCATAAGTTGTACGAATGATGCCTGGCCAGGGAGCTCGAATGCATAAATTGCCGGCTGCCGGGTTGCCTTTGGTTTCATTGCCATTTTCATCTACCAGTAAGGGTTGAACTCCAGGCAGGGGCAAGGTGGCAAAAGTAGCTTTGGCAGGAGTAATGCCGGCCATGTTTGAGATGAGCACTCCAGCGGTTTCAGTCTGCCACCAGGTATCAACAATCGGGCATTTCTTTTTACCTACATGTTCATCATACCAGTGCCAGGCTTCTTCGTTAATAGGTTCACCAACTGTGCCGAGAACTTTTAAGCTGGAAAGATCTTTTCCTTCAAAGGGTTTCAGTCCAAAGCCCATCAGGGATCTGATAGCTGTTGGTGCTGTATAAATGGTATTGACCTTATGCTTGTCAACGATCTCCCATAATCTGCCTGCATCAGGCCAGGTAGGAATGCCTTCAAACATTACTTCAGTAGCTCCTGCACTTAAAGGTCCATAGACAATATAACTATGACCGGTGATCCAGCCGATATCAGCTGTGCAAAAGAAAATATCACCCGGCTGATATTGGAATACATTGACAAAACTATATGCTGTCCAAACCATATATCCTCCAATGGTATGAACAACACCTTTTGGTTTACCGGTGCTTCCTGAAGTATATAAGATGAACAGGGGATCTTCAGCATCCATCTCTTCTGCTGGAAATGAAACCTTACCTTCTTTTTCTACCTGTGTCTCCGCATATTCCATTTCATCTTCCCACCAAACATCCCTTCCCTTGATCATGGAAACGGGTGTTCTTGTACGTGTATAAACAATTACTTTTTTTACAGTGCGGTTCCCGATCAGGGCATCATCAATCACATTTTTTAATGGTATCACTTTGTCGCCACGGAACGCACCATCACAGGTTACAATGTATTCAGCCCTTGCGTCTTCAAGCCTGTCGGCAATGCTTTGAGCAGAAAAGCCACCAAAGATCACACTATGAATGGCCCCAATGCGTGCACAGCCGAGCACAGCATAAACCAGTTCTGGAACCATGCCCATATAAATACAAACACGATCTCCTTTTTTTACACCGTTATTCTTTAATACCTGGGCAAACTGACATACACGTTTGTGCAGGCGATTATAGGTAACTACACGAACCCTGTCTTCTGGATTGTTGGGCTCCCAGATAATTGCAGGCTTGTCGCCCATGGTTTTTAAATGACGGTCAATACAGTTTTCTGTAATATTCAGCTTGCCATTCAGAAACCATTTGATATGAGGTTCCTTGAAATTCCACTCCAGAACCTTGTCCCATTTCTTTCGCCATTCAAAATGTTGAGCTATTTCATCCCAAAAAGATTCTGGATGTTGAACACTTTTCTGATATGCCTGTTGATAGTCGTTAAATGATCTGATCTGATATGGATATGACATGTTGGTGTAAAAATTGCCTGATAAACTTACATTGTTTCGCAGAAAATGCAGTTGAATAATTTCTGCACTATCCTTATATGTTAATTCGGTAATTATTTTTTGAAAAAGGATTTGCTAACAAAACGATACACGCTATTTTCGCAATCGAATGAAAGGAACGCGTAACATATGGCCATGGCAACAGGTGCTTTCAAGCCTGTTTATGATTGTTGCGCTGTTATGGCTTACAGTGAGTACACCTTTTGTTTATGCAGATCAGCTTGCCCAGACAGAACAGGGTCAAAGCAATGACAACAACCCTTTTTCCAATACTACTGAGGAAAGAAATGAAAGCAGTGTGAATACGCTTTCTGAATATTTACACGAGCATTCAGTGGCCGATGATAATATCAGGGTGATCACCTCATTTTACAAATGCCATCCTTCTGACCTTTATTTTGCATTTCATCCCGAACTGATCGTTCCTCCTCCCGAAGCATAACAGTTTTATTTCTTTTTATTGATTGTATTGCTGTAGAACAAGCTTCTTCAGGCAATCATTTATTCAAGTCTTAAACTGTTATCATGAGACGTACAAGCTCGTATTTAAAAAGCTTGGGGTCTGACCTGCCTTCATCCATTGTGGTGTTCCTGGTAGCTCTGCCTCTTTGCCTTGGAATTGCATTGGCATCCAATGCACCTTTATTCAGTGGAATCATTGCCGGCGTTGTTGGCGGTATCGTAATAGGGTTATTAAGTGGATCCAATTTAAGTGTCAGTGGCCCCGCTGCAGGTCTCACGGCCATAGTAGCTGCAGCTATTTTAAAGCTTCCCAGCTTTGAAACCTTTTTACTGGCAGTAGTAATCTGTGGATTTTTGCAAATGATACTTGGCTTTATAAAAGCTGGTGTTATTGGAGATTATGTTCCCAATTGTGTGATCAAAGGAATGCTGGCAGCCATTGGCCTCATTTTGATCCTTAAACAATTCCCGCACCTGGTTGGCTATGATGCAAACCCTGAAGGTGATGAGGCTTTTATTCAAAGCAATAATGAAAATACATTTTCAGGTATCATTAATGCTTTCAGGCATATCACTCCAGTTGCTCTACTTATTGGTGTGGTAGGATTGATCTTCCAGTTTTCATGGGAAAAATTCGTGTCAAACAAAAAAGGATTCATCAAGCTGATACCTGCGCCATTGGTTGTAGTATTATTGGGTGTGGGCATTAATGGTTTTTTTCAATCAAATGGTTCTGGATATGCTGTTGACCCGCAGCATATGGTAAACATTCCCATCGCGGCATCAGCCAATGAATTTCTTTCCTTTTTTACCTTTCCGGATTTTGGTGGTTTTGCTAATAAAGATGTATGGATCGCCGGTATTACCCTGGCGCTGGTGGCCAGCCTTGAAACCCTGCTGAGTATAGAAGCCATTGATGACCTGGATCCTTACCAACGCGTTACCAATAAGGACCGCGAATTGAAGGCACAGGGAGTAGGTAATATTTTATCAGGCTTGATTGGTGGACTACCTATAACTTCAGTGATAGTCCGTTCTTCTGCCAATGTAAATGCCGGAGCGAAAACAAAAATGTCGGCTGTTTATCATGGTCTGTTGCTGTTGCTTTGTGTGGCAATGATACCGGGCCTTTTAAATATGATCCCTAAGTCTGCACTGGCAGCTGTATTGATATTTACTGGTTATAAGCTGGCCAAACCATCTCTGTTTGCCGTGTTTTATAAAAAAGGATGGGACCAGTTCCTTCCTTTCGTGATCACCATAGGCGCCATATTACTTACCGATCTTTTGATTGGTGTATTGATCGGAATCGCCATCGGTTTGTTTTTTGTATTCAGGAGCAATTTTAAAACATCAGTATTTATTGTTCATGATGATAATAAATACCTGTTCAGGTTGAGAAAGGATGTATCCTTTTTAAATAAGCCCATTATCAAAAACAAGCTGGAACAGGTTCCCGAAGATGCCTATGTATTGATTGATACCAGTCGTGCCGATTTTCTTGATAAGGATATCATTGAAGTTATCGAGGACTTTATGTTGCATGCGCCCTTAAAAAATATACGCGTGGAATTAAAGTCCAATCCTTTCAAGGAGCAGGGATTTGATAATAAGATCCTGGCAGATAAGAATATGGTACCTGATCTAATGCGTCAGCACGGAAAAGGCATAGTAGCAGTGGAAGCTTAAATTTGTAAACTTAAAGAAGCATTATATGCATTCATACGAAAAGTTGTTGCTTGAGAATAAAGCCTGGGCAGCAGAGAAATTATCAGACGACCCTGAGTATTTTGAACGCCTGGTTCATTTGCAGACCCCGGAATTTTTATGGATCGGATGCAGCGACAGTCGTGTGCCGGCCAATGAGATCACGGGCACACAGCCTGGTGAAATTTTTGTTCACCGTAATGTGGCTAACCTGGTAGTAAATAC
The DNA here is from genome assembly GCA_023386045.1 of Bacteroidota bacterium. Taxonomy (GTDB): domain Bacteria; phylum Bacteroidota; class Bacteroidia; order Chitinophagales; family Chitinophagaceae; genus Flavisolibacter. The sequence goes on from JAEWKK010000020.1 coordinate 63,213, forward strand.
AGATGTCAACCTTCTGGCAGTTCTTGATTATGCTGTTACCTACCTCAAAGTAAAGCATGTGATCGTTTGCGGTCATTATGGCTGTGGTGGTATCAAGGCTGCTGCAACCAAAGCGGATTTCAAGCCGGTGCTGAATATGTGGTTGAGAAATATCAAGGATGTAATTCGTCACCACCAGGAAGAACTGGAAGCCATAAAAGATGAAGAAATGCGTAGTGATCGACTGGTGGAATTAAATGTTACCGAACAGGTGTACAACCTTGCCAAGACCACCATCATCCAACGCTGCTGGCAAAAAGAACAAAGACCAGACCTTCATGGATGGGTATACGGACTGAAAGATGGATTGATCAAGCCTGTTTTTGAAATGAAAGCAGGAACCCATATCAATTCTATTTATGAATATGATCTTTAATCAGAAACCAAACAAGCCTGGGTTTTGTCCGGGTATAATTTTTATGAAGGATTCTATTGTTTCCTTCGCCAACTAAAAAAACTTATCATGCATACACATACCAAATCTTTTTTAGAAAGCCTTACGCCCCGGCTGGCCTTTGATGTTATAAAAGAGGGCAATAAGCGATTTGTAAATAACCTCAAGATCAACAGGAATCTTCTTCAGCAGTTGAACGAAACAGCTAATGGACAATATCCTTTTGCTGTGGTGCTGAGTTGTATGGACAGCCGCACATCAGTTGAACTGATTTTTGACCAGGGTCTTGGAGAGATCTTCAGCATCAGGATCGCCGGAAATATTGTGAATGATGATATTCTCGGTAGCATGGAATATGCCTGCAAAATTGTAGGATCCAAATTAATCGTGGTTCTTGGACATACCCGCTGTGGTGCCATCAAAGGTGCCTGTGACCATGCTGAAATGGGACATCTGACCGGCCTGTTAGAAAAAATAAAACCGGCTTTGGAGAAAACAACTAAAGAAGGCCATCCTGAAACCGAAGAGGAATTCGCAGAGAAGGTTGCCAGTACCAATGTTTTACAAAGCATGGACGAGATCCTGGAAAAAAGCAGCATCATACGTGATCTTTTCCAAGAAGGCCAAATCGGAATTGTAGGAGGAATCTACAGTGTAGAAAACGGTAGTGTGAACTTCATAAAAGAAATGTTTGAAGAAGAAGAAGTTCCGGCTGTAAAATCTGTTTCTGCCGTTTGATAAGGCCAATACAAATTTTCTTAAGGTTGAAATGAGCAAAGCCTCCCTGGTGGAGGCCTTGCTCCATATAATCATCCATCAAAAAACATCATTATGAAATGTCCTAATTGTGGCGAAACGCTGGTCATGGCGGAGAGGCAGGGTATTGAAATTGATTATTGTCCTCAATGCCGTGGAGTATGGCTTGATAAAGGAGAACTTGACAAGATCGTTGAACGTTCATCTGCCTACATGCCCAACCCGGAAGCAAAAGGATATAATGAAATTCAAAAGAATTATCCTGGTTCCGGTGATCAGTATTATAAGCACAAAAAGAAAAAAGGATTTCTCGGCGACTTTTTTGATTTTGACTAAGGCAGGTGAACATTCTTCATTGAATAAGGATCCAGGCAGAAATTCTTCTCCTGCATTTGGACAAGTTTTATATTTTTAGTCATAAACCCTGTCCATGCAAAATCCCACCCGGGGAATCTGGAAGATCATCACTGCTTCATCGGTTGGTACCCTCATTGAATGGTATGACTTTTACATTTTTGGAAGCTTGTCCACCATCATAGCCGCTAAATTCTTTCCATCTGAAAACCCTACTACTGCTTTGCTGGCTGTGCTGGCAACATTTGCAGCCGGGTTTATTGTAAGACCATTTGGCGCACTGGTTTTCGGCAGGCTGGGTGACCTCATTGGCCGTAAATACACTTTTCTTCTTACCCTGGTACTCATGGGGCTTTCCACTTTTCTAATCGGACTGGTTCCATCGTATACAAGCATTGGGTATTGGGCGCCCGCCCTGGTTTTATTATTAAGATTGATTCAGGGCCTTGCACTTGGCGGTGAATATGGTGGAGCCGCAACTTATGTGGCCGAACATTCACCGGCAAGCAAAAGAGGTTTCTATACCAGCTGGATACAGACAACCGCAACTCTTGGATTATTTGTTTCTCTTGGTGTGATCCTTCTGACCCGAAGGATCGTGGGGATCGATGAATTTACAAATGGCAATGGGTGGCGCTATCCCTTCCTTTTATCAATTGTACTGGTAATTGTTTCCATTATCATAAGGATGAAAATGCAGGAGTCGCCCCTGTTTGCCAGGCTGAAATCAGAAGGTAAAACTTCTGTCAATCCGCTCAAAGAAAGCTTTGGTCATAAGGCCAATTTCAAAATGGTTTTACTAGCTCTTTTTGGAGCAACCATGGGCCAGGGGGTGATCTGGTACACCAGCCAGTTCTATGCGCAGAATTTTATTCTTACTCGTTGCCTGGTTGAATATGAACAGGCCAATACCATCATTCTCATTGCGCTGGCGATTGCAACTCCCTTCTTCATCATTTTTGGTTCGCTTTCGGATAAGTGGGGCAGGAAAAATATAATGATGATAGGCATGTTGCTGGGTGTAGTGTTTTACCGTCCGATATTTAACCAGCTATACATTATCGCTGATACATCAAAAAAGGAAGTCGCAATTAATGATGTAAGCAGCCAGATGCAAAACCCATCAGCACAAACCACTCACTATACTGATGGTACAGTGTTAACTACCACAACAAAAATCATAAAGAATAAATCAAGGACCATAAAAGAAGTGCGTCTGGGAGAAAGCGGAAAATGGAAAATGATCGGGCTTGTTGCCATCATGGTCTTATTTGTTACCATGGTGTATGGGCCCATTGCTGCATTCCTGGTAGAGATGTTTCCTACCAGGATCCGCTATACTTCCATGTCCTTGCCCTATCATATCGGGAATGGTGTGTTTGGCGGCCTAGTGCCATTCATTGGTATTTTGCTGACAACATTTCCCGGAGCCAATCATCTTTCAGGACTTTGGTATCCGATAGTAGTAGCAGCATTATGTGTGATCATTGGAGGCTTATACCTTTCGAATACTATTGACCAGGATGTAACAGATTAACATGAATAAAACTGATCAACTTAAACGCTGGCTTGGCCTGATCTGGATGGTCCTTGGACCTGCTGCCATCATAACGATGATCATTGCAGCAATCAATAATATTGATCCAGGCAGGGAGGGCGATATTCACCAGCCCTTACCCTGGATTATTATCATTTCAGTATTCACCCCCATCGCTATTGGACTTACCATATTTGGATGGTATGCCTGGAAGGGAGAATACGGTGGCGAAATCAAAACATGAACACAGATTATAGGGATTATCGGATCACAGATTACACAGATTAACACAGATGTATTTTGAAAGTTGGAAGAAGATATCCACTTGGGCCAACTTACAATCAGAAAAAGAAATACAATCACAGATTACACTGATTAACACAGATGAGAGATTGATCTTAGAAAGAGGTTAACTCAATCGTTATTACATTTAATAATCTGTGCAATCAGTGTAATCTGTGATCATTCCTATTATCTAATTGGATCAACCTGTAAGTACTAGAAAAAAACAATCACAGATTACACAGTTTAACAGAGATAAAAGATTGATATTGGAAAGACAATCTCACAATCACCACACGAAATAATCTGTGAAATCTGCGTAATCTGTGATCAATCCGTGTAATCCCCATTAAATTTGGGGTATGTCCATCACAGTCAAACACCTTACAAAACTTTATGGCGAGCAGAAAGCGGTCAATGATATTTCATTTTCTATCAGCAAAGGAGAGATCGTTGGATTTCTGGGCCCTAACGGCGCAGGCAAGTCCACAACCATGAAAATGATCACGGGATATCTTGATGCCAGTTCAGGCGATATAGATGTAAGTGGCATTGATGTGAAAAAAGCTCCTCTTGATGTGAAAAAAAAGATAGGATACCTTCCTGAATCCAATGCCCTTTACTATGATATGTACATCAGGGAATATCTTGGTTTCATTGCCGATCTGCACCAGGTGGAGAATAAAAAACAAAAAGTGGAGGAAGTAATCTCTCTTACCGGCCTCACACCTGAAAGCAAGAAAAAGCTGGGGCAATTGTCAAAAGGTTATAAGCAAAGGGTGGGACTGGCTGCTGCACTGATTCATGAGCCGGAGGTTTTGATTCTTGATGAACCCACCAGCGGTCTTGATCCCAACCAGATCATCGAGATCAGAAATGTGATCAAAGACCAGGGAAGGGATAAGCTGGTGCTTTTTTCTTCTCACATACTCCAGGAAGTAGAAGCCATTTGCGACAGGGTGATCATCATCAATAAAGGTCGTATTGTAGCTGATGATAGGCTTTCAAACCTGCAACAGCGATCAACTTCAAATATTGTAAGAGTTCAATTCAAGGAAAAACTGGAACCCCAATGGCTGGAAAGATTGAAGGGTGTTAAAACCGTAAATAAAATTGACAGCCATACCTGGGCCATCGAAACCAATGATCCAGATACAGTGCGCAGGGAATTGAAAAAAATGGAAATGGAAAACAACCTGGACATTGTTTCGCTTCAAAGTGAAAGCCAGTCGCTCGAAGAAGTTTTCCGGAATCTTACGGGTAATCCACAGTAATTTTTACTTCATTGAATTAGTTTTTGAGGGCATGATCTGTTTCATGCCCTTTCTGCTTTGGCTTCCTAGGTAAAAGATTGTTTCTTTGCACTTCATAAAATTAAACCCAGTACCAACCATGAGTTATATAGCTGAAATCTTTGCAAGACAGATATTGGACAGCAGGGGAAACCCCACAGTTGAAGTAGATGTGATCACAGATGAAGGCGGATTTGGCCGTGCCGCGGTTCCAAGTGGCGCCAGCACGGGAGTTCATGAAGCAGTTGAACTGCGCGATGGCGATAAAAAATCTTATCTCGGTAAGGGTGTATTAAAAGCGGTGCAAAATGTAAATGATATCATCGCTCCTGAACTTGAAGGTTATGATGCGGCCGACCAAACAGGCATCGATCAATTGATGATACAACTTGACGGAACGGAGAATAAAAGCAAGCTGGGTGCCAATGCAATGCTTGCAGTTAGTATGGCTGTTGCCAAAGCTGCTGCGGAAGAAGCAGCACTGCCTCTCTTCCGGTATATTGGCGGAACCAATGCTAAAACCCTCCCGGTTCCAATGATGAACATCCTGAATGGGGGTGCTCATGCCGACAATAAAATCGATTTCCAGGAATTTATGGTGATGCCGGTAGGTGCTTCAACTTTTAGTGAAGGACTGCGCTGGGGCGTTGAAATTTTTCATGCATTGAAAAATGTGCTTAAGAAAAAAGGTTATAGTACCAATGTGGGCGATGAAGGTGGCTTTGCTCCTAACATCGGTTCCAATGAAGAAGCTATTGAAACAGTTCTGGCAGCCATTGACGCAGCAGGTTACAAAGCAGGTTCAGAAGTATTCATTGCCATGGACGCAGCCAATAGCGAGTTGTATAAAAACGGTCAATACGTTTTTCATAAAAGTGATGGCAAGTCAATGAAAAGCGAAGAGCTGGTGAAGTACTGGGAAAACTGGGTAAAGCAATATCCCATCATTTCCATTGAAGATGGTATGGCCGAAGATGACTGGGAAGGTTGGAAAATGCTCACTGAAGCTGTTGGAAGCAAGGTTCAACTTGTAGGTGATGATTTATTTGTAACCAATGTGAACCGCCTGAAGCAGGGCATTGAAAAAAATATTGGAAATGGATTGCTGGTTAAAGTAAACCAGATAGGAACCATCACTGAAACTATTAATGCGGTTACCATGGCCCAGCATGCGGGTTATAACACCATCATGAGTCATAGGAGTGGTGAAACAGAAGATACTACCATTGCGGATCTTGCAGTAGCATTGAATTGCGGGCAGATCAAAACCGGTTCAGCCTCACGTACCGACCGCATGGCCAAGTACAACCAGTTGATTCGTATTGAAGAATTACTCGGCGTATCTGCTTACTATCCTGGTAGTCAGTTGAAGTTTGGAAAGTAAGCGGATGGGAGATGGCATATAGCTCATAGCATATAGTTCATGGCATATAGCTCATGGTATATATAGCGGATGTCATATTCCGGATAGTAAAATAATAGTTGATGCCGGCTTATAAATAGCAATTGAGCTAAATATCGGCTCAATAATGGACAAAACGTTGAAGTGAGTGACACAACCAAAGCTTGATAGTAGCATTGCAGCTGGTCAACAAAGAATTTATTATGTTCCTGGCTTCATCACTACTCTCATCGTCCCTTGTGTCACTCACTTGTACACCTTTAATTCTATTCAGCATTAAATACAAAATTCATGATTACCGGATTAACTCCAGGCATGGTTCATTCCAATAATTTTGAACAGAATTCCTTGCTGGTTGCACTTTAAAATTAATTCCCCCTAATACTTGCACCTTTCACAATAGTTTCTATTTTTACGCTTTACCACATTCAGTTCCGGGGTCATGAAGCTGCTGTCGATCACAATTAAAATTCTAAGAAATAAATTTTTATTGGCTACTACCTGTTTTGTGGTATGGATGCTCTTTTTTGACCGCAATGACCTGTTCACCCAAATGGAAAGAAAAGGTGAACTGAGGGAAATGAAGCAAAGCAGGGCCTTTTACCAAAAGCAGATCGAGGAGAACCAGAAATTCTCTAAAGAGCTGCAATTCAATGCTTCAGCCATAGAAAAATATGCCCGTGAAAAATACCTCATGAAACGGGATAATGAAGACCTTTTCCTGGTCCAACCTCTGGAAAACAAATAATAGGCATAGCCGTACAATAAGAATTCCTCTATGGGCGTTCTATACCGGACGAACAAATTTTTGGACCGTTTGTTTTCTTAAAAAGACATTTTCGGATATATGCACGATTATACTCCCGAGGACCTAATCCTTTATTTATACAAGGAAACAGCTCCCGAACTTACCACCGCAATTGAAAAGGCACTCCAGGAAGACTGGACGCTGAGAGAAAAGCTCGCCGTTATCAAAACCTCTATGGAACGACTGAACTCTATCACCCTCTCTCCTAGAACTGAAGTGATCCTTAATGTACTCAGGCACGCCCACCAAACAGAAAAAGCTAAGTCGCACTAATTCCTCTCACAATAGCTTCCTGTTTCTACTAGGCATTGCATTTCTATCTTTGCCTGTTCTATGAAAAGACAGGAACGATTCCAGGCAGTAATTGATTATTTCAGGGTAACCAGGCCAGAAGCTGAAACAGAACTGGTATTTGCCAATATTTACGAGCTTCTTGTGGCCGTGATCCTTTCCGCGCAATGCACGGATAAAAGAGTGAACATGACCACTCCGGCACTCTTTGCCATGTATCCCAGCGTAGCTGCGCTTTCCCGTGCCCGTTATGATGAATTATTTGCCATCATCAAAAGCATTTCTTTTCCCGGCAATAAAACACGGCACCTTATGGGCATGGCCACCATGGTCATGGAAAAATTTGGAGGGAAGATTCCCATGACTGTTGAAGAACTGGTATTGCTTCCAGGAGTAGGAAGAAAGACTGCCAATGTGATTACTTCTGTTATCGACAAGCAACCCAATATGGCGGTAGATACCCATGTTTTCAGGGTTTCAGCAAGAATTGGCCTTACGGTGAATGCAAAGAATCCATTGCAGACAGAAATGCAGCTGGTCAAATACATTCCCACGGAACTGGTTCATAAGTTTCATCACTGGCTCATTCTTCATGGCCGCTATGTCTGCACAGCCAGAAGTCCCAAATGCCAGGAATGCGGACTCAAGAGTGTGTGTAAATATTACCACACAACTGTAAAACCGAAAAACATCAGGGATACAAAGTTGAATGAGAAGCCGGATGCCTGAACAAGAGCTGATTATTCCATCTCATTTTATGATCATGTTTAAGCCTTTGGCCTCCTTCTCCCGAGGTTATTTTTAAGCCTGGATCGCCTTTGCATTTCAGTTGAGGAGTCAATATTTACCAGTAGAATTACCCTTTATCATATTTCCCAGGAAGAGCCTGATTTTTTGGCGCAGAGCTTGAATTGTAATTATGGTTTATTCCACCAACTCAATTCCATGATTACAATTGCTAACATATTTGAAGGATTCAATAGTGTTCTTTCCTTCCGGCCACTGGTTACGGTATTAAAAAGAATGATCGCTGAAGGTATGCCCGGTGCCCGCCGCCTGTATAAAGGATTGATTTCAGAAATGGAATCAAGACCTGAATTGCTTCAACCCATAGAAGACTATAACAGTGCTGAAAAAGATATGGACCTGGTGGAAACCCTTGTTTCTACCATATTTCCGCCGTCCACCACATCCAACCAGGGCATGTACGCGGTATCCATTCCTTTCCATTCAGAGATCATTTATGCATCACCGAGTTTTGAATCACAGTTCGTACGAAATGGTACCAATGCGATTACTTTTGATGCGCCAAAAACCAGGGAGGAGATCAGCAAGGCAGCGTTGGTGCTTGCATACAATATCATCCTTAAAAAATTTTATAACCAGGCATTGCCGCTGAATTCTGTATCAGTCCATCCTTTTAAAAATGAGATGGGTCTTACACGCTATTTTGAAGTAAGATTGAATGCGCAGTTCACAGATGTTTCCATAGCAAATAAAAACTATCAACTGCCTTCTGATTTTTCAACCCAGCAAACACTGGATCCTGAAGAAATGCAGGAATTGTTTCCGCTGTCAAATTTCCTTTTTGAAGGATTGATGGTGATCGAAGTAAACGATGTAACACAGGAACAGGTCATGGTAGAGATCAAGTCATCTCTACTAAACATCAACAGCTTTACTGATACAGCAGTTTATGATGAACTGCAGCAACATGTTCAGAGTTTGATAGGCCTGAAAAATGTGCAGATCGGCATCACGCCATTTTTTAAAAGGAATGGTTTTTATCTCTACACAGAAGCGCTTTACAAAAACAGCCTGCTATTCAGGACCGAAGAGTCCATAGCTAATAAAGAAAAGATCAGTGAGCTTTGCCAGGAAACCTTCAGCGAGTCTCTTCAATGTATCCTCTATGAGATCATGAATGAAGCGAGTACGCTCAGCAATCCTTTGTTGAAATATTATTACGACATGGGCGCAAGAAGTCTTTGCATTTGTCCCTTAAAAAAGGATGATGGCACACTTGTAGGCCTGCTAGAAGTATTAAGTTTGAAATCAGGACAATTGCAGTTGCCACATCTTACCAGTATACAACCTGCCATTCCACTCTTTGCACTGGCCCTTGAAAAAAATGAAGAAAGCCTTGAACTGCAAATTGACAAAACCATCAAGGAGCATTTTACAGCCATACAACCTGCAGTGGAATGGAAATTCACAGAGGCTGCTTTTCATTACCTGCAACACAGGCAGCAGAGCGAACTGGCGAAAATGCCCAATATCGGCTTTGATGATGTATATCCTTTGTATGCTGCCATTGATATCCGCAATTCATCGTCTGAACGAAATCAATCCATTCAGCTTGATCTTCTCGAACAGCTGGAAATGGCCAAAAATGTTCTGGATAAAGCGGCAAGGATCATCAATTTCCCCCTGCTGAATGAAACAAGATTCAGGATTGAGAAATATATAGCTTCAGTATCTGATACTCTTCTTTCTGAGGAAGAGCTGATGATCTATGATTTTCTGCAGCATGATCTTGATGACATGTTTCGCAACCTGCGTAAGTCAAAACCAGAATTAAAGAAGTGGATTGATGAATATTTCAAAGAACTGGATCCGCAGCGCAAGATCATTTACCACCGTCGACGCGAATATGAAGAAAGTATTACCAGGATCAACGATGTGCTTGACCGCTTCATAGATAATGAACAGGTGGAAGCCCAGGAAATATATCCTCACTATTTTGAACGTTATGTTACAGATGGCATTGAATTCAATATCTATGTAGGACAGTCATTATCCCCACAGCGGCCTTTCAATGAAATGTATGTACGCAATTTAAAATTGTGGCAGCTCACAATGCTTGTGAAAGCATCCCGCATTACCAATACGCTGGAGAAAAGATTGAGCCTGCCTTTAAGAACAACGCAGCTTGTACTGGCTCATTCCATTCCAATTTCTGTAAGCTTCAGAAGGAAAGAAAGAAAATTTGATGTGGATGGCGCTTATAATATCCGATACGAAATTGTAAAAAAACGGATTGATAAAGTGCATATCAAGGACAGTGATGAAAGGCTGACGCAGCCTGGCACGATTGCCATTGTTTACTCGCAACACAAGGAACTGGAAGAATACCTGCAGTTCATTGAGTTTCTTCAGAATGAAAAACTACTGGGCGAGAATGTTGAACACCTGGAACTTGAAGATACCCAGGGCATCAGCGGATTGAAAGCTGTTAGGGTGGATGTGATTTTTGATGCAGAAGCGCCGACAAAAACAGAAGCAGAGGGAAGGAAGCTGGATATAGTGAGTAGTAAGTAGTGAGTGGTCAGTGGTGAGTAGTGAGTGGTCAGTGGTGAGAGGTAAGTTGTGAATGGTAAGTTGTGAATGGTAAGTATTGAGTGGTAAGTTGTGAATGGTGAGTAGTGAGTGGTAAGTAGTGAGTGGTAAGTAATGAGTATTAAATGATAAGTAGTAATTGTCAGGTTTGAGAAGACTCATGGACTTCAATCATATACGATATTTTCCTGGCAATGTATCTTCCCCTTTATAATGGAATTGCAAGAAAAAATTTGATCTGATAAGATCAATTCCTCAAAGCCAGTGACTACTTGTAAATCAAATACAGATTTTTACTCTTTACCTTCTTTCGCATCATAAATCTTCAACAACTCTCCCAGCACTATATGCCATTTGCTATACGCCATATGCTATACGCCATTCGCTTTCTGCTATCTGCCATCTGCCATAAGCTATATGCCATCCGCCATGAATCATGAACTATAAGCCCACCTTCATCAGAACTGGAATCCAAAGCTCACCCTGGGTAAGAGTTTTTCTTCTTTTGACCTGGCTACCATCGCTGCGATCACGAATCTTCTGATAGGTGCTATCCAAAGACCTGTACCATATCCAACGTGCCAGTCGGTAGAATTTTCTCCATCTGCCCAAACACGTCCTACGTCATTGAACAAAAGAATACCCAATGATCCTGGAAAGAGATAGGTATTAAAATCAAATAAACGCATGCGCAATTCTGTATTGTTAAAGAACATGCTTCGTCCGGCAAAACGCTCCTTCCTGTAGCCTCGGAGATTATCAGTTCCTCCAAGGTACATGGCCTGGGGAAATTCATAGTTTCCATAGTTTCTTCCCCAGCCAAAACGTGTGGCCAGAACAAGCCTGGTCCTGGAAGCAAGACTCATGAAAATGCGCATATCCATATTGGCCTGAACTACATTGGAAGACCTGCCGTTTAAACCAAACAATGGACGAACTCCAAGATCCAGTACAAAACCTCTGGTAGGTATTACCTGGTTGTTTTTTGAATTGATATCAAGACGGGCATCAGCACCAAGGAAGGATTTGGATCCATACCTGTCCTCATGATCTATGCCGGTGAATTCCGTATTGATAAAACGTCCAAGGTTATCTGTTGAATCAAGTGAGAAATGCTGGAAAGTAGGTCCGAAATTTACACGGAACCAGGATTGCAGGTTTCTCCTGAAATATACAGAAGCATTGATCAGGTTATACCTGGCCCTGAAATACTGGATGCTGTTCTTGTCTTCATCAAACTTTGTTTCATTACCTATTCCAAAGAAATTGGTCACATTCACAGGTGCCCTGAAATCTGAACGTATCAGGAGGTCAGCATTTCTGAAAACCTTGATAAAATCCGCATCATAATTAAAGTGAAGCGAACCGGTATTGAAAGCCCTTGCTCCTGAAATATGGTGCTTCATGCTATAAGGTTCTTTGCGGAAACCCTGCTTGGTATAAGTCATTTCATAACCCAGGAATACGCCATCATCCACATTGTATTCGATCTTAAAGCCCGGATTGAAAAAGTCGTATTTATAATTCAGCCTGTCGTAGCGGTTAACCTGGGGATCATTCTCAATATTCTCCTGGAATTTTTCACTGCCACTGATCTTGTTCTGCTCAAAGGAAGCATCATACAAGCGAACCTTCTTACCACTGCCATTATTTACAAATTCATCATTACCGGAGCCTCCAATAATGCGGATCTTGATAGGTGAGTTCGGGCCTTCAACAATAAAACGATCGTCATCATGCAAACCAAATATGCGCAACTCTTTTGTGATATTTGGATCAAACAGTCGTTCGTATATTTTGGATGAAATTTTATTTTCCTTGTCGATCTTATTCACCGTAACCTTAACAGAACCATCGTTATTTTTTACGATGTTGAATAATTCACGCTGGTTGGTTCCCGTTACTGTAACGATCTTCGAAATGAAGCGGTAGTATTCCATCATCTCGCCAGCGAAATATTTTCTTCTTTCCTTCAGTGTCTTGATGATCTTTGGAACAGAATATTGCTGTATCTCTTCCGGTTGCTCCATCAGGGCTTTCTGGATCACATCATCTGTCATGGTACTTAAAAAAGTATCGATCTGCTTCTTCCACTGTTCTTCTGAAAGTTCATTCATGAAGGCACGGTCGAAATTGCGCGCGGCCTTGTTAAATGTTTTGATATTGTAAGCTTTGGCGCTGAACCCCTGAAGCTCCGGTGCAAACCAGGGTTTTCTTACAAATTTTGGCAGAAGTCCCTGGTTGGTGTAGAACACCTGGTCACGATCTTTTGGAATGGGATAATAGATCTTACCTTTTCCTGTATCTCTTGTAGACCAGATCCATTGTCCCTCATGCCTGTCAAGATCCATTACAAAATTGTCAAGCAGCCTTGCATTCAATACAGCCTTCTGGTCCACATGATCATCATTGTCCTTCATGATCTTTAAGATCATTTCATCTGTATTGTCTCCTTTTTTAACTCCTGCAGGAAGCCTTTCTTCCATCAGGGCCATCATGTTTTTGAAATCGGCCCTGAAACGGTCAAGCCTTGGGTCATCGGGAAGATATACCAGGCGGTTACGGAGATAAGGAACACCGGCAGCCTTTGATAATTTTTCCATTGACAGGGTGCCATAAGGATAGGATGCAGAAATTCCATCACGAACAATATCCCTGGCGAATGTTTGCCTGAGGTCTGGTGGAATGGCTGCAGTAGGATCTTTTTCAACAGATCGCAGCGCCCATTCTTTTCCAGAAGCATCTACTACACGCAGGGACTTTGTTTGTTTTCCTCCTCCTTGTTTAGTTGGAGTCAGTCCGCCTAATTCTTTTGAAAGATCAAGCACTTTCACTCGCACGGGTTCTGTCCATTCCTTCCTGTAATTTTTACCTACCCAAAAGTTCTTGAATCCATTTCCTTTTAATTGTGGATTGGCCGCTACATCTACATAAGGATCAAAGATGGGCCTGGTTGTATCCAGTGTAGCGGGTCGCGTTACCGGAACTATAGGTTTCAGGTCTTTGGCAAAGGCAGGCGTACTGAAATCTTTATTAGTGATATCGTAAAACTTTACATCTACCTTACCTGTTTTCCAAACTTCAATTACAGAGAAGCCAAGATTCAGATCTGAAAACTCTTTAAACCTTCCTTCCTTGGTCCTTGTAGATTTTACACCGGCACCACTGACAATAAATGGAATGCTGTCACGGATGATCAATTGCAGACTGTGATCATGCCCCGCAACAAAAACGGTGTTGGGATGTTTCTTCACGGCATCAATTACTGTATTTGCCATGGTTCTGTATAATGGATGACCTACATCCTGGATGCTGCCAAATAAACCCCGTGTTATGGGATAAATAGATCCAATTATAGGCAGGGGTATGTACAGGTTTTTGTTTAGTGCAGTAAAAGGAAAGATGTGTTCTTTCAATGTATAGCTGCCACCATGAACTCCATAAGTATAAGGTGGGTGATGCATGGCAACGATCAAAAGTTGGTTGGGATGTGCTGCTGCTATTTCGGAAAGTTCTGTCTGGAATTCTTCAATGGTTTTTGAATCACAATTGGAACCAGGTCCTGGTTTATCATGCACCTGCAAAAACCACTGGCTGTCAAGAAGCGCCAGAACTACTTTGTCGCTTAGTACTACTTCAATTGGACCCGGACAGCCATTGTGTGGCCAGGCTTCTATATTTTTTTGATTCAGGCTATTGATGTAATCCTGCTGGTTGACCACCTGTGCCCAGCCACCCTGTTGTCCGTTCATCCAGTCGTGGTTACCTGGAATAAAAATGCCCCTGGCTTTCTTTCCCTTCACAAGACTGATCTGGTAATCAATGATCTTTTTTGAGATATCATGCGTAGGATCGCCTTCGAGTGGAAGACCAAGAGGATAAATATTATCTCCCAGGAAAAGCACTGTATTTTTTTCATCGTTCCAGTCTACATGTTTGCTAAGCCAGTCTATAACCGGGTGAGTATTCCCATGCAATTCACCAGCATCGCCAATTACAAAGATTCTTTGATCAATGGTATCAGTTTGGGCAAAGGAATTCATGGCTGCGACAAAGGCCAGGATCAAAATGGTCAGTCTTTTCATGATGGTCAGTTATTTTTTACTTCCCCTGAAAGGAAAAACCTGCAAAGTTGGTTTACCATATTTCCCTTCATTGGTGATATACATTTCCCCATTTGGTGCAAAAGCAATGCCTTCCGCCTGAGGATGCTTGTCGGGGTTGAGGTTGAATGCTTCTATTACTTTACCACGGGTGTCTGCAACCACCAGCAATTGGCCTGCTGAAGACAGGATATACAATCTTTTATTGATAGGATGGACAGCCGCAGCGGAAGGATCGAATTTGGCATCATCGTTTTTGAGAAGTTTGCGTACATCGTCTGTAGGAATGGTATAATAGGTAGTTGTGTCGAACTGCCTGGTTTCCAGGTCAAAGCGGTAAGCACTCCTCATCCTTTTGCCTTTATCAGCCGCACAATCCTTACAAAGCATGATGAGCCCGCCTGCAGCAGCATCATAGTATAAGGTTTCGAAATCATTTTGTTCTGTTGACCAGAAGGGATAGGACCTGACACCTGCAGTGTCCTTTGCTTTCAGAGGCACCTCATAGATCAGACCTTTGCTGCTGAGCAGGTAGAGATAAGAGCCATGTTTTACAATGTCTTCAAGATCCTGGTCAGGTGGAACAACATCTCCCGTATAATCTTTTAGCTTTTGCTTTTTCAGCAGTATTCCAATGACTTTTTTACGGCTGTCAGAAACTGCCAGCAGGGAACTGTCTTCAGTATTGTAGCTTATGCCTGAGATTTCGTTGAGAGATTTTCCCAATTCTCGCAGCTGTGGTCTTTCAAAGTCGTATCCTTCGGGCGAATTATAGCTGTCTATATCACAACCACCCAATAACGTTGCGGCACAAACGAGGAAGATAAGAGGTAGGCATCGCATTTGAATCAGATTATTTGATCATTTAATAAATTTACTTTACAAACAACGCACCACATGAACGATACCAGGGAACAAATCTTAACGGCCGCGAGGAATTATGTCACAGATTTGTTCACACATAAGGTTGATCCCAAATTTGTATTTCATAGCCTGGATCACACAGAAGATGTTGCAGAGGCCTGCAGTAAAATGTCTGAACACTACCAGATCAGCGAAGAAGATCACCTGGTGTTGATGCTGGCTGCATGGTTTCATGATACAGGATATTCTTTAGGCCAGGCAGCAGGTCATGAAGAAGAAAGTGTAAGGATCGCCACCAATTTTCTTCAGGGACAGTCGGTAGATGATGAAATCATTCAAAGGGTAGGTTCAGCAATACGAGCTACACGAATGCCGCAATCACCTGTAACACAAATAGAGCAGATCCTTTGTGATGCTGACCTGCATCATCTAGCTACTGATGATTTTAAAGCACGCAACCAGTTGCTCAAACAGGAGCAGGAAACTCTTTTGGGACATAAGATTTCCAAGAAAGACTGGAGAAAGAATAATATAGAATTCCTGGGTAACCATAAATATTTTACAGATTATGGTCAGCAGGAACTGGAACCTAAAAAACATGACAACCTTTTGTCTATTCAAAAAAAGAAAGGCAAAAAAGAAGAAGAGGAAAAAGAAGAAGAATTCTTCCCTTATGTTTCTGAAGCACCGGCATATAATCCTAATGATGAAAAGGATTTGAAGCTTCAGCAGAAGAATACTGAAAGGGGCATACAAACCATGTTCCGCACCACATCCAATAATCATTTTGAACTCAGCTCGCTTGCAGACGGTAAAGGCAATATCATGATCTCCGTGAACTCGATCATACTTTCCATTTCGCTTACACTTCTGCTGGCAAGACTTGCTTTTTACCCGGAATATGTTATTCCTACCATTATACTCATCGTAGTTTGCCTGGCTTCTATTGTTTTTGCGATTCTTGCCACAAGACCATCGGTGAATAAAGGAAGGTTTACGGAAGATGACATACGGAAAAAAAGGACCAACCTTTTGTTCTTTGGTAATTTTCACCGCATGCAACTGGAAGAATACAATTGGGCGATGAATGAAATGCTGAAGGACCGTGAATACCTGTACAACAGCATGATCAAGGATATTTATTTCCTGGGTGTGGTACTTGCCAAGAAGTATAAATTCCTGAGGATCTCCTATACCATTTTTATGTGGGGAATCATCCTTGCTGTTATTTCTTTTGCAGTCGCATCCATTTGGGGTGGTGCACTGAATACAGGAGGAGCTTCAGTTCCCAAGATCGACTATTAAGCCAGTTCGGGTAATTCCGCGATCTGCAATTTAATAGCATCAACAAGTTCTGCCTTCGTTATAGGAACTCCCATGATCTTATTGTAGCCTTTGGCATCCACCAGGTATTTATCCCGGATGATCTTGATCAGCTGTCCGTTATTGATCTCGGGTATGATCACCGATCTGTAATTGGAAAGCAGTGTGCCCAGGTTCCTGGGAAATGGTCGCACATATCTTAAATGCGCATGTGCCACACTGTGACCTTCTTTCAATAATTGTTCAACTGCTGTTTTAATCACACCATAAGTGGAGCCCCATCCCAATACAAGAACATCGCCTTTTTCTGGACCATTATCAAGATGTTGCTCAGGAATATGATCAGCTATCTTGTCAACTTTTTCCTGCCTTAGCTTAACCATCAGCTGGTGGTTCTCTGGATCGTAACTTACATTTCCGGTGATGTTTTCTTTTTCCAGTCCGCCAATACGATGCTCCAGGCCTGCAGTACCAGGAAGTGCCCATGGCCTCACCAGCTTTTCATCTCTTTGATAAGGCTGGAATTTGGTTTCACCATGGCCAAGGTCTGTTTTAAAATTGACGTGAATGGTTTGTAATTCATCTGTTGTAGGGAAGCGCCAGGGTTCTGCTCCATTGGCAATATAACCATCGCTTAAAAGGATCACTGGTGTCATGTGCTCCACTGCAATGCGTACTGCTTCAAATGCTACTGCAAAACAGTCACTGGGTGTGGATGCAGAGATCACAGGCATGGGCGATTCACCATTTCTTCCATAGTATGCCTGTAAAAGATCGCTTTGTTCTGTTTTGGTGGGAAGCCCGGTGGAAGGTCCTCCTCTTTGAACATCGATGATCACCAATGGAATTTCAAGCATCAATGCCAGACCCATGGCTTCAGATTTTAAAGCCATACCCGGACCCGAAGTGCTGGTGACTCCAAGATGGCCTCCATAAGAGGCACCAATAGCAGAAGATATGCCTGCAATTTCATCTTCGGCCTGGAAGGTTTTGATACCAAAATTTTTATACTTACTCAACTCGTGGAGAATATCCGAAGCCGGTGTAATAGGATAAGTGCCGAGAAAAATGGTTAACCCACTTTTTACAGAGGCAGCGATCAAACCATAGGCAAGTGCCTGGTTTCCCATGATGCTGCGGTAAGTGCCCGCATGAATTTTGGCCTTTTCAACTTTATACTGTGTGGTAAAGGTTTCTGTGGTATCACCATAATTATAACCCGCACGAAGAGCTTTCAGGTTACTTTCCATGATATCAGGCTTCTTCGAAAATTTATCCTGGAGGAATTTTTCTGTGGTCTTCATATCGCGGCCATACATCCAATAGAGAAAGCCGAGCACAAACATATTCTTTGCGCGGTCTTTTTCTTTTGTACCCATCTGGTAATCCTTCAATGCCTCACGCGTCATTTTGGTGATGTCCATCCTGATGACTTCATATCCTTCAAGGGAATCATCTTCAATAGGATTTACACCATCAGGATAATTGGCAAGACGCAGATTCTTGGTATCAAAACCATCTGTATTAACAATGATCTTTCCGCCTTTTTTTAAGTGCTTGATATTTGTTTTCAATGCTGCTGCATTCATAGCCACCAGCACATCAAAGCTGTCACCTGGCGTGTAAATACTATCGCTTGAAAAACGCAGCTGGTAACCACTCACACCTGGTAGCGTTCCCTGTGGTGCACGGATCTCCGCGGGGAAATCAGGAAAGGTGGATAGATCTGCACCAAGCAATGCCGTGTTGTTGGTGAACTGGGTACCGGTCAATTGCATGCCATCACCACTGTCTCCAGCGAATTTGATGACTACATCGTGTAGAATTTCCTGCTTGCGTTCCATGCCTGCAAAGGTAGCATGGATGGCGGATAGAACAACTCCCATCAACTTTCTTTTACGTTTTTCGAAATCGCCTTAAAAATTCCTGACAATGGTCATTTGGCTAATTTGTTTTACAGCCGTTCAATGGCCTAATTTTGAAGGTTCAGCAGAAAAAAATGTATGCAGACAGATTTCTTAGTAGTAGGTTCAGGCATTGCAGGATTGACCTATGCCCTGAAACTGGCCCAGCGCTTTCCTGAAAAGCAGGTGACCATCATTACCAAGGCCAGCCCCGATGAAACCAACACCAAGTATGCCCAGGGAGGAATTGCGGTAGTGAACGACCTTGAAAATGACAGTTTTGAAAAACATATTGAAGATACACTCATAGCTGGTGATGGTCTGTGCAATCCAGCCGTGGTGGAAATAGTTGTGAGGGAAGGTCCGGCACGTGTGCAGGAGATCATTGACTGGGGTGCCCGTTTTGATAAAGATGCTGAAGGAGATTTTAAGCTGGGTAAGGAAGGAGGTCATTCTGAATTTCGCATTCTTCATCATAAGGATGTTACCGGAAAGGAAATGGAAAGAGCAATGCTTGAAGCAGTAAAACGTGCCGCGAACATCAACCTGATACATCATTGTTTTGTAGTGGATATTATCACGCAGCATCACCTCGGATACCTGGTTACTAAATCCACTCCTGATGTATCCTGTTACGGAGTATATGTGCTCAATGCCACCAATAACCGGATCGAAAAAATTCTTTCCAAATTAACCCTGCTGGCTACGGGTGGTAATGGACAGGTTTACCGCACTACTACCAATCCTTACATCGCTACAGGTGATGGCGTGGCTATGGTTTATCGTGCAAAGGGAAGAATTGAAAATATGGAGTTCATTCAGTTTCATCCAACAGCATTATATGAAGCTGGAAAAAGAGGTCAGGCATTTCTGATCACGGAAGCTGTTCGTGGCGATGGTGGCATACTGCGGAATATTCACGAAGAAGCCTTCATGGAAAAATATGATCCCAGAAAGGACCTGGCACCACGTGATATTGTTGCCCGGGCTATTGACAACGAAATGAAGATCACCGGTACGGAGCATGTTTTCCTTGACTGCAGGCATATGGACCTTGAAAAATTCAAGGAACATTTCCCGAATATTTATGAGAAATGTCTTTCCATTGGAATTGATGTGGCCAAAAATATGATCCCGGTAGCCCCGGCGGCACATTATAGTTGCGGTGGTATCAAAACAGATGAATGGGGAAGGAGTTCCATCCTGAACTTGTATGCCTGCGGCGAATGTGCCAGCACTGGATTGCACGGGGCTAACCGGCTTGCCAGTAATTCATTGCTTGAAGCCATGGTTTTTGCGCACCGTTGTTATACAGATGCCGTAAGCAGGATCGATACACTGAAGGAATTGCCAGAAATCCCTGACTGGAAAGCCGAAGGAACATCAGAACCCAAAGAAATGATCCTCATCACGCAAAGCCTGAAAGAACTGCAACAGGTGATGAGCGATTATGTGGGTATCGTAAGAAATACAGTGCGTTTGCAAAGAGCTTCCAAAAGGATCGATCTTTTGTATGAAGAAACGGAAGGACTGTACCAGACCACCACGGTTTCACCGCAATTGCTGGAACTGCGTAATCTGATTACAGTTGGTTATCTCATCATCAAAGGCGCTTCATTCAGGAAAGAAAGCAGGGGACTGCATTACAATACGGATTATCCTTCCAAATCTGAATTGGTGCAGAATATCGTGTTGTAGGAGAGAGCTTAGGGGAGATGGTCCATGGACCATAGTCTATGGACCATGGACTTTACTTAACCCACCCATATGTCATAAGCCATAAGCCATATGCACTTGCCTTTGCCATGAACTATCCCCTATGAACTATGAACTATCTTCGCAGCCATGTACTATGTGGTTTATGGTTTTTTGTACCTGCTTTCACTGCTTCCTTTGCGGGTACTTTATTTTTTTGGAGATGTGGTCTATGGGATTATCTATTACCTGATAGGTTATCGCAAAAAAGTGGTTCTTAAAAACCTTGATATTGCTTTTCCTTACAAAACAGCCGGGGAAAAAGAAAGGATTGCCAAAAAGTTCTACCGCAATTTCATTGATACTTTCATTGAAACCATAAAGCTGTTCAGCGTTGGCAAAAAATGGATGCAAAAGCATTGTAAGGTGGATACATCTATTCTCTATGAACTGCACCGGCAAGGAAAAAAATGCCAGATCCATCTCGGTCATAACTTCAATTGGGAACTGGCCAATCTCGTTGTTCCTTACGATAGCCCCTACCTGCAATTAAGTATTTACATGCCACTCACCAACAAAACTTTGGACAGGATATTTAAAAAATTAAGAGCCAAAAATGGAGCAGTACTTTTGCCGGCCACCCGCATCAGCCAGGCCATGATTCCCTATCGCAATGAACAATACCTGATGGCGCTGGTGGCAGATCAGAATCCTGGTGTTCCTTCAAAGGCCTACTGGTTTCATTTTTTTGGAAGGCCAACTCCATTTGTGAGAGGGCCTGAAAAAAATGCAAGAGCCAATCAGGTTGCCGTGGTCTTTGCCTACATCACCAAACAAAAAAGAGGTTATTACGAAATACATTTCGAGCTAGCATCTGACTCACCGCACCTTTTACAGGAAACTGAACTCACGAAAACCTATGTAAGCTTCCTGGAAAAAGTGATCAGGGCCAGTCCGGAAATGTGGTTGTGGAGCCATCGGCGCTGGAAGCACGAATGGAAACCAGAATATGGTCCTGTAATAGAATAGAAAGCGGCTTAGAGGCCGCTTTATTTAATTCAACACATTCGCTTCTTTTTCCTGTTGGATCTTTTCCTGTTCTTTGATTTTGTTCCAACCTCCAACTACATTGCGAAGATTATGTATCCCTTCTTTTTTTAGGATGGAAGAAGCAATTACACTACGATATCCTCCTGCACAATGGACATAGATGTTTTGTTCTTCTTCAAATTCAGACAGCAAGGCGGGATCGTTCATTTCTTCCAGAGGAAGATTCAGGGCATTTTTTACATGACCACTGGCGTATTCTGCAGGCTTTCTCACATCCAACACCACCAGCTTATCATCAAAAGGAATGTCCATGGCCAGTTCATCGGCTTCAACATCAATGATCATATCAATGGGTTCGCCTGCATTTTTCCATGTTTCGAATCCACCTTTTACATATCCAGCTACTTTACTGAAACCAACCCTTGCCAGCCTGATAATGGCTTCTTTTTCCTTACCTTCTTCTGTAACAAGAATCAGTGATTTGTCAAATGGAAGAAGACTTCCTGCCCATTCCGCAAACCTTCCTTCAAGTCCAATAAATACAGAACCTGGGATAAAACCATGAGTAAATACTTCGGATCTGCGCGTATCCACCAGCCAGGCACCCGCTTCCTTTTGTTTTTTTACTTCATCGATTGATAAAGCGGTTAGACCCTGTGCCATTAACTTATCCAGGCTTTCATAACCTTCTTTATTGATCTGCGCGTTGATGGGAAAGTATTGAGGTGGTGCCGAAAGACCTTCTGTAACTGCTTCAATGAAAGCTTCCCTGCTTTCCGCTTTCAATGCATAATTGCCTGATTTTTCCTCACCAATGGTACTGGAGGTATTGGGACCAAGATTTTTACCGCAGGCACTGCCAGGTCCGTGTGCAGGATAAACGATCACTTCATCGGAAAGAGGAATAATCTTTTTTTGAAGACTATCGTACATCATTCCGGCCAGGTCTTCCATCGTTATCTCATCGCCTTTCTGGGCCAGGTCGGGGCGGCCAACATCACCCACAAATAAGGTATCGCCGGTAAAAATGCAATGGTCTTTACCTGATTCATCTTTTAAAAGATAGCAGGTGGATTCAAGTGTATGTCCCGGAGTATGCAGTACTTCAATAGTAAGTTTGCCCAGTGAAAACTTTTCACCCTCCCTGGCTACATGCACATCAAATTTTGTTTCAGTTCCGGGGCCATAAATAATGGTAGCGCCAGTGGCTTTTGCCAGGTCAATATGGCCACTGACAAAATCCGCATGAAAATGAGTTTCAAAAATATATTTGATGTTTGTATTGCGTTCTGAAGCGAGTTGAAGATAAGAATCGATATCTCTCAGGGGATCAACAATGGCAGCTTCACCATTGCTTTCTATATAATAAGCTGCTTCACTAAGACAGCTTGTATACAATTGCTTTATATACATAAAAAAATCCTTTAGCAGCAAAAATAGCCCATTTGCGGCCAAAGAATTTTTGACGAAGCCAGGCAGTCTATTTTAACAATTCATGCACGAAGCGATGAACCTGGTCAAGACGATCGTAATTCACAGAATAAAAAATGAATTTACCATCACGTACTGTGCTGACGAATCCAGCCTTACGTAAAATAGCCAGGTGTTGCGAAGCAACAGATTGTTCAAGCCTAAGCTTAACGTAAATCTCGGTAACCGTCATCTTCCCATGCTGGTGAAGCAGTCTCATCATCTGCTGCCGTAGTTTATGATTTACGGCTCTTAATATCAATGCTGCTTTTTTGAGCTGAATTACGTCAATCCGTAATTCTGAAGAAGTGACTGTTGTTTCAGTTAATTCGTTAGTCATTAAAATGTACTTAGAATACAAATTTATGACTTGGTTAGACTATTGCAAATCAGAAGTCTACAAATGAGGAGTTTTTTTTAGGATTCTTTAATAGTTGAGTGAAATTCCTTACCATAAAATGGTTCAGCATAAGCAAGGGAAGCGAATTCAGATCTGGAAAATTTAGAAGATGAAATTGGCACCATGTGTTGTGCGTGAGTTTCCTGTGAACTGAAAATTGCATTAGGATGAGCTATAAGTGGTTGAAACTTAATGCTTCCATTTCCAGAAAAGCAGATAGTTCCTTTTTCAAGCCATTCATCAAAACTATGAGCTTCCAGGATTTTATTGGAAGAAGGTATTAGTTTGTTTAATGATTGATCAAAAATCGTCATGAAAACTTCCATTCTCCTGGCATCGATCATTGGACAAAAAAAATCGGCCCGGATTCCTAAAATAGAGGAAGCCATTAATTCAAGGGTATCAATTGTGATAAGAGGAATATTCAAAGCATAACATAGGCCTTTTGCAGTTGCCATTCCTACTCTTAATCCTGTATATGATCCGGGTCCGGCACTTACAGCTATTGCATTTAAAGAGGAAAGTGGAAGTTTTGCTTCCTGCATCATTTTTTGAATGGCTACATGAAGCCAGGCAGCGCTGTCCTTTGGCTCTGGGTTGATATTGTAAATTAGTATTTCTTCATTTCGCGCCAGGCAGATGGAGGCAGCAGCCACGGCGGTTTCAATGTTCAGTATAATGCTCACCCGGGCAAGTTACTAGCTTTGTTTCATTTGTAGTAAGTGAAGGGATTCATCAGACTATTGTATTGGCGGACGTGCGTCATCTCTTGTATTGCGGATGAGGCCAATTCCTGTAAAAAAGAAAATAGCACCGAGTATACCATATACGACAAGCGTCTTCACCTGTCTTTCCGTTCCGGAGGCATCCATAAATACGATAGCGCAATAGATGAGACCGATAATTCCCAATATGGTCAGAATAATTCCAAAAGTCCTTTTGACGTTCATACCTGCATTTTAGGAAACCGATGCAAAAGCACTGCCAATGTGTGAATGGTTAATAGTGAGGGGTGAGTTAATTGAACTCACTACTCACCACTGACCACTGACTACTCACCACTCACCATAATTCACTGCTTTCGATAACACCAAACTTCCGCGCCCACACCAATTTGTGCATTTTCGGCTACGGGAAGAACAATAGCCGGCTGGTTGTTATTCAATGAAGTTTTAGCGAAAAAGTTTTTTAATGGACCTGTTTTAAAAAATACGCGTTGTGCGGTGGAGCTGAATTTGTATTCTCCTATTTCATTGCTGGTCGAGATCTGGTAGCGGTTTTCATCCAGTAAAATGATGTCACCTCTTTCCCATTTATTCTGGCTGTTTTTGATTACAGTTTCATATTTACCTGCTGGTAACTCAGTTACATTTTCCTGTGCCTTACAGATGCTTACTGTACATAGGATCAGAAGGGAAAGTAAAAAATGTTTCATGGGTAATGATTTGTTTCTCCTGTAAGATACAATTTAAAAAAGCCCTGCCAATCGTAATGCAACGCGGTAAATTTACGCTGAGCGGTTACTCGTATTTTTTATAAAGGGAATACAGTATTTTTCTGTCAGATGAGTCCAGCCTGCTGCTTTTATCTACCTGTTCATATTTTCTTTTAAATGCCTGGATGGCAGCTGCAGAATCCCTGGTATCATAACCAATGATTCGTAAGGCCTGCAGGTTGTTGAATGAAGGAGGAACTTCAATACCCGTTGTATCATCCCACCATAATCCAAAACCTTTTTCCGATAAAGTTTTCCATGGGAAGTTCACATTTGGATCCACCTTTCGTTTAGGAGCAATGTCGGAATGTCCAATAAAATTGGCAGCAGGTATGCCATGTGCTTTTTTCAAAAGCTCCAACAAATTAATCAGCGATTGGATTTGCGGTTCTGTAAAACTTTCAAATCCGTTATTATCCAGTTCGATACCTATTGAAGAAGAATTGATATCTGTTGTATTGCCCCATTTAGCAACCCCGCCGTGCCATGCACGCAGGTAATCGTTGAGAATATGGTGTACTGTGCCATCTTTGCAGATCACATAATGTGCGCTTACCTGGCTTTTTTGAATAGTAAAAGTTTTCAGTGTCTGTTCACAACTATTTTGAGCCGTATGGTGTATGATGACATAATTCGGTTTACGCAGATTAAAATTGATCGTGCCTACCCAGGGACCTGTTTCAAATGAATCTTTCAATGGAGCCTTGCTGATGGTTTTGGCGAGTTGCTTTGCCTGTTTTTTATAGGATTTATTAGAACTGGCATAAGGACTGCGTGTACAGGCTACTACAGATGCAATGATGAGTACAAAATAGAAAAGAGGTAGATTTTTTTTCATGCGCTTTTATTGCAACCAAGGTAAAGAAGAAAACTATAGCTAATGGTTTGGTTTTTGTGGCTTGATAAAAAAATATTTTATGCCACAAGATGTAAAAGGAAAGAAAATCGCCATCCTAACCGAAAATGGTTTTGAAGAAGTGGAACTGACTTCTCCCATGAATGCACTTGAAACCGCTGGTGTGGAAGTAGATGTGATTTCGCCGCAACAGGGCATGGTCAAAGCATGGAATCATGACCATTGGAGTATTGAGATTCCAGTTGATAAATTGATCGGCGAAGCAAATCCTGAGGATTATGATATGTTAATGCTGCCGGGTGGAGTTATGAACCCTGATAAATTAAGACTAAACAGGGAAGCGGTTGCATTTGCGCAGCATTTCCTGGAGCAGGGCAAACCTGTTGCTGCCATCTGTCATGGTCCACAATTACTGATCGAAACAGGTATGTTGGATGGAAGAACACTTACTTCTTATCCTTCGCTGCGTACCGATCTTGTCAATGCGGGCGTGAATTGGGTAGATAAGGAAGTGGTGGTTGATAATGGTTTGGTTACAAGTAGAAAGCCGGATGACCTGGAAGCTTTTAATAAAAAAATGCTGGAAGAGCTCTCAGAAGGGAAGCATGCGACTACAGGGCAGTTTACCCATCACGATAAGAGATCCTAAAAATAAAGTCCCGCCAGCAGGCGGGACTCGTACAACTAGACCACCAACGAAAATCAATCAGCAGGGGTTAAGTGTGAAGGCAGTATAAAGTGCCTGGCAATAGTAGTTTTCATGAAAGCATCTGTCTTCAGCAAGTAAATTTTGTCTACCCTGAAACTTCCAAAGAAACTTCTTCCTGCAAAAGCTTTAATGGCGGGATCATATGCTGTTGACGGAAGATTATAAGCTATAGGAAGGTGTGGTTTTTTTTCGATAAATACAGGTGGACATTCATTGGCCTGGATAAAGCCATCCAGCATGGAAAGAGAAGCTGCCAGACTTAACAGAGATCCATGATCCTGAACTCTTAAATAAATTGTACCAGAAGGGAAGCCGCTGAAATTATTCAGTGTAACCTCAAAGCTTGTTTGCAACTGGCAAATATTCTGTATCCATCTTTCCAGGGTTTCTTCCATAATTTCCTTTGCCAGAAAGCTGCCAATGCTGATGTAAGGCTTAATTGCTTTTGAAGGCTGAGGAAAAAAATTATGATGAAGAAATCTTTTTTCATCTTCAATAATTTGCCCCACCGCATCGTCCGGAAAAACAACCAGCCTGTATTCCCAAAGATCTCCCTGCTTCTTATAAGCACCAGTATAGTTCAGTAAACTCATAGCAAATGCGTTTGCAAAATTATTTGGCATAAATTTACTAATAAAATTAGTAAATAGCAATTATGGCAACTAAAATATTCCCGATATCAAAAAATATTCCCGGGCAGGATCTATTTGAAAAGGAAGAACCGATGAACCAAACGGAGAAGGAAGAGGAAAATTACATTGACCTGAATAAGCAGCTCATTAAAAATAAAAAAGAAAGTTTTCTCCTGCGGGTACAGAGCAATGCCATGAAGGAAGAAGGGATTCAGTATGGAGATGTAATAATAGTTGATCGATCGCTTCCAGCCCTTAGTGGTAAGGTGATCATTGCATTGGTGGGAACTGAAATGCTGATACGCAGGCTGGAAATTGTAAATGGTAAGAAAAGGCTGATTCCGGGTACTTCGAGACTTGCACCTATTGAAGTTGACCCTGAAAATTATTCAGTTTGGGGAGTGGTAACCTATGTTATCCGTACCATGTAATGTTTGAACCTGGAAAAATTCACTACGCTGCATGGCTTGGCATTTGTATGATAAAGGAAAAAATCTATGCCTGAAGGTCCTTCTCTTGTAATAGCAAAGGAATTGATGTTGCCATTCAAAGGAAAAAAGATCCTGGCAGTGGAGGGCAATTCAAAGATTGGAATAGAAAGGCTGGTCAATAAAAAACTCATTGATATACTGACCTGGGGCAAGCATCTTATTTTCCGCTTTGATAAATTCAGTGTCCGCGTGCATTTCCTGATGTTTGGTACCTATTATATCAATTCACGAAAAGATGCAGTTCCCCGGCTTTCCATGAAGTTTTCAAAAGGTGAGATCAATCTCTATACCTGTGCGGTTAAAATGATCGAGGAACCGCTTGATGAAATTTATGACTGGTCGGCTGATGTTTTAAGTGATGAATGGAACGAAAAAGCAGCAAGGAAAAAACTGAAAGCCCGCCCTGATGTTCTCGTTGCGGATGCCTTGCTTGACCAGACAATTTTTTCGGGCGTGGGTAACATCATCAAAAATGAAGTTCTGTATCGCATCAAAGTTCATCCAACCAACACCATCAGTGTTTTACCACCTGCAAAGCTGACGCAGCTGATAAAGGAAGCAAGAAATTACAGCTTTGATTTTTTAGAATGGAAAAAGGAATTCACCTTAAAAAAGCACTGGTTGGTACATACCAAAAAAACCTGCCAGAGAGATGGTGATAAGATCCATAAAGAATATATAGGAATTACCAACCGGCGAACCTTTTTTTGTAATACCTGTCAGAAGCTATACAGAGTTAGAAAATCTGCTTAATTCTCTTTGAAAAATTGAAGCAATTCAATGGGCATTAAAAATTTGGTACTTCTTTTCTCAACTTTTTTTGGAACGCAGGTCGAGTAGTTTTTGTTTTTCTTCTTCAATTTTTTTTGCCTGGTTTTCCTGGTCTTCGCTGTTTTTCTTCAGATCTTTTTGGAGCTGCTCAATTTTTTTGTTCATTTCTTTTTCATTATCGCGCAGCTTCTCCAGTTTTTTCTCTGCATTTTTTACAGCGTCTTCCTGGTCCCTAATATCGAGATCGAGTTTATAGGCTGCCGACTGGTCAATAAAACCATTTAAAAAGGTTTTGGCAGCATTATAAGTTTTTTCATCAGAAGTAGATGAGACAAAACTTTCACCCCTTCCTACCAGCATGTAAATGATGGACTGGTCCTTTGCCTTCCTGCTTTTCTGGTCAACCTTAAAATAGAGATCTACAGGCTCCTGGGCGTTTTCAAAACGAACACCTTTAAAAATATAAAAGCCATTCAGCTTGTTTTGCTTCCAGAATAATTTGCCTTTTGTTTCCGCGTCATAGCCGATCTTTTTTAAATTATCAACTATAAAATCTTCCACTACTCCTTCCTTATAAGGTAGGTCAAGCATCAATCCGGGTTGTGAAGTTTTGTTATAAGAAATCGAGGTATAGCTTGACTGTGCAAAGCCAGTAATATGAAACAGGATCACTGTTAATAACAGCGCAAATGTTTTCTTCATAAACAGTGTTTTGGGATGTAAAGAAACAAAGATTTTGGCAGATAGCAGATGGCGGATGTCAGATGGCAGATAGTTCATTGATCATAGTTCATAGTCCATGGTTTATCACTACTGTCCGGAGAAAGTTTTCAAAGACGAATAAAATCGTTATTCATAATATCAATCAGCTGACAGCTTAGTTCTGGGGCCTGCTTTTCGATAATTCGATGTGTTAGGCTTAAAGATTAATTCCCAGCTGAAAGTTCTATTAGTTTACTTCCAACCAATTTGAATTTCCAATCCTTCAAGACCTTGTACGTCCGGTCAGTTAAATTCACATCGTCCAGTATTCTCACTCTTAGAAATTTGCCAGGTTGTGTTACCGATAACCAGGAAGAACCCAAATTTGTGTCATAAAACATAACCTTCAGATTCTTTAGAGTCAATGGATTAATGTTTGACGAGAGGGATGGATCGTAATGGCCATTCAAAGAACTATCATTATTAAGGAAATAATAAGTGTTATAAACTGTGTCACCTCTTTTATTCACAGGGTGTAATAGCCGGCCATATAAGGAATCGTCACCCAAAATTTCTTTATCATAACTAATTTCAACTCTTAGGTTATCGGATTGGAAATCACTAGTCAGGATGAGTGTATCTTTCTTTATTAAATAATTGCCCTCAGCATGTTCTTCATGATTAAGAGGACGAAATGCCACATATTCAAACCTCCCATTCATTGATAAGACAATTTTAGCTCCCGATGCATGAAACTGGTCATGCTCTTCCCAGCCATATATGGCAAATATGCTGTCTTGTTTTCCCTCAGTTTTTTGTTTTGTCCAATTTTGACTATGTGAGAAATGACCAACTAAAGTCGCTGTAACTAATAAGAATATATTTTTTAACTGCTGCATTATAAGAAGTTCTTCAATTGCTGCCAACAACGCATCACTTAAAGTCAAGCAGACTAAGGTTTACCAACAGAACTTGCTTAAACCTTATGCTTTTAGTGCAATACATATAAGCAATCTTCTACACCTTACACCATAGCCATAAGCGATAAGCCATATGCCATCAGCCATCGGCAAAAAATTCATCCGCTGTGAACTATGAACCATGACCTATGAACCCACTACGACTGCTTCTTCTCCAGTAACTGGAAGAACTGGTCTAGCTGAGGAAGGATCACAATTCTTGTACGCCTGTTTACTGCCTTGCCCTCTGCTGATTCATTGGATTGCAATGGAATGTATTCACCACGACCGCCGGCAGTCATACGTTTGGGATCCATGTTGAACTTATTCTGGAGAATCCTTACAACCGATGTTGCTCTTTTTACACTCAGGTCCCAATTATCGGCGATGCAATTGTTTTTGATGGGCACATTATCCGTATGTCCTTCCACCATGAATTCGATTTCAGGCTTGCTGTTCAGCACCTGTGCCACCTTGCCAAGTACATTCATGGCCTTATCTGAAACTTCAGCACTGCCACTTTTGAAAAGCATCTTGTCTGAAATAGAAATAAATACAACTCCTTTTTCTACTTTGATCTCCACATCTGTATCACTGATGTCATTCAAAGCACCTTTAAGGTTCATTACCAGGACCATGTTCAGGGAATCCTTTCTTGCTATAGCGGACTGAAGGTTTTGAATATAAGCATCCTTCGCGCCAATATTATCCAGAGACTTCCTGATGCTCTCAGCCTGCGAACTGGAGATCACAGAAAGATCTTTCAGCTGGTTAAGCACGGTGTTATTATTCTCTTTCAAAAAATCGATCTGCTTGTTGAGGCCAGTAATTTCGGTTTCCAGTAAGGCCTTGCGCTTGGCCAGTTCAGCCTGCTCATCCCGGCAATTCTTAAGATCCTCTTGCACCTGCATATAAAAAGTATTGAGCTTGGCATACTTGTCCTGCTCTGCACGTAATTTTTTATTACTAACGCAGGAAGAGAGCGATAAAACGACCAGGGCGGCAAACAACAATTGTTTTTTCATGAATTTTTATTTTACTGAAAAAATATATTCTGAATTAGCAAAGTTATCGTGCTATGCTCAAAAGAGGAGGGTTTTTTGGAGAGGTCAACATTCAAGGTGTTCACGAGTTCACAGGTTCACAAGTTCACAAGTTCATGAGTCTAAGGATTTTGTATCTACTTAGGAAGGATTGATTAAAAATGACCGTCCATGGACCAAACAAAATCGGCAACACCATATGCCATACGCTATATGCCATCTGCCAGAACTATGAACCATGAACTATGATCTATCTGCCAGTTCTTCAAACTCTCCTGTTTCCTTATTTTTTCGAACATTGTTGGCGTGGAAATACCTTCCATTCATTGCAACATAAACACCCTGTGGCAGGGTTTGCACAAAGGCCATAGCGCTTCCAAGATTGAATAACCCGTCAGAAGAGCCAAATTTATAGGGGATCATGGCGCCAGTGATCACGATGGTTTTATTTTTTACTTTACCTGCAATGAGGCGGGCTGTGTCTGCCATTGTATCCGTGCCATGAGTAATGATGATCTTGTCTTCAGGGCTCTTGATACAATGATCGGCAATCAGCTCTCTGTCTGCATCACTCATCTCCAGGCTGTCTACCATCATGAGGGTACGCACTTCAACCGGTACAAGGTTTCTGCCCAGTTCCAGCATCTCAGGTAAATGTGAATCCTTGAAAAACAATTGCCCATTCAGTTCATTATATTCTTTATCGAAAGTGCCACCGGTAATAAATATCCTTATGCTCATAAGATTGTCAAAGGCGTAAAATTAGGAAGAGAAGAATGAATCAGAATTCTTTATAGCAGTGAGTAATGAATCCCTGCATTAATGAGAAGCATCTTTTTCCATACTTCTTCCCACCATATAACCAACTGCAGCGCCAACAATGGCTGCAATTATCAGAATAATATAATCAGGACCGGCAGCAAAAAGAGATACGATCACTGCAAATACAGCAAATAAAATGGCAAGAATGATATGTCCTTTTGTTCTTTGGCGGGCGGGGATGTCAGCAGGTTTCTGGTATTTGTGTCCGGGACGGTTACGGCTTTGTGGCATATTGAGTTTTTCGTAAAAGGTACAAATAATTGTTTAAGCGAATTTTTTCAGGCTATTGAAAAGGGTCTGAAAATCTTACATCAGTGGTGATGGTATTATCTGTCAATGTGCGCATAAATGCAAGTAAGCGTGGCCTGTCCTGTGGAGCTACACCATGTGCTGGAATATTACTTGCCAGCATGGCTTCAAGTGATGGCACACTGCCATTGTGAAATAAAGGACTAGTGGAAGCTATATTGCGGAGTGTTCCCGATTTAAATCGATTCTGGTTATTGATGCCTGCATCATTGGGATCAAATAATCCAAATGGAGCCGCGGGTTGTGAAGTAATAAACATGGGAGGTCGATGGCAGCCGCCACAGGCGCCGGGACCTGCTGTCAGAAATAATTGTTCACCTGCCTGTTCCTCCGGAGTAAAATTTTCAAGTCCCTGTTTCACCCTGTCGTATTTGGATTGATAAGTAACAATGTTTCTTAAAAATTGCGAGAGTGCTTTTGAGATTTTATCAGCATTGATTTCCTTGCTTCCAAAGGCCTTTCGAAATAATTCTGGATAGTAAGATAGAGAAGCAAGCTTTGATTCCAGTTGTTCTAATGTCAATCCCATTTCCGTACTATCCTGTATGGGCATCAACACCTGTTGCTCCAGGGTAGCAGCTCTTTCATCCCAAAACATTCTTCCCGAGCGATAGAATCGCAGGTTTAAGGTGGGCATGGAATGTCTTTTGGTTGATCCACCTTCAAAACCCATGCTTTTAATCAGGTTATCACTGAAACTTAATTCCTGCTTGTGGCAGGAAGCACAACTGATTGTATTGTTTTTTGAAAGATGCTTGTCGTAAAAAAGTACGCGACCCAGCGTTGCTCCATCATTGGTGATCTGGCTGGTGTATTATCCAATTGAGGTAAAGCCATTGCAATGTGCTGGGGGAATGCTGAAGAATAATTGTATGGGATGGAAGGCAATTGCGGTCCACCTGTTATTATAAGTGGAGCATTGTTCTTGCTGCAATACTGGAACAACAACACTGTCAGTAATAATGCAGTGATCAGGCGGAAGCTTTTATATTTCATATACCTGGTTTAGAGTGGTGTTTTCCAGGTTGCACAAGAAAATAGGCGGGCTTGGAATTAAGAAGTGCCGGAAAGTTTAAAGGCCAAAAAAAATTTATTGAACTCTTTCAGACCACCAGCTTTTCAACAGTGTGTATCAATTGATCCATGGGGAAGGGCTTCGAAAGTACTATGGTTTCGCCGTCTTCTTCAACGGAATGGGCTTCATCTTTTTCAATTAGTACAATGGCTGGTATCCTGATCCTGTTTTTATTAAGTTGATAAGCTGCATGGTCGAGGATCACAACAGATGGCTTCATTCTTTTGATTCTCTCAGTAACTTCATCGGCCTTATTGCAGGCTTCGGCCTTGTAATTCCTGTGTACGAGCATGAGATACATTTTTGAAAGTGCATCCAGGTCACTTTCTACGACCAATACTCTTGTTCTTGCCATTGATTTTCTTTGGAGAAAGGCAAATGTAGGAGAGGCTTCAATTGCAGACAAGCGTATAACTACCTGCTGTTTTTACGAAGTTCAGTATTGATAAACGCCGGAGATATCGATGGATTCAAGAAAGGGTTCCAGGTCTGCTTCTTCTTTAAAACTTCTCATACCCTGCATCACATTGTATTTGAGATTATGATAGATCTCTACATAAAAATCATCCAGTTGGTAAAGAAAAATAGAGAAGTTCTTATACATTCTTTCAGCCAGGAAAACCCCTCTTTCGATGAGAGCTTCCGCCTGTTGAGTCTCGTCAAGTATGGTGAATTCGTCCAATGTCATTAGGGCGAAAGTAATGGCTGTGTTTAAAGATTCAAATTTTGAACTTCATAATTTATATCATGTTTCCGTAAAATTTATTCACATCAAATTGATCTGTAATTCGTCGTTGATCATTTATAAATTTCATTCAGCAGCCCTGCAAGTCTTACGCCTCCTTTCAATAATTGTGCGTTTAAATCATTGATATGATCGTAATTATAACGATATCCCAGTCTTGGATTTTTTTCGTTGATTTCATTGTGAAGATCCTGTGCCAGGCTATAGGATTCATAAAACCATTTGCTCATGGGATTGGCCTGAAGCTGCTTTCTCCTGGTCAATGTTGTATGATTGATATGCCTGCAGTATTCTGTATAGCTTAGCTGTTGCATTTCAATGAGATCGGAATCCCAAACCCGGTGCAGGTTAGAAGGTGTGCTGAACCATTGCACCTTGATATCATTGCCTCCGCTGGTGCCAACAGGACTAACATGCAGGGGCTGGTGAACATCGCCCACAAGATGGATCAGCAAACGCAAATAGGCCTGCTTCTTATCTTTTGAAAGTCCTTTTTTCTTTAATTCTTTCACCAGGAACCGGATCCTTGTATAGGCATCAATGGCTGTATCTTTTTTCAATACTTCTTTGAACTCTTCATAACTCAGGTTCTTTTCAAAATTTACATAATGCCATACATCAAGAGCTTTATAAGCCGTATCGGATTTTATGAAATCGGCCCAGGTGCTTGCCATGGCTATGGACTCTGTTCCCAGAATTTTTTTGATCTCAGCCCTGGCCTTTGCAGTTAGGTAACTGTCCGCGATCTCGCCAACGATCCGGTGTCCCAATTGTCCCCAGGCAAAGGCTTTTGCAGGCAGATAAAAAAATAAACCAATTAGCAGAATCCTGTAAATAAATCTGGTCTTCATTGTAATAAATTGAATGACAAATGTAAGCAGCAGGTTTTCATGGTGTTCCAGCCTTTATCTTATTCCATAACCTGTTCTAAATGAGTAAGAAGCCCGTTGCGGCTCATGCCTTCGATCACAATACGGAATGCTCCTGAAACATCATTGTTGAAAAAACTCAGTTTGATGGAGTTTTTTCCTGGGGCAATGGTAACCAGGGGATTCCAGTACAGGGTTGTTCTAAGGTCTTTTTCATCATGGCGCTTATCGAACCTGTCGTAATTGGGAGAATAAAATTCCCTGATGGGTGTATAGCCATAAACCGTATTGCTCGACAATCCTGTTCCCGAACTTCGGGCGTCATCACCTTTTTTGGTATAGACAGCTATGGCTCCATTGCCACCACCACCAAAGCCACCCTGGAATGGAGGACGGAAAACTTTCACATAAGCTATATCGCTGACCGGGATATTGCTGATCATGGCAACGTCTGTTTGAAATTCATCGAGATAAATTTGCGGTGCACCACCTCTCCAGGTTAGGGTGGGAGGTGTGGAAGATGAAACCTGGAGTCCGGCTACCCTTCCCTGTAAGTAAGTAAGGATATTCAGATAAGCCCCGCTGATTTTATTATTGATCATGTCAAACTGATAGCTGTTGTCACTGGTAAACAGCCCTGTGGCATATTTCTCATCAAGCAATTGCAAAGGTGTTTTTTGTTTGGCTTTGATAACAATGGTTTCCAGGACCTTTGTTTTTTTGATCTCCTCAAGCATAGACAGTTCCGACATTTGCCGGGCGTGATAAGCTATACCAGTGGTATCACTGATGGTTTTGCCAGGAATAAAATATTTACTGAAACCTGAATAATCAGGAGTGGGCAGCCTGTCGGGCATGAAGCGGGCTTCGGCCTGGCTGAATGCCTTTGATTTTAGGCTGTAATAAACCTGCAGTGTATCAAAAAATACGAGAGAAGGATCACCAAATTTTCCCAGCTTATCCACCTGCATGAAGGTCATCTTGGAGTTGGAATCCTTTTCTTTAATAAACATGGCGATGGTTTCATTGCCACTCAAAACAGATTTGGCAACGCCGAAAACCTGTCCTGATAAACTTAGATAAGCAGTATCGCGTGGGTAAATGATTTTTGGCAGAATTCCTTTAGTGAGATCTTCCCATTTAAATCTTCTCCATCCATTTGTCATCATTACAAGGTCGAGATGGTTCATCCTTTTCTCCTCAGGGCCAGAGAAATAATAAGCAGGGTTATTGATTTTCCCTTTCAGTTCTGATGAAAGCAGGAATTGTGAGATGATGTTTTCGGAAGTATCTTTTTCGATGGCAAGATCAGTAACAGCTATGGAAAGATTTGCACCCTGCAGGCTGTCGGGCACCTGGATCTCAATTTCATTTCTTTTTCTTTTTCCAAGTCCCCAATGAAGCACTTCCATGTTAGTCTGAAAACTGTATTCATGATTGTCAATAAAACTGATTCTTTCTGCTACCGCGTTCCAGTTCGCATCAAAAACTGTGAATACCAGTATGCCACTCGGCAGTGATTCCGTTGGGATCAGTCTTTGAACGGTGCTGTTTTCTTTCAGTTGTATATCTGTTTGAAATGCCTTCCGACCATTCATGGTACCAACCAGGTGAAGAGATTGCAGGGAAGTGGAAGTAGAAGGACTGCTGTGAAGGGTGATAATTCTTTTTGTTTTGTTGATGCCCAGCTGCATGGAAATTCCCGAAGCCCTGGCAGCAGGTATTTTTATGGTTTGCTCGATACCTTTTTCATTTTTCCATTTGATACTATAATTCGTACCAGCCTGGGGCTGCAGATAAAAGAAACCCATGCCATCATGGATTACCCTCAATGAATCCAGAAAGGCTTCATGGTCACTCATAACTATGCCCCTGATCTTAACAGGTCTTCCCCATTGGTCATTGGCTTTGAAAGCAATCCTGTTCATGATTCCTTCAATCAAATCGCCACCTTCCGGAAAAATCTGGAGAGAAACCTGGGGAGTGAACCTGGAGGCGGAAGCTGCAGATTTATTTATTACACGAACATCCCTGTTGTACAAAAATGCAGTATCAAAATTCAGCATCCATTTGGTATAGGCGCGTACATGAATGAAGTCACCTTTATAATCTTCTGGGATCTGCAACTGTCCATTACTGCTGCCATCTACAATAGGACTAACAGAATGACTTAAAACAGTCCCATCATTTCCTATCCAGTCCACATAAATGGTTTTGCTTCTTTCAGCAGGAAAAATATCTTCCATTACATAGGCTTTGAACCAGATGGTTTCTCCAGGTAAGTAAGATGATTTATCAAGATGGAGGTAAGCTTTTTCTGGTGCGAACCGGTTGGCGTATTCCTCTAAAGTGGTATCGTCCAGTTGTGCAAAGGAACGCGTAAAAGGAAGGAATAGTAAGCAAAGCAGTAAGTACTTCATCATAGTGCGTCAAGATACTAAGAAGGGTAATTGGGCAAGGTTAGCGCCTCCCAAACAATTGTCAAAAAAAAATCTATAAAGAATAATTTTGTAATATAAATTTAGTTTGTAGATTTGTTCTCTCCTCATATTTCGTACTGTCTATTCCTTTCTGAAAAACAAGTTTGATTAATCCCCCCGTATGAGCTGCTGTGCAAGCATGAATTCTGCTGCGCATTGTTAGCCAATTCCCTAAAACCGAAGTTTTTTAAAAGGCGTATTTTTTTAACCTAAATATTTCTTTTTATGAGAAAGCTCTATGCATTCTGTTTTTCGATGATTGCCGCTTTTGGCGCTTCAGCGCAGCTAACGCTACTCCAGGGGAATGGCAATTATGTACCATCCCAATCTGGAAATGTTTACACACTGACCGGAGAA
Organism: Bacteroidota bacterium; assembly: GCA_023386045.1. Classification (GTDB taxonomy): domain Bacteria; phylum Bacteroidota; class Bacteroidia; order Chitinophagales; family Chitinophagaceae; genus Flavisolibacter. The sequence goes on from JAEWKK010000020.1 coordinate 100,831, forward strand.
ACACCTTATTATGGTGGACAAAACAATGGTGTTTGGCAGATGACAGCACAAAGTCTTTTATCGCCATTTACTGTTAATGCCAACCTGAAGTTTGGACGCTTCAGTGCATCTAACCCTGATGCTTCCAGCCCAACAGGCATGGCAGCCAATGGTCAGCCTTTTTCAACTGGTGCTGATGGGATTGCCTTTGTAATGGCATCTGCACCCTATGTTGGTCTTACGGGTGAGGAAATGGGATATGGTACTACCACTTTAACCCAGCCTCCTGTTTATACAGCAAACAATTCAATGGCTGTTGAATTTGATACCTGGCAGAATAATCTCGGTGGTGGTAACAGGGATCTGCATGATATGGCAAATGATCATATGGCTTTTATGAGAAAAGGCCAGACTGACCATGCTGCTGCTATCAATAGTGTAGTTCCTGCTGTTAGTCTTGGCGAGATCGAGGACAACGCATGGCATACTGTATCTATTTCATGGGATCCTGTTACCGGAATGAGCGTAAGCTTTGATGGTGGTGCTCCAATGACAATGAGCGCTGCTAACGTGCTGGCTTCTTTTGCTCTTGGCACTACTTCTATCTACTGGGGTTTCAATGCCGGTACTGGTCTGGGAACCAATTTGCAGCAGGTAGAAATCGTTGCCAACAACACTCAGTGCACTATCACTGTTGATGCTTCTTTACCAGCTCTTTCCTGCGATGGACCAAACACCATCTACCTGGGATACGGACCTCAATCAATCACTGCTACTTCTAACGAGGCTGGCGCTACTTTCACATGGTACAAAAACGGTACTCCTGATGTACAGGTAGGAACCGGTGCTACTTTCTCACCAACTTCTGCAGGTTCTTATTATGTTGTTGCTACTTTAGGTAATTGCTCTGCATCTACCGAAGGAACAGCTGCTGAAATAAATGTGATTGACATCCGTTGCGGTAATAATAAAGTTTATCTCTGCCACAAACAGAATGGTGTTCATGGTAATGGCACTATTGGTGAAAATGCTCACACACTTTGCGTATCTGTAAATGCTGTTGCTGCTCACCTTGCACACGGTTGCTGCCTTGGTCAGTGCCCAACTGCCAGCGGAAGACCAGCTCCGGTTGTTGTTGAAGAAGAGCAACTGCCTCAGGTTCTGGCTCCCGTAGCTACAGTTTATCCTAACCCAAGCAGGGGACAGGTTCAACTGAACATGGGTACACCAAATCCAAAAGCACAGGTGCTTATTGTAAACTCCAGAGGCGAGATCGTTGAAAGAAGAGCTGCAGGTAATGCACAAAGCCTGTCTTTCGACCTGAAGAAATATGGTGTAGGCGTTTACCTGGTTAAGATCGTTTCAGGAAGCGATGTACAAACCACTAAGGTGATCGTACAAGACTAATATTTCCCATAATATTGAAAAGTCCCGCCACGGCGGGACTTTTTTTATGTTGTAAGCGAATGGCGAATGGCGAATAGTGTATGGCTTATAGCGAATAGCTTATGGCGGATAGCGTATAGAAAGTGCGTTTATGGTCCATAGACGATAGACCATGGACCATAGACGATAGTCCATAGATCAATCTAATTGCCTGTCCTCTTAATATGATTTTTATGAAACGGTAGATATGATTGTGAAAAAAAATCTAGTCAATGGACCATAGACCATCGACTATGGTCCATATGCCATCAGCCATATGCCATATGCAAAACCATGAACTATGAACCATGAACTATGCCCCCCCAACTACATACTTCTCCTATACTGTCCGCCCACCTCATACAGTGCATGGGTGATCTGGCCCAGGGAACAAAACTTCACGGTTTCCATCAGGGTTGCAAAAAGATTTTCGTTTCTGATGGCGGCTTCCTTGAGCTGGCGCAATGCTGCAGCTGATTTTTCTTCATTGCGTTTCCAGAATGCCTGGAGGTTTTGTATCTGTTGTTCCTTTTCTTCTTTAGTTGACCTGATCACTTCATTGGGCAGGATAGTAGGACTGCCATTTTTATTCAGAAAGGTATTAACGCCTACCAATGGTAATTCACCCGTATGCTTCTGGTGTTCATAATAAAGACTTTCTTCCTGGATCTTGTTACGCTGGTACATTCTTTCCATGGCTCCCAACACACCTCCTCGTTCTGTAATGCGGTCAAATTCAGCCAGCACAGCTTCTTCCACCAGGTTGGTCAGTTCTTCAATGGCAAATGATCCCTGGATGAAATTTTCTGTTTTTGCAGAACCCAGTTCCCTGTTGATGATCAGCTGTATGGCCATCGCCCTCCTTACACTTTCTTCTGTTGGCGTGGTAATGGCTTCGTCGTATGCGTTTGTATGAAGCGAATTACAATTGTCGTAAATGGCATAGAGCGCCTGCAGTGTTGTTCTGATATCATTAAAATCTATTTCCTGGGCATGCAGGCTGCGGCCTGATGTCTGGATATGATATTTCAGTTTTTGTGAACGGTCATTGGCCTTGTATTTATATTTCATGGCCTTGGCCCAAATGCGTCTTGCCACACGTCCGATCACACTGTATTCGGGATCCATTCCATTAGAGAAAAAGAAGGAAAGGTTGGGTGCAAATTCATCGATGTTCATTCCCCGGCTCAGGTAATATTCCACGTAGGTAAAGCCATTTGCCAGGGTGAAAGCCAGCTGGGTGATGGGATTGGCCCCTGCTTCTGCGATATGATATCCTGAAATGGACACACTGTAAAAATTCCTGACTTTATTGGTAATGAAATATTCCTGGACATCGCCCATCAGCTTTAGTGCGAATTCAGTTGAGAAGATGCAGGTATTTTGTGCCTGGTCTTCTTTAAGTATGTCGGCCTGCACCGTTCCCCTTACCTGTTCCAGCGCCTGAGCCTTGAGCTGCAAATAAACATCAGGAGGCAATACTTCATCACCCGAGAGTCCCAGTAAGCGAAGTCCCAATCCGTCATTACCATGTGGTAATCTTTCAGGAGCAGAAGGATTGTAATAAACTGGTTTGGGAAGATGACCGTATTTTTTGCTGAATGCCTCTTCCACCTTTGACCAAAGTCCATTGGAGTCAATGTATTTTTCACATTGCTGGTCAATGGCGGCATTCATAAAAAATGCCAGCAGCATGGGGGCGGGTCCATTGATGGTCATGGACACAGAAGTCTTTGGATCACAAAGGTCAAAGCCGCTGTATAATTTTTTAGCATCATCAACAGTAGCAATGCTCACTCCACTGTTACCGATCTTTCCATAAATATCAGGTCTGTAGGCTGGATCTTCTCCATAAAGAGTAACGCTGTCAAAAGCCGTAGACAGTCGCTTGGCGGGCTGGCCTTCGGAAACATAATGGAAACGCTTGTTGGTTCTTTCTGGTCCACCTTCACCGGCAAACATCCTTGTTGGATCTTCTTCAGATCTTTTTAATGGAAACACGCCTGCCGTATATGGAAATTCACCAGGAAGATTTTCCTGCAGCTGCCATTTTAATATATCACCCCAATCCTTGTATTTGGGAAGAACTACTTTCGGAATTCTTGAGCCGCTCAAAGATTTTGAAATCAACGGCTGCCTGATGGTTTTTTCCCTGACTTTATACTCAAAAAAATCACCTTCATATTTTGAAACCAGAACAGGCCATTCAGTGATCATTTTCCTGCACTCGGGATGAAGGGACTCTTCAAATTTTTTCCGCAATTGCTGCAATTCTTCAATATCGCTTAATTCCTTTTCACCAATAATTCCTGTTACCTGGTAAAGTTTGGAAGCCATGGCACATTGTTCCTCTACCCAATTATCATAGCCCCGGTTATTCTCAGAGATCTCTGAAAGGTACCTGACTCTTTTGGGCGGAATGATCTGCGATTTTGTTGTAGTGTCTTTGATATGCGCGTGCAATTCAATCTTTCCAAAGGCAGTACCTGTTTTCTTTTCAACCGCTACCATTAGTTTCTCAAACAGTTCATTCACTCCCGGATCATTGAACTGTGCTGCAATTGTACCAACGATGGGCAACTCTTCATCCTTTGCAGTCCATAGCAGGTGGTTGCGTTTGTATTGCTTGCGAACATCATGAAGAGCATCAAGAGCTCCAGCCTTATCAAATTTATTGATGGCTACCACATCGGCATAGTCAAGCATGTTGATCTTTTCCAGTTGTGAAGCAGCTCCGTATTCGGGCGTCATCACGTACATGCTTACATCACAGTATTCAAGGATAGAAGCATCGCTCTGTCCCACACCGGCACTTTCAAGAATGATGAAATCAAACTGTGCTGCCCTGCAGATATCTATTGCTTCCTGAACATGTTCGCTCAATGCTTTATCACTTTCCCTTGTAGCCAGGGAACGCATGTAGGCACGTGGTGATGAAATGGAATTCATCCGGATCCTGTCGCCCAGCAATGCGCCACCGGTTTTTTTCTTAGATGGATCAACTGATATAACAGCAATGGTTTTATCCGGGAAAGCGTTTAAATAGCGGCGTACAATTTCATCTGTAACGGAAGATTTTCCTGCACCACCCGTTCCAGTGATGCCCAACACTGGCTTCTTTGCTGATAGTTTTTCTTCTGTTGTGCTTATGGACTGACCATTTTCTGCATTGGTGATCAGTCTTGCGATCTTTCTTACATCTTTTACTTCTCCCAGGGTCATAGGCTTTTTGTATTCGCCATTGCCATTCAGGTTGAAATCGCATTGCCTGATCACATCTTCGATCATTCCTTCGAGACCCATCTTGCGTCCGTCGTCAGGAGAATAGATACGGGTGATGCCGTAATCATGCAGTTCCTTGATCTCCTGGGGAAGTATGGTACCACCACCACCGCCAAAGATCCTGATATGACCACATCCGTTTTCCTCCAGCAGGTCCTTCATGTATTTAAAGAACTCCACGTGTCCTCCCTGGTAAGAAGTGATGGCAATACCCTGCGCATCTTCTTCAATGGCGCATTCCACTATTTCAGCCACACTGCGGTTGTGTCCCAGGTGAATGATCTCTGCGCCCTTGCTTTGAAGAATGCGGCGCATGATATTAATAGCGGCGTCATGACCATCAAAAAGGGAGGCTGCTGTTACGATACGGATCTTATTGGTAAGTTGATAACTCATATAGTTGCAAAATCGTTGGCAAATTTAGCTAAAGCATGGTAAATAGCATCCATGGAAGAAAGCGCTATGTAACATTTTTGTATGTAACAAATTTGTTACAAATTTACAGGATGAAAAAGGGACCCTTTCTTTTTGGAATACTGGCAGAAGGTGCGGCCTTTACCAATCGTGAGGAAGAGACAGCCAGGCTGGTGACAAATTTTTCCAATGGCACCAATACCATATTGATCTCTCCCAGGCGCTGGGGCAAGTCTTCGCTGGTGAAACATGCGGCCGGAAAGCTTTCAGGAAAAAGGAACCTCCGCTTTTGTTTTATCGACCTTTTTAATATCAGGACAGAAGAGGAATTTTATGAAACCCTGTCCAAGGAAGTGATTAAATCCGCTGCGGGAAAATGGCAGCAATGGCTGAAAGATGCGGGTACTTTCTTCAGGCAGCTGAGCCCCAAATTCAGTGTGAGCCCTGATCCTGCAACAGACCTGAGCATCAGCCTGGACTGGCAGGAAGTGAAAAAAAATCCTTCGGAAATACTCAATCTTGCAGAAGCCATCTGTAAATCAAAAAAAATAAGGCTGGTGATCTGCATGGATGAATTCCAGAACATCAGTTATTATGATGATCCCGAAGCTTTTCAGAAAAAACTGAGATCACACTGGCAGCATCATCAACATGTAACCTATTGTCTCTATGGTAGCAGGCGACATATGCTGATGGATTTTTTTACCAGGCCTTCCATGCCTTTTTACAAATTCGGAGATCTTTTGTTCCTCGACAAAATATCTGAACGTTACTGGCTTCCTTTTATCCAGCAAAGATTTAAATCAACAGGAAAAAATATTGCTCCAGCTGTGGCGGCAGAAATAGCGGAAAGAATGAAGAACCATCCCTATTTTGTTCAACAACTCTCACAGCAGTCCTGGCTGCTGACTACAAAAGATTGTACTATCGAGATAGTAAATGAAGCGATTGAAACACTCTTACAACAACATCATTTTCTTTTCCAGCGTGAAGTGGACCAGCTTACAGTGTTACAAATCAACTTCATGAGGGCCATGCTGGATGGCGTTACCAAATTCACTTCATCCAAAAACCTGGAGAAATACAGGATCGGCACTTCTGCCAATGTCAAAAGAATCAGGGAAGCCCTGGAAAATAAGGAGATCATTGATTCCTTATCAGGGAAACCTGAATTCCTTGATCCTTTATTTGAATTATGGTTACAGGAAGTATACTTTGTCAAATAATATTTGAGTGAGCATGCTTATAGAAAGCATCATCCAGCTCAATTGATAAAACCCTAATCAGTTGGTTTTTGTAACCAGTGGATTCTTCCAGCCTTTCTCTTCCTGCACCAGGTGACAGAGCTCCACTTTTACATTGTATTTATTCCTGAGGTGCCTGGCCAGAGCATCGGCTGCATATACACTACGATGTTGTCCTCCGGTACATCCAAAATTTACAGCTAGGTCGGTGAAGCCTCTTTTGATGTATTCTTCAACAGAAATATCAACTATGTCGAAAACACTATTCAGGAAATCCTGCATTCGTGTTTGCCTTTCCAGGAATTCAATCACTGGCCGGTCGCGGCCGTGGATCTCTTTGTATTCAGTATGTCTTCCAGGATTATCAATGCCGCGGCAGTCAAAAACAAATCCTCCTCCATTGCCACTGGCATCTTCGGGTATCCCTCTGCGATAGGAAAAGCTGCAGATCTTTACCAGGAGTGGAGTGTTTTCATCCGCCTGTATTGGAGTGAATCGCTGGATGATCTCCTCATCGATACAGATGTGAAGCACTTTCATGAATTCAGGTACTACTATACCCAGGTGATGATTTTCAAGAAACCATTTCAGGTTGGCAAGCGCCAAAGGAATGCTGGTAAGAAACTGCGCCTTACGTTCAAAGAGACCCCTGAATCCATAAGCACCCAGCACCTGCAGTAACCTTATCAGTACATAACCATTATACTGGCTGATAAATACTTCGCGGTTGATTTCTTCACCCGTAATGCTTTCAAAAGAATTCATATAATCATCCAGCAAACGGTTTTTCCATATATCGGTAAGATTAGCTCTTGCCTGCCAGATCATACTCGCCACATCATATTGAGGTGCTCCCTTCATACCTCCCTGAAAATCTATGAAATGCACTTTTTTATCGGGCGTCACCATGATGTTCCTGCTTTGAAAATCACGGAACATAAAGTATTTATATTCGGTATAAGTGAGGTAGGTACTTAAGGCTTCAAAATCATCGATCAGCTTTTGCTTGTCGTATGGTTTACGAATTCCGTCAAGAAAATAAAATTTAAAATAAAGAAGATCAGCCATGATGGCCTGCTTGCCAAATTCCTTATTGGTGAGGCACCTGTTATAATCCATTCCTTCATCACCCAGTATCTGTAATCTTGCCAATTGGTGAAGGCTTTCTTTAAACAGCTGGTAAACTTCCTCTGAAAATCCTTGCTTTTCAAGTATTGACAAAAGGGTTACATCACCAAAATCTTCCTGGAGGTAAGATTCCTTATCCCTGCTCACCGCCAGTATGGAAGGAACATTCAGGCCCTTGCTTTTGAAATGGCCGGCAAAATAAATGAAGGTTTCATTTTCAGTCGAATTGATACCATGAGTGGCAATAACGGTCTTACCCTCAGCATCAAAAAGCCTGAAATAGCGCCTGTCACTGCCCGACTGGGGCAGCACATCCACCTGCACAGGTTCCTTCCCCGACCATTGCTGGTATAAATCCGAAACAACATCAATTAATGCCTGCATGTGACAAATGTAAACTTCCTGGAAATTAAAATCAGATTCAACAATAAGGGAATTTAAATCAAAAATCCCGTGAACTGAAGTTGTTAATTAAAAATCATATGCCAGAGACAAAAACCGGTAGAAAAATAAGTTCAACTACGGATGGTTTGAAATTTGTTGCCTTGAGCAGATTCAGAGTTCAGCTAACTTTGAAAAGGATAAAATTCACAAGATGAAAGCAATGATTTTTTCAGCCGGCCTCGGCACACGTTTCAAACCATGGACAGATAATCATCCAAAGGCACTTGCTGTTGTTAATGGTAAAACCCTTCTTCAGCGGAATATAGAATACCTGCAGCAATACGATATACGTGATGTGGTGGTCAATGTGCATCATTTTCCCGACCAGATCATTGATGCCATTGAAAAATCTGATGGCTGGGGTAGCACTATCACCATCAGTGATGAATCAGATGAATTGCTGGATACAGGAGGTGGCTTATTAAAGGCCAGGCACTTATTATACAGGGAAACACTTCTCACCATCAATGTTGATATTCTTACAGACATCAACCTCAAATATTTTCTTGCTTATCACCAGCAACAGAATTCTTTGATCACGCTGGCGGTTTCGGAAAGAAATACTTCCCGCTATCTCCTTTTTAATAAATACAACCGGCTGGTAGGCTGGCGTAATACAAAAACAGGAGAAGAAAAGATCGTGATCGAAACAAAGGATATTTTTCAGAAAGCTTATAGTGGTATTGCTATTTTTGAACCTGAAGTTTTTGATCTCATTCCATTCGCCGGAAAGTTTTCACTCATCGATGTTTACCTGGCGCTTGCTCCTCAATACAAGATCGCAGCCTTTGATCATACAGGGGAGAAGATCATTGATGTTGGAAAGCCTGAAGCTGTGGCCGAAGCGGAAAAAATGTTTTCATAATTCACATAGTCTTTAAATAAATCAGCTTTGTCTGGATTATCTTACCCTTCCTTAATTCTTGCAGTCAATGAAAAAAATCCTTTTGATCATTCTTGCCAACTCTTTTTTTATTGTTGGCTTTGCCCAGAACAAGTACGACCATCGAAAAGCATTTGATCCCCAATTTTATCCTCAAACAGGTAATGAATTCAGAAGTGCAGGAGGTGAGCCTGGTCCTAAATACTGGCAGAACCGTGCCGATTATTCCATAAACTGCACACTGGATACTATAGCGCATTCTGTAAATGGCACTACGGAAATCACCTATACCAATAATTCGCCCGACAATCTTAAATTCCTTTGGCTGCAACTGGATCAGAACATTTATAAGGAAGGATCAAGGGGTTCAGCCACCACTACGCAAACAGGAGGTCGTTGGGCAAATGCACAATACACGCAGGGTAGTGTGATCAAATCAATAACCATCGAACATGGGGGTCAGAAGTATCAACCCAAATACAATGAATCGGATACAAGACTGCAGGTATGGTTGCAACAACCTTTACAGGCCTCCGGTAATAAGATCAGGATCATCATACAATATGGATTTACCATTCCCGAATATGGCACTGATCGCATGGGCAGGATTCAAACAAAGAATGGCTGGATCTATACAGTGGCACAATGGTTTCCAAGAATGGCAGTTTATGATGATGTGCAGGGATGGAATACACTTCCTTACCTTGGAGCAGGAGAGTTTTATCTTGAATATGGTGATATTGAATACAGCATCACCGCACCTTCCAGCCTGGTGATAGTTGGTTCAGGCACTTTGCAAAATGAAAAAGAAGTTTATTCGACAACCCAGCAGATGAAACTTGCTGCTGCCAGAAATAGTGATAAAACTGTTGTTATCCGTTCAGCTGAAGATGTAAAAAATCAGAACTCGAAGCCAAAGCCTGGCAACAGCACATGGAAGTTTAAAATCCAGAATACAAGGGATGTGGCCTGGTCTGCCTCAAAAGCATTTGTGGTGGATGCGGCCAGGATTAATTTGCCCAGCGGGAAAAAAGCACTTGCCATGAGTGTTTATCCCGTTGAAAGTATTAAAAAAGATGGATGGCAAAGAAGCACTGAATTTGTAAAAGGAAGCATCGAGCACTATTCAAAACAGTGGTTTGAGTATCCCTATGATGTGGCAGTGAATGTGGCAGCAAATGTCAGTGGTATGGAATACCCTGGAATTGTTTTCTGCAGCTATCATGATGCCGGTGGAGATCTTTGGGGAGTAACCGATCACGAATTCGGACATATCTGGTTCCCGATGATTGTTGGTAGCAATGAAAGAAAATATGCCTGGATGGATGAAGGCTTCAATACATTTATCAACGGACTTTCAACCAAAGAGTTTAATAAAGGTGAGTTTGAGAAATTTTCATTTTTTCCTCCCGAAGAAAGCATACCCATTGCATTTTCAAACACCATGGATCCTTTATGGGCCGCGCCTGATGTTATACAACAGCAAAACCTTGGATTTGCAGCTTATCTGAAACCGGCCATGATGCTGGAAGCATTGCGAAATGTAGTGCTGGGTCCTGAAAGATTTGATATGGCCTTCAGGGAATACATCAAACGCTGGGCTTATAAACATCCAACACCCTGGGATTTTTTCAGAACCATGGAAAATGTTTCGGGTGAAGACCTAAGCTGGTTCTGGAGAGGATGGATATTTAATAACTGGAAACTTGACCAGAAAGTTACAGGTGTTACCTATGAAGAAAACCAGCCAAAAAATGGTTCATCCATCACCCTTGAAAATCTTGACCAGATGGTGATGCCGGTAACTGTACTGGTGAAAGAAGAGAATGGCAAACAACACCGTGTTGACCTGCCAGTTGAGGTATGGCAACGTGGTCCAGTATGGACCTTCAACCTTCCTTCTACCAGCAGGATCACTGAAGTGGTGCTGGATCCTGATAAAAAACTACCGGATGTAAACAGGAAGAACAATACCCTGAATCCCAAAGCATTTTAATTAAAGCCTCCTTCGGGAGGCTTATTTTTTATTGATGGCTTCCAGTAATTCTTCCAGGGGAGATTCTTCAAGGATCATTCTTTCTGGAACTCCTTTTTTTGTGTTCCATTTTACGAGGCGGATGCAATCTTCTTCAATTTCAATTCCAGTGATATCGCCATCATTATTGCAGCAACAGCCACTGTTGAAATAAGCCGGCTTGAGTTTCAGATAATCCGGTGAGATCTCCTTGTATTCAAACTTGCGCAGGTGAATTTCATTTTGAAGTGAATTGATCATGCCTTCGTCCTTCATATCCCTGGCAAAAAGGAGACTGCGATAAAGGCGTTCAAGATGTGTTAATGATTCAAACACTGGCTGGTGCGTATGGCCTGTGATCAGGAATAAATTTTTCTGCTCTTTACTCCACTCATACATCAGGTGATTGTGAGTAGTCTTTAATTGTGCATCGTAGGCAGGTGTGTTAGGATTGATCTTCAAAAATGATTGCAGTGGTGCCCAGATTTTTGAAATAAAGAATTTACTGAACCAGTTACCATCACTCACAGCATCTCCCTGGTGGCCATGCGTGCAAAATATATTGACTTGGGTTGCTTTTACTGTTGTTTGCAGAAGCACACCTTCATAAATGGGAATCTCACAGCCATAAATTTCTTTCAGCTGCATGGGTGCAAATGGATCATTTTGCCAGTACAGGTCATGATTGCCAAAGATCTTTACAAACCTGTTTTGGATTGCAAATCGTTTTTCCTTTTCAAACGATGGTTGTTGAGATTTCTTAACTGCGGATAATGTATTTTCCCATAATTCCTCGCAATCTCCAAGCGCTATATAGAAATAGCCTTTTTCGTAATAATAATCAAGGGCTGCAAGATAATTGGGCTCACAGATCATAAAATCATCCGCGCCATTCCTTGCACCTTTATGTTGATCCGAAAAAATAATAAATCTTTCTTTTGTGCAATCAAAAGGAATAATAGGACCTTTTTTCTTCTCGCCTTTGATGATACAATCCAATAAAGATGAAAGGGCTTTGAAAATACGCTCGCGCTCAGGCTTTGAAGAAAATTTATTGGAAGCCCAGAGTACTGGTTTGAATAATAATTTCCTCAACCAGGTTAGCATTATTGGAATTTGTATTTTTTGATCAATGCCATTAAAACCCCATTAGTCCATCCAAAGCCGTCCTGTGTGGGATATTCACCGCCTCCGCCAATCCTGTCTGCATCAACCACATCATATTTCTCCATCAGTTTTCCCGTAGCTTCAAAAACTTTTTTATTGAGCGCAAACCATCTTGAAGCGATATTTATTGCCAGCTCATGTTCCCCATAATTTTCAAGTCCGCAAACAACCACCCATTGCAAGGGTGCCCAACCATTAGGAGCATCCCATTGCTGTCCTGTTTTTCTAAGCGTGGTGACCATTCCACCGGCTTTTAAAAACCTGTTAGCAACCGGCAGTGCTGCTTTCATTTTTGAACTGTCGGCAAGTTTTAAAAAGAAAGGAAAAAAGCCTGCAAGAGTCAGTTCATTAGATTTTGATCGGGACGAAATATTATAATCAGCATACCATTTTTTGGCAGGTGACCAGCAATATTTATTAATTGCAGCATTTCTTTTATTTGCCAGCTGCAGGTATAATGTTGATTTCAAATGATCGCCGCTCAGGGCATATGCTTTTGCCAGAGTATTTTCAAGATGATACAACAGGCAGTTCAAATCAACTGGAATCAGATTAGTGGTTTGAATGGAGGATAAATTTTTGCCATCACGAAACCAGCGACTGCTGAAGTCCCACCCACTTTCTGCAGCAGACCTGATGTTTTTATACAGAAGTGCTTCAGCTGAAGAAGATAATTTTTTGGAAGAAGCCAGTTCAAGATCTTCTTTATAAGATTCCTGCCTTGGCTGTGAAAGCTGGTCCCAGTACCTGTTAAGCCAACTGCCATCCGGCATTTTAACCAGGTGCTTTGTTTCAGCGCTTCTGTCCATCCAGTAATCATATTCTTTTTCAAGAGCAGGCAGATAGATCACATAAATTTCCTTACCTCTTATTTCTGCAAGCAGATCAAGCATCAGGGAAAAAAAAGGAGGCTGCGAGCGGCTTAGATAATAACTACGGTTTCCGTTGGGAATGTGCCCATATTTACTGGCCAGGTAAGCAAAATTTTTTACCATGCTTTCCATAAGATCATACTGACCGCTTTCCTTAAGTCCCAGCATGGTGAAATAGGAATCCCAGTAATAGATCTCGCGGAACCTGCCTCCAGGAACAATATAGTCATAAGGCAATGCAAGCAGCGAACTGCCACTTGCAAACGAATCAGTTTTTCTTCTTAACACAGTCCAGAGACTATTGATATGACTGACAAGATCTTTTTCCTTAGTTTGAAATTCAATTGGTGGTGTCGAAGGAATAATGAAATTTTCCTTCACAAATAATTCAAGGCTGAAACGAATCGCAGGATTATTTTTTATGGCCAGGTATTCAGCAAGTATCTTTTCAGGTTCTTTCCTGGGAATGCAGTCAACAAAGGTTTTACTGTCTGCAAAAATACCTGACTCCTGTACATCCTTAAATAGCTCACCATAAACCTTATCAGGTGTAAGTTGCGCCATAATGAACTGGCAACAACTACTTAGGAAAAGGAAAATGATGAGTCTTTTAAACATCGGGCATGGTTAAGATTTGCTGAAAGGAAGTACTTATTATGGCTTCACGGCTATCATGCTGATCTCCACATTTACAAATTTCGGTAACGCAGACACCTGTACTGTTTCCCTTGCAGGAAAATCTCCATTAAAATATTTTCCGTAGATCTCGTTCACTTCTGCAAAACGGTTCATATCCGTAAGGAAAATTGTGGTCTTTACCACATCACTCAATTGAAGCCCGGCTGCATGTAGAATTGACCGCAGGTTTTGCATCACCTGGTGGGTTTCTTCCTGCAGGTCTTTGTTTTTTAAATTACCAGTTGCAGGATCGATACAGATCTGACCTGAAATATATAAACTGCCCTTGACAAGTATGGCCTGGTTATAAGGACCAATGGGTGCAGGCGCATTCGGGGTATTGATAATTGTCTTTTCCATTCTTGCAATTTCATGAATAAAATCTAAACAGCATGACGTTCTGCAGGAATTCTGAAGTTTCTGCTTTCCTTCATCTTACTTTCGCATCATGGATATTCTTGTGATCGCCAGTGAAAATCAAAAGCATGAGCTGACCTCTAATGGTATAAAGGAAAATGTAAACCTGGAATGGACAGAGGATCTGCATTTGGTGAATCAAAAAAAATATGAGGTAATAATAGATCTCTTGTTTGAGAATGATCCTGATCGGATCGATATTTTACAAAATCAGGATTCACTGGTGATCATTAACAGTGTTATGGATACACTCATTCAAACCAGCGAATCATTTATAAGACTGAATGGTTGGGATGGTTTTTTGTCAGCACCCATCCTGGAGGCTGCCTGCAATGATGATTCATTAAAACAAAAAGCAGAAGCAGTTCTCAGCAGCTTCAATAAAAAAATAGAATGGCTTCCCGATGAAGTCGGTTTTGTTAGCCCTCGCGTTATCAGCATGATCATTAATGAAGCTTTTCTGGCCCTTGAAGAAGGAGTGAGCTCAGAAGAAGACATTAATACTGCGATGAAACTGGGAACCAACTATCCCTATGGTCCTTTTGAATGGGCAGAAAAAATTGGCGTGCATAAGGTTAGTGCGCTTCTTACCAGGCTTTCAATTGACAATCCCCATTATACGCCCTGCCGTCTGATCCTGCAGTCAGAAGAATCCTGCTAAAAAAGGTATTAGTTGTAGGCAGGAAAGATTTATTGCTCTAAATTGCTAAAAGATTTAGTAATTTAGACTTTTATCAGTTGAAACGAAAACCTTTTATTATGGAGCCTGTGAATTTCCAGATGCCGGGTTACCGCATCAATGAATACCTGTTGGTTGTAGTGCCGCCTGAAGATCTCTGGCAAAAAATAGTGAGGATAAAGCAGGAGTTTTCTGAAAAATACAAGCTGCCTTCTGCCAGATACCTGAAGCCACATATTGCACTGGTTAATTTCCTCGCTCTTGATATGATGGAAGAAAAGATCGTACATCGGATCCAGTCAATTGCCATGGGCATTACTCCATTCAAAGTTGAGCTGAAAGATTACAGTGCCTATCCATCTCATACCATTTATATCAATGTGACTAGCAAGCTGCCTTTGCAAAATATCATCAGGCATTTAAAAGAAGCGCAACGTTTGATGAAACTGAGTAATGAGAACAAACCCCATTTTATAGAAGAGCCACATATTGGTATTGCAAGGAAACTAAAGCCCTGGCAATTTGAACAGGGATGGCTGGAGTTTTCGCATCGGCAGTTCACCGGGAAATTTATTGCTGACAACATGCTCTTGTTGAAAAGAAAGGCTGGTGATAAATCTGCCTTCCAGGTAGCCAGGCGTTTTGATTTCCAGGATCTGCCTGTGTTAACAAAGCAGGGCAATTTGTTTTGATAAAATCACAGCAGCTGAATGCGATGATTGCTCCCTTATTTAATGAAAGAACACCCTTAATCATATGAATGCTTCTCCAAATGAAAATGATCAGGCTGCGGATACCTATAAAAAAGGAAGGGGCGCCCAATACAATACAAAAAATAAATTCCTGAAAAATGAATCCACAAGGGAACATGTGGAAGGTATAGATGAATGGATAGAGCCTGATGTTCAAACCCAATACCTTGAAGTTTTTCCAAAAACAATTGTAAACAAGGTTGACAGTCCTGATGTGGGCATGATGTACAGCATGAATCCTTACCAGGGTTGTGAACATGGCTGTATATATTGTTATGCACGCAATTCATTTGAATACTGGGGTTATAGTGCAGGTCTTGATTTTGAAACCAAAATCCTGGTAAAGAAAAATGCGCCGGAGCTGCTGCGTAAATTCCTGATGCATCCAAAATGGGATGCTACCCCCATCATGTTGAGTGGCAATACAGATTGTTACCAGCCAGCGGAACAAAAATTCAGACTTACTAGGAAATTACTGGAAGTATGCAATGAATTCAACCAGCCGGTGGGTATTCTTACAAAAAACGCATGGATCATCAGGGATAAGGATGTACTGCAGGAGATGGCGAAGAAAAAGATCCTGTCGGCCATGGTTTCCATTACTTCACTTGATGAAAATATCAGGAGAGCCATGGAACCCCGGACCACCACCGGCAAACAAAGACTGAAGGTGATTGAAGAATTGAGCAAGGCAGGAGTTAGAATGGGTGTGATGATGGGCCCTATGATCCCTGGCTTGAACGAACACGAGATGCAGAGGATCATGAAGTCGGCGAAGGAAGCCGGTGCAAGCTTCACCGCCTATACTTTTATCAGGTTGAATGGAGCTATCAAATTGCTATTTCACGACTGGCTGTATAAAAACTTTCCTGATAGTGCAGATAAGGTCTGGCACCTGATAGAAGCGAGTCATGATGGCAAGGTGAATGACAGCAGGTGGGGCACGCGCATGAGGGGCGAGGGTAATATCGCCCAGATGGTTTCCCAGCAATATAAAAAATACGGAAAGCTCTATGGCATGAATGAAGAAAGATGGGATCTGGATACCAGTCTTTTTCAAAGACCCGGAGAACAGGGAAAATTATTCTGATGTAATATGATTAGTTGATTGCAATGCTTATCCATGCAGCTGATCAATGATCTGTACATTCCATTTATTTCTGATCAGGTAGGTGGTCAGCATCATCTTCATTCTTTCTACTGGCATTTGAAGGTACATGGCTGCCATACCCAGGATCTCGCTTTTTGATTCATCAATAACTCCTTCACTTGTCACTACTTCACAGATCATGGCAAAAAGTGTTTCCCTGAATTCCTCACTGATCAGTGGCGCTGATCTTTCAATAATGGATTGGCTGTCCTGCTGAGATTGCAGAGATAAGGCTTTTATGGAGAGATCATTCAGGTTGGCGCCTTTGAACCTGGTGCTCAGTACCAGCATGCGACTCAGTTGTTCGATCTGCGACTGGGAGAGGCTCTTGTTTTTGTGCATGGCACAGGAAAACAATATGGCTACGGCTGCTTCCTGTTCGTTCTCAATTGTCAATTCCATGGTCAGGGTTTATTCAAATGTAGGAAAGAGAAGCTAAATTGATCCTGCAAAAACTGGCCTGAGTTTTTGTGTGTTAGATGAATCATTTAATGAGGAAGCCATGGCTAAATTAAAATTAACGGGAAAACAATTGAGGGCGATCGGCTATCCTGAAGGTCCGGTGATTTCAATAGCCATGAATATCATGGAGAAAAATTTCAAACATCTTTCCAGCGAAGATGCATTGGAAATTTTGGGAAGCATTCTTCAAAGTCCTAACCAGTACGCAGGTGAAGGTATATTGGGAAAGATTGCTGATGCCCTCTTGCCAAAGCAAAAAACTGGTGGAGCGACAATCGCCATGAAGCAATCTGGCATTCCTTTTCAAATTTATGGTAGTGAAGGAATAGAAGCAGGAGCACTTCATCAGATGTATACAGCTGCACGATTGCCAATAGCACTGGCAGGGGCATTGATGCCTGATGCTCATTCGGGTTATGGTTTGCCTATTGGTGGTGTGCTGGCCACTCAAAATACAGTAATTCCTTATGGCGTTGGTGTTGACATAGGTTGCAGAATGTGTCTCTCAATTTTTGATATTGATCCAAAAGAACTGGAATCAAGAGAAAACTATTTTGCAAAGAAATTAAATGAAGCCACCCTCTTTGGAAGTGGCGCTACCTTTGATTCACCTGCCAGTCATGAAGTAATGGACAGGAAGGAATTTGATGAACTTGCGCTTTTGAAAGGCTTGCAATCAAGAGCATGGAAACAATTA
Organism: Bacteroidota bacterium; assembly: GCA_023386045.1. Taxonomy (GTDB): domain Bacteria; phylum Bacteroidota; class Bacteroidia; order Chitinophagales; family Chitinophagaceae; genus Flavisolibacter. The sequence goes on from JAEWKK010000020.1 coordinate 118,518, forward strand.
GGTTCTTCCGGTTCGGGTAATCATTTTGTGGAGTTTGGAAGGGTCACTATTTCATCTGCCGACAAGGTACTCGGAGTTGAAGCAGGTAATTATCTTGGTTTATTATCGCATTCCGGATCGCGTGGCCTTGGTGCCAGCATCGCTAACCACTATACTAAAATCGCGAAGGAAAAAAGAAGGCTGCCTGGCGATGCTGTCAACCTTGCCTGGCTTTCACTGGAGGAAGAAGAAGGTTATGAATACTGGATGGCCATGAACCTTGCCGGAGACTATGCCTCTGCCTGTCATCATATCATACATGAAAAACTGGCCAGGGAGTTTGGAAGACAGCCGATCAGGATGGTGGAGAATCACCACAATTTTGCCTGGAAGGAACAATGGCAGGGAAAGGAAGTGATTGTACACCGCAAGGGAGCTACACCTGCCGGTAAAGATGTTTTGGGAATCATTCCGGGATCCATGACAGCTCCTGGCTTTATTGTAAAAGGAAGAGGAGAAGAGGCATCAGTTTATTCAGCCTCGCATGGCGCAGGAAGAAAAATGAGCCGGACGGCTGCACTGAATTCTGTTACACATAGCCAGCTCAATGAAGTACTGGCAAAAAATAAAGTAAAGTTGCTGGGTGGCGGACTTGACGAAGCACCTTTTGCGTATAAAGATATCCATGAAGTGATGAGAGCCCAGGAGGAACTGGTAGATACGGTTGGGTTGTTCTATCCGGGTATCGTAAAAATGGATGGAGCACAACCCAAACAATGGATGAAAAAAAGAAAAAAGGATTGAGTCATCTGAAATCAAACCCAGTAACAATTAGGTGCATGTCCAATTTTTTGAACTTACTGATACCTGTCATTCATCATGGCAATGCTGATCATAGATGTGATTGGAGGCTATAAATACCTTGCCAACGAAGGTTGAATTCTTCTTCATTAAAAAATATGGGTTATGAAAAAGATGACAGTTTTCCTGGCATTGCTTCTGATGACTGGATTTACATATGCACAGGATAAAACCAAAGACGGTTATACAAAATCAGAATACCTGCAAAAGGCTAAAACCCAAAAAACATTTGGTTTTCTTTTATTGGGAGGTGGTGTAGCCATGGCCGTTACTGGTGCAGCTTTAAGTGGAACTTTTGCTGAAGATACTGGTAAGTGGCTGATCATTGGTGGTGGAGTATTGGCGGCATCCAGTGTTCCTCTTTTTATCAGTTCTTCTAAAAACACCAGGAAAGCTGAATCTTTAACCATTTTAGCCAGTACACAATATGTTTATTGTCAGAATGGAATCACAATGAGAAGACAACCGGCAATCACCTTGAGACTGAATTTATAAAAGAAAGAGTAAGAGAAAGATAGGGCAAGTGCGGAGGTGGTGAGTAATGATAAGGGTTTGAATATTCTTCAGGTCAGCTACTCAGATGGCTTATAGCTGGTTTTTGTAGGTTCATTCGCAATTATTAAACATTCATTTCTATTTAGTTTTAAATGCGGATAGTGGATTTTATTTTTAAAGTCCAAAATCCTTGTATGAACCTTAACCTCCTCAGGACCATTCTATGCCTTTTATGCTGCTCACAAATCAATGCAGCTCCTGTTACCATCACACCATACATCAAGATCGACCAGTTCGGATACCTGCCTAATAGCAAAAAGGTTGCTGTTATTGTGGATCCTCAAACAGGATATAATGCTGCAGAATCTTTTTCTCCCGGCACAGGACTGAATAATTACCAGGTCAGGCGCTGGTCTGATGATGTAGTTGTTTTTTCCGGAACCCTGTCAGCATGGAATAGTGGAGCGACACACACACAAAGTGGTGACAAGGGCTGGTGGTTTGATTTTACCACTCTAACAACAGCAGGGTCCTATTATATATTTGATGTGGCACAGAACAAAGGTTCTTATCGTTTTGAGATAGGTAACAATGTATATAGCGAAGTATTGAAGCATGCAGTAAGGGTGTTTTATTACCAGCGTATCAATTTTGCTAAAGCAGTTCCCTATGCTGATGCCAGGTGGGCTGATGGAGCTGCCTTTGGTGGCGCTAACCAGGACTATGCAGCACGTTCCAGATATGATAAAACAAATCCTGCTACAGCCAAAGACCTGCATGGAGGATGGATGGACGCCGGAGATTATAATAAATACACAACTTTCACCTTTGCTCCTCTTTGTACCATGCTTGAAGCTTTCAGGCTATACCCATCAATCTTCACCGACAATTATGGACTGCCTGAATCTGGTAATGGAATTCCAGACCTGATGGACGAGATCAAATGGGAACTTGACTGGTTGAAACGCATGCAGGATGCATCAGGTACCGGAGGGCTTTATTTAAAAGTTGGTGTAGATAATTATAATGCGGCATCGCCACCAAGCACTGATGTCAATCCCCGTTATTATTTAGGAGAATGTACATCAAGTACACTTACCGGTGCAGCAGTTTTTGCGCTGGCTTCTATCGCCTACAGGCAAATAGGCACTCCAGCCATGATCACTTATGCAGATGACCTGTTAGCACGAGCGCAATCTGCATGGAGCAGGGCGCTGACAACCACTTCAAATTTTACCAGCTTCCAGACCAATTGTGATGACCAGGACATCAAGGCGGGAGATGCTGACATAGGTATTGCTGAACAAAAGGACAGGGTCATTACTGCTGCCGCCTATCTCTATGAAGCTACAGGTCTTGCAACTTATAAAACTTGGTTTGAAAGCATGTATACACAGGCGCAACCTTATAGTGTGTGGTGGTGGGGACCTTATTATACTGCTGTACAAAGAGCTTTGTTGCGCTATGCAGGTTTAGCCGGTGTGAGTGCAACAGTGAGCAATAATATCAGGAGCATGAAAAGTGGTCAGGATGGAGTGGTAAGTATCAATCATTATAACAGCGCCACTGATCTTTACAGGGCTTATCTGCCTGATGATCAATACCACTGGGGTAACTCACAGGTCAAAGCTGATGCAGGTGTGCACAACTGGGATTATGTAAGTTTTAATATCAACACTGCTAATCACAGTCTTTATAAAGAGGTGGCAGAACAATACCTGCATTGGTTTCATGGTGTGAATCCGATGGGAAAAGTTTTATTGTCCAATATGTATGCCTATGGTGGTGATGATTGCGCCAATGAAATTTATCATAGCTGGTTTGCTAATGGAACGGTTTGGGACAATGCATTGTCCTCTGCAAAAGGTCCTGCTCCTGCATATGTACAGGGCGGTCCAAATAAAAATTACGCAATTGCTGCTGTATCTCCACCTTATAATCAACCACCACAAAAAGCATATAAGGATTGGAATACGGTATGGAATGGAAGTTTTTCAGAAGATAGCTGGGAAATCACAGAGCCGGCCATCTATTACCAGGCTTCCTATATCAGTCTGCTCTCCAGGGTGATGGGCAATCAGCCGCCGGTAAGTTTGCCCGTTCAATTTATTGGAATATCCGGTAACAGGTCTCAAACTATACTGCACATTCAATGGAAGATTCAGGCGGATGAACCGATTGAAAATTTAGTGGTAGAACGGTCTATGAATGGAAAAGATTTTATCGCCATCGCTCAATTAAAAGATAATGGCACAGGAGAATATAGTTATGATGATCAGGATCCAGCAGCATTAATATCAAGCTGCAGTTACAGGATCAGGGTAGACAAGTTGAATGGTGGATCGGTATATTCATCTGTTTTATACCTTCCATTAAAATCCGCGAAAGGATTTATTTCAATAGCACCCAATCCGGTTATAGGTAATTTAAATCTACAAATCAATGGATCTGTTGGACAGTCCATGCAAATGAGAATTTATGATGTCCATGGTAAAATAGTAAAGGAAGAATTCTTTACTGTTTCTTCAGGCATTTCAGTAAGGTCAATTGATGTTTCTTTCCTCACCCCAGGTATGTACATAATAAAGATTAGTGGTGAGAAGGAAGCGGAACTGAAATTTATCAGGATTAATCGCTGATAAAAGTATTTCAGAGAGATTTGGATCACAGATTTCAAGGGGAATAATATCACAGATGAACACAGATTAATTCTATGAATCAATGAAACAGTATTTAGTCAGGATCACAGATTACACAGATTTCACAGATTAGTTTCCAAATTGTGAAATAGTTTCCATCTTAGTACATCCATCTGTGTAATCTGTGAAATCTGTGATAGATTATCATTTCAATCATTGATCAGGAAATCATTGCCAGTTCATATCAGGCAAACAATTACCATCTGAGTACATCCATCTGTTAATCTGTGAAATCTGTGATAGATTATCATTTTAATCATTGATCAGGAAAACATTGCAATTATCCATATCAGGCAAACAAATACCATCTGAGTACATTCATCTGTTAATCTGTGAAATCTGTGATAGATTATCATTTCAATCATTGATCAGGAAATCATTGCCATTATCCATATCAGGCAAACAATTACCATCTTAGTACATCCATCTGTTAATCCGTGTAATCTGTGATAGGTTATTTCCGAGTAATCTTTATAAAAAATCAATCATTGCTATAATGAATCTTCATTAATCTGCTTAATCTGTGATTGGGTTGATAACCAGGTATACCTGTTACATAAATCAGGATCATTCCTAAAAGAATAAAAAAGGCAGTTTTCGAATTGAGGAAGTAACAAAAGCGGTGGAAAAACATGGCCCTCGAACCTGGTACTTCATTGATTTTCCCATATCTCACATTAGAAAATACATTCCTGATAGGTTTTTGGTTGATTTCAGCCATCTGGTAAGCTTCATCAATTTTCCCGGTAGCAAGCATCTGGCTCAGTGATTCGCGTTGATCACCTACTTTAAATTCCATGTTTGTATCAAAGAATCTCCATTCTCCTTCTATGCGGGCTTCAACACAAAAATGATTATTTAATCCCACCTTACGGAAATCAGTCGTGTTTCTCTTAAAAATTTCCATCATCACCAGTGCCTGCTGGCTGCATGCCGCCCTGGGATGTTTCATGATATCATCTGGTATAACGATGGCCGATAAATGATCCCAGAAAACGTAGCCTGAAATAGAAGCAAATGGGTTATCGGCAAAGCTATAATGAGAGAATCCATGATAAAAGCGTTTGCGGATGATGCCAGCTATGAAATTGTAATAAGCAAGGGAATTTTTCTGTGAAGCTGAAAAATGCTGGTCGGCCGTATCAATAACTGACTGAACATCCGGATACTTATGAACGTAGGAGGGATCATATTCTTCCCAGTTATGCCCATGATTCATTGATGCATCTTCTGCCATCGGACGGGAAACAAATGAATAAAGGGAGGTTACCAGAATAAATACAGATAAAAAAAGAAGGATCGTCTTCAGTTTCATAAGATTTGGATATTGGATACAGCCTTATTTAAGGCGATAAATATAATAGCAGATTTTCAATTTTGCAAGCCGGATTACGCAGCGAGAGGATCACAGAGAAATTGCGATCACAGATTACACAGATTTCACAGATTAGTGCTGCGATTGTAGGAAGCCGTTTACAATTTGGTGTTTCTTCTGTGTAATCCCAATAATCTGTGATAAAATATCAATCATAGATAAACATACTGATTGAATAAAGGTTATGATCACAGATTACACAGATTACACAGATTAATTCAAAGATTAATTCTCAGATTAAAGGAAGCTGTTTACACTTAAGTTCACAATCTGTTTAATCCGTGTAATCTGTGATAAAATATTATTACTCAATCATTAATTCGGAAAACATTGCGATTGAAGGAAGCCATGTACACTGTAGTCCAACCATCTATGTAATCAGTGTAATCTGTGATAAAATATTCACTCAATAATCAGAGTAATCTCCTTACACTTTGATGTAAATCCTCTTCTTATCCAGCCAATAGCAAATAGCCCACATGAATAAGATTACCGTAAGAGCGAATAATAAAGAACCTATCTCCGGTGCTCCTGGAACAAATTTGTAAACCCTTTCATAGATCCAGTTCCAGGGACTGATATAAACAGGTTCACCCTTTGTATTCATTCCATTAGGTATCCTGATCAGTCTCAATCCTTTGGGCAGGAAGGCACTCAACGCAAATACAAACAGTGCATTCTTTCCAAAAACATCAAAAAACCTGGTGAGCCAGTTGCGCGTACCCTTGATCTCAATGGCATAGATCATAGTGGCGAGAATGGCAGTTGCCATACCTGTTGTGACGATCACATAAGAGCTGGTCCAGATCTTTTTATTAACCGGGAATTCAAGACTCCACATATATCCGGCCAGGAGGAAAGCCATTGCAGCAATGAATAAACCTGTCAAAATTTGATAAAGGGGATTGATGGCCGGTGTTTGGGAAGGATTTTCCGCTGCCACTGCCAGCTTTGTTCTCTTTAGAATATAATCTCCAACGAGATAACCCAGGATTACCTGCACAATGGCTGGTATGGTACTCATAAGCCCTTCGGGGTCAAAAACAACTCCTTCTCCTTTATACATATGAGCATCGTGAAGGATCATCTTATCTATATCGGTTCCAAACCAGCCTTCCAAAGAATAGGGATCTGCGGGATTGCCCCCATAACACAATAGCCAGTAGAGCAGTAAGAGAATCAGTCCCACTAAAAATGCGCCTCTGGCTTTGAGGTAATAAACAATAATGGAAGCAAAAAAATAACAGAGTGCAATGCGTTGTAAAACCCCAAGAATCCTGACACCATTGACTTTAGTCACCCCGGAAGCATCGGTAGTGGTCCAGGTCCAGCTAATAAATTCCAGGTGATTTTCCTGCCAGCGGAAAAAAGGCCACCAGTTCAAAAAAAGACCAATGGCAAAGATCAGCAACGATCTTTTGATCACTTTTCTCCAGAAAACTCCGTCTCCGGCTTCCGCAAGCCTGGGCATCACAAAGGCCATGGCATTGCCAACTGCAAAGAGGAAAAAGGGAAAAACAAGATCGGTGGGAGTTAGTCCATGCCAGGGAGCATGTTCCAAAGGACCGTAAATATGACTCCAGCTGCCAGGGTTGTTCACCAGGATCATGAGACAAACCGTGGCACCCCTGAAAACATCCAAAGAATAATAGCGCTGCTTCAATGGGCAAAGTTTGAATAAATGTACTGCTTGAAAATTTGTCTTTCTTAAAAGATAAAAGAAACACAGTTTCGGGATAAGCTCTCCCATTCAGTACAACTGAGTTTTAATAAATTTCAGTTCAAAGCATAAGTCTTAAGGCAAGTTTTTCAATAATTAGATGCAAGAGGGCTCGCATCCACTTGCGTTCTACTTCGGTGGACTGAGACGGAAATCCTCCGAGCGGAGCGATGAGATTGGAGAATAACCAAGTGAAAAGCAACCAAAGTTGCTTTGAGCGTAGGTTACGAGCGAAGCTCAGTCCGACCCTCAACTTTGTCAAATTTTATTTTGCCCTTCCAGGAGTAATTATTGGTTGATCTCCAAAGCCTTTGATTTTAATCATTGAAAATCAGTTCAAAACCGGTTAGGTGTTTTCCGTTAGCAAGTTTTTCACCCGTGCTTGAGTAACTTCTTCAAAATCTGTATTTTTTGAAGGCTTGTCAGTCACAGTGCAAAAGCTATATTTGCACGTCTTTGTGCTTTAAATGACTTGGTCCTGAAAAAAGGAATGTGACTGAGGTGGCGAAGCTCTGCACAGAACAAAAAGTACTCTGCGATAAACTTGAGAAATGTGAGTTTGAAATGGTATGCCATATATACACGTCCCCGCTGGGAAAAAAAAGTGAACAGCCTGCTTTTGGAAAAAGGCATTGAAAGCTACTGTCCTTTAAATAAGGTGAGAAGAAAATGGAGCGATCGCATTAAAGTGGTGGAAGAACCCTTATTTAAGTCTTACGTATTTGTAAGAATAACAGAAAAAAGCAGGGCAGAAGTGAGACTGACACCTGGTGTTGTCAATTTTATTTATTGGGATGGCAAACCCGCAGTGATTCGTGAAAAAGAAATTCAAACGATTCGAAGATTCCTTGATGAATATGAAAATGTGGAGGCGGTAAAGATCGATCTCAAGCCTGATGACAGAGTGGTCATCACCTCCGGTCCCATGATGGATAAGGAAGGCAAGGTGCTTGAGATAAAAAATAAACTGGCTAAAGTATGTATCGACAGCTTGGGATACATGCTTATTGCCTATATTGATAAATCTAAGCTGATCACTGTTCAACAGACAAATCACCATTAATGAGATTCCTGATCATCGCTTGCCTGAGTTTAATCATTTTCAGCTCCTGCCGCACTCAGAAACAGGTCACCAATAATTACCTGATGAATGTGCACGACACTACAATAAGGGATTCCATTGCATTCAAACAACCAGTGATCCAGAAAGGTGATCTCCTATCCATCAGGGTTTATAGTCTGGCCAACGGAGTTGATCCAAGAGCTGATGCACCTTATAATCTTATAGAAGGTGGAACTGGAGGAAGCAATGCTTCAGGATTTTTGGTAGATGAAGCGGGCAATATCGAATACCCTCAAATCGGCACACTGCATGTTGAAGGTTTAACAAGAGAACAGCTGGCCCAAGAGATCAAGAAAAGATTAGTGGATCAGTTAAGCCAGCCTTCCGTGGTTGTCAGGTTTCTTAATTTCAGGTTCACCGTTTTGGGTGAAGTAGGTAGACCTGGAACTATAACTGTACCCACAGAAAGAGTCAATTTGCTGGAAGCGCTTGGACTTGCTGGCGACATCACCGAATTCGGGAAAAAAAATACAGTTAAAGTGATCAGGGAAAATAACGGTCAGCGTGAGATTGGGACAGTGGATCTCACTACTCATGATCTTTTTAACTCACCCTACTACCGTCTGCAACAAAATGATGTGGTGCTGGTAGAGCAGACAGCAAGAAAAGTGAAACAGCAGGACAGGCAGGAACTTCTTCAGCAGATTGGTATCGCTTCAAGCATCATTACAGCCATAGCGCTGATCCTTAACTTAATCAGATAGCACTTACTCAATTTTTTAATGGAAGATCAAATACAACCAGCCAAAAGCGAACTGACAAGTCTTAGTATCAAAGACCTGTTCTATAAATACATTCGCTTTCTTCCTCTTTTTATTATTTGTGTTGCCCTTTCTTTATTTGTGGCTTACATCTACCTGCGCTATGCAACGCAGGTGTACAGTTCTGTTGGTACCATGGTGATACAGGACGATAAAGCCTCTGGTGGTAGTAACGATAAGTTTGAAAGGATCTTTGAATCTGATAATAAAAAGAATATCCAGAATGAGATAGAATACATCAAGTCCAGGCAGATCATGTCAAGGGTAGTAAGAGCCCTCAACCTCAATCTTTCATATCATGCCATCGGCAAGATCAAGGAACTGAATATCTACAAAACAAATCCTTTTGAAGTAGAACCCTTTGAGATCAGGGATTCTGCATCTTCCTTCACACTGAAGATCCGTTTTCAGAACGATAATAATTTTACCATCAATGGCAATGGCCCTTTTACTTTTGGCCAGGTATTTAAGAATGAGCACGGTGTTTTCCGTCTCAATAAGAAAACACAGGGATCCATGGGTGAAGAATACAGGGTCACCTGGAATCCTACCTCCTCTGTTGCTTCCCTTCTTTCAGGAATTGCCATCGCCCCTAAACAAAATACAGGCATCCTGGTTCTTTCTTTTGAATCAACCAATCCCCAGCTGGGAGCAGACATCATCAACCAGGTGATGGAAGAATACCAGAAAGCTACTGTGGAAGATAAAAATGCTTCTACTCAGGGAAGACTGGCATTCATCGACAAGGAAAAAGCCATTATAGAAAAACAACTTGACAGCATCACGGAATTGCAGCTCAATTTCATGAAGCGAAACAAACTTGTTGATCCTGCAGCACAATCAGCATCCTTCTTCGCACAAATAGAAAGAGCAAAAGAAGAATCAAGAACACAGCGTATCAAGCTGAATAATGCCTACCAGATTGAAAGTTATATCCGCAGTAAAAGAGGGGATGTGCCCGTGCCTTCATCTTTGGGACTGGAAGATCCCACGCTGAATGAAAGTGTGAGTGCCTATAACATGGCACAGCTGGAATTAAAAGCACTATTAAAAACAACTCCCAGGGGTAATGCGGTAGTGAAGCAAAAAGAGGAAATGATCGACCGCCTCCAAAAAAATATACTGGAGAGTATCAGCAATATTAAGTCGGCTTATAATTCTGCTATTGGAAGCCTGGAAGGCATCAGCGGTAATGCGCAGGCGCAATTGAACATCATGCCCGAAAAACAACAGGAGCTGATACAAATCAACCGGCAGATGGAAAGCAAGCTGGTGGTGTATAATGCACTGCTGGAAAAAAGAGAGGAATCAGCAATGACACTTGCTTCTACCATTTCCAATATCAAAGTTCTTACAGAAGCCTCACCCGCTTATACGCCTATTAAGCCCAATAAACGCAACATAAGACTGCTGTCAATTTTTATTGGCTTGCTGCTGCCTGCCATCTTCATTTTTGTACTGGAGATGCTTAACGATAAAGTGTCAACTCGCTACGACGTTGAACGCATCACCAATGCAACGGTGATCGGAGAAGTGGGACATGCTTATGGCAAGAATAACCTTGTGGTATCAAACAATAACAGGAGCGTAGTGGCAGAACAGTTCAGGATCATACGATCCAATCTGCAATATGTTTTGAACCATGTGAACAAACCTGTGATCCTGGTAACTTCCAGCTTTAGTGGTGAAGGAAAATCTTTCATCAGTACCAATGTTGGTGCTGTGATGGCGGTCGCTGGCAAGAAAACGATCATCCTGGAATTTGATATCAGGAAACCAAAAGTGCTTTCTCATCTTAACATGACAAAAAAGCCAGGTCTTACCAATTATTTATTGGGCAAGTCAAGGCTGGAAGATCTTCCTGTACCTGTTGAAGGAAGTGAGAATTTATTTGTACTTCCCTGCGGCCCTGTACCTCCCAATCCTGCAGAAATTCTTCTTGATCCCAAACTGAATGATCTCTTCGATTACCTGAAAGCAAATTTTGATGCAGTGATCATGGATACGGCTCCTGTTGGAATGGTGAGTGATGCCATGACACTGAGCCGCTTTGCTGATTGCACATTGTACATCGTGCGTCAGGGTCATACTTATAAAAAACAAATTGGGCTGATAGACGAGTTTTATACTCAGGGTAAGCTGCCACGCATCTCCATTATTTTGAATGATGTGAAGATAAGATCGGGCTATGGATATTATGGTTATGGCAGGTATGGTTATGGCCACGGTTACGGCTCCGGCTATTTCGACGAAGATGAGAATGCACCACCTGCAGGTCTGCTGGGTAAATGGTTTGGATGGCTGGATACCAAAAAATGGAGAAGTAAAAAACAAAAAAGAACAAAAGTATCATGAGGATATTAGTAACAGGAGGAGCAGGATTTATAGGATCCAACCTGGTTGAGAGTCTGCTGAAAAGAGAAGAAGTTCAACTGGTGCGTGTGCTCGATAATTTTGCTACAGGGAGGAAAGAAAACATCAGGGAGTTCATGGATCATCCACGCTTTGAATTCGTGGAAGGTGATATACGCAACTTTCAAACCTGCCTCAATGCCTGCGATGGCATCGATCTTATTTCTCACCAGGCAGCTCTTGGATCTGTACCGCGATCTATCAATGATCCGCTTACTTCTAATGAAGTCAACGTAACAGGTACGCTTAACATCTTTACAGCAGCAAAAGAAAAAGGAGTGAAGCGCGTGATTTACGCTGCCAGTTCATCAACCTATGGTGATCATCCTGGTCTTCCTAAAATAGAAGACAGGATCGGCCAGCCCTTATCTCCTTATGCAGTTACCAAGTACGTGAATGAATTGTACGCTAAGGTATATGCCAATATTTATGGGATGGAACTGATTGGCCTTCGCTATTTCAATGTGTTTGGTCCGAAGCAGAATCCACAGGGACCTTACGCAGCAGTGATTCCTCTCTTTGTTAAAGCAGTGCTGGATAATGAACCGCCGGTGATCAATGGTGATGGTGAACATAGCCGCGACTTCACCTTTGTGGGCAATGCTGTTCATGCCAATGAAGTTGCATTGTTTACTAATAACCCTGAGGCTGTAAACCAGGTTTACAATATTGCTTTTGGCGAACAGACCTCACTCAACCAGCTTTTTGAAAGCATCAAGGAAGTAGCAGGCAGCGACCTTGCTCCAAAATATGGTCCGGAAAGAAAAGGTGATGTGAAACACAGTCTTGCAGACATTTCCAAAGCCAGGACCATGCTGGGTTACGATCCTGCCGTTAGTGTGAAGCAGGGTTTGAAAACAACATTTGAATGGTACAGAACGCAGCATCATTTTGCATACAGCTGATACTAACCAGTAAATAATAATTATAGCAAATTGAAAGAAATGGCTGAAACAAGTCGCACATCCAAAACCATCATCATCACCGGCGGTGCCGGGTTTATTGGTTCTCATGTGGTTCGTTTATTTGTAAATAAGTATCCGGAATACAGCATCATTAATCTTGATGCATTGACCTATGCCGGTAACCTGGAAAACCTGAAGGACATTGAAAATGCACCGAATTATATTTTCGAAAAAGCAAACATTCTTGATGCATCCGAACTGGAAAGGATCTTTTCTCAATACCAGCCCGATGGTGTGATTCATCTGGCAGCGGAATCACATGTTGACAGGTCCATACTTTCTCCACTTGATTTTGTTTATACCAATGTAGTGGGAACAGTAAACCTGTTGAATGCCGCGAAGAAACAATGGAACCATAACTACGAGGGTAAATTGTTTTACCATGTATCCACCGACGAAGTTTATGGTGCTTTGGGAGATACTGGTTTTTTTACAGAAGAAACACCTTATGATCCTCATTCACCTTATTCTGCTTCCAAGGCTTCTTCAGATCATTTTGTAAGAGCTTATCATGATACTTACGGTCTGCCTGTTGTAATCACTAACTGCTCTAACAATTATGGTCCCAACCATTTTCCCGAAAAGCTGATTCCCTTAATGATCCATAATGTAATTGAAAAAAAGCCACTGCCGGTTTATGGTGATGGTTTGTATACGCGCGACTGGCTTTTTGTGAAGGATCATGCCATCGCCATCGACCTTGTTTTTCATAAAGGCAAATCAGGTGATACCTATAATATCGGTGGATTCAATGAATGGAGAAATATTGACCTGGTGAAATTACTCTGCAGCCTTATGGATGAAAAGCTGGGACGTGCAAAAGGAGAGAGTGAGCAGCTGATCACCTATGTAAAAGACCGCCCCGGTCACGACCGCCGTTATGCAATAGATGCATCAAAGATCAATAATGAATTGGGCTGGAAGCCTGGTGTAACTTTTGAAGAAGGACTCTCACAAACGATCGACTGGTATTTGAATAACAAGGAATGGCTGCAACATGTTACCAGTGGAGCTTACCAGAATTATTATGAGAAGATGTATGGGGAGAGAGAGGTGTGAGAGAGTTGAGGAGGCGGTAGAGAGTTGAGATAGTTTAGAGAGTTTAGATGGTTTAGAAAGTTTAGAATGAGGGTTTGCGGTTTGGGTGTTGTGAAAAATCCCGGGTAATGATGGGGTTTGGATTTTTGCTGGAATATAGGTGCCTATGATCTTTGGCGGATGCACGTGTATTCCTTTGAAAAACTGGATGCCTGGCAAAATGCAAGAGAACTGGTGGTCATCATTTACAGGGTATTAAAAAATCTGCCTGCTGATGAAAAGTTTGGGATGATCAGCCAGATGAGAAGAGCCGCTGTTTCGGTTTGTTCTAATCTTGCAGAAGGATGTGGAAGAAATTAAAAAAGACAGCAAAGATATTTTTATGGCATCGCTTACAGCAGCCTGATGGTATTACTGAATCAATTCATCATCTGCCAGGACCTGCAATGGATCACTGAAAAGACAGCAGCCGAAATTCGTCCCAGGATCGAGATGCTATCCTATAAGATCAACGCACTCGTAAAGGCACTAAACATAGAAGAATAGAATAAATTAATACGAATCCAACCACCCTAAACCACCCTAAACCACCCTAAACTATCTAAACTATCTCAACTATCTCAACTATCTAAACCATCTAAACCCTCCCCCATGCTCTCCTCCCTCCAAACCGCTCTCATTCTCGCTCCCCATACCGACGACGGTGAACTGGGTGTAGGTGGGACCATTGCAAGGATGATTGAAGAAGGGGTAAAGGTTTATTATGTTGCTTTTTCTACTGCCGAAGAATCAGTGCCTGAAGGTTTGCCACGAGATGTATTGAAAACAGAAGTCAGAGCAGCAACAAAAAAACTGGGCATAGCAGAAGAAAACCTTGTCATTTATAATTACCAGGTGAGAAAGCTCAATTATGTCAGGCAGGAAATATTAGAGAACCTAATAGAACTAAGGCAAAGGATCAATCCAGACGTGGTTTTTATTCCCAGCCTTCATGATATTCACCAGGATCATATCACCATTGCACAGGAAGGGCTAAGAGCTTTCAAAAATAAAATGATACTGGGTTATGAGCTAATCTGGAATAACCTCACCTTCAGTACGCAGTGTTTTATAAAGCTTGAAGATAAACATGTGAAGCAGAAAGTGGAAGCATTAAAAGAATATGCCTCTCAGAAGGGACGCGATTATATGTCACCCGAATTTATTTATGCCCTTGCAAAAACAAGAGGCGTGCAGGTTGGTGCAGATTACGCTGAGGCCTTTGAGATCGTGCGACTTATCATTTCTTAAGTCTATTCAATTGTCTGTTAAAGATCAAATATATATCCACCCCACAGCTATTGTGGATGAAGGCTGTGAACTGTCACCTGGAGTTAAGGTCTGGCATTTCTGTCATCTCATGGCTGGTTGCAGTATAGGTGAGGGATGTTCATTAGGGCAGAATGTTTTTGTTGCTTCGAAAGTGGTGTTGGGACGCAATGTAAAAGTGCAGAACAATGTTTCCATATACGAAGGCGTGATTTGTGAGGATGATGTATTTCTTGGACCTTCCATGGTCTTCACTAATGTGATTAATCCACGTAGCGCCATCAGCCGAAAGGAGGAATACAAAACAACCCTGGTCAGGAAAGGTGCCACCATTGGTGCTAATGCTACTATCATTTGCGGTAATGAGATCGGTACTTATGCCTTTATTGGTGCAGGAGCCGTGGTTACAAAAAATGTCTTGCCTTATGCTATAATCACTGGTAATCCTGGGAGGCAGGCTGGATGGATGAGTGAAGCCGGTGATCGTTTACAGTTTGATGAAAAGGGTCAGGCCATCTGCGCTTCAAGTGGTACAACCTATTCCTTAATTGACGGTATTGTAAGCAAAAATAATTGACAGGTAGTCCGAAAATAAAATTCGCTATAGCAGGTTGTGGTTATGCGGGAAGACGGCATGCTGCTACCATCATGCAACATCCGGACTGTGAACTTACAGCCCTTATTGATCAGGGATCGATTGAAGGAACAGAACTCGAATCATTGAATCTTCCTTTTTTTGACTCAATCGATGTTTATTTTTCAAAAGCCGGTGAAGCGGATGCCGTTATTATTGCTACACCCAATGGGTTTCATGCCCCAATGGCGATGGAGGTTTTGCAACATCAAAAGCATGTGATGATAGAAAAACCCATGGCGCTAAGAAATAAAGAGGCGCGGGCTATCATAAAAAAAGCCGGTGAAGTGAACAGGCAGGTGATGGTGGTTTTGCAAAACAGGTATTCTCCCGTTTCACTTTGGTTGAAGCAATTGGTTCATTCAGGTATCCTGGGCAAATTAAATTTTGTTGAGGTGAACTGTTTCTGGAACCGCGATGAACGCTATTATAAAAAAGGAAACTGGCATGGTACTGCATCACTGGATGGAGGTACATTGTTTACCCAGTTTTCTCATTTCATAGATACAATCTACTGGCTGTTTGGTGATATTGAAAACATCAACAGCCGCTTTTATAATTTCAGTCATCACCATCTCACAGAATTTGAAGATACAGGTGCTGTGGTCTTTGATTTTCAGGATGGAGGCACTGGATGTTTTAATTTTTCAACTGCAGCATGGGATAAAAACGTAGAGAGCAGTCTCACCATCCTTGCTGAGAATGGCAGTATCAAGATCAGCGGGCAATATATGAATACGATTGAGCACTGTCATATCAGGAACTATCAATTGCCTGCTTCCTTTGCACAATACGAACCTTCAAATAATCATTTCCAGATGCTCGATGCTATGGTGCATTCCATCAGAAATGGAGGTCATACCAATGCTGAAGAAGGCGCGCAAACTGTGGACATCATTGAGCGCATGTATGCAGCTCATCAAACCAATCATAATCAACTAACATGAAAGGTATTATTCTGGCCGGCGGTAGTGGAACAAGGCTCTATCCTATCACAAAGGCTATCTCTAAACAATTAATGCCTATTTACGACAAGCCGATGATTTATTATCCCTTGTCCATTCTCATGATGGCCGGGATTAAAGAAGTGCTCATCATCACCACTCCTGAAGACAATGCATCATTCAAGAGATTGCTGGGTGATGGAAGCCAGGTAGGCTGCCGTTTTGAATATGCAGTACAGGCTGTGCCCAATGGACTGGCCCAGGCTTTTGTGATTGGTGAGAAATTTATTGGAGATGATAAAGTAGCTCTTGTCTTAGGTGATAATATTTTTTATGGATCCAGACTCGGCAGGCAATTGCAGGAGCTGAATGATATCGAAGGCGGTTATGTTTTTGCTTATGAAGTTTCGGATCCCGAACGTTACGGCGTGGTTGAATTTGATAAGGAAAATAAAGTGCTTTCCATTGAAGAAAAACCGGCAAAGCCTAAATCACATTTTGCTGTACCCGGACTTTATTTTTACGACAACAGCGTGGTGGAGATCGCAAAAAATCTCAAGCCATCGGCAAGGGGTGAATATGAGATCACTGATGTGAACCGCGAATATTTGGAAAGAGGAGAGTTGCATGTTTCCATTCTTGACAGGGGAACTGCCTGGCTGGATACAGGAACTTTTGAATCACTGAGTGATGCCAGTGAATTTGTAAGGGTGATTGAAAAAAGACAGGGCACCAAGATTGGCTGCATAGAAGAAATTGCATTTCGTATGGGTTTTATTGATGAAAAGCAATTGCTACAGCAGGCAGAGATGCTGGTGAAGAGCGGCTACGGAGCATACCTACAGAAAGTATCTAAGAAAAAAGACTGATCATTTCTTTTCCAGCAATAGGTAGCGATCGGGAATGTTGATGAAATTATAATTGTAATTTCCTGCTACTTCAGTCTTCCAGATCTTCCCAGCTTCACTGGTCTGGATATTGAACCTGCGAAACTCAACACCACCTGCTTCTTTACTTAATAAGTCGGCACTGATCTTCCTGTTTGCAGGACTTGTAATAGAAAGCATGTTCAGTTGCACCCTGTAATCAACAGTGCTGATATTTTTTGGAATGAAAATGTGTGAAGGGTAAAAAGATGCATCGTAGGTATATTGCTCATAGGGAGCCGTAAAGCTTTTGTAAAACGCAAGGATTCCCCGCGGTGCTCCATCAAAATAAAACATGCCTGAGGTAAGATTCAACTGCAACCTGTAAGAGCAATCATCTCCGGCATTTAAAAATAAGGTAGTTTCTCCTGCCGGTACTTTGATATCAATTGATCCTGCGATTTTTGAAAGAATTATCGCCGTGTCATTTAAATATTCCTGGTCAACGCTACTGATCCGCAATTGTGGTTTCGGACCATTGATCTGGTATTTTACACTCAACACTGCAGGTTTATCTGTGAAGACGCCTACATATCCCCTGGTGGAAGCATCACCCCCGAAAATCAATTGTTTTTTGGGTTGAAGTTCCTGGGAACGCGCAATAGCTGTCATATCTTTTAAAGAATAGGAAGGCATAAGCGTCGCAGGCTTGTAGTTTTTCAAAAGCAACTGGAAATTCTTTTCCCTTTCTTTTGATGAAATTTTTTGAGTGATCCGGTTCCATGCAGACTTCGACCTTTCCGTGTCAGGAAACCAGTCGGCATGCAATTGCTGGTAAATGATCCGCTCCTTATCTGCGGGGTCATTATTTAAAAAAGCATAACTCACCAGTTGCATGATGCGGTATGAATGAATGATCTTATCGGGATAGAGCTTCCAGGCATATTCAGCAAGCGGCAGCAGCCGCTGGTAAAGCTTCCCGTTTTTAAGATCACGAGACTGGTAAACCAGTTCAACATAATTCAGGTAAAGCTTTAGTTCATCGATCCTTTGCCTGGTGGCTTCCGAAGTACTCAATTTCTCTGCTTCTTTTACCAGTGATGTTGCGTTACCTATGAGTGCTTGTGTAAAATTGGGCTCGCTGTAAAAAAGCTGGAATAAAGAAAGCATTTTGGGTGCTGCCTTACCATAAAGGTCAAGGCTTAACTGGTCCAGGTTCTTTTCCCAGTTTGCATTTCCATCAGCCATATAACGGCCAATGAGCCATAAGGGAATGCCGGTTGAGAATTTGCTGTAAGAAGTTTCAAAAAATGTTCCTTCTGATCCATTGCGGATACTGTGTTGTAATCTTTTCATCACTTCACCAATGGTGAGTCCGCCCGGAAGGTCAAATTGAATATCCGGGTACCTGAAATAATCATAAAGAGCAAAATGCTTCACTCTTGCCGACCAGAGTTTAATAAATGAAGGTCCAAAGGCAATGCTCTGGAACTGGTAAGGGATCAATTGAACAAATACCCTTGGATGTAATGGGAAACTGGGTGGTGCCGCATGAGAACTGTAAGCATAAAGGTTCACGCGGATATTGGGATGGTTGGGAAATCTTTTATCGAGTAGTCCTGCAGCCCTGTTAGCTGCTCCATATACCTGGTCAGAGATTGAAGGAAGATTTTTGGTAGCATTTTCTGGAAGCTCATTCAAAAATCCACCGCCATCAGAAGGTTCCATGGAAATATAGATCGTATGATTTGGAGGCGGCAGCTCAAAACCTTTTTTTGTTAAGGGCTTCAGGCTCCAGTTCACATAAAAATCAAGTGCTTCCTTATTCAGGTAATTGATCTTGGTAAGCTGGTCCTTGTATTTATCACCAGTTAAAGGCTTTACCAGCCAACCGGGTTTGGTAAGCAGGAGTTCATAGTTTTCGAGAATAAAGTTTTCTCCATTATGTCCTCCCAACTGGTAAGAAGCACCAAAGCCATTGCGAAGCTTCCAGCGATCCCAGGCTTTTTTTGCCTTGAATTCAGGATCAGGTTGTGCGGAGCCAAAACCTCCTGTTCCAAAAAAATCCCTCACCTGTAAGAAGGGCTTATCAGTTTTGTTTTGCTTTTCACCATATGGGTTTTGGAGCTTTGGATAGATAGAATAAAGTTCATCTGGTTCATAAAATTTAATACCCAGGTTGCGCAGGTGTTTGTAAAAACCAAATACAAGTCCTTCAACAGAAGAAGAAGTGATGATCAGCTGGTCTTTGCCATTACTTTGTAAACGGAAACTTTCTTTGGTAGTAAAAGCCTTATCACTGCCTGTTTCTAAATAGATCCCATTTTTTACTGGTTTTTCGGAATCTTTGAGCTGCCAGCTTTGACCGGTAGCTTTGTTGAGAAGAAAAACGAAGTCATTCAGGGTTTCTTTTTCTATCGAAGAGGTTGCATACAGGGTTTGAGCCTCGGATGAGGAGTATATAAGAAACAGGAATACTAAAGAAATTAAAAAGCTTCGCATGTGGCTTTGAATAAGTTCAGGCCAATATATTTAACCTGATTTATAAAAGATATCTTAATAATCGTAAACTTATGTCATTAGACCTTAATGGGAAATCAATTTTAATTACCGGTGGAACCGGATCTTTTGGAAAAGCTTTTACTGCCATGGTGCTCAAGAAGTGGCCCCGCGTTAAAAGACTGGTGATCTACTCCAGGGATGAGCAGAAGCAGTTTAACATGGCACATGAATATCCTGTTTCTCAATACCCAATGATCCGATTTTTCATTGGTGATGTACGTGACTTTGAGCGATTGAAAAGAGCTTGTCATGATATCGATTATGTAATTCATGCTGCGGCCATGAAGCATGTTCCCATTGCGGAATACAACCCGGACGAATGTGTCAAGACCAATATCGGCGGCGCTGAAAATGTGATCAGGGCGGTTCTTGAAACTGAAGTACAAAAAGTGGTAGCGCTGTCAACCGACAAGGCCTGCGCGCCTATCAATTTGTATGGTGCTACCAAGCTCACTTCAGATAAACTTTTTATAGCTGCCAATAATATCAAGGGAAATAAAGATGTGCGTTTCTCTGTAGTTCGTTATGGCAATGTCATGGGCTCCAATGGTTCTGTGATTCCTTTTTTCATGAACAAAAGAAAAGAAGGTGTGCTACCCATTACTGATCCCAACATGACCCGCTTCAACATCTCCCTCACCGAAGGTGTTGAAATGGTTCTCCATGCTCTGGAAACAGCATGGGGTGGCGAGCTCTTTGTTCCCAAAATCCCTTCATACCGTATCACTGAAGTAGCCGAAGCTATTGCCCCCGATTGTCGCCAGCAGGTAGTAGGTATCAGGCCCGGTGAAAAAGTTCATGAAGAAATGATCACCAGTTCTGACTCCTTCTCTACTTATGACCTCGGCAAATATTATGTGATCCTTCCCCAGGCATGTAACTGGGAACTTAGTGATTACATCAAAAGCTTTAATGCGGTTAAGGTCCCTGAAGGCTTTAATTATAATTCAGGTACCAATACAGAATGGCTGACCGTTGAAGAGATCAGGTCACTGATCCGGGAACACGTAGACCCTCAATTCCAAACCAATCATAGCTATGAAGCCGATACCGTACGGTAAACAATATATTTCTAAAGAAGACCTTGAAGCGGTTTCTGAAACACTACAGTCTGATTTTCTTACGCAGGGACCAAAGATCGCCGAATTTGAAAAAGCCTTTGGTCAGTATATTGGAAGTAAGCATGCCCTGGCTGTAAATAACGGAACATCGGCCCTTCACCTTGCAGCAGAAGCACTGGGTGTGAAAAAAGGCACTAACGTAATCACCACACCTATTACATTCGCCGCTTCTGCCAACTGCGTCAGGTATTGTGGTGGGAATGTATATTTCGCAGATATTGAAAAAGACAGTTACCTGGTTGATCTCAATAAAGTGGAAGACCTCTTGCGATCCAAACCAGCAGGATTCTTTTCAGGGTTGATACCAGTTGATTTTGCAGGTCGTGCGGTGAATCTTGAGGACTGCAAAACACTTGCTGATAAATATAACCTTTGGATCATTGAAGATGCCTGCCATTCACCGGGTGGTTATTTTACAGATTCAAAAGGAACAAAACAATATTGCGGTAACAGTCAGTTTGCGGATGCCGCGGTTTTTTCTTTTCATCCTGTTAAGCACATCGCCTGCGGCGAAGGTGGTATGATCACCTGCAACAGGGATGATATTTACCAGGAGATGTCACTTCTGAGAACTCATGGCATTACCAAAGATGCCTCGCTGATGCACCAGAATGATGGAGGATGGTATTATGAAATGCAGGAGCTGGGTTATAACTACAGGCTCACAGATTTCCAGGCAGCACTCGGACTTTCTCAATTAAAAAGAGCAGATGCAGGGCTTGAAAGAAGAAAAGCCATTGCTAAAAATTATGCTGATGCTTTCAATGGCTATGAAAAGATTAACGGCCATTCAGGTTTTGTTGAAGGTCATGCCTATCATCTTTACATTATTGAAGTGGAGGACCGCAAAGGGCTTTATGATCATTTAAGGTCAAAAAATATTTTTGCGCAGGTACATTATATCCCGGTTCATCGTTTGCCCTACTACCAGTCCCTGGGCTGGAAAGCTGGTGACTTCCCTGTAGCAGAAAATTATTATGAACACTGTCTTAGTCTGCCTATGTATCCTACATTAACGGAGGAAGAACAGGAATATGTGATCAGAGAAATAAGAAATTATTTATCATGAGCCATAAAGACCAACAGACATTCTGGAAAGAAAAATATTCGAAAGAATATATAGCTCGAAACAGCAATTACCAGCTTGATAATGGTGTGAAGTGCTGGGCAAAAATGCTGGAGCGTGCAGAAGATGTAGGTTCCCTGCTTGAATGCGGATCTAATATTGGTAAGAACATAGGCATCCTCAATCATGTTCTGCCTTCAGCATCCAAATCAATTATCGAGATAAGCCCTGATGCTTACGGCATTGTAACATCCAGGTACCAGATAGATCAATCATTTAACGGACCTATTATAGAATCATCATTTGGAAATGAGCAGTTTGACCTGGTGTTTACCATGGGTGTACTTATTCACATTCACCCGGATGACCTGTTGGCGAACATGCAAAAGATGTTTGATTATTCCTCCCGCTATATTCTCATGGGTGAATATTTTAACCGCACACCGGTTATGATCGAATACCATGGCGAAAATGATAAATTGTTTAAAAGAGATTTTGGTAAGCTGTTCATCGAGAACTTCCCTGTAAACCTGGTTGATTATGGTTTTCTCTGGGGGCATCTTTACGATTCAGCAGGTTTCGATGACATCACTTACTGGTTGTTTGAAAAGAAATGAGCAGCATTCCTTCTATTATTTTCAGGGCAGATGGTGATAACAACACGGGATTAGGCCATATGGTGCGATCTGCAGCCCTCGCAGGAATGCTCAATGAACAATACAACTGCATTCTCGCTACAAGATGCAGCCTGGAAGCACTGTTAGATGAACTAAAAGGAAACTTCAGCAGGATCGTACATCTGCCTGAAATGAATTACCTGGAAGAAGCCAGACATCTTTCAACCATCGCTTCTAAAAAAGACCTGTTTATTCTGGATGGATATAATTTTGATGCTGCTTACCAGCAGGCAATGGTAGCTCAGGACTTTGACTTCTTTTGTATCGATGATATACACGCTTATGATTTTTATGCCAGGGTGATCATCAATCATTCCGGTGGTCTAACCCCTCTTGATTATCATTCTATTCCTTCAACACAATTTTTTTTAGGACCCCGGTTTGCTCTACTTAGAAAGCCATTCCTTGAGGCGGCAAAAAATAAAAGGGATGCAGTGAGTGATAAGAATTGTTTCATTTGTTTTGGTGGTGCTGATCCCGGCAATAAAACAATGGAGGTTTTGGAGGATCTAAATGCAAGGCATGATGTCCATTTCCATCATTTTCATGTAGTAACCGGACCTGCATATGCTTTCCAGAAAGAATTGCAGGCGTTGGCAGACAATCATCATAACATAACAGTGCACCATGCACTTTCACCTGAAGCAATGGTTGAAGTGATGCAGCAATGCAGCTTTGCCATTTGCTCGCCCAGTGGTGTGCTATATGAATACCTGACTGTTGGCGGAATTGTTTTCCTTGAACAGATAGCAGATAACCAGAAGGATGTGATCCGTTATTTTACTGAAGAGGGCATGGCATTCAGGTTTGAAGATCTGGGTAAGATCAACTCATTACAAATAGAAAATGCACTGGCCAGGTCTGCTGAATACTTTGATGGCCGTTCAGGCGAACGCTTTAATAAAGTTCTGGGGCAATATTTTGATGGCAGGAAACTCGCCGTTAGAAAAGCTACAATTAATGATCTTGATTGCTGTTTTAACTGGGTAAATGATCCCGAGGTTCGCATGCAATCCTACAACCAGCATCCTATTTCCATGGAGCAGCACAATCAATGGTTCAGGCAGAAACTGGAAGATCCTTCAAGTTATTATTATATTCTTGAGATGGATGGCCAGCCTGTGGCGCAGATCCGGTTCCAGATCCAGGATAATGAAGCAGTGCTGGGCTATCTTGCTGCTTCGGCCATCAGGTCAAAAGGACTGGGTACTACCATACTTGGAAAGGGCATAGAACAGTTTGTAAAGGATTATCAACAACCGATACGTATCACTGGATATGTAAAAAGAACTAACCTTCCATCACAGCGTTCTTTTGAAAGACTTGCATTTTATAAAGAAGATACTGAAGCATACATGGACTCATATAAATACACCATGATCTATGGAAATTAATTTAGGAAATATAACCGTTGGCCCGAATCACAGGCCTTTTATCATAGCTGAAATGTCAGGCAATCATAACCAGTCACTCGAAAGAGCACTGGCCATTGTAGATGCCGCGGCAGATGCCGGCGCTCATGCCATCAAGCTGCAGACTTACACAGCAGATACCATGACCATGAAGGGCGCCTACCAGATCAACGACCAGAATTCACTCTGGAATGGTCGTGAGCTTTATGAACTTTACCAGGAGGCCTATACACCCTGGGAATGGCATCAACCCATTTTTGAACATGCTGCCAAAAAAGGTTTGCTGGCTTTCAGTTCTCCATTTGATGAAAGCTCTGTAGATTTTCTTGAGTCGCTAAATGTGCCTTTTTATAAAGTGGCTTCGTTTGAAAATACCGACTGGCCCTTATTAAAAAAGATCGCATCAACAGGAAAACCAGTGATCATGTCTACCGGTGTCAGCAGGCTTGCAGACATTGATGAATCAGTTGGCATACTCAGGCAAAATGGTTGTAAGGAACTTGTGTTGCTGAAATGTACCAGCACCTATCCTTCCACTCCGGAAAATACCAACCTGCTCACTATACCTCATTTACAACAATTATTCAATTGCCTTGTTGGATTAAGTGACCATACAATGGGTATTGGTGCTGCAGTAGCCGCAGTAGCTCTGGGAGCAAGGGTCATTGAAAAACATTTTACATTAAGTCGCGCCGAGGGTGGTGTGGATAGTGCTTTTTCACTGGAGCCAGCTGAATTGAAATCACTGGTTATTGAATCAGAAAGAGCTTTTCTTGCTCTTGGCCAGGTGCAGTATGGTGTTCAATCATCTGAAAACAAAAGCACTTTGTTCAAGCGGTCAATCTATATTGCCAAAGACATCGCAGCTGGTGAAACCATCACTAAGGAGCATATCAGGATCATCAGGCCGGCACTCGGTCTTGCTCCCCGTCATCTTGACCTGGTAATAGGCCGCCAGGCGAAAAAAGATATCAGCGCAGGTACTCCACTCAGTTTTGATTTGATTTAATTATGAAGAAAGCAGTTGCCATCATTACTGCCAGGGGTGGTAGTAAAAGAATACCGAGAAAGAACATCAAGGAATTTAATGGTAAACCAATCATTGCTTACAGCATCGAAGCCGCACTGTCATCAGGCATATTTGATACAGTGATGGTTTCTACAGACGATGAAGAAATTGCAATGGTAGCAAGACAGGCTGGTGCTGAAGTTCCCTTCATGCGCTCTGCAAAATCTTCAGATGATTTTGCTACTACTGCTGATGTGATACGCGAAGTCCTTGAAAGTTATAACCAGCAAAACCAGAGCTTTGAATATGCCTGCTGTATTTATCCAACAGCACCTTTTGTTACCGGTGATAAATTATTAAAAGCTTTCAATAGCCTTATAGAGAGCGGAGTAGATTCAGTGATACCCATTACCAAATTCAGTTTTCCCATCTGGCGTTCTTTTAAAATGGAAGAAGGAAAACTGAGTTACAACTGGCCTGAGTTTGCACCAAAACGCTCGCAGGATCTTCCGCCTGCATACCACGACTGCGGTCAGTTTTATTTTTTTAATACTGCAGTATTTCTTCAGACAGGCAAATTGGTTACAGAACATACCATTGGAATTGAAATGCCGGAATCAGAAGTACAGGATATAGATAATGAAGAAGACTGGAAGATCGCAGAGATCAAATTTGGTTTTCTGAAAAATAAAAGTTCTCAACTTTCATGATAAAAGCCCTGCTGATAGGTTGTGGCAATATTGGTGCAGGTTATGACCTGGACGATGAAACAAGGGTATGGACCCATGCGAAGGCTTATTCAATGCAGAAGGACCTGGAACTTTTTGTTTATGATGAAGACCGGGATCAGGCAGCAAAGGTGGCCGCTAAATATGGTGCAGTGCAATTGGATGAAGTAAATGAAGGCCTGTTGAACAATTTCAACCTTCTAAGCATTACCACACCAACAACTTCGCATTTTTATTACCTGGAACTGGCTATCAGAACGGGGGTGCCTGTTGTGATCTGCGAGAAACCTGTAGTGGGAGATCTTAATGAACTGGCCCAAATGGAACAGTTGTACTCCAGTGGCAGCACAAAGGTCCTGGTGAATTATATGCGGCGTTTTCAGCCGGCCTATGAAACAGCAAAAAGAAAACTGCAGGAGCTTCGCGAAGAGCAATCGCTACAGGCGGTGATCATTAAATACAAAAGAGGATTCCTGAACAATGCAAGTCATGCCATTGACCTGCTGGAATATTTTTTTGAAGCCCCTTTCCTCTTCGATGACTTCCGGTATTCTGTTTCCAATTACGATGCATTTGATTATGATCCCACGATAACCGGTAGCTGCCGGTATCTTGATGCTCCTGTAAGCTTTGCCGGAGTGAGTGGAGCTTCCTATGGCATATTTGAGATCGAATTGTTTTTCAACCTTTCTAAGATCGTGATCTGTCATAGTGGAAATGATATTAGGTATTATTATGAGCAGGAAGGACAATTAATAGAAAGAACTGCCGAAAGGCAAACCGGAATCCTGGACAGTTATATGCTGCCTGTTATATCCAGGGCCTTATCCATATTGCAGAATCAGAAAGTGCAGGATAACTTTATCAATTCCCTGCAATTGAACAGGCAGGTTTTACAGATCATTACAACATTAAAAATAAATCCAAATGCCACAATTAGCCATTAAGGGCGGAGAACCGGTGAGGAAGAAATTATTTCCCGCCTATAATACAATTGGAAAGGAAGAAAAAGAAGCTGTACAGAAAGTGCTCGACAGCGGCAATCTTTCACAATACCTGGGTGCATGGACCGATGATTTTTTTGGTGGCCCCATGGTGCGCAAGCTTGAAGAAGACTGGTGCAAAACATTAGGGATTGAATATGCAGTAAGTGTGAATTCAAACACTTCCGGTTTATTCTCTGCTATCGGTGCCTGTGGAATTGGCCCCGGAGATGAAGTCATCGTTTCACCTTATACCATGTCGGCCAGCGCCATTGCACCTATTGTTTATGGAGGCGTTCCTGTTTTTGCCGATATAGATCCTGACACATTCTGCCTCGATCCAAAAAGCATTGAAGCGAAGATCACACCACGTACAAAGGCCATTCTCATTGTTCACATATTTGGTCATCCCGCAGACATGGATGCCATCATGCCTATTGCTCGAAAGCACAATTTAAAAGTGATTGAAGACTGCGCGCAGGCACCTATGGGTCGTTACAAAGGAAAGTATGTAGGCACGATTGGTGATATTGGTGTATTCAGCCTGAATTATCACAAACATATTCATACCGGTGAAGGTGGCATCATTGTTACGCATGATGCAGTTCTTGCAGAGAAGCTGCAATTGATCCGCAACCATGCCGAGAATGTGGTGGAAGCAAAAGGTGTGAAGGATATCACCAATATGATCGGTTACAACTACCGCATGACAGAAATAGAAGCCGCCATCGGTATCGAGCAGTTAAAAAAACTCCCGCAATTGCTGGAACAGCGTTTGAAAAACGCCCGCTTCCTGCATGAAGCCATTGGTAATATCAATGGACTGAGTTCTCCCCCATGGGTAGAAGAACCTTCTTTACATACATTTTATGTGCAGCCTGTAAAATACAACCAGTCGGTTTTTGAAGTGCATCGCAATGCATTTGTGGATGCCATTAAAGCCGAGATTCCTTCAGCGGTTTTAAGAGAGACAGCTCCATTGATTGGCGCAGGTTATGTTCGTCCGCTTTACCTGCAACCTATTTACCAGCAGCGCGAAGGATTTGCATTTAACAATGACCGCTTTAAGAGTGAAGTAGATTATAGCAAAGGCATTTGTCCGGTTACAGAACAAATGCACTTCAATGAACTCATCACCCATGAATACATGCGTCCTGGCATGAGCCGCGAGGATATGGAAGATGTGGTCAGGGCTTTTGAAAAGGTCGCGAAGAATGTTGTAGAACTCCAGGCCAATGTTGCAGTTGCCGGGTAAGCATACTGCATTTGTTTTCAGTGATCCGGCAGGTGCCAATGCCTGTATGGGATTTGCCAGGCTGGGAGAAGCTTTTGAAGGACGGTCTTCATTATTGTTTTGTAACAAACGTTACGATCAACAGGAAATGAAAAACCTCCAGGTGGTGAATGAGGTTCCTGATTTTAAAGCAATTGGAGTTGATTCTGTGTTCGCAGGTACTTCGCATCCTGAATCTTCAGGTTATTTTGAACTGCATTGCATTCGAGAAGCAAAAGAAGCAGGAATAAAAACCATTTCATTTGTTGACCACTGGGTCAATTTCCGTTTGCGCTTCCTGGATGAAAATAAAGAACTGGTATTGCCCGATGAGATCTGGGTGCTGGACGAGAAAGCAAGGCAGTTGGCTGTTGAAGAGGGCTTGCCTGAATTCATACTCAAAATAAACAGCAATCCTTACCATCAATATCTTGAATCTTTATGGAAGCCTTCTTTCGAGGATAAGGATTACCTGGAAGAGTTGAATATTTCGAGGGAAGGATTTCAAATCCTTTTTGCTCCTGATCCTTTGTCTTTGCGCGATGGGAAAAAAACTGCAGGGTTTACAGAGGATGAAGCACTGGAACAATTGCTGGATGTTTTAACCTTACTGAAGGTCCCTGTTCAGCTGATCGTTAAATGCCATCCACTGCAACCTGTGGACATACTGGAAGAAGCAGTAAAGAAATCAAAAATACCCGTGCACCTGGTCAGGAGTGCTGATACCTTGGAACTGGTGCATGCTGCTGATCTTGTAATTGGATTTTATTCAAATCTTTTACTGGAAGCCAAAGCCCTTGGTAAGGATGTGATCAGGTATTTTCCTGGAAATGAAAAAGCAGATCTGCTCATTCATTTTAAAGACATTCCAAAGCTGGATACGAAAGAAGCACTATTGACCACCATAAAAAACTACATCAATGGATAATATTGTTTTTTTAAAAGGTGAACGCATTCACTTAAGAGCATTGATGGAAAAAGACCTGAATGATTCCTACCTGCAATGGCTGAATGATGAAGAAGTGTGCAGAAGCAATTCTCATGCGGTATTTCCCAATACAGAGCAAAGAATGAGATCTTATTTCGACAGCCTGCAAAGCCAGCAGCAGAACGTTGTACTTGCAATTGTACATACAGATTCAGGAAAGCATATCGGCAATGTCTCTTTACAAAATATCAACTGGATATCAAGGAATGCTGAATTTGCCATTCTGCTGGGAGATAAAGAATTCTGGGGTGGTGGTTATGGTGAAGAAGCTGCACAGCTGATTGTAGATTATGGTTTCAGTCGTTTGAACCTGCACCGCATCTATTGTGGTACTTTTGAAGATAATGAAGGCATGAAAAAGCTGGCCGCACGTTTGAAGATGAAACAGGAAGGATTAAGAAGGGAAGCAGTTTATAAAAATGGTTCGTACAATAATGTGCTGGAATTTGGGGTATTGAAAAGTGAATATTACACGAAATGAAGTATTGTAAAAAATGTTTACAGCCTGATACAAGACCGGGCACCCGCTTTGATGAAAAAGGCATTTGCCCGGCCTGCAATTATTTTGATACGCTGAAAGATGTGGATTGGGAAGAACGCAAGCAGGAGCTCAAAGAAATTGTAGCTTTCGGAAAGGCTAATAATCATTCCGGGTATGATTGCATTATTGGTGTCAGTGGAGGTAAAGATTCTACACGCCAGGCCATTTTTGTAAAGGAAGTTCTTGGCATGAATCCACTGCTGGTTTGCCTTAGCTATCCTCCTGAACAGGTCACACAAAAAGGTGTTGATAATATTTCCAACCTCATTAAACTGGGTTTTGATTGTATCAATATCAACCCGGCACCACAGGTATGGAAAAAATTAATGCGCAAAGCATTTTTGGAACACGTGAACTGGTGCAAGTCAACCGAGATGGCGCTGTTCAGTAGTGTGCCCAGACTTGCGATCGCTTACCAGATACCATTGATTTGGTGGGGTGAGAATGCGGCGCTGCAATTGGGCGACCTGGGTGTGATGGGAAAATCAGGAAGTGATGGCAATCGCCTGAAGCATATGAATACCCTGGGTGGTGGAGATGTGAGCTGGCTTTTGGGTGATGAGATCAAAAAGAATGACATCCTCCAGTACTGTTATCCCTCCGACAGGGAAATGGAAAATGCCAACCTCAGGATCGTGTTCCTGGGTTATTTCTGGAAAGACTGGTCATTGAAAGATAATGGCATTTTTGCTGCATTAAGAGGATTAGACATTCGTGAAGAATCACCAGCGGATATTGGTGATTATATGGGTGTAACTTCTCTTGATGAGGACTGGGTTACTTTCAACCAGATGATCAAATACCTGAAATTCGGATTTGGAAGAATTACGGATTATGTGAATGAAGATATCCGGTGGGGAAGACTTACACGTGACCAGGGAATAGAACTGGTAAAAAAATATGATGGCAAATGCTCACCCAAATACATTGCTTCATTTTGTGATTACATAGGAATCACTGTAAAAGAATTCTGGGAGATCGTTGATCGTGGTGTGAACCGTAATTTATTTACAAAAGACGCATCAGGTCAGTGGGTACCAACATTTGAAGTAGGAAAATATGAAGAGGAATATAGCAATCATTGATTATGGCGTTGGCAATACGCATTCTGTAAAGGAAGCCCTTGGTTTTCTTGAAGCCAATGTCTTTATCACAAATGATCCTGATAAGTTTTTTCATGCTGATGCATTGATCCTGCCAGGAGTGGGAGCGTATGAAGCAGCCATGAATAACCTTCATGAAAGAGACCTCGTTGCTCCGCTGCAGGAGATCGTGGTAAAAAATCATAAACCCATACTGGGTATTTGTTTGGGTATGCAATTGCTGGCTGATTACTCGGAAGAAAATGGCTACCATGAAGGACTTGGCTGGATTAAAGGCAAGGTTCTCAAGATAGATGCCACGCCAGGCATCAGGGTGCCACATGTTGGCTGGAATGATGTGGAAGTGATCAGTCGCGAACCATTGTTCAACAGGATAAATGGAGAAGCTAATTTTTATTTCGACCATAGTTATCATTTTATTCCTGCTCATGAAGAAGATGTAGCTGCAAGAGTAAACTATGGTGAAAGCATTGTGGCTGCAGTAAGAAAAGACAATATCTGTGGCGTCCAGTTTCATCCGGAAAAAAGCCAGGTTACCGGGCTAAGATTATTAAAAGGATTTATCAATTCCATTCCCGTTCATGCTTAAAAAAAGAATTGGCGCTGCGCTTATCATCAAAGACAACTGGGTGGTGCAGAGCATAGGTTTTAAAAAATACCTTCCTGTGGGCAGGCCACAGATCGCTGTAGAGTTTCTCAATAAATGGGGCATCGATGAGATCATTCTCATTGATATCACTGCTACAAAAAATGGGAAGGCCATTTCAGGTGAACTGGTGGCGGAAAGTTCAAAGTATTGCCGTGTGCCGCTTGCTGCAGGTGGTGGTATCACCCGTGTCAGCGAAATGGAAACTCTTTTACATTCAGGTGCAGACAAGATCACGCTGAACCAGTCATTGCTTTATAACAAAAACCTGGTTACAGAAGGTGCAAGATTATTTGGTGATCAGTGTATGGT
This sequence comes from Bacteroidota bacterium, assembly GCA_023386045.1. Classification (GTDB taxonomy): domain Bacteria; phylum Bacteroidota; class Bacteroidia; order Chitinophagales; family Chitinophagaceae; genus Flavisolibacter. The sequence continues at coordinate 150,119 of JAEWKK010000020.1, forward strand.
GGCAATGATCGATTTTATAAAAAATCCTGGAGGCAATTACGAAGTTTACGACTATGTAAAAAGAAAGTCTACCGGACTTGATGTTCTGGCTTACGTAAAAGAACTGGAGGAAGCAGGAGCCGGTGAGATCGTATTGCAATCAGTTGACAGGGATGGAATGTACAATGGATTTGAAAAAGACCTGTATCAGCAGGTTTGCAGTAAAGTAAAAATTCCTGTAGTGGCATTGGGAGGTGCAGGAAAGGCTGAACATTTTATTCAACTCCTGCAAGGGGCAGATGTTTCTGCAGCCTGCGCCGGTAATATTTTTCATTTTACTGAGCACAGCGTTAACATGCTGAAAGCACAATTGGTGAACGCAAAACACCAGGTAAGGCTGGAAACGCATGCCAATTATGACCATAACAATTTTGATGGTCATGGCAGGTTGTTGAAAGCTGATGACCAATACCTGGAAGACTTATTATTTATTAGAATCGAGAAAGAAGTGATATGAAGGTTTGCAAAAGATGTTTATATACTTCCCTGCATCCGTTGGGATTGACATTTGATGAAGAAGGGATCTGCTCCGGCTGTCGCGTACACGAAGAAAAAGACCAGTTGAACTGGAGCGAAAGAAGCGAAATGCTTCGTGGGATACTGGAGCAATATAAAAATAAAGCAGGCAGCAATTACGATTGCATCATCCCGGTAAGCGGTGCCCGGGATTCTTATTTTATAGTGCACACGGTGAAGAATGTCTATGGCATGAATCCACTGCTGGTAACCTATAACAAACAATACAATACTGATCTTGGTATTCGCAACCTGGCCAACCTGAGGATTCAATTTGATTGCGACATTATGACCCTGACTGTTGATCCGGATAAAGTAAAAAAGATCACAAGAGCCAGTTTGCGAAAAAGAGGAAGCATGTACTGGCATTGCCTTGCCGGCCAGACTGTTTTCCCTGTTCAGATCGCGGTCAAATTCAAGATACCACTTATCATTTGGGGTGCGCACCAGGGAATCGACCAGGTGGGCATGTTCTCTCATCTTGATGAAGTCGAGATGACACGGAAATACAGGAAGGAACATGACCTGATGGGGCTGGAGGCGGAAGACCTGGTAGATGAATTCGATAATCTTACTATTGATGATGTAAGGGCATATATCTATCCTGATGACAAAGAACTGGAGCGTGTGGGTGTTCGCGGCATTTATTTGAACAACTACATACGCTGGGATACTAAGGCGCAGCATGAACAAATGATAGACAGCTACGGTTATGAAACCGGTCTTCAAACCAGAACATTTGATACTTACAATGATGTTGACTGTTTTAATTATTCAGATGTTCATGATTACATTAAGTATCTGAAACATGGTTATGGTAAGGTAACAGATCATGTCTGCCGTGAGATCAGGTTGAAAAGACTGACAAGGGAAGAAGGAATAGAACTGGTAAGAAAGTATGATCAGCTGCCACCGGTGAATATGGATCTTTTCCTCAACTGGATCGATATGCGCAGGTCTGCATTTAATTTTATCATTGACCTGCACAGGAATCCTTTGCTATGGAAGAGAAATGATGAATGGAAATGGGAACAGCAAATGGACCTTGTGGATTTGGCTGCATCTCAAACGGGGATAGATCAACACAGGCTTGAAAAATTGTATGACTGTGAGTTCAGGATCACGGGAAGCAAACGCCCGAACTATAAAGACGATCATTATATCTTGATAGGTAAAGGATACCACAGGGAAGAATTAATGGATGCTGTCTTATGAGAATTCTCTTGGTAGTGCAACCAGACAGGTTTGATTTTTATAATTACCTGGCAGCTATGCCTGGTATTGAATGGCACCTTCTATGGTATGAGAAACCAGGGCAGATGACTCTCAATCCTGAAGAACTGCCCATTCAATTTAAACAGTTTCATTACTGGACGGAGTATGCAACTCCCCAGTCAATCCTGAAGAAGATCAGGCCTGACAGGATCGTCTTCTTCGAGATCATTGATCTTAGGCAGATAGCACTTCTTGTAACAAGTAAGCATAAAAAATGCACGACCTTTTATTTAGAACATGGTGCAGCAGGTGATAAGGAAACAGCCATCAGCCGCTGGGATGATGTGCTTCATCTTAAAAAGAAAAGGTCTTATTTTTTAAACCGGCTTTCCAAACAATCCATAGAAATAATCAGGGCAAAATATTTCTATTTTGCTGCTTCATCTTATCTCCGCAATACGCATTCTTTATTCACCTACCTCACCTTGCCATTCAGAATGCTGGGTGCACTTCCCAACAAAGTATTAAGCGCTTACCGGTTTCCTGAAAGGATTCCCGATTATGCCATTATTTTCAACAAGGCGAATTTTGAAGAGTTTGAATTGTATACAGGTATAGAAGAAAGTAAAGCACTATTTACTGGCATTCCTTTTTTTGATAAATATTTTACGCCTCTTCCTCAGGAAGAAAATTATATTGTCTATATAGATACGCCATTAATTGAAGGTCATCTTTTGGGATGGAATGAAGCCCATCATGAAAAAGTGGCCAAATCGCTGGCTTTATTTGCAAAAGCAAACCAGGTTAAAATATTTGTGAAGCTTCATCCCCGGTCAGAGAAGTCGAGATGGGATAGCTATGGGCTGGAATCGGAACTATTCAAGATCATTCAATTTGGTGAGTATACTGATTTGTATCTGAAAGCAAAACTGATCCTGGGTTATAGCTCCAGCCTGATAACAGGGCTGATCTGTGCACGTAAAAATATTGTCATCCTGGGTTGGCATCCCGAACCATCCATTTTTGGAGTTGATTTTTCCAGTACAGGGCTTTGTCATGCATCATTGGATCTCCAGGATCTGGAAACAAAATATTCATGCTGGATATCTAAAAATCTTTGCATTGAAAATTCGGAGAATTATGATGGATTCATCCGGCGTTTCAATAATCCATTTGATGGGCAAGCAACAACAAGAGTGCTCGATGCCATTCAAAATTTAAATGCCTGATTATTTTGGGAAAGGTTTGGTCTGTGGGCATATTTGCTGAAGAAAAAATTTACCAGGTTCATAAACCCCTGTGCAATGCTGTCAAAGCCTTTGATGCAAGAAGACCCAGGCTAAGTAGAAAGCATGTGCATACTTATGCAGATCCTTTTCTTTTTGTTCACGAAAATCTCCTTTATCTTTTTGTGGAGATGCAGGAGGTTGGGGGGAAAGGATACATCAATGTGTGGCGCACACAAGACCTCAGAGACTGGTCTGATCTGGGCATTATTTTAAAGGAAGATTTTCACCTTTCTTATCCATCAGTATTTGAAGATGAGCGCACTGGTAAAATTTATCTTCTGCCTGAATCCAGTGAAGAAAGAAAAATCATCCTGTATGAGTTTGAATCTTTCCCCGTAAACCTGGCTCGCAGAAAGATATTAATGGAAGGGAATTATGCGGATTCCAACCTGATTGAACATGAAGGGTTTTATTATTTAAGCACCCTGGACCAGGATAAAAACCAACACCGTTTGTTTTATGCTGATCATATAAACGGTCCCTGGCAGGAACATCCTGCCAGTCCCCTTAACACCAGCTTTCCCAGGAATGGTGGTGGATTTTTTAAAATTGGCAGTCAATTATACAGGGCTGCGCAAAATACCAGTAAGAATTATGGAGGCGGTATTGTGATCTTTGAAATCACTTCATTATCAAAATCCAATTATGTAGAGAAGATGATTGTACCTGACTTGAAACCTGGATCTAATTACTCCTGGCAAAAAATTGGAAGACATCATTTTAGTATTGTTGACTTTCAAGATCAAAAAATCATTGCAATTGATGGACTGCAGCAGGACTACCTGTTCAATAAACTGCCAAATGCTGTTTTTAAATTTATTGGAAGATGAGTTATTCCATACAAACTGTAGATATAAAAGATCCTCAGGTAGAACAACAATTGATCAATCTTTTGCAGGATGCTTTTGGATCACCAACTCCTGTTCCTCAGGGGCATCTCTATAAAAATACAGTTACTTCTAAGGCTTCTGGCCAAACTATTTTCCTTGCAGCTGTGGAAGATGGAAAGATCATCGGCTGCAATGGTTATATGGCCACTGATTTCACAATTGATGGCACCATCATTCCCTGTTATCAAAGTTGCTGGACAGCCACGCATTCCAGGCACCAGGGTCGCAAGATCTTTATGAATATTATGAATGGAGCCAAGGAGGTTTTGAAAGAAAAAGGCGCCGGCTTTATTTATGGACTGGGAAACGACAATTCTCATCCCATCCTGATCAAAAAACTGGGATTCAAAGAAATTCCTGCCATAGTTACAAGAATTCCAAATATCCCGGTATTTAGAAATTCTTACCTGAATAATACTGCGTCTCTGGACATGGAAGAATTAATCTCCGGTTGTTTTATCCCAGTAGAAGAGCAGATCTTTGATCTTAAGAAAAATACCTGGGGCAATGATATTCTTGAGATCAGGGAAGGAAATAGTTTGATCTGGGGAAGGCTTGCAAAGAAACCGCTCAAATTCGGAATCAACCTTCGTTATTTCTATTTGGGAGGAATGGATTTGAAAGAACTCAAAGATTTTCCTTTGATGATGCAAAAGATCTTTGAAAAATTTAGCGTGCAATATGTCCAGGTAGTATCGGCTGAAACCAACAAGTTTAATGCTTTATTGAAGAACTGGAAATCATCGAAGATCAATGGTTTTATTTTGTATGAGCTGAATTCCGGAGCAGTGGAACATCTGAACCTGTATTATGGCGCTATTGATGTTTTTTAATTCGGACAGACTCGATCCTAATGAAAATCCTTAAACAACTTTCACTTTATACCTTAGTGGGCGTCATAGGCGCAGGCATTAATTTCTTTATCATGCCTGTTCTTTCGCACTACCTCAGGCCGGCTGATTATGGACTGCTGTCCCTTTTCAACACATACGTTACCATCCTCATTCCCATTGTAAGCGTATCGGCCTATAGCTTGTTGAATGTTGATTACTTCAAGCAAAAGAATAAAACTGTTTTTGCACAGCAGTTTACTTCCATTCAGCTTATTCCCATTTTCAATACTGCCCTTCTAGGTATATTGACCTGGATGTTCTATGGCAATTTCGTTGATGACCTGGAACTGGCGGGTACGGGCATTCGATGGGGTTATATCATGCTGCTCCTTACGCTACTGAATATTTACGTGGAGCAGTTCATCCAGTTCCTGGTCTTGCAAAAAAAGCCGGGAAGGTTTGCCCTGTTTTCTTTATTGAAGGTGAGCGTTGAACTGGCACTTACTTTTTATTTTATTGTTATCAGGGGCTGGAACTGGGAAGGGCGCATGTATTCCTGGCTTATCACCTCGGTATTGTTCTTTATCATTGGTTTCATTTATTTCTACCGCACCGGTTATATCAAATCAACCGTTAAATGGCAGTATATCCGTGAAGGGCTGGTTTTTGGTGCGCCCCTGGTTTTGCATGGCGTTGGAAAATTCGTGGTGAACCAGTCGGACAGACTATTCATTGTGAAAATGGTCTCACTTACCGAAGCGGGCATCTACAATATTGGTTATACAGTAGGCACCCTTGTCATGGTAGCCATTTCCGCCTTCTTTAATTTCTATACGCCCTTTCTCATGGAGCGTCTTTCCAACCTGCAGGCCGATAGCAAGCTGCAGATCGTAAAAATGAATTACTATTATATCATCGGTTGCCTCCTGATGCTGTTGATGATCGTGATATTTACACCGCTACTGTTTTCCATGTTGATAGATCCCCGTTACATAGGCGGAGTGAAATATGTTTTCTGGGTGGCCCTGGGCTATTGCTTTTGGGGCGGCTATATGCTTTTTTCCGGCTTTATATTCTTTACCAAGAAAAACAGGATACTGGGCTGGCTGGCCTTGTTTAATGTGCTGACCAATCTATTGTTCAATTATTATTTTATCACCTGGTTTGGCGCCATTGGTGCTGCTTATGCCACAGCGCTATCTTTCTTTTTACTAATGGTCATTGTGGCTATAATTGCAAGCAAGCTTGTACCTCTGCCCTGGAATCAATTCAGGGAGGTAAAAGAGGTTAGACTTTCGTAATGAGCAATAAAAGGATCATTCATATTATAGACTCACTGGCAAGGGGCGGGGCCGAGATGCTTTTAAAGAATTCGGTTAACAACCTGCCCGACTGGCAGCACACCATCGTGTACCTTTTCCCTGTTACAGACCTGGTGAATGAATTTAAAGGTGATGTTTCCTTCATCTGTATTGATCACAAAGGGTGGAAAGGTTTGTTGGCTTCTGTATTAAAAATCAAAAAGATCATTAAAGCACAAAAACCTGAACTGATACATTCACATTTACTCATCAGCACTATTTGTGCCCGACTGACAATCAAAAAAATTCCACTGGTTACAACACTCCATAGTACTTATAGTGTTGATGCTTTTGAAAAAAACAGGTTGAGTGTGTGGGTCGAAAGACTGACGATCAGGAGTCGGGATGTTCTGGTTGGCGTTTCCAGATTTGTGCTGGATGATTATTTGCGTTTCGTGCCCTTCAAGGGCAAGAGCTTTGTTCTGTATAATTTCCTTCCTGATTCCTTTTTTCATTTGCAGGCTCAGAAGGAAAATAGTTATTTGAAATGTGTGGCCATTGGCAATCTCAAAGAAGCCAAGAACTATCCTTTCCTGCTTGATGTATTTGCAAGCTTGAAAAATTCCGGCATCTCACTGGATATCTATGGCGAAGGCGCATTAAGAGATCAGCTGCAGGAAAGAATAGATAAGGAAGCGCTTCCTGTTAAGCTTTGTGGTAAGGTAAAGGATGTAGAATCAATACTTCCTTCATACAATCTTTTCTTACAGGCTTCCATTCATGAAGGCTTTGGAATTTCAATAATCGAAGCCATGGCGGCTTCTTTACCGGTTTTCATATCCGATCTGCCTGTATTCCGGGAAATCACCGGTGCACATGCGCATTTCTTTTCACTTAATGATCCGGCCCTGGCTGCTGAAAAACTGAAAGCTTTTCAAACAGATATTTCATTAAGAAATAAACATGTGCAGCAGGCTTATGATCATTGCAGGCAGCACTATAGCGAAAAAACCTATAGAAAGAGGCTGCTGGAAATTTATAATGATGTTACTTCACAGTATTAATCCAATTTATGTGTGGCATTGCGGGGTTTATAGATTTTAAGAAAAAAAGTTCGGAAGATATTCTCGCTCAAATGGCCTGTGCGGTTTCACATCGCGGGCCTGATGGACAGGGAGTTTATTTCAATAGCAATAACGAAGCGGCAATCGGGCTTGGTCATCGCCGCCTTTCCATCATTGACCTGAGCCATGCAGCCGACCAGCCCATGCATTACGATGGCCTTCACATCATCTTCAATGGCGAGATCTATAATTACAACGAGATCAGGAACCGTTTGATAGAAAAAGGTCACCAGTTCCTAACACATTCCGATACGGAGGTGATCCTTCATTCATGGAGGGAGTGGGGACCTGCTGCTATTGAACAATGGCATGGCATGTTTGCTATCGCCCTTTTTGATGAAAGAAAAAATGAACTGACCTGTATCAGGGATCGTGCCGGCGTAAAGCCATTTTTTTATCATTATAAGCAGGATGTTTTTTTGTTTGGATCTGAACTCAAATCACTCACCATTCATCCTGCATTTGAAAAACGGATCAACCGCGATGCAGTGGCTGCTTTTTTACAATACGGCAATGTGCCACAGCCTCATTGCATTTACCAGGATACCTATAAGATCCTGCCGGGACATTTTCTGCAATTAAACCTCCAAACAAAAGAACTTACAGCCACGCAATACTGGAACGTTTACGATCATTACAACAAACCAAAATTATCTATAGGACTACCTGAGGCCATAAAGGAAACAGAAAAGATCCTTGAGCATGCCTTCCAGTACCGAATGGTGGCTGATGTGCCCGTGGGTGTATTTCTGAGTGGTGGTTATGACAGTACCTGCGTAACTGCCCTCTTGCAAAAGAACAATGGAGAAAAGATCAAAACCTTCACCATTGGCATGACCGATGAAAAGCTGGATGAAGCACCCTTCGCCAAACAGATCGCAGCCCACCTCGGAACCGATCATACCGAATATTATTGCACGGCCCAGGAAGCACTGAATATCATTCCTGAATTGCCGCACTATTATGATGAGCCTTTTGCCGATAGCAGTGCCATACCTACAATTCTTGTCAGCAGGCTGGCAAGAAAAAAAGTAACTGTCGCGTTGAGTGCGGATGCGGGCGATGAGATTTTTGCAGGATACAACCGTTATGATTATATCTCGCGTTATGGCAAAAAAATAGGATCGATTCCTGGCCCAGTACGTAAACTGGCTGTGGCTGCCATGGATACAATTTCATCTGAAAGCATTCCTTATTTCCGTAACCAGCGCAATTTTCATAGCCGTTACGATAAGTTGAAGAATCTGCTTTCAGATCCTTCACCTTCTGAATTATTGAAGAACTTAAGTCAGGTATTTTCAGATAAAGAAATCAAAACCCTTTTCAACACATCTATTGACCAACTGGATACCGCTTACCAGAGTAAGGAATTGAAATCGGGTTATGATGATCCCCTATCTTACATGATGGCTATCGACTACCAGACCTATATGGTGGATGATATTCTCACCAAGGTGGACAGGGCCACGATGTCTGTAAGTCTTGAAGGCCGCGAACCCTTCCTCGACCAGGATATTATTGAATGGGCCGCACAACTTCCTTCAGAATATAAATACCACAATGGCATCAAAAAATATATTCTCAAGGAGATTGTATATAAATATGTGCCCAAGACCATCATGGAAAGACCAAAGATGGGATTCGGAATTCCTGTTGAAGCATGGCTTTCAAATGAATTGAAAGAATTAGTGGAAACCTATCTAGGTGATGCTGAATTGAAAGCCCATGGACTTTTTAATGTTCATGTAGTGCGAAATATGATAAGCGAGTTTCTAAACGGAAGGAAAGAAAAATATTTAAAAATATGGCACCTGCTGATGTTTCAAATGTGGTATAAGCAATGGATGCTGTAGAAAAGTAAGAAGTCTTTTTATAAGATTTGCTGCAGTGATTTTCTTACAATACAATAATAATATCACTATACTGTTATGTTCTTGCATATCATTACCTTATACGGAACACTGTAGGAATTATATAGATGGAGGGATAAAATACAACAAAAATGTCCTGGTTAAAGCCACTATTTTAACAGGAACATATGTTCAAAAACTTGTTCAATGAAAGAATCCATTTTAGTAACGGGAGCCGCCGGATTTATTGGTAGTCATTTATGCGAAGCACTGCTTGATCGTGGATACAACGTTATAGGGATAGATAATTTTGATAGCTTCTACGATCGTGAGATCAAAGAAAATAACCTGAAAATATCCCTTGCATCAAAGCAATTTAATTTTATTGAAGGTGATGTTGCCAATCGTGGTTTACTGGATGATGTCAGGAGTAAGATTGATGTAGTGGTTCATCTGGCAGCTAAAGCGGGAGTACTGCCCTCATTGAAACAACCGCAGGCTTACATACATACCAATATTGAAATGACCAATGTGCTGTTGGAATGGATGAAAGAAAGAAAGATCAACAAATTAATTTTCGCCTCTTCTTCTTCAGTGTATGGAAACAATGCCAAAATTCCTTTTGAAGAATCGGATGGCGTGAATGAACCAATTTCACCCTATGCTTTCACCAAACGTTCATGTGAACTGATGAATTATACCTATCATTCGCTTTACAAGTTCGATATTGTGAACCTTCGCTTTTTCACTGTTTATGGTGAAAGACAAAGACCTGACCTCGCCATACATAAATTCCTTAGATTGATGATGGAAGGTAAACCAATAACCATTTATGGAGATGGCAGTACTGCAAGAGACTATACTTATTATTCTGATACAGTTGAAGGCGTTATCGCTGCAATTGAATACGTGAAAAAAAATGAAGGCGTTTGGGATACCTTCAATCTGGGCAACCACACACCTGTTTCATTAATGGATCTGATCGCCGCCATCTCTAATGCATCCGGTATTGAACCAGTTCTAATTTACGAAGAAATGAAACCCGGTGATGTAAATATTACTTATGCAAGCATAGAAAAAGCAAAAGCATTGCTTGGCTACCACCCGGCTGTTTCACTGCAAGATGGCATGCAACGTTTTGTACACTGGTACAGGCATCAACACCATAAAGATGCTGTTCAATGAGGAATATCCTTTACATTTCTTACGACGGACTTACAGATGCTCTTGGCCAGTCGCAGATACTTTCCTATTTAAAGCGACTTGCCGGAATGGGTAACAAGATCGTTATTCTCTCCTTTGAAAAACAAGCCCTCTTTCAAAAAGAAGGAGATACCATAAAAAAGATTATAGATGCGCATGGACTAATCTGGCATCCGTTAATGTATACAAAAACACCTCCGGTACTATCAACTATTTACGATGTGAATAAAGGCCTTCGTATTAGCAAAGACCTGCATAACCAGTACCATTTCGATATCGTGCATTGCCGAGGTTACATATCCGCCATTATTGGCCGCAACCTTCAGAAAAAATACGGATTGAAATTTATTTTCGACATGCGTGGCTGGTGGCCTGATGAAAAACTGGAGTCGGGTTTCTGGAGTAGCTTCATGTATCAGCCGGTATACCGTTATTTCAAAAGACTGGAAAGAAATTTTTTTTACTACTGCGATTTTGCCGTTAGCCTTACTTATAAAGGAAAGGAAGAGATACAAAAACAGAGATTGGCAGATGCCGGAAAAATCGGTGTAATTCCAACCTGTGTTGATTTTGATATTTTCAAACATTCAACACCAGAGTTCAGACTTCGAATAAGGAAGAAGTTGGGAATATCAGAAGATGAGAAAGTATTTGTTTACAGCGGATCTCTAGGCGGTAATTATGATCCCCAAACGCTGATTGATGTATTCCTTAGTTTTCAACAAATCTATCCTGAAAGTTTTTTACTCATCCTTTCTAAAGACCTTATTAGCCTTGATATTCGAGAAATGTTTACGAATGCAGGAATCACTAGGATGACTATTTACAACGCGGCATTTACCGAAGTAAGTGATTATCTCCGATCGGCTGATATTGGGTTCATTTATTATAAAATGTCTTTCTCAACCATTGGAAGAAGTCCTACAAAGCTGGGAGAATACTGGGCTTCCGGTATTCCAGTGATCGCTTTTAAAGGGATAGGGGATATGGATCTAATTCTCGAACGCTATCCTGGAAGTGGGGTCTTATTATCAAATGATAAAAATAAATGGGAAGAAGAGATAAAATCCCTTGTATGTACGGATGCCGCTGTACTGAGGAACTACGCGCTGGATTATTTTCATATTGAAAAGGGTGTGAAATTCTACCAGCAGACATATGAATTACTTGCGCCTGAAAATAAACCCGCCAACATTTTGTCAGTAAAACCAATCAATAAGAACTGAAAAAATGCCCGGAAAAGTTAGCGTTGCTTTTGTAGTGCCTTACCCTGAAAATCGTGCTCCTTCTCAGCGCTTTCGTGTTGAGCTATTCCTTCCTATTTTACAGGAGGCAGGAATTCATTACCGTGTTATTCCCTTTTTGGATACAGCAACTTACACCATTCTTTATAGTAATGCATCACCAATTAAAAAAGCATGGGGTGTTTTGAAGGGTTTTCTGAAACGTTTGTGGCTTGTGTTTTTTGAATTGCACAGATTTGATTTTGTTTTTATTCACCGGGAAGCTTCGCCTTTGGGACCTCCGGTTTTTGAATTTTTGATAAGCAAGATATTTCGCAAAAAGATCGTTTATGATTTTGACGATGCGATATGGATTCCAGAATCCGGAAATGATCTTCTAAATAGATGTAAGGCTTACTGGAAAATTCGAATAATTTGCCAATGGGCTTATAAGATATCAGCTGGTAACGACTACCTCTGTGCATATGCCCGAAAGTACAATAAAAATGTAGTGCTGCTTCCCACCTGTGTTGATACGATGCATCGTCATAATCGCCTCAGGGATGAGGAGCATGAATCTCTAACGATTGGATGGACAGGATCACATTCTACACTAAAATATCTGGATCCACTTGTTCCACTTTTGCAAAAATTGACTGAAAGTTTTCCTTTAAGGATACTCATTATCTGCAACAAACCTCCGTCTTTTTCTTTCAAAGGACTTGAATTCATTCAATGGAGTGAGGCTAGTGAAATTGAAGACCTACTAAAGATCCATATTGGTATCATGCCCTTACAAGAAGACGCCTGGAGTGAAGGCAAGTGCGGCTTTAAGATCATTCAATATCTTTCATTGGGCATACCTGCTGTAGCCAGTCCGGTTGGTGTTAATAAAAATATCATCAAGCAGGGCGAAAATGGATTTTTATGCAAGGAAGAAAAAGAATGGGAAGAAGCACTGCGCTTGCTGTTGCAAGACCCATCCTTGCGTAAATCCATGGGAATAAAGGGAAGGCAAACCATAATAGAAAACTTTAGTATTCAGGCTTATGCTGGAAGGTTTTTGAGTTTGTTTGAATGAACTTTTGCCGCAAAAGAAGCTTTGGTGTAATAGAGGCAGATCATCAGAAAGGCTCCATAAAAAGGTAGACAGGGAATTTTGTAGCGGGATAATGCACCGAAATTTCCAGAAGATACTCCCACTGCAAAGGCAAATATTAAAGAAAAGGTGAGGCAGAAGATCACGGTTGGATTTTTCATGAACTTCCTTAGTTTGATCTTCCGGTCGAGGATTATCTTCAGTGTAAGATAAAAAAAGGCAAGTGCTTCTAGTGCAGATAAGGCTACAATCACCTTACTAATCTCCCAGGGGAACGGCCTGAATAAAGTAACAATGATACCGGCAGGTAATTTTTGCAAAGTACTTCCAATACTGCCGTCAAATTCTCCAATATTATAGGACGATCCTTCATCACCCGAAGCATACATGATCCAGTCACGGGTTATATCTGCGGTCTTACTGATGTTCTCTAGTGAGTAGCGGTTCATTTCAGTAGCAAAGACTGTAGTAAATAAATAGAATCCTCCAACAGTTACTCCGATAAAGATCAGGTTTACAAGGAAGCGCATTCCTCCCGATTTGATCTTATGCGAATAGGTTAACAACAGCCATAAACTTAAAGCAGGGACAAAGGCCAATAGAATATACAGTTTCACTGTCGCCACTAGGTAAAAAGAAAAACCCAGCATTAAAATGTTTTTGATGCTGAAATCTCTGTTAACGAAGATTCTGAAAGTGCAGTAAGTAAGCCATCCCAGTCCAAACATACAGATCGTATCCTTGAAAATGGCAGAGCCCCAAATTACAGTTGACGGAATAAATAGAAATGCAATGGCCAGTTCCTTATGCAAGACAGGATAGATCTGTACAAAAGCTTTGTACATTGCCCATATGCCTGTATAGGCAATAAAGGCAAACATCAAGGCGATGGGGATATAGGTGGTGCCGTTCAAAAGGCCAAGTATAGAGCCTGCCACTGCAACAGTGTAAGAAGCTGGATCATTATACCATTCCAACTGGCTGGCATATTCATATAGTTTGGGGTTGTTTTCAGGCGAACTTCTAAAGATTAATTGCACCCAAGTTTCAAATGAATCTGAAAAAGAAGAGTTAATGATCTTGCTATGGGCGAAATAATTATATGTGTCGCCACCCTGGTAATAATATTCATAGATTAAAGCTATTATGATGGCGCCACAAAATTTAGCAAGTAGTCCAGGTAAATAATAACGCCTTAAGACATTTCCTTTTGGATATTTTTTGTCTCGGTACCTTTTAGCAAAATAGATCAATATACCCAGGTAAATAGGCGTTAGAACCAGGTCCCAAATAGTTAAATGCTGCACGGGACGAAAATAGGAGATAATCTTTATTCCTTCCCTTTTTAAAGGATAGCTATATTAATGAAGTTCAAGTCTCTTAGCTACTTCTTGCGTGCAAACCAGCACATTAAAATCATCCGACTTTCCCATTTCCTTCATTCTTTTAACTGTATTGTTCTTTTCATCGATAGAATAATATTGGTAAGGCGTATCCTTTAAAATTTCCTTCAGCCTTTCGCCGATATTTTCATCCAGCACTTCTATGAGCATGGTGGGCCATGACTTACTGAGGGTGTTTTGCAATCCTTCAATTACTTCAGGTTCGTGACGTTCTACATCGATTTTTATGAGATCAGGCACGATGTTGTGTTCCTCATTGAACCTGTCAAGGGTGATTGTTTCCACTTCCTGTTGAATTTTATTAGAGCAGGACTGATGGTTTTTATTGAGGCTGGATCCATATGAAAAATTAGGATCATCAATATAAAAGCTTGCCTTGCCATTGTTATTGGAAGCTGCCAGATCATAAGCTTTGATGGACAGCTTATTCAGTTTAAGATTTTCTTGTAGTCTTTTGTACACGCCATTTAATGGCTCAAAAGCATAAATGTCAGCGGATGGATTCACTGCCCCTGCTATCAGAGAATAGATGCCAGTGTTGGCACCAACATCCAAAATGGTATGTGCAGATTTTGAAAGTTGCATCCATAATTTTAGAGATACCGATTCCCATTGTTTTAGTCCTCCCCAGAACAATTCATTTTCAAGTGCAAAACCATAATGGTTGATGGTAAAGCCCCGGCCGATATTTACCTTAAAAGGACCTTTGAAAGAAAGGTGCTGGTAAATCTTTTGGGGTATATTCAAAGGCCTGATAATAGAAAATACTTCCTTTTTCAAAGGCAGACCATCGTATATCTGTTTGATTATTTTTTTCACGCAGGCAATATAGGAGATAATTATGATTATTTGTAATTAGTAGGGTATGGTTCATAGTCTATAGTCCATGGATCAATCTTCATTGCCTCCCCACTGTAAAGTTCTTACCGTATAACCTACTTCTACCTGTAAAGTTATTTTAGTACAAGTCAGTACATTCGTTGGACGTTCATCCTACAATCATCCTACAATGAACGTACGTTCAGCCTACGTTCAACCTTCGATGATCCTTCGTTCATCCTTCGATCAACCACCAATCAATTTCTCGACCGAACCTCCCCGTTATGCGCATTGGATTTTATTTAACAGCGCAACAATAATCCTGCTTCGTTCAGCTTCAGTCCATCGGATGTCAATCATCTATTCACCAATTAAAATTGCAGTTATGCCTAACTCAGGAAACAATATGGTCACCGCGGGAAGGACTGATAAGTTCAATGACCTGTTGTTCCTGGAATTGATTGGGCATCTTGCCATCGTTTTTCAAGTAAAGTATCTGTCCTTCATTTATTCAAACATGATGTCCATCTTTGAATTTTACAAGTTCCCGAAATCCCGGAGATCAACTCCCTCTGCAAGGGCAACAGAAGGAATAAACCATTTTAAACACCTGACCCAAACCTATGTATTTTATTTTGTATATTGCTCGCAGCTTATGAGACTATCAATCATTACCCTTAGCCTGTTATTATCATTACACGCTTTCAGCCAGGATGGAACAATTGACCAGACCTTTGGTACCAATGGAGTTTCTTCAACTGAATTTTTCCCTGAACTTACTGATGTGAAACAAATGGTTGTTCAACCAGACGGCAGAATACTGCAGATGGTAACAATTGAAGAGAGTCCTTTGTCTTTTGTAGTATTTCGCCATCTGGCTAATGGAAATCTCGATAATAGTTTTGGAACAGGTGGAAAATTTACTTCCAATTTCAGCGCCTCAACACTTATTAACGACATGATCCTGCAGCCCGATGGTAAGATCCTGCTTTGTGGTCATATTTCTTCAGGAGGGGCCGTACATCCGCTAGTTGTAAGATTACATGCAAACGGTATCATAGATAGCAGTTTCGGCTCTGCTGGAAAAAGCATTATATCTTATTATAGCACCGGCGTTAGCCATGCAATTGGAATTGCATTGCAACAGGATGGCAAAATTGTGGGGTTAACATGCCCAAGTAGTGCACAGACAGTTCAGCTGGGCCTTTTTCGAATTAATGCTGACGGTTCACTGGACAACAGTTTTGATGGTGATGGAAAATTAATTTCAAACTTGCTGGAGGTAATTCCCAATGATAGAACCGGAGGAATTAAAGTTCAACCCGATGGAAAGATCGTGATTGTTGCATCAAAATATGTAGGTGCAACTCAACAAATAGGTGTAGCACGTTTTAATACTGACGGCAGTTTTGATAACAGTTTTGGAACTAATGGGATTTATATTTCGAATCATCCGGCAGGTATTGTCGGTACCTGTTTAGCTATTCAGCCAGATGGTAAAATACTGGCTGGCGGCAGCACATATGCTAATTTAGGAGTAACAGGAGATTTTGCTTTAATCCGGTTTACTACAACTGGTCAGCCAGATTCAAGCTTTGGTACCAACGGTTTTGCTATAACCGATGTTGTATCTGGTTCTGGTGATATTGGATTTGTTATTGCGGTACAGAATGATGGTAAAATTCTTATGTCTGGTGATGTAGCCATCATCGCAGTTGGGAGAAATCTTTGTATTTTACGCTTTACCAGCAACGGCTTGCTTGATAATACATTTGGAACCAATGGTAAACTGAGTATTACCGAAACCGGGATGTATTCAAATTTTGGTACCATTGGCAGCCAGGGTAATAAAATTATCTTATCGGGTTGCAGCTATGCCTCTTCTTCTTCATCTGAGCACCTTGTCGTATTTCGTTTGAATAACTCCTCGGGTTTTTTCAATCCTTTGTGTAACCTAACGGCTCCTGTTATCACCATTTCCGGCAATGTGCTGACTTCCACAACAGCAGATGCCTACCAATGGTACCTGAATGGGAATCTGATCAGTGGCGCTACTGGTCAGTCTTATACTGCCAGTTCATCAGGCATTTATTCAGTGGTGATTTCTTCTGGTGTGTGTACCAGTACATTTTCAAATAGTATCAATTATTCGGTTACTGCTGTAGATCCTTCACCAGGTGAAGAAAGATTTACCATTGCTCCAAATCCTGCCTTTAACAGGATTAATATTCAATTACCGCAGACCGGCAGGTACAAAATCCAAATCTTCAATATGTCGGGGCAGTTGGTATATACAGAAAACCAGGCGCATTCAACACACACTGTTCATCTTTCATCATTTGCCCAGGGGAAGTACATGGTTCGTATTATCAATACAGATAAAAAGGAAGAGTGGAAGGGTAGTTTTATGAAACTTTGACCTGTAGAATTTTTAAATTCATTTACTCTTAGGCATCATTGAGAAATTCATTAGAATTAGAGTTGCAAACCAATCGAGTGTGAACAAATACGAAGAATTAGGTTAGGCAGTTAAAATTTTCTTCCACTAATAAAGTTCCGGCAATACAGACTTGAAAAACTCATTCCATTTCAACTGTTGTTGTTGATCCATATGATGTTTGGTTTCTTCATCATACAGTCTTCCCATTTCATGATATTTTTTCGCTACCTGGTCTACAATCTTTTGAAGTTTAACCTGGAAGTTACTTGCCGTAAAATGTGTTTGCTTCACCTGTTCCAGGATTTCTTTCATGGTGAGGATTCCAAAATTAAAATGCCCCTGCTCGTGGACCAGCAGTTCATCGGAAACATTTTTCATTCTGGCCCATGATTTCGAAGGGTCGAGTTCCAGGACTACTTCAAAGCCTTCAATGATAACTGAATCCCCGCTAGGCTTTATGCTTTTGATCTTCGTCCTGTATTTATATGCAGTATAGGCATGGAAGGTTGAGGTTTTGTCTACTTTCCCGGTAAAATCGCTCCATTGCAATTTGCCATTGGATGGCTGACCGTTTACAATAATAGTTTGGCCAAATGAAGACTGATGAACCAGTAATATGATCAGGATAGCAAAAACTTTCTTTAATAGAATTTTCATTTTTATTCATTAACAGGATCATCTGCCGAACTATCTGTTCGTTTCTTTTCCTTTTTATGGGTGCCAATATAAGCGCCAGATCTTTTATTTAAAATACCCCTTATGGTTTTGCGCTTTTCTTTCCCGGCAAATCCCTCAGGAAATTCTTATTGGTTCATCGAGAAATAAAATCCCGTCTTCCCCTCTTCCCGGTTACTACTTACTTTTTTTCTTAACAAAAAAAGTAACAAAAAAGTCAAGGCGATTTCGACCCGGTATATTTCCTCTATTCATACTTTTCCTCTCCCGAAATCGCCATCGGCGAAACGTCATTCTATCCGGCCATCTTAGGTTAAAGTTCACGCTGCGTGCTACGCTACGTCACTGGAGGCGCTGTTCCCCGTTGGCAGATATTATAGTTGAAGTGTTCTATAGAAACCCACGGGAAAAGGCGCTGGAACATTTCCTCTTTCTTTCCCGACGAAGTCTCCCCAGCGGTGACATAGCATTGAAAGAATCATCCGCGGTACTCGTTGTCATGTCTTTATTTCTTACCGTTTTGCCGGTAATCCCTCAAATATCCTTACCGTTTTACCGCCTTACCGGTTATGTTCTTCACCGCTACAACCCTGTAACCTCATCCTATTTATCCTCGTCCAATCCCTACAAATAAGTTTTCATGAAATATTTATTGGGTCTCCTCTTATCTATTCCAATGTTTTTGTCCGCTCAGGATTTATCTACTAAAGCTGATGCGCTTCTCAATGCTTATGCGCAGCAGGACCAGTTTTCAGGCACAGTGCTGATCGCGAAAAAAAGTAAGGTCGTTTTTCTAAAGTCCTATGGAGAAGCCAACCGTGAAAAGAAAATAAAGAACAGTCCTGAAACAGAATACAGAATCGGATCCGTCACCAAGCAGTTTACAGCTGCGCTCATCCTGAAGCTGCAGGAAAACAAACTCCTTTCTGTTACAGATCCCTTATCAAAATTTATCCCTGATTATCCCAAGGGCGATTCTGTTCTTATTGAAAATTTATTGAACCATACATCCGGCATCAAAAGCATTACCACCATGAAGCAATACTATGCGGAATGGATTGGTCAACCGGCCACACTGGAACAAACTGTATCACGAATCAAGAA
Organism: Bacteroidota bacterium; assembly: GCA_023386045.1. Taxonomy (GTDB): domain Bacteria; phylum Bacteroidota; class Bacteroidia; order Chitinophagales; family Chitinophagaceae; genus Flavisolibacter. The sequence continues at coordinate 169,142 of JAEWKK010000020.1, forward strand.
TGAATCCTATAGTTTTTCTCCGGGCAGCAAATTTGAATACAGCAATTCCAATTATATTCTTTTGAGCTATATCGCGGAACTGGCTACTGGCAGATCTTTTAAGCAATTGATGGAGCAGTATATTTTCAAGCCCCTAAAGATGAAACATACTGGAATTGACCTGAATGACCGACAGTCTGCTTTAAAAGCCATCGGCTACCAGGCCTCACCTGAAAATGAATATGCCTTAGCACGTTTTAATGATATGTCGGTGCTTGCTGGTGCCGGAGCCATGTACAGCACTGCAGCAGATCTGTATCAATGGGACAGGGCATTGTACCAGACAAAGTTTTTATCTGCAGCCTCACTTCAACAAATGTTACAGCCCAATCGTTTTGGTTATGGCTTCGGCTGGCAAATTGATACGGTGAAGGGCAGGGTGGAGGTCAGTCATTCGGGTTCGATTGATGGCTATAAATCCAACATCATCCGCTACCCGGCAGAAGATGTCTGTATCATCTTCCTTTCCAATTATTTTGAGTCTAAGGGTGCACAGATCTCAAAAGCATTGACTTCTCTCGTATTTAACGAGCCCTACGAACTGCCGAAGCAAAGGAAATTCATACAATTGACTGTACAGGAAATGCAAAAGCTGGAGGGAACCTATCAAATGGAAAAAGGTCCCCAGGTAAAGGTCTTTATTGAAGATGGCATACTCAAAGGCAGGCTGGATCAGCAGCAACCCTTCAAACTTCTCGCTGAATCTGCTACTGCATTTTACATTAAGCCTATCGACACTGAAGTTCTCTTTCAGTCTGATGCGGATGGAAATATTTCAGAAATGCTGTTTCAGCAGGGTAAGAAGAAGATGGTGTTCAGGAAGTAGTTCATAGTTTCCACCTTCGCTGCTCTGCAGCTTCGGCGGACAATGCATGGTTCATAGTTCATGGTTCATAGTTTTTGGCTAATGGCATATGGCTTATAGCCTGGCTTGAGATCAAAGCATCTTCATCATTTGCCCTGCATTATTGTTTTGCCGGAACCAAATACTATTAACTATCTGCCATACAAAAGCTTTTTCCTTTAGTACGCCCCTATGAAGTATGAACTATGATCTATGAACAGTCTCTCTTCCATGAACCATGAACTATGAACTATGAACCATCTCTCCGTCCTTATCTATGATCCTCCTCCCCCTCAATCAATCTCTATATCCGACAATGACCAGTGCCAGAAAAGATCATTGGTAAAGCTTTGCAGACTGATACGGTACTGGTTCTTTTGCAGCATAACAGCATTGAATTTCAGGTAGGGATTATCGTATGATGGATAAGGATAGGGATCATTGATAATGATATAAGGAACCTGGTTAATCACCTCGTAACCGGTTAATACTACCACATGCTCTGCTCCACTATAGTATTGTTTTCTTGTAGGTGAGATACCGCACAGGATGGGCTTTTGCCGGTCTATGTTGGATTTGATGGTGGAATAATCCAGCTCATAGCCTTCCTGGCAGGAAAATACCTTTCTTGCTGCGATCCATGAATAATCCTTAAACATGCGAACTGTATTGTAATTGGATCCCGATCCCCTGATACAAACATTATTGAAGCAATTGGAATTACAGGGACTGTTATTGAAGATCGATCCAATGATCCCGCATTGAAAATTGCCGTTTGGATTCAGGTTGGGTATTCCATAATGTTTAAAGATCATTTCACCTGTAGCCAGCCAGCACCAGACCTGTGTCTGTTGCTCCACCGGCGATATTGCCAGCCTGTTGTTTTCTGTATTTGAAGTATGAAACGATTTGTACTGTGGTGTTGAAATGGGATTGGAATAACTTGCTTTGGTCAGTGTGGCTCCATAATAAAGTTTACCATCCTTGAAATACTGGTCGATGTCCACAGGTACAAACCCATCGTCGGTTTTTTGGTCAAGATAATCCTGGAATTCTTCTTCAGTGTAGCCCTTCCTGCTATCCCAGGTTTGAGAATTCTTTGCCCAGATGCCATTACACAATATTTGGTTACCAAAATTGAAATAACTGACATCGATGGGATAATAATTCAGAGGTGTATTTTGATCAAATTCCTGCTGGAATTCCACTTCTGATTTACCAAAGGCAATAGAGAGCTGGCCTCTTGGTTCTTTATCAAAGATGCAGGTATACAGGATGGTGTTGCCTGATGTATACCCATTGATGTCTTTGGGACTGTAGCCTTTTTTGTCATAGTCAAGGATCATGTTTTTAAGTGCAGATTCGCTCACTCCAATTTCAACAACACCTTCATAATTGATCCTTTGCCAGATGGCAGCAAACCTTGCTTCGCCATTAGTTTCTGTCCATACAGCGATATCAACAGGACTTAATCCCCTGCCATTAAAATGTTGGATCTGTTCAATGAAAGCCTGCTGGTTCATTCCATACCAGCATGCCCAGTCGTTTATATTTGCTTTGTGCCAGATGCTGGAGACCCTGGGTTCGTTGTAGTAGTTCACCACATTCAGGTTAACAGGCGCATAACCCCTGTCCTTCATGTCATTCAGGTAATTTCCAAATTCACTCAGGCTATTGTTGCTCCTGCATTCCCATTGCATCCACTGTGCTTTTGTTGGTAGGGAGTAAAGACTAATGCTGATCAGGAGTAAGCAAAAATGCTTCAGGTACAGATTCATGGTTGCGTTGATTTTTTGAAAAGCAGGTAAAGATAATTAGATAAGGTATTGGTGGCAAGTGGGGGTGCAGAGTTCATGGTTCATAGATCATAGTTCATAGATCATGGTTCATGGTTCATAGTTGGGTCAGTTCACGAGTTCAAAAGTTCACGAGTTTCCACCTTCGCTGAGCTTCGGATCACAAAGTCGGCGGACAAAGCACAAGTTCACGAGTTGAGTCGTTTATGAATTGCCCTTGTCACCCTAAGGGACCCTGTAAGAGTCATGTTTGATGTTCATTTGTTCGATATTCTTTGTGTTCTCCTATGTTTGCAAAGACCTTGTTTTTTCTTTTTTTATACCAATAGTTTTGATGCTATAAAGTGAAAAAGAGTGAGAGCCTTTTGTGTCCAAGCAGTCAATTAGACATGTTCTCACG
>JAEWKK010000039.1 GCA_023386045.1 Bacteroidota bacterium
ATAGATAATTTTTGCAACTTTACTACCACTATTGAACAGAATCAGAAAAATTATCCATTGCCAAAGAGTACAAAAACTAAATCAACAGGAGTTAAAAAAACGGTCAACGTATTTTAGGCACTTACATACTATGAACCATGAACCATGAACCATGAACTATGATTTACATTTGCCTTATGAAGATCATCAGTTATAATGTCAATGGCATCAGGGCTGCCATGAAGAAAGGTTTTATTGACTGGCTGGGCAGTCATCCTGCAGATGTGATCTGCATCCAGGAAAACAAGGCACAACAATCTGACATCGACAGGGCTTTGATCAACGAGCTGGGTTATCATGATCATTGGTTTTGCGCTCAAAAAAAAGGATACAGTGGTGTTACCGTCTTCACCAAAATTGAACCTGATCATGTGCAATGCGGAACAGGCCATGAAGTAAGTGATTCAGAAGGAAGAGTGATCCAGCTTGATTTTGGGAAGCTTCGGCTGATCAATGCTTATTTTCCATCGGGTACAACGGGAGATGAAAGACAGAACTATAAATACCAGTGGCTCGATGAATTTTACGATTATGTTCAGGATCTAAGAAAACAACATCCACATATTATTCTCTGTGGTGATTATAATATCGCACACAGGGAAATTGACATTCACAATCCTGCAGGGAATAAAAACACTTCTGGTTTTCTTCCAAAGGAAAGGGAATGGATGGACAAGTTTTATAGTAACGGATGGATTGATTCATTCAGGCATTTTCATCCGGAGCCACACCGTTACAGCTGGTGGAGCCAGCGTTTTCCTTCCGTAAGACTTTCAAATAAAGGATGGCGGATCGACTATATCAGCGTCACGGATTCTTTGCAACCTTACCTGAAAGACGCAGAGATCTATCCGGATATTAAGCACAGCGATCATTGTCCTGTTTACCTTGAACTTGAAACTGAAAAACTGAACTGATGGTCATATACAATGTAACAATCAAGGTGGAAAAATCCATTGCTGAAGACTGGCTGGAATGGCTGGTGAATGAACACATTCCTGCTATTATGGAAACAGGTTGTTTTGTAAACTACAGGATACTCAGGCTACTTGAAGTGGATGATGCAGAAGGACCAACCTATGCCATACAATACGAAGCCAATTCAAAAGCCGATTATAACCGTTACATCACAATTTATGCTGCAGACATGCGCCAGCTTTCTTATGATAGATGGGGTGATGGTTTTATTGCATTCAGAAGTGTAATGGAAGTTGTGCAGTAGTTGTGCAGAAATTAAATTCAGTGATGGTTGCCTGTTCAGTTGTTTTACATAAACCTTCAAAAGCTTACTGAGCCTGCGTTTCAGCTATTGTAAGCTGAAACCCTTGTCTGTCAGGTGTTTCAGCGACTTAACTAAAGTTGTCAACGTCACAACAGCAAAGTCAATTTGTCTGAAACCCTTATCCCATGTGGATTTTACGATAGTATTGTACGCATAAAGTTTGATGAAAAATATTTTGTTTGAATTAAAAAGCCTCTAAATTTGTCCCTCTCAAAACTTTTAAAAAATCATCTATGAACAAAGCTGAATTGATTAACAAGATCGCTGATGATGCTGGCATCACCAAGACACAAGCCAATGCAACCCTTGACTCTTTTGTTGAAGCTGTAACAAAGACATTAAAAGGTGGTGGTAAAGTTACTCTCGTAGGATTTGGAACTTTCTCTGTTTCAAAAAGAGCTGCCCGTAATGGTCGCAATCCTCAAACAGGTGAAGTAATTAAAATCAAAGCCAGGAAAGTTGCCCGCTTCAAAGCTGGTAAAGAGCTTTCTGCAAAACTCTAATTGCTGAACAAACGAATTGAAGCCCCGCTTCAGCGGGGCTTTGTTTTAATGTTTTGTCAAACAAATTTTCACGACATTTGTCAACTAAAAAATACAATCATGGGAAGAGGTGATAAAAAAACCAAGAAAGGAAAAATCTTCAAAGGATCTTTTGGTAAGTCAAGGCCTGCTGGAGATAAAAAAATTACCGGTAATCAGCCTGCCGCAGCCAAGAAAGCCTGAGGAATTCGGACAGCAGAACCGGGTCTTAACTAATCGGGTTTGATCTTTTGCCGCCTGGCTGGTTCTCTGTTCGACATTCATTTATTACCATGTAGAATACATCGGTTAAGTTTTAGTAATACAGTAAGCTGCCACAATCTTTACAACTCACTTTATATCCTGCAGCTTCTGCAAGAATGAAAGTTCTTTCATTGTTACCAGCTAATCTTTTTCAGGGAGCAAGTCTTTCAATTTGCCAGCTGCCATTTTGCTGCAAAGTATATTGAAGGCGGTCGTGAAGCCTGCTGGGCCTTCCCTGCCAGAATTCAATGATCACAGGTTGTACAATATAACCTCCCCAATGGTCCGGCCTTTTAGGCTGGCTCTCACCAAATTTTTGTGATACCTGTAAATAGGCTTCATCGAGCCATTCACGGTTTGGGATCACCTGGCTTTGAGGAGAAGCCCAGGCACCGAGCTGGCTGCCTTTGGGTCTGGAATCATAATAACTATCACTGTCGGCAGCAGGAATTTTTTTTACCAGGCCTGTGATTCTTACCTGGCGTTCCAGTTCTTTCCAGAAAAATACCAGGCAGGCTTTAGGATTTTCATCCAGATGCATGGCTTTGTAGCTGTTGTAATTGGTAAAAAACACAAAGCCTTCCTTATTGTAACCTTTAAGTAAAACAATGCGGGCCGAAGGCATTCCGTCGATAGAAGAAGTAGCAAGGGTCATTGCATTTACTTCATCCAACTCGCTTTTGCGCGCCTGTTGCCACCATTTATCAAATTGGTCTATAGGGTGGTGAGCAACATCGTGTTCCAGTAAACTTTCGGAAGAATAGTCTCTGCGCAGGTGGGCAATGTCAGCATTCATACAACAAATTGATGCGCAAAGTTAGCAGCAATTATTTTTCCAGCTTCTTTCTTAGCAGGTAATCTCTTTCTTCGGCCATCATATTGAGCATGCTCTCCAGCTCTCCAATACGACGCATTTCAGTCTGCAACTTTTTATTGGTTTCAGATATGTCCTGCATATCATTATTGAGTTCTGTAAGGAATTGTACTTTCTTTTGAAGCTGCTGACGCTGCAGGTTTGATTCAGATAATTTATCCTCCAGCATGTTGATCTCTTCCTGCATGCTCCTGTTTTCCAGCATTACCTCTTCCAGCTTTTCCTGCTTTCTGGAAAGTTCTTTATGGATCACTTCATAAGCATTCCTGGTGTCTTCCAGTTCAAGTGCAAGAATATTGGCGCGACCAGCCTGTCTTTCCAGAACCTGCATCTTGGTTTGCAGCTGGTCAAATTCCTGGTAAACCTCTTCAATTTTTGCTGCCATCTTCTGTGCCGCACCTGCCTGCTGAACCAGGTCTTTGATCTCATCATTTTTTTTCTCGATGACTTCACTTAGGTGAATGATTTCATCCTGGAGTTCTTCATTCTTTTTTCTCAATTCTTCCCTGCCCTCGTTCTCAACTTCTCGAATGGTATCGAGGTATTTGTTCAGCATGTTCTGTTGCTGGGCGATAGTTTGCTTGAGGTTTTGCACCAGGTTCTCATCTTCCTGAACGGGAAGTTTTTTTGAACTGCTAACAGTAGCTTGTTCTGATTTAGAAGCCTCAAATCGCTGCCGGGCAAACTGCTCTTCAAGCTCCACCAGGGAACTGCGTTTATAACTGGTTACTTTTTCTTTTTTAAGGAAAGGAGAAGCAATGATCTTGCTGGCTTCCAGGGTTTCTTTGAGGTTCTTACGGCTTTTGATAAAGAAGTAAACGGCAAAGCCGAAAATAAGGGCTACGATAGGGAACACTATGAACCCAATTAAGGTCAGATTAATGGCGACGGTAGGCATCAGTTAGTCTCAGTAAGTTTTCAGGCGAAAAGCTAAGCATTTTTTCTGAAAACCCATAGCCGGGCTAAGGATTAACCCCTGACAAGGGTTCCCACTTTCTCACCAGTCACCACGCGACGGAGGTTTCCGGGTTTGTTCATATCGAAAACAACAATGGGCAGTTCGTTTTCCATGCAAAGCGTAAAGGCAGTCATATCCATGACGTTAAGCTTGCGGCTGATACATTCCTGGAAAGTAATGCTGCTGAATTTTGTAGCTGAAGGATCTTTTTCAGGGTCGGCAGTGTAAATGCCATCAACCCTTGTGCCTTTCATGATCACATCCGCTTTTATTTCAATGGCTCTCAGGGAACCTGCTGTATCTGTAGTAAAGTATGGATTACCGGTACCGGCGCCGAAGATCACCACACGTCCTTTTTCCACGTGGCGGATCGCTCTTCTACGGATATAAGGTTCTGCGATCTGCTCCATTTTGATAGCACTTTGCAGCCTGGTATATACGCCAATCTTTTCCAGCGCCGCCTGCAGGGCCATGCCATTGATAACCGTGGCCAGCATTCCCATATAATCTCCATGAGCTCTTTCAATGCCCGTTTCCGCTTCATTCATACCGCGGTAGATATTACCACCGCCGATCACGATGGCTACCTGTACACCCAGTTCTGTAATGGATTTGATGTCGAGGGCATACTGGCCCAGAACAGCCGTATCAAAACCAAAACTTTTATCACCCATCAATGATTCACCGGAGAGCTTGAGAAGAATGCGTTTATACTTAGGCAGCATATTTAAATTTTAGCGCTGCGAAGATAAGGTTTAGTTGATTGTTGGTCGATCATAGTTCATAGATCATGGTTCATAGATCATAGTTCATAGTAGGCAGATGGCGTATGGCAAATAGTAAAGGCATATGGCTTGTGATTAAGTCCATGGTTCATGGTTCATAGAATGCATATGGCAGATGGCGTATGGCTTATGGCAGATAGTAAAGGGAGATGGCATTTGTAGAGAGGCAGAGTGGGAATAGGTGAGATGAGAGATATTCAGGTTTCAAATAAATCAAATGTAATCGTCACTACTTCATCTGACAGTTAAAGGATTTTCTTTATTTAGTTTTATAGGGTTAGGATATTACTGTCTGATTCTAAAGTTAAGCGATCCAACATTTTTTCTTCAGCCAGGTATTTG
>JAEWKK010000008.1 GCA_023386045.1 Bacteroidota bacterium
TAATGAGCTTCTTGTCCAACTCCTCCACCTTCTTTCTTTTGAAGGCTTCACTAAAATAACGATGGACTCTTGTACTTTTTGCGTTTAACTGTTCTGGTTTAGCCATATGCTTCGTTTTTTGAGTTGATTTAATTAGCTCAAAAACGGTCAACATATTTCAGGCAACTACACTCCTAGTTGAGTTTTATCTCATTAAGATGCATGATCAGTAGAAATTAAGTTATTAAGCTTTGTGTCCGTCGTGGTTCTTCATGCCCTTTGTGCTCCTGCCTTTCAATCACAATTTCATACTGGTTCGATTTTTTCTTACACTCTTCCCAGTTACATCCGAAATTTAATATATGAAAACATTGATCCTTATTCGACATGCCAAGAGCAGCTGGAGTGAGCCAGGGCTTTCAGATTTTGACAGGCCATTGAATGAAAGAGGAAAAAAAGATGCACCCGAAATGGCGAAGAGACTCAGTGAGACGATAAAACTTGATCACCTTGTTTCCAGTCCTGCAAAAAGAGCCAAACGCACGGCCCGTTTTTTTGCTGAAGAATTTGGGATAAAAAAAGAGGACATCCAGCTCATGGAAGATCTCTACATGGCAACGCAGGAAGGATTTCTCAAATCCATTAGCGCAATCGACGATAAATATGAAGCTGTTGCTTTATTCTCACACAATCCTGGTATTTCAGAATTTGCTGCTTCACTCACCGAAGTAAAAGTAGATGACATGCCCACCTGTGCCATGTTTGCCCTGGCAGCAGAAACTGTAAGCTGGAAGAACTTTGAGGAGGCGCCAAAGAAATTTCTCTTCTTCGATTATCCTAAAAAAATATCATGATCTTTTTCGGTGAAAGCTCACCAGGTACACGCCACTGAAGATAAGACAGGCGGCCAGTGCTTTTTGCCAGGAGAAAGATTCATGAAGAAAGATGGTGGCAATGAGTACGGCAAATACCGGCTGTGTATAAATATAGGTACCTGTTGCTCCGGCGCCGATATGCTGAATGCCATAGGCATTGAAATAATAAGCCAGGAAAGTTCCCGTAAGAATTACTGTTACTAATGCTGCATAATGCTGCCATTGAAATCCACTCCAGTTGATCTGCATGGTTTCGTTCCAGCCAAAGGGAAGAATCATCAGTGCCCCGAAAGTAAATACCCAGCGGATCACGTGAAGCGGGCTGTAAGATCTCATCAAAGGCTTTACCAGGATAAAATAAATGGAATAAGAAATGGCATTGATGATGATCAGGATGTCGCCCAGTAAATAATTAGTAGCATGATCTCCAATTTCTTTTTGAAGAATCAGAAATACAGAACCGCTAATACCAAGCAACAATCCCAATGCTTTGATGACTGTGAATGATTCCTTCAAAACCCACACGGCAAAGAGTGTTACCACCAATGGAGTCACCAGCATCAGAAAGGAAGCATGAATGGTAGAAGTAAGTGTAAGTCCCTTGATGAACAATACCTGGTTTAGTGCAACACCTGTAAGTGCGCATAAGAGAAATCTTCCCAGGTCTTTCTTTTGAAAGGCAGCATTGGTTCTTCCAAAACTCCATACGATCCAGAACAGGATCACACAGATTGAGGCGCGAAGCACGTTCACCGCCAATGGTCCCATTAGTGAAGGAGAGATCATTTTGATCAGGCTGAAATTGGCTGCAAAAAAAAGATTGGTGCAGAGTACTGCCAGGTGAGCGCGTGTTGTTTTGTTCACAGGGGAACAAAGATAATAGCAGCTATGTCAATTGAAAGCTTAGATTTTTTCAGGCAGGTTGTTGAGAAAAGTAACGATGGTTTCATCCAATGCTGATGATTTCAGACTGGTAAAACTGTAGGGAAAATGTTTGGCCAGGTCGAGCGCTCCTTTGAGTCTGAATTTATTTTGATCGATACTCAGTGCGAAGTGCTGTTGCATCAAATGCCTGCCCAGGTATTCCTGTTCTGTTTGTCCGGGAGTAGGGATCAGGATGCTTTTCTTTCCAATTGCAGCCAGGTCCATCACCGTGCTATAACCACAACGGCTGATAATGAATGAAGCTTCATTCATCAGTTGGTTCAGTGATGCTGCCGGCAGGTGATCATAAACTCTGACATGGGAAGGGGCATTTATTTTTTCCTGACCGCCGGGAAGTCCTCTTACCAGTACAACCTGTTCTTTATAAGATTCTAGTTGTTCGAGTAAAATATTTTCGAGCAGGGTTCTTTGGGGTTCAGGACCTGAGAGAATGATGAGCAGGTGATCTTCTTTCTGAGGTCCTTCCTGCATCCTTGATAATGGACCGAGATATTGAACAGGAACTGCAGGCATATTTGTCGGGTGCGATAGTTCGCCGGCCAGTCCGGGAGCCTGCTCTTGGTCGGGTATCCAGCACGCCGAAAAATTGCTGATGTATTCGTAATGAAGTTTTTGCAGGTAGCTGTCAGCTGTTTTGCCGAACCCGGTTTTCACCAGCAGCTGGTGGGTCATAATCACTGAAGGGACGGATTCATGGTATAATCCATACCTGTTATCTGAAATTATACCCTCAATGCCATGTTCTTTTACGATATCCGCCAGTCGTTCATTTTCGTATTGTATGGCTGAAATAATTTTTGGAATTTGTGAGGCGATGGTGAAGGGCAGTGTCCAGCGGTTTTTGGAATAAGAAACCCCATAGCCTTTTAGTTCGGCAAAAGGGAGTTGTGGAAATTCAGTCTCCAGGAGCGTCCTGATAACACCGTCTCCGGCCAGAACCACCCCGGCGTTTTGCCTGAGGAGGGAGCGGATCAGGGGGATACAGCGGGTAGCATGGCCCAGTCCCCAGTCGAGAGGGGCCACCAGAATTTTGCGGGGAAGATGGTGATCCGGGTTTTCCATGTTAATTTTCCTGCCGTTTATCAACAGGCATACTAAAACCTTTGTAAAATAGTTTAATTTAGAAAACCACTTATGAAAAAACGAGTTTACATGGCATTGTTCTTGACTGCGATAATACTGTCGGCCTGCAGTAAAAATTATTACTCCGGTTCTGGCAAGGGAAGCAGCTGCGGTTGTCCCAGCACGAGATGATGAAGTGAAATAAATTTTGCGCGATGAAAAATTATGACAGGGATCTATTGCTGTTGTATAAAGCAGATTGGTTTGACGACGATCTGCTTCAGCATGAAGTGGAATGTCTCCACAGGATCCTGTTACAGGTTGAAAGGAGTGATATCTTCTGCGCGGCCAATGAGCTGGCTACACGTAACCGCATTACCAGCAAGGCCAAATCCATCATAAAAGCAACACGTCATTTTCGGCTGAAGCCCTTTCATTTTCTGATCAATAAGAACTGAGGTTTGGTGAGTGGTGAGTAGTGAGTGGTGAGTTAGAGTGAGTGGTCAGTAGGGAGTGGTGAGTAGCTTCCAGAGGGGAATGGCCAAAGTGAAGCGTCAATCGTGAAATGAGAAAAGTCTATTCTAAATTTTTCCACTTAATAATTGGATTTGTTCTTCACAAGAACCTTAAACTCTTAAACTTTAAACCTTAAACATCCTACCATCGCCATGAACCATGAACTATGAACCATGAACTATGAACTAAACTCTCCCCTCCAGCCCTTTGAGCGCCTTTCCCAGCTTCTCCAGCATTTCATCTATCTCTTCTTTTTTGCAGGTTCCAACACTCAGGCGGTACCAGGGAGAATTTCTTGAAGCTCCAAATGCATAAAAAGGAACAATGGCCAGACTGGCATGTTGCAATAAATAGGAAGTCACATCAGACTGGTTGGTGAGTACCTGTCCTTCTTTTGTTTTTTTACCGGTGAGGTCCATTTTTATAGTGAGATAAATAGCCGCTTCAGGCGATACAGCATCTACATTGTAACCTTCATTTTTGAGGCGGGTAATACCGTCATAAATGCGCCTCAGTCTTTCTTCCAGTTCGGATTTGAAATGAGCGAGGTATTTATCAATCGCAGGTTTTTGCGAGAGAAACTTCGTCAAAGCTTTTTGTTCGGCCATGGGTGCCCACGCACCTACATGAGAAAGTATCGCCTTCATCTTATTCAATAGTGGCGCAGGTCCCATGCTCCAGCCAACACGCACACCAGTTGATGCAAAGACCTTGCTGATAGCATCAATAAAAACGGTGTAATGACGCATGGCAGGATTCAGTGTTACCGGATCATAATGTTTGATGTCTCCATAGGTAAGGTGCCAGTACATCTGGTCGTACATCACATACAGTTTCTTCTCTCCATCACCCCTTCTTTCATTTTCTTCAACGATCATATCACAGATTGCCTGTAGTTCTTCCTTGCGGAAAGTAGTTCCTGTTGGATTTTGAGGAGAACATAAAGCAATAAAAGATGCCTCTTTGATGAAGGGCCTGATATCATCTGCCACAGGCATAAAATTATTTTCGGGCCTGGCTTCCACTACTACGTGTTCGCCTTCTACAAAATGAACGTAGTGGTTGTTGTTCCAGGAAGGAACAGCGTAAATGATCTTATCACCTTTATCGCATACTGCGCGGAAAAGCGCATAGATCAGGGGCCTGCCACCCGAAGCAATCAGAATTTCATCTGTATTGTATTCCAGTCCCTGATATTCACGTGCAAAAGCGCTGACTGCTTCACGCAATTCAAGGCTTCCTTCGCCCGGAGGATAATTAGTAAATTTTTTACGATAGGCATCAACAATGGCATCTTCCAGCTCCTGCGGAATTGGAAATATTTGCGGGTCAAAATCGCCAACAGTAAAATTATAAATGTGTTCGCCCTTGCGAATACGTTCACGGATCTCACCACCCAGTTTTACAATTTCAGAACCGATCAAAGTCTGTGATAAATGCGAAAGTTTCATGTTGGAGCAAAAGTAAGGTAAAGAGATAGAGTTTCGGGTGAAGTCAGACATGGTTCAGTAGTTCTTGTAATGATTGTTTTACTGCCGTAGTCTCCATTGAACTGACTACTCTTTTTTTGGTTTTTCATTCTCCGGAAGTGTCACCCAATGATGTCCATCCCTGGCGATCAGGGCTTCAGCATCTTCGGGTCCCCAGGAACCTGGAGCATAATTGGGAAAATCAACAGGATGCCTCGCTTCCCATGACTCCAAAATGGGTTGAATAATCTGCCAGGCTGCTTCTACCTGGTCGGCACGCATGAACAAGGTGGGATTGCCCTCGATCACATCTTCCAACAATGTTTCGTAAGCCTCCGGTTGCTCATCACCATAAGCTTCAGAATAACTGAAGATCATGTCTACTGGTTGCAACACTAAATTCTGTCCCGGTTTTTTGGCCTGGAATCTTAAACGGATATCCATTTGTGGCTGTATGCTGATGGTAAGCCTGTTGGGCCTCCAGGTTTCTCCTGCTTCTGCAGGAAAAGCATATTGAGGTGCAGGCTTGAATTGAACCGTGATGATGGTTGACTTGGAATGAAGTGCTTTACCTGTTCGAACATAAAATGGAACATCTTTCCATCGCCAGTTATCGACAAAGAATTTTACAGCAGCAAAGGTTTCAACTGATGATTGCGGCGCCACATTTTTTTCATCCCTGTAGGCGATGGTTTCCTTTCCCTTCATCCAGCCTGCACTGTACTGGCCTCTTACTGCATTACGATGCACTTCATCCCTGGGCCATCGCCTGATGGCATTGAGCACATCCAGTTTTTTATTCCTGATCTCATCTGCCTGGAAAGACACAGGTGCTTCCATGGCTATCATGCAAAGGAGTTGAAGGATATGATTCTGCACCATATCTCTTAATGCTCCCGATCGTTCATAATAACCGCCACGGTCTTCAACGCCGATATCTTCCGCAGCTGTGATCTGCACATGATCAATATAATTGCAGTTCCAGATGGGTTCAAAAAAAGCATTGGCAAAACGAAGGGCAAGTATGTTTTGAACGGTTTCTTTTCCCAGGTAATGATCGATGCGGTAAATCTGTTCTTCCCTGAACAATTTGCCCAGCATGATATTTAAATTTCTTGCACTTTCCAGGTCATGACCGAAGGGTTTTTCATAAACCATTCTGGAACGGGCCACATCACTGGTGAGTTTGAACTTGTTCAATTTCTGGGCAATGGTAGGAGCCATCTGTGGTGCCACGGAAAAATAATAGATCTTGTTGATCTCCGACTTCCAGTTTTCTTCTGCTTTTTTAATGCGGGAGCTTACTGCTCTATAAGTTGTATCCAGCTCAGTATCGCCTTTGATGTATTCAATGTTTTTTGCGAATTCGGTCCAGGCGATCTTGACACAACCCGGCCTTCTGGAATGTTCTTCCACACCTTTTTTAGAATGATTGCGAAAGCTGCTGTTGGTAAAGGTTGATCTTCCGATACCTACAATCAGAAAATTTTCAGGGAGATAGGCATCAAGATAAAGGTTGTACAGGGCGGGCATCAGTTTGCGGTAAGTAAGATCACCACTGCCGCCGAATATAAAGATGATGGTTGGTAAAACGCTGGTTGGGTTGGTTGTCATGTCAGCAGATTAATCCGAATTCCATTCGGTATGAAAAACGCCTTCCCTATCGATCCTACGATAAGTGTGTGCGCCAAAAAAATCTCTTTGTGCCTGTATCAGGTTTGTGGGCAATCGGTCACTTAGATAGGAATCGTAATAAGCAAGTGCGCTGCTCATACAGGCCATGGGAATACGTGAATTCATTCCTGCTGCAAGAACTGCTCTTACACTCTCTTCACGGTTCATCAATATGGTAGCAATGTCCTTATCAAGTAAAATGTTGGGAAGAGTTGATTCTTTTTCGAAGGCCTTGCTAAAATTTCCTAAAAAAGCAGAACGGATTATACAGCCGCCTCGCCATGTTTTGATCACATCAGGAAGAGGAATATTCATCTGGTGAATCTGCGATGCCTGTACCAGCATGCTGAGTCCCTGGGCATAAGCAATGGCAAAACAAAATGCCAGTGCATTTTCAATATCCGATAGCAATTGTTCAGAGATCTCTATTGGACTGACTTCAGGCTTGTAAAGTTGCGCAGCGTTTATTCTTTGTTCTTTATATACGGAAAGGTCACGCATGGACACAGCCATATCAATAGAAGGAATGGAAACAGGAAGGTCCATGGCTTCCTGTGAAGTCCACTTACCTGTTCCTTTTGATCCAGCCTGGTCAAGAATTTTATCGATTAGGAAATCATCAGGATCTTCTGTTTCATTATCTGAGGTTCTGAAAACTTCTGCCGTGACTTCTATCAGAAAAGATTGCAGCTGTCCTTCATTCCAACGGGAGAATAAGCTGTGCAACTCATGGTTATTATAGCGGCCCGCGCGATGAAGCAGGTCATAAATTTCGCTGATCATTTGCATCAGTGCATATTCAATTCCATTGTGCACCATTTTTACATAATGACCGGCAGCCTTGTTGCCCATGTAGGCAACGCAGGGAACATTATCCACTTTTGCAGCGATGGCTTCAAGTACAGGTTGCAGGTATTTCCAGGCCTTGTGATCTCCACCTGGCATCATGCTGGGACCCAGTCTTGCTCCCATCTCGCCGCCTGATACACCCATCCCAAAAAAATGAATGCCTTTTGATTGTAGGTAATCAATGCGCCGGTTGGTATCCTTGAAGTAGGAGTTACCTCCATCAATCAGGATATCATTTTCCTCAAGGTGTGGCAGGAGGTTTTCTATCACATCATCAACAGGTTTACCTGCAGGAACCAGCATCATGATCTTGCGCGGCTTTTTTAATACGGCCGTCATTTTCGCAATATCCGTCGTGCCCATGACCGTCGTGCCTTCATTTGCGGCTGATTCCAATTTTGAAGCTCTTTCCTGCTTGAGGTCAAAACCAACCACGGCAAAGCCATGATCGGCCATGTTGAGCAGGAGGTTGCTTCCCATTACACCAATACCAACCATTCCAAAGTCAAAACTGGCTTCCATAAAAATCTATTTAGTCTTTTTCTTTCTTCTCTTCTTTTTCCTTCTCTTTCTTCACAGCAATTGTTTCGGGCATTTTATTACCATTATGGCAGGAAAAACAGGTCACCATCAATTTTGTGTTGATGTCTCTTTTGGTACCCGTGTAATTAAAATACTGGTCATTGATGGCATAGGTCATTTCCAGCATTTCCCGGGCCAGCCTTTTATGCTTGTTTTCATCTGAGGCATAATCCCAGACCTTTGTTTCTTTATTGCGAACATGGCAGAAGCCGCATTTAACTCCCAGGGAATTACTAAAATGGTGCATCACACTGTCCATCTGTTTTTCAGTGATGTCCTGTGGCAGCACTTTGAGATTTTTATAAATAGGATCATGATTTCTAAAAGCAACAGATACGGTTACAAAAGCTACCAGGGCAAGAGTGACCAGGAAAGGTCTTTTCATCATGCGGAAAATTTTTATCCAATTTAGGCAAAAATCCAGCCTTAACGTTCCGGCAACCGACGATGCCATGAAGGTTGCTTAACTTTGCGGGCACTAAATCTTTCCAATGGCTGGCCTTGTTAAAGAATTCAACGATTACAGAGAAAAGATGAATGAAGTGATCCTGGGTAAGAACAACCTGGTGATGAAACGCCTCTGGAACCTGGACACCAATACTTATGATGAGGGAGCTCTTGACAAGAGAACAAAAGAAATGTTGGGACTAGTTGCAAGCATGGTGCTTCGTTGCGATGACTGCATCAAATATCACCTGGGTAAATGCCATGAATTAGGACTTACTACCGCGGAAGTATATGAGATCTTTGCTGTAGCCAATATTGTGGGTGGAACCATCGTTATTCCACATACAAGAAGAGCCGCGGAGTACTGGGAAGAATTAGTAAATTCAAATGGAACGATGTAAATTCAGCATATGACAACCGAAACAGTTCATCACAACAATATAGCACTTACCGCCAAGGATTTTGCCACCGACCAGGAAGTGCGCTGGTGCCCGGGATGTGGTGATTATTCCATTCTTGCACAGGTGCAGAAAGTAATGCCAACCCTGGGTATTGCAAGAGAGAACATAGCCATCATTTCAGGAATCGGGTGCTCCTCGCGTTTTCCTTATTATATGAATGTGTACGGCATGCATTCCATTCACGGAAGGGCAACGGCCATTGCCAGTGGATTGAAGGCCTCAAGGCCCGATCTCAGTGTATGGATCGTAACCGGTGATGGCGACAGCCTGAGCATTGGTGGAAATCATACCATTCATCTTTTACGCAGAAATTTTGATGTGAATGTGTTGTTGTTCAACAACCAGATCTATGGTTTGACAAAAGGACAATATTCACCCACTTCAGAAGAAAATAAGGTAACCAAGTCAACACCATTTGGAAGCATTGACCATCCCTTTAATCCATTGGCTCTTGCCATGGGAGCCGATGGCAGCTTTATTGCCCGCAGCATGGACCGTGACCCCAAGCATCTGCAAAGCATGTTGTTGAGGGCTCATGCACACAAGGGTGCCTCCTTCCTGGAGATCTACCAGAACTGCAACATCTTTAATGATGGTGCTTTTGAAATCTTTACCGAAAAAGGAAGCAAAGCCAATGAAGCCTTGTTCCTGGAAAATGGCCAGCCGCTAGTGTTTGGTGCTAACAGGGAAAAGGGTATCAAACTGGATGGCTTCACGCCGAAAGTTGTCAACTTAAATGAAGGCCATAGCGTTGATGAGCTCTGGGTGCATGATGAATCAGATATTTACAAGGCCCAGATTCTTACCCGCATGTTTGATGATCCAACAAAAGAAAATCACCTGCCACGACCTTTCGGGGTTTTCTATGAAACGTCAAGACCTACTTACGAAGAGATGATGAAGCAGCAGATTGAAATGGCCAAAGAAAAAAGGCCGGCAGATCTTGATAAGCTGTTAAGAGGTAATGAGGTGTGGACGATTGCTGGATAGGGAGTGGTTCATGGTTCATGGTTCATGGTTCATAGTTCATAGTTCATAGATCATAGTTCATGGAAGGCATTTGGCTTATGGCATATAGCAGATGGCAGATAGCGTATAGCAGATGGTGGGGACCTGGTTTGTCAAGGTCAATGTAAAACGGGGAGTCGGCAGCAAACTATCAATTTTTTAAATGCCACCTTATCGTGGCATTTTTTATTTAATGATACTAATGTTGAATAGAATGTGATTTCTTTGGAAGACGAATCGCAATAAAATAATTACACCTTCCATTTAATAAAAGATTAATGATCTCCCTGAATAAGCCATAAGCTATCTGCCATCCTCCACTATGAACTATGAACAATGAACCATGAACTATGACCTAACTCTCACTTCCACTCACCAGCACCTTCTCTCATCACTTCAGGCTCGGGTGTGGTGAAATTGACAATAGTGGAAGGAGTGATGCCGCCTATGCCGCCATCGATGACTACATCTACCAGCTTTTCAAATTTTTCATGAATGATCTCAGGGTCTGTATATTCTTCAACGTATTCTCCAGGAAGGGAGGCGCTTAAAATAGGATTGCCGAGTTCTTTCACGATGCACCTGGCAATTTTGTTATTAGGAACTCTTATACCTACTGTATCTTTTTTTGTTTTAAGTATCCTGGGTACCAGCTTGCTTGCCTTGAGGATGAAGGTGTAAGGACCCGGAAGGTGTTGTTTTAATGCACGGTACACCGGTGTTTCCAACTGGCTGGCATAATGACTCAGGTCACTGAGGTCATAACAAACAAAGGAAAGGTTGGCTTTATCGGGTTGGATGTTTTTGATACGACAGATGCGCTCAACTGCTTTGTGCTGCATGATGTCGCAGCCCAGGCCATAAATGGTATCTGTTGGATAAATGATGATACCTCCACCTTTTATAATGTCCACCACCTGCCTGATCAGCCTTTCCTGTGGATCTACAGGATGAATTCGTATGAGCATAAGCACAAATTAAATCTTTCTCCCGCCAGGGTAATGTCTAAAAAATCTTTGCTTCTTAAAAGCTACATTTACTTTACAAAAATCATTCTCCATGCAACTGCAAGCGGTTCCGGTTGTAGAAACGATCTCCGCAGAGGATTTCAGGGATGCATATTATTCCAGTCAAAAACCGGTAGTGATCCGTTCACTGGCGAAAGATTGGCCCGCCTATCATAAATGGAACTGGCAGTTATTCAGGGAAAAAGTAGGTCATAAAAGAGTTGCCCTTTACAATAATATTAAAAGCGACGCTTATACTCCAATTAATACTGCAGATGATTACAAAACATTTGGTGAATACATAGACATGATCTGTGCAGGACCTGCGGCCTGGAGGATCTTTCTTTTCAATCTTTTTGAACACGCGCCTGAGCTGGTCAATGATTTTACCTGGCCCGAAAACCTGATGAAGGGATTTGTAAAAAAATATCCGATGCTATTTGTTGGGGGCGCGGGATCCATCACGCATATGCATTTTGATATTGACCTTTCTCATATCATGCACACACAGTTTGCCGGTCGTAAAAGAGTACTGTTATTTCCTTTCAGTGAACAGCATAAGCTTTACCGAAAGCCATGGGAAGTGTTGAGCCTTGCAGATTTTTCCAATTATTATTCTCCTGAAAAAACTAAGATCAATTACGAGCAGTTCCCTGCTCTTAAATATGCCAGGGGTTATGAGGTGATCCTTGATCATGGTGATACCCTGTTCATGCCTGCTGGCTACTGGCATCATATGGAATATTTGGAAACTGGCTTTGCCATGAGTTTGCGTGCGCTGCAGCCTACTTTATCAGGAAAACTAAAAGGCGCGTGGAATTTACTGGGCATGCGCAGTATTGATACAGTAATGAAAAAAACTGCACCCCGATGGTGGTATGAAAATAAGAAGACCAGGGTTTTTCAATATGCGGAGAGGGAGTTGAGGGCGAGAGAAGTTTATGGCTCATAGATCGTGGTTCATAGATCATAGATCATAGTTCATGGCAGATGGCGTATAGCAGATGGCATATGGTGTATGGCTTATGGTCCATGGACGGTTGTTTGAAAGGATACTTTTTGGAAAGGCGAATCCAATTGTCGTTTGACGATTGCCGTTTCACGTTTTCTATAACTCACCACTCACCATTCACCACTCACCACTCACTATGACGAGTGATCCGTATACAAATACCACTTGCCCCTGATCTTTTTTACCAGTCCGCTGAATCTTCCTTTTATTGCTTTGCCTGAGGGATAACTGACATTGAAAAAGCCTGAGACGTAATAATATTTTTTGGAAATTTTTTCAATGCTGTCATGCGTGAGGGTGAGCTTGCCCATTTTTTCTTTGGGCCAGTATTTCTGATAAAATGCCAGGATGCTGTCCTTGCCATGGATAGCACCTGAGGAATAAATCATTCTTGTTGAATCACCGGGTGCATACAGGGCTACGTAGGCTTCAATATCACCCTTGTTCCAAACCTCTTCTTCTGTTCTCATTAAAGCAATGATGGATTTAACATCCTTTGATTGTGCGGAAGCAGAATACTGGATCAGCAATAAGAATCCCAATAGAAGGGAGCTAATGATCTTTCGCATTGGTTTTTTTTGAAAAATAAATGAATGGATGAAAATAGGAAGTGGCGGGAGGGTGAATGGTAGGAAGTGCGGGTGAGTGGTGAGTTATGGTGAATGGTGAGTAGTGAGTGGTGAGTATCCTTGTTCGTGGAGTACTGGCTTTTTAAATGGTCAGTCAGTTTAATAGCTTGGTAAGATGGTCGGCCATGATCATTATTCTTCAGTTTTGTTTTGGAACACAAAGGCCACGGAGAACCACAACGTGCACGAAGATTAAGAAACGGCAAGTGGCAAACGGCAAACGAGAAACGGGAATTGTTGCCTGCTGAAATAATTGTAACCTAAATTCAAAACGACTGGCTATGGTCGATAGACAACAAGCCATACGCTATATGCCATATGCAATCAGCTATATGCCACGAACTATGAACCATGAACCATACGCCATGAACTATGAACCCTCCTCCACCCACTCTTCCTCACTATAGCTAAGCCGGAAGGATTGGCGGTGAAATTTAGAAGGGCCGTGCCTGTCAAGAGCTACTTGGTGCTCTTTGGTTGCATAACCTTTATTGCTGGCCCAGTTGTAGCGGGGAAATTTTTTATGCAGCTCCTTCATGTAATCATCTCGATAGGTCTTGGCCAATATACCTGCAGCTGCAATGGAAGCATAAATGCCATCGCCCTGGATGATGCATTTGTGCGGGATCTTTTTATATGGTGTAAAGCGGTTGCCGTCGATCAATAATAACTGCGGCTGCACGGACAGTTGTTTTACCGCCAGGTGCATGCTTTTGAAAGATGCTTTTAAAATATTGATCTTGTCGATCTGCTTGTTGCACAAGCTTGCTACTGCATAACAGATGGCATGCTGTTCAATATAAGGCCTGAGTTCATAACGAACTTCCTCTGAAAGCTGTTTGGAATCATTGAGCAGGGGATGAAAAAAATCCTTGGGGAGGATCACTGCTGCGGCAAACACAGGTCCTGCAAGGCATCCACGGCCTGCTTCATCACAACCCGCTTCAATCAGTTCTTCCTGGAAATAAGCCTGCAGCATCGGCAGCGAATTTAAAGATTGTAACGGATCGCAGGCATGAATAAGATGCCTTCTGAATAAGTTTTTTGGTGAGAAGGTTTTTTTCTACGGTGGAAATACTCAAAACTGCAGCCTGCAGAAATTTTTTTGGAAATTCTGAAACGGAGACCCAGGGGAATGTTCCAGCTGAACAAAGTTTTTTTTATGGCGACTGCATTTCGTAATGTATCCAGTTTATCTTTTTCTTCCCAGCTGGTGCCATTCCAGGAAATTTTTCTCGCACTGTATCTTTCAATGATGCTGTTTGGACCAACTGCAAATGATGCCTGAATTCCAAAGCCCAATGTAACTGTCAGTCCTGGTGTTGATCTGCCATAGATGCTGTAAACTATGGAACTGTAAAGGTCAGTATATTTTTCTTCCAGTCTGAACTGCTCACTTTCCATAAGATTGGGACTTGCAGTATCCCATACATAATACCTGGAATAAGTCAAACTTCTGAAACGATAAGTTCTGTACCCGGCTCCGATGTGCCATTCAATTTGCCTCCTGGAATTGGGACTAAAAAAGGGAAGGATCTTTTGCAACCTGATTTGTACGCCTTTGCCTCCATTTGCATAACTATGTTTCTCAAAAACGGAGTTCAAAGAATCGAGACGGTTGCCGGACAATGGAACATCTGGTTTCCTATAGAGATCCCCAAAATCCAAACTTGTATACAAGGCATCATCATAATAAATATAGGGCAGCAGTTCAATGCTTTTAAAGAACTTTTTCTGGGCAGCTAAGTCCTGAAACACAAAACAACTAAGTAGAAACAGGTATATCCTATACATGAAGTTTTAAATGAGGATCAATAATAATCTATAAACCGGGAAAATAAAACTGGCAGTATTTGTTCAAAAAAGATCAGGAAGCTGAAGAGTGCGACGCAACAAAAGCTTCATAGTAGCCATGCAGCCGGGTACATAAATAAACCATGCACATCGTAAGGATGCAACCATCAAATCAACTTTCACCTAATTCATTTGTTATCCTGTTACCTTTGCCCACCATGGATACAATTGAACAGGGAAGATCGGCCAGGCCCATTGCGCGGTGGCTGATGATCGGAGTGGCCATGATCATTGTACAGATCATTTTAGGAGGCATCACCCGCTTAACGGGTTCGGGACTATCGATAACTGAGTGGGATCTCGTAACGGGAACTCTTCCTCCGCTCAATCACCAGCATTGGCAGGAGGCTTTTGAAAAATACCAACAAACGGAACAATTCCGCCAGCTCAATTCAGGTTTTACTCTCCCGGACTTCCAATTCATTTTTTTCTGGGAATGGTTTCACCGTCTCTGGGGAAGGTTGATCGGAGTTGTATTTGCCATTCCCTTTATCATTTTCCTGGTACAAAAAAGATTTAAAAAAGAAATGGTCATGCCTCTCGTGATCCTCTTTCTTCTGGGAGCGCTTCAGGGAGCCGTAGGATGGATCATGGTGGCAAGCGGCTTGACAGGCGATGCTGTTTATGTTCGTCCTGCCAAACTTGGATTACACTTCATACTCGCACTGATCCTTCTTTGTTATACTTACTGGTTTGCCTTAAAATTTGTGGTTCGAAATGGCCAGCTGGTTTTTCACAAGGGACTAAAAACTTTTACCTGGGTTTTACTGGTGCTGCTGTTTGTACAATTATTTTATGGAGCACTGATGGCAGGTTATCGCGCCGCTCCATATGCACCAACCTGGCCCACTATCAATGGACAAATGATTCCTTACAGTATGACTTCAGCTCCCCCCTCAAATCTTTCAGGCGAGGAACTCAAGAGCTGGTCGGACAGGAAGATCATTATAACCACGCATTTTATACACAGAACCATGGCCTATACGCTGGTTTTGCTGGTGCTTGCATGGACCTTTATGGCTTTAAAAGTTCAGGGTTCTGCAGCATTCAGAAAGATCAGGTGGTTCCCACTCATATTTGTTTGCTGGCAAACCGTATTGGGAATTCTTACGGTGCTAAGCAGTACAGGCATCAGGGCATATCGATGGAATGAATTTGAATGGATGGCACAACTGCACCAGTTGACAGCCATCTTCCTGCTGATCTCATTATTGCATATGTTATACCTTTTGCAGGGAAGGAAAGAGAATCTTTGATCAGATTTTAAGGGAGAATTACTATAGAAATAGTTGAATTCTGTTTACAGTCTGAAATAAATTCTTAATTCGGCGGGAGAACTTTCTCTTCAGCCTTTTTCATAGTACTTTAGTTGGAGATGAAGACACCCGTTTCAATTACAGATTATCTCCGTGGCGTATTTTATTCCTTACCCGTGCAGCTGCTTTTTCTTCATTTCAGGAAATACCAGGTATTGTTATTGTTCTGGGTGATCATGTTCAGTGTGGTGAACAGTTCCCTTATGAAAAATTTTGGTGCAGATGCGCTTTTCCTGGCACCAGAATACCTGGGGAATGTCAATTCCATCAGTGCAGCCATCATGGGGATGTCGATAGGTGTATTTATCATGTGCTGGAACATCACCACCTTTATATTATTCAGCCGGCATTTTACTTTTCTTGCAGCCACACAATTTCCCTTTCTGAAATATTGCATCAATAACAGCATTTTGCCGCTGTCCTTTCTGATCTTTTACCTGATCAAGGCTTACCAGTTTGCACACTATACAGAGCTGATCTCGAATGTGGAGATCATCTTTCTTACGGTAGGCTTTATTGCAGGACTGCTGCTCATTCTTTCGATTTCATTTTTTTATTTTTTTAGAGCCGACAGGACCATTTTCAAAAAACTGCAGCCCGCATTCAACAGTGCAAAGAATGTGATCTATCATTTTCAGCCTGATCCACATCCTTCCAATATCCGCTCCATCATACATTCGGAATGGTTCCTTGAATCATTTTTGAAAGTAAGGCGCTGCCGTGATGTGTCGCACTATTCGCATGAGCTGATGGAAAGGATCTTCAAGCAGCACCATTTTGCAGCGGTGATCAGCCTTTTGATCGCCTATGTATTCCTGATCATCATTGGTTATTTTCTCGATTATAAATTCTTCCAGTTGCCAGCAGGAGCCAGCATCACCTTGTTTTTTGCCATACTGATTGGAGTTTGCGGCGCTATCGTTTATTTCTTTCAGAGCTGGAGTGTCCCCGCCTTTCTTGCTTTTATTTTTTTATTGAACCTGCTATACCAAATTAACTGGATCGACCCAAGAAATAAAGCATATGGACTGAACTACGATAATAAATCGGAGCAGCCGGTTTATTCACAGGCTTCACTGCTGGCATTGGGTAATGCTGATTCTGTAAATAAGGACAAACAGAATATGGAAGGCATACTCAATAAATGGAAGCAGAAGCAGCAGAATGAGAAGCCCTTGCTGGTGATGATCACCACCAGCGGAGGTGGAACCCGGAGCGCTACTTTTACCATGGATGTTTTACAAAGACTGGACAGTCTTACCAATGGGCAGATCATGAACAAGACCTTCCTGATCACAGGCGCATCAGGAGGAATGATTGGCGCTTCCTATTTCAGGGAATTGCATCGTTTGCGGATGTCAGATGCTTCCATCAATCCAAGAGCACAGAAATATGTTGATGATATTGCAGAAGACCTTTTGAATCCAACATTTACTTCCTTCATTGCGCGAGACCTGTTTTCGCCAGAGCAGAAATTTTCTGTGGGGCCATATACTTATCTCAAGGACAGGGGTTATGCGTTTGAACTGGAACTGAATGATAATACAGGTGGCATTCTGAATAAAAGGCTTAAGGATTATGTAAAGGATGAAGCTGAAGCCAGGATACCGATGATGATGTTTCATACGGTGATCACCCGTGATGGCAGGAAGATGATCATCAGTTCACAAAATGTTCGATTTATGATGCAGCCTCCTGTGGACTCTCTTGACCAGGGCACGCTGGCCGATGCTGTAGACTATAGCAGTTTTTTTTCAAGACAGGATCCTTATAATCTTAGGATGCTGACCATCCTGCGCATGAATGCATCTTTCCCTATTGTTCTTCCCAATGTGTGGATGCCGGCAGTTCCCGTGATTGATGTGATGGATGGAGGTTTGCGTGATAATTACGGAATTGAAAACACCATGCGTTTTTTGACGCATATGCAGAAATGGGTTCAGGAAAACACAAGTGGTGTGGTGATACTCCAGATCCGCGACAGGATGGATGGAGGATGGGAAAATCCATATGAATACGATGATCTTGCAGGCAATGCTGTGAAACCGCTTTTCCTGCTGCAACATAACTGGTATAAAATGATGGAATATTTCCAGAGTGATATGACCAATTATTTTATCAGTAAAAGTGGTTACCCCATTCATAAACTTACTTTTCAGTACATACCCAGCAAACAGGAAAACAAAGCGGCTCTCAGCTTTCATCTTTCAGAGCGGGAAAAAAGAGATGTAAAGTCTTCGCTGGATTCAAGGCATAATAGGGAAAGCTTCAACAGGCTGGTGCAACTGCTTGGAACAAGGAATACAGTGCCTGCAAATTATGTTGGTGTTGCAAACTGAACTCCGGAAGAAAATACTTTAATACGAACGTGAAAAATACCTCCTGTAACCTGTGATGGTCACCATGCAGAAATTATCTGATGGAATAGGTTTGTTTCTGAAATCTTTTCATGTTCAGAAACCTGATACCTATATTGTTTGCGCTATTGCCTTTGGCCATTCCCGGCTGCAGGAAGACGGAGAATTCTTTGGATAAAATTGTTAACGAGGAAGAAGTTAGGAGAAAAATGAATCAGTGGATTTCAGGTCAATATCTTCAGGGGCATCCCCGTAAAAATGCTTTATTAGCAGAACTGGAAAAGAGCCTGGTATTTGATCGTTTGCAAAAAGAGGTCCTGAACTCAGATGAAGATATATTGATTGTTCCCGTCAATAAATATTTTTCAAAGAGCAGACGATTACCTGCGGGTTCATTGTTGCAATTATTGATGGTGATGGATAAGTCAAGGCAGATTCTCAGGGCCGGCCTGGTATTGTTTATTTCATCTGAAGGAAAGGAGATTCATGAATTACCGTCCAATACCTTCTATAATATTTTTCATTATGGAGAAATTGCTTTGAGTGGAAAGTTTCTCTTCTTTACTGTCAGAGGACAATGGATTTACCAGTTGAATTATAAAGAAGGTAGGCCGGAATCATTTTCGGTGATCAGGAAAAAATTAAGGTCGGGAGAGTTGGCTGATTGTAATGAATGGAAATTAATCACCACTCAAATTGGTAAGCAGTCAGTGGCTGAACAGGCTGAAGTTTTTCCTGGCTGGAGCTGTGAAGATTTTTGTGATGAAGATGGGCTGCCTCATTACTGTCTTGAACTGGATGAAAATTGTTTTGATGATCCCAATCTTCAATGGGTGGCGAATGCAATTTCTGAGCCTGTTGCATGGAGTTGCGGTGAGGAAAGAATTGATCAGGAAAGCGGTGCCATCATAAAAACCTGTTTTTATACCTGGAACTATCACATCAACCTCTTGTTATGGCAGCGATGGAAGATGTGCAGCAGGGAAGAACTGGAATTGGAAAAATCATTATCAGGTTGGAAGATCAGAGCCATTAAACACAGGTACGATTCCATAGTTGGCACATCGCCAGGCTGTACTTCATTTGAAAAAAAACTGATACAGGTAAAAACTGTTTTGGGAGACGATTCGCTAACTGCGCGTGTGGAAATTCAATATGATCTTCATTGTTTGAGACAGAGTGGGATTAATAGAATACAGGTATTCTATGGAAAGACCTCAGCTAACATAAAAATTCCTTAAAGAGAGGAGGATGGAAAATTGAAGAAAGCTTCTGCAATAAGAAATTAATGGATCAATTGAAAGCATTGAGGAAGCAGGGAAATCTTTAATTGTTTTTTTGAGTCTGCAGGATCTCCATCGATATGTAAGGGAGCATCGTTTGGATTGTCTATGCTGATGGAAGCGGATTGAAAATAAATAACACCCATTTTTTCATTGAGCAGGTCCACTTCCTGTAATTTATTATAACCCCCTACCTGCATGAATGCTCTAAGCAGAACACTCAACTTGTTTTGTTTCGTCATCACCACGATATCCAGTAAACTATCAGTAAGGCTGGCTTTTGGAGCAATGGTAAAATGATTTCCAAACTGGTTGCTGTTCGCTATGCTAATAAAGAATGCATCTGTTTTAATAGCCCTGTTATTTACATACAGGGTAAATGGATAACACCTGGCAGTAAAAAAATTGGCAACTGTTTTTTTAATATAGGTCATGAGACCCCTTTTGGGATCATTGGCGAAATCATGGGCTACCTGCGCATCAAACCCAAGACCACATAACATGCAGGCAAAGCTTTCATTGATCATAAAAGCATCAATGCGCTGGCTCTTTCCTTTGAATATCAGCTGCAGTGCTTTCAAAGGATCTTTAGGAATTCCGGCACTGAATGCCAGTCCGTTTCCCGAGCCGCAGGGAATAATGCCAAAAGGAAGATCAAGATGACGCAGGCTATTGACTGCTGCATTGATGGTGCCGTCGCCACCCACAATGATAATATCCGTAAAACACTGTTCTTTGATTATGGGATAAAGGAAGGAATAATCACCACTGGCAACCGAAGGATAGATGGCGAATTCAAGACTCGCTTCACTCGTCTTTGTTTCAACAAGCTTCTGAAGGGAAGATTGATTTTTTCTTCCGGAAATAGGGTTGATGATATAAACAAGCTTTCGCGACATGAGGTGCAAATATCGGCAAAGGAGAAACGTCAAACGGCAAACGGGAAACGGGAGACGGGAAACGTCAAACGAGAATTGAAGTTTTCTCAATGAAGAACTTTCGTTTATAGCTTGTGCTTATGGGCCACCAACCTTAGACGTTTAAAGTTTATGTTCTTTCAGTAGAAGTTGCACAACTAAAACGGCCATCTATGGACCATGGACCATGGTCTTCCGCCATAAGCCATACGCCATTCGCTATCTGCCATGAACCATGAACCATGAACTATGATCTATCCTACCACCTCAACAAAACACTGCCCCAGGTAAAGCCGCTGCCGAAAGCAGCCAGGCAAACCAGGTCTCCTTTTTCGATCCGGCCTTCCTGCCAGGCTTCACACAAGGCAATGGGAACAGAAGCCGCCGTTGTATTGCCGTAACGTTGGATATTATTATATACCTGGTCATCTCTCAGCTTCATCGTATGTGCCACAAACTGGCTGATGCGCAGGTTGGCCTGGTGAGGAACCAGCAATTTTAGATCAGAAGCCTTGCATCCATTTTGGCTTAGTGCTTCCATGATGACCTCCGGAAATTTGACAACGGCTTTTTTGAACACCGCCTGTCCGTCCATATTTGGGAACAGCTGTGCCTGATCAATCATGGAATGACTCATGAACATTTGGCCTATTTCCGCCTCATCAAAATCAGCCAGTCCTTCCTTCCAGTAATTGGCATGAGTGCCGGGGTTGTACATGGCCAGCGATTCCGCATCAGCTCCATCGCTGTGAAGATGCGTACTCAGAATACCCCTGCTTTCGTCTTCTGAAGGTTGTAACACTACTGCAGCAGCGCCATCACCAAAGATCACTGAAACATTTCTTCCCCTTGTGCTGAAATCGAGACCAAAAGAATGTTTTTCACTTCCAATGACTAGGATATTTTTATAAGTACCTGTCCTGATAAACTGATCAGCTACACTCAGGGCATAAATAAAACCACTGCACTGGTTCCTTACATCTAGCGCTCCGATCTCTTTCATGTTCAAAGCCCTTTGAACTAAAACGCCACAACCAGGAAAATAATAATCAGGAGAAAGGGTGGCAAAAACAATAAAATCTATATCCTGGGCGGTTATACCTGCTCTTTCGATGGCTTGCCTGGCCGCCTCTATACCCATGGTTGCCGTAGTCTCCTTTGTTCTGTGAGCGTAACGCCTTTCCTGGATTCCAGTTCTTTCCCTGATCCATTCATCACTGGTTTCCATGTAACGGGTAAGGTCCTGATTGGTCACTACCTGCTGTGGTACGTACATGCCTATTCCGGCTATGATAGATCTGGGCATAACAATCGTTTGGTTAAAAATAGAACTCTTGAGCTAAAGATCAGGAAGGGCCGTTTTTTCATCAGGATCATTCCAAAACTCCTATTTGAGTTTAGGACCTTAAACAATGTTGATCTAAATCTTATATGAAAGAGAAAATCCTCAAAAAGTTATTGTAAAATCCATCTATAAACTATGCTGCCCGCCTCAATTAACCTACCTTTGCGCCTCCCTAAATAAAGCCTTGAGCTTTAGCAACGAAGCCTTGAGAAACACTTCTTCACGCTTTTCAGCTATGGCCCATGCCGGAGCACAACAATATGGATATCAGAAATATAGCAATCATTGCCCACGTTGACCACGGGAAAACTACCCTGGTAGATAAGATCCTTCACGCAACGAAGGTTTTTCGCGACAACCAGGATACTGGCGAACTTATCATGGACAGTAATGACCTCGAAAAGGAAAGAGGCATTACCATTTTCAGCAAGAACGCCGCAGTAATGTACAAGGGTGTTAAGATCAATGTGATCGACACGCCGGGTCACGCCGACTTTGGTGGTGAAGTGGAAAGGGTTCTGAAAATGGCTGATGGTGTTTGCCTGCTGGTAGATGCTTTTGAAGGCCCCATGCCCCAGACACGTTTTGTACTGCAGAAGGCATTACAATTAAATTTGAAACCAATCGTCATTATTAATAAAGTTGATAAGCCTAACTGCCGCCCCGACGAAGTTCATGATGCAGTTTTCGAGTTGTTCTTCAACCTCGACGCTACTGAAGAACAGCTGGATTTCCCAACCTATTACGGATCGGGAAAAAATGGCTGGTTCAATGACAGCCTGACTCCAAGTGAAGACATTACGCCTTTACTGGATGGTATTCTCAAACACGTTCCTCCTCCATCAGTAAGTGAAGGAACACTGCAGATGCAGATCACTTCTCTTGATTATTCATCTTTCCTTGGCCGTATTGCAGTGGGTAAAGTTGCCCGCGGTACTATCAGGGAAAATCAGCCTATTGCCCTGATGCAGGAAAATGGTGAGATCAAAAAACAAAGAGTGCGCGAACTCTATGTTTTTGAAGGCATGGGTAAAAAGAAGGTCAGCGAAGTGTTTGCCGGAGATCTTTGTGCAGTAGTAGGTCTTGAAGGATTCAATATTGGTGATACCATTGCCGATGCTGAAAATCCAGAAGCACTGGAAGTGATCAGTGTTGACGAACCTACCATGAACATGCAGTTTTCCATTAACAACTCCCCATTCTTCGGACGTGATGGAAAATTTGTGACTTCACGTCACCTGCGCGACCGACTGATGAAGGAAACAGAAAAAAATCTTGCATTAAAAGTTTACGATACAGACAGCGCCGATAGCTTTATGGTTTACGGCCGTGGTATTCTTCACCTGGGTATCCTGATCGAGACCATGCGCCGCGAAGGGTATGAGTTAACGATAGGACAGCCACAAGTAATTACCAAAGAGATCGATGGTAGAAAATGTGAGCCATTTGAAACCCTTGTTGTAGACGTTCCTCAGGAATATGCTTCCAAAGTAATTGATATGGTTACCCGTCGTAAAGGCGAAATGCTGGTGATGGAAACCAAGGGTGATATGCAGCATCTTGAATTTGATATGCCTTCAAGAGGCCTGCTTGGTCTGCGTACACAAATGCTAACCAACACCGCAGGTGAAGCAGTAATGAACCATCGCTTCAGTGAATACAAACCATGGAAAGGACCAATTCCTGGTCGTAATAATGGTGTTCTGATTGCGAAAGATAACGGTACCACTACAGGATATTCTCTTGATAAATTACAGGATCGTGGTTACTTTTTTGTAGACCCGGGAGAAGAAGTGTATAAAGGACAGGTGATAGGTGAGAACAATAAGCCAGGTGATATTGTGGTGAATTCAAACGAAGGAAAAAAGCTGACCAACCACCGTGCAAGCGGAAGTGATGCAGCTACCAACATTCAGCCAAAAAGGGAAATGACCCTGGAAGAATGTATGGAATATATCCAGCAGGATGAGTGCATCGAGGTAACGCCCAACCATATCCGTATGCGTAAGGTGATCCTTGATGAAGAAGAAAGAAAGAAAGTAGCCAAGAAGATGAGCGCTGAAGCGGTGGGGTGAGGTGAGTGAGTTATTGTGAGTGGTCAGTAGTGAGTTGTGAGTATTTCTAGATCGAAAATAATGACCTGCCTTCGGGCAGGTTTTTTATTGTGAATGGTGAGTGGTGAGTGGTGAGAAGGTGAGTGGTAAGTGGTTAGTGGTGAGAAAGTAGAGTGTGAAACGAGAAACGGGAAACGGCAATAGGTTCTGTCATTTGAGAAACTATCTTTCTAAACGACCGGCTATGGACCATCGACCATCGACCATCGACCATGGACCATGGACCATCGGCCATATGCCATGAACTATGAACCATGAACTATGAACTACACCCCATCAACAATTAACCTTCCTCCGCACTATTTGGCCGGTACTTTGTATAGTTGCTGGTATGCAACCCCAGTCTTTTTTCTTTTTTATTGGTCTGTGTGCTATTTGGGCATGTAACCTTGTTGATGGAAAGCCCAATGAAGGTCCGGGTAAAAAAACCTCGAAAGAAATGACCTATTCCTATGCCTGCCTCGATAGTTCAGTTGGAGGCAGTGAAACCAACAAGGCCATCAGCAAAACCACAGAACTGATCCGCAAACTTGCCATCAAGGATAATGAGGTGACCGACCAGGTGCAGACAGATTATGGAAAATTATTTCACGAGGATGCGGTTGAAACAAAAACTTTTGAGCTGGTAGATGATGCTGCCGTGAATGCGCAACTCAAAAAAATTATGGATGACCTACTGTCAAAGCGTGAAGAGCCTTCTCAAATTATTTATTCAATTTACCTGATCAAAGGCGATGAGATCAATGCCTTTACTTTTGGAGGCCGCATTTATTTGACAAAAGCCATGTACGATAAGTGTAAGGACAATGAATCACTTTTATATTCCATCATTGGACACGAGATCGGCCATTCAGAACGCGGGCATATCAAAAAAACCATCCAGGAAATGATGATCGCTGAAAAGATCTTTGGTGAAGAGAATGGTACGCTGGCCTTCCAGGTCATGAAATTACTCACCGGTTCTTTTAATCAAAAGAATGAACTCGAAGCGGATTATTATGGAACCGACCTGGCCTATCGTCTCGACCGTGATGTTTGCGCGGCAGTAAACTTCTGGAAGGAAATGTCTGAAAAAGAAAATGAATACAATCGCTTTGAAGATTTTTTCAGAACTCACCCTTTTTCAGCTTTGCGTTACCAATGCCTGAAGAATCATATTAAAAATAATTTTGGAAAAGATTGCCTGAAGTGATGAGCTGCTTAAAGGATTATTTAACAATCCCTGCCCGGTTGTATAAACTGTCTCTGTAAATTTGCACTATGTTCCTTCGCCGGCATAAATACTTATTCTTCCTTCTTTTCTTTTTTGTTTTCCTGTTTTCTTCAGTTACAGTGGAAGCACAGTGTTCCGTATGTACACGCACAGCGCAACAATTGGGAGAGAAGCCTGCAAAAGGATTGAATTCCGGTATTCTCTATCTTGCTTTTACGCCTTTGATTTTGATTGGAGTGATCGGCTACCGCGTGTTCAGGAAGAGCCGCTCTTCTGAAGACAATACTTCTGCTTAATTTTTGATCAGCGTTTCCAGTTTCTCTAAAAGAGTTGCTTCAACAGAAGCCGGAAATTTTTCTTTGAACAATTGAAAAGAAGCTTCACCCATTTCTTTCCATTTTTCTTTTTGCTGCCAGGCTCTTTCCAATGTTTGATTGATCTCTTCCTCAGTCGCCTGTTTGCAAATCCATCCGTTTTCATTTTCTATGATCCAGTCTGGCATATCACCTACATCAGTTACAGCCACAGGTCTGCCTACTGCTAATGCTTCAATTACCGACAAAGGCATGGCGTCCTGCCTGGTTAATTGCAGCAGAAGATGTGATTCTTCCAGAGCTTTTCTCACATCACTTGTATGTCCCTTCAAAAAAATCCTGTGCTGCATCTGGTGTTGATTAATCAAATCCTGAAGCAGTTCCCTGTCTTTACCTTCTCCATATAAATGCAATTCCCATTTCCTTTGTTGCCACTGAGTTGCTGATAAGGCACTGATCAAAACATCCTGTGCCTTCCTGTTTACTTCAAGGGCTGCCAGCATGATAAACCGGTAAATACCTTCATCTGCCAAGGGATATTTTGTAACTGTAGCGGGAGTTTCAAAACTGATAGGATTGATCAGAATTTCATCGCTTGTGATTTGAATGCCTGAATTTTTTACCAGGGTTTCTTTGATCCTTCGCGAAGCAAAAAGATTGAGAAGAGCGCCGTCGATCAGTGACTGAATGATTTCTTTTTTTCTTCCTGTAAAAACTTCTTTTTCCCGGTAGTTATGATAAAGTACTACATACCTGTGGGGCTTTTTGTAAAAATGCTGCCATGCTTTTGTGATGATCTCAAAAGCACCCATGTTAATGACCGTGAGATCATATTCATGAACTGGCAAAGAATTGATCACCCGCCTGGATGCTGATTTTGAAAATTTATTCTGAATTCGCTCAACCAGATTTCTTTTTGATCTTCCTTTATTGGGAAGGTAAAATATCTCTGCGCCGGCTTCTTGTAGAACAGATTGTTTTTGTTCTTTTTCATGCCAATGATAAACTGCGCAGCCAACTTTCCATCCGCGCCTGGCGGCCATCAATGCAGTGCGGTACCAAAGCTCCTCGCTGCCACCCCAGGGTGAGGCTGACATGAGCGATACAAAAAAAACGGAAGGCATCGGCTAAAGGTATTGGCTGTTTGTGAATATAAAATTGTTTTTTTGCCCTATGTCGCGGTTCACAACTTTAAGAAATCATCTTTCTTTTAATGAAGCACTGAGTATCTATTTCAGGTTGAAAACAAAGAACAGGAAAGATATGAGAGTTTCAAAACTGCGGCATCCCTTCACCCTTCGCAACAACCCTCATGATTATGGAACTTTTGAAGAAGTGATTGTTAAGGAAGGATATAATATTCCTCTTGATTTTTCACCCACAACCATCATTGATGGAGGAGGCAACATCGGCTTAACGGCTGCTTACTTTGCATCAAAGTTTCCACAGGCAGCAATTCTCTCTTTTGAACCCGATAAGGAAAATTTTGAACTGCTTAAAAAAAATACCGCTGCTTATCCTAATGTAAAACCCATGAACGGTGGCATCTGGAGTCATTCAGCAAACCTGGTAGTCAAGGATCTGGGCTTTGGAAATAATGGCTTCATGGTGGAAGAAGTTCCAGTTGATACACCTGGATCCATTAAGGCCTGGGGCATTGCAGATGTGATGCAGCAAATGAACTGGACTCAATGCGATCTTGTGAAGCTGGATGTGGAAGGTTCTGAAAAAGAAATATTTTCTACCAACTATGAAAAATGGTTGCCCCATACAAAAGTACTGGTGATAGAACTTCATGATCGTATGAAGAAAGGCTGCAGTAAATCCGTTTTTTCTGCTATAAGTCGTTATAATTTCTCGATGGATGTTGCAGGTGAAAATCTTGTGTTTACAAACCAGGATCAGGTCTGATCAGAAATATATTTATCCAAACCTTCTTCCGCTCTAATTAACTTTCTGGAGATCGCCTGGTCACGCAATTCCTCGTTTTGCAAAGCATTTTGTTTGGAAGTAAGCTTATGGTAAAGATGGTAGCAAACAGCACCCATCTTGATGGATTGTTTTTTTATTTCTGCATTGATCAACCTTATCGCTATTTCCCTGTCCTCGCTTCCCCAGCCTTTGAAAGCCTCATTATAACCATTCACCTTTACCAGGTCTTTTTTAAAAAAAGCCATATTGCAGCCTTTTACATAATAGGTATGTTTTCCTTTTACTTTATAACGGTCAGCAAGTATTTTCCTGAGAAAGCGGCTCCGCATGCCATTGATGACGAGAGTTTGTCCTCCATAGATCTTCAGGTCAATAGTTTTGTTGTCGATTAGTTTTCGTGATATTTTTTCCGACAGCATCACCCTGCTACCTGCAACAAAATATCCTTCTCTTTTCATTTCCAGGTGGTCAGAAATAAATTCAGGATGAAGAATCAGGTCACCATCGATCTGGATAATATAACTCTGCTTCGCGGCAGCAATTCCTTTGTTGCGGATGGCTGCTAACCGGAATCCTTCATCAGGATGCCAGATGTGATGAAGAGGAACAGGAAAATTTTGCTGGTAGGATTTAATAAGTTCTTTTGTTGCTTCCCTGGATCCATCATCAGCAATGATCACTTCAGCAGGAAGTACTGTTTGTTGCAAAATACTTTTGAGGCAAAGCTCCAGGGCTTCCGGCCAGTTATAGGTAGCAATAACTAGTGAACAGTTGCCTGTATGATTCATTTTCAAATCCATGATTCATGATTCCGGTGAATAATACTGGCGTGCAAAGCGATAGAGATTAAAAGAACCGTTTTCCATCCTGCTGATTTCATCTGCTAGTTTTGATTTGCTGATATTTTTCATGCGGTGGGCTTCAATCAGCTTCCAGGCTTTTTCAGCCAGCAGCCAGAATTTCTTGGGATTCTGTTGGTGTGCTTCTGCATGTTTTTCAACAGCTTCAAACAATTCTTTCAGTCCTTCTTTTTGAGAAGCCACTGTTTTTATTATGGCAATCTCCTCTTTATGATTGGAAAAAGCAGGTGCCAGCATCAAACGCAGATTGCGTGTAAAGGCATCCGCATCTGGCCTGTCACTTTTGTTCACCACAAATACATCCGCAATTTCCATGAGACCGGCCTTCATGGTCTGCACCTCATCACCTGCTTCCGGCACCATCACTACCACAGTGGTGTCAGCAAGTCCTGCGATCTCGATCTCACTCTGGCCTACACCAACGGTTTCAATGATGATGTAATCATAACCGGCAACCTTTACCAGTTCGGTGATCTCTATGATCCTTGGATGAAGTCCTCCCATGGCACCTCTTGTGGCCAGCGAACGAATGAAAACATTTTCATGTGTGTACCACTGGCTCATCCTGATCCTGTCTCCAAGAACAGCACCGAGATTGAAAGGTGATGAAGGATCCACGCAGAGCACTGCAACTTTTTTTCCTTCATCAACGATCATTTCAATCAATCCATCCACCAGTGTGCTCTTGCCAGCTCCCGGAGGGCCGGTTATGCCTACGATCCTGGCTGTTGCCTGTGGGAGGTTAGATAAGAAATCTTCATAACCATCCTGCTCATTCTCCACGTAAGAAATACTTCTTGCCAGTGCCTTTGTATCCCCGGTTGTAATTTGCTTAAGCAGTTGCTGCCACATGAAAGATGAATGTTGTAGGTTTACAAAAATATGGGTAATCCAACAGACAAGTCCCTTCGTCAGCAACTCATTTTCGGTTCTGTATTACTCATGCTGATTGCTTTATTCACTTCAAGAGTTGTTCTTACAATAGGTACTATCGCTTTCCTGGTTTTTACAATTGTACACAAGGATATTTTTAAGCAGGTTCGCAATTTTTTCACCAGCCGCTTTCTTTTAGGTATGGCGCTTCTTTTTTTCATTCCCTTCATTTCTGGACTCTGGAGCGAGGATAGTGCCGGCTGGCTTCGTTCAGTTAGGATCAAGCTGCCGCTTTTCCTCTTTCCGATCGCCTTTGCTGGAACATGGCAGTTAACATCAAGGCAATGGAAATATATCGGTTATGCCTTCATTATCCTGGTGGCACTTGGATGCAGCTGGAGTCTTTACCAATATTTCAGCCACTTTGATGAGATCAATAAAAGTTACCTGAGGGCAAAGGCAATTCCCACACCACTTGATAATGATCACATCAGGTTCAGCCTCCTGGTTTGTGTTGCTATCATAGCCTCTATTCTTTTTATGCTAAAGGAGCAGTCAAAAAACAAGCGTTATGTATTGGCTGTGGTAAGTATTTTCTTTGCGGTTTACCTGCATGTGCTTTCAGCACGTACCGGCCTGGCCGGTTTTTATATTATACTATTGGTAGGATTGGCCTGGCTGCTATTGAAATATCGTAATAATAAATTCAGCTGGATCCTTGTTATCGCTGCAGTACTCATGCCTTTGTTTGCCTGGTTTGTTCTACCTACTTTCCAGAACCGCATCCGTTATATGATCTACGATCTTTCCCATGCAAAAACGAACCAATACCTCGTGGGTTCTAATGATGGCAGCAGGCTGGTTTCCTTAAAAGCAGGTTGGAATATTTTGAAAGCTCATCCCCTTGGCGTTGGAAGTGGAGATGTGGTGAATGAAACAATGAAATGGTATGAAGCCTACGTTCCTGAAATGCTGCCAACAGGGTTATACCCAAGCAGTGAATGGCTGATGTATGGAGGGACTGCAGGATGGCCCGGATTTATTTTATTCAGCCTGGTGATGTTAATGCCTTTTTTTGAAAAGAAGAATGACAGGGTTTTCTGGATCGCCCTGAATGCTGTGATGGCATTCAGCCTCCTGTTTGATATTGGTCTTGAAGTGCAGTTCGGAGTTTTTATTTATGCCTTTGTTGTTTTGTGGTGGTGGAAGTGGCTGGAGAGAGGAAAGCTGACTGTTGAAAAAGGCAGTAAGCTTTAATCATCATTTTGCACCAAATTTGCAAGGGAAATGCCATGACGAATTTTATTCCAATATTTCCTTTGGGCATTGTTGTTTACCCGGGCGAACATCTCAACCTTCACATATTCGAGCCCAGGTACAAACAACTTGTCAGCGAATGCCAGGCTAATAAAAAAATGTTTGGCATACCTGCTGTCATTGATGACAGAATGCAGGATTTTGGAACACTGGTTCAAATCACCGAAGTTTCAAAAACATATGACAATGGGGAGATGGATATCAAAACCAGGGGCGAAAAAGTCTTTCGTGTGTTAGAGGTAATAAAGGAAGTGCCGGATAAATTATACTTCGGAGCTATTGTAAATTACCCTGCCAATCATGAACACGGCAGCGCTCAAGTCATGCGCAATATTGTAAATAGCATTCGGGAGTTGTACAAACTGCTAAAGGTTGAAAAGGATTTTAAAAAGAATGACGAGCTGCTGAATAGTTATGATGTGGCACATCATGTCGGTTTTTCCCTCCAGGAAGAATATGAGTTGCTGGGACTGATGCATGAACGCCAACGGCAGGAATACTTAAAACGCCATCTTACCAGGGTCATCCCCATGGTGGCAGAAATGGAAGGTTTAAAGAAAAAGATCAAGCTCAATGGGCATTTTAAAAATCTTGAAGGTTTTGATTTCAAGATCTGATGAATAAGCTTCTTTTGCATTTACCTTCATCCCCCTTTAATTTTGAATCAATCATTCACCTGTTAATTCATGATCACAGTTTGTCTTGATTTTGGTAATACCCGGCAGAAGGCTGCCATTTTTGAAGCTGACCAGGTGAAGGAGATCCTTGTTCTGGATAAAGATCTTTATACTGCAGTCGAACATTTGATTGAACAATACAAGCCGGCGCAATCCATTCTTTCTTCTGTCATCAATCATGATCCTGAAGTAGATGTGTTATTGAACAGAACTACTCAGTTTCACCGACTCAGCAATCTTTCAAAACTTCCACTGAGCATTCCTGTTGGTAAACCGGAAACAGTAGGTGCCGACCGGCTGGCAATTGCAGCTGCAGCTGTTTATCTTTTTCCAAAACAGAATAACCTGGCCATTGGCCTTGGTTCCTGTATAACCTACAA
Organism: Bacteroidota bacterium; assembly: GCA_023386045.1. GTDB lineage: Bacteria > Bacteroidota > Bacteroidia > Chitinophagales > Chitinophagaceae > Flavisolibacter. The sequence goes on from JAEWKK010000008.1 coordinate 31,268, forward strand.
TTTCATCAACCAGTTTCATGAACTGATCGGAGGTTCTATTTCACCTGGTATGGAAATGCGTTTCAGGGCCATGCATCAATTCACGGCAAAACTTCCATTGGTAGAGGCAGACTGGAACGTGCCGCTTGTTGGTTATGATACAAAGACCAACCTGCAATCCGGAGTGGTATTGGGAATGGCCAAAGAGATCGATGGCATCATTGAAGCCTATGCTGAAAGGTATGGGAACTTTAACGTGCTTTTAACCGGGGGTGATAACCGAATATTTGAGCCCCATTTGAAAAATAAGATATTTGCAGACCCTGATTTAATTTTTAAAGGTCTTTATGCTATCAGCCAAATCAATCATGCTTAATGGCCCGAGGCGTTTCGCAATCACTTTCAGCTTTCTTTTTTTATCCTTTTTTTCTGTTGTAAGAGCACAGGATAATTCTCCTTATTCCCGTTTTGGACTGGGCAACATGATGCCCCTTTCCAATACTGGTAGCAGGGGAATGGGTGGTGTGTCTGCAGCTTATGTAGATTACACTGGTATCAATTTTCTGAACCCTGCTTCCTATGCAGCTTTTCTGTCTTCAACTGAAACCAAGAGCAAAAAGATGGAATCAGGCCGCGCCATACTTGATGTTGGGATCAACATTACCAACCGCACATTGATCGCTCCCAATACCCCAAATAAATTTACTTCTTCAGACCTGCTTTTTTCTTACCTGCAATTGGGCGTACCATTAAGAAAGAACTGGGGTTTGAGCTTTGGAATTCGTCCCATTTCAAGGATCAACTATCGTATCGATCGCAGCGAAACTCTGAAAGATCCAGTTACAGGAAATAGCATTGCCAATGCACTTACGCAATTCCGTGGTGATGGTGGTAGCTACCTGCCAACCATCGGTACCGGCTTTGGTTTCAACCTTTCAAGAAAAGAAACTGCTGCTTATCGAAAAACAAGCACAATTCGTTTGGGTGCCAACCTGGGTTATTTGTTTGGCAATCGCGAAACGAAAACATTGCGCAATCTGGCAGACAGTATTTCACTTTACTATGCCTCCAACCATAGCGTTACTTCTTCCTTTGGTGACCTTTTTGTAAACGCAGGTATGCAATACCAGTTTGAAAACAGGAATGAAGCCAAAAAGCAAACTACCTATTTCCGATTGGGAGTTAGTGGCAACTGGAAACAGAAGCTGAGTGCATCGCAGGACAGGCTGGTGCAGACTTATAGCATTGGAAGCGCCGGCGAAGAATTGCAGATTGATAGTGTTTTTGAAAATAAGGATATGAAGGGCGAAGTGATCTTTCCAACCATGTACCGTGCTGGGTTTATGGTTCAGCGTGTGAAAGATAATTATAGTGGATGGATGATCGGTGCTGATTTTTCACAGGGCAAATGGAGTGAGTACCGTTATTTCGGACAACAGGATTCAGTCCGGGACAACTGGGAAATAAGCGTGGGTGCAGCTTTCAATGGCAAGCCTGGAAAGAGTTATTTCAGTAATGTTACTTATCGCATTGGATTTTACACGGGCCCGGATTATATCAAAGTGAAAAATGATCTGCCGCAATTTGGTGTTTCATTGGGAATGGGATTGCCATTGCGTAATTATAACCGTCTTACCAACCAGTCAACATTGATCAACGTAGCTTTGGAATACGGTAAGAGAGGAAATAATGACAATGTGATCAAGGAAAATCTTTTCCGTTTCTCTGTAGGCTTTAATTTCAATGATGTTTGGTTCCGCAAGAGAAAATATGATTAATAAAAACTCACATAATAAATTCCTTAAAGCAGCTTTACTGGTAAGCTGCTTTTTGTTTGTTGCCTGTGAGAACGACCCGAAGGATATTAAGGCCTGGACGGAGAACAGGCTGATGGTGGAAGAGGGAAAGGACATTGTATCTCTTATCAGTGAAGGCAGCAGGTTGAAGGCCAGGCTGCAGGCGCCGCAGATGTTGCGTTACACTCAGCAGGACACGGCGATCGTTGAATTTCCAAAAACGCTTAAAGTTGATTTCTATAATGCCACCGGGATGGTGGAAAGTCACCTTGATGCACGTTATGGAAAATATTTTGAGACCATGAACCGTGTGTATTTGCGTGACTCTGTGCTGGTTTATAATATAAGCGGCGATAGTTTACAAACACCTGAACTATGGTGGGATGAAAACTCCCAGATGATCTATACAGATAAGCCCGTGCGTATCCGAAAAAGCGGTAACCTGATCTTTGGCATAGGCATGGATGCAAAGCAGGACCTCTCTGATGTTCGCATCAGGCAGGTCACCGGCACACTCATGGTGCCTGATAGTATTGCAGCGCAATAATTTACTTTCCAACTAATCTTTCGATCTTAAAAACAGTGTTCAAATTTTCATATTGGATTGGGCAAACATGTTTTGTCCTGAGTATTTGTTTACAATTATTTTACATTTTGTTCTGGAAATACCGTAGAAATACGGGTGAAAAAGATTGGGCAGATAAATAGTTTTGTTCTCTGTTGATGGCAACAGTAGTAAGACTATTTTATGATCTCAATTTTGACCATGAAAAATCTCTGGAATCTGCAAGGCAAAAAGCAGTGGATAGATGAAGAAGCTGCAGCAGCCAAACTTTTCCGCAAACCAGCTACTTTGAGAATGCTTGTATTGAGTGGAAAGCTTCAGATAAGCTATCGCGAAAACGAAGAAGGTACCTACCAGTATTCGGAAAGGGATATCGAGATATACCTGAAGAATCATACGGTGTACAGGAATTGAAGGAGTGTGGCGGATGGCAGGTGGCGGATGGCTTATGGCACATAGCAGGGAGTAAAGTATATAGTGTTTAATAGGTCTTTCTTCTTTATTAATTCCTGATTGTAAATTTTCAGCCTACAATATTTCAGGGAATCCTTTTCATTTCGTTTCGCGAGTGTTCGAGAGCTTCTTTGTCTCTCTCTGCAATATTTTTTGTTACCAGCACCATTACTACTTTCATCGCCTGTTGTGTCACTCACTTGTACAACAGAAATGCTATTGAACATTGAAAATCATCTACAACATTATATGACGACCTTGCATGATTGCGTCATAGATAATTCTGAAATCAAGTTCAGTAAAGAACAAGCCGTTGAAGTGAGTGACACAACTTAAGCCTTATAGCAGTACAGCAGCTCGTCAACAAAAAAATAAATTATCACCAGGGAATAGTTCCTTTATAAGAGAAAATTGAGTCGTTCATTTATTTCATTCCATCTCGCCTGATCCAATGCACTTTACAAACGCTGCCTCCCAACTATGAACTATGCATTGTCCGCCGACTTTGTGATCCGAAGCTCTGCGAAGATGCAAGCTGCAGATCAGCGAAGGTGGAAACTATGAACCATTAACCATATCCCACCTGCCATACGCCATATGCTATAAGCCATAAGCCATGAACCATAAGCCATAAGCCATCTGCCATACGCTATATGCCAAAGCCATGAACTATGAACCATGAACTATGAACTCCCACAAAAAAGCCCTGCAAACAAATCTGCTTACAGGGCACTACACACATGAAAATGGAGACAAATGCTGTAGGGGGAGGATTCGAACCTCCACGGGGCAGTTAGCAACAACACAAAGAGTAGTGGTCAATCCTGGTCGGCTGACTCCCGGATATGCCGGGATACGTCGGCTCTATGTTGCGTTTATCCTGTTTCCCCACCCCCGAGACAAGAGGGCATGTCTGCCTAAGGTTTCATCACCCCACAGTATGATCGGAGTTGTGCAGAAAGTGTTTTAATCCTTTGATCCTGCTTACTCCTGTAAAAGAACTTGACAGGTCAAAAATAGAATGGAATAAACAATATTCAATCAACATTCAAAAACTTTAGATTCCATTCAATATCTTAGCATATCAATGAATTAAATCTAAAACCAATCGTTAAAATGGCCGCTTCTTTGAATATTGACAAACTGGATCTTAAGATCATTCAGCAGCTGGCCCATGATGCCAGCCCTTCTTATGCTGAATTGGGAAAGAAATTATTTGTTTCGGCAGGCACCATCCATGTGCGCATCAAAAAATTACAGGACGCGGGCATTATAAGTGGCATGCGCTTCACGGTTGACCTGAAAAAACTGGGCTATGATGTAATTGCCTTTATTGGAATTTACTTAGAGAAAAGCTCTCTATACGATTCCGTTGCAAAGGAGCTCAAAAAAATTCCTCAGATTGTTCGTATGAATTATACCACTGGTAATTACAGCATTTTTGCAGAGATCGTGTGCAAGGATATTGCCCAACTTCGTTCTATCTTACACGACGAACTGCAAAAGATCAAGGGCATTGAAAGAACGGAAACATTCATCTCCCTCGAGGAGAGCCTGAACCGAAGCCTCAGTGTTGCCACCAATGAATCATGAAAACTTCGGCATTTTTCAAAGGACTATTCTCTCTGATCCTTCTCAACCTGCTGGTAAAACCGGTATGGATGTTCTTTATCGACAGGGAAGTGCAGAACATCGTGGGTCATGAAGAATACGGCCGCTATTTCGCCGTACTCAATCTTTCCTATGTACTGTTTTTTTTGTCCGATGCTGGTCTGAGCAACATGATCAATCAACGTATTGCTAACGGACAAAAACTGAACATCCCGCAATTACTTCGCATGAAAATGCTGATGCTGTTGTTATATGTAGCGGTTTGCCTGCTGGTAGGTTGGCTCACTGGTATTACTCAATGGTCCTACCTTTTTTATGTGCTGCTGATCCAGGTTTTTACTTCTCTTTTTATTTTTTTCAGGAATATCATTACCGGTCACCAGTTGTTCAATACAGATGCCTGGCTTTCTATTATTGATAAAACGCTGATGACAGTTTTTTGCGGAGCGATACTGTATACTTCTTTTTTTGGCAGCATCAACCTGGTTTTGTTTTTACAGGTGCAGGCCTTGTGTACTGGCATTGCCTGTCTCAGTGCATTTCTAATGATGAGAAAGAAAGGATTGGTGCAGGAAGCAGAAACCATCATTCCCTCACGTATTATCAGGATGATCCTTCCCTTTGCCATCATCATCCTGCTCATGTCTGTTCATTACAGGATCGATGGTTTCCTCCTGGAACGTATCCATCCCGATGGAGCCATGCAGGCCGGTATCTATGCATCGGCTTACCGTTTATTGGATGCCAGCAATATGGTAGGCTATCTTACCTCATCTTTCCTGATCTCATTTGTAGCCAGGCATATCAACGATCGTGCGTTCATTGATGATGCCGTGATCAATACAAGGCATGCCCTACTTTTTTTTGTGACCGGTGTTGTTTGTTTCACACTCATGTTCACTCCCTGGATCCAGCAATTGCTCTATCATTCAAATGATTTTTACCATTCCCAGGTGATCAGGTTTTGCATTGCTTCCCTCCCGGGTTATTTCCTGGTGCATATTTATGGCTCTGTGCTGACCGCCACTGGTAAATTCAAAACATTTATTACCATATTGATAATTTGTGTTTGCCTGAACCTGTCATTGAACATCTTATTCATTCCGGCTTATGGCGCATTGGGTTGCTGCTATTCCGCCATTGCCAGTCAATACCTCTGCGGACTAGCCTGCATGTTCATCACAACAAGAAGTTTCAACTTAAGGCTTCACTATCCTTCGCTGTTGGTTTACCTCCTTCTTGCTGTTTTATTGCTGGGATTCTTTTATTTTGCCAATAACTGGGGCATCAATACCTGGATGGCAGGAGCCATTGCAGCATTGGGTACCTTATTGCTTTTGCTCACACAGGTCAAGAAAAAATATTTTATTACACTGCGTTAAGCTTAATTATGCCTGATCTTTTACACGTATTTATCAGAAGATGGAAGATGATCCTCTTCCTTACCTTACTCGCGGGGATTATTGCTTTTATTTTTTCTCTTTTAAGTCCTAAAGAATACCTCTCCACTGCCACAGCCCTGCCTGTGAATGTGATGGTAAATGAACGGTCAAGGATCTTCAGCAATAATATCCAGGTTCTTTATTCCGATTTCGGCACACCTGATGAACTGGATAAGATTGAAGGAACAGCCGCGCTGGATACCATTTTCATTGCAACAGCCGAGGAATTAAACCTTGCAGAACATTACAATATTCACGCGGGCAGTGAAAGTATTTATAATGCCGCTTTGGCGCTGAGAAAAAACAGTAAGATCAGCAGAAGCGGTTACGGTGAATTGAAAGTAAAAGCCTGGGATAAGGATAATGCAATGGCCGCAAAGATGGCCAACAGCCTTTTGCAGAAAATCCAGCAATTGCATCAGCGATTACAGAATGAAAACAGCAAACTGGTTTTGGAAAGACTGAAGCAGGATTACCAGGCCAGGCAGCAGCAATTTAAAAGCCTTTCTGATTCCGCAGCTTCCTTTGCCGGCGCGGATGCAGAATTATGGTCTGCAAAAAAAACTGCCATGCTGCAACAGGTACAGCAATATGAAAACCTTATCGATCAATACCAGATCAGCATCAATTCCAATCCACAGGTTTTACTTACAGTGGAAACTGCAAAGCCTTCACCATGGCCCGATAAGCCGAAGCCTTTACCTACTTTGCTATTGGCTGTTTTTGCCACATTCATCTTTGCTTTTCTTCTTGCCTTATTTATTGAAAGCAGAAATAACAGGGGTTGATCAGTAGTTATAACAGGACAATTATTTTTTTCTTCAGTGTTTTTATGCTGTTGATAGCAGGCTTGTTTGCCTACTACCAGGAGCCCTTGTTCTTAGCAGCACCTTTGGTAATTGTTGGTGGCATATTGTTGTTGCAGCATCCAATTTGGCTTTTATATGCTCTCATGCTGACCATTCCCTGGAGCATTGAATACAATTTCACCCCCAGCCTGGGTACCGATCTTCCCGATGAACCACTGATGCTGCTGGCTTCTCTGGCAAGCCTGATCCTGTTCATTACACAAAGAGGAAAGATCAATGCTGTCAAATTCCTTCATCCGTTGGTGATCATTGTGATTTTGCAATTTATCTGGTCAGGATTCACCCTGATCACTTCTACGGAAAAATTATTATCGCTAAAATATTTACTGGCAAAAGGCTGGTACCTCTTATCATTTATAGCACTTCCGCTTTTCCTTTTTAAAGATGAAAGAACCATAAAGAGGGCTGCCGCCATGCTTTGTTTTTCCATGCTGGTATTTATGTTTTATGCCATTGCAAAGCACAGTCAGTACAACTTCACCTTTGAAAAAATCAACCTTGCACTGGAACCTTTTTACAGGAACCATGTAAACTATTCTGCCATGCTTGTATTTACTGTTCCAATTCAGGTGGCAGCAATACAACTGGTGAAGCCTGGCAAACTAAGAATGCTTCTCATTTTTGTATTTGTGATTTGCCTGGGTGCTCTTTATTTTTCATATGCACGTGGTGCATGGCTTGCGTTGATCGTAGCAGTTGCAGGTTACTGGCTCATCAGAAAGCGATTGCTTTTTGCCAGTTTTTTAGTTTTTATATTCCTTACACTAGGAGCGGTATTTTGGTTGCGTGCCAACGACAACTACCTGAAATTCTCCCACGATTTTAAATCAACTGTTTTTCATACCAATTTCCGTGAACACCTGGCGGCTACTTACCAGTTCAAAGATGCTTCTACAGCAGAACGTTTCTATCGTTGGGTAGCAGGAGTCAGAATGATTGAAGACAGCTGGAAAACAGGCCTCGGACCTACCAGCTTTTACCATCGCTACAGGAGTTATACGCAACCTGCTTTTAAAACCTGGGTGAGTAATAACCCCGAAAAATCAACGGTGCACAATTATTTTTTACTGATGATCATCGAACAGGGTGTGATCGGGCTTGTATTATTTGTTGTGCTTCTTGCAGTATTATTCTGGTATGCGCAAACCATTTACCATCGCACAGGTAACAGGTTCTGGAAGATCACCACTGCAGCAGTTGCTGCGATATTATTGATGGAGTGCGTCATCAATTTTCTAAGTGATATGATAGAAACCGACAAAGCGGGTCCTGTATTTTATTTGAGTCTGGCCATATTGGTCATTGCTGATCTCAGAACAAAAAACGAAAAGAAACCAGCTTAGATTCTCCCCCGGACATTCAATGCATCGCGCAGTCCATTTCCCAATAAATTAAAAGATAGAACCAGTAACATAATGGCAAAGCCAGGTGCCAGTGCCAACATGGGATTTTGTGTGATGATAAAATTATAATTCTCCTTGATCATCAATCCCCAGCTGGGTTGTGGAGGTTGCACACCAACACCCAGGAAACTCAGGCCTGCTTCAATAACAATGGCTGAAGCAAAATTGGCTGCAGCAATCACCAGTATGGGACCGAAAATGTTGGGAAGAATATGCCTTGACATAATGCGAAGACTGGAGAACCCCAGGGCTTTGCCTGCTTCTACATACTGCAGTTCTTTTGTTGCCATCACCTGTCCCCGCACCAGCCTGGCCACATTCACCCACATGGTAAGACCAACAGCAATAAATACCTGCCAGAAGCCTTTTCCCAACAAAAGAGTAATGGCAAAGACCAGCAGGAGTGTAGGTATGCTCCAGATCACATTGATCAGCCACATGATGATATCATCGGCTCTTCCCCTGAAATATCCGGCAATGCTTCCAAGTATAATGCCCACTGTAAGTGAGATCAAAACCGTGATCAGGCCAACACTAAGACTTACTCTTGTGCCGATGATCAGGCGGCTCAGGATATCCCTGCCATATTTATCGGTACCAACCAGAAATTTTTTTGTCTCAAGAGGTTGATCAGCTAGTGCGGTTTTATGGAAAGCGATTCTTTCTGTTACACCTTCATCAATAAATTTTTGCGCTACAATACTATCAGCTTTTATTTCTGATGATGTAATGGGCAAATAATCATAAGCATCAGGTCTGCCGGAAAATAATCCGCTCATGAAGGATACAGTCTGGGGTTCTGTTTTTTTTACAACCAGGAATTGTTGTGAGAACCCCGGTTTGGCGCCACCAATTTCCAGGATAATCCGGTTGGCATAAGGCGAAGGGTCAGGAGCAATCACATAACTGAAAATGGCAACCAGTACTGAAAGAAGGATCATCACCAGGCCTGCCATGGCGCCTTTGTTTTTCTTTAGGCGGCGCCAGGCCGACTGCCAGAAGGTGGGTGATGATTCATTCATGGCAGAAAGATAAATTTTATTTGCTTCTCCTTCCTTTCCATTCATACTTACCAAGCTGGCTGCTCAAGCCTGTATAAACCGTATAAAAAATGTGAACGGGTTGAAAGAATAAAAAATAGCGCAGCAGTTTTTTTTCATTGTAAAAATCAGCAACGCTTGATACAAAAGGAAGCTCGATCAATGTTTTTAAAACCAGGTATCCGGCAAGCAGGCACCAGTTAAATGGATTTAAAAAAGAAGCGCACAGTAATACAAAAAACAGGCAGTTGAAAAAATAAACAAATCCCAATACATAAATGATGCGATTATCATCATAAATAAAGGTCTTGCTGGCCCAGCGTTTCCGCTGCATAAAAAAATCCTTCCATCGAGGCATGGGTTCCGTGCTAACAATGGCTTCCCTGCTTTTTAAATAAAATACTTTGGCCGGTTCCTTTTTCCAGATCTTGTGCATTAACAACATGTCATCACCGGTAGCCACCTGGTCTATTCCTTCAAAACCATTTACGTCAATAAAGGATTGTTTTTTATAAGCCAGGTTGGCTCCATTGCACATGTTGTGAAAATTTGAGGAAACACTTGCAGCTGTAATTCCCTGTAAAACCAGGAAATCAATGGCCTGGAAAACCTGGAGGAAAGAATGATCGTAAGAAAATTTTACCGGGGCTGCAATCAGTGAAGCATCATGTTTTCTGTAAAAAGAAGCAATGGTGCTAAGCCAGGAAGAACCCGGCACACAATCAGCATCCGTGGTAACAATCAATTCTCCTTTTGCCTGATGAATGCCGGCTTCAATGGCTTTCTTTTTTGAAGAATCTTTCTCTTCAACTTTTGGCTGGATCAACAGACAATTGGAAAGATCTTGCTCATTCACTACGCTTGTGGTACCATCGGTTGAATAATCATCTACAACGATTAATTCAAAAAACTGTAGAGGATAATCCTGTTTTTTGATGGCATTCAACAGGTGGCTGATACGCCCTGCTTCATTTCTTGCAGGCACGATCACAGAAATGAACACAGGAGAAAAACCATTTTGACTTGAATAAGTTGCAGCGGCCTTCCATTCCTTTAGGTAAAAGAAAATCAGGAATGAGTAAAGCAGCAAAAAGATGATGGAAACCAGCAATAGCACGAGCAAATCTAAGGAATGTCGAATATCGAACAGATGAACAAGGAATGTCGAAGGGAAAGATTGAACACCAAATCTTTGTGACCCTTGTGAAATCTTTGTGGCCTTTGTGATACGGCTGTTCATCCCCGCTCTCGCTCTGTTTCTCGCTCTGATTTTTTTAGGAGCACTAAGGCCATAAAGAACCACGAGGATCACAATAATATCGAACAGAAGAACAATCCTTGACAGGATGACATCCTTAACAGGATGACAAAGCTGTCAGCATATGAACTATGAACTATGATCTATGAGCCACCCTACCTCAACTTCACAAATCTTGTGGCATCCACATTTCCATCTGTTGTACTGACCTGGACGATGTATTCGCCAGTAGCTATTACGGCGAGGCTGATAGTTAGCAATTCTTCTGCAGACTTTAATTGATAGCTTCCCTGGTAAACCATGCCTCCGGAAATGTGAAAGATGCGTAATTGCGCATTTTTGTTACCCATCGAAGAAATTTTCAGGGATAACTGCTCACCCGAAATGATTGCCTGGTTTATAGCCAGTTCTTTTCCTTTATTTTGAATTACAACAACATCAGAATAAAAGCTCCTGTTATTCTCCGAAATTTTTAAGCGATAAAATATTTTTCCAGCTGGCGTATGATCATCAGTCCAGCTATAAAAATTATTATCCTGTCCCTTTCCATTTACCTCTCCCACTGATTGAAAAATAGTTCCCTCGCTGCTTCTCTGGATAATAAATCTCGTTTGTGGTTCTTCATCAAAGCTTTCCCACCAAAGTGTGGCTTTGTTGTTATTTAATGCAGCTTTGAAATTTTTTAACTGTAAGGGCAAAGGTGCATTGGAAGGAAAGAATTCTTTTTCAACCGCCTTCTGGAAAAGCAGGCGATGACCCAGGTCGTTAACATGGATGCCATCCACATTCACTGCAGAACTAATATTGTACTGTCCATCATTACTCACCAGGTCCGACCAGAAATCTATGGCATACATTCCAAAATTATTATTGATTGAATCAACCAGTGTTCGCAGGCTATCCCTGCGTGCAAAATCAGCAAAGTTTCTGGGTTGGGTTGTCGTGATATAGACTTTCTTACCTGCATTGATGATTTCAGTAAACAACAGACGGAAATTGTCCATGGTTTCCTTCTTGCTAAACCCCCAATCCGTATCATTGGAAGGCAGGTTGATCACTATAATATCCGGGTTCAGGCTTAATGCCATGGTTACATTACGTGACTGGTCAGGTAAAGGTTTCCCATTGGGTGTAACATAAGTTGCTGAAGGTGCCGGCATCACATGATAAGTTGTAAATCCCCCCAGGGCCAGGTTTGTCACAACAGTATCCGGGTTGCCAGGGGTTGTATTTTTCCTGTAATAGCCCTGGAGCCTCCAAACCCAGGCAGAATCGAGGGTGGAAGGACCCGTTCCGGCAGCAGTAGATGATCCCAATACCACAATATGTTTTTGCTGGGCATTCGACAGGGTAGATAGCAGTAACCCTGCAACAATAAATAGTAACAGTCTTTTTTTCATAATAAATCTGGTTAGCAGCCGGTTGTTGGTAGAGAGTTTACGGGGGTAGGGAGAAAGAATACCTAAGTTAAGCTGATGACATTTATTATCAGAATTTTTTTGGAAATCGGGAAAAGAGGTATTAAATTTACTTAGTTGCATAAACAACTATATGCCAAACAACCATTTTAAGAAAGGCGAGTTATACAGCTTTATCACCGGCAAGGCTTCAACAGCCATTGCCAGGAGGCTGCAGAAAAAATTCAATGGCGCCAGCATCAACCTCACCATTGAACAATGGAGTGTTCTGTATCATTTATGGAAAGAAGATGGTAAGAGCCAGCAGGAATTGTGCAATGCTACGTTTCGCGACAAGCCCAGTATCACCAGGCTGATTGATAACCTGGAAAAGTTGAATCTTGTAAAAAGGGTTTCTGATGAAAAAGACCGCAGGATCAACAAGGTATTTCTCACCAGGGCTGCCCAGAAACTTGAAGAAGAAACCATGCAGCTGGCAGAAGAAACTTTGAACGAAGCTCTGGATGGTGTGCCCGCCGACCAGGTGGAGTTGTGTAAAATGGTTTTGCAGAAAGTGTATGATAACCTGAACGGATCCTGATCACAAACTTAACCTTAAACTTAAAAATTAATTTATGGAAGCACTGACAAAACAATCCCTGATGGGTGGTGAATGGCTGATCAGGGAAAGCGAGGCCGCAGACAGTTTTATCCCGGAAGAATTCTCCGAAGAGCAGCGCATGATACGTGATATGTGCGAGCAATTTCTTCAGGCAGAAGTGCTTCCCAACCTCGACCGGATTGATAACCTGGAACCTGGTCTTATGAAATCATTGCTGCAGAAGGCTGGCGAGCAGGGACTGCTTTCTGTATCCTTCCCCGAAGAATACGGTGGTCTTGGCAAGGACTTCATCACCTCCACCATCATCAACGAATACCTGGGCGCGGGACATTCCTTTTCTGTAGCCATCGCTGCACACACAGGTATCGGCACACTTCCCATACTTTATTTTGGAAACCCCGAACAAAAACAGAAATACATTCCCAAATTGATCACTGGTGAATGGGCCGGCGCCTACGGACTTACGGAACCCAATAGCGGCAGTGATGCCTTAAGCGCTAAAACATCAGCGAAACTGAGTGATGACGGAAAATATTACCTGCTCAATGGACAAAAATGCTGGATCACCAATGGAGGCTTCGCGGATGTATATACCGTTTTTGCAAAAGTAGATGGAGACAAGTTCACTGGCTTTATAGTAGAAAGAGGTTTTGAAGGATTTACCCAGGGACCCGAAGAACATAAAATGGGCATCAAGGGTTCATCCACAGTGCAACTTTATTTCCAGGACTGTAAGGTTCCGGTTGAAAACGTGTTGGGCGAAATTGGCAAAGGACATAAGATCGCCTTTAATATCCTTAACATCGGCAGATTGAAACTTTGTGCTGCAACAACCGGTGGCGCTAAAAAAACGATCACTGATTCTATTGAATACGCCATCACAAGAGAGCAGTTCAAACAACCGATTGCCAACTTCGGTGCTATCAAGCACAAGCTCGCAGAAATGGCCATACAGTGTTTTGCCTGCGAGAGTGCCTTGTACAGAACAGCAAAACTTATTGATGATAAAGAAAAGGAACTGGCAGAAAGTGGTAAGCCTTTTAACGAAGCATTGTTAGGAGCTGCTGAAGAATATGCCATTGAGTGCGCCATTCTTAAAGTGAATGGAAGTGAGATGGCTGATTTTTGCGTGGATGAAGGAGTTCAGATCCATGGTGGAAACGGATATAGTGCGGAGTATAATATTTCAAGGGCTTACCGCGATAGTCGCATCAACCGAATTTACGAAGGCACCAATGAGATCAACCGTCTGTTAACGGTAGATATGACGCTCAAGCGTGCCATGCAGGGAAGACTGAATATCATGGGTCCTGCCATGAAAGTGTCTCAGGAATTAATGAGCATACCTGAATTTGGAGATGAAGATGAAACAGCTTTTGCTGCAGAAAGAAAGCTTGTCAGCAATTTCAAAAAAACCATTCTGCTGACTGCAGGTGCGGCTGCTCAAAAACTGATGATGAAACTCGAGCAGGAGCAGGAGGTCCTGATGGCTATTGCGGATATGTCTATTGATACTTTCCTTGCTGAAAGTCTTTTGCTGCGAGTGATGAAACTGGAAGGGCATCAAAACTTTTCTCTTTATAAGGATATACTGAATTGCTTTTTGTACGATGCCGCAGATCGCATTCACAAAAATGGCAAGGACGCTATTAATGCCTTTGCTGAAGGCGATGAGCAGCGCATGATCCTGATGGGACTGAAGCGTTTTACCAAGGCAGCACCTTTCAATAGCAAAGAAGCCAGAAGAAGGATTGCTGACTACCTGATCAGCGAAAAGCGCTATAGTTTGTAAATATGTAGTCAATAATAAAAACAGGGCTGTCTTACCAGGCAGCCCTGATTATTTCCCAGAGTTTATTTCAATTATTCAATAAGAATGTAACCCTTGGATTTTTTTGTAACTGTTAGTTTGAGATTAAATAAGTGGAGAGGCTATTTTCTTTCTATCAGTATATTTTCCATTCTCAAAATCGAATTCATTATTGTCCAGGCATAAGTACTACTATCTTCTTCTCTTGTGTCACTCTCTTCTACGTTCTGTAATTCTATTGAGCATAAGTGATACTTTCTAACTGCTATCAACATTTCCACTCCCAAATACTCACCCCTCGTCCGCCATAGCATAAGCGCAGGCGGGACTCACCACTCACTACTCACCACTCACAATAACTCACCACTCACCACTCACCACTCACCACAAATCAGTTTCCAAAAAACAAAGCCAGCTCCTTCCTCGTCGTCCGCAGTGCAGTAAGTTCTCTCATTCGCTTGCGCATCATATGGAGTCCTACAGACATTAAGATGGCAGACAATCCAGAAGCAATGAAATACAACATGATTGTATCAGCCTTGAATGGCGTTCTCAGGATGTAAAAGAAATAATAGATAAATCCATAGCAGGCATACATAAAGAATATGGCAGCCAGCATCAATGTGCGTCCCTGGTTTTTTCCGTGCATGATGGAAAACTTTACCTGCCTGATAAAAAGAAACAGGGAATAACCCAGCAGGATCAATATACCTGGTCCCATTACATAAATAATGGCTTTTGGATTAAATCCATAAATACTGATAATGACGATTTCATAAACAACAAATGCCAGCGTCAGGTAGCGGACAACGCCCTGTTTTTTCCTGTTAGGACAAAAGAAAAGCAAGGCAGTAAGCATCAATGGGATGTCAAGGAAATTATTTAAAACGCCAAAATAGGTACTGAATGAAGCAGAAACAGGTATGAAGCCCTGGGCCATTATGTTGTCTATGGCAGTAACACTATAGTAAATCATCAGTGCAGCCAGGCTGCGGTGATGATAGAAACGGTTATATATGATGGCTGCAACAGGTAAAGTGAAAGATAGTATGCAAGCAACACCAAGCGTGGCATTCAAGCTCATAGGATTCGGTTTAGGATATTGGATCCAGTCTTGCGACTGTGGATTTAAAGTAAAAATAATTTGCAGATCTGTGATTTTTTAGTACTGCAAAAAAATCAGGTACTACCCCTTTGGTGCTAATTAGTAGAATTACTAAATCTGCCAAAGTATTTTTATGCTCTATCTTGGTAAAATGAAATGGTTTTCCCTTTTGACCTGCCTTTTATTGATTAAAAATCTTCATGCACAGGAATTTTTTGCCGGCAGGTCCACAGGACAGCTGCCTTACATGGAATATGGTCTTGGTGATGACCGGCTGGGAGGAGCAAAAATGACTTATCTCGATACAGGCATCGCTTTGAAAGTGGTAGACAGCTTTCAAAATGATTATAAGGTGCGCCTTTCAGAAAGACATTTTGCCTGGATGCCAAAAACACAAATAAAGGCAGATACTTCTCTTCAATTCCAGCCTTTTTATCTCAGTTCAAGCTGGCGTGTTTTTGGCGATGAAAAATATGACTACCTCTCTATAAACCTCTCTGAAAAACTTCCTTACCGCAGTTTTCAGGAAGTCAATCCATCAAGGATCATCGTGGACATTTTTGGTGTAACCAGCAACACCAACTGGATCACTCAGTTGAAAACAGTAAAAGAGATTGGCAATGTTTGGTATGAACAAATTGAAGATGATGTATTCAGGGTGATCATAGAATTGAAACACAGGCAGCACTGGGGATATGCTATCTATTATAATAAAAATGCCCTGCAGGTTCGCATTAAAGGACAGCCATCTCAATTAAAAGCAAAGAAACTTACTGTAGCCATTGATGCCGGTCACGGAGGTTCAAACAGCGGTGCAACTGGACTGAATTCAAAAATTAAGGAAAAGGATTACACTTTATTAATGGCAAAAAGACTGGAGAGATATCTCAGGTGTAAAAAATTAAAGGTCATTATGACAAGAACTGAAGACACAGATCTTTCAATGATTGACAGGACATTGCAATTAAGAAAAGAAGATCCTGATATACTCATTTCCATACATCTCAATTCAGCTTCCAATCCTGGGGTAAAAGGCACCAGCACTTATTATCGTTATATCGGCTTTCGTTCTTTATCGCAGAAAATACTGGACCGTATGCTTGAATTGGGACTCAATAATTATGGAAATATCGGAGCTTTTAATTTTTCATTGAGTGGTCCAACCGAATATCCCAATTGCCTGGTTGAAGTAGCTTTTTTAAGCAATGCTGAAGATGAACAAAGAATCCTGGATCCTAAGTTTCATAAGGAAGTATCAAAGAAGATCTATAAGGGCATTAAAGACTGGCTGAAGCATTGTAAAAAGGGCTAGCCTATTGCAAGTCTCACAAAGAACCACACAAATACAGCTGCAAAAAGAAGTGAATCAAAACGATCGAGGAACCCGCCATGGCCAGGCATGATGCTGCCACTGTCCTTTACACCGGCCATTCTTTTTAATTTGCTTTCAAACAGGTCGCCAAAGGTTCCGCTAACAGCTGCGATGGCAGCAATAATGGCTGCCTGTGTCATGGATAATTTTTGCGTGAAATAGGCAAGGACCGCTATTACTACGATGGTGAGAACCACGCCGCCTGTAGTCCCTTCCCAGGTTTTCTTTGGCGATATTTTGGAAAGAGGTGTCTTGCCAATCAATGATCCAACGATATAGGCCATGGTATCATTGATCCAAAGCGAAAAAATAATGGTCAATGGAATAACAAGTCCAAGGTCAGCCTGACCAGTGGAAGTCCAGTCATGAGTTCTCAGTTCCACCAGCAGGGCAAGTGGTAATGAGATATAAAGCACTCCGAATATTGAGTATAGGATATTGCTGAAAAAAACCAGCTTTCCTTCTACCCACATCACCAGTGGCAGAAGGATCATTAAAAGGATTCCTAACCAAAAACCGGCTTCTGTTAATGAAAGACCGGCAATTTTTAATTCATCATTGGTAAAAAATAACATGAGGCACCAGCCAGCAATCATCACCACATACTGGTGTAAAAGAGAAACTTTTTCATAAGCAGGATTGAATTTTTTTACCAACTTTTTGTATTCATTCCAGCCACCAAAATGCACGATTGAAAACAATAGGAAATAAGACCATTCATTCCATAAAAGGCCGGCCATCATCACTACAACAAATACCACTGCTGTAGTTGCCCTTGTTTTAAATGTCTGCCAGTTGAATGCCATGTGCTTAGAATGTAATTTGATTGGAAGGCGGCTGGTCATCCTTATATATTTCTGCGTAGGAAGTTGCTGAATTTCTTTTCATCTGCCAGAGAATATATAAAGTGGCTGCCAGGCTTATTGTAGCCACCAGTATTAAATAAGCAGGATTGACCATTGGTGTTTCGGGGTTTTTGATCATTTCAGGATTCAGGTATACCAGCACAATGATCAGCCCATCATAAATAAAATGCGCCAGTATGGCCGTCCACAAACTACCGCTATACCAGTAAAGGGCCCCCAGTAAAATGCCAAGAGCAAATCTTGGAAAGAAACCAAAGAACTGGAAATGAAATCCGGAAAAAATTGCAGCGGTAATGATAATTCCAGCCCAGGGACTTTTGAAAGCCCTGATGAAGATTCTTTGCAATATGCCACGGAAAAACAATTCCTCACCTACGCCAGCAAATACAGCAATAAAAATAAGATTCAGTACCAGTTCGGAAATGGTATGCTTGCGAAGCATGAACTGGATCTGTTTGGCTGCATCCTCTTCCATTCCCTTCATCCATTTTTGAGTATCCGCATCAAGATTGATCTTCTGGTTCAATACACCGAGGTATTCAACAAAAGGAATGGCAACTACCAGTATCATAATACCAAGGATCCAGTAAACAGGCAGCCAAGGTTTTTTTAATCCCAGGTATTCACGCGGTGCAGGATCAGCGAAATATGAATAAAGCAAAGAAGGGATCACAAATAAACCCAGGAATTGCATCAGTAACATGCCGCGCATAAAATAGATCATGTTAGGATTATTGTAATCCCAGTTTTCTATGTTTTTCAGCTCACTCATGCCGATGCCTGTAAGACTGGAGAGAATCATCATACCGAAAACACTCAATATGAAAAAGATCCCGAATGCCATTCCTATGAACATGAGCAATTGGATCCAGGCTGGTCTTGTTTTAAGATATGTTTGCATAGTTCCTTCCTTTCTTCGGTATATTTTTGTGCATCCTGTGCGAGCTGCAAGATAAGCAGCGATTAAAGAACAGGCATTTCTTTTGGTAAATATTGACAACATAGCATTACCGGATTTCCCGCTCCTTCTTGCTCCCATGGAAGATGTGAGCGATCCGCCATTCCGTGCGGTTTGTAAAGCCAATGGTGCCGATCTCGTATATACTGAATTTATCAGCAGCGAAGGACTGATCAGGGATGCCATTAAAAGCAGGCAAAAGCTTGACATCTTTGATAATGAAAGACCGGTGGGTATTCAGATATTTGGTGGTGATGAAGAAGCCATGTCCATGAGCGCCCGCATCGTTGATACAGTCAACCCCGACCTGCTCGATATTAATTTTGGCTGCCCGGTTAAAAAAGTGGTTTCCAAGGGCGCCGGTGCGGGGGTATTGAAAGATATTGATCTCATGGTTCGATTGACAAAGGCTGTTGTCAATTCTACTACTTTGCCTGTTACCGTAAAAACCAGACTGGGTTGGGATGATGACAGTATCAATATTGAAGAAGTTGCCATTAGGTTACAGGACGTGGGTATCAAAGCTCTATCCATTCATGGCCGTACCCGTTGCCAGTTGTACAAAGGTGTGGCCGACTGGGAACCCATCGCAAGAGTGAAAAACAATCCTGCCATTAAAATTCCCATATTTGGAAATGGTGATATCGATTCACCCGAGAAAGCGCTTGAATATAAAAACCGTTATGGTGTTGATGGCATCATGATTGGCCGTGCTGCCATTGGCTATCCCTGGATCTTTAAAGAGATCAAACATTTTATTGCTACAGGTGAACACCTTCCGCCGCCCGGCATCGAACAAAGAGTAGCTGTGATCAGGGAGCACCTGCACAGATCTGTTCAATGGAAGGGGATCAAGGCAGGCGTTAATGAAATGCGCAGACATTATACCAATTATTTGCGTGGACTTCCCAATATAAAAGAATATCGTACAAAGCTTGTGACCATCAATGATACCTATGAAATTGATGAAGTGCTGAAAGAGGTGGAAGCAAAGTATAAAGGATATGAATTTCAGCCAAGAAACATTGACATGAATGCTCTCTCTTATAGCTGCGATTAATGCGCAGAAACAAATTTCAATCCTACGATAGAGGCGATCAGTGTTGTAATGAAGAAAAGTCTCCAGAAATCTGCAGGTTCTCTGAAAAAAATTATTCCTATCAATACAGTTCCAACAGCGCCGATTCCCGTCCAAACGGCATAGGCAGTTCCAATGGGCAGGGTTTGCGTGGCTTTGTAAAGCAGCAGCATACTTAAACTGAGGCTGATAAAAAATCCAATGATCCACCAGGTGAATGTGGATCCGGAACTTTCTTTTGCTTTAGCCAGGCAGGTAGTAAAGCCAACTTCAAATAAACCTGCAATGATCAGTAGTAGCCAGTTCATGAAAATAGTTTTATTAAGAAAGATAAATGATCAATGGTGGGTCGCAGATAAAAAACTTTCATCCACAGGTGAGATGCCCGCATCAAAGTAATGAGAAAGAATGCCATCTTCACTGATAAGATATTTTGAAAAATTCCATGATGGCGGTTGATCATTCCATCCATTCAATTCTTTATGACTCAGCCAACGGTAAACAGGATGTTGTTGCACACCTTTGCTTACGGATGTTTTTTTAGTGATTGGAAAGCCCAGTCCATAATTTACCGCACAGAATTGCGCGATCTCTTCATCATTTTTCTTTTCCTGTTCTTTAAAATCATTGGAAGGAAAGGCAATGATCTCCAGGTCTTCACGCAGATGCCTGTATAGTTTCTGCAGTTCTGCATACTGGGCGGTGTAACCGCAATTGCTTGCCGTATTTACCAGCAGTATTTTTTTCCCACGCAGGCTTTGCATGGAAAGAGTTTTTCCATTGTTTAATTCTACAGAAAGCTCATAGAAGGAAACGGGAGGTAGAGTTTTATTTTCATTCACGAGTTTCTTTTGCCGCCCTGTCATTTTATGCAACAACATCAGCCAGGGATAAAAGAATTTCAATATTTTTTGCTTCAGGTTCATTATGCTGTATTCAGACAAAGATCAGATGATTGATCAACTAAATCTTATTTCCTTTTTTACGAAAATAATTACGAAGTGTAAAGCAGTAATTATACTCTTGCGACTGCCTTTAAATTGAATTTACTTTGTTCTTGCTGGTTATGTTTTTAAAAGCTGATCAGAACAACCCTTACCAATGAAAACACCTAAATGCATATTCTTCCTTAACGGCCGTTGCAAGGGGACAAAATCAATCCTTTTAATTACTGAACAATTACCCGGCCGCATGCTAAAGCATTTCCATCAGCAAATAAATCCTGTGCTGCATCACTGAAAATGATTTCGCATGTTGGTTATAGTTCTGTCGGGGCGGCTCCTTTCAAGGAGCTGCCTTATTTGAACTGCATAATAAAGGATAAAGGATAAACCGTCAAGCGATAAACGTGAGACGGCAATTGAAAATGTTATCAGTTAGGAATTTTTCCTCTTACAGACCGGGTGTAATCAGGAGTTGACATTTGTCCAATAGCATTCCTTCAGTACAAGTGAGTGACACAGCAGAAGCTGATAGTAGTAATGGTGTTTGAAACCCATATGCTATCAAATATGAACCATGAACTATGAACTATTCTACTTGATCTCTATCGCAAGCGATACCGAAGTATTTTCCCAGGCAATTACCAGGTTGGCGCCTTTGTCGGCTTTGGTGAAGGTCATACTGAAAGGTTCAACGGGCGTGGAAAGTTTTGTAACAGGAACATCGGCCCGGACCACATCTTTTTTTGAATCATAAACAAAAGCTCCCCAGCAATCAGTGTCTTTATTAATGATGAGGGTCCATTGTGTTTCATTGGGAATAGCATAAAGCGTATATCTTCCTTTAGCTATTTTTTTGCCGTTAACCACTGCTTCTTTAAAAAACTCGATCTCCGTTGCTTCATTGGCGCCAAGTCTCCAGACTTTTCCATATTCAATGAGTTCACCAAAGATGATACGTTCATCGCGTTGCGGACGGCTGTAGATCACCCTGGCAAGAGGCGGCTGACTGGTTTTATTCTGTGTTTTGATCATGGGATAGTCGGCAGGGAAGTAAGACATATCCATTGGTGATTTATCAAGTGCAGGAAGCTTGGTCACAGTTGTCGCGTTGCTTGCACCGGAAGTTGAAGCATTGGTTTGTGCAAAAGCTATTACACTGAACGCAGTACTTAACAGGATCAAAACAGTCTTTTTCATACAATCGAATGGTTTGCAAAAATATCGGTTATTAAATTGCGGGATCTTACCGGTTATCAAAGAAGACTTTCCAGCTTTCCTTTTGCGAATAGTTTAACATCTTTAAAGAAATCATGGAAGCATTCATCCAGATGAACGTAATGTTCAATGAACAAATTGTAAGCTGTGTCGGTTTCGGTCAAAAATGATGAACGTCTTACAAGACCTCCAAGGCTTTTGCGAATTCCATATTCATATTTATAATGGTAAAGCCAGTTCTCGGATTTCATATAGGTAAATGCATGCAGGAAACGGATAGGAAGCGCGGAAGCGTTGTTTTCAAGATGTTTATATGTTTCTTCTGTAAAGCGCATTAGGGTTTCATCGTTGAAAGATTCAGGATCATTGGCCAGGAAATGATCATAGAGGATGTCAATGATGGGTGAGCTGTATAAACGATAGTCTTTTTTAAAAACTTCCCTTGCTCTTTTTGTTGCCGGATGGTTGTCGGTGAATTCATCAATGCTCCGATGCAGCATAATTCCTTTTTGGATATTACCGTTGAACCCAAACCGCGCCTTCCCTTTTACGAAATCAGACACCATGTTTCCTACCAGTATTTCCGGTTGATTATACGATAGGTACGCATGACCGAGGTAATTCATCCCGACAAAATTACAATTCGTCCGTGTTAACAGTTTTACAACCTATGTTAAGGCGTTTAACAGCACGATCCAATCGTCACAATTGCCTTGTTGCAGGCTGTAACCATTTCTACTTTTGAATCGTCAAACGATCAATAACAAAATTTAAAACCAAATAAACCATCTTATTATGAAACGTTTATTATTCACCATGGCGCTGGCACTGAGCTTTATCAGTTTTAGCAGCTTCGCAGCAGATGATGATACAGTTGTATCAGAAAATGTGATCAGATCTTTTAATTCTTCTTTTAAATCAGCAACTGAAGTTAACTGGACAGTTAGCGACAATTTCTATAAGGCCAGCTTTACTTTGAATGGCCAGTTTGTTGCCGCTTATTATGATGCCAATGGCGATATGATCGCTATGACAAGGAATATCAGCTCAACACAATTGCCGATTGCTTTACAGGCAAGCCTGAAAAAAAGCTATGATGGCTATTGGATCAGTGACCTGTTTGAATTGGCCAACGAAGAAGGAACCAATTATTATATCACGCTCGAGAATGCCGACAGCAAGCTGGTATTGAAGTCGACTTCCGACGCTGAATGGAGCAATTTCAGAAAGCAGCGTAAATCGTAGTTAGTTTTAGTGTGTGTAAACTGTCCCGTTCTTTCGCTTCGGCGGAAGGCGGGATTTGTTTTTTTAAAGGACTATTTTTGCCCACTAATTTGAAAACTTATGAATAAAGGTCCGGTTTCACAATTTATAGCACATCACTACAGGCATTTTAATTCGGCGGCGCTGGTAGATGCTGCCAAAGGCTATGAGCAGCACCTGCTTGAAGGCGGTAAAATGATGATCACCCTGGCAGGAGCCATGAGTACGGCAGAGTTGGGTATTTCACTGGCAGAAATGATCAGGCAGGACAAAGTGCATATCATCTCCTGTACCGGCGCCAACCTAGAAGAAGACATCATGAATCTTGTTGCGCATAATCATTATGAAAGACTTCCCAACTGGCGCGACCTCACGCCGGAAATGGAATGGGATCTTTTGGAAAGAGGATTAAATCGTGTAACGGATACCTGCATACCTGAAGAAGAAGCTTTCAGGAGAATACAAAGACATATTCACCAGCTCTGGAAAGATGCCAATGATAAAGGTGAAAGATATTTTCCTCACGAATACATGTACAAACTACTGAACAGTGGCGTGATGAAGGATGACTACCAGATCGATCCTAAAGACAGCTGGATGATAGCTGCGGCTGAAAAGAACCTTCCTATTGTAGTTGGAGGATGGGAGGACAGCACCATGGGAAACATCTTTGCTTCTTATGTTTATAAAGGTGAGATCAATGCAAGCACCATGAAAAGCGGAATTGAATATATGGTTTGGCTGGCTAATTATTATAAGGATAATTCCAATGGAAAAGGTATAGGATTCTTCCAGGTGGGCGGCGGCATTGCCGGTGATTTCCCCATCTGCGTGGTTCCCATGATGTACCAGGACCTTGAGATGCACGAAATTCCTTTCTGGAGCTATTTCTGCCAGATCAGTGATTCCACAACTTCCTATGGATCTTATTCAGGAGCGCATCCCAACGAAAAGATCACCTGGGGAAAGCTGGATATCAAAACTCCAAAATACATTATTGAAAGTGATGCTACCATTGTGGCGCCCCTGGTCTTTGCCTGGGTTTTAGGATGGTAAAAAAATGATCACCCCGCAAACAGCGGGGTTTTTTTATCCCAGTGCCGCCAGGTTTTCCTTTGCGATAGCTGCATCTTTTGCATGATTATAACCTGAGATCAAAAGATATACAACAACTGCTTTTATTAGGATTCCCTTAAAAAGACTGCTACCGCCATAAGCAATCACATTAATAGTGATGATACCTGCAAATAGAATCATGGCAATAACAATAGCCAGCATTGGATTTTTCCTGGCAAGGAACCCCAGTCCCATAAATATCACAGGGAAAAAGATGATGTAAATAAAAACCATTCCGGTGAACTCAGCACGTGATGAAAAGCTGCCAATCAGGTCGCCGATAAAAAAAATGGCAGCGATCATGAAAATTGCTTTCATGGTCCGGCCTCTTGAATAGGTTAGGTTATCCAGGTAAACTTCCTTATCATAACTATTGGCAAACAGGGAAGTTTCAGTTTCAGCAGTGTTGGTTTCTAAGTTCATATCTAAATTTTCTGGAAGATATCTTTTGTGCTTCAGATATGCAAATGCTTAAAAAAACCCGCTCTACGCGGGTCTTTACATTTCAGTTACCTGGTCAAGGAAGCGGGATCCAATGGAATGTCTCTTTTCAGCATTTCATTGCGGTTGGCCATTTCCCATGCGGTATAAAATACCAGCTGTGCGCGCCTTGCCAGTAAATTATAATTGATCTTGTCAGGTGTATCAGTAGGCTTGTGATAATCGCTTTTCAGCATGCCGTCATAATAAAAAATGATGGGCACACCTTTCTTCGCAAAATTATAATGATCGCTTCTGAAATAGATCCTGTTGGGGTCTTTGGGATCATTGAACTTATAATCCAGTTGAAGGCGCGTGTATTTTTTGTTGATGGATTCACTGATGGGTCGCAGATCACTGCTTAATTTATCATCACCTACCACATAAACATAGTTCAAAGTATCGCCCTTTCTTTCAGCATCGCTGCGGCCTATCATATCAATATTGAGATTGGCAGTGGTTTTCTCCAAAGGATAAACAGGATGTGAAGAATAATAATCAGATCCCCACAAACCTTTTTCCTCACCACTGACCGTCATAAAAACTATTGTACGCCTTTGGGGTTTGCCGGCTGCTTTTGCTTTTGCAAATGCTTCTGCAATCTCAATGACACTAACCGTACCAGAACCATCATCATCTGCACCATAATAGATCACGGAGTCACCGCGCTTGCCAAGGTGGTCATAATGCGCTGTAATGAAGAGGTACTGGTCTTTCAGATCGGTGCCTGGTAAAATTCCTATGACATTGCTGCTTTCTGCTGTGAGCGTGGTCTTTTTTGTCTGCAGCAACACCTGCGCCTGGTAAACCTGAACACTATTGGCTTTTGTTTTTTCAGTTCCGATAATTGATTCCAGCACCTGGTTGGAAACTGTGTATTGCTGTGGTGTGATGTTTCTTCTGAAAAGACTTACCATCTGGTTGCCCTTTCTAGAAGAACCAGGCCTGGGATAATTGGATTGCACAAACAGGATGGCTCCGGCTCCTTTATTCTGAAGCACTGAAAAAACCGGGCTGCCGCTATTCCTTCCCTGTGGGGCATTTCCGCTGAATAAAATAAGTTTACCTGTGAGATTCATATTCCTTACACTGTCTGCGGGTGTATTGGCCGGAATGTAAACTGCTTCACTAAATCGTAGTGTGGCATCCAGGTTGGATGCAATGGATGGATTGAAATCCCTGTCCAACTCAAAACTTTTTCCATTGACTTCAAGCGTTGCTGACAATAAGGAGTCCTGGTACACAGGAAAATTGATCTGGTAGCTGCCATTGTTTCCCGGCTGCAGTCCAATGGATCTGAACTGCGCTTCAATATAGGCAGCTGCTTTTTTTTGTCCCGGCGTTGCTGTTTCTCTTCCTTCCATTTCAGCACTGGCAACTATATGCAGATGCCTGCTCAGGTCTGCAGGTGTGATAGTCTTTGCAAAAACACCAGGCTTTGTTTTCTTTTGCGCAAAAACATTCAGTGTACTTATTACAAGTACAAACAATAAGCATTTTTTCATTGATGATTTTTTATACGCAGGCAATCTTACCTACTCGTTTTTCATGACGGCCACCTTCAAAAGCAGTATTTAAAAATACATTCACCATTTCTTCTGCCTCAGGTGTGGATACAAATCTTGCAGGTATGCAAATAATATTCGCATTGTTATGTTGCCTTGCCAGTGCTGCTATCTGGGTTTGCCAGCAAATAGCAGCCCTGATGCCCTGGTGTTTGTTAGCAGTGATAGCTACTCCATTGGCGCTTCCGCAGATCAATACACCAACGCCAGAATCGCCCTTTTCTACGGCTGAAGCTACAGGGTGTGCGAAATCCGGATAGTCAACGGAATCCATACTATAAGTGCCGTAATCTTTTACGGTAAAGCCTTTATTCTTCAATAAATCGATGATAACGGTTTTATATTCAAAGCCTGCATGGTCTGCACCAATGGCAATGGGTTTGGAAAGATCAAAACTTGAGTTCATGCTGCTGTTTTTACAAATTTAGCCTATTGAAAGAAGTTGTGGATGAATGAAGCTAAAGCTTAACTCCACTCTTTATCGGCAATGGCTCTTTTCCTGTCCACCTTTGCTGCCAGAAAAATGCTGATAACATATAAGAGTAAAAGTGGAATGGCAACGGCAAGCTGGCTCACCACATCAGGACCTGGCGTAATCACACCAGCAACAATGAAAATGATGACTACGGCGTATTTAATCATTTTCCTAAGATATGCTGCAGTTACCAGGCCGATCTGTGCAAGGAAATAAATCACCAGAGGTAGCTGGAAAGCAAGGCCGCTACCCAGTACCAGTGGCAGCATCATGTCTATATAACTATTGATGGTCCAGATATTCTCTACCATTTCATCCAGCTGGAAATGAAAAAAGAAATTGATGGCGTAAGGAGCCACTACAAAATATCCAAAGAGTACACCGGTAAAAAAAAGAAAAGACACCCAGAAGATGACACCCCTGGTTCTTCGCAGTTCTTTCTGTGAAAGTGCCGGCCTGATGAATTTCCAGAATTGATAAAATACATAGGGAAAGGCAAGGATCAATCCACTCACAAGGATCACGGTAAACCACATGCTGAACTGTCCGGATACCTGGGTACTTTGGAGTTTCAGCGATATGCCTCCCATGCAAAGGGCTTCCCCGAGATTGAGCGATCGGCCCAGCCTGCAGATGACACCATAGGTAGGGAAGTCATTGTGTGTAGGACCAAGAAGAATACTCTTGATGATGAATTTATTGTAGATGCCGGCAACAATGGCACCGATGGCTATGGCCACCACACTGCGGAATAAATGAGCGCGAAGTACTTCGAGATGATCTATAAAGGACATCTCCGCTTTTTCGGCATTTTCTCTTTTCTTCAGGAAACTCAGGGCCATGTTTTAAAACTGGGGCAAAGATAACCGCTGATCAAACCTCTTTCCCCGGAATCTCAGGCAGATCATTTTAATAGTTTCATTTTAACCATTTCGATACGGGTATCGCTGACGCTGAGAATATCGAATTCAAAATCATCGATGATGATCCTTTCTTTTTGCTTGGGGATGGTTTCGTGCTGGCTGATGATATATCCTGAAAGTGTTTCAGAATCATTATCGGGGAATTCCAGCTCGTATTTCTTGCAGAGATAATCCAGTTCCAGCCTGCCCGAAAAAATATATTCATCTTCAGCCAGTCGTTTTTCAACAAACTCCTCGCTGTCGTATTCATCATGTATCTCACCAAAGATCTCTTCCAGCACATCTTCCATAGTTACAATGCCCGCTGTTCCTCCAAATTCATCCACCACCCAGGCAATGCTTTTTCTTTCTTTGGAAAAACGGCTGATCAGGTCTGTGGCACTCATGCTTTCCGGAACGGCAGGAATGGGTAAAAGAATGGATTGGATATTCTCAGGATTTTTGAACATATCCAGCTGGTGCACATAACCCAGGATGTGGTCAATATTATTTTCATAGACGATCAGCTTGCTAAGCTTGGTCTCAATAAATTTTTCACGCACCTGCTCAATGGAAGATTTTACTTCAACGCCTATGATCTCTTTTCTGGGAACCAGGCACTGGCGCACCTTGGTATGATGCAGGTTCAGGGCATTGTCAAACAGGTCCGTATCTATTTTTTGCTGTACAGCATCATCATCCGAGTATTGCTGGAATAGTGTATCCAGAATGCTGCCGCTGAAAACCTCCTTGGATTCCTGGAGCCTTACATTAAAAACATATTTAAGTGTCCAGTCCGAAAGACTGATGAACATGGTTCCTATTGGCTGAAGTATCTGGTAAAAAAGATTGATAACCCATACCAGTTTGGTCAGGATAAAATTGCTGTGTGCCCTGAAGATGGCCCGCGGAATAAATTCGGCAAAGATCAGAACAACAAAGGTGGCGATGAGTATGTCCAGTAAAAGGCGGGCGATATCATTTTCAAGCCCGATCTTTTTCCAGAGCGGAACGGTTACTTCGCTGAAAAGAAGAATAAATGAAACCAGGAATAAGGTAAAGCCTACGAGGGTGGTGCTGATAAATAACTGGGGATTTTCAATAAAGCGGGAAAGAATGATTCCGCTTTGCCTGCCCTGTTTCTTTTTTAATTCGATCCCGAAACGGTTGGCACTGTAAAAAGCCATTTCGATGCCTGCAAAAAAACCCATCATCAGGATCGTGACAAAAAACCAAACCAGTGTCGTTGCTATCATCCCGGTAAAGATATAAAAACTGAGAGCTTATCCTATGAAGGCCTCAACTACTTTTTCCGCCTGCTGACAGGCATTGGTAAGGTTATCGTTAAGGATGATATGATCAAAAGAATGCTTGAATGAAAGTTCATAAGCGGCTTTATTTACCCTGGCATTCAGCGATTCTTCGCTTTCTGTTCCCCTGGACTGAAGCCTTCTTTTTAATTCATCAACGCTTGGGGGTTCAATAAAAATGGAAAGCGTTGTTTCCGGATATTGCTGTTGCACATGGATCGCACCTTTAACATCAATATCAAGCACAGGGATCCTGCCTTCATTCCAGATCCTGTTCAGTTCAGATTTAAGTGTACCATAATACTTTCCTTCATACACCATTTCCCACTCAACAAATTCCCCATGCTGGATCTTATTGGTAAAATCTTCGAGTGACATGAAATAATAATCTTTTCCAGATTTTTCATTTCCCCTTGCCGAACGTGTGGCAGCGGAAATGGAAAATTCAAGCATGTTGGAAAATCTTTCCAGCAAATGCCTGGTAATGCTGGTCTTGCCGGCACCAGACGGCGCCGTTATAATGATGATCTTTTGCTGGTTGTTGATGGTCATAAACAAGCGCTAAGTTACCGAACAGCCTAAGAAAAAGTGAAATAAAGAAATGGTGATCGTAAGAAATTGCTGTCCATCACCGAACTGATTAACTTTAGTGAGTGCAGCATGTAGAATTTTTTCATCCCGAGCATTTCGAGACCCGCTATCATCGCAGGAAAGCGAAAAAATCACTTGCACGGTTCATCGACTTCTTCTGGGAAACCAATTTCGATGAGCTTTATTCAAAATATCCTTCAGGTTTTTCAGACGCCCTCTTTCCCAATGTAGGTTATACTTATCTCATCAACCTCGGGACCAGTTTTGTGATGCAGCTGGAAAATGAAAGCTTTGAAATGAAGTCGGATGGATTCCTGCCCAGGCATAAAAACATGGTCTGCCATCATTCCGAAGGCAACAGGATCTTTGGCATCAAGTTCAGGGTATCACCTGTCATCTTCGAAAAGAAAGTCAACTTCTACGAGTATCGGGAATATATTTTTCCCCTGGCCTATCTCATCGATCGGAGGATCATAGAGGACGTCAAAAAAGCTGGTTCGTTTGAAAAAAGAGTGCAGCTTCTTTCTGAATATTATGACAGGCTGGTTGAAAAACATGCAGGTTCGCTAAAACAGGTAGATATTGTTACAAAGATTTTGCGTGAGTGTTCTGATAAGCATCAATATGATGTTTCTATTGAAGAACTATCAAAGCAAAACAATATCAGCTCAAGAACCCTTCAACGTTATTTTGAAGCTACTACCAGCATCACCAGCAAGCAGGCCTTGCAGATCCTGCGCATAAGGACAGCCATTGAAAGACTCACTTCGGATCCAAAGCATTTTCACTTTCGCGATTTTGGTTATTACGATTACAGCCATTTCTACAAGCACCTCAAACAATTTCTCAACACAAACACTATTGAAATCATTCAACCCCACCTGAGGTTATTGGAAGCCGGAGTAAAATAAAAAGCTCCCTGGAAAAGGAGCTTGTATTGAGGACATGCACATGAGAAAAATTACATGTTGAATTGAAGTTTAATTACCTCCCGCTCTTTGTCTTTCTTCTTCTGAAGCCGTTGTTCTGCGACGAGCCTGTTGTACTTTGTTATTGCCAAAGCGGAAAGTGAAAGAAAGATTTACTGCACGTGTTTCCCTGTAAGCATGCCAGTTCTCCACGTAACGTCCTTCATAAGTAACTTTTGCTTTTGGAAGATTGGTCCAGAAGATATCTGTCACATTCATTCTAACAATACCCTTTCCCTTTAAGATGGTTTTTTGTGCGCCAACTGTGAGACCCCAGTTAGGATACATCACCATATATCCTCCTCTGGAACCTGTGTTCAGGTTAGCATTAAGTTCCGCTGACCAGCCTTTTGAAAAACTGAAATTGTTATTGGTCCTGATATTGGCTGCAGGCTTGCCATCATTCAATGAAACGTTTCCAAGATTTCCATTGAATTTGCTGTAAAAGAGATTGAAATTATTGATCATGTTCCACCATTTGTTGATCCTGATAGGAGTGGTGGCCGTTAGTCCAATATAATCAGAAGAAGAAAGATTTACTGGTATCTGTACGGTTATGTTTTCTGACTGACCTGGCTGGATCACGAAGTCGGGAAATATATCTTTTATTCTTGCCAAAACTGTGGATTGCACATCTGTAGTATGACTGTAGCCCACTGTAAAATTCAGGTTCCTGACAGTATAACTCATTTCATAAGACCAGGTCATTTGTGGCTTGAGCAGGGGATTGCCACTACCGTAAATAGTTGGATCTATCTGTGCCAGAAATGGATTCAGCTGGTTGTAAGATGGGCGGTCAATCCTGCGACTAACAGAAACTCCCAGGGTCTTGTCTTCTTCCAACTTATAATTGAAGAAGGCACTGGGGAATAAACGCAGGTAATCATTCTTGTTTCTTTTATCACCCTGCACCTGTCTTGTATCATTAAAGGTTTGTTCACCACGTAATCCCAACTGGAAATTGAATTTCTTATACTCCTTACTAAAGTTGACGTAAGCTGCATAGTTATATTCCTTGTAGAAGAAACGATTGGTTTTGCCACTGTCAACAACTACCTGGTTGGGCAGCACATTATAAAACCTGGCGTCGTTATCAGAATAAACATAACTTCCTTTCACCCCCGCTTCGAACCTTGCGCCATTCTTAAGCGGTTGGATATAATCTGCTTTTGCTGTTTTGAGATAGAGATCACCACGCTGGTCTCCATCCAAAATTTCATCCGGTGATTTAGGAAGACCATTCATATCATAAAAGCTGCTGGAGGTTCTTGTAAGTGAAGTATTTTTAAAAATTCCATAGTCCAGGTCAGCATTGATCTCCCTGCCTGTACTGTCAAATTTGTGTTTGAAGTTGATATTGGCCACTACATTACTGAAATGATCATTGTTGGTGCCCACTGAAAAGAACTGGTAATCAGCCTGTCCATTTTCATCTTTTACTAGTGTGGTCATGTCTGCCTTTCTCTGGAAATGATTAAAGCTTCCGTTTACAACAAATCCTACAATGGTTTTTTGAGAAGGAAAGAAGTCTGCACCTATCCTTGAAGTATGTGTGCCAAAAGGCATGATGGCATAGTTATCCTTATCATCTGAACCAATGAATACACCGTTGTCGTAAAAGTTACGGTTGATGATCAGGTTATTCAACATCTTGCGGTAAGCATAATTGTAATTGCCAAACAGGTTCATTTTTTTATCGCGGTAATTAAAACTACCACCAGCATTTGCTTTTGGATAGATGCCCTGTCCATAGCCTGCATTGAGTGTTCCATTAGCTCCCATTCTCTGGTCTTTTTTCATGCGGATATCAATAATGCCGGCATTTCCTGCAGCATCATATTTTGCAGAAGGGTTGGTGATGATATCAATTCTTTCGATTGCGTTGCTGGGAAGACCTCGCAGATAGTTACCCAGGTCGGCACCGCTCATGGCTGTTGGCTTTCCATCGATCATGATGATAACACCGGCTCTTCCACGAAGACTGATGGCATCATTCTGATCTACGGTAACACCGGGGGATCTTTCAAGGATCTCCAGCGCCGAGCTTCCCGCACTTACAATGCTGTTCTCCACGTTCACTACAATACGATCGCTCAGTTTTTGGATGAATGGCTTTCTTGCCGTAACAGTAATTGCCTGCAGCTGGTTGGCCTGTTTGACAGTCATACTTACCGGTGATTGATAAACTGGGGAGGATTCATTCAATTCAAAAGCAGGAATAAAGCTGGTAGCATGCTCCAGGGCTGATACTCTCAACAGATAGTTTCCAAAAGAAACCTGGTCCAATTCAGCCTGCCCGTTTTTATCAGAGAGCGCGGTTTTAACCAGGCTGGAATCTTTTGTATTTAATAATTCAACTGTAGCATTTTCCACCACAGATTTTTGATCGTTTTGAATGGTAAGGATGATCCTGCCCTTTTGTTCCTGTGAAAAAGCTATGGTACTAAAAGAAAGCAGGCAAACCAGGAAGATATTTCTCATTGCTTGAACATTTCTTCAAAAAACAGAAGAAAGCAAGAGCCAAAACAGCTAAAACTGTATTAAGGCTGGCAGACGCTTTTTAAAGGGAAGAATGGTATTATGTACGAAAACTATCGTGTCAGAAATTTACATGGTTTAAAGATAGTTTCCGGGATAAAGGAATGAAAACGCAATTTTGCGGCATGCAATACAATGTAGCAGAGATCAATCATTTGATCAGGAACAGGCGATCGGTATTTCCCAAACAGTTTGTTGAAGGCAAGAAAGTCAGGGATGAGATCATTCATGAAGTGCTGGAAAATGCCACCTGGGCTCCCAGCCACGGGAATATCCAGCCCTGGAAATTTGTGGTATTTACAGGCGAAGGTTTGCAGAAGCTGGCTAAATTTCAAAGTGAATTATACAGGGAATCTGCAGGAGAAAAGTTCAAGGAATCAACTTTTGAAACCCTGAGTACCAACCCGCTTAAAGCATCACATGTGATAGCGATCTGTATGAAGAGGGATCAGAATAAAAAATTCCCGGAGATAGAAGAGATCTGCGCTACAGCTGCAGCGGTACAGAATATTTATCTCACCATTTCAGCTTATGATCTGGGTGGTTACTGGACTACAGGAGGTATTACCTATAATGAAAAGGCCAAACCTTTTTTTGGATTGGGTGAAGATGACAAACTCCTGGGCTTTTTTTATATAGGTGAAGTAGCAGTGCATTCGCCTTCGAAATCAAGAGCAAAGCTGGAAGACAAAACAGAATGGGTTAAGCAATGATCAGATTCTTCTGATATCCGCGCCCAGTTGCTGCAGTCTTGTATCTATATATTGATATCCCCGGTCTATCTGGTCGATATTCTGTATGATGCTGGTTCCTTCAGCGCTCAGTGCTGCAATCAGCAGTGCCACACCGGCGCGGATATCAGGAGAGCTCATTTTGATACCTCTCAGTTTTGATTTTCTTTCAAGCCCGATCACAGCAGCACGGTGAGGATCACATAAAATGACCTGCGCACCCATTTCAATGAGCTTGTCAACAAAGAAAAGGCGGCTTTCAAACATTTTCTGGTGAACCAGCAAAGAGCCTCTTGCCTGCGTAGCTACTACCAGGATAATACTCAAAAGATCGGGAGTAAAGCCAGGCCAGGGATGGTCATAAATAGTTACGACTCCTCCATCGAGATAAGACTGTATCTCGTAGACTTCCTGTGAGGGTATATGAATGTCGTCGCCAATGATATTGATCTCTATTCCAAGCTGACGAAATTTATCGGGGATGATGCCCAGGTATTCCACACTGGCGTTTTTGATAACCAGCTCACCCTGTGTCATGGCAGCCAGTCCAATGAAAGAGCCGATCTCGATCATGTCGGGAAGGATGCGATGCGAAGTGCCGTGGAGTTTATCAACACCCTGGATCACGAGCTGGTTACTTCCGATGCCATCAATATCGGCACCCATGCGATTGAGCATCTTGCAGAGTTGCTGGATATAGGGCTCGCAGGCTGCATTATAAACTACCGTACAGCCTTTGGCCATTACTGCAGCCATGACAACGTTTGCCGTTCCGGTAACTGAAGGTTCGTCCAGCATCAGGTATTTTCCTTTCAGGCCATCAGTGGTGAAATGAAAAAATCCTTCTTCCTGGAAGTATTCAAAGCTGGCTCCCAGTTTTTCAAATCCTATTATGTGAGTATCCAGTCTTCTGCGGCCGATTTTATCACCACCGGGTTTGGGTATGTAAGCTTTTTTGAAGCGTCCCAGCATGGGCCCTGCCAACATCACGGAGCCTCTTAACATGCCGCTTTTGCTTTTGAATTCTTCGCTTCGTAAATAATCAAGGTTCACCTCATCAGCCTTGAATATGCAGGTATGGCGATCCACCCGGTTCACCTTTACATTCATAGCAGCCATAAGGTCAATCAGGTTGTTGACATCAAGAATATCAGGGATATTGCTGATAGTTACTTCTTCATCGGTAAGCAATATGGCGCTGATCACCTGCAATGCTTCGTTCTTGGCGCCCTGTGGAATGATCTCACCTTTTAGTTTCTTACCGCCTTTTACTTCGAACACCGAAGTTGGCAAGCTTGTATTGAATCTGTTTGAATTTGAATCCTGCATATGATAAAGCTGTGTTGCAAAAAAACAACTTATTTAATGGTTAGAGCAAGAAGGATGTCTGATGTCTAAAGGAAAACGTAAAAAGAAAAATCCTTCCTGATGGAAGGATTTTATAAGTTGAATTTTATTGTTGATTAATATCTCTTCTTACCGAATTTGCCACCGCCGCCGCGCTTGTCATTTCGGTTCATGCCGCCCCCACTACCGCCACCGCGGTTCTGGAATTTTCCACCACCTCGCTGGTTTCTGCCGTAACCGCCACGATCTCTTTCGCGTTCCTGCGAAGGACGGTAAGCCTTAACATAGGGCGTATTGGTGAACTCCAGTTGTCCCTGTGTGATATTATTTAATTCGCTTTGAATGGCATCATCATGCACCTGGTCTTTATGCCAGTTGTTATAAGCCAGCTTCATATAATAGGCAATGGCATTGGCAAAACCCTGGCGTTTTTCCGGGCTTTCTTCTTTCAATGCTTTATTGATCACCAGTTCAAGGTTCTTACCCAGGTGTGAATACCTTGGATGTCGCTTGGGATAGGGAAGCGCTTTTGGCTTGGCCTTATAGGTCTCTTTTTCGGGGATTGGATAAGGGCTATCCACATCCAACTTGAAATCGCTGATATAAAAAAGGTGATCCCACAGTTTATGTCTGAAGTCCTCCACGTTTTTTAAATGGGGGTTCAGGAAACCCATCAGTTCAATTACGATCTGTGCCTGTTGCTGACGATGCTCTTTGTCCTCGATCTTTTGCACATGTTCCACCATTTTCTGGATATGGCGGCCATACTCCTTCATGGTCAGGTGGTTCCTGGTAGTATTGTATTCCATCACGACAAATGTAATTAAGGATTATCAGAGTTTTAAACCGGGATTGTAGAAAGATAACAGAATATAGGGATTTAGCGGGGAATCACAGATGGCACTGATTATTTATCTCAGAACAAAAAAGACAATTGGGTAAAGCCAGTATTTAATTGGGATTAATCCTTCAGAATCAAATAATCTGTGATAAAAGAAAGGGGCCCCGAACCAAGGCCCCTTTTACAAGCCACCATCCTCTTCCACCTAAGAGGTCGTTTATAATAAGGTTTCGGGCAGGTTAAGGGTAAAGCCCGTAGGTCGAATTCTGTTTCTAAAACACAAACATGATACCAATTCTAAATAACCCCCCGATGTCTTATTTAACTGGAATAAATTGCTTTTTTCTGCCTTAATTTCCTGTATAAAACCCCAAATAGTGGAAAAAATATCACATCCTTCCCCAAATAAAATTCCCCGAATCCTTATTCGGAATCTTTATTAACTCATACTGGATCATATCAATATACTTGTAAGATTAAAATGCCATACCAAAAAATGAAGGCTGGCTCCGGGTCTTTACCTTTGTTGGCTTACGTGATTGTAATTAAAAACATACTCAGGCAGGCGGCAGGTATTCTGCCTTTTTCTTTCACAAAGAACCAGCGCTACGACCGGCTCACTAAAAAGATCATCCAATCTCATCTTCACCACAACAGTAACTGTATTGACGTGGGCTGCCACAAAGGAGAAATCTTTGACCTTTTTTTGAAATATGCACCTGGTGGACATCATTTTGGATTTGAACCGCTTCCTCATTTGTATAAAAAGCTGAAAGAAAAATATGCCGGTCACAACTGTACCATCTTACCCCTGGCCTTGTCTGATAAAAAAGGCCCCAGCAATTTTAATTATGTCATAAGCAACCCGGCTTACAGTGGTTTGCTGAAAAGAAAATATGACCGACCTGTTGAAAAAGATACCAGCATCAGGGTAGAAACCGACCTGCTCGACAATCTTATCCCGTCACATCTTCCTATTGATCTTATCAAAATTGATGTTGAAGGTGGAGAGTTTCAGGTATTGAAGGGTGCAACAAGGATCCTATCATCTTATCATCCCCTTATAATTTTTGAATGTGGACTGGGTGGCAGTGATATTTATGGCACCACTCCTTCGGGGATTCATACATTTCTTTTGGATCATCATTACCAGGTTTCTTTGCTGGATGATTTTTTGAAGCGTAAGCCAGCGCTTGATCTCAGCGAATTTGCCAGGCAATTTGAAACCGGTGCCAATTACTATTTTATAGCACATGCAGAGGAATAGTATTTTTGGCCTTCAT
The DNA here is from genome assembly GCA_023386045.1 of Bacteroidota bacterium. GTDB lineage: Bacteria > Bacteroidota > Bacteroidia > Chitinophagales > Chitinophagaceae > Flavisolibacter. Next base: position 68,461 of record JAEWKK010000008.1, read on the forward strand.
GATCATTGCGGTTAACACCAGGTTTTTACTGAAAGATAAACTCGAAGGATACGGCTATTTTACCAGGGAGGTTTTTCTGAGAATGGCGATCGATCACCCGGAGCACCAGTTCGTATTTATTTTCGACAGGCCTTACCACCTGGATTATGTTTTTCCATCCAATGTGCAAACCCTTGTGGTTACTCCTCCTGCAAGGCATCCCATACTTTGGAAATATTGGTATGATATCAGGTTGCCGCAACTGTTAAAAAAAATCAGGGCTGATGTATTTGTTTCTCCCGATGGCTATTGTTCTTTATTGACAAAACTACCACAGTGCATGGTAGTTCATGACCTTGGGTTTTTACACTATCCGGCTGCTTATAAAAAATCACATTTGGTCTATTTGAAGCATTATACGCCAAGGTTTATCAGGAAGTCTGTCAGAGTGGCCACTGTTTCCCAGTTCTCAAAAGACGATATCATCAAACAATATCACACCAATCCATCGAAGATAGATGTGGTGTATAGCGCCGTGAAAGAAAACTTTGGACCATTAAACCAGGAGGAGCAGGAAAAAACCAGGAATCAATACACAGATGGCAAAGCCTATTTCATTTATGCAGGTGCCATTCAGCCCCGGAAAAATTTAATCAACCTGCTCAAAGCATTCTCCATTTTCAAGAAAAGGCAAAGGAGCAATATGAAGCTGGTGCTGGCAGGAAGAATGGCCTGGAAAAATGATGAATTCCTTCAATTGCTCTCAACCTATAAATACCGCGATGATGTTGTGCTCACAGGTTATATAGATGAAAAAGAACTGGCTGCATTGGTGGCTTCTGCTTATGCGTTGGTTTATCCTTCTTTTTTCGAAGGCTTTGGTGTGCCAGTGCTGGAAGCCATGACTTCGGGTGTTCCCGCTCTGACTTCTCAGAATAGTTCCATGCAGGAAATTGGTGGAGATGCTGGTTTGTATTTCGATCCTTCCAGTCACGAGGACATGGCTGAAAAATTAATGCTGATCTATAAAGATGAACAGCTGCGAAATAATATGGTGGAAAAGGGATTGGGGATGGCTAAAAAATTTTCATGGAAGCATACTTCTGAATTGCTTTGGCAGTCTGTTTTAAAAACTGCAGGGAAATAGGAAGGAACTTCATGAATCTCCATAGGGTGAATCAACATCTTTGAGATGTAATTTGCTTTGTCAAGTTCAACATGCCGATTTCTTACCTTCGCCGCATAAAACTCAAAGATGAAAAATTCAAGTATAGTGATTGATGTGGAGCTGGATGAAAACAGGATTCCCCAAAATATCCAATGGAAGGCTTCTGAAAGTACCGCAGAAAATGCACAGAAGGCAAAGGCAGTCATGCTCTCTTTGTGGGATGGAGCAGAAAAGACGGCATTGCGCATTGACCTGTGGACACAACAAATGATGGTGGATGAAATGGCTGATTTTTATTACCAGACCTTCATGACCATGGCAGATACCTACCTGCGCGCCACCAGGCAAACAGAACTTGTGGAAGACATGAAAACCTTTGCCCGTGATTTTTATAAGAAATTCCAGGAGATCCAGGCTAAGGAAGGAAAACAATCACAGTAAGATGTCATTGGTCTATTCTTAATCATTCATCAACCTTCAATACAATTATATGAACCTCGAGCAAAAAATAATGGCGGAAATGAAGGATGCCATGAAATCAAAGGATGAAGCCAATTTGCGTGGGCTTCGTGCTATAAAAGCGGAGATCATTAAAGCCAAAACAGAACCAGGTGCTGGCGGAGAAATTTCTGCCGACAAAGAGATCAGCCTTTTGCAGAAGATGGCCAAGCAGCGCCGCGATTCTTTGGAGATCTACCAGCAGCAGAACAGGCCGGATCTGGCACAGAAGGAACAGGAAGAACTCACCCTGATCGAAAGGTTTTTACCACAACAACTTTCTCCTGAAGATTTAAGAAAAGAAATTGAACAGGTCATCAGTGAAAGCGGTGCCAGTTCACCTGCCGACATGGGAAAGGTAATGGGACTGGCTTCAAAAAAACTGGCTGGAAGAGCAGACGGTAAATCCATTGCTGCTACAGTAAAAGAATTGCTGTCGAAATAATTTTGCCTTCATGCAAAGGAACCTTGATTAATCATCGCCAATGATCATTGATGTAATTGTGTTGATTTTGCTTGCGCTGGCTATTTACAGGGGATTTACAAAAGGTTTGGTGGTTGCTCTTTTTTCCTTTCTGGCATTTATGATTGGATTGGCCGCCGCATTAAAACTGTCGGCATTAGTGGCAGGATATCTATCCGAATCAACCAATATCTCTCAAAGATGGCTTCCGGTACTAGCCTTTATCATTGTATTTTTTGTAGTGGTATTGCTGGTAAGACTGGGTGCAAAAGCCATTGAAGGTATTTTACGGATTGCCATGCTTGGATGGATGAACCGGCTGGGAGGGATCCTTTTTTTTGTACTGCTCTATTTAATGGTCTTTAGTGTGATTCTTTTCTATGGTAGAGAGATAAATCTCATCAAGCCTGAAACTGTAAGCGCCTCTGTAAGTTATGCTTATATCCAGCCCCTGGGTCCTGCCATGGTGGAAGGCCTTGGAGTGGTCCTGCCATTTTTTAAAAACATGTTTACAGAGCTGGAAGGTTTTTTCTCAGATCTTTCTCAAAAGGCAGCATAAGAATTTTCCATTAAAAATCACCTGGGCATGTTCCAGTTTCGAGACATGATATCAATTCATTATTTTGGTAAGCTTATTGGTTTATAAGATGTTCCCGAAGCGGTTTTTGTTTAAGTCAGCTGCCTCTGTATGAGGATAAAGCTGAATGGATTAAGAGACTGGTTCGGGTGGCTTTTGCAGCAAAACGATTATTTTAGCAAAAATTAATCATAGCCTACTGATGCAATATTCGATCAAAGAGGAAGGAAAGTTCAAATACATAGAAGAAGGTGAGGGAGAACCGCTGATGCTGTTGCATGGGCTTTTCGGGGCATTGAGTAATTTCAAGGACCTGATCGAGCATTTCCGCCATACACATAAAGTGGTGGTGCCCATGCTTCCATTGTTTGATCTTGATATTTTACATACTTCTGTTGGCGGACTGGCCAAGCATGTATATAAATTCATTGAACTTAAAGATTACAGGAATATTCATTTATTGGGTAATTCCCTCGGTGGTCATGTTGGCCTTGTTCATGTGTTGAAACATCCTGAAAGGATCAAATCACTCATTTTAACTGGCAGCTCAGGACTTTTTGAGAATGGCATGGGAGATACTTATCCCCGTCGCGGCGATTATGAATACATCAGGAAAAAAACAGAAGTCACATTTTATGATCCCAAAACCGCAACCGAAGAACTGGTAAATGAAGTATTTGAAATTACCCGTAACAGGTTGAAGGTCATAAAGATCATTGCACTTGCCAAAAGTGCCATCAGGAATAATCTTGGCGAAGAATTAAATAATATCCAGCAACCTACGTTATTGATCTGGGGAAACAACGATACGATCACACCGCCATTCGTGGCACGCGAATTTCACAGGTTGATCCCAAAGAGCGAACTTCATTTTATTGATAAATGTGGTCATGCCCCCATGATGGAGCAACCACAGGAGTTCAACGTGATTTTGGACAAATTTTTGAAAAAACTAAATGAGCCTGCAACAGTTGCATAAGCTCAGGTGTCTTTTACCAGGGAACCGTTACTATGTTAACCCGTGATCTCATATCGAACTCTATTCCATACCTGCATAAGGACGATAAAGTCTTTCATGCACTACAGCTCATGAACGACTACCATGTGGCACATCTCCCGGTAGTAGAGAACGAAAGTTACCTGGGTATTATCAGCGAAGAACAACTCCTTCAAAGTGATGATGAAAAAACCATCAAACAGTTAAATGTTACCGATGGAACCACATCGGTACAGGCACGGGATCATTTTCTGAAAGCCATTCAAACTGCCGTCATCAATAAACTCAGCATCGTACCGGTTGTGGAAGAAAAACAACTGGTTGGGATAGTTACCTATAATGATCTGCTCCGCAACGCTTCTGAATTTCTCAACCTCAATGAACCAGGTGCACTGATTGTTCTTGAACTTGATAAGAATAATTACTCATTCAGTGAGATCAACAGGATTGTTGAATCCAATGATGCACAAATCACGCAGCTGAATACTTTTACAGATCCTGAAACCGGACTTACACAGGTTACCATCAGGTTAAGTAAACTCGAAGTTTCAGATATCATTGCCACTTTCCAGCGCTACGAATACAATGTCAAATATTATTTTGGTGAAGAGCTCTATGAGAATGAAATGCGCACCAACTACGATAATCTTATGAATTATCTTAAGATATAGCCTTCCTTTCTATTCTATTCTTTCCTTTTTTTAAACCGGGTATCATTTTTTAGTAATTATTGTTGAAATTGTGAGGATTGATGAGGATTGCCCGAAAACATGCTTGCTTCTTCCTGTTCCTTGGATTCTGTAAATCCGGCCTTTCGCAGCTCGCTGGCGATCACACGATCTATTCTACCAGTGAAACCATTCAATACAATCAACATACAGTTTCTGATACCAACAATGTAAGCCAGGATCTTATTATCCGCAGGATCATTGTCACAGGTAACAGAAAAACAAAACCTGATGTTATTCTTCGTGAATTACCCTTCCAGGTAGATGAAGCCTATTCACTGGAACTTATCACGGAAAACTTTCAGAAAGCCAGGAAAAACCTGATGAACTCAGGGCTGTTTCAGCAGGTAGTGGTTTCCCTGCAATCAATGAATGGAAATGAAGTCTATGTTCATGTGGAAGTAAAAGAAAAATGGTACCTCTGGCCAAAGCCTTTTCTGAAAACAGTTGACAAAAATTTTCAACAGTGGTGGAAGGAAGGCAATGGAGATATGAATCGCGTAAACTATGGCATCAGGTTAACGCATAATAATTTCACCGGCCGTAATGATAAGCTCAACCTGGCTGTCATGAATGGTTATACCAGGCAGATCAGCCTTCAGTACTATGGCTTGTTTCTCGATAATGAATTGAAATGGTCTGTCAATGGTGGCTTCTCGTTGGGAAAGAACCGCGAGGTAAATTATATGACCAGGGAAAACAAGCCTGTAGCTGTTCGCAATAATTCCTATCTGCGCTCTTATCTTACATGGTTTGCTGAACTTAGTTACAGACCTGCCATCAAAACCAAGCACACAGTTGGTATTGGTTATAGTTTTGAAAAAGTAGATGATACGATTGCCAAGCTCAATCCTTATTTTTCTTCCAGTGAAAGCCGGATACGTGTTCCGGAACTGAGTTATAAGATGAACTATTTTGATGTGGACTTCATTCCATATCCAACCAAAGGATATATTGCCGAACTCAGTTTAAAAAGAAAAGGTTTTAGTGATCCTGTTAACCTCTGGCAGTTTACAGCAAAGGGATCGGGTACATGGCCTGTTCATAAAAATTACTTCTTCAACCTGAGTGCTGTAGGTATGGTAAAACTTCCATTCAGGCAACCCTATATCACCAACCAGTTCATTGGGCATGACAACCAGTTCCTGCAGGGCTATGAAAATTATGTGATCGATGGGGTGGCAGGAGGATATTCAAAAGCCACGCTCACGAGGCAAATTCTGAATACACATATCAGGATACCATCTAAGAAGATCGAAAGATTAAATGCCATTCCACTGAAAGTTTTTGCGAAGACCTTTATCAATGCAGGATATGTTTATTCTCCACATGCCGGATACAATCAGTTGAACAACCAGTTTGTTTATTCAGGAGGCCTTGGTCTTGATATTGTAGCCTTCACCGACTTTGTCATCAAAATAGAATGGAGCTTTAATCGTTTAGGTGAGAATGGGCTATATTTACACAAACGCAATTATTTCTAACCAGTTCATGCGTTTTGCAGCTTAAAAAATCTGCAAATCCGTAACCGGTGAACGTTTATCAAGATGAAGGTAGCCATTTATAGCAGGGTGCTGGAATCAACCCAGCAAAAGGATGTACAGCTTTTTTTTGATGAACTGGACAAGGAAAAAATTGTTCCGGTAGTCTTTCAATCATTCCTTAACGATGCAGGCCATCATCTTCAATTGCCTTCTTCCACTGAAACATTTTCATCTCACGAAGACCTTACAGAAGAAATAGATTTCGTGATCAGCCTGGGTGGCGATGGAACCCTGCTCGACACAGTTACATTGGTGCGCGACAAAAAAATTCCCATCGTAGGTATCAACTTCGGCAGGCTGGGGTTTCTTGCCAGCATTGGCCGGAATGAAATGGCAGAAGCAGTAAAGGCACTGGCAAGGCGTTCTTATATCATTGATAAAAGAGCGCTCATTCACCTTGATTCCAACATTCCACTTTTTAATGACGTGCCCTATGCCCTGAATGAATTTGCCATTCATAAAAGAGATACGGCACCCATGATCAAGATCCATACTTACCTGAATGGTGAGTTGCTGAATACTTACTGGGCAGATGGACTGATCCTGTCCACGCCTACAGGATCTACTGGTTATTCACTGAGTTGCGGCGGCCCTGTGGTTTTTCCTGATGCCTGCAGCTTTGTACTCACCCCAATTGCGCCACATAACCTGAATGTGCGTTCTATTGTAATACCAGACAATACCATTGTTTCTTTTGAAGTGGAAAGCCGTTCAGATGATATTATCTGTTCCCTGGATTCTCGCAGGGAAATCGTTGATAAGAATGTGCTGCTGGCTGTACGCAGGGAAAACTTCATGGTGAATCTTGTCAGACTGAACGAAAATAACTTCCTGCAGATGCTGAGGAATAAGCTTTCGTGGGGATTGGATAAGAGAAACTGAGTGATGGTGAATGGTGAGTAGTGAGTGGTGAGTGGTGAGTGGTTTGGTTTGAATAGTTCTTTTGTTTTTATTGGTTAGAGTTAGAATTGTCTTTCTTCTTTATGATAATGATGGGCCGGAAACCAATTGTGGGAGAAGGTTGATCATAACTTGCTTCGGCACGGATTTGAATATTTCCTCCATAATCGTCAAAGCTTCCACCTACAGCCTTTCCTTTTTCCTGAACCATTTCCGCTGCGTTGCCGCACATATTGTATAATCCAAAATCGTTGGGAGGGAAACTTTTTATGGTTGATGTATAGGTTCGTGTGCCTATCGGTTCAGCAACTTCAACCTTGCCAGTACTGCGACTCCTGTAAATGTACTGGTCCTTCACTACCTTAAAATTGCACATGGGTTCTCCTTTTTTATTACGCAGGTAATATTGTCCCCACGGAAACATTGCCTGGCTTCGTCCTCCCATTGCAGCCCAGATCCATTCATTGCGGGAGGGAAGCCTGACTTCAATTTCAAATTGAGGATTGTTAACCTGGATTTTTTCCTCTAACCACTTGCAATAAGCTGAAGCGCCTTCATAACTTATATTGACCACAGGATACTGATCAAATGCCGGATTGCTGAAATAATGTGCTTTCATAGGATCGGCATCTTTAAATTCCCTCGACCAGCCCGCACTGTCACAGGCAATGGTTGCCTTTTCAGTTGCATTCATATGCAGGGAAACCTCCTTAAAGAATTCACGGTATTGGCGGTTGCTGACTTCAAATTTTGACATGTAAAAGGAAGCCACTTGTATCCTGTTTGTGTCGGGGGTGAGCATGAACCTACCTTCTGGTATGCGTACAAAATCAGTTGGAAGCTTTAGCTTGTCTTTAGGCCCGCTTTGAAATGAAACCAGGATCAGAAAGAACAGGGCAAAGAGGTTATAAGTTCGCATGAGCAGTTTTCAGATAAACGCTACTTATTCATTTTTTATTATATAGTTTGGCATAGCTTCCCTGATCCATTGCAGGAAGCCTTTACACATGGGCTTCATTTAATTCTTGCCCATCATACCAAATACTCCTATTTTGCGTTACAATCCAGAGCTAAATATTATTTTGCAATTATGAGAAAGTTTTTGGCAGCGACATTGATCTGCTTACCGGCATTTGTATTTTCACAAAATGCCATTGTTCAGGAAGGTGAATTTGGTGTTGGTATTGGTGCCGCCCATTATTTTGGCGACCTTAATACAAGGGCAAAACTTAACAGGCCCAAGCCCGCGGCCAGCATCTTCTTCCGTAAAAATTTCGGCAATTATATCGCCCTTCGTGTAGCTGGCAGCTTTGCCATGCTGGGTTATTCAGATGTTTACAATACGCACAATGAAACCATGCGCCGCCGAAACCTCAGCTTCAATACCAATGTCTGGGAACTTGGTTTGCAGGGAGATTTCAACTTTTACCGCTTCATGCCCGGCGATCCTGATTTCAGGTGGACGCCCTACGTTACTTTGGGAGCAAGTATTTTCAACTACAATCCTTACGCTTACCTGAATGGTGAAAAACATGACCTGCGTCCCCTGGGAACAGAAGGCCAGGGACTGGATAGCAGCGGCAAACAACCTTACAGTTCCATGGCCCTTGCCATACCTTTCGGTGTGGGTATAAAATATTCCATCAATGAAAGGATCAACGTAGGTTTCGAGATCGTTCACCGCTATACCGGAACAGATTACCTGGATGATGTGAGTACTACTTATGCTGATAAATCACTTTTCCCTCCTAATCCTGACGGCTCACCAAGCGCCGCTTATCTTTTATCGGACAGGTCCTATGAAACAGGAGATCCTATCGGTATCAAGGGAAGACAGAGAGGTAACAGCAAGAACAAGGACCAGTTTGTAACTGCCCTTCTTTACATCAGCTTCAACCTCCAGTCTTACAAATGTCCTTCAGCCAATTAAGAACTTAGTTGAAAGAAATAAAAACATTGAAACACGGCAGGTCCGTGTTTTTTTATTGACTTTAAGTTGGGAGAATTGAAAAGGACTCGAGGCAACGTTCCTGGATGAATTCACAGTGGCTGTTGCATTTTTTCTGATGCAGCACCAAAGGAATCTTATTTTTGCCGCAAGCTATGACAGACCTATTGCCACAAATTGATAAGAGCCGGCTACCGCGCCACATCGCCATCATCATGGATGGCAATGGTCGTTGGGCCAAGGAACAGGGCCAGGACCGTTTGTTCGGCCATTACCATGGAGTCGAAAGTGTGCGTGATATTGTGGAAGGCTGCGCGGAACTGGGTATTGGTTATCTGACACTCTATGCCTTCTCCACCGAAAACTGGGACAGGCCTCAATATGAAGTGGTAGGCCTGATGGAATTACTGGTGACCACCATCCGCAATGAAGTGGAAAGCCTTGATAAGAATAATATCCGCCTGCACGTGATTGGTGACCTGAACATGCTTCCCGATTATGCCCGGAATGAATTGCAGGAAGCACTCGAGATCACCAGCAAGAACACCGGACTGAATCTGATCATGGCCCTCAGTTACAGCGGCCGATGGGAGCTGCTCAATGCTGTGAAAAATATTGCCTGGGAAGTGCGTGAAGGCAAGCTTGCAGTTGAAGAGATTGACCAGGATACACTACAACGTTATCTCTGCACAAGCGCTTTTCCCGATCCTGAATTAATGATCAGGACCAGTGGTGAATACAGGATCAGTAATTTTCTGCTTTACCAGCTGGCCTATGCCGAGCTGTATTTTACCAATGTGCGCTGGCCAGATTTCAGAAAACAAAACCTTTACGAAGCCATCCTGGATTTTCAGAACCGTGAAAGACGCTTCGGAAAAACCAGCGAGCAGGTACAAACGGTATAGCCAATGAATATTTTTGCCAGGATGAATGCCTGAATTTAAGGGCCTGAGAAGCCTATTTCTTTAACAAAACCGTTTGAAAATTACCTTTAATTTGCCCACCCAAACTGCGGTTACCAATTGCTTTATTGACTGAACTATTCAACATGCAACGATTTCTGTCCTTTTTATTCATCCTCATTCTCGGTGCTGTTACTTCTGTTTCATTTGCCCAGGATACCACAAAAGTAACCTCAGTAGATCCTGACCTTCTTGCCTTGCAGAATGCAAGAATACCAAAGGAGTATACTATTCGCTCTATCAAAACAACAGGTGTTACTACGCTGGATACAGCCATCATTCTATCCATTTCGGGTTTACAACCTGGCGATAAGGTAATGCTTCCGGGTTCTGATGTTTTTGCTAAAGCGATCACCAATCTTTGGCGCCAGCGATTTTTCTCCAATGTGGAGATCTACATCACTGCAGTTCAGGAAGATTACATTGATCTTGAATTAAATGTTGTTGAAAGACCCAAACTGGGAAATTTCAATTTTATAGGTATCAAGAAATCTGAAAAAGAAGACCTGATCAGCAAGATCCACCTGGTGAAAGGAACCATCATCACTGAAAACACCAAGCGCAATGCAAGGGAAGTGATTGAGAAATACTACCGCGATAAAGGTTTCATGAATGTGCAGATCGAGATCGAAGAAAAGGCAGATCCTTCTTACATCAATGCAAATTCTCTTACATTTTTCATAGACAAGCGCAACAAAGTTCGTGTCAACGAGATCAACTTTTATGGCAATGAAACGGTTACAGACCTCAAGCTGAAAAAGCAAATGAAGGGTACAAAGGAAATGAGCAAATTCACGCTTAATCCTGCGGAAACACCTAGCCCTTATGGTAAAAATGAAAGGATGTCGTTTGGAGAATACATGAAGGACTGGGGCTTTTTATCTGTTACCAAAACAAAAAACCTGCTTGATCCTTACTTCCGTTTCAAATTTTTCAGCGGAGCGAAATTTGACCGCGCAAAATATATCGAAGACAAGGATGCCATCCTTCAATACTATAATTCTCTTGGTTACAGAGATGCACAGATCGTCCAGGATACCCAGTACTATAATAAAGAAGGCAACCTGCAGGTGGACCTGAAGATCGATGAAGGAAATAAATATTATTTCGGCAACATCGCCTGGAGAGGAAACACCAAATACTCCGATTCACTTCTCACTGCCATTCTTGGTATTCAAAAAGGTGATGTATACAATATTGATGTGCTGAACAAAAGACTGGGTAAGCAGCTCAGTGCCGAAGGTGGTGACATCAGTGGTTTGTACATGGATGATGGTTACCTGTTTTTCCGTGTTGACCCTGTTGAGACAGCGGTATATAATGATACGATCGATCACGAGATCAGGATTGTTGAAGGACCGCAGGCTCGTTATCGTACGATTGCCATCACTGGTAATGAAAAGACCAAGGACTATGTAATCCGTCGCGAGCTAAGAACACTTCCTGGTGAATTGTTCAGCCGTTCGGATCTGATCCGTTCCCAGCGTGAACTGGCTGCATTGAATTTCTTTAACCAGGAAAAAATCAATCCGAATGTGGTTCCCAACCAGGAAGACGGAACGGTTGATGTAACCTGGGAGCTTGAAGAAAAATCTTCTGACCAACTTGAGCTTTCTGCCGGCTGGGGTGGTGGTGTAGGACTTACAGGAACACTTGGTGTGACCTTTAATAATTTCTCGATCAAAAATATTTTCAAGAGAGAAGCATGGGATCCATTGCCACAGGGTGATGGACAGAAACTGAGCTTGCGTTACCAGTCCAATGGTCGTGCCTATAGCTCGTATAACTTTTCATTTACTGAACCATGGCTGGGTGGTAAGAAAAGAAATTCTTTGACGCTCTCTTTATTCCGCAGCAAGTTTTCCAATGCTTACAATTTTGAAACGCAGCGTTTTGATAAAAGAAAATCAGATACTAATTATCTGAAGACAACAGGCGTTACCGTTTCATTGGGCAAGCAGTTGAAATGGCCGGATGATTATTTCAGCCTGGTATATGCGCTGAATTTCACCCAGTACAACCTGCGCAACTATCCTGGATTTTTCCGTTTGTCTGATGGTACGGAGCTCAGTACGGGTAAATCAACCACGGTGAGTTTGAAACTGGGTCTGCAACGTTCATCTGTTTTTGATCCTACTTTCCCAAGGTTTGGTTCCAACATTGTTGCAAGTGTGCAGTTGACGCCACCATATTCCTTATTGAATCCAAGCCTGGTTGATTCCAAGAATCCATACAAGAATCCTGAATATCATAAATGGCGTTTCAATGCTGAATGGTTTGTACCAATAGGTAAGCCTATGGGTGCTGAAAAGAACAGGCAGTTTGTTTTGAAGATGGCAGCTAAATATGGATTCATGGGTCGTTATAACAGGAAGCTTGACTTCTCACCATTTGAACGCTTCCAGGTGGGTGGTGATGGTCTGACCAACAGTTTTGGTTTGCTGGGGTATGATATCATTTCACTTCGTGGTTACCCGGTGTTTGATTATTCTGATCCATCTGTTAATAATGCTGACCAGTCCAACGCCAGCAGGTATTTCACCATCTTTAACAAGTATCAGCTTGAATTGCGCTATCCTCTTGTTACCAATCCAAGCAGTACTATTTATGCTCTTACATTTTTTGATGCAGCCAATGGCTGGTATTCATTCAAGAATTACAATCCATTCCGCCTGAGAAGAAGTGTGGGTGTGGGTATGCGATTCTTCCTGCCGATGTTTGGTTTGCTTGGATTTGATTATGGTTTGGGACTTGACCGCATGCAACCAGGAGAAAGCAGGTTAAAGAATGCCACCAGGTTTACATTCATGCTTGGCTTTGAGCCCGAATAAGTACGGTTGATATTAAATCATATAAACCTCATAAATATGAAAAAGATCTTTTTGCTTGCCGCCTTCTGTCTTGCAATGGCTGCTGTGGGTAATGCCCAGAAGTACGCTGTTATTGATACCAAGTATATCCTGGACAAGATGCCTGAATATAAACTGGCACAAAAGCAACTCGATGATTTCGCTACTCTCTGGCAAAAAGAGATCGATGGCAAGCAAAAAGACCTGGACAAAATGTACCGTGAGTTTGAAGCAGAGCAGGTGATGCTGAGTGAAGAACTCAAGAAAAAAAGAGAAGACCAGTTATTCATCAAGGAAAAGGAAGTGAGGGATCTTCAGCGCCAGCGTTTTGGTTTTGAAGGCGATCTATTTAAAAAAAGACAGGAGCTTGTAAAGCCGGTACAGGACAAGGTTTACAATGCTGTACAAAAGCTGGCAGTGCAAAGAGGATATGATTTTATCCTGGATAAAAGTGAAGGAATTACGGTTATATTTGCCGACCCCAAACTGGAAAAAAGCGATGATGTGCTGAAAGAGCTGGGAGTTAAATAAGCAAAACATTTGTAAAAGCCATTTGTAAAAGGCAACCTATCATAACAAAAACGTATCATTACCTAAACATCTCAAAACAATCATGAACAAGTTCAAATTTTTATTGGTGGCAGCATTCATAACGGTATCTACCGCTGCCCTGGCTCAAAAAACAGGATATATCAGCGTAGACCAGGTGATCTCCATTATGCCTGAAGTAATTAAAATTGATTCCCAGTTACAAAAATTCCAGGCAGATACAGTGAATGCAGAATTTGCCAGCCTGATTGAACAATACAACTACAAAGACAGCATTCTTAATAAGACAGATACTTTGAAAATGCCGGCTTCTCTTCGTAAGCAATACCGTAACGATTTGGAAGGAATTGCATACCAGGTACAAAACTGGCAGGCGATTTCACAACAGGCGGTTCAAAACAAACAGAACCAGTTGCTGGCTCCTCTTTACAGGAAAGTGATGGCAGCCATCCAGGCTGTGGCAAAAGAAAAAGGATATACTTATATCTACGACAAATCTGTGCTCATCCTGGGTCCGAATGCAGATGACCTTCTGCCAGCTGTAGCACAAAAACTGAAGATCACTATTCCTAAAGACATGCAAATTGGTTTGCAGTAAATAAAAAATTTTAATTGAAGCCTCCGTATCACGGGGGCTTTTTTATTTTCTGCCCTTTCTTGTTAGAAAGAATTTCAACTATCTTCTAACTTCGTCAACATAATTATTTTTAATGGGACCGATAGGAGTTTTTGATAGCGGATATGGTGGACTTACGGTACTGAAAGAGCTGGTCAGGCAACTGCCGGATTATGATTATCTCTACCTGGGTGATAATGCAAGGTCGCCTTATGGAACAAGAAGTTTTGAAACCGTTTATCGCTATACATTGCAATGTGTGAAGTGGTTACTGCAACAGGACTGCCCATTGGTAATTCTGGCATGCAATACTGCATCAGCAAAGGCTTTACGTACCATACAGCAAAAGGACCTTCCGGTGCTGGGCACAGAGTCACGTGTGCTGGGTGTAATCAGACCTACAACAGAAACCATCGGGAAGTATACCAAAACAAACAGCATAGGAATTCTTGCCACTAACGGTACTGTGCAATCGAATTCTTATCCCATTGAAATTGAAAAATTCTTTCCTGGTATTCACATCAGGCAGGAGGCCTGTCCTATGTGGGTACCCCTGGTTGAGAACAATGAACATGAAAGTGAAGGAGCTGATTTTTTTATCAGGCAACACATCGATCATCTTTTTGAACAGGATCATGATATTGATACCATTCTATTGGCCTGTACGCATTATCCCCTGTTAAAGGAAAAGATCCAGAAATATCTTCCTCAAAATGTTCAACTCTTATCGCAGGGAGAAATAGTATCGGAAAGCCTGCAGGATTATTTATCACGCCATCCTCAAATTGAAAGCAGGATTTCCAAAAACAGGAAAAGAATATTCTATACAACGGATTCACCGGAAGATTTCAATAATAAAGGCTCACTATTTTTTGGCGCACCTGTTCAATCCAGTCATGTTGATCTTTGATGAACTTTTCAAACATCCCTGGTTTCTGCTATCAGAGGCTCGGTAAGAGGTGCAGTATACTTTTCTCTCCTGCTCAATAATGGCAGTCTTTTTCCGTAGGTTAACTGTCTCCATATCCATTCAACAGGTCCATATTGAAAATACTTCAACCACAGGTGGCTGAGGACAACCTGTATGAAATAAATAACAATTGCAGTAAGAAACAAATAAGTCAAACCGAATTTCTGGCCAAGACCCAGGCCCATGCGGTAAAAAATGAAAATGCCCAGAAGTGTTTGAGTCAGGTAATTGGTTAATGCCATCCTGCCAACCGGTGCAAAGAATTGAAGTATTTTTTTTCTTCCTTTCAACCAAACAAGAGCAAGAGCAGATGCATAGGCAAGAGAAAGTGGCGCAACACTCAATGCATATGAAATGGTGTCTGCCATACCCCAGATATTTCCATACATGTATCTGCCGTCCATTTCAAACCAGCACATGGCGATGCTGAAAGGAAGACCTATAGCAAATCCATAAAGCATTGTTTTTTTCAATAGTGATTGATAGGTGTCAAGGTGAGCAAAGATCATTTTCCTGCCGGCAAAATAACCAATCAGGAACATGCCCAACACCTTTGGTATCCGGTTGGTTTGAAGAATATAAGCATATCGATGAAGGTATCCGGATTCCTGCCAGTTGCGCCATTCATTCCAGCCACTTCCATCCTTGTACAGGTAAAATGCAAAATTTTGATCAAGTGGAATTCCATTTTTTTTATCAATGCTAAATCCAAGGGTACTAAGAGGTTGCCCGGGGTCCCACTGTATAAAGTATTTAATAAGATCGAGAAAAACAGGTGAGAGTATGAGTACAGTGGCCCAGGTCAAAAGTTGTTTATCGGAACAATTCCTGAACAAAGGCAGGATCATGCCAATGACTGCATATAAAAAAAGAATATCGCCTTCCCAAAAGAAAAAAAGATGAACAGAACCTATCAGCAATAAAATAAAAAGTCTCCTGTAAAAAATACTCAGTGAATTCAATCCCTTTTTCCGGGTTCTGGTAAGTATGATCGAAAAGCCGATTCCAAACAATAATGAAAACAATGAATAGAACTTTCCTTCAACAAAAATGATCTGCAGGTAGTTGGACACCCTGTCAATATTGTAAGTGTCGAATTGTTGTTTATTGGCTTCCGGTAAAAAACCATAACCTGAAAAACCATAAATGTTATTCAACAGGATGCCCAGGATGGCAATCCCTCTAAGTATGTCCAGTATCTGCGATCTTTCTTCTTTTTGAACAGGTAATGATTGCTGCATTGGTTAAGTATGAACAGGGTTTAAGTTGATTTTTTGGTCATCGGCTGTATCTGCCAGTAGGTAAGACTTCTCCAGGCCCATTCAAGGGGACCAAAGCGAAAATATTTAAGCCATATGTTGCTGAATATGATCTGGAAGATCCAGATGGCAGCCACCACGTAATAGAGTTCATGTCTTTCCAGCTTGCCATACATAGCAAAACCAAGGCTGGTAAATATCAGCGCACAGATCAGGGACTGCCCAAGATAATTGGTGAAGGCCATACGGCCAACAGGCTTCAGCATTTCAAAAAACCATTTAAAAACTCCACTTCGATGCAGCAGCATAATTCCTCCAAATATTCCTATGGATCTAAGAGCCCTTTGCAGCTGGTAATAATTAAAGGAAACATTCTTCACATATTCAAAGCGGTTAAATTGGTATTGAATAAAGGGCTGCCAAAAAAGGTAACTGAGATAACATCCCAATCCAAGGCCAACGATGAGCATCCACCAATAAATTTTGGGTGGAGCATTTCCGGTAAGAATGCCCATTTTAAAAAATGCCATTCCCAAAAACATGAAAAGCAGCACATCCCATAATTCAAAATACAGGTAACGAACAAGCACATTGATGTAGCGCTGTGTTTGAGTTTCATAGAGATCTTCATAATTGCTGCTGGCTATTTTACGGATGTCGCTTTGTGCGTGTTCTCTTCTTTTTTCAACAGCGCTCTTTTCTTTAAATGCCATTAAATACTGAAGATCTTCTTTCTGGGCGGCACTCAGTTTGGAAACACTGGTATCCAAGGCAGCGGCAGCTTCCCCTTTTGCTATTTTGTTTTTTTCATGGTAAAGATCCCTGTTCTCTCTGGCAAGCATCAGCAAAAGGCAAACTCCGGCACAGATCAACAATCCTTTTGCAGGCAGATTGCGAAAAGTAAAAAGCAGCATACCATATAATGCATAGTCGAGTAGTATATCTCCAAACCAGAGCAAAACAAATACATCAATTAATGAAAAGATAAGCAGCCAAAGTTGTCGCCGGAAAAAATAGTCAGCAGGTCGCATGCCTTCTGATTTTTTTTCGCTGTTGCGTATAAATAGAATAATTCCTGCACCAAACAACATTGAAAAGAGTGCTCGCTGAGTACCATCTGGAACAAGGGAGATAAAGCGCCAGGTATTAAAATCTATCGCCGATTCATTCAATAGAAATGGATCGAAACTGGGATATCCAAATGCTGGCATGTTCATCAAAAGAATACCAAGAATTGCAATTCCGCGAAGGCTGTCCAGGATGGCTATGCGTTCGGTAGGTGCAGTGGGGCTGAGGCTCCGAAAGCTTTTGGGAGGGGTGGCTACCGCTTCCATGTTGGTTTTAGTTTCCTATTAAGTTATTCATATTTTCCCGTCCACATTGGATTTCAGAAAAATAAAAGCTGAAAGGAAGCTCTATTAAGAATGTCCACAGCGGTCAGAAGCTTCCGTCAATACTGAATTGGACAAGTATCAGGGAATCGGGCGTATCCTTTATAATCACTTCGCGGCCATCATATAGTTTACTGGCTGTGTCACCACAATATTGTTCAAATTTTACAGGAGAATACTGTGTGGTATTGGTGGGTTTATAGGTTTGTTTGATCCTTGAATAAAATTTCTTGCAGTAGTTGCAATTGACCTTGACTGCTACAGCTCCCGGCATCAAACAGTGTTTCAAATGATCCATGCCTTCAACTGATTTGTCTTTAATGAAAACCTGGCCGTTGACCATCCAGCAAAAAGTTTCGCCGCCAGCTTTGTAATAAGAACAGGATGCCGGATAATGTGCTGCCATTTCCGCTTCGGTCTTATTGCAAACCATAATCGTTTCATTGCCCAATGCATCCACCAGTTGCCAGCAATAGGTCTGATCTTCTTTTTTATCTTCTTTTTTGCAGGAAAGAATGATCAGCATGGCCATCAGCAACATCAGTATTAGTCGTAGCATAATAATGCATTAAAAAAGGAAAATTAACCCGCAAAACAGAAAAAGGCAAAAAATGGAATGTATTTCTAAGATCCGGGCTGGGAGCAGCCTGAATCCTTCTGTTTACAAGGGATTTTAACAGCCTTCTCAAAATTTTCCCCTGATTTTTCGGCTCCGAACCTTACCTTTGCCGTCCTTTCACAAAACCAACGGGTGTGGTGACCTGTAGGTAATAACTGAAACAAACCCGGTTCTCCACGGGGGATTTAGTAAACGTGAAAAAACTGATTAAAAATGAAACGTACATTTCAACCACATCGCCGCCGCCGTAAAACAGTTCATGGATTCCGTAAGCGTATGCAATCTGCTAATGGAAGAAAAGTGCTGGCCAGCCGCCGTGCGAAAGGCCGTCACAAACTGACTATCAGCGACGAGAAGAAACTGAAATAATAGCTCAGTACAGCTAATGACGATATTGAAGCTCTCAGCCTAAGGTTGGGAGCTTTTTTATGAATCTAACCGGATTCTTGTCACAGTCTGCAAAATCCTAGGCACTTACCTTTACCTCATGATCAAACGCTTTGGATTTGGAAGAAACGAGCGGCTGAAAAGCCGGAAGCGGATAGAAGAACTCTTTCTCCAGGGCCAGCGCTTGAACCAGTTTCCTCTGAGGGTTACCTTCCAGTTTCTTCCGGCAGCAGGAGAACCTGGCGTACAGGCGGGTGTAACTGCCTCTAAAAAATTCTTCAAAAAAGCGGTTGATCGAAACCGTATCAAAAGACTGATGCGGGAGAGTTACAGGCTGCAGAAAAATGGATTGATAGAACTAATGAAGGAGAAAGACCTGAAAGGCCTGGTTTTTTTTATGTACAGCGATAAAACAATTGCCAGCTTTGAAGTGATCAAAGTGGCGATGCAGAAAGCAATCATGAAACTTCAAAAAGCAGCCATGCAGACCAATGAAAACCCTTCTTAAAATACTGGCCCTGCCTTTTATAGGACTGATCAGGCTTTACCAGCTGATCATTTCTCCCTGGCTGGGACCCAAATGCCGCTTCACGCCTACCTGTTCCCATTATGGGATTGAAGCTTTCAAAAAACATGGCGTATTTAAAGGCTTCTGGCTTACAGTAAAAAGAATCAGCCGATGCCATCCCTGGGGTGGGCATGGCTATGATCCTGTGCCCGAAGATTAAGAAAGCTCCAAAAGCTTCTCCAGCTTAAGATATCCAAGGTGCAGGGAATCTTCCTTTCCGGATTCAGCCTTAGTCAATCGTACTCTATATTTTTCTTTATAGACCGAAGGCAGGATCTCCTCAATGGCATAAGCATCATCCACATCAACTCCATACTTATCATCTACATGCGACGCAGCACCTTTGAAGCCGGTATGCATATAAAAAGCTGTCTGCTTTGCTTTTTGAAGTGCCGTGCTTTTGTCTTCCCCGACAGTCAAAAGCTTGTAATGGAATTCCTCAAATTCGTTTTGCTTATAACCTCCAAGATTGATAAAAAACAGCTGTTCTTGACCAACTGATTCATGGTTCTCTCTCGGAACAATTTCAATTTTATAGCCCTCAACAAATTCAACAGTTCTCCAGGCATCAATATGGATCCGGCCTTTTGCTTCGGGCCAAAAATTGATCAGTTCTTCCCGAAGTGCTGAAAGCCCGGTGCCAATGCCAAAAAATATATCATGCTGTTCCGTGTTCCGGCCTTCTGGTCTACAACCCAGCAGGATCATGTAGAGTTTTACTTCACTCATGGTAAAAAAAGAACCACTTCAATTGAAGTGGTCTCTCTCATTTTTTATTTAGCCTTTTCAAAATGTTCGGCCACTTTATTCCAGTTGATTACATTCCAGATATTGGTTAAATACTCCGGCCTGCGGTTCTGGTATTTCAGGTAATAAGCATGTTCCCAAACATCAATGCCAAGGATGGGAGTTCCTTTTACTTCTGCAACATCCATCAATGGGTTGTCCTGGTTAGGGGTGGAGCTAACTTCCAGCTTGCCATCTTTCACCAGCAGCCAGGCCCAGCCACTTCCAAAACGGGTGGCGCCCGCAGTGTTTACTTTTTCTTTGAGCGCATCAAGACTGCCAAATGTTTGGTTAATAGCATCAGCGAGTCTGCCTGAAGGCTGTCCGCCTCCTGGTGCCAGCAGCTCCCAGAAAAAGCTGTGGTTCCAATGTCCGCCGCCATTATTGCGAACTGCGGGAGAAATAGTTCCCGCTGATGCCAGTAATTGTTCGATGGTTTTGTTCTCGTGCTCCGTGCCGGCAATGGCTTTATTCAGATTGTCTACGTAAGCCTGGTGGTGTTTACCATGGTGGATCTGCATGGTTTGCGCGTCTATGCTTGGTTCCAATGCATCAAATGCATACGGTAATGGAGGAAGGGTAAATGCCATACAATTGTTTTTTAAGTTTTGAATTAATTTTTGCCTGTCGTTTCCTTAGGAAGCACAAATTTATTAAGGATCAAACTACCAAAACCATTTCTTCCTTTTTTCGAAAACGCAGATTCTTTAATTGCGTTTATTGCAGCTTTTAAGAGAAGTGACATAGAAATTTCCTTATTCTGGATAAAAAACTATAAAGGTTTGGTATGATTATGCTGTTTAATGCGTAATTTTTTGCAGTATTTTGCCGGTATTGAAACGATTCTGTCCCCAACAGAAGACCCTGAGCTTGTATTACCAAACCAACAATAAAAATCAAATGAGAAAATTAATCATGAAGGGATGGCTCCTTATTCTGGTAGCCCTTCCTTTTTTGGCTTTTAGCCAGCGGCAGGTAACCGGCACTGTTACCAATGAAAAGGGTGAACCCCTGGCCGCCGTTTCCATCATAGAAAAAGGAACCAACAACGGTGTCACCACCAATGATAAGGGCGCCTTTGTCATTACCCTAACCACTCCTAACCCCGTTCTGCTGGTTACTTATGCCGGTATGAGTAATAAGGAGATCATTGTTAGCAGTTCCTCTAATTATAATATCAGCCTGAGCGAGAATGGCACCATGTCGGAAGTAATTGTTACTGCTCTTGGCATTACCCGCAAGGACAGGTCTATTGGATATGCCAACCAGCAGGTAAAAGGCGAGAACCTTACCCTGACCAAGGAACAAAATGTTTTAGGATCCCTGGCAGGAAAGATCGCAGGTGTACAGGTGGTGGGTTCTTCCGGAGCCAGCATGGGTGGAACACAAAAGATCAAGATCCGTGGCGTCAATTCAGTTGGAGGTGGAAGCGAACCCTTGATTGTTGTTGACGGTACGCCTATTTCCAATGCCAATTTCGCTGGAAGAAATGGTGGTGATTTTGGTAACCTTGCCCAGGACATCAACCCTGAGGATATCGAAACCGTCAACGTACTGAAAGGTCCTGCGGCTTCTGCTCTTTATGGCATACGCGGACAATATGGTGTGATCCTGATAACTACCAAGAAAGGTTCAAGAGGAGCAAAAAAAATAAACGTTCAGCTCAATTCTTCTTTTTCAATAGAACAGGTCACCAACTTCATCCCCATGCAAAATCTCTATGGCGGCGGTTCCAGCCAAACCTGGAGAACACTGGCCAATGGTGATAAATATGTGGACATGGCTGTAGATGAAAGCTGGGGACCTAAAATGGACGGTACACTTGCCCGTTCCGTTTTTAGTTTTTACCCGCAGGATCCAGAGTACGGCCAGCTTACACCCTTTGTTGCCTATCCAAATAATATCAAAGACTTTTTTGAAACAGGCACAACATTGAACAATGGACTGACTGTAACAGGCGGTAATGAGAATTCCAATTACCGCATCAGTTTCAATGATACAAGGATACAGGGTATTGAACCCAACACCTGGCTGAAAAGAAACAACCTGGGTCTGAGCACTTCATTTGATCTTACCAGTAAATTGAATTTTGCCAGCAATATCAACATAGCAGTGAATTCGGCTCAAAGACCTTCACAGGGTTATGATGGCGGATCACGTTATCTCTTGCAATGGTTTCAGCGAAACGTGGATATGAATAAGTTGAAAGATTATAAATATCCCGACGGGACTTTTAAAAGCTGGAACCTGAACAGACCTAATTCTGCAGGTGTGATCAGCAGCTTCAGACCACTTTACTGGAACAATCCTTATTTCGAAGCTTATGAAAATCTCAATAATGACAACCGCGACAGGTTGTTCGGCGACATCAGTTTGAACTATCAATTGATGCCCGGTCTTAAGCTTAGTGGATTTATTCGTTCAGACCTCTACACGCAAAATATTGAAGACAGGGAAGCATTTGGTAGCCGCTATACACCATTTTATTCTGTAGGCAAATACCAGAACCGCGATTTCAACTATGAATTCCTTGGACAATACAATAAAAAATGGAATGACCTTTCGCTCAATGCCAACCTTGGCGCAAACGTGTACAAAAGAAAATACAGTTATATCCAACAGGCAACAGCAGGCGGTCTTTCAAGTCCAGGCTTTTTTAATATCGCAGCTTCGCGCGACAGGCCTGTTGTAAGCAATTATCTTTTGAGAAAAGAGATCAGAAGTTTGTATGGACTGGTTTCATTGGGATATAAGGATACTTATTTCATTGATGCCACTTTAAGAAATGATAATTCATCCACGCTGCCAAAGAATAATAATTCCTATTGGTATCCATCCATATCAGGAAGCTTTATCTTCAGTGAGCTGGTAAATTGGAAACCGCTTTCATACGGAAAAATCAGGTTGAGCTATGCTCAGGCAGGCTCTGACCTCAATCCTTACCAGACCACTGAAGCCTATGGTGTTGGTGGTATCTATAGCGGCATTAATACCCTTTACGTTCCGGATAATTTATACAATGCCGACATCAAACCTTCATTCTCTAATTCATATGAAGCTGGACTTGAATTAAAATTATTCAACTCAAGGCTGGGAATGGATCTGACCTATTACATGCAGAAAAACAAGAACCAGATCATTAATCTTGATGTGTCGGGTACAAGCGGATTCTCATCCACTGTAATTAATGCAGGCCTGATAGAAAATAAAGGTGTTGAGCTTACGCTGACAGGATCACCTGTTCGCACCAGGAATTTCTCATGGGATGCCACCTTCAATATCAGCCGTAATAAAAATGTTCTTAAAGAACTGGCACCAGGTATCAATGTTTACGACCTTGATGTGAATACTTATTCCGGTGTTTCAGTTTATCTCAAATCTTTTGTAGGTGAATCTTTCGGAAGCCTGATTGGTAAAGCTTATCAGAGAGACAGTGCTACAGGAATGATCCTGCTGGGCACCAATAATCTTCCATTGTATACTGATGCCACGCATAATTTCGGAAGTGTTCTGCCTGATTATACCGGAGGCTTTCTGAATACTTTCCGGTTCTTTGGTTTTGATCTGAGTGCAATGATCGATTACCAGTTTGGCGGACAATTTTTCTCCTGGTCAAAAATGATGGCAGTAAAAACAGGTCTGGCCGAAGAAACTGCAGCTATCAATGACCGTGGTGCCAATGTAAGGGATGCACTTGCAGATAATGGTGGTGTTCACGTCGTCGGCATCTCGGCTTCTACCAAACAACCGGTAGATACTTATGTTGATGCACGTGCCTATTTCAGAACCACACTTGGTACGCATGTTTACGAAGAATGGCTCTATGATGCTTCCTATATAAAACTCAGGGAGATCAGGCTGGGATATACTTTCAATAAACTGGGCAAGCTGCCATTTAAATCCATGAACCTTGCCTTTATTGCACGCAATCCGGCAATGATCTGGCAAAAAGCTCCGGAAGGACTTGATCCTTCAGAACTTTCTTCTGGTGGAAATTCTATCAGCTGGCTGGAAACAGGTCAATTGAATTCAGTTCGCTCATTTGGTCTAAACCTCAACATCAACTTTTAAAAACAAAACAATGAAAGTCATTTATATTTTCTTTTTAATCGCGTTGGTGTCTGCAGGCTGTAACAAGTTTGACAGCGATATCAACATCAATCCCAACCTGCCAACGCAGGCATCCAATACACAACTGATCGGGAATGCGGAATTGTATTTACCGGGACTGAGTTCTACACCTCAGGGTGAGTACAATGCACAATTTCTTTCCGAGACCCAGTATCCCAATCTCTCCCTGTATAACCAGGTGAGTTTTAGTTTTTATGACCTGTACCAGGGGCCATTAATGAATCTTGAAAAAGTGATCAGGTCCAATTCATTTAATCTGTTAGAAGGACCTGCCGCCAATCAGCTGGCCGTTGCCAAAATTCTGAAAGCTTATTTCTTCTGGCATATTACCGATCGCTGGGGTGATGTTCCCTATTCGGAAGCGCTTCTGGGTTCTGTTGATTTCAGACCCAAGTACGATAAGCAGCAGGATATCTATGACAGTCTTTTCAAACTGTTGGATGAAGCCAATGCATCCATTGTTGCCGGAAACATCACCAACGATATCATGTACAACGGCGACATGACGAAATGGAAAAAACTCGGCAACACCATTCACCTGCTCATGGCGCTTCGATTATCAAAGATCGATGCTACCAAGGGTGCTTCTGAATTCAATAAAGCACTGAATGCGGGAATCATGACTTCCAACAACGACAATTTTGTTTTCAAACACCTGCCAGAAGCTGCCAACCAGAATTACTGGTATGGACAGATCTTTGGTTTGAATCGCCAGTGGTGGGCGCTGAGTAAAACCCTGGTTGATTATATGCTGCCTTTAAATGATCCAAGACTTCCTTTTTATGGTGAAAAAAATGCAGCAGGAAATTATGTTGGATTAACATTTGGTCAAACAACCGGTTTGAGTACCACGGCTTATTCACTCCTGGGAAAAAATATATGGAAGCAGGATGCACCTGTTTACCTGGTTACTTACGCACAGGCACTCTTTGCCCTGGCTGAAGCTGCCAAGTTAACCTGGATTGCAGGCGGCGACGTTACAGCCAAAACCAATTATGACCTGGCTGTTACCAATTCAATTTTACAATGGACCGGTAGTACAGCAGGTGCTTCAACACTGTTGGGTACAGCAGGAGTAACCTACGATCCTGCCAATGCCCTGAAGCAAATTGCGGTGCAGCGATATGTTCACCTGTTCATGCATGGCTATGAAGCCTGGGCAGAATGGAGAAGAACCGGTTATCCTGATAACCTGGTGATGCCGGGTGGTAATGCCATTCCACGCAGGCAGGGTTATCCATCTCAGGAATATTTCAATAACACGGAAAATTATCAGGAAGCAATACAAAGACAGTTCGGAGGTCAGGATAACCTGGCTGGACGAGTGTGGTGGGATAAACCCTGATGATCAAAATTTATTTTCAAAGCTGGCAATTTTTGCCAGCTTTTTTTATGCCTGTTTTTTTAAGGCATGCATCTTCTTTCCTTTCATGGAAAAAACTTCAATGAGATCCCGCGTGTGCATATCATGCTTTACTGTAACAGCATACCAGCTGACAGAACCGTCAAACCTGACTTTCTGTTCCTTGAAGTACTTCTTAATTCCTTCAACCAATTGAGTGTAGGTTAAAGGACCATCTTTTTTTAAGCTATGATAAATGGCTTTGGAAAAAAGATCATAAACATCTTTGTCAATGTTCATCCTTCGACCCGTATTGGGATTCAGGCATTCAACTTTTGATGACAGGGTTTTTGTTGTCATGGTTATCTTTTTTGTTTAAAAAAAGATTTCATGAGGGCGGCACATTCTTCATCCAGGATACCAGGTGTCAGTTCTGTTTTTGGATGAAAAGGTGATGTTTCTTTAGTGATATGAAGGTAGCCATTCTTTTCATCCGAAGCTCCATAAACAATGCGTCCGATCTTGCTCCAGTACAAGGCGCCGGCGCACATCAGGCATGGTTCCACCGTAACATATAGCGTAGCTTCGGGTAGGTATTTGCTTCCAAGAAAATTAAATGCAGAGGTTAATGCTATGATCTCTGCATGTGCTGTAGGGTCGTTTAATTTTTCAACCTGGTTATAACCCCTCGAAATGATCTTATTGTTGATCACCACCACGGCTCCAACTGGAACTTCATCTTCCTCAAATGCAATTTGTGCCTGGGCCAGTGCCTGGCGCATGAAATGTTCATCATCCATGCTACGAAGTTAATTTCAATCGGGGAAGGGATACAATCAAACAATACCTTCTTTTTTTCTTTGTTCCCTCAACAGAGCAGTACCAAAGCTTAGCTTTTTTGCTGCAGGTGATTTTTCACTGATCACTCTCCAGAAGGGTGTGATCTCTGATAAAGGTTTGCCTTTTTCATATTCTTCATAAGCAGCTTCCGCTGCAATGCGTACAAAAATACCGGTGGTGAGAGGACAGGTCACTTCTGCATGATACTCTGCTGCCAGATCCCTGCGCATGGTAGGTATATCAACTGTTTGACCTTTGGGTATCTGCCTGATGTAGGCATCCACCAGCCTGGGTGTGGGTATCAGCATCATTTGTCCAGCCCTGATTCCACCAAAATCCTTATCTACCTTTTCAATAACAGGTTTTCTGTCTATGTCAAGTTTCTCTTTCCAGGATTTTCTTTTGGTAGCCGCCATAAGGTTTCATTTATGATCTCAATTTACATTGATTGTATGATGGTCAAACTGATAACGATCACTTAATAAGGACAAGGGAAGTTTTAATAATCCAATGCGACTTAATAATTTTAAAGCGATGAGTCTGAATATTAGATATGCCAACCGAAATGATGCCCTGCTGATCGCCAACATCAGTCACCAGACTTTTTACGAAACTTTTGCCGACAGCAACAGGCCAGAAGACATGGATAAATTCCTTAACCAGCAATTCACAAAAGGCAAACTGATTTTGGAAGTAGGATCACCCGACAATATTTTCCTCCTGGCTTATGAAAACGAAGTGGTAGCAGGTTATGCCAAGCTTCGCGATGCAAGAGTTCCATTATCTATAGGTACAGATAATGCTCTTGAGATAGCAAGGCTTTATGCAATGAAGGAAAGGATCGGCAAAGGTGTTGGGGCAGCACTGATGCAAAAAAGTATAGAGATAGCAAGAGGGATGAAGAAGGATTACCTGTGGCTGGGAGTTTGGGAAAACAACCATAAAGCAATTGAGTTCTACAGGAAATGGGGCTTTGAAAAATTTGATGATACAGAGTTCCTGCTGGGAGATGATCTTCAAAACGACTGGCTGATGCGATTGAAACTTTGATATTCTACAGGATCATTAATATTCATCTTTCAGTTGCAAAATGAATTTCTCAACAGCCCTTCGAACTTCTGAAGCAGAAGCCTGGTGATTATTGACCAGCACTGAAAAGATCAGCATCCTGTTCTTTTTGGTAAATAAAAATCCACTGAGAGCAACAACACCCGACAATGTACCTGTCTTTGCAAATATGGCTCCCTGTGCAGTTTTATAATAGTTGTTCAGAGTTCCTTCATTTCCTGTCGCAAAAATTTCCCTGATTCGGTCCATCCCAAATTCTTTTTGCATCTTATCCAGGATAGCTACCAGGTCCTGCGGTGAAAACAGGTTGTACCGGCTCAGTCCTGAACCATCTACCCATCTTGGTTTTTGAGGAAGGTCTTTGAAATCGGTTTTCAAAATCGTATCAATAATTGCCGCATCATTCATCATTCCCAGCATTTCATTACTCACCATGAGCAGGGATTGTTCTGCAAAAAAATTATCCGAGCGATGCATCATAGGTTTCAGTATGGAATCTGTTGGCTGGGAATGAATCAGATTATTGACAGAAAGTTTTTTGAAGAATGAATCATGGGTTAAAACATTTTTATGAATGATGCTGCCCAGGCTCTGGCTTATAAAATTTGGATGGGTAACAAATGGTATTGCAGTTGGCGTAAATTTTCTTGCTGATTCCACTGCTGTAAAGTTTCCTGCCAGGTCCCTTGTGATCCTGTAGCCCTTTGGTTCACTGGTAAATGTTGCCCTGTTGATGAAAATTTTTGGAGTGGTATTAGCCGAATCCTTTATTGTAACGAGGTTACCATATATGGGAAATGCACTTCTTTCAGCCATATAATCCTGCATATAATCATTCCATGACCAGCCGCTGCCCAGTGCTTCATCTTTGAAATATTGATTGGTCCAGAAAATGGTATCAGCACTTTCATTTTTAAGGAAGTCAATCACCGGTTGCCTGGAAAAATCCGGGTGTAAAAAGCTGGGATCACCAGCAGGCAATACAAACAAAGAATTTCCCTGCCTGGTATACCTGAGACCAATTAAACTATCACCCAGGTACTTCATGGCTGCATAGCAGGTAGGAATCTTGGTATTACTTGCCGGAACAAAATATTTATCCCCCTGGTAATTGTACCAGTACCTGCCTGAAGCTGGTTCAAATATGCTGATGCCCACATGAGCGGAACGGAGTGTCTTATTGTTATAGACATCTTTCCTGGCTGCTTTTCCAATTTGTTTTTGGGAGTTGCAGGAAACAAGAATCGAAATCAGTAGACCATAAAAAAATATAGAGCGCATAACTTAAGATGATCAATGAAAATAATGATTTCCCAAAGCTTTGCAATGAATAGATCATGCTGTCCACTTGCAGGAAAGGAACGAAACCTTTATTTTGTTGAACTTATTGAAACGAAGAAATCCGTCTATATGAAAAAACTGCTTCTTCCCGTATTACTGTGCTGCAATATTCTTCTTCATGCCCAGCAAATGAATTTCGAACAAACAAGGGCATTGATCAAAAAAACAATTGCCTGCTGCGCCATCCCTTTTTTGTCGGGAGATTCCATGAAAGTTTCCGGAATAGAAATTCAAAAGAACGGCGATGTGCAAATCTTTTATTCCAGTAAAAAAGGTCCACTTGCTTTCAACCTTTTTGATCTGTACAGCGAAGGCGGAGATGACAAGGGCATACAGACCGGTATTGGGAATTCGAGGCTTCTGTTATTTAATTTAAACCCTGAAAAAACAAGGACGATCCGTTTTGCTACACATGAAGATGCCAAAAAGATGGAGGCAGCCTTTACCAGGCTTCTTCAACTTTGTTCCAGAAGGTCGCACGATTCTTCAGTAACTGATTTTCCATCCCCTGATCTGCAGTCGGCAAAACCTGAAGGAGCTTTATATTTTATAAATCGCAGGGCCATCGTGCATACATCCAATAATATGCTATTAAACAGCATTCGTTCTGCAGATAAAAAAGATGTGGGTGATACAACATTGTTGGTAATGAGTTCTGGTGAAGGCTGGCTGGATAAGGATTCATTACCCATTGGTGACTGGCAGTTTTTTACTACTGATGCCAGTGGCCGTGAATATGTTTTTAAAAAAGGAAGTTATAGTCGTACCAGGGCGGATATGTTCGAGGTTTTGAATTCAGACAGCAACTGGTTGATGAAGAATCACCAGGTTTCCTTTGCTTCTCTTAAAGAAAATCATTCTGTGCTGGTTCCATTTATTAAATCAGATAACTGGGAGTATTATCATCCCAATGGAAGGATATGGAAAACCGTCGGTTATCAATCAAGGCAGGTACCGGTCTACCTGGATATTATGATCAGTACAGATCCTCTCGGAAACGAAACTGGTTCAACCATTATAACCCGTAGCAAGGAAGATGCTGATGAATGGATTGCCAGGGATGTAAAGGAATATGATCAAAACGGCATCCTCTTTAAAAAGCTGGAATACTATTCATTCAGTGAGGTATTCAAAAAAACAATTTATGGTCCCAAAGGTGAGATCATTAAAGAAGAAAAAGCAAAGCCTTATGAAAGCATCGTGGATCCCAATAATTTCTGATCGGCAGATGAATTATATTCTTTCCTGCGCCCTGAGCCAGCGTTCGGGGATTTCATTGCTGCTTGCCAGTAAATAATCTTTATACGAGCAGGCAATGAACTGCTTATCCGGCAGCTGCATCCACCATCTCCCTGTTTTTTTGCTTTGAAGAAAAACAGTTTCTACTTCTGCAAAAGCCGTATGGTATTCATTGAAAGATTCTCTTTCATCAATCAAAGCTTCTTTACTTCCCCTGCTTCTTCCATCCATCAGGTACCAAAGCATGTGGCTGATCTGTTTGGCAGTAAGATTTTCCACGTCTTTTTCGGGCCTGTAACCAAAAATTCCAATAGTTCGCATGTTGGGACTCATACCGGCATATTGCATCATGGTGCAAACTTCTTCACCGTTAAAACCGTTTGGTGTGAGATTGTTGGCAGGAGCAAAGGCATGTGCCATGCAGGAGATGTCGAATGAAAGAATGTGACAGTTCCTGATCACGGGCTCCATTTCTTCCAGGTGTTCTTTTACACTGCCCACACGATAGCAATCAAAGCGAAGCTTGTCCATGGTTTCAAGCATGCGCGGGTGTGTAAAATAACTTTGGAAACCGATGTGGTTATAATGACGCATGTAGTTAGGCTCTGCGGTCAGAAGCTCCATTAGGAAATTATCACTCCGGAAAGGCGAGTCGATATTGATATCGATGACCGCGTCTATACCTACTGCATCAACCTGTCTTTTATCATCGGCAAAAGCATAATACTGCGCAAGAGTAAGATCGTGTGAACCTCCCAGGATGACCACCAGCTTACCGGCACTCACCATCTCATGAATGATGATTTTGAGAGCGGCATAAGTATCGGCCGTACTTTTACCGGTTTTTACATTGCCGATGTCTGCAATCCGGATATCCTGGTGCCAGTAATACAGGTTATAGAACTCACTGCGAATGGCATTGGCTGCACCACTGCTATGGAGAAGCGCTGCGCCTCTTTGCTCAGTGCATCCTACTAAAACAATATGCACATTGTCAAGATCCGGAAATTCATCCTCATAAATACCAATCGTCCTGCCTACCTGGCCTTCTTTATAACCGGCATCAAAAGAGATCTCACTGATATTAACCGGATCAAGGAAATCTATGATCGAATCTTGCATGCTGCAATATAAAGAAAAAGCAACCTGCCGGATGGAGCTGTTTGCTCCTGCAGGTTGCTTTGGATTGTAAAACTGTTGCGTTAGTTGGAGGCCGATCCTTTGCCTGGCATTTCATACACCACGTAACCCCAGGGTTCCATGGCAAAACCATTTTCAACCGGTTCGCTGTTTTTGTTGAAGATATTATTCCAAAGCCTCTCTGATGGCTTATCCTGCCAGGAAAACTCCTGGGGCACTTTGCTCAGGTTGAGTACCACAAGAATTTTATTGCCATTTTTTTCTCTTTCAAAAGCGTAGATGGCTGCATCATTGTTGGTGCGTAATTTCCTGAATGAAGCATTAGCCGACAGGGCCGAATTGTTTTTACGAAGCAATAAAAGGGTTTTATAAAAATTACTTCTCTCCAGGTTTTTGAAAGTGATGGTATCCTTTGCAAAAAAATTGATCGGCTCCAGCACGGGTTCTTCCTGTCCGCTATAGATCAAAGGCACTGATTCTTTCATGGTTTGCGTGAGCACGGCAAATGGTGCATGTGAGGCTCCGGGCATGGTTCCATAGTCAGCCTTGTTCCAGCTGTTCTCATCATGGTTGCTGGTAAAATAAAGGAATATGCCGCCAGGCTTGAATACGCTATCGGTATAATGAAGAACACTATCCAGTGCAAAGGCAGGTCTTTTGCCGGCTGCCACTTCAACGGATTTATGAAAGAACCTCCATGCATAGCTCATATCAAATCCCGCCTCATACACCCAATCGTCTTCTGCTTCAGCCAGCATTAAAAGATCTTTCCTGAGTGATCTTAATTCAGCATTGCATTTTTTCCAGAATTCTTTTCCCTGTCCTTGTGCATGGTCACACCTGTAACCATCAATACCTGTTTCCGTGATCCAGTATTTCATTACAGCAATCATACTGTCTGTAATCTGTGCATTTTTAAAATCAAGTTTCCTGGTATCAGTCCAGTCAGTACCAGGCTGGTGAACAGGAATGCCTGTTGCGCTGTCGCGGATATAAAATTCAGGATGATTTTTTACCCATGGATGATCAGGGGCAGTATGGTTGGGAACCCAGTCGATGATCACCTTCATGCCCATACCATGAATCTTTTTTACTAGTGCTTTCCAGTCTTCCATATTGCCGAATTCCGGATTGATGCTCCTGTAGTCTGATACTGCATAATAGGATCCCAGCACACCTTTCCTTCCTTCCTTGCCAATTGGCTGAATAGGCATGAACCAAAGTGTTTGGACACCCATTTCTTTTAATCTTTCCAGGTGATTTTCAAAGGCTGCAAAACTTCCTTCGGGTGTAAACTGCCTCACATTCACTTCATAAATATTTCCCTGCATAATCCATGATGGATGTCCATCAATCATAGCAGAGTCAACGGTAGTAACATTGGCAGTTTTAGTAGTTGTGTTTTCGTTATTGCAGGCAATGAAAGTAAAAAGAAGAAAAGCAAAGAGCCATTTGTTGACGATACGCATACGACTGGTTTAGTGGATAAAAATACAAAACCCGGCTATTGAATAAATGACATTGAAATACTATAGCAGGATTTCCTGGTGCATGTAACAAATCATAATAGCTGGGGAGCTATCCTTATTATCTTTGCTGCTTATGAAAAGATTTATACTCCCCCTCGTTTGTTTCATCTCTGTGGTAGTACATGCCCAGGATGAAACTGTAAAAAAATTACAGTCAGAAGCGGATAAAAAAATCAAAAAAGAAGAAGACACCACGCAGCATCTTTGGAAGAGAGGTGGTGTATACAATATCAACCTTTCGCAAGGTTCTCTAAGCAACTGGGCAGCCGGCGGTGATAATTTTTCTTTATCGGTCAATTCCTTACTGAGTTTATATGCCTTCTATAAAAAAGATAAGGCGAGTTGGGATAATACTTTTGATTTTAACCTGGGCTATTTGCGTTCAACCAGTTTGGGCAGCCGCAAGAACGATGACAGGATTGACCTGCTGAGCAAATATGGACATGCGGTTTCCAGTCATTGGAATGTAGCCACACTTTTTAATTTTCGTTCTCAATTGCTCAACGGCTACACTTATCCTGAGGATGTAAAAACTTTTACATCAGCTTTTCTTTCACCTGCTTATGTGCTGGTGAGCCTGGGTATGGACTATAAGCCTAATTCAGATTTTTCTCTTTTTCTTTCGCCCATAACAGCTCGGTGGGTTATTGTAAAAGATGACAGCCTGTCTGCGAAAGGACTGTATGGAGTAGAACCTGGAAAACATGCACGCACGGAGATCGGGGCTTTTATTTCAGCCAATTATTTAAAAGAGTTCAATAAAACCGTAAGCTATAAAGGAAGACTGGACCTGTTTTCCAATTACAGGCATAATCCGGAAAAGATCGATCTTTTTATGTCAAACATTCTTTCTGTAAAGCTTTCAAAAATACTATCCGCTACCTGGAATGTGGACCTGATCTATGATGATGATGTCAGGTTATTTGGAGATGACGGCAAATCACCTGCGCTTCAATTAAAATCACTTGTAGGCCTTGGATTAATGGTGAAATTTTAATTGTGGTTGTTGCGCCTGAACAGATACTGATTCTTTGTATCGTTGCATTTGCCGCGGGTTTTGTTGATGCCATTGTTGGCGGTGGAGGATTGCTTCAAACACCGGCTACCATTGTAGTGCTCCGTGGTTTTCCTGTTGTAAATGCTATTGGATCTATAAAGCTTCCATCTTTCAGCGGAACATTTTTCGCAGCGCTTCAATATGCCAGGCGTGTGCGCTTCAATATCACTCTTACTGTGATCATGTGTACTGTTGCTTTCTTTGCTTCATTTGCAGGTTCAGAATTGTTGAGTGTAACCAGCAACGATTTTATGAAGCCGGTATTGCTGGTGGTACTTGTTGGCGTGGCATTGTATACTTTTTTTAAAAAGGATTTCGGCCAGCATGAGATCAAAGAACATTCAAAACAACGTGAGCTGACATATGCAGTATTTATCAGCATCGTGATTGGATTTTACGATGGCTTTATTGGTCCTGGGGCAGGTAGCTTTTTTATTCTGGCTTTCATTTCATTACTGGGTTACGATTTTCTTCATGCCTCAGCCCAGGCCAAGCTGGTGAACCTGGCTACCAACCTGGGCTCGATCGTGCTTTTTACTTTTAAGGGAAAGATCATCTGGGGAGTGGCAATCCCCATGGCTGTTTGTAATGCTGTAGGTGGAATGCTGGGTGCAAGAATGGCGATGGCTAAAGGCAACCGCTTTATCAGAATATTTTTTCTTTTCATAGTAACAGCTACGCTATTACGGTTTGCAGTGGAAGTTATTTTTAAAAAATAAGGGACCAGATAACTGGTCCCTTCTCTCATGTGCGTGCTAAAGCAAAAGCTTTAGTAAAATTTTTGGACGACTTCATCACCAGTTTTTTCCCAATATCAGCAAACTGTTTTTTCTCGTTGGTTAAGAAAATGATGGTCGCTTTTTTCCCTGATCACATTAAAACGATATCCTTTTTTAATGAACCGTTCTACAGGAGCAGGTTGAATTGTAATTGGTTTTTCAGAGGAGGTTTCATACGAGGCAGATGAACAGATACAAGTTAAAGGCATTCATCCGATTGACCAATGTTTCCACATTAATATTGATCGTAAACAATGGTGGCATCAAATTTATATGACATACATCGCCGGATTAGTCCTGCTTGACTTGGATTTTAATAATATGTTCGGGTATGATTTTCGACTAACAGTATGAGGTAAACGGAAAGTGGATCTGGTAATTTTTATCGCATTGCATATGAATGATTGCGATCCATTTATTTTAATTTTAATTAAAACAGAAAATTATGTTGTGGCGCGGAAGAAGGGAAAGCTCAAATGTTGAAGACCGCAGGGGCATTGGTGGTGGTACTGTTGCAGTTGGCGGCGGTATCCTCGGTGTGATTGCACTGCTGGTTAATTTTCTTCTGGGTGGTAATGGTGATACCAGCCAACTACCCCTGCCCGGACAAAACGAACCGCTCACCACAGAGCAACAGGCTGCCCAGGATTCACAGGCCAGGTTTGTCAAAGTTGTTCTCGCTGAAACAGAAGATGTATGGAATGAAATATTTGCCCGCAATGGAAGTGATTACCTGGAGCCCAGGCTAACCTTATTTACAGGAACTACACAATCGGGTTGTGGTTATGCAAGTGCGCAGTCAGGCCCTTTTTATTGCCCTGCTGATATGTATGTATACATCGATCTTTCATTTTATGATGAATTACAGCATCGATTTGGAGCTCCCGGGGATTTTGCCATGGCCTATGTGATTGCGCATGAAGTTGGTCATCATGTACAGAAGCTGATGGGAAAATCAGATGAAATGGCCAGGCTAAGGCAAAGAGTTAGCGATGAAGAATACAACAGATATTCTGTTATGCTGGAACTGCAGGCCGATTTCTACGCGGGCGTGTGGGCGCATTATGTAAGTGGTAAGGGTTTACTGGAAAGAGGTGATGTTGAAGAAGCCCTTAGAGCAGCCAATGCCATTGGAGATGATCGATTACAAAAACAGGCCCAGGGTTATGTAGTGCCTGAAACCTTTACCCATGGAACCTCTGCTCAAAGAATGTACTGGTTCAAAAAAGGCTACGATACAGGTGATATCTCACAGGGCGATACTTTCAGTGCTTCAGATCTCTGATCATTATCATCAACCAGGCCCTGCTCAAAGGACTCGCGGCATCCCTATCTTTGCCGCATGGAGCAATTGTTAGGACAGATAGAAGCTTATCGCAAAGAGATCGAAGCTTACGAGATCAGCAATGTGCAGCAGCTGGAGGAATTCCGCATTAAATACCTGGGTACAAAAGGCCTGACAAAATCACTTTTTGGTGAAATGAAAAATGTACCTGCGGAAAAGAAAAAAGAATTCGGACAGGTATTGAATGATTTCAAACAGCTTGCTGAAAGCAGGTACGAAGAAGCTAAGCAGCTCACATCAGGTCAGCAGTCATCCACTGAAGATAAAACGGACCTTACACTTCCCGGCGATCCGGTGCAGATCGGTTCACGTCATCCTATCACACTGGTGCGCAATAGAATGGTATCCATATTTCAACGTCTTGGTTTTTCACTGGCTGAAGGACCTGAGATCGAAGATGACTGGCACAATTTCACTGCCTTGAATCTTCCTGAAAATCATCCTGCCCGCGATATGCAGGATACATTTTACATCCATAAAGGTGAAGGAGGTGCTGACTGGCTGCTTCGTACCCATACCAGTAATGTGCAGATCCGCGAAATGCAGAAAGGTAAACTTCCTATTCGAATTATCAATCCTGGAAGGGTTTACCGTAACGAAACTATCAGCGCCAGGTCGCATTGCTTTTTTCACCAGGTAGAAGGATTATACATAGATGAAAATGTAAGCTTCGCTGATCTGAAGCAAACACTTTATTTCTTCGTACAGGAGATGTTTGGAAAAGATGTGAAAGTGCGTTTCAGACCATCCTATTTTCCTTTCACTGAACCAAGCGCAGAAATGGACATCAGCTGTTTTATCTGCGAAGGCAAAGGATGCCGCATTTGTAAGCATACAGGCTGGGTTGAGATCCTGGGTTGTGGGATGGTGCATCCGCAGGTGTTGGAAAATTGCGGCATTGATTCCAATAAATACACCGGCTATGCATTTGGAATGGGCATTGAAAGGCCTGCACTTCTTTTATATGATGTGAATGACATCCGTCTTTTCAGTGAGAATGATGCCCGTTTCCTGAAACAATTTGGAAGTGCAGTTTAGCTTATCCTATTTCTGATTCACTTGCAGATTTTGGAAACTCAGACTGGTCGCCAGGATTTTCCAGATCCAGTTGCGGCGCATTCTTTGGCGCAAGATCATAAACAGTTCCAGTAATTCCCCTTTGGTTAAAACTCAAATAAGATCCCAAAAGAAAACAAAGCAGGGAAAGGTAAAACCATATGGTGAAGCCGATGGTAATGCCAAGGTCTGAAAGAAAACCGGTGTTTCCTCCCAGTGAATTATCAATGGAGCCCTTGATATCAATATATAAGGCGATCATTGAGATGGCGGCAACCAATCCAAGGATCATGCTGGTGAGCCAGCGTTTTTTAAATTGGATCAATGAAACTATGAATGCAGCCAGTCCTGTCACTGCAGCAATCACGGCAAACAATTCAACGTCTGAAGAATTTTGATTTTTATCAGAAGCCACTCCTGAACTTCCTGATGTATTTCCTTTCACCAGGTCTATTCCCTTTGCTTTGATGGATAGTCCTTTAATTTCCATTTCACCAATATGTATCGGCTTGCTTTTAATTTCTACAAAAGGCAAAAAGAATAAGAGCAAGCCAATGATATAAGCAATTGAATCTGCATAACGTGTCCTGAACAATTCATTTGTGGTTCTGGCCATACCAAATTAATTATGATGTTAAGTTAAGGTCTTTCTTTGGCCTTTATCTTTACAATAATTATTCCTTATGACCACAATAGCAATCTGCGGAGCAGGAACAATGGGAAGCGGCATCGCACAGGTAGCCGCAACGGCGGGGTACACTACTATACTATATGATTTGAATGAAGAAGTGGTTCAAAAAGCCAGGGCTTCCATCAATAAGAGCCTGCAAAGCCAGGTGGATAAAAACAGGATCTCTGCAGAGCGATCAAAGGAAATAATTGGAAGAATCCATTTCACTTCTGATATCAGGGAATGTGTGGCTGATCTGATCATTGAAGCAATAGTTGAAAAATTAGCTGTAAAAATTTCTCTTTTCAATCAGCTAGCTCAGTATAACAGGCCTGAAACCATTTTTGCCAGCAATACTTCTTCTTTGTCTCTTTCAGCAATTGCCAGGGAGATCAGTGATCCTTCAAGAGTGGCTGGTTTGCATTTTTTTAATCCTGCACCATTAATGAAGCTGGTAGAAGTAGTTAAAGCCGAACAAAGTTCTGAAGAAACCATATCATCACTGGTTGATCTCACCAGGAAACTGGGAAAGGTTCCCGTGGTATGCAGAGATGCTCCTGGTTTTATTGTGAACAGGGTGGCACGTCCTTATTATATTGAATCGCTCAGGATTGCCGAAGAAGGCCTTGTTGATTATGAAACCATAGACAGGCTGATGGAAAACCAGGGATTCAAAATGGGTCCTTTCCGGTTGATGGACCTTATTGGCAACGATGTGAATTACGCTGTAAGCTGCTCTGTTTATGATCAGCTGGGAAAACCAGAACGACTCAGACCCTCACCCCTTCAAAAAGACAAAGTAGAAAAGAATGAATTGGGCAGGAAAACTGGCAGGGGCTATTTTAATTATTAAGATCAAGCATTGATATTGAATCATCACCAACATAATCACCTGCAATTTTTAGATCAATGGTTTTAGTAACGGGCGGTACGGGCTTCCTGGGTTCTTACATCATAAAAAACCTGGTTGAAAAAGGACATAAGGTCCGTGCGATCCGTAGATCAACCAGGCTTCCTTTTTGGATAGATCCTGCCATCATGAATAAGGTGGAGTGGGTGGATGCTGATATACTTGATACAGCCAGTATTGACCAGGCTTTACAGGATGTTGATGGCATTGTACATGCTGCAGCTGTTGTATCATTTACAAAGAAGGGCAGGAAAAACATGTATAGTGTGAATGTAGAGGGTACAGCAAATTTGGTGAATGCCGCTATTGAACACCAGATCAAAAGGATCGTACATGTAAGTTCTATTGCCGCACTGGGAAGAACTACAAATGCGCAACTCATCACAGAAGAAAGAAAATGGGAGCATAATTCCAACAATACACACTATGCTATTTCAAAGCACCAGGCCGAGATGCATGTATGGAGAGGCTTTGCTGAAGGACTTGCCGGTGTGATCATCAACCCAAGTACGATTTTAGGTTATGGCGACTGGCATCAGTCGAGCAATACCATTTTCAAAAATATTTACAAGGGTTTCAGCTGGTATACAAAAGGAGTGAATGGTTTTGTAGGTGTTGAAGACACAGCGGAAGCAGCCGTGCAA
Source organism: Bacteroidota bacterium (assembly GCA_023386045.1). Lineage (GTDB taxonomy): Bacteria > Bacteroidota > Bacteroidia > Chitinophagales > Chitinophagaceae > Flavisolibacter. Next base: position 107,310 of record JAEWKK010000008.1, read on the forward strand.
TTATTGTTTTCAGACATAACCGAACAAAGATTTATTGTAAATGCCGATAACTGGGTATTCAAAGATCTGTTCCAGGCTATTGCAGATGGTTTTGGGAAAAAACCACCTTCGCGCGAAGCAGGTAAAGCACTGGGAGAGCTGGCATGGAGACTGGAAGCCGTTAAAGCTTTCATTACCCGTAAAAAACCTTTACTCACCAGGGAAACTGCAAAGGTGGGACTGAGTAAAACTTCATTTGATGGTACAGCAATTCTACGGGCGCTTCCCCAGTTTCGATACACACCGCTGGAAGTTGTTATCAAAAATGCCTGTGAAAATTATATGGAAGCAGTAGAAAAATCTCTGCTTTCACCATAATAGATTTTATCTTTAAGGCACTATGAAAAAACCATTTTTCCTTTCATTTACATTGTTGCTTACACTTGCCTCCTGGGCTCAATTTACTGTTAATGGTAAGGTCATTGATGCTGATACTAAAGAACCTCTTGGTGCAGCCTCTGTTTTTGCTCAAAACACTACTCGAGGCACTACAACCGATAAAGATGGCATATTCAGTCTTTACCTCGACAAGGGTGGTTATGAACTTGTGATATCTTTTACCGGTTACATGAGTAAATCCATAACCATTCAAAAAGATGAGGGTAGCCAGCTTCTGGTAGAATTATCTAAAGCAGATAACAGCATGAGTGAGGTGATCATCAAAAGTAGTAATGAAGTTCCTGATGGCCTTGAAAAATATGGGCAGTTTTTTTTGCAGCATTTTATTGGTGCAACTCCATTTTCCGATAGCTGTACATTGTTGAATCCACAGGCATTGAAGTTTCTGTATTATAAAAAATCTGATCGACTGAAAGTGCTGGCTATGGAGCCCTTGCAGATCTCCAACAGGGCGCTGGGTTACCAGTTGCGCTATGAACTGGATTCATTTGTATACCATTACAAAACAGATATTAATTCTTACCGCGGGCTTTGTTTGTATACAGAAATGGAAGGAAGCCCCGAAGAAGTGGAAACATGGAAGGCCAACAGGAAGGAAGCATATTTTGGTTCCAGGCTTCATTTTTTAAGATCCTATTTTGACAGCACCCTGAAGTCAGATGGATTTACGGTAGATGTCCTTTCAAAGCCAGGTGCCACCAGTTTCAGCAGGCTGGCCAATCCTTATGATACCGCGTATTATTTTTATCGCGATTCCACCGACGAAGCAGAACTTTATTTTCCTCTTACCGCAAGCATCGGCTATACCAAAAAAATTCCGGAACAGGAATACCTGCAGCAGTTCAGGCTTCCCCTGGATGTTAAGGTTCAGTATTCATATGTTGACCTTTCTGACATGATCGTTATCAAACCTAATGGGTATTTCTTTAACCAGCGAAGCTGGATCAATCAGGGCTACTGGAGCTGGAAAAACCTGGCCGACCAATTGCCTTACGATTACGACCCCGATCACAGATAATACAGGATTATTAGAATCACAGATTATATTGATTATTGGGATCACAGATTATTATGATTATTAGGATCACTGATTACACAGATTTCACAGATTGGATTGCGATTGATTGAACTTGTTATTTTAGAAATTTAGCATCCCAGTTACTACAGATTGACTAAACAAAGTCAAATAAAGAACCAGAGGAATCAAAAAAAAGTCTGTGTAATCTGTTATCCAATCCCTGATTAATCTGATTTGAAAGCAAGAACTATCACAGATTTCACAGATTAGATAACTAAAACAGAGTTACTAATTCTTTCTCCTATATAGCCAGATAAGTAATAGTCAGGTGTTAGCACAAAGGCTCAAAAAAATCCGTGAAATCTTTGTAATCTGTGATCCAATCCAAATCATCATTTAATCTGTGATCCATCCTTATTGGTCATTATTTTTTCCCACATGGCCGGGATCCTTTTAATCCACACGAATTCTTTTTTCTTGGTCATGGCGTCTTCAACAGGAGATCCGAAATATTTTTTCCCTCCTTCAATGGAAGCAGGTACTCCGCTTTGTGCATATACTTCGGCGCCTTTGCCAACGGTGAGGGTTTTGCTTACGCCGACCTGTCCCCAGAGGATTACTTCATCTTCAATAGTGGTAGCGCCGGCAATTCCAACCTGTGCGGCGAACAAACAATTTTTGCCAACGATAGTATCATGTCCGATGTGCACAAGATTATCCATCTTGGTGCCGGCACCAATAATAGTATCGGAAGTAACGCCGCGGTCAATGGTGCAGTTGGCTCCGATCTCCACACCATCTTCAATGATCACCCTTCCGCAGCTGAGCATTTTTTTATAATGGATGTCGCGGTTTGTTTTTTTATTATAGTAAAATGCATCACTGCCAATGACGGTGCCTGACTGGATGATCACATCATTACCAATGATGCAATGGTCCATGATCACCACATTGGGATGTAAGATGCAATGATCCCCGATGGTCACATGATTACCTACATAGGCACCGGGCATCACCACTGAATTTTTTCCAATAACAGCTGTACTGCTTTTCTGTTCCATTGATGGATTGAAAGGCCTGAAATGAGAAACAATTTTTAAATAGGCTTCAAAGGGCTGATCCGTAATCAGCAGTGCCTTATGAGAAGGGAAATCAGTTTTTTGATTGATAATGATAAAGCTGGCTTCCGACTGTATGCACTTCTGGTAATACTTTGGATGATCAACAAAAACAAGATCGCCTTCTTCCACCTTATGTATCTCGTTGATACCGGTAGCCATTCCGTTTTCATTACCCGCCAGTTCTGCCCCGATAAGCCTGGCTATCTCTGTTACAGGAACAGGTTTTTCAAATCGCATGAAATATTTTTTTTCAAAGGTAAGTGTATGAAAACGGATGAAGCATCGATGCGTTGATGGCTTTAAAGGAATAATGACAACTGATAATTGATTTCAACCCTCTCTTTGTAATGCAGATGCAGCACATGTTTCAGACGATGAATAAAATTGAATGAAGTCAGTAGATGTTTACTGCTATTGTAAAACCAGGCATGATGTCTTCATTTTTCTAAAAAGGCAATCCACATTACCATCAAAAAATGTGAATAATTTTTACACAAAAATTTTTTAGTTAGAAAAAAATCTTTTTAATATTGTGATGGGAATTTTATTCCCGTACTTACTAACCCATCTACATATTAGTCCCGCTTTCTGCGGGACTTTTTGTTTTCGGCCATTTCTCTAAGCAATACTATATTCAAATATCTTTACCGATACCTAAATCATTTTACATGATAAAATCCATGACAGGCTTTGGAAGAGCAGAGCAAACTGTTGGCGACAAGACCTTTTTGATTGATATCAAATCGCTCAATGGTAAGCAGTTTGAACTTCAGTTAAAGATGCCTGCATTTCTGAAACCCTTTGAATTTGATATCCGCAGGATCCTTTCCGAAAAGTTGAGCCGCGGTTCTATTGACTGTTCCATCAGCCTGAAGGAAACAGGTAATGCCAAGCCGGTAACCATCAATACCGACCTGGCAAAAGCATATTACAAACCACTGGCATCCCTTTCTACGGAATTGGGACTCGATGTTTCTACCATATTGAGCACCCTGATCAAATTGCCCGAGGTGATCACTCCCACAAGCGATACACTTACAGATGATGAATGGAAACAGTTTGCATCTGTAATTGAATCAGCTATCGAAAACCTGAATGTGCACAGGATAGAGGAAGGTAAGGTCCTTCGTACCGATCTGCAGTTGAGGATTGATAACATCCTGTTGCAGCAGGAAGAGATCATAAAGCTTGAACCACTCCGCCAGCAAAAGATCCGGGAAGGGATTACCAAACAACTGGAGGAAAAGATCGGCAAGGAAAATTATGATGCCAACCGCCTCGAACAGGAACTGATCTATTATATCGAAAAGATCGACATCAGCGAAGAGCAGGTAAGGTTGAAGAATCATTGCGACTATTTTGTATCAGTGCTGAACGAGGAAGATGATTCCAAGGGCAAGAAGCTATCCTTCATTCTCCAGGAGATCGGCAGGGAGATCAATACCACTGGTGCCAAGGCATATGACTCAACCATCCAGAAATGCGTGGTCCTGATGAAGGATGAACTCGAGAAAGCAAAGGAACAGGTACTGAATGTATTATAGCTATCATGTAAAGTTTAGTTTTGCAGCATGCTTCCATTTGAAATGAAAAATTTGTTTTTCCTGCTTTTGATTTGTACGGGATTGGCTTCCTGTCAGACCATCGACCTTTATGAGAAAAATGTTCCCATTCCCGGTCACCAGTGGCAAAGCAGCTTTAAACCCGAATTCAGTTTTAGCATAAAAGATACCTCGTCTCCTTACCAGCTTTATATTGTCTTAAGACATAATGAAAAATATAACTGGAATAATCTCTGGGTCAACCTGGAAGCACAGATGCCCGGAACTGAAAAACAAATATTCAAGCTGGAGCTTCCTCTTGCCACTAACGATAAAGGATGGCTGGGGATAGCTATGGATGATCTTTATGAACACCGCATCCCTTTATTGCTTGATCCTGAAAAATTCAATTTCAGGAGGGCCGGAGATTATCATTTTACCATCCAGCATATCATGCGCGAGGATCCACTGCAGCATGTAATGAATATCGGATTACGCATTGAAAAGAAGCCAGCCCAATGATGACCGATGATACCAGGAAGAAGCTTCGTCTCACAACAATCGTTTACTGGATTTTACTTTTCTATATTATTACTGCACTGATCTGGTGGTTCTTTTCTCTTTACCTCCAGAACCAGGAAATGTATCAATTGAGGTCAGATTACATTCGCCAGTTATCACCCGGTGAGATTCATGATCGTGAACTGGGCATCATTGAAAATGAAAGAAGAAGGAATAATGCCAAGTATATTGGCGAAGGCGTAACCTTCCTGGTGCTCATACTCATAGGTGCAGTTTATCTATACCGCTCGGTAAGAAGACAATTTCGTGCGCAGCAACAGCAGCAGAATTTTATTATGGCCATCACCCATGAATTAAAAACACCGATTGCTGTGTCCAGGCTGAACCTGGAAACGATGCTTCGTTACCAACTGGAAGCTCCCAAAAAGGAAAAACTCCTTCAAATGACTTTGCAGGAAACACTCAGGCTCGATGGCCTGATCAATAACATCCTCATTGCTTCGCAGCTGGATGGCAGGTCTTACCAGATGGACAGAGAGGAACTGAATTTTTCGGACCTCGTGAATGATCTTTTCAACCAGTTTGCTGCCCGTTATCATGAAAGAATATTGATCCGCCACGTTCAACCCGACATAGATATTACCGGCGATGCCATCCTGTTAAAAATGTTATTGAGTAATTTGTTGGAGAACGCCAATAAATATTCTCCCAAAGAAAAACCCATCACGGTTGAACTACAGGAGAAAGATGAAGAGATCATTCTCAAAGTAAAGGACGAAGGAGTTGGCATTTCTGCGGACGAAAAAAAGAATGTATTCAGGAAATTCTACAGGGCAGGAAATGAAGAAACAAGAAAGACCAAGGGTACAGGCTTAGGTCTCTACCTTTGCCGGAAGATCGTTGATGACCACAAGGGTATGATCAGCATTGAAGATAATCAGCCCCAGGGCAGTATTTTTATAGCAAGGTTTCCAAAATAATTATACATGTACAACCCATCCAAACCATCCATCCTGCTTGTTGAAGATGAAGAAAATCTTCACGAGGCATTAAAAATGAACCTTGAACTTGAGGGTTACCAGGTTACATCAGCCTTTGATGGCATTGCCGCCATGAAGGCTGTGCATGATGAATACTTTGACCTGATCATCATGGATATTATGATCCCGGAGATAGATGGATTTAATGTTACCCAAAATATTCGCCTTACCAATACCGAAGTGCCCATACTCATTCTCAGTGCCAAGGATAGCAGCGCTGACAGAGTTACGGGTTTAAAAAAAGGAGCAGATGATTACCTGACCAAGCCTTTTAATCTCGAAGAACTTTTATTGAGAGTGCAAAAGCTGATCAGGAAAAATAAAAAACTGCAGGACAAAACTTCTGTGGGTGACATCTACCAGTTCGGGGGGCACACGGTGGATTTTAAGGCCCAGGAAGCTACCACTTCTACCGGCGAGAAGATCCAGCTCAGTAAGAAAGAAGCCATGCTGCTGAAACTACTCATAGAAAATAAAAACGAAGTAGTACCCCGTGAAAAGATCCTTCAATCCGTATGGGGTTATAATGTGTATCCAACTACCAGAACTATTGACAATTTCATTCTCAACTTCCGCAAATACTTTGAAGAGGATAGTCGCAACCCCAAATATTTTCATTCTGTAAGGGGTGTGGGTTATAAATATGCCGAGTGATTGTTCTCCAGTGATTCGAGTATGGCAACTGATCTTTTTATCAGGCTTTCCTGTTCTCCTTCCTTACTAACTGAAGCATAAACCATCAGTTCACATTCCCGGATCAGAGATTGCATCAACTCCTTTTGATCTTTTGTGATTGTGTATGTTTTTGTGGCCTGTAGCAGGATCTTTTGCAGTTGCAGGCCAAATTCCTTGTCCGCTAAGCCTGCATGCTTCATGTTATTAATCTGCTGAGATAAATTCTTTTTTTCTTCAGTGGGTTTTGGAGCAGGAACTTTTTTCTTTTTTGACTGATGCCAAACCAGGAATAATGTCAATGCAAGAATAAAAAGAAGCAAAGGCCACCATAACCAGGTTCTGTTATTGCTTTGAGGCGTGACGATCTTCCTGAAATCATTTTCAGGTTTTTCTTTAACCACAATTTGAATGGAATCAGAACTCAGGGTTTTGAAAGTATTTGAGTGAAGATCGAAATAGGAAAAACGGATAGGGGCAAGTGTGAAACTTCCTGTTTTTTCTGCTGCGAAAGAATAATCATAGGATCGCCAGCCTTCCAGCGGTACCTGGTCTTTATTCAGTTTTTCCTTTGTGGTGGGATCAAAAACCTCGAGTCCTTCAGGCCATTCTATGGATGGATTGCCCAACTGCATATAGTTGCCTTTTCCTGAAACTACAAATGAAATCGTTCCTGTCTGACCCTTTTCCAACTCATAATATTTTTTAGGAACACTGATCTGGAATTCACCCACAGCACCGGTGAAGCTTGCTGGTTTTTGTGAGGGAAGATCTTTTACATGAATGATAATGGGCGAAGTGCTGGTGGTTCTCTTTTCAATGATTTTATTACCCGCGTGTAAAGAATCATCAAATTCAATTTCATGATCCAGTTCCATGGGATCAATGACGAGATCACCCGGTTGTTCAGGATAGAGCTGCACCTTCCTGAGCACGGAAGTGTTGTAGATCCTGCCATCAAGATTTTCCACTGCTCCATGTGCTTCGTTGGTATTGAGCATATCCATCACACTAAAGCCATATAGACTGGGAGAGTTCATCACTTCAGATGAGGATTGCAGTCTTGAATATAACTTGAAAGTAGCCACCACGGCTTCTCCCAGGTAACAGGTCCTTTTGTTCACCATGGCTCTTACAAAAAGATTTTCACTGATCAGCTGATCAAGATCGGCTTTTGATGAAGGAGCATACAGCGACACGTCTGTGTAATTAGACCTGGCATTAAAACTTGCTTTGTATTGGGGCAGCACAGAAATAAATGCTGCATCTGTTAGTTGTACCTGTTTGTTTTTAAAGCTGGCTTCTACCTGCCTGATTTGAATTTTTCCCAAAGCAGAAGCTACCAGTGTAAAGGTGATATTTCTGACCGGCTGCATTCTTCCTTCAATCATCATGCTTCCATTATAACTGTGAGGACCGCTGATCAGTTGTATACTGTCTGAAACCGGGGGTTGCATGCTTTCAAAGCCGGTGGGATCTGTTAACAGGTATTGCACCTGGAATGCATTGCGAATGATCACAGGTTCGCGAGGCACAATCACCCTGATTTTCTGCGCACCTGCTTCCAGGCAAAGCAGCATCAACAGGATTGGTAACAGCCCTTTCATGATTCTAATTTACGGAAGGGGACTTGCAGCTTTAGAAAAGATATGATCAATGGGAATTAAAGATCACCAAGCTGGGGCCTGATAAGGATATCCTCCACCACAGCAGCCGGCGACAGTTGCGAGGCATTGTATATCATCATGGCTATGTCTTCCGGTTTCATGATCCTTTGTTCGCTTACGCCACTTCCTTTCCAGGAATCAGTATAAACAGCACCTGGTAAGATGGCCGTGACCTTTATATTATGATCATATAATTCCTTTCGAAGGTTACGTGTAAATCCCAGCAGTGCAAATTTGGAAATGCTGTATGCGCCTCCATTCGGATAGGCAGCCAGGCTGGCTATGGAGCAGATAGTAAATATATGTCCTGTTTTTGCTGCCATCATTTTGGGAAGAACTGTACGGGTGGTATGATAAGCACTGAATAAATTGACCTCTAACATGGTTTCAAGTGCCTGGTCTGGTTCATCAGAAATATTACCTGGGATAAATGTACCTGCATTATTCACCAGTACGTCAATGGTATCTGCAGTATTCACCACCCATTGGCCGAACAATTGTGCCTGCTGTTTTTTACCCAGGTCAAAAGCCTTACCATCAATGGTTACATTAGGGAAAAGTGTTTGAAGTTCCTGGATGGTTTCAAGCAGGTGTCCTTCGTTACGCGAACATAATAAAAGGTTATAGCCATGCATGGCAAATATTCGCGCCACTTCTTTTCCAATTCCTCTTGATGCACCTGTGATAACGGCATTCATGTTTCTTTGATTTATTTTTGGATCTTTTTACAAATCTAAATTCTATTCAACAACCATTGATGAAATACAAACACCTCTTTTTCGATCTCGACCATACACTCTGGGATTTTGATGCCAATGCCCGCGCAACACTGGAGCAATTGCATATTGACCTGGACCTGGTCAGCAAGGGGATCCATGATTTTGACCTCTTTCATAAAAATTACCTGCAGCATAATGAAAAACTTTGGGCGAGATATCGCAATGGTTTTATAAAACAGGAAGAGCTCAGGATCAAAAGAATGTGGCTCACCCTGCTGGATTTTAAAATCGCTGACGATGCACTGGCCCGCCAGCTGAGTGAATTGTTTCTTCAGTTACTGCCCACACGCACCCTGCTTTTCCCTGATACCATCGATGTGTTGAATTACCTTACTGATAAAGGCTATCAGCTTCACCTCATCACCAATGGATTTGAAAAAACACAAAACAATAAATTAAAAACTTCAGGTCTTGATGTGTTTTTCAGGGAGGTAGTTACTTCAGAATCATCCAACAGCCTCAAGCCTCAAAAGGAGATCTATCTATTTGCAATGGAAAAGGCAGGAGCACGTGTGGAAGAAAGCCTGATGATTGGTGATAGCATGGAAGTGGACATCCAGGGAGCTTTAAATGTGGGAATGGACCAGGTTCATGTGAATTATAATGAAGATCCCCAGGAATTCAGTCCAACATATACGGTGCACGCATTGGCGGAATTGAAATCTTTCCTTTAAAAAAATCCTCCGTTTCGCGGAGGATTAGCTTTTTAATAGTAACAGGCAGTTTTAGTCTTGCTGCATTGCTTTTTTGAAGCACAATCTTTTTTGTAGGTGCATTCTTTTTTGTTGGTTTCCTTTGCTGTAGTTTTTTTGTTGTTGTTGTTTAAAACTGCTGCTGTCACGCCGGCTGTAGTCAATAAACCCAGTCCCGCAATGAGTACCATCTTTTTCATGTTAAGAAGTTGTATTTCAAGTTAAGCAAATAATTCCTGTGCGGACTCACCGCCTGTCATTATTTTTTAAAGAAGAATACCATGATCTTACCATTTACCAAGAATGGTTACGCCACCCTTGACCTTCTGGTTGAGCCTGACATCAATCTGAGTACCCAGGGGTAAAAGAAGGTCCACACGGGAGCCAAACTTGATGAATCCCATCTCCCCGCCCTGTAAAACCTTATCACCAGGTTTGAGGTAATTGACGATTCGCTTGGCTAATGCACCTGCGATTTGTTTTACCAGCATTTCCTTACCGTGCTGCCTGTACACCACAGAATGTCTTTCGTTTTCCAGGGATGATTTGGGATGCCAGGCCACCAGGTATTTTCCTGGGTGATACTGGCTATAGAGAACTTCGCCACTTACAGGGTTGCGGTTGACGTGTACATTGAGCGGGCTCATAAAGATCGAAAGCTGAAGCATCTTTCCCTTGAAATATTCGTCGGCTTCCACTTCTTCAATTACCACCACGGTGCCGTCGCAGGGAGCAATTATCAGGTCATCACCTTCTGCATGCTTACGGGATGGAATTCTGAAAAAAGATAAAATAAAGATCAGCAGGCCTACTATGCCTACGCCAATGATCCAGCCCAGAACAGGATAACGGGGCATGATCAGCAGCACTGTCAATAATAAAACCACTGCAACAACGATCGTGGATATCAGAATGGTTTGAAAACCTTCTTTATGTATTCTCATCTGAATATTTAAGGCATCAAAAATAGGGCATTGGATAGAATCAATCTTCTTCTACTATTTCATTCTTCCAGCTCACTGCCAGGTCCAATGCAATTGCGGGAAACATTTGTTTCTTTATAGTATGAACACAGCACTTCCAGTACAGCTGCAACAGCTGCAGAATTTTTTTGCTTCAGGTGCCACCCGCGACTATGCATTTAGAAGGCAGCAACTGGAAAAGCTAAAAGCCTGTTTACTGAAATACGAGAATGAACTGTATGAGGCTTTATACAAGGATTTGCGGAAAAGTCCGGAAGAAAGCTGGGTAACTGAAACAGGTTTTGTGATCGCTGAATTGAATCATACGCTACGTAATCTGAAAAAATGGATAAAGCCCCAAAAGGTTCGCACCAACCTTTTTAATTTTCCCTCCAGAAGTTTTATTTATAAAGAACCCTTAGGCCTTGTATTGATCATTGGCCCCTGGAATTATCCTCTTCAATTATTGCTGGCTCCCCTGATCGGTGCTATGGCGGCAGGAAATTGTATAGTGCTAAAACCAAGCGAATGGGCACCTGCAACTGCTGCTTTGATCAGGAAAATGATGAACGAGAATTTTCCTGAAGACTATATTCTTTATGTAGAAGGCAAAGGTGAGGAGGTAGTACCCGAACTTATGAATTCGGCAAGATTTGATCATGTATTTTATACCGGCGGTATTGAAGTTGGTAAGATCATTTATGGTATGGCGGCCAAACAACTGACACCGGTAACACTTGAACTTGGTGGCAAAACTCCCTGTGTGGTGGAAGCTGATGCCAATATAAGAGTAGCTGCAAAGAGGATTGCCGTAACCAAATTCTCTAACGCAGGGCAGATGTGCGTAGCACCGGATTATGTATTAGTGCACAGATCTGTTAAAGAGTCTTTTGTAAATGCGCTGGTAAAAAGCATCGAACAGTTTTATTCGGAGGAATCAAAGCATAGTTATAATTATGGCAAGATCATTAATGACCGCCAGTTCAACAGGTTAAAAGAATACCTCTCTCATGGCAGGATCATCTACGGTGGTCAATATGATGAAGCAAGTCATCACCTGGAACCCACCCTGCTGGAAGAGGTGCCATTGGATTCTGTTGTGATGGGTGAAGAGATCTTCGGACCAGTGCTTCCCATTATTTCTTTTGAATCATTTGAAGAAGCCAAAGCCATTATCAACCTCAATCCTGAACCATTGGCATTTTATGTATTTACAGGCAGCGATGCGAAAGAAAAAAGATGGCTTGAAGAAATTCCTTTTGGTGGTGGCTGCGTTAATAATGCCAGCTGGCATCTCACCAATTATCATCTTCCTTTTGGCGGCAGAGGCAACAGCGGAATCGGCTCCTATCATGGAGCCTATAGTTTTGATTTATTCAGTCACCAGAAATCCATCATGAAAACACCTACCTGGTTTGATCCCAGTATTAAATACCCTCCATTTAAGGGAAAGCTTTCATTGTTCCGGAAGATCATCCGATGATTATTTTACCAGCACCATTTGTTTCTGCATGTCCTCAACCAGTTTTTTCCCATAACGGTGCGCCATCTTTTTTATATCGTTTTCTTCAAAAAATTCAGAACGGGCACTATAGATCATGCTTAGATTGTTGAGGTCATAAAGATTGCTTTCCCAATAATAACTGGTGATGGTTTCGTAATGACCTTTATTTTTTTCTACAGCTTCCAGGACGGTCTGGTAATAATACCAGAATGAGTTTTTTTCCTTCGACATCTGGTACTGATCACGTACAAATACTTTTTCTTTTTCCTTGTCAAGTAGGCCAATAGTGATCACAGCATCAATGCCGGCATCCATTAATTTTTGCCTGGCAGAATCATAACGCATATCCCTGGGAAAGTCTTTATCGTTAAAGGTTTCTGTAAATGCAACAGCATTGAATCCCAACTCCCTCAAATCACCAGTCATGTGTTTTTCCATTTGTTGACGCATGGAATTATCCTCATTGGTAATAATACCGATGACAGCAATCTTCTTAAAAGGATTTGCCTTTGTATCAGGAGCAGACCAGGAAGATGTGATTCGGGGGCCGCTACAGCTAATAAGTAGGAGAGCCCATAAACTAATAAGCCATTTCATAACCTGAATATTAATGTTCAAGTTAGGACTTAATGTAAAGGAAGCTTATGAGACTTGTCATTCAATTGCCCGACTTTCATCAATTATGAAAGAATCTTGGTAAAATTGTTCATGCAAGAACTGGTTATTTTACATGGTGCTATTGGAAGTGCCGGTCAGATGGAATTCCTGGCAAAAGCCTTCGAAAGCAGGTTTAATGTACATAATATCAACCTGCCTGGTCATGGTGGAACAAGCTTCCCTGTAAATTTTTCCCTGCCTTCTTTTGCTGATGCTGTTCAATCTTACTGTGATGAAAAGGGATTGAAAAAGATTTCTGTCTTTGGCTACAGCATGGGTGGCTATGTTGCGATGTTGCTGGCCATTAAAAATCCAGACCTGGTGCAGAAGGTCATTACCCTGGGAACCAAGTTTCAATGGAATGAAACCATTGCGGCCAAAGAGACCGGTATGATGCAGCCGATGGTAATAAAGGAAAAGCTGCCGCAATTTGCCGACACACTGGAAAAAAGACATGCACCAGCCGACTGGAAAGAACTTCTTCGCCTTACAGCCCTGATGCTTGAAGAAATGGGCAGGGATAATCCTTTAAAGGAAGGAGACTATAATAAGATTGCCACGCCTTCATTGATCCTGCTTGGTGACAGAGATAAAATGGTAAGTTTTGAAGAAACGCTGATGGTTTATAAATCCCTGTCCAAGGCTTCTCTTGGTATACTGCCTCAAACGCCTCATGCAATTGAGCAGGTGAACCTTCCCCTTCTTGTCTTTTTGGTTAATCAGTTTCTCGAAGAATAAAAATTTTTAAAGTATTGCGTATTTTACCCAACACTTCCTAGTCGATTGTAGTACATGACCAAAACTTACTTTATGAGACTCTTCCGTTCAATTGCACTGATTTTTGTTTCGGTACTGTTTTTCCAGTGCCAGAAGGAGATAAGTTATATCAGCGACCCTGGCATTCAGATCACTACGCCTGAACCTATTACGGCCAGACTACAGGGAACTGTGCTGGATGAAAATGGCCAGCCTGCTTCCGGTGTAAGTGTAAAGGTGGGCTCACAGGTGGTGATCACAGACAACCGTGGTTACTTCCGCATCATGAACGCCTCCCTGGATAAAAAATCAAGTGTGGTCACAGCGGAGAAAACTGGTTATTTCAAGGCCTACCGGACCTTTGCTGCCACTTCAGGCACCAACCAGGTCATCATCAAACTGATCAAAAGAACTTTGGCAGGAACAATAGATGCAGCTACAGGTGGTACAGTAACACTTGCCAATGGATCTAAAATTGAATTGCCAGCAAGTGGCGTGGTAGTCGCCTCCAATAACGGCGCCTATACAGGAACAGTAAATGTTTATGCGGCATATATCGATCCTACTGCCAATGATATCGATCAGACAGTACCGGGTTCCTTCATGGCCAACGACAAGAATGGAACAAGGGTGATCCTTTCATCTTATGGTATGATAGCCGTGGAGCTGGAATCATCCTCTGCGCAAAAGCTTCAGATCAAATCTGGCAGCAAGGCAACAC
>JAEWKK010000012.1 GCA_023386045.1 Bacteroidota bacterium
TGATCGAATACAATGAAAGGAGGCCTCATGAAGCACTGAATAATCTAACGCCTGAAGAATGGCATAAACAAGTATTGAAAAATGAAAAGTCTCTAATTAACACTGTCTGAGAAAAGGGGTACTTACATCATTTCACCAAAAATAATTTTTCTTCCAGTAGACCTTTTTCTTCTTTTTCAAAAGCAGAGTCGGGAATTTCAATCGGCTTATTAAAAGGATGGTCAAACCACTTTGATTTAGATTGTAACGCTTCCGGTTCATTTCCTAGGAAAGTCTCAGATAGGAATTCTTTAGATACAAGAAGTTCTCTTCTCCAGTTTGACCTAAGAGTGCGGGGCCGATTTTTTAGTGCTGAAAAAAAATTTCAACCATTCATTTCGATTGGCCCAGGTATTGGGATGTTCAGATCGCAAGCTCTTCTATACAATTCGATAGGACCAGGAATTGAATATCGAATCCGTGATTTTTATGTTTTAACTGGTATACAATTTCGCAGCAGACTCTCAGAAAAGATTGATAACCATTTTTGCTATTCTCTTGGAATTGCAGGTACTATTAACCGGCCTAAAAAAGCCCTCTTAACAAAGCAACCTGCAGAACTTGCTGTTGGGCGGGATAGCGATGGTGACGGTATATTGGACACGGCAGATCGATGCCCAACAGTACCAGGTCTGCTTAGTTTTCAAGGGTGTCCAGATAGTGACGGCGATGGTATTGAGGATCGTCACGACAATTGCCCAGGCGTTTTTGGACTGGTGAGATATTCTGGCTGTCCGGTTCCGGATACAGACAAAGATGGAATTAACGATGAATTGGATAGTTGTATAACAATTCCTGGTACTACCCGCTACAAAGGCTGCCCTGTTCCTGATACAGATGGTGACGGTATCAACGACGAAGTAGACAGCTGCATTTCTGTCCCTGGAGTAACGAAATACAAAGGATGCCCTGCTCCAGATTCTTCATTGATAAATCGTCTTGATAAAGCCGCTCACCGTATCTTCTTCTCTTCAGGTAGCTTCCAACTATTGCCTCAGTCTTTCCCTGCATTAAATGAGATTATTGAAATTCTAAAACAAGATTCGAAAATTAAATTATTTGTCGAAGGTCATACCGACAATGTGGGAACTGTAACTACTAATCTTTCATTAAGTGAAAACAGGGCCAGGGAAGTACGGCGATATTTAATTTCCAAAGGAATAGAACCCGAACGTCTTTCCTCCACAGGTTATGGGCCGATCAGGCCAGTAGCTTCAAATAAAACAGCATCAGGTCGTGCTAAAAATCGCAGAGTTGAATTGAAAATCCAATGATCGAGCTGGTCATGATCGCCTAAGGCTGTCATTTTTTCCAAAAGCAATCTTTAGTTTCTTTCCCTTCAATTTAACGGAAATATTAAAATGGATTTGCGGCAAGCCAATCTTGTGAAGTATAAGCATAATCAATTCTCTGCCCTTGTTGCTGACCAATTAGGGTTCTTGCCAAAGGACATGTTTATAATACTCATAGTGGGCATCATGCTCTTCTAATCCGGTTTGTGATAAAAATTCCTTGTATTCAGTAGTATTAACTTCAGTAAGCTTGTTATCTGACCAGATTCATAACGATGGTAAAATTCATCGGCAAAACCCGCATTATAATGTACTTCATTCACCTTGAAAACCTCTTCTTACCACTCATAATTCAGAAGCTTTATTTTATCCAGGCGTATTATCTTTTTGTATGCTCAGAATATCGACGATGCCATTCAGCATTTTCTAAGACCTTTGAAGTATTTAATACAATTTCGAAATTCCAGTTTCTTGTTTAAATTTTTGAAAGTCTTGCATTTTCTTTTTTTGATAAAACCTTCTCTTCCCTATTTATACTCTCGGTCCAGATCTTCCAGTACATTCCTTAAAGCCCTCGATGCCCGTGCATAAAATTCTCCCATTCTTTCTATAAATGGTTGTAAGGATTTTGATTCAACACAAACAACATTTAATACATGATCGGCCTCATTAATAACCTGGGTTAGGGTTTCCGAGTCTTTGGTTTCTTTTTTAATCAGTTCTGGCAAAAGAGTTTTAATAGTCTGAAGCCATGTCCACAAATATGGATAATTAAGATTAGGATTAAAATAATGAGACCGTAACATTTCTAGTTTAATGAGCTTTTGATCGTAAGCCATAATGGTAAAATTTTATGATGAAAACTTAAAAATCAATATTAACTGCAGGTATTGTTTATCATTCATACTTTATAAAAGAAGACGAATTTTCACACACTTACCAGGATGTTAATTATATAATGCAAGGTTTTAGTTTTGCGTTACAATCTTAGTCCCGCCATCCCCATTCAGCTCTCTATATCTGTCCAGACCGGGACTTGCAACAGCCTGCAAGGCATTTTTCTTACTTAGGTTATAGGTAATACCGAAAACCTGACGTACAGTAAATTTATCTATCGTGGGTATGGTAAACTCATTCAGACTGGCTTTGACCCGGAATGTATTTTTATTTTCCACTGTTACTATATGATGCTGGGAAAAATCCAGGGTTTTAACAAAGCCAGCTGCAAATCCAGCATGTAGAATTATGCGCTCTGTTTTGCCAAGGTGCAGC
Source organism: Bacteroidota bacterium (assembly GCA_023386045.1). Taxonomy (GTDB): domain Bacteria; phylum Bacteroidota; class Bacteroidia; order Chitinophagales; family Chitinophagaceae; genus Flavisolibacter. The sequence continues at coordinate 2,604 of JAEWKK010000012.1, forward strand.
GCTAAACTGGACACAAATTGAAGTTTCTGGTTGGTAGAATAAATTACTCCAACGCTAATTCCCGGAGTAATCCAGCTGGAACCCATCCGGGGTGTAATGTTCACCATACCGCCAAACCCGAAATTATATCCCCCACTACGTACGCGATTGATCTGGATACTGTCCGTTATGGTTCCTACACTATCATAAACATGCTTTTGATATTCATTGTCCACTAAACCGGAAGCAAAAATGCCAAAGCTGAAATCCACTTTCAACCCTCCTCTTACCCACAGATCATAAACATAGGATTGCTTTCCCCCGGTGATCTTGTCTTCCCTCTCAATTTTGTACCTGATAAGATCAATATTTTTCAGGTTGGTAGAAGACGGCAAGGTAAACTCGATCATGTTATTTAACTCAATAAAATCCAAATTCTTAAGGTGTAGCAATAATGAATAATAATGAGTATTGATACTCTTGGCAATATTGGAGTAGATCTTATTGTCTATGTCCAGGTAACTTACAAGGATCTGAAATTCTGCACTGGTTTTTTGAACAAAATCAAATACCTGACTCAACTGCGTCTTTATTTTTTTAAGCTTCTCCACCTGCTCTTCATCAAGGCAATTCTGCATTTTCAAAGAATTACTGTTCTGCGATAATTGACGGAAATTGGACTGTAACATGATGCCGATTTTTGTTGCAGTACCCAACACAAACTCCTCATATACCTGGTATCTTTTTTTAATCAGGAATTCCTTGACATTAATAACTGTTGTTGTTTCATTGCTGCGTGATGAATACTGCCCCAACTGCATGGTAAACCCATATTTCCGTAACAATTCTATTAATCGGGCTGTTGCCGGTGAGTTACTATACCATGATAAAACACTGGGCACATTCAATAAGGAGTCAATAGACTTAAAATCATTGTTCAACACATCGTAATTCAACGCGAACTCCTGAATGCTTTTTTCAATAGTCCTTACTTCACCAAAATCGTTAAAGCTGGAATCAGGCCTGTTTTTATAATCTCGCAAAATAGATAAACTGCTGCTGCTGATTGGTAAAGTCATAATATGCCGCTCATAATTTTCCAGTTGATCATTTAACTTGCTTTCCCATTTATCGAACAGCTCCCGGTAAGCTTTTGATTTGCTCAGACTCAATGCATTCTGCTCCTGTTCTTCTTTTGTAAAGGGTATGGGATTATTCTGGTTATCGTAACGTCGCATGGGGTAAGGATATTCATCCAATATCCGGTTCAACTCGGCCTTATACTTGTAAAGAGAATCCTTATAATTCCGGATATTTTGCTCAAATGGCTCCAGTGAGGCTCGCTGGTTGGTTCTTTCAATATCCTCTTTAAATATCTGCGGAACGGTTATGTCAAAAGGCGACATAAAATAACCATCCTTGATAAATTGATTCAGCGCAGTGTTTTGAATACTGGCATCCATAAACTGGGTAACTGCCTCGCTATTGATATAGTACTTGTACCTCAGTGGATTTATGCCTTCAATTTTAAATGAACTTAATCGGGTGGAAAGAACCTCCAGCCTCCTGGTTTTTTTGCCCCTTTGAAAACTAAGGGAATCATTATCGTATTTCCTCCTGAGGCTCACTTGGATAGGATCACAGGTATTAAGGATGAATACATCTGTTTTGACCCTTGTACGGGGAAAAACAACAGGATCTGCACTGAGCTTGCCATTAGCGGGAGTCTGGGCAAAAGAAAAATAAGAACAGACCCCAATGAAAAATACCAGTAGTTGAACTACCTTTTTATTAGGTAACATAGCAGTTGTTTTAGTTGTTTAAGAAAAGCCTTAAGCTCCTGATGGAAGATAGCCGCATACTGGGGTAAAGTCATACCGTTTTAACACGGTATTTTATCCGGGTTTTTACGGAAATAACTAGTTTATTCTACTAATGAAGATTGTACTATGAACTACCTGATACCCAATATAAACCATACTAGCTATTGGTTGATCTCAAAACTATTATTGGCGGTGAAGTATGAAAGAATATTACTTACAACTAAAAGTAATTTTAGTAGTACTTGTGTTATACTTAAAACACTTGTATAGAGATAATCGTATGCCCTTGTCCAACTTACCCTATTTCTTAAAGTAAATGACTTTTGCCTGAATGGTGTATATCCTTCATAAACAGATTCATAACCACTTGGAAATTCATAGTTCTGCTACAATAACGCCTGCTTGTTCACATAATTTACCAATGCCGCTGCATTCTTTAATCCCAGCTTCTTTAAAATATGATACCGGTGCACTTCGACAGTCTTTATTGAAATACCTGCCACTTCCGCAATATCCTTCGACGACATTCCCCTGGCAATATATTTTATGATCTCTATTTCCCTGATGGATAATAAATGCACATTCCCTCTTCTTTTCCCTGCAACTTCATCCTCTTGTTTCATTAAACTTCGAATTTCCTCGCAAATATATTCTCCCCCATTTTGCACTACAATCAACGCATTCACCATCTCATCTAATGGTGAAGTCTTAGTTACATATCCTCTTGCACCATTCTGTATCATCTTTTGTACTAAGGAAGGCTGTGTATGCAACGAAACCCCTAAAATCTTTATCCCTGGTGCGTATTTCCGGATCAATGGAACCGCATCTATTCCGCACATATCTGGAAGGTTGATGTCCAGTATCACAATATCACACCGGTGTGTCTTACACATATCTAACCCTTCTTCTGCACTGCTGCATTCCGCAAACACCGAAAACCGGCTGTCTGCATTAAGTACAAAACTCCAGGTCTCTCGAATCAAAGCATGATCTTCAATAATGATGATACTGATCTTGTCCATATGTCTTTGTTAATAACCAATCATACTTCCTTGAAATCTCTTACTCCAATTGCTTAACGCCCTTTAGTCTTCTTCGTAAATCACTTGGGGGCACCAAAAAGGTGATTTCCCCTTTCCAAATAGTAATAAATACCCTTTCTTCAGATTTTATTAGATCCTTCTTTTACTTTCTCTTGCTATTTCAAACTGACCCTTATCGCATTAATAACAAATCTGAATAAAAGCTAAAGGAGGACTTTATGGATGCTCCAGCTTCGTACTTCTACATATGGCCTGATTTCCCTACCACCTTTTGAGCCCAGCCAAATAAAAGGTCCTCTTCTGGCAGGGAGCCAACCCTTTAGAGCTACTGGTGATTTCGGCCTGCTTCTTTTACAACTTTACCAGGCAGCTCATTTCTCCATTTCCCTTCATCAGTATCATTTTCATGAAGAAACCCTGGTTTCATTTCCCTTCTCAAAAGCCGACCTTCTGGCTGTATCCTGCCTGAAAGGCCATGCCCACCACCACCTGGACACAACCAAAATCACCTTGCTCACCGGGCAATATTTCCTTACAGCAGGATCCAACATTCATGACTTACTGCTGGAAGCAAATTTGGAAAACATGAACTTTGTAGTTTCTTATAATTTCCCTCTGTTAACTCCTCTCCTTACTTATTTTCCCCTTCTGGCTTCTTTGATAGATCAACACCATACAAGCACTTGCAACAACCAGCCGGCATGGATGAACAAACATATGAATAGTCTCATTGAACAAATTATGAGCTCCTATTACGAACCCGCCCTTCGAGATTTTTTATTTCATGAACACATCCATGACCTTCTCTATTCCATGCTTATAGAACTTGGACTACAGCCTGCCCAATTCAATAATCTTTCTGCTTCTGATATCGATAAGATTTACAAAGCAAGGGCTTTGATCCTGGAAAACCTGAAAACACACCACCCGATTCATGACCTGTCCCGCCAAGTGGGACTGAATGATTTCAAACTGAAAGAAGGTTTCCGTCAACTTTTTGGTAAAGGACCTTTTGGTGTCCTTAAGGACGCTCGCATGCAAATCGCCTATGAACTTTTACTGCACACAAGTCGCCCGGAAAAAGATATCATGACTGAAGCGGGCTACACCAGCCTTTCCGCATTTGTAAAAGCATTCCGCAGTGTATACGGCATACCGCCCGGCCACCTAAGATCAAAATCAGGTAACCAATCCTGACCTCTGCCAATTGAACAAACCATAATACGTTTCGAACTACTAGAAAATTTCCAATTCACATCCGGTAGTACAAACTTTATATCACAAAATATTTAATGGTTTATGCGGCCCCTCACGATTACCATCACCTGTATTTTATTGTTCTTGTTTGTATACACCGCAACAGACAAACTCACCCACCTAAAAACCTTTAGGTATGTACTATCCCAATCTCCTCTTTTAACAAACTGGTCTCCCATCCTCGCCTGGTTCATACCAATACTTGAGCTCATCATCACCATAATGCTTTTTTACCCATCCTCACGTGTTAAGGCATTGCTCCTTTCTTCCATCCTTCTTTTCATATTCTCTTTTTATATTTTTTATATGATAATCACACAATCCCATTTGCCCTGTCAATGTGGTGGCATCATTAGTTCTCTTTCATGGAATGCCCATTTGATTCTTAATCTTTCCCTTTCAATCCTGTCCCTATATGCCTGGCTCCTGGAAATCAATTATTTCAACACAAGACCCTCTTAATTCTTTATTCGAATAAACCCTTCTTACGGGTAGTAGGACAGGACAAGCCGAAAACCTGGAATAGAGTAGGCAATATTTCTTTATTAAAAATGTTTTTTATGAAAAAGTTCCTCGTTCCTTTTCTTGCCATCTTGATGGGCATTGGATTCAGCGCCTTTAAACCTACTGGCAAATCTTCATCAGTCGAAACTCCTTTGTACTGGTACACCATTGATGATGAAAAGTTTGGAGACCTGCTCACAACTGAGCAACTAACTCGTACTGATGCCATTGTCCAGAATGCAGTGCCCTGCAATGGTAACATCACTAATTTATGTGTAATGGGCCATCCAGATGACGATGTAAGTGGTCAGCCACTGTCTTCAAAAACCCCGGACAATACCGTTTACTTCCAGTAATGGCAAAAGAGAAAGAGTGGCGGGGCCACTCTTTCTATCGATCTCTGTCACTTATGACCAATACCTCTATTTCTCTCAACTCTTCTTCCAATAAAAAACCCTTTGATTTTAAATACGTCTGGAAGTCTTCCAGCTTCCCACCATCCAACAAACTTCCAGGGAAACAAATATCAATGGCTCCTTCAAATGACACTTCGCTTCTAAATGGCAGCCCATGATGAAACTCAATAAAATTCTTCATAGCTGCTGAAAAATCTCCAGCCTTATATCCCTGCAGGCACCTAATGGAATCATTTTTAATACTCGTAACCTTGGTGTTCACATAAAAATTATTCTTCTTTTTATTCCCTGCTGCCTTTAGCCCGGTCACAGGACCTCCCCTCAACACCAGGACTTTCTTCATTCTTTTTTCTATCCTTGCATCCAGGTCAAAATTCCGGTTCAGATCTTCTATCATAATCTTCGCCAATTCAGCTTTTCTCCTTTTTGGCAATAAAACATGATACTGATATAAATATTTATCCTGCCATTGGCTGATCTTGTTGGGATCTTCTGGATTTATATATGGATAGGGATCTTTTAACTCTATCACGGTTTGCCCAGCCAGCTCCCATTTGAATGGAAAAAAATCATTAAATGCCTCTTGGTATAACCCAATAACTGAGTTGCGTGACGATGCGTATTGTACATAACTGCTCGTATCAATCACTGGCATATCATATGATATTGAATCAGCAGGATGTATTAAATAAGAAAAATAACGTAGCTGCCTGAGTTCCCCACTGTCAATTATCGAAGGTATCAGGTAATTTTTCCTTGCCATATTCTTTAACCCAATTTCCTTCCCTTTTAAAAACGAGCTGATATGCTCTTTCGTTGAATTAAAACCCTGCGTACGGTAACGAAGAACTCCTTTCTGGTCAATCCAAACGTGAAAGGGTACTCCCGCATGCGGAAACAGCTTCCTTAATAATGTATCTCCACAAATCATGGGCAGTTCTGGCATCTTTAATTTCTTCCTCGCTGCAAAAAAACGCAAGGTAGAATCCCTGGATTCCCTGTTCACCAGCACGAACTGAAGCTGGTTTTTATATTGCCTTTGCAGGTTTTCCATCTCGGGGAAAGATTTAAAACAACCGACACAATTCGGCGCCCAGAAATCAATGATGACAAGCTTCCCTTTTAGCGCTGATAGCTGCAGGCTGCCTCCCTTAATATTGAGCACCTGCTGAAACTTCAGGTCTGGTACCTTCTGCCCTATTGCAACCTCCTGCCCCTGTACAAATGAAGCCATTAGTAAAGCCATGGCAAGAACCCTTAACCTTATACTTGTTATGAACTGAAATAAATACAACATAAAAATGGTTTTAATAGCCCGGATTCTGTGTGAGTGCCGGATTGAGTAATCTTTCTGTCTCTGGAATAGGATATAGCACATCGGTCGGATCCCAGTTGCTTCCTTTTATTAACGGCATCACAACCTGCACTTCCCCCGTGCGCTTTAAATCCAGCCAACGATGCCCCCACTCCGCAAAAAATTCCATGCGCTTCTCCTTGCGGATCAAATCCTTTAGCACTGCAGCATCATTGCTGCTGGTTGCTGTCAGGCCAGCCCTCAATCGAACCTGGTTAAGATCATCCCTGGCACCACTGTTATTCCCCTGCTCCAGCCGCGCTTCTGCCCTGATCAGGTATTGCTCTGCCAATCGAAGAACCACAAGGTATTCCGATACTGGCGTTAAGCTTTTCACCTTATACTTGAATGGATAATAATAATCCTGTCCTGATACTGTGTTCTTAGATACCCAGCTTACCTTCCGTTTATCTCCTGCCTCAAATGCTAATAGTAACCCGGGTGTAAGAGCATAAGTAGGTCTTGAAGTAGATGATGTGGGTATGAAGGTGCCTCCTTCTGCGGTATTGCCTGTATTCCCGAGTTCCCAGATGGTTTCACTGCTATTGATCAAGAACACCTGGGCAAGATTATTTACCAGACTGTATTTTCCACTTCCAATAACTGCACTGGCAGCTGCTTCTGCCAGTGTCCACTTGCCCTGGAATAAATAAACCCTGGCAAGAAGCGCTGTGGCCGTCCATTTATTAGGCCGCAGCTTTCCGGCACTTGCATATGTTTCTTTTAACTTAACGCTCGCCAGAGTCAGATCCGCAATGATCTGATCATATACCTTCTGCTTTTCTTCCCTGGCTAACCTTAAGTTCTTTGTATAGTCTGTCGTCAAAACAAGAGGAACATCGCCAAAAAGATTCACCAGGTTGAAATAATCAAAGGCCCTTACAACCTTCATTTCCCCATCAAACTGAAGCTTTATTGAATCACTCAGCCCTTTCGACTTTTCTACTCCTTCTATCACACTATTCACAGCATAGATCTGCTTGTATGAAGGGTTCCAAAAACTTGTCCTGACCGTATTATTCTCCTTCAACAAAGAATTCTGAGTAAATGGATCTGTAATTGGAGAACTGGCCGTATTATAAATATCATCCGCTGATAAGCCAGCATACACACTCATGCCTCCATTGCTAATGGTGAAATTGGGATTGCGCATTAATACATACACTCCACTTACCGCCGACAAGGCTGTACTCTCCTCTTCGAATATGGCCCCTGATTCAATGATTTCTGCCGGCGGATCTATATCTACAAATTTTTTACAACCCCCAAATATTTCAACCAATACACAAACCAGTACAGCTATCATTACTGTTGATCGCATATAAAAAGTTTTAAAAAGTGATTTGAATACCTGCCGCCAGTGTTCTTAATGGCGACAGTACATTGATGTTTTTGATTTCAGGATCAGATCCCTTGTAACCGGTTATGGTGAGCAGATTCTGTCCTTCCAAAAAAGCACGCACGACCCTACCCTTACCAAGCCATCGTTCGGGCATGGTATAGGAAAGGTTTACATTCTTAAGCCTTATATAAGAAGCGTCACTATAGGCTTCATCACTGCTGGAAAGGAAATTGGCTGCCAGATTATAAGCAATATTGCTTCCGCTGCCTGAAGTATACCGCTGTATCATGGCAACATCTCCTGGCTTTTGCCAGCGGTCTCTGACTACCACCGGTTGATTCCTGTAGGCAGTCCCTGGTACACTTAAACTCCTAAGGAAATTTGCCCCGGTCTGGCGCTTGAATTCAAAAAATATATCCAGTCTGAATTTTCTGTAACTGATATTATTTTGTAACCCTCCATAATACCGTGGATCTAAATCTCTGAGTAATATGCGGTCGCTGTTATCAATTTTACCATCAGCATTCTGATCCACTACATCATATAAACCCGTTGTTGCATTCACACCTGTAATATCATAAACCTTCATGATGCTAAGCGGTTCTCCAACTATATACTGATTGGCATAGGTTGACTTTTCAATATCCGGAAAACTTACCAGCTTGTTCTTACTCAACGTTAGCACTAACGAAGTACTCCAGTTGAAAATAGATCCAATGACAGGCCTGCCTCCTATTTGAAACTCCCATCCACTGTTCTCTACTAAAGCAGGCAGGTTCATGGCGATGAAAGTAAATCCGGTCATCGCAGGTAGTGGATAGTTGACCAGTTGGTTTCCAGACCTGTTCCGGAACCAGGCCGCAGAAATCTGTATTCTTTCCGCAAAAAAACCAAGATCAATCGCACCTTCCAGCTTGCGGTTCGATTCCCATCCCAACTCCGGGTTAAATAGCGTCAATGGCTGTAGCGAAGGCACTCCCTGGTAAGCTATGCTTCCTACGTTCCAGGTATCAATGAATCTGAAATCCCCCACCTGGTCATTACCTGTAATTCCATAACTGCCACGCAGCTTGCCGAAACTTAAAAACGGTAGCCTTTCCTTCATCCCTCGCTCACTTGAAAAAACCCAGGCTACCCCTGCTGCCCCAAAATTGTTGAATCGGTCTTTTTGCCCAAAACGGCTGGTCCCATCCCGCCTTCCTGACAAATTCAGGATGTACCGGTCCTTTACATTATAATTTACCCTTGAAAAAACTGCAGTATATCTGTAATGGGTGCTGGAACTCCTGTTCTTTACCAAACCCGCACCTGCAATTGAACCCAATAGCAGGTCACTGGTGTAATTAGTACCTTCTGCTATCAGTCCAGACCCCTCGTTTTCCTGCCAGCTGGCACCCATTAACAACAACAGTTTTCCGGGTCCAATACGCACCATATATTCGGCCTGTGGCTCCATGATCCAACTTTGCTTCAATGATTTTGAAAAATTGGCCGATGGCAATGTATTGCTGTAAGGATCAATTGAGGTGGAAGGCGAGAGCCTTTTTTCTTCCCCGATCATATTGTTATAACCCATATTCGCTCGTAAAACCAACCCTTTAAATGCTTTTACCTCCACCTGCATATTACTGAGCAGGCTTCTGAAAACCCCCTCATATTTTTCCTGAAGCATGGCTAATGGATTGGCATAATCAATTAAACCACCACTTCGGAAACTAACACCTCCTTCTTCCCAGGCCAGCTTCCCGGAAGAATCATATAGCCGCTGATTGGGTGCACGGTTGACGTAGGCTGCCAGGTCAGGAACCGGCAACTGGCTCCTGCTCTGGCTGTAACCTGCCGTCAGGCTCAATACCAGCCTGTTTTCCCAGGCCTGGTGATTGATATTGCTATGGATGGACAAACGGCTATTTGCCTGATCTGTAGGCATCACCGTGGTTTCCCTGGAATAACCTCCTCTGATCAAAAAACGGGTGGCCGCTGTTCCTCCTGATAAGGATAGCTGCATATTCCCTGTCCTCGCCGTATGACCAATGAGCAGCTTTTTGAAATCCGTATACCTCGTGGTATCCCACAATAAGAGATCCGGCGCAGTTGACACCTGCGGTACAATCCCATCCTGCACAAATGCTTCTCTTCTCATCTCCAGGTATTCCCGGGTATTTAAAAAATCCATGGTTCGCGTTACCCGGCTCCAGCCTGTATAGGCCGAAAAATCAATTACCGTCTTGCCGTTCTTTCCTTTACGGGTAGTAATCAACACCACTCCATTAGCACCACGGCTCCCGTATATGGCGGTGGCATCGGCATCCTTCAGAACTTCAATACTTTCAATATCCTGTGGATTAAGGAGGTTAAATGGACTCAACCCCGCCGACAGACTCGAAACGCTGGCTGCATTCGAGAGCTGATTAATAGACTCATTGCCGGCTGCAAAGGGCACTCCATCCACGATGAATAAGGGCTCTGACCCTTGCGCCAGGGAATTACGTCCCCTGATCTGAACTGTAAACGAAGAGCCGGGAACCCCGCTGCTCTGTGTAACTTGTAAACCAGCTATCCGGCCCTGCAATGCGGCTAATGGATTGCTTACTGGCTGCTTCGAAATCTCCTCACCGCTAACCTTTCCAATATTACCTGTATTGAGCCTGCGCGTGGTAGTGCCATAGGCCATTACAATGGTTTCATCTAACCTCCCTATGCTGGTAACTAAAAGGATCTCACCATTCCATCCTGATGTTAAAGGAACTTCTCTGCCTTCAAATCCAATGCTGCTGATGACAAGCGTTTTCCCTATACCTCCATTAGCTATACTAAAAAAACCTTCTTGGTCAGTTGCCGTACCTACACCGGTTTCCTTCACCCTTACCGTGGCTCCTGCAATAGGCTCCCTGCTTTCAGTTAAAATCCGCCCCCTGACGGGCTCACTTTTGTACTCCTGTGTTCTTTCAACGGCCTGGATGGTTTTTGCAAAGACGATAATGGAAAAATCCTCCCTCCTGAAACTAAAAGGCTGGCCTGCAAAACAGGCCTCAAGGAATTCTTCTATTGCTGCGTTTTTTAATTGTAAGGTTACAGGCTTTGCCTGTTTCATATCTGCTTCTGCGTAAATGAACCTGTAAGCTGTTTGTTTCTCAACTTCACGGAATAGCTTTTGGGGTAACTCCCTTTTTACCGAAAGAGTGATGGTTTGAGAATAAACTTTTTGATTGGGAAATATGCAATACAGCAATAAAACCAGTCCTGATAAAAAATACCGCCACGTTTGTCCTGTTTTGAACACAGGCCGGCAGCTTCTCATGCAATTAGCAATGGAATGCATAGATTTGTCTTGTTTGGGTTTCTGAATGATGATTTACCTTGTCTTCTATTGCCCAGACCTGACCGCTGCGGGTGCAACCGTGAGCGGTTTTTTTTGGCCTGTCTTTACTTTCCCGGGATAAAGCTTCAGACCAGGGCAATTATTTTTCCTAAGAATATTTTTTTAAAATGATGAATCAGTAATTGTAAGTGTTTTTCCTTTCAAACTATAGTGTACCCTCTTTGTTTGTTCCAGGTAATTCATGATCTTTTCCAAAGTCCAGGATTTGCTAAAACTGCCGCTGAACTTTTCATTCACATGACTATGATTGACTATCTCAACATCATACCACCTTCCAAGGGTTCTTAAAATCCCATCTAATGGAACTTCGCGGAATATAAATTCTCCATGCCGCCAGGCAATTATTTTTTCAATATCCGCATTGGGTAAAGTATGTAATCGCCTGTCAAGATAAATGGCTTGCTCTCCTGGCTTTAACAAGGATTGCTGGTTTCCAGCCAATAGCTTTACACTTCCTTCTATTAATGTGGTTGACATCCAATTTTCATCAGGGTATGCATTTACATTAAAACTTGTTCCTAACACCGTAATGGAAACATCTTTTGCTGATACAATAAAAGGCTGATCTTCCTTCCTGGCTATCTCAAAATAACCTTCTCCTGTTAGTTGAACCTTTCGCTCCTTACTGCCAAATGCAATAGGAAATTCCAAAACTGATTCAGCGTTCAATTCTATCCTGCTTCCATCAGCTAATATCAAACTGTATTGCTTTCCTCTGGGAACCCGCAACGTATTGATTCCTTCACTATAAATGGAGTCGGGTACATCATATAGAGAAACCTGCCTTTCTTTTTTATTAATACTGATGCTCCCAATTCCCTGAATTCCTTCACCTAAACTATCCAGGTTTACCTCCCTGCCATCCGCAAGGGTTAGTATAACATCGCTGTTTTCAGTGAATCTTGTTGCAGCCTGATTGTTTTCCTGCTTTTGATTTAAGAACATAACAATACCAATGCCGGCTAATAATAAAACGCAGGCTGCAATCCCAGGTAACAGAATTTTTGTCCAGCTGCGCGACTTGCGGTCTTTCATTTTTTCCAGGATCCTCCTGTTTGCCTTTTCCATATCCATCTGCTGAAACCAGTTGATAGATTCTATTAACCGGTTTTCATCAGTTGATTCTTCAAAGAACAAAAGATTTTCCTGGCTCGCTTCTATCCACCGATCTAATTCCTCTCTTTCCACTGCAGTAATCCTGCCTTCTATAAAGGAAGCAATCAGGTAAGCAGTCCGGTGCAAACGGGTAAAATCTTGATCGTCTTCTGGAATTTTATAAGGCCTCATAAATAATAATCAACGCTTCGTATTGTTCTTACTTCTGGTAGAATACGTAAAGACCAGCCATTTCATTTACGAGGTAGCAAAAAAAAACAGGAATAAGGTTTTTAAAAGCTTATGGCACTGACTCCAGGGAATCAAAAAACAAGTAAAAGCCGTATAAAACCAAGACGGTTACGAAGCAGTTCAATGCCCCTGGCTTTTTGTACCCTTACTGTATTGATGGAAATCCCTAATTCAGCGGAAACCTCTTTGGGTGTCTTGCCTTCAATAAACAGCATTTGGAGGACCTGGCGGCATTTAGGTGAGAGGTAATGCATAGCCCCTAATATTTCCGATAGCATTTCCGCGTAAATGATCTTTTGGTCTGCTGCTGCCACCATTTTTTCAGGATCAAATTGCCCCTCTTTTTGAAATACTTCGAATGATTTTCTTCGTCTTAAGAGGTCTATGCAGGCATTTTTTCCAACACGGTACAAAAAAGCTTTTAGATTTTCAGTACTTGAAAATTGGTGATGTTGGTCCCATGCCTTGAGAAAACATTCATCTGCTACATCCTCCGCTTCCCCCTGGTTTTTCAGAAGACTGAAAGCAAAAAAAGACAAGGCAGGAAAATATTGATCAAAAAAATATATGAAAGCTCCCGGATCCCCTTTTCGAAAGGAATCAAAAGCATGATCTTCAGTATTGAATTTTTTTGACAAGCTCCCTCTTATTACAGGTTCTTTGGAGCCGGGAGAAAAAAGATGGCGCAGGTCTCCACTTACCGTTATTGAGGCCCTCGGAGAGCCCGACCACGAATAAGGGAGCCCACGCCAAAACGTGAGCCCTTGCTTATCATCCCATGGTCTTTGAAATTTCCGAGGTTTCAATAACGGGACTCCAAGCGAAAGCTTCAATTAGTTAATGAAGAATTCGCAAATTAGTTTAACACTGTAAATATAAATAATTTGCCTATACCAATATAGGCATGACCAGAATTTAGTTTGGCTTTCTTGCACACTTTGATGAGCAAGAAAATCCTTAAAAGCAAAATCGACTGGTTTATTGTAAATCAGGTAAGAGAAAAAAGGTTGGAAAAAAACCTTTCTCAGGATGATATTGCTATACATCTGGATTTATCCAAAGGCTATATTGGACATATCGAGAGCCCCAATTTCATTGCAAAATACAATACTGGCCATTTAAATGAACTGGCCAAATTATTCAAATGTTCGCCCAGGGAATTTTTACCGGAAAAAGCTTTATAACTGGCCTAACATGATCTTTCGCTTCATAAATCATTGCGAAAAAAAACAATTCCACCTGTGAAAAACACCAAATGATAATGAAGAATTACCCTTGTAAAAACGGACGTACCCCTTAATAACTTTGTGTTAGATAACGTTATAAACCAATTGGCTGAAGATCGGGATTACCCCCGGTCTTTTTTTTTAACCACCATTGTGTATTTATCTGGTATCTGCCTTTAATATGCAAGGCTGATCCAATATTTTCAAAAGCCACACTTACCCTGCAATCATCTTTACAGCAATTTCCTCTACACCCTTTAATCTTTCATAATTCACAGAATAAAAAATACACTTTCTTTCCCTTTGAGTTTTTACAAATCCCGCATTCCTTAAAATTGCCAGGTGCTGGGAAACTAAAGATTGATCCAGTTCCATCTTTGTGTAAATATCCGTAACCTTCATCCTGCCCTGTTTATGAAGAAGCATTAATAGTTGCTGACGCAGTTTGTGATTGACAGCACGGAAAACCAGACTACTATTTTTAATTTCATGACTTCGTATGTCCAGCTCCGTTATATCTAAAGATTCCATGGCTCCAAATTAATAATCAAATAGGAATAAAAGAAATGTGACCTGTTTTCTGCTCTATTACATCTCGTGCGAGTATGGCATCCTTCAAGTTCCAGTTTTTCTTATTCGTCTTCTAATGATTTAATAGAAATAAAAAAGGGAACCAATAGTAATGATTCCCTCCGAAACTGTTTTGCAATCATTGCAATCCCCGAAATATTTTCCACACCCAGGTCACCCAGATAAAGTTTTATACATTGAATAGAACTATGAGTGTTATTTACTTGGCTAAAAAAGCTTTTATTAACTCAATTGTTTTTAAAGGCTCTTCAATATATGTATTATGGCCGCTTTTCTCAAATAGAACAAACTGAGCTTGCGGACAATACTCCCTATACTTAACCATCATCCATGGTACAGCAACCCGATCATACCTGCCTGCCAAAATCAGGATTGGCATTTTTAATCTGTTTAAGTCATCCCGATAATCAAAATTCCCAATATCACTTGATGCAATAAAATCACCATCATTGCCTGTCATTTGGTAATAAAGTTTGTAATTGAACCTGTTCGGGTAGGATATTTGTTTTCGATTGACAAAATTGTTAGGGTTGTAAACATACAAAAATTCGTAAGGCACACGCCTGTAAATTACCTGATGTAATAAATCAATGGATTGATAACCTTGTTTCCGTATAATCATCAAACTATCCCAAATTTCAGGAAAATTGGTTTTTATTTCCCTGTTAAAATTATCATCACTTTCCTGCCACATGGCATTACTATGAAAAGGCACCGATAGAATTAAATGATTTACATGCTTATTAGGAATTATTTTATTGACAAAGGGAATTTATAAAAAAAGCTGACTACATAACTATAGCCAGCTTTTCAAATTGAATGATGTAAAATTTACTTCAATATTTTATTTGACTTTGATTAACTTAAACGTTGTGACATTTACGCCATCTGATACAACTAAGATATAGGAACCAGAAGATAGGTTGCTCACATTCAAATTTACTGAAGTTTCACTCTTGCCAAATTTAGCAGCTTTCAATATTCTACCCTGCTTATCAATAATCTTAATATCCTTAATAAATTTTATTTTACTATCTGTATTTATGTTATCCCATTTGATTGTAATCAGGTCGGTAGCTGGATTTGGATAAATCCGTATTTCAGAAGATGGTCTACCGTAAGTGCAACTTCTTTCAAATTCTAACTCTCCAGCTTCAAATGAACCGCAATCCGTATCAACCTCAAGCGATATAATATTTTGATCACTACAAAGTAGATATTCAGATCCTCCTTCCGAACAGGTACAATAGGACGTTTGATTATTTCCCTGGGCTACCAAATTTCCATTCAAATACCACCTGTAATTAGTTGCATTATCAATAGGATCAATATACACGCTGAGGGGGTCTCCAAGAAATAATGGGAAATAGCTAGATGATTGAATTTGCTTTTGATAGGGGAAAAAATCAGCATATGGATTTACTGTACTTCCACAAACTTTTGTAGTAGTAACTTGAACTGTACCCATTCCTGAAGCTGAAATATATGGAACTGATGTTGAAGCTGAGGTTGAAGTTCCATTTAATAGCAATCCACCATAGGAGTTCCAACTATAGGAAGTTGAATTTGTACCGTAAACATTAAATTGAACCTCATCACAATTTAGTTGGGTTGAAGCAATTGTTACATTTTGATCCCCTGCATGTGAATTCATGATATAATCGAAATTTCGGCCACAAGCTGAAACAGTTGCCCTTAATTGAAAGGCACCTCCGGTTGTTTTTGTGACGGTAATTGGATTCGTGCCAGATATTGAAGCAGCAGAGGATGGGGTTATTGTCCAACCAGATATCGTTGAATTACATGGGAGATTATTAATAATGTATTGACCACTTGTACAAAAAATGGAAGGCCCGGTAATTTGCAACGAAGGTTCAATTACATTTACATTAGAAGTTAGTGTTGGTGTATTTACCCCATTTACTTTGGGTATTACAGAAATGTTTGGAAATGATCCGCAATTTGTACTTAAGGTTAAAGAAGGACTTGTTGTGGTAATATATTGAGGAGCTTGGGTGTTGTTATATAACCAACCTGTGTTTGTACTGCCTAAGTTCCATTCATAAGTTACATTTTGACTGTTATTTACATTTGTAATCGTGAAAGTTTTAGTTGTCGCGGTTGTACTGCACTGAACATCAACGGAAGTAGGTGAAATAGTAAAAATATCATCAGGTGTCTTTACTATCTCTATTTTACTTATATATAAGAAATCATTGGTAAGACTTGGGTTTCCCAAATTCGCCCACACTAATAATGTAGAATAACTATTAATACCTGTTACGGCGAATTGATTCATGTTATAAGTGTTGGACGCAAGTGTAACTCCAGTGTTTAATGATCCTATACTGCTAACACTATAAGACGATATATTTGGATCAGGAACGCAAAGCGTAGATCCATTTGTGGCATATTGACTAAGGTTGGTCAAAACGCATGCCCTTAAATTCATTGCAGCAGTATTGCCTTTCGCAGTAATAGAAACATTATACTTAAATCCTGGTACAAAATTGTAGTTTAAATAGAAAGCTGTTCCTGCTAAAGTACCTGAAGACGCTGTTGTAAGCTTGAGTCCATTTGTGGAATTAAAGGAAACGCCACCCGCATGGGAGTTATGTAATATGTTGCTTACATAGACAGAAGGTGAAAATACGTTGCAAGCTGAAGAACTAAGATTACTTGTAAGGTAATCAATGGTTGTTGTTTGAGCAGATGCTTTAGTGATCACCGCCACTGTGATAAACAAGCAGATTGTTTTGGTTAGATTTTGGAACATAAGTAGATATTTTAAATTTATGGGTTGTTTTCTTTTTCTAGGTGAATTTGAAAACCAATTCCTAGAAATATTGAATTGGCAGAAGAAGTATTGGAATTTGATGAGAACCTTTCATAATTAAGGGTGAATTCAAGTCCAACACTTGAATTAAAATAAATGACAGGGCCAGCTGCAAGATTTAATGAATTGGTCGAGTATTCATTAAAATCTGAGCCGTGTGAATAAGCTATTTGTGTTAAAACATTAATTCGACTATCTGCAGGTAATAAATAATAACGAACAAAGGGGCCGAATTTTAATATAGAAGAATGAGAAACAACTCCAAGATTCTTGTACTTAAAATAATTATATCCCAGGTTAAGCCCTCCAGCCATTTTATCTATAAAGAAATAACCAAGATTGGTTGATGCATCTATAGTAAAAGTGCTTACGTCAAGGTCATCCTGTTTTTCCTTTACCGATTTAAATCGGGCAGTTCCCCCAACCATCCAGTTATTTTTTGTTATTTGGGCAAAAGATGATGTTACAAATAAGAGAAAAATCAGTAGTGCAGTTATTCTATTCATAGTTTTTGGGTTAAGTTTGAACATTTTAGTATTTTATTTTTCTATAGATATTAGGTAACCTATTTGTATCTGCTTGAGAGAGCTTTTAGAGGCAAGCAAATTACTGAGATAAATTTTTCTTAAATAGGGGGCTAACACCCTTTTTTATTTCAATATTTTTATCTATCGTGAAATAATTATTAAGCAAGGTTCTCGCAACTTTCGGCTTACCTGGGAGTTGATTCATCAAGACAAGCGATGCAGAAGGTATAAAGTATGGCTTCAATAATCCTGATAAATATATTACCAGCGTATTGACTGGAAACAAATTGAAGGGAAGGATATAAGTCAGGGTTCATTAGAAATGAATCATCCTTGTATAAACGGAATCTAACTTCAGCGGGCGTAAGAGGGCTGCATAAATCGTCAGCCATTAACTCGTAGGTAAACGGTTTATCACCATTGTCGCTACGACATATCGGCTATGTGCAATAATAACCCGGTACTTATCTTTAAAGTGCTCGATTTGGCAGCGCATGGAATAAACTTCCCCCCGTTACCGTGAATCAAAAGAAGAGGCGGTGCTGGGGTGGGTCCGTAAATTTCATAATACATGCTTATGCCATTCACTTTTGCAAAAGCACCTGCTTTTGGACTGTTACCATATGGAAGCGTAGTAATGCAGGTGTCCTGAGCACTACTATGCTTAAAAAATAAAGTGATCAGTAATAAGAAAAAGGAACGTGTCATAATCAGAAGTTTTATATAAGTGACAAGCTCATATCACTTTTTGAGTTTACCAGTCTGAGAAGCGAAAACAAATTGCACACAACGGAAAAGGCCTGCCTCAGTACTGTCTCTATTCTGTCATTTAATTAAATATGTGTTGCCAAATAGAATTACAAAAGCCTGGATATCATTATAAAGCCGGCAGTTTGGCTAAGCCTATGTTGTGCGAATCTCAATTTAAGCGTTTCGCGATTGCTTGTACTTTACTGTTACACCCCTCATATGTTCGATTTTTGTCTTTGGCATGCCAAAAGTAAATCCCCGGGTCCTGAGATATTACTCTAAATGTTTTGCTATCCGCCTCCTCCAGTAACCCTCCACGGCAAAAAACATACTTATTATCCTTTCCATAATAGGAGCTGTCTAATACCTGAAAGTTGCCTGGATCTGCCTCCCTGACAATAAAGAACGTTCCACCATCCATCATCTGATGATGGTAATAAACATGATTTTTATCCTTGTAGTACAAGTCTCCAACATGAACGAAGGTTGAAGTGTCTATTACTTTGTTTAGCTCCTTTTCCTGATCAAAGTCGAGGCTATCGATATTTATTGTCGTAAAAAACTTATCCCTTGGATTCGAAGGGTCGCTATTATCTGTCGTTTTGTAGGCCAACTGACCTTTTAAGTTAACAAACAGGTCATGCTTATAGGAATGAAATCTAGTTGAGTCTTTCTTTTGAGAATAATTCGTTGTTTCTGCAGAAGACGGACTGTTTACATCGACAGAATCATTGCAAGCGACTAAGACAGTAATGATTGAAAATAAAAGAGGCTTCATAGAATTTCGCACAACGGACAAGGCTTGCCGAAGTGCCGGCATTCCATGTTCTGTCGTTAATTAAAGATATAAAGTCAAATAGAATTACAAATGCCTGGATTTTATTCTACAGCCGGCACTGCGGTTAGACTCTGTTAGGCGCTTGTTCAATACTTGTATTTATCTCAAGGAAAAACGAAAGGTTTTCTGCTGTGATTCATAGCAAAATCTTTGTCCGCAAGCTTATTGGATCCACGATAAAAATAATAGAGCTTACCCCGTTTCCAAAATAGTTTCTGAGGCCTATTGCCTTTTAGCCCTTCTGGAATAATTTGCGAAAGATTACTACCGCGAGGATTTTCGCTCAGATTGGAATAATACAATCCAAAAAAGGTTTTCTGAGATTTACATGAAGCTAAAATGATAACTAAAAGAATAATAAATTTTCGCATCGAGGTAACTTGCGCCTAATGGACGAGGCTTGCAGAAGTACAGACATTCTGTATTTTGTCTCCTGGCGTTTATTCAATTGTAAAATGGTGTTATTCAGCTAAAATTTTTATTCAAAAGCCAATATTTTCTTCATGCCTATGTTAGTTGGCGTTTTGGGTCAGAATACGTTTTTATTTGCCTTAGTGATACTATCTTTCTTTATAGAATTGCTTACTTCAATTACCTTTTCAATGGCAGGGAAATAAATAATCACTGAAGTGAAGTAACTTGTGCTGTTATCTTCAATTCGGATTTCAATTCTTTTCTGTCCTATATTCCAAGCTCTTACCAAATAGGTAAACCCGTTTTCCATTTGGTATCGTTCGGGTATTGGATGTGAAATATCTGGTTCGCCAAATTTCTGCTTCAGAACTTCTGTAATTGAGTTGATTTTGTCAACTATCTCTAAATTATAGTTGTCCCACAAGATAATTTCGCCATTGATTTCAAGTCGATAAAGCTTTTTGTTGTGGTAAAAGTCATTTATCTGTGAGTATTCATAATTTCCAATAAAATAATCATAGTAGGGTTTACCTAAAATTCCATCAGGCTTTTTTGTTTCATCTTTGAATTTGTCAATTAGAAGTTTAACCTTTTTCTCCGTCATGCCGAATTTAATGTCGCCTATCGTTTTCTCTTGCTCAGAAAGAATTAAACTGTCTGAATATTTTGAAGGTTCTTCAGGTTTTATCGCGTCAGTAATTGTGCTTTTGGATGTAATTGTTTTGTTATCGTTACAAGCCATTGACATAATAGTCGTCAAAAAAATAAAAATATATTTCATCGCCATTGTATGGTGCCAATTAAAAT
The DNA here is from genome assembly GCA_023386045.1 of Bacteroidota bacterium. Taxonomy (GTDB): domain Bacteria; phylum Bacteroidota; class Bacteroidia; order Chitinophagales; family Chitinophagaceae; genus Flavisolibacter. The sequence goes on from JAEWKK010000012.1 coordinate 23,043, forward strand.
GCCAGCTGACGGAGAAACGACCTTGCTCAGGTAGGGAAATAGCATTCCGACTGTCTGTAACCGAAGTCCATTTTATTAAATAAATGTTCATTATTTATTCGGTTGCTCATGTTATTCGTCACGTTGGAACAGTAGAAAATAAGATAAAAATTGCTGATGTTTGTTCCTTCCAACCCACTTACACAAAAACGCATGTTAAGCGCTTGTCACGATGCAAGAACTTTCACGACCAAGTCAACTGCTTCCTTTTCCGCTTCTCTGTGATGGTCAAATTCTTTTCTCAAAAAATAAAAGAAAGCAATGTTGCCTATTGGCACACTGACAAAAATGTATTCGTGTGGCAGCACGAAAAAATTGAAATGTGGAACTTTAGAACTTAGTACGACTAATGAATTCGTTCTGTCCAATTTTGCTTTGACAATAATTCTTATCTGTGAACTCCGAAGATAATCATATGCTCGGTATGGTTTAAATTCATAGAAATGTCTCATTACTGCTAATGGCAAAACTCCCCAGTTAGGGTCAAAGGCAGAGTTGCCATCTTTGATATATTTTCTACAACAATCAAAAACTTGAAGCTTATAGTCCAGAATTTCGAGCCAGCGAATAATATCACTTAAATCTTCGTAATAATAATCTTTTGAATTAGCAAGTCTACGAATGGTTTCTATCGTATGAGCTTCAATGTGTGCTAAAATTGAATTGTTACAAATGTCACAGGTTGGAATAACTGAGTTATTATACGTTTGAGCTTGGTGATTGACACTTGAAATGAACTTTGTTTTTGATTTTTTTTCAAAAAGCCACTTTGGTATTACGTGTTCCTTAGTAATATTGGAGGAAGACCTGCAAAAGACGCAAGTTTTAAGTGGCTTTACAGGTTCGGAATAGTAGGTGTTTTTTATGTCTTCAATTATGCCAATGCCATTCTGTCGGAGTTTTACTCGGAGGCTTGAGAACTTGAAGTCAATTTCACTCATCGTTTTGGGGAGTTTGTACCTTACGGACGAGGCTTGCAGAAGTACAGAAATTTTATATTCTGTCGCCTAGCCTTTATTCAATTGTAAAATATTGTTGTCCAGCCGAATTTTTATTCCAAAGCCTGTATTTACTGCAACCCTATGTTGTACGTTCGTGCTTATTTCAAGTCATAATAATTGATGGGTTAGTAGCGAACTCCTCAAAAGTGTAATTAGTGTACTTGACACTCTTTCCAAGAAACCTTTTAAATCGATTTTCTTCATCAACTTTCCCTTCATGTTTCTTTTCATTGTGGTTATTTACTACTGATATTTTTAATAAATTAGGATATTTTCGATTTTTTTGAACTCTTTTTATAAGGTATTTAATATGGATGTCAGCATCAGGAAAAGAATAACCGCAAAAGTTTAAATGTTCTACATCCAATAATTCATTTTCAGCTTTATTCCAAACTTCGTTAAGAAATACTTTAGATAGGTCTTTGTAAAATGTTGGAGGAACAATTATGGGGGAATAAACTGATTCACATTTCTGGCAATAGGAACTCGCAGGGTTAACCATTAGTGTATATACTCCTTTTTCGTATGGAGTGATTCGTAGGTTGTTACAAGTTGGACAATACAACCAATTTAAAGAGCCATGAAGCTTAAAGAATTTTATGCTATCAAGATCTGGTCGTACAAATGAGCCTTCTTTGTAGTTTACAAAGTCCACTCCGTAATCAACTTTTTTATCAGGAAATAAATCTAAAAGCGCGTTGTCGCATAGAATGTCATAGTTAGTTGTAATAAAAATTGTGTTTTTTATTTGATCTATACTGTCTAGTTTCTTAATAAGCTTTCGGTGAATGTTTCTGCCTCTTCTCAAACTATGATTAATAATGTCAGCCATTAGAAAAACAAGATATACTCTTAAAAACTTTATCTTTCCACTGTTTGAATCAAAATTTATGTTTGTAAAGTCTTTAAAAGCCTCATTTTTCAAATCAGCTAGGTCCAATACACCAAGTGCCTCCTCAAACGTTGGGAAGATTGCATTATCTAGATTGCCGTTGTTTACATCAATATCAAACATCAATTGAAAGAAGGAAGCCAATTCTTTTTCATGTTCTGGGGAACGACGAATGTTTCGCTGTTTAACTAATTTAAAATAATCTTTAAATAGGTTAGATTGAAGTGGCGCACCTTCGGCAGAAGATGCGCCTGCACCTAAAAATATTGCCGTTTTAATATTTTTTTTTCTGGTCATCTTAAAGATATCTTATTGATGTCGCAATATGGCCACATAGCATTACGCACAACGTGCAGGGCTTACCCAAGGCCGTTTAAATATAGAAATGTTCGCAGCTGAGGTGCACTACAAAATTCTTGGCCCCTGAACGACGCCGCCCACAACGACCCAGGCTTTTGGCAAGCCTGTGTTATGCGTAGTTGTCACTCTTGATCAATTTTTATAGGTTCATAGAGAACTCCGTCTACTTGGGGCTTGAATACGCCTCTTCTGATTAATTCATAAATATGCTTACTCACAACATTGCTTGCCAATCCTAATTTTTCGGCTACCTCTTTATGTGTGCCTTTGGGCCAAGGTTGAGCGGGTAAAGCTGTTTTTACTTTCTCTAAAATCTCTTCATTTACTTCAATTTTTTCAGGAGGAATTGGTTCTGACTTTAATATGGTTGGAGTTTTAGTTAACGGCTGTATGGTAAATCCTTTTACATTTCTAACTACTTGGCTTGCCTCGCCACATGCTTTGCATATATTAATATTCTTAGAGTTGGGAAAGTTGCCTAGGCTAGTTATAATATTTTTCTTGCAGTTTGGACAATTATATGATTCGTCTTTTTTCCCTTCTTGTTCTAAAGTAAAACTCGTCACCTCATTCCACTTAGCTGCCAGTTTGGTTGAGCATTTCCTACAATTTACAAGCTTAAAGCTCGATGCAGATGGCCTTTGACGGTATGACAATGGCTCATTGCAGACAGGACAAGAACAAGTTACATTTTCTTTCTTTGCCCGAGTCGTCGTTCTAGATGATCGAACAAAAGTGCCGCTAACACTATTCAGAGTTAAGTTTAGGTCTTTTCTAAGGTCAGAAATCTGTCTACTTAGATTATGAACTTCATTGAGCCGTTTTGTTTGATCAACTGGCTTCGTTTGCAACACAAGTTCAACTCTTTCTACCAGTTGTTTAAGCTCATTTTCTCTTTCCTGCTGCTCTTCTAGCTTTTCATCCAATTCTTCACCTATAACTCCTTTCCAGTCGCTTAAATACGTGTCATTTACAGATTTGAGAGTGTTTATTATGTGAATTGCACTTTCAATTCTTTCGTAACTCGACGTATATAGTTCCTCAGTAGTCAACTCTTCATCATCTTCTTCTAGTTCCTGTTGCAGATAAACTGAAAGTTTGGCAAGTTCATTAGAAAGATTATTCACCTTTTCGGCTGCATTTAATGCATATGTTCTTAAATTAGAAAGATGTTGCTCTTTAACTTCATCAATAGCCTGCTTATGCGATTTATTAGCAAAATGCATTGATACTAACCAAGAAGCAATAAATGACAATATTGTTAACACAATACCAAGGAGAGTAGTCTCTTTGGCTGTCAATTCTGTAACCGCAACACTCAAAAGGCAGCCAACAATGCTTAAGGAAAGAACAATAATAAGTGTATTGAATAATTTCTGACTCATGCTATTCGGTTTTATTACGTATAACGGACGAGTTTTGCAGAAGTACAGGAATTCTGTATTCTATCTTCCAGCCTTTATTCAATTATAAAATATTGTTATTCAGTTGAACTTCTATTCTAAATCCTGTTTTTACTGCAAGCCTATGTTGCGCAAAGTGCTTTTATACAAGGGTCAATTGTCTTGCTTGTCTGTTGTACAATTCCATACCTGGAATGTCTGCATATCTTTCATTTAATCTATTTCTCAATCCAAAAAGTCGTTTCTCTGCACTATCCACTATTTGGGAAAATAGGCAAACCCTAACTTTACCAACTTCCACGTTATTACCATTGCTTACTGCTTGGATTGGAGATAGCTTTTCGTCAGACGTTTCGCCAACTACAAACGCATTAATGTATGGGTTTCCAATTAAAGCACCACAATTCATAAACTCCTCAACATAACCAACTGCCTGATTTCTTTCTTTTGAAGTAAGATTAAAGCCACCTTTTTTTAACTCAATAATTAAGACTCGGTTTACATTTGACAGTTCAGTTGTCGAATCAAAGCTAACTGTTGCGGTGATTGAAAATGTTGAGTCGCCAACGACAACAATGTCAGGCCTTTTTTGGCTATTTGTAAAAACTGATTTCTGAACCTTTTTATCAAAAACCTTTTCAACAGCGGTTTGAAGTTGTCTATTTGATGCAAACTCTGGGGAATCAAATTCAGGACCAAATACCCATCTTGCACTTGCAATTAATGGGTGAAGAACATGAAGTTCGTCAACAGTTTTATCATTGCTCAATTTTCTGATTGCCTCAATAACGGAAATCCTGCTATCAATTTCATCTAGTACAGTTAATGCGTCTTTAATAGTCCAGTTGTCTAATATTTTATTTAAACCATCAACATCATCTTCGGAAAAAGATGCAATCCTGTTAAGCAATTGAATCCCATTTCGAGTTTTTTCTAAATTAATAATTGTTTCAATTGCCAAGCTTATAGATTCTTGACTTGCAGTTGGGTTATTTACAGTAATTAGTTCAATTGCTTCATTAAACTCATATTTAGCCAAAGGGCTTAGTTCGGAATACTCTTGCTTATATTCCTTAATTATAGAAGTAGTTGTTTCAGAAATATTTTGACGAGCAACGTCAGATAGCATGTCTTTTATTTTTCCGCCAATAACATTAAATATATCTTGTAGTTCATCGCTGATTTTGAATCTTGACCAATCTTCAGAGATATAATTTGCTAAATCAGTAGTTTTTACTACGGCAGTATATCGCTTTGCTTGTTGAGTTCTACCATCAATTACAACACTATTCCCTAGAATCCATGACGGTTCGCCAACAAGCCTGTTGCCTTGCCAAAACGCAATTCCTTGATACAAGGTAGAGTTCCTTGCTATTTTACTATCTAAAAGATGTATTGTAAAATTCATTCCATTGTACGGAACATGTTCAGTAGATATTAAACCACTATGCTCTTCAAGATGGATTTGATTGCCATTAATTTTCACTCTAAACAAGGGGTCGTGTAAGAATCTAGCAGAAATTACCTCAAGAATTTTATTAGCGTCGGGCAAATTTTTTTCAACAACCACTTCTAACCTTGTACCAATTCCATCAGCCTTTTCAAAACTCTGTTTTGTAATTATGAATGGGTTTTCACCACTCATTGTTGAAATATGAAAGGTTGACTTTTTCCCTTTCTTTTGCGTTATGACTTTATATTCTTCGCTGAAACAAAGTAAGCCATGACGACCTACACCGTTGCGTCCGTATGCATATCTTGTAAGATTAACACCACTAGGAAATTCCACCATTCTTGATTGATGCTTTAATCTATTGTAACCTAATTTCATCCAGCGATTATAAAACTCTTCTTTAGTTAAGCCTATACCATTGTCCTCTACAATCAAACATTCGCCCTTTTTGTCAGGAATGTAAATATTGACATCGGTTGCTCCGGCGTCCCAAGCATTTGCTACTAATTCAGTCAAAGCAATGTCAGGAGATGTCCCAAGACTGCCCAGTGTCCGAATCAAATAATCTTCTTCGAATAACGTTTTGCTCATTGAATTTGAACTCATAAAAGCTTGTTTTACATGGTCTGTCGCCGCATTTCGCCCAGGGACAAGGCTTGCCGAAGTGCCGACATTTCTTGTTCTGTCGTTTAATTAAAGATATAAAGCCAAATAGAATTACAAAAGCTAGGATTTTATTCTAAAGCCAGCGGTTTGGCTAAGCCTATGTTGTACGATGTTTTGCACATTTTAAATTAATTGGGGGTAGAAATAAAGACGTCAGGACCAGTATAATTATAAGTGTCTCTGCTCTCACTTGCTTTTGAATATGAGTTAAACTTTTTTATACTTATTTTGATTGAATCAATTCTTCCCATGCCCCGTACTAATCTTACTGACTGTCTTGCTTCGTCTTTGATTTTATTTTCTTTATCATTATTTATGTCTTCGACTTTAATTATGTTAGTCAGATAGGTATTGGTTTCAGTTGTATAAGATACTTCTCCATTTGATATATGCGGAACTGACATCTCCATATTGATTTCAGCATAAACATATTTTGTGATAGCTGAAAAAAGATTGGATTTTTCCTGAATGTTAGTTGCGGGGGTAATTCTCTTCTGATCGGAACCTTTCTTGTCATTCTGTGATTCAATCTGTCTTTTCAAGTCTTGAATTTCCCTTTCCTGCTCCTTTAATTGCTTTTGCAGCTTATCCTCCTCATTATTGTTACAAGCGGAAATTAGGAGTACTAGAACAAGTGTAAAATTGAGTTTCATTTGTTTTATAAGCTGTCAGTTTCTTGCTTTAATATCGTACAACCGAAAAGGCTTGCCGAAATGCCGGCATTTCTTGTTCTGTGGTTTGATTAAAGATATAACGCCAAATAGAAATCCAAAAGCCGGGGGTTTGGCTAAGCTATGTTAGCAACAGTCACATTTTATCAGTTTGCTAACTTCGGTTTTTGATTGAAGTTTTCTTTGCAGCAATTTTCTTTGCAGCAGTTTTCCGGGCTGTTGAAGGACTTCGGGATGAAACTCTGTAATTGGTTAATGCTCCAAGTAGTTCAAGCTTATTGTTTTCATTCGAGCCCTCCATTTGAATGAAAAGCTGGCGATATTTATGAGGATTTAGTTTTTGGTGTCTAAGTTGGGACATAGCACGATAGCCAAGTACATTATTCAATTGAATTTTATTTACTCGTTTATTCAATGTCGGAGTGGATGTTTCAAAAAGCAAACCCGTGAAAGTCAATATGTAAATCTTTTTAGCCTTTGTATCCTCAAACACCAACTTTACGCCATCGGACCGCTTCTGAATCTCATTTAATTTGGTACCAATAATTACTTCACTGAGTTCCATATAATTCGTTTTTTGAACTGAACTTTCCCATTGTGAAAGATACAGTTTTTTAGGTAGTCTTTGTTTGTTAAAACTATAAATAACTCCCATTCTGTAATCTGATTATTATATTCAGCCTCCTCATAGTCAGCAAAGCCCTTTATTGCCTTCTTCATATCGACGCTGCTAAGGTTAAATAGAAAGATACCGTTATTAGCCATAACTTGATTGAATACAGCTCTTAGTTTATTTTCTGGAGAAAAGTTGGATGGAATTCCTAAACCAAATCCTGTTTCATACATTGAGAAAGCACCGCAGTCTCTAGCAAATGCATGAGAAAATTCCGTTGACTTTGAAAAGGAAAATTTTAAACTTGGTATTTGACTCAATTTCTGTGTCAAGGTCATATGCAGGTTCTCAATTGTGATTGTTGCTAACGCACAAGGCTTGCAGAAGTACAGGCATTCTGTATTCTTCTCCTGGTCTTCCCTTATTTAAAAAATTTTCTTTACCTCACTTCTTACGCCTAAGGCTGTATTTACTACACGCCTTTGTTGGAAGTAGGTTATTTAGGAAAATTTGGATTTGCAGACTTCAATAATTTTTGTGGATCGTCTCCAAGCTTTTCATAGTGTATCTCAACAGTTTCCAGGTCAAAGTTGTTTGCAATATCATCAAAAGACTGTCCCAAAAATTTGCTTAGGCTGTCTGAATTATTGTAATATGGTTTGGTTGAAAAAGTTAAAATATTCAATTGAATTTGATTAAAGGTTTTTCCTTTTTTCAAATTCAAAGCATAGTTCTCCCTGTTATTTAATACTGTTGGCAGGAAAAAATAAAATGATGAAATTAAAATGCTTGTCAGAAAGAAGGTTTTAATAAGCTGCGATGAATTTTGCCACCCGCTGCTGATCACTAAAAATGTAGCAATTGCTAAAATAGTCGCAAACAAGATTGAACAAATTGAAAAAGCGTAATAATTTCTATAGAATGTTGAACCAATATTATAGTAATAGTTTTTTATTTTGCCTGAAACGTCAAATTGATTTTTAAGACACTTTAAATTAGATGAACTATCAGGAATTGTCATTATTGCGGTTTGCATTAAGAGAGTGTCAGCAGAACGAAGATTTTGAAATTTTGCTTCGGTCGTATTCCTCATATAAGTTACAGATGCATATTGAAGTATCCCTGCAATAAATATCAGTCCGATTGCAAGAATTAAACATTTTTGATTTTCTGTCATCGTTAGTTGTTTGGTTTTTGAGGAATCATTAGGAGATGCTTGATCTACTTGTATCTGTAACCAAGGTCTAATTAACGCACCTCTCACACTTTCGCTTTTCTGGATTGAACTTTATTTACAAGGATGATAGGCTTGCGTTTAAGGACTCTTAAGTTTCAACTTTCCTCAATCAACAAGTTTAATTCCGTTATGCATTTATTTCTTTCTAACATTCCCTCACTAATGAAAAAATAAATCCCAAACTTCTTACTACTTCATTCTCCTGCCACCAAACACACTTCGTGCACCCCACTCACATTCCATGGCAAGCAGCAGTTTATGCCAACAAAATAATACGATCACCCAAACCAAAAAACCGTAATAGCACGGTTGTTTTATAAAAAATGATCGACTAAACATCCCTTTCCTTCTTTTCTATTCCCTATAAGGGTAGTCTTCTCGCCCTACCTTACTTCCCATTGTTGGCATTAGCTTGCAGCTAATGCCCTTCTACCTTCCTTGTTCCTCATTCATCTGTTCAATATTCTCCCTCCCCATTGTCACCTTGAAGGAATCCTGTAGGGTTGTCACCCTGAAGGATTCACCCCGAAGGGACCCTGAAGCATTTATGCTGAAGGCCTCCTGAAGGGTTGTCACCCTGAAGGAGCCCCAAAGGGGATCCTGAAGGGTCAAGGTCTAAACAACCCCTTCCTAATCGCATACACCACCACTCCCGCCATATTGCTCATGCCCGTCTTCTCAATGATCCTCGTCCTGTAATTCTCGATCGTCTTACTTTGCAATCTCAGCTCACCCGCAATCTGCTTGCTCGAATATTGCTGGCAGATCATTACCACGATCCGCTTCTCCGTTTCATTCAACACCTCCGCTTCATTGGTTCGCATCACAGGCAATACACTTTCCGCTAGCAACTGCGATAGCCGCATCGAAGTGGAATTGCAGAAATAATAGCCTCCCGCATGTACCGACCTGATGGCTGTGATCAGATCTTCCCTGCTGCTGTTCTTCAACAGGTAGCCCCTCGCCCCCGCATGCAGCATGTCCATCACCCTCCAGTCCTCACGGAAAACAGTAAGCGCAATTACTCCCAGCTGTGGATACGATGCCTTCAGTCTTTGCATCGCTTCCACGCCATCCATCTCGGGCATCTCAATATCAGTGACCACCACATCGGGCTGCAGCTCCTTCACCAGGTAAAGCAACTGTACCCCATTCAATGCCTCTCCTGTGATCTCTATCTCATCACAGCCTTTTAAGATCATCTTCAAACCTTCAAGAAATAAAGGCTGGTCATCTGCCAGCACAACTTTAATCGGCGTTTTCATTATTGAGATTAATAGGAATTTCAAATAAATATTCTGTACCCTTCCCTGGTGCAGCGTAGCTGTACATCTTCCCATTCACCATCGCCGTCCGGCTCCTCAGGCTTCGCAATCCCAGGCCCTCGCTTTCTTTATGGGCGCTTTCCAGCTCAAACCCTCTTCCATCATCACAGTAAGAAATACAAACCACCTTCCTTCTCTCGGTGATCCGTACACGTATATTTTTTGCTTCAGCATGTTTCATGGCATTATGCAGCAACTCCTGCACGATGCGGTAAATATGTATGCCGATGTCCGATGACAAACGGCTTCCTACATTATAACTGAATTCCACCGGCAGCCGTCCCGTATGTTTTAACTGCTCTGTGAAATCCTGCAATGCAAAATGAAGCCCCTTCATGTGCAACGACCTTGGTGTCAACCCTCCTGCAATCCCGCTCAGCCGCTCCAGCACCTGCTGGATATTCCTGTCCGCATCTTCCAGGTGCTTGCTGGCATCAACAGCTACTCCCGCCAGACTCCTGATATGGAACTGTGTTACCGCCAACAGTGGCCCCAGCTCATCATGCAGATCATGAGCAATCCGCGTACGATCCTTTTCCAGCAGGTCGATCTCGGTTAAAAAATAGCCCCGCTGCCTGTCAAGCCTGCGGCGTTGATAGCGAATCACGGCAAACGCGAAGTAGAGAATGATCCCTCCCAATAATACGCCCGTGATCAATACGGCATAATATATCTCGGTTTCATTGGCATCCATAATACGGCAAGTGCATAAATTAGGTTTGTGATCAGGTTAATGTAGCTAAGTATCTCGTAGATCTTCGCCCGGAAGGAACCACTCCTGTTCAACCCTAAAACCCAAAACATCTCTACCAGGATGGCATAGGTAAAATAAAAAATAAACCCCAGGCAGATCAAAAAAACAGGATGTCGCATAAAGGATACGATCTCCTTAAAAATTAAATGGTTGATCATATGAATGCTCATCACCACAATCACAAACGAATGCAGGATGATCGAATAGGAACTGAAACGGTAAATACTGTTGATGATAAAAATATCTGCCGCCCATACTATCAGGCAAATTACCAGCACCCCAATAAACCAACCCTTTCTTTCTCCAAAAAGATTCCACCTGTTAAATTGCCAGCAGATAAGTAAAACCTCCACCAGCGAATAAATATTATAACTGGGCGCATTGCTATAACCTGAATGCAGTACTACCACGCTCACTACTTCATTTAAGAAACCTGCCGTGAGCAAAAGGATAAAAGGGAAAAAGGCCGGATCCAGCTTTTTCAACCGGAACCAGCCCAGGATAGCACCCAGCGCAATCGAAAAACTGAAAAGGACGCTAACATAATACGGCATAAATAAATTTAACTGTTTAGATCAGAGGCAGGCGGACAATTCTCAGGACAACGCATTCCTTTTTCTATCAGGTAATCTTCTTCTTCCAGAACCAGCGAATTCGTTGGCAATATGTCATTGCCTCCCGAATCTGTACCTACAACTATCGCATGAACCTTCAGCTCTTCATCCATTCCATAATAAATGCGCAAACCCACACAGCCCTGTTTCGCCAGCACAGTATCAAATTCATCCCTGTCAAAACTTTCCGATAAAGGCAACAGGTTTTGATTCTGGTAACTCGTGGCTAATACGCTTTCACGGTTGTTACGGTAACGGGCTGTCATATCCACAGCCTCTGCAAGTGTAATAAAATGATTCATAGTGTAATGATTTAGGCCTGCAAAATCAAAACTCTGATCACCATGGGAAATGGTATTTCCTCAGTAATCGATGGGAGAAAACCCCTTTTTCCTGACTAAGTCAGTAAGAACTACATCTCTTTCGAGGGTTTCCTACCTCTGATTCAACCTGACTCCTGACCAACTTTAAACCAACCAAAACCCGTCCCATGAAAACCATCCCCAACCGAATGGTCATCTACCCTAAAGATGTCATGAACATCACCGGCCGCAGGGAACGCACGGCTCGCAAACTCCTTACCCGCATCCGCAAAAAACTGAACAAGGAAAAAAATGCCTTCATCTCACTTGAAGAGTTCTGCAGCTTTACCGGCCTTAAACCAGACCACGTTACCCAATACCTGGTTTGATCTGTCCCTCTCTTTTCTCTTTCATTTATCTTCTCTTCTTCCCGGTTAAACCAAATAAAAAGAGGCCTTTCGGCCTCTTTCTTTAACCACGCTTTCTCCGCATCCGCTGCAGTGCCTTCTTCCATAAAAGAGTGACTCCAAAACTTACACTGGCTCCAACAGCTGCCAGTATCGCTGTCTTGATCAATTCATCTCCCCTGATCTGGATGATCACCACTAACAGCGTTCCTCCAATGGTTCCGGCCTTTGTTGTCTGATCCGGTTGTTCCATCAGGGCTTTTTGCGCGTTTTGCCTGGCTTTTCTTCCGTGGCAGTCTGACTTACCGCAGATGCTACACTGCCCGCAACGGCCAGGTAACCCGCGATCTGCACTACCACCGTCGGAAGTGCTACCGGTGCGGCTATCAGTGTTCCACTGATGGTGGCCAGCACCAGCCCTATGTTCCGCACGGTCTTAAAAAACCGCGGTGTGGGCGACTTCATTCTTTGCTGAAGTGTCATGGTATTTTGTTTTGAATGTTTAAAAAAACAGGCTCCTTTTCCATTGCCTCACTTACAAGCTTCAGCAATTTTCCAAAAGCCTTTTTCGACTCATTACCCTTGCCCGCGCAGCTCAGGTAAGAAACCGGCGCGATACAGCCCTTTAGCTCTTTGAGTGCATCATTGGCCGGATGAAAAAGCACCAGCGATCGTCCCTGCACTCCCTTTACCAGCAAATGCTCCCTGAACCGGGGACTGTACCGCTTCTTCAGCTCATACCTTCCCTCCGGTATGCAGGAAACTCTCGGTTGGTTATCCAGCCATGGCAGCTCAATGGTATAGCATTGAAGACTGCTGTTCGCATACAGTTCTCCGTTAGTACCATCTGGATGGTACGTTCTGAATAATACCAGTTCCATTTTTTTTGTTTTAAAAACTGCTTAAAAAAATACCTCTCCCTTGTCACCCTGAAGTGTTTACACTGAAGGGTTGTCACCCTGAGGGGTTCACCCCGAAGGGCCACTCACCACTCACCATAACTCACCCCTCACCACTCACCATTCACTATCCCTCTACCTTCACCAGCGCCATCGCATTAAACGCGCCGTTCAGCAGCGGGTATTGCTGTCCGTTCACTTCCTGCATGAATTCAATGCCCAGTGCCAGGAACAGGGGGTGCGTACTGTTAGCAGGGAGAGCATGTGCCAGGTTGATGATGGCAGTAGCAGTGCCATCCCAGGGCAGCACAGCACTTTCATTCATTTCCGTTACCGCTTTTTCTCCTGTAAAATCTACCTCTGCACCTGCAGAGAAGATCTTGAAATGGGTCGTTCCTCCCGGTGCTGCAATCAGGTTGGCCGGTACAAACGACGGTATGGAAACGGTAGCTGCTCCTGTAACCCGGTCAATCGTAGCCACATAAGGCGCATACAGCGTGGTGCCCAGTTTGGCATTGAGGTTAAAGTCAAAGCCTTCCAGGAATTCCACTTCACCATCAATCACATTGCGCTGTCCTCTTACGCTGGTTGCGTCTGCCTGCAGTACACGGATCATTTCCCTGGTAAGCCGGCTCACCATTCTGCTGTCCGATGCTTTTTGGAGAAGTCCACGTAGCGCGTTGCGCAGGATCTTGCCCGACTTCCCGGCCCTGCCAAATTCAGCACCGTTTTCACGCGTTCTCTGGAAGGCGGGGTCGTTGGCAATCCTTGTTGCCGGCACACCACTTTTTTCTTTAGCGATATATCCGTCTTTCGATTTGTGGAAGGTGATATCTCCAATCGTTCCTTCCAGCTTGATGATCCCTTTTTGTTTTGCCATTTTTTTGTTTTTAAGGGTTTGAAAAAATTGTTTCCAGAAAAAATCAACTGACCATGGTCGTTAGCTAACATTCTTTGATTTTTCCGAATGCAAACACAAGTTGGCGCACGAAAAAGCCCCTTGCAAGCAAGCGTTCCGTCCTTACCGCTTTTTGCTCACAAAGGGCCACTTATTCCCCCTCCCAATCCATTGTCACCCTGAAGTGTCCCTGAAAGGGACGCTGAACGGGTCACCCTGAAGGAGACCCGAAGGGTTTCCTGAAGGGGTCACCCTGAAGGGTCCCAAAGGGGCCCTGAAGGACACCTTCTCCCTACCTTCGCCCTACCTAATGCATGAAGAGTGTATGAAACACGCTCATCCACTTCCATTGTCACCCTGAGGGGTCCACCCCGAAGGGTTGTCACCCTGAAGGATTTATCCTGAAGGGGTCATCCTGAGGGGTTTACCCCGAAGGACATACCTTTGCCCCACTGCAGGCCATGCTATCGACTCTTTTGAATAAGGGTAGGAAAGTCCGGACAGCACAGAGCAACGCATCCCGCTAACAGCGGGACTTCCCCGCTAAGGCGGGGAACGAGACAGTGCCACAGAAAATAACTGCCCGCCCCGGCGGGTAAAGGTGAAAATGTGAGGTAAGAGCTCACAGGCTCTCACTGGAAGGTGGGGGACCGGGTAAACCTTGCGTGCTGAAATGCCAAATATATCCCGTACTGCCAGCTGCTCGCTGGTGCTTCGCTTCAGGCGAACTGCGGGAGTGGGTAGGCAGATTCAGGTGTTCAGTAATGAACATCGCAGATAAATGATAGCAGCTCATTTGCGTGAGAACAGAATCCGGCTTACAGGCCTGCAGTTTTTTTTAGTTCATAGTTCATAGATCATAGTTCATAGGCTGATGGCATATGGCTCATGGCTTATAGTAGTCGGCAATGAGATGTTGCATTCACACGTTGATGCAATGAAACCGAAACCCTTTAAATCATTTATTCACAAAAATCAGTTCATCTTATTGCCTTTCATTAGCTATATGCTATTAACAATATGCTATTAGCCATTTGCCATATGCCATAAGCTATCTGCCATACGCCTGCTTACTATGAACTATGATCTATGAACCATGAACTATGTCTCCAAATAAATCTCCGTCGCACCATATCCAAACGATGGATGGTATTGATTCACGAATGATTTTACTTCTCGCTTTAACCGTAACTGGTCATGGATCTCATCGCGCAACCTTCCACTGCCCACACCATGGATCACAATCAACTGGGGCTGGTGATGCGCTACAGCAAGATCATACCATTTTTCAAATTCTTTAAGCTGAATATCCAGGATCTCTGCGTTACTCATCTGCTTCCAGTCGTCACGCAATTTTTCAATGTGCAGATCTACTACTGTTCTTGCAGGAGGCAGATGCCTTCGCGCTTCTTTGGCATTGTAGATCCTGACACCTTTAGCTACAAGCGATCCCAGGTCCAACTTTTCTTCATATGGTTTGGGAGGATAGTGCTCAAAAAGCCGGTAGGAAAATGTTGCTGCACCGGATTGCTGTATTTCTGAAATCTTACTGAATAGCTGTTTGGGCCTCAGCTTTACTTCAGCTTCAAAATAATCTGCCTTTGTTTTATCAGGCAGCACCAGCGAGAATTCAAAATGAAAGGCCGGGCTATCACTCATATCTTCAAATGGCACATCATGCAAATAAAAATCCTGGAAGGGCAATACTTCGTTTTTGAATTCAAATTCGGGCTTGCCAAAAAAGTTCAGCTTGTAATCAAATTTGTAAGCAAGACTGGTGCGGTTGATAAGATGCACTTTCAGTAATTCCACCACATCATCTCCAAATTCATCAATATCCATTACTGGAAGAAAGGAAAGCCAGATGCCATCTTCCACTCTTTCTTTGGGAGTTTTTTCTTTTTTTAAATTCTCTGCGTATTGCTTTTCTTTTTTGACAGGAAAAAGCTTTTTTTCAGTGAACCTTTTATAATAAGGAAAATCAAGCTGGTCGATGTAAGCAGGAAACTTCACACCCCTTACATCCACCATCACCATTTTTTCATTGATAATGTCGATCACCTCTCCTTCTTCATTCGAATGCAATACCAGCACCCTGTCTCCTATCTGGAACTTCATATCACAAAATTAAGCTGCTCGCATCAAGTCTTGTTGCATCAACACCTGTAACATGCCTATTACTTGTTAAGATTGGCTCCTGATTCTCTGGCCAGCCTGCTATTCTTGTATCCGTAGGTGAAATAGATCACCAGTCCTATCACGAGCCAGATCAGGAATCGCTCCCAGTTGGTGGCACTTTCCTGTGCCATCAGGTAAAAACAACTGGTAAAGCCCAATACCGGTATCAATGAAAAATCCTTCAAAAATGAAAGCAGGGCAACGATGGCAGCCACCAGCCAGAAGATTCCCATGGGGAAACCTGCTCTTGTGAAGATAAATTCAAAATGACCCGGCGCATAGATCAGCGTAATAACAATAGCCGCAACAAATAACAAAGGAATAATGTACTTGCCACTCACATGCGGCACCCTGAACCTTGACTGCGGACGGTCAGGTTGTTTCTGCAATACCAGCACACCAGCGCAAACCAGAACAAAAGCAAACAAGGTTCCGATACTGGTTAATGCCAGTACGGTGCTTAAATTCAAAAACAAAGCGGGTATGGCAACAACAAATCCTGTGAGTATGGTTGAAAAAGATGGTGTTTTATATTTTGGATGCAGCCTTGAAAATATTTTTGGAAGAAGCCCGTCACGACTCATGCTCATCCAGATCCTGGGCTGTCCCAACTGGAATACCAGCAATACACTTGCCGTTGCGATAATAGCACTCACGGCAACAATTCCTGATATCCATTTCAAACCTCTTGTTTCAAATACAGCAGCCAGCGGATCACCTACGTCTAAAGTTTTATAGCTGACCATTCCCGTGAGTACCAGTGCCAGCGTCACATACAATATCGTACAGATGATGAGTGAATAGATCATTCCCCTGGGCAGATCACGCTGCGGATCCTTGCATTCTTCCGCTGTTGTTGAAATGGCATCAAATCCGATATAGGCAAAGAATACCGCTGATACACCTTTCAGTATACCTGATATTCCATTAGGTGCAAATGGCGACCAGTTATCAGGATTTACATAATAGGCTCCTAATACAATCACCAGGAAAACCACTGCCAGCTTAATGATCACCATCACATTACTGGCCGATCTGGATTCCTTGATCCCTATAAACACAACATAAGTGATCAGTGCAACGATCATTAGTGCAGGAAGATCCATGATCATGCGCAAACCAAAAACCTGTGGTGCATTGATCCATGCAGAAGCCTGGTCGGCTATGGCAGCATCAGCCTGAACTCCGGGAGCCAGCTTCGACATCTCGTTAAAGCCATGATGTGCCGTGGAATAATCCATGGTGAGCCACGAGGGTATGTGCCACCCCGCATTATCCATCAATCCTGTAAAATAATCACTCCAGGAGATGGCGACAGCTATATTACCAATGGCATATTCCATCAACAGATCCCAACCTATGATCCAGGCGAAGATCTCTCCAAAAGCCACATAAGAATAAGTATAGGCGCTCCCCGATACAGGAACAGTTGATGCAAATTCAGCGTAACAAAGGGCGGCGAACCCGCAGGCAATAGCAGTGAAAATATAAAGGAAGATTACACCCGGACCACCATCATAACTGGCTTTTCCAATGCTGCTGAAAATTCCGGCTCCAATCACAGCCGCGATTCCCATAAAAGTCAGATCGCGTACACCCAATACTTTTTTCAGCTTCTCAGTATGTCCATGCCCATCCGATAAACCCTGTTCTGCTTCTCTTAAAATTACAGGTATGGATTTCTTCCTGAATAATTGGTTTGCCATCAGCCGTTGGTTTTGATTTGGGAAAATAGAAAAAAAATACAGTAATCAGTTTCTTTAGAAAAACAGAGTATATAAAGCAGGTGATTAAATTTCTCTCTGCACCAGGTAATATGCCAGTTGCTTTAAAGGTTCTTTTCGTTTCGACAATACTGCTACATCTTCAAGATGTTCAAAAGCTTCACTGACAAATTTATCCTTGAGTTCCTTGGCCCACTCATCCACCCTGCATGCCCTGAAGATGGACAAAACTTCATCAACCTTATTTTCATCATTATTCAATAACAACTCTTTTAATCTTGTCCTTTGTTCGTTGGAAGCGGTTTCTAAAACATGAATCAACAGGAAAGTTTTTTTATTGGCTTTGATATCACCTCCTACCTGCTTGCCGAATTTTTCAGGATCACCAAATGCATCCAGGTAATCATCCTGCACCTGGAAAGCCAGTCCCAGTTTTCTACCAAATTCATACAGGAGATTCTGATTCCTGTCCAGCGCGCCACCCAGTATTGCCCCCATCTTCAGGCTGGCTGCCAGCAATACGGAAGTCTTTAAGCTGATCATATTCAGGTAAGATGACATGACCGCATGATCCTGCTTTTCAAAATCCATATCGAGCTGTTGTCCTTCACAAACCTGTCTTGCTGTTTGATTAAACAACTGGATAATCTGCGGTGCATATTTTGGTGAGATCTTATTGAGATATTCATATGCTTTCACCAGCATCACATCACCTGCAAGTAAAGCAGTACTCTCTCCGAATTTTTCATGAACGGTTTGTTTGCCACGCCTGAGTGGCGCCTTGTCCATGATATCATCATGTATCAAAGTAAAATTGTGAAACAATTCAATGGCTGATGCAGCCTGCCAGGCATCGGGAGTGATCTCGTCAAACAATTCATTGCCCATGAGACAAAGAACAGGACGAATTCTTTTTCCCCCTAACTCCAGGAAGTAACGGTTAGGATCATAAAGGGTCGCCGGTTCGGCCGGGAAATGTTCGGTGGAAAATCTTTCAGTAAATTGCCGGGATAGTTGCTCGAAATTGTGCATTTATTCTTCTGCCTTTTTCTTTTTTCGTTTTGGTTTTGATTTTCTTTTTTCTTCTGCTGTTGCTTCTTCCAGGGTAGAAGTCAATACCCATTCATAATCCAGTTGCCTCTTGGTAAGATTGGCAGCTACCACTTTGATATTTACCTTATCACCCATTCTGAATTTCCTTCCACTTCTCATACCTACGAGGCTGTAATCTGTTTCAATCAACCTGAATTCATCATACTCAAGAAGACTATTAATGCTCACGAGTCCTTCACATTTATGCTCTACTGTCTCTACCCAAAATCCAAATGCAGCCACGCCACTGATCACCCCATCAAATTCCTCTCCCAGGAATTCTTTCATATACTCCACCTGTTTGTATTTATTAGCCGCTCTTTCAGCATCCATGGCTGCTCTTTCCCTTTCGCTGCAATGCTTGCACTTCTGCTCCATTTTTTTATCAGGCTTGATCCTCTTTTCAAGCACCTGCTCCAGCACTCTGTGCACGAGCATATCTGGGTAACGCCTGATGGGCGAGGTAAAATGACAGTAGTGTTGAAAGCCTAAACCGTAGTGGCCAATATTTTCAGTTGTATAGATAGCCTTGGCCATGGTACGGATACCTAATTGCTCCAGTACATGCTGCTCTGGTTTTCCCTGCACATCCTTCAACATGGTATTGAAAGATTCAGCGATCTTGTCTGGACTCGAAGTATCAAAGCGATGACCAAATTTTTTCGCGAAGGCCATGAAGGGTAGCAGCTTTTCTTCAGAGGGAAGATCATGCACACGATAGGCAAAAGGTATGGGCTTTTTATTGACTTCGATCTTGGACACATTTTCTGCCACATACTTATTGGCCAGCAACATGAACTCCTCAATCAATTGGTGCGCTTCCTTGCTTTCTTTTACCATGATGCCAATGGGCTTGCTGTTTTCATCCAGCTTAAACCTGACTTCTGTACTTGAAAAATTAATTGCACCGGCATCAAAACGTTTTTTACGAAGCCGTTGCGCAATATTATTCAGCAAAAGCACTTCATCCAGGTAAAGGCCATCTTCCTTTTCTATGATCTCCTGCACTTCTTCATAGGTAAACCGATGATTGGAATGGATGATGGTTTTTCCCAGCCAGTATTGCTTTACCTGCCCCTTAGGTGTCATTTGAAAAACAGCTGAAAAAGTCAGCTTGTCCTCATGCGGCCTCAAAGAACAGAGTACATTGGAGATCTGTTCGGGCAACATAGGATTCACGCGGTCGGGCAAATAAACCGAAGTGGCTTTTTTATAGGCTTCCTTATCCAGTTCCGTATCAGGCTGCACAAAATGACTGACATCAGCAATGTGCACCCCTATTTCATAATTACCATTCTTAAGCACACGGATCGAAAGGGCATCATCAAAATCCTTGGCATCAACAGGATCAATGGTAAAGGTTAATATCCCCCTGAAATCACGCCTGCGTTCAATTTCTTTTTGAGTAATGATGTCTGGAATTCGCTCCGTTTCTTCAATTACCTCGTCTGGAAATTCCAAAGGAAACCCATTCTCAAGAAGGATCTCTTTCATGGCAACATCATTATCATCAGTGGCATCAAGCACAGTCACCACTTCTCCAACCGGTCTTTTGCGACTGTCCTTTTCCCAGTCCTTGATCTTTACTACTACCCTGTCGCCATCTTCTGCTCCATTAAAGGATTCCTGAGGAATAAATATATCCGGTGCTCTTTTATCTCCATCTCCAACAAAGAATGCAAAGCCTTTGTTCATCTGTAGCTTGCCAACAAATTCCATTTGCTTACGCTCCAATACATCCACCACAATACCCTGCATGCGTTTACCTGAACGCTCAGGGTTTACTTCCACTCTTACAGTATCACCATGCAGCGCTGTATTAAAATCATTAGGCCTGACGAGAATATCCGTTTCCAGTCCTTCCACTACCACAAAACCCATCCCGGAACGGGTGATTTCCAACACACCTTTATATTCATTGAAGTTTTGCCTGCCCTTCCTGCCTTCTTTTTTTGAATTTTTCCTTCCCATTTAAGATGGTTGTTTAAAATTTTGAATGAAATTACTGACTTCATCAATAAACTCCATTTCCTGCTGGAAGAGGAATTTGTGCTCAATGGGCATAACATAAAAAGGTATGCCATCGATCTCATGCCTGAATTTAAGCAATCTCATAGCATCCTTTTCAGTGGTTAGAATGATCTTTTTGCTGGCTTCCATGTTCTCAAACCTTTTTTTGATCTCCTTCCAGTCGTCAATTGAAAAGATGTGATGATCATTGTAATTGATCATGGAATAGGTTTGGATCCTTTCTTCAAGAAATTGTTTCAATGGTCTCGGATTGGCAATGCCAGTTACCAGCAGCACTTCAGTATGCTCATCCAGTAAATGAAAATCCCTGTTGGTAATGTGATATGGTGTGCCATAAGCGATAGCAGCAAAAAAAACTTTCTGGTGCGGAAGCGGATCGATTTCTTTGATAATGGCCTGTCGCTCTTCCTGTGTTATAGCGGGATTGCACTTGGTCACAACTATGAGATCTGCTCTTTTGTAACTGCTCCTCTGGTCGCGCAGGTCACCGGTAGGCAGAAAAAAATCCCTGGTGAAAAGATTAGAATAATCTGTCAATAGAATATTGAATCCGGCCCTGATGGAACGGTGTTGGAAAGCATCATCCAGGATCACCACTTCGGTTTCGGGTCTGTCGTGTAACAATTGTGGTATGGCAACGATCCTTTCTTCACCTACTGCAACGGGTACATCAGGAAATTTGCGGTGAAACTGCATGGGTTCATCACCAATATCTATGGCCGTAGTATTTTCATTGGCAAGCGCATATCCTTTGGTTTTTCTCTTATAACCCCTGCTTAGTGTAGCTACCTTATACTGGTTCTTTAGATGCAGTACCAGAAATTCCACCATGGGCGATTTGCCCGTCCCTCCAACGGAAAGATTTCCCACGCAGATCAGCGGAAGACCAAAGCTGGTTGACTTAAGTATGTTGCGGTTATAAAGCCAGTTGCGGATCACAACAATGATCCAGAAAAGAATAGCGAATGGTAAAAGTAATATCCTGAAAGATTTCAAAAACCAGTTAGAAAACATAAGTCCGTTGCGGTGTGATACAAAGGTCTAAAGGTACGTCAAATTCAGCGGCATCATCCACGGCATCAATGGGATGGAAATAAGACAGGCCGATCTTCAGGCAATCTTCACGACAATCTTTCAGAAACCGGTCGTAATATCCCTTGCCATATCCTACCCTGTAACCCCTTTCATCAAACGCCAGTAAAGGAACCAGCACCAGGTCAATCTCCTGTGGCTGGGCAAAATCAGTATTCACCGGCTCCATGATGCCAAAGGAATTACTTTCAAATGCACTGTCGGCATTACAGATAATGGCCTGCATCTCGTCAGTAGTAGTGTTAAGTTTAGGATAACAGATACTTAATCCCGGGTTTTTGAAATGAAGGTAATCGGTGATCAGAAAGGTATTAATCTCTTTGTAAATTTCGATTGGGTAAAAACTCATCACAACATCTATAAATGGCAGTTGTAAGGACTGAAACTGTATCAGGATCAGGTCATCCCACTTGATTCTATCTGCTTCACTTAACGCTTTTCTTTTTTCTTTGAATACTTTCCTTACTTCTTTTTTGAGCATCGTAAAATTTTATCAGGGAATATCATGGTAACATTTATTCCTTTTCATTCCCGGATGGTTCATTGATAAAGGTCGAAAAAATGGTCGTGCCGTAATTCCTGGATGAAACATAAAAAGGAAAACCCTTGTAATCGTTGCGGGGTGTATGTTCAAGAATAAATCTGCCGCCGGGGTTTAATAATTGCTTTTCAAAAATCAGTCGCGGCAGGTCATCAATATTTTGCAGGGCATAGGGAGGTCCGGCAAAAATGAAATCAAATTTTTCATGGCATTGCTCAATGAATTTAAACACATCGGATCTCACCACCTTGAAGTTTTCCAGTTGAAGGTCTTCAGCAGTTTTCTTGATGAAGGAATACATCTGCTGGTCCTTTTCAACTATGGTAAGATCAGGCACACCCCTCGATGCCAGTTCATAGCTGATATTTCCGGTGCCACCAAACAGGTCGAGTGTTTTTAATTCCTCAAAATCCAGCTGGTTCTGAAGCATATTGAACAGTCCTTCCTTGGCTATATCAGTGGTGGGCCTTGTATAAGGCATTTTGGAAGGTGGATGGATCCGTCTGCCGCCGAGTTGTCCACTTATGATGCGCATGCGGCAAGGTTATAGAGTGAAGTAAAATAATAATGGGGATGACTTCTATCAGGCATTTCAAAAGATGGTGTACCGGCAAAATGCAGGTTCAGGAAATAATGATGCAATTCATGATACATGGCTGAATCCTTATCGATCAATCCTGAAACAATTAAAAATAAATGCGACTGGTCCATCCCAAACTCATAGCAGATCTTGAGCAGGAAGTAGACAACATCAAGTGGTGTTTTATAAGTATAAGTCTGTGCCAATTGCACCTCATTGTTTTTTTTAACCACTACCCTGAACTGCTGAATGCTGAAATGAATATCAATCTGATCTTCCGCAACAAATCCATTATAGAATTGCAGGGATGGTGTGTACACATGGCAGAATTTGGCATTGGAGAATCTGCTAAACAATTGCCTGTATATATTAACAGGCATTGAATAAGCATTCACCATTTGCCACTCTGAAATATTATCGTATAGAAAATGTTGTTCATGAAGATCATATACCACCTGCGATAACGAAAAATCATTTTTAAACAACTGCTGTGGTATAAGAAGGGCTTGCGCAAATGCCGAACCTATCACCACTTTTGCAGGCTGCTCCCTGATGTCATCCAGGATTTTACCAAGTACCGATTCTGCTTCCTGGCTTTCAAAGCCAAAATACTTTACTTCACAAAACCTGTTTTCTTTTACAAGCGCATAACTGCAATGATCTTCTCCAATCTCGAAAAGAAGGACATCAGCCTGACTGCATGGCTCACCTATGGAAAATAATGTTTTCAATAACCTGTATTTCCTGCAAATTAAGCCTGATTGATCAATTGAATTCAACGATCCATCCGATTATTTGCGGCCTCCTCTTGGTTCTCCCCTAAATTCGCAGATTCAATTTACGCGGAATTATCATCAATAGCATGGCAGGAAGTTTACAGGTAGAAGTTTCATACAGGCAGATCTGGAAGATCGCGCTGCCTATTGCTTTTGCCCTGTTGATACCCCAGCTAAATCTCATCATCAATGGTATTTTCCTGGGACATTACAGCGAGGAATCTCTGGCTATTGCTTCTATTACGGGTGTGTATTACCTGGTATTTGCTGGTATTGGCTTTGGATTGAATAATGGTTTGCAAACCCTCATGTCGAGGCGTGCAGGAGAAAACAAACCTGAAGAAATCGGCAAGCTCTTTACCCAGGGTGTGCTGATTGCTTTATGCATTGCCATTGCGGGTATTCTTCTTACCATCTTCATCACACCCTTTGCTTTAAGAACCTTTCTTACTGATACGCAGGCAGAAAAATCCATTGAGTTTCTTTATATCAGGATACTGGGCCTGCCCTTTCTCTATGTGTATCAATTAAGAAATGCTTTACTGGTGAGCATACACCGCAGCCAGCTTCTGGTGCTGGGAACTTTTGCCGAAACCATTGCCAATGTGTTTTTTGACTACACACTGATATTCGGGAAATGGGGGTTTCCTGAAATGGGTTTTAACGGCGCGGCGGTTGCTTCAATCATTGCTGAATTTACCGGCATGTTCGTGATCTTCCTGGTGATCAGCAGGAAAGGCATCTCAAAACAGTTTTCCTTGTTCAGCAGCTTCAGGTTCGACAGAAAAAACATCAACCTGATCGCAAAAGTTTCTGGTCCGCTTGCTTTTCAGCATGCAGCCAGCATACTTGCCTGGTTTTTCTTTTATATGCTGGTGGCAAGAAATGCATCGCAGACAGGACTGGCTGTTTCAACTACCATGAGGGCTGTCTTTGGCTTCTTTGGAACTTTCTTTTGGGCTTTGGCAGCTACCACCAATAGTATGGTTAGCAATGTAATTGGTCAGGGAAAGGGTGATGAGGTCATGAAACTGATGAAAAAGATCTCTTTATTGAGCCTGGGTTTCGCCTTGTTCATTTGCACAGTTCTCAATCTTTTTCCTGATGTCTATCTTGGTTTATTCAGGAATGATCCTGCCTTTATCAGTGAAGGCATTCCTGTGTTAAGAGCCATTGCATTTACCATGTTGCTTCTATCTGTTGGTACAGTATGGCTGAATGGCGTTACAGGAACCGGCAACAGCAGGGTCACATTTATTATTGAAGTTGCTGCTATCAGCTTTTATTGTGCTTATGTATTTGTGGTGCTGGAAATAAAACACCTTTCCATTCTTTGGGGATGGCTCTCTGAAGTATTATACTGGACCATTCTTTTCAGCCTCTCTTATTATTACCTGAGAAGTAGAAAATGGCAGCGCACAGTTATCTAAAATCCTTGTGGTAAGTGATGGCCACTGATCCTGAGAAATTGGTAATCGGTGGATTCAGTTTCCGGATGGTGATGACAATGTTTTCAATTTCCTCAAACTGCTGCTGGATCCTTTCTGCAATTTCCATGGCTAGCGTTTCCAGCAAAAATCTTCTTGTCCTGAACTCTTCCTGGACAATGCGGTAAACTTCCACATAGTTGATGGTTTGCTCAATGGAACTGATTTTTTTCTTTGGTGATTTACAACCAACTGAAATATCCACTTCAAATTCATTTCCCGTCTTCATTTCTTCCTGGTAGAGGCCATGCTCTGCAAAAAAACGAAGGCTTTTGAGTTCAATGGTAAAATGGCCGGCCATTGGAGGTTTAAGGTTTGAAGTTTAAGGTTTAAGGTTCTTAAAAATGAAATCCTCACTAAAGATTAAAAATTCATTTTTATCAATGTAAGCCCTTAGCTGATAAGTAACGTTCAGCATCAAGCGCAGCCATACATCCGCTACCAGCTGCAGTTACAGCCTGGCGATAGATCTTATCCTGCACATCGCCTGCAGCAAATACACCTTCCATATTGGTTTTGGATGTACCCGGAATAGTTTTGATGTAACCCGCTTCATCCATATCAATAAATTCTTTGAATATCTCTGAGTTTGGCGTGTGACCAATGGCAACAAAAAAACCTTTGATCGGGATCTCGGTCTTCTCTCCTGTAACGTTGTTTTTGATTCGCACGGCTTCAACTGATTTCTCACCCAGGATCTCGTCTGTTTCTGTATTCCAGTAAATTTTGATATTGGGTGTTGCCTTCACGCGGTCCTGCATCACTTTTGAAGCTCGCATCTCTTCACGTCTGACAAACATGTGTACAGTTGAACAAAGCTTGGAAAGATAGAGGGCTTCTTCAGCTGCTGTATCGCCTGCTCCTACTATTGCTACTTCTTTTCCTCTGAAAAAAAATCCATCACAAACCGCACACGCACTGACACCATAACCATTAAGCCTTTGCTCGCTTTCAATCCCCAGCCATTTCGCTGATGCACCAGTAGAGATGATGATAGATTCAGCTTCTATCCATTTCTCTTCATCGATCTGAACTTTGTAAGGTTGAGATGAAAAATCCACTTTAGTGGCAAGACCATAACGGATATCAGCACCCATCCTTTGCGCCTGCTTTTCAAAATGAACCATCAGCTCAGGTCCCTGTATGCCATCCGGAAAACCGGGATAATTTTCTACTTCTGTAGTAATGGTCAATTGACCTCCAGGCTGGATGCCCTGGTATAATACCGGGTTCATATTCGCCCTGGCTGCATAAATTGCCGCTGTATATCCTGCCGGTCCTGATCCTATTATCAGTACGTTCACTTTTTCTGTTGCCTGTATATTCTCCATTTCAATAGATGTGCTTAGTTGCGCGAAAATAGAAGTAATTCGATAAACGATTTTATGATCATATGCACTATTGTGGAATAATTATGCTCCTGTATTGCGAAGCATAACCTCCAAAATAACCCAGGGCTCCATTGCTGATGTTTCCCAGTATCTTGTTGGGTGTGGAGAAGGGATTTCCAATAGACGATATAGCAAACTCCCAGGTACGCCAGAAATCATAAGTGGCGCGATCGATATTACTGACCTTGAAGGTGACGGTATCTCCCCTGTAAAAAAATGCTTTATCAATGGTATCTGCATTCCGGTCGTAACCTGGTTGTAACTGGATCTCATAGGTGGTGCCGTCTATAAAAAGATCATCAAAAACTGAATTGGCAGGCGGATAAAATACTGGCTGCTTCGTGGTTTTTGAATAATACCTGATATAATCGCCATAGCCCGGAGGATCAGTTGCCTTCACCATTACCACAGCTTTTAAAGAATCCTTGACTGGCGCTGGCTTCCACCATAAGGAATCAATTTGCCTGGTGGTATCGGGGATGTAAGTAGTTGCATTGTATTCTTTGCCTTCACTCAGAATGCGCAACGAATAACTGCTTTTCAACTCTCCGGTAAAGGCTGTAGCCAGGTTTGATGAATCAATTGAATAATAATAGAAGCTGATGCCCGGAGCTACCGGAACTTCGTACTCTTTGAGCCTATGGGTAAGGCTTCCATTGGAAACATATACTTCCGCCTGGTGCACGAAGCTTTGGACCAGAACCTGTGGATTGAGCGTAGAGAAATAATCTACGGATTTAGTTAACATCACCCGTGGCGGTTCTCCATTTTCAATAGAAGCTTCTACCACTAGCTTAGGTGGCACCTCATTGAGCTTGAAATCTATCTTCTTTTCGCAGCCCACTAAACTCAGTAAGACAAGGATGGTGATGTATTTTATTTTCATGAGCGCTGCAAAGGTATTAAAAGAAACAGCCCTGACCACAAGAGCCAGGGCTGTAAAAAACCCATCAATTTGCTATTTGAACCGATCCTGAAGGACCTGGTATTATCCTAATGCTTTTTGAACAGGTCCTGAAGGAACCGGTATTATCCTAAATAAGCTTTTAAAGCATTGCTGTAGCGTGCTTTTTGCAAACGCTTGATCGCTCTTTCCTTGATCTGGCGGATCCTTTCCTTGGTGAGATCATATTTCTGGCCGATCTGCTCAATGGTGGTTCCATTTTCGCCATCCAGTCCGAAATAAGCGTTTACGATCTCGGCTTCTCTTGGAGAAAGCGATTTCAGTACGCGGCGGATCTCATTTCTCAGCGAATCCTTCATCACATCATCGTCTGTATCGTCGCTGCCTTCCAGCAGATCACCCATGGCCACATCCTCGGCTTCATGAACCGGGGCGTCCAGGGAAGTATGACGTGTATTGCTTTGGAAGATATTGTTGATCTCAGTTTCACTCATTTCAAGAATATCTGCCAGTTCTTCGGTACTGGGCTCTCTTTCATGCTCCTGCTCGAAAGCCATGTAAGCCTTGTTGGCTTTGTTATAAGTACCGATTTTGTTTTGTGGAAGCCTTACAAGCCTTCCCTGCTCGGCCAATGCCTGCAGGATCGACTGACGAATCCACCAAACGGCGTAGGAAATAAATTTGAAACCCTTGGTTTCATCAAAACGCTGGGCGGCTTTGATTAATCCTAAGTTCCCTTCGTTGATCAGGTCACTCAGGGATAATCCCTGGTGCTGATACTGTTTTGCTACTGAAACCACGAAACGCAGGTTGGCCTGTACAAGCTTATCCAAAGCTCTCTGGTCTCCCATTTTGATTCGTTGGGCCAAAGTAGTTTCTTCCTCCGGAGTGATCATCGGGATCTTGGAAATCTCCTGGAGGTATTTTTCTACGGCCTGCGAATCTCTGTTTGTGATCTGGGTAGCAATCTTAAGCTGCCTCATAATGAAAGTCCTTGATTATAAAGATGAATAAATTACTGACAATTGCTTTTCACAGAAAGTTGCAAATGGATAGTTAAACCGTGTTGGGACTATCTGCAAAAGTAATGTGCAAATCCTAAACCTCATAATGATTTGCTACATTTTAATTATCTACAAAAACCATACTATGCTTGAAGCCTGTCAAATTAAGAGTGGTTAAGGATTTCAAAACTTTGCAAACTTTTCTTCATCGTGACTTATTCACATCATTTTGGCCTGGCCTGATATTTTTGCCTGAGGAAAATCCATAATATCACACCGGTTAAAATCAGTCCGGTTGAAATCACCTCTGCCTGCGTAGGATGAAATCCTAAAAAGCTCATCTTATTATTGACGCGGATCTTTTCAATAAAAAACCTTTCAAGTCCATTCAAAATCAGGTAAAGGGCAAAGAGGGAACCTGCTGGTCTCAGCTTGTCGCGTAAAAACCATAATACAAAAAAGAGCAGGGTGCAGGCAATGATCTCATATAAAGGAGTGGGAAAAACAGGAACGGGCAACTGGCTGCAAAATCGTTGTTCACTGCAACCCGGTATGGGAACCCCTACACTATTGACATTGTGAGGGTAATTGTAAGCAAAAAACCAGTTGGGAAGAAAAGACAGAGCTCCGGGCTTGGGTGAATATGAGTGTTCGATATTGGTATTTGCCCTGAAAAAATCAGGCTCTGCGAGTATGGTATTGGCAAAATCAGGTGGTGCCGCCATTACGATCTCATTAGTTACTGAGTCCACCTTATATGCTGAATTATAGATCCCCCAATCTCCATCACCAGCCACCTGGCAACCCATTCTGCCAATAGCGTAGGCAATCATGAGCGAAGGTGCAATGGCATCGGCCAGATAACGAACACCTATCTTATGTTTCCTGGCAAAAATGATGATACCGATGGTAGCAAAGATCAAACCTCCGTAAAAGGTAAGTCCTCCACCTGAGAAGATGGTGCCTACGGGATCCTTGAGGAAACTGTCCCAGTTTTCAAAAACATCAAATAGCTTGGCGCCTATCAATCCCAATACAAGTGCAATCACGGTTACCTCTCCTACCCGGTCCTGCGGCCACAACCTTACCGTACGTTCTTCTGGCTTAGGCAATTGATTTTTTCTTTTCTCCCACCATTTGATCCCGGCGAACACCAGACCAGTGATAATACCGGCAGGCCAGTTGCCCATAGTAGAAAAAATATATTCCTGCGGATCTCTTGTGGCATCCGAACTTAGAAAAAACAGCGCGATGATTTTATAACCCAGGATAAATCCCAAAAGGAAATTGGTCAGCAACTCGCTAAGTGTAGCGGGTTTGCCAACCACGATCTTCATTTCCGTAGGTTGAAAAAGACCCTGTTTGCTTTTTCTCCTGAGCTCATGCGCCAGCAGGGCTGCAGCAACCAGGAAAGCAATGGCTACAAAAAAACCGAATGAGTTGATGAATCTTAAAAATCCAATCTCAATATGAAAGGTTTCCTTAAAAAAATAATAAAGGTTAGGATACATAAGCAGGGCTAATGAATGGCAATGTTAGGTTAATTAGCTGAAAAAAAGCCTCTCTTGAAGGAGAGGCTTTAAGCATGTTTATTGATTCTATTAATTACAGTATTGATCAAATGCGCTGATCAGGTTATTAGCGATCATTTGCGCTGGTCTTCCTTCGATCTGGTGTCTTTCAATAAAATGCACCAGCTGACCATCTTTGAAAAGTGCAATGGAAGGTGAAGATGGAGGATAAGGCATCATGTGCTCGCGAACAGCCTGCACTGCTTCAATATCAAATCCTGCAAAGCTGGTAGCAAGAAAATCAGGCTTTTTGTTTGCATTCATTACAGCCATAACAACACCCGGACGGGCGGAGCCTGCAGAGCAACCACATACTGAGTTGATCATGACCAGGGTGGTACCTTTTTTATTTAATTGCTCCTCTACTTCCTGTTTGTTCAATAATTCGGTAAATCCATGTTCGGTGAGTTCTTCCTTCATGGGTTGTACTATTTCTACTGGATACATAAATTGAAATTTCCGCAAAGTTACATAACAAGTCTTGACGAAAAAGCAGAATGATGGTTCAAAATGTCATAACAAAGTAAGATAAAATGCAGTTCTGGCAGGCATTTGAGAGGATCGGCCTGATGGTATGGGCTTTGAGCCCTGCTACTAGATTTTAAAATTATAAAACAAGAAAAATAATTACCATGACACTCGTAAAATTCAACACAAGGAGCACACAAAATCCTTTTAACAATTTAGTAGACGACTTTTTTGGCAACGTTCCGTCTTTTCTACGTGAAGATTTTGTTCCGGCAAAAAATTCTGTAGCAGTGAATATTAAAGAAACAGAGAAAGATTATCAATTGGATATCATTGCTCCAGGACTGAACAAAGAAGATTTCAGGATCAACACAGATAATAATATCCTGACTGTAGAAGCAGAGAGGAAAGCAACAGAAGAAAACAAGAACGAAAAACTGATCAGGAATGAATACAGGTTCCAGTCGTTCAAACGCTCTTTTACAATTGACAAGAATATTGATGCTGAAAACATTTCAGCAAAATATGTTAATGGTGTACTGACATTAAACCTGCCCAGGAAAGCAGAAGTCAGACCAGCAGTAAAACAAATTTCAGTTCAGTAATCAGCTTCGCTGATTAAGAATTTTCTCATAAGCAGTTGGTTTTGGTTTATAACCCCTTGTTTCTACAGGGGGTTTATTGTTGTTGGTAATACTAGTTTAGTTTAAGGTTTAAAGTTGTTGGAACAGAATTGCTTCATAGAAATTGAATTTTGTATCTGCATTGATTATAGGATTTTTTCTTACCTATCAAGTGCTAACGATCTTAAGAACCTTAAACTTTAAACTCTTAAACCTTAAACAACCAACTCGTGAACTCGTGAACTTGTAAACTTACAAACTACTCACACCCCTGCCTTCTTCTAGTATCAATGATGTACTGGATCTTCCAGCTGCCATTCAGCTTTACCAATTGAAATGAATTCACACCACAATGAAGGAATTTATCATCCAGGTAAAAATGGTAAGGCGTCCAGGCAATGGCCAATTCACCATCAATTTTAACAATGGAAAAACTGATTCTTTCATCGTACACTTCCTTATGCGGTTTGGCAATAAAAGCAACAAATGAATCTACTGGCTCGCTGTGGATCACCACCTTCCCTTCTTTGTTCTTTACTACTGTCTGCATGATGGCTGAAGGAGAAAAAGCTGATCGTAGTAAGCTCGTATCCGAAGTTTTCATCCCCTGGAAAAGATTCATTACCGTTTGCTTCACAGCTTCTTCTTCAGACTGCGCAAAGGTTTCAATGCTAATTAACATTAAGAAAGCCAGGATAGGCTTCAAATAAGGATTCTTTATCATTTTCTGGATTGATTATTGGCACTTAAGATAAAAAAACAAGCAATGAAACGTTTCCCTTTTTTACCAGTGGTTTTATCAGTTGTACTGGCAGTAGCCTTTATGAGCTGTACGACGCTCCAGGGAGCGCAGGGTGATGAATATTATGACCGTGTATCATCAGCACCCAACCGCATCTATGTAGATGATCCTTATCGCGGCACAATAGTGCTGGAAAGAGATCCTTATACCGGCAGGTATTATGATGTAAATGCCTATGGCTATGGTACAGGATATGGTTATGCAAATGACAGGATCTACGGAAGAACATCTTACCCACGCTACGACAGGAGGGTTTACAGAACGCCAAGACAAAACACACCACAGCAACCTACCCAGGAGCAGATCAGACAGAAAGAAAAAAATAAAGAAGAAGCCAGGAATAAAATTTTGGGTAGCCACTAAAAATTTAAATCCCCCGGAAAGGGGGATTTTTTATTTGATGTATCCTAAAATCTTCAACATGCTTTGTGCTGATTGCTCTTTTGCATAAAGCCAGTCCACCAATTTTCCATTCTTATCATATTCAATGATCACGTGCTTGGGAGAAGGGATGAGACAGTGTTTGATACCTCCATAACCGCTGATCTGGTCCTGGTAAGCTCCCGTATGGAAAAACCCAACATACAAAGGTTCTTCGCCATTGGCCTTTGGAAGAAACACTTCATTGATATGTTCCTCTGAATCATAATAATCATGGCTGTCGCAGGTGATGCCGCCCAATACCACTCTTTGATATTCTTCATCCCATTTATTGATCGGCAGCATCAGGAATTTTTCACCAATGCCCCAGGTATCCGGCAGGGTGGTAATAAATGAAGAATCGATCATGTACCAGGTTTCCCTGTCGTTCTGCGACTTGGTGCCAATCACACTGTAGATATGAGCCATGCTCTCTCCTACAGTGAAGCTTCCAAACTCCGTAAAAATATTGGGCATTGGCACTTTATTGCGCTTGCACGCCGCTTTGATATTGCTTA
Source organism: Bacteroidota bacterium (assembly GCA_023386045.1). Classification (GTDB taxonomy): domain Bacteria; phylum Bacteroidota; class Bacteroidia; order Chitinophagales; family Chitinophagaceae; genus Flavisolibacter. The sequence continues at coordinate 55,779 of JAEWKK010000012.1, forward strand.
CGATCTCGTTGATCATAAACTGGTAATCGTATTCAAATCCCAATGAGTGCTTGATCGGGAAGCCTCCTCCAATATTGATGGAATCCAGTTCAGGACAGATCTTCTTTAACTGGCAATAAAGGTTAATGATCTTGTTTAATTCAGACCAGTAATAGATATCATCCTTGATACCTTTATTCAGGAAAATATGAAGCATCTTTAACTGGAACTTGTCTTCATATCCTTCAATGTTATCTACGTAAAATTCAAGAATATCTTTTGCCCTGATGCCAAGCCTGGAAGTATAAAAAGGAAAGGTGGGTTCTTCTTCCGCAGCAACTCTTATTCCTAATTTAAAAGGCGATTTTACTGAACGCTTGTAAGCAAGAAGTTCTTCCTTGTTGTCCAGTACCGGGATTACATTCTTAAATCCACTGTTGATCAGCTGCGCGATTCTTCGGGTATATCCTTTCTGCTTGAAGCCATTGCAGATGATAAAAATATCCTTGTTGATCTTGCGCTTTTCGTAAAGCTTCTTGATGATCTCAATATCATAAGCATAGGAAGTCTCCAGGTGGATATCATGTTCCAGGGCTTCTTCTACAACGAAGGAAAAATGTGAGCTCTTGGTGCAATAACAATAATGGTATTTACCCTCGTACTTATGTTTTTTGATGGCCTTGGCGAACATGTCCTTCGCCTTATTGATCTGCATCCCGATCTTGGGCAGGTAAGAAACCTTCAGCGGTGTTCCATATTTATCGATCAGGGCCTTTACGTCTAATCCATTGAAACGGAGATAACCATCTTTTACTTCAAATCCTTCCTGGGGAAAATTAAACGTTTGCTGAACAAGATCCATGTAGGAGTTGTTCATGGAGTTTAAGGAGCTATTCACTTATGCGGTATGTTTTTTTACAAAAGTATAGTTTCTGCAAAAAAAAGCCGCCCCAATATTGAGACGGCTTTTATCTAAGATTTTCCTGATTACTTAACCTGGGCAACCAGAGCTTTAAAAGACTCCGCATTGTTCATGGCCAGATCAGCCAGCACCTTGCGGTCAAGCTCGATACCTTTTTTGTTCAGAGCATTAATGAATTGGGAGTAAGTCATTCCTTCTTCACGAACGGCCGCGTTGATACGGGCAATCCAAAGACGGCGATATTCTCTTTTCTTAAGTTTACGACCTACATAAGAATAGGTCATACCTTTTTCAACAATGTTCTTGGCTACGGTATAAACATTTTTACGCTTGCCGTAAAAACCCTTGGCTTGTTTGAGAATTCTTTTTCTGCGTGCTCTTGAAGCAACTGCATTTACTGAACGAGGCATATTTTAAAAAGTTTAGAGTTGAAAGTTGATGTTTACAATTCAGCTGTAGATATTTCGATTGAGATCAAAATCTATAAACAGCTTACTTCATAGCCAGGAGTCTTTTTACAAAATCAAGATTTGCTTTTGAAACAAGGCCGTCTTTGCCGAGAGCGCGTTTACGTTTCTTTGATTTTTTTGTCAGGATGTGACGCTTGAAAGACTTCTGGTGAGTGATCTTGCCGGTAGCGGTTACTTTGAAACGCTTCTTGGCACTGGAATTTGTTTTAACTTTTGGCATACCAGTATATAATTATACTTGTTAAACCCTTGAGGCGGAGGTGCACAAGCACCACACTTATCGGGCCTCTTCAGGCAATGTCCCAACTTTGGGGTCGCAAAGATAAGGTCTGAGGGGATAAATGAGTACGGTTAAGCGGGCAATTTTTGTTAAGTCCCTGTTGATTTGAAAGGTTTTTGGATGAAAAACAGCTTTTTTGGGCCATTTCATCAATCTTTCCGGCCTTCAACTGCTTTTATATCTCCTATTGAAACAGTTGAATACAATTCATCAATCAATTCAGATATGGTTGAATAACTATATTTTGCTGCTGCCTCATTTGCGATCTGCAACTTATCATATTGTTCATAATCCCTGATCATTTTCTTCATTGCCTCTGTCAGGCCTACCCTGTCGCCTGGTTTTACAAGGATGCCGTTACCCTTATGCACCAGCTCTGGTAAGGCTCCAACTCTTGATGTAATAACTGGCAACCCTGCACAAAGAGCTTCAGCAGTTACACAGCTAAAGGTCTCAGCATCGCTAAATAAAACAAAACAATGTGAGCGGCGCATTTCCTCAGCCACTTCGTTATAACTGATCTCTCCACGAAAAAAAACAGACTGGTTTAATAAACCCAGACTACCTGCCAATTCTGGAAATTTTTCATCCCTGTTACCTACCATGATCAATTGTGCTTCTTCTCCCTGCTTTACCAGTTCATGAAAGGCTTCCATGATCAGCCCTGTATTTTTCAAAGGCACCATATTGGAAACATGAATAAAACTGAACCTGGAATACTTGCCTTCCTTGTAGTGGAATTGTGTGGTATCAACAACATTGGGAATGATACGATCAAACCTTACTTTGGTAAGATCAGTCACCAGGTTTCCTAATGATTCACTCACGGTAATAAAAGCAGAAGATCCCCTGTAAATATCTGTAAGAAGTTTTTGTGTGAGGGCGGGGCGTTTGGTAAAACTATCTGATGCAGAAGGATCATAAATTCCCCAGTGTTCGGAAATAATGAATGGGGTTCCATATTTCTCTTTCATCCAGGTAGCCAGCAATCCAGCTTTCCACGGCACATGCACATGAACCAAATCCGGTAAACCATTTTTTTCTATGTAAGACTGAATGGCCTCCTGGTAGATCCGCTTCCATTTCCAGAATTTTTTAAACCTGGAAAACAGTCCCGACTGCTTTTTATAATAAATGATCTGCTCCGTCAATCCTGTTGCATGATGCCAGTCTGTTTTTGTTTTCTGATCCATTTCAGTTTCAGCAACATAAATCACATGTATATCATGAAAAATAGCAGCTGCCCTTGCATGTCGCTGGATGAAGTCACCATCAAAAGCATCGTTGCAATTGGGATACCAGCTGGCCAGCCATAATATTTTCTTTCTTTCTTTCACAACACAGTAGGTTTTTTATTGGCATCAGCAATCAGGCTTTCTTCATCCCATCCTTTATCTTCTGCATAAACCAGTTGATTGCTGTCCTGCTGCAGCATTCTCTCCAGTTCTTCCATCCTCTCTTTTGCAGAAAGAATATATTCTTCCTCGTCTTTTATGGATGCCAGTCTTTTCAGGTTTTCTTCATCAAGACGCAGAAACGTCCTGGCGGCTCTTTGCGCAGAATAGGATCGATGACCAAGGAAACGCATCACGTCAACGCCTACACGTAAGGAAGTATCAAGTGTTTCCCTGTATACGTGCAACATCCCTGCGTTCATCAGGTCATAGGCATCATAGCGGTTGGTAGCTCTTACCAGCATCCTTAGGTTGGGAAAGTGCTTCTTAATTGTTTCAATCATTTCCAGTCTTTTCTCCGAAGGCTCTACCGCAATTACAATCAGTTTGGCTTTATCAGCACCGGCGGCCTGCAACAAATCATAACGTGAGGCATCTCCATAATATACCTTGAAACCCATCTTACGAAGGAGATTCACCCTGTCTGAATTATTGTCAAGCAGGGTGGTTCCTATTTTATGCGCACGAAGAAAACGGCCAACAGTACTTCCAAAATGACCAAAGCCTGCTACGATTACCGGATGAGATTCTTCGATAAGATCTGCTTCCCGCGATTCTTCCTTTGCTTTAGTACCAATCCGGGGCTGGATAATTTTTTCATTCAAAAGCATCAGTAATGGAGTGAGAGCCATGCTAATGGCAACCACGGCTGTCATGGTTTCTGTAGTAGAAAGAGAAAGAATACCATTTTGAAGTGAAAAAGAAAAAAGTACAAAAGCAAATTCTCCGACCTGGCTAAGTGCAAATGCAAACAAAACTCCCTGGTCAGTACGCAGTTTGAAAATTCTGCCAAGAATAAATAACACAAGTGCTTTTGCCAGCATTACAGCCAGTACAATCAAGATGATCTTCCAGGGTTGTGCAGCTATGAGACTGAAATTTATGGAAGCACCAACTGCTATAAAAAATAATCCAAGCAGCAATCCCTTGAAAGGTTCAATATCGCTTTGCAATTCATGCCTGTATTCGCTATTAGCAAGGACAACGCCGGCAAGAAAGGTACCTAAGGCAGGGCTCAATCCTACCTGTGTCATCAAAACTGCAATACCCACCACCAGCATCAGGGCTGTTGCCGTAAATATTTCTCGTTGACCTGTAGCCGCAACAATCCGAAAAAGAGGTTTTACTAAAAAACGACCCGCAAGAATGATGGCAGCAACTGCGGCTAAAACTACAAGCGCCTGGAGCCAGGCAGAGAGGTCTTTGAGCCAGGTTCCCGTTGCATGTTCCTGAACTGTTCCCGTAACAGGAAGCGTTGCCAGCAAAGGAAACAAGGCGAGCATAGGTATTACTGCAATGTCCTGGAAAAGCAGCACGGCAAATGAACTTTGTCCCGCCATGGTTTTCATCAATCCTTTCTCATTTAGAGTTTGCAAAACCATGGCCGTTGATGATAAAGACAGGATCAATCCAAGAGCAATTGATTCCTGTATTTTTAGTCCTGCCTGCCACGCAACCAGAGCAATGATGAAAGCTGTGAATGTAATTTGCAATCCTCCCATTCCAACAATGGATTTTCGCATTTTCCATAGAAGCTGAGGTTCCAGTTCAAGGCCAATGATGAAGAGCATAATCACTACGCCAAATTCTGCAAAGTGCATGATGTCCTGCCCTTCTTCACCAACAAAGCTGAGAAGAGAAGGCCCAATGATCACTCCAGCCAGCAAATAACCCAATACAGATCCCAGTCCCAGCTTTTTGGCAACAGGAACCATTACCACCGCAGCTGCGAGATAAACAAATGCCTGGAACAGTAATGAATGTTGATCCATCAGCTAATAATTTGATCTGGTGTGGGAACGAGTTCATTCAGGTAGGTTACAGATTTTATTTCCTCTTCAGATATCCTGTCTGCTGCCAGCGCTACAAGCAACTGTTCGTACTGAACGGCATAAAGATCCATATCAGTTGGCAGCAATTTATGTGTACCATGAATTACAAAAGGTGGAAGATAGATCATCTTACAGAGTCTCGCAGTTTGTTCGAATGGTGCAAGAAACTCAGGAACTGTAAAACGGTTTCTTCCTTCCCTGCTGTAGGCCTCCTTTCTTCCTCCCATAGACACAGCATTTAATATCCTTTTGTTCTCCAGCATTCTTCCTTCGGAACCATAGGCCCAGTTGTGCTCCAGCACCAGGTCCTGCCATTGCTTGATCATTGCAGGAGCACTGTACCAGTAAAATGGATGTTGCCAGATAATAATATCGTGTTCCATCAAAAGTCTCTGCTCTTTTTGCACCTGGATATCGAAATCAGGATAAGCTTCATAAAGGTCATGAAAAGTTATACCGTTCAAGGCATGCAAATGTCGGATCAGGCGGGCGTGTATCCTTGATTTTTCAAGCACAGGATGCGCAAATAAAATGAGGACCTTTGCCATTCAACAATTTTACTCCAAATCTCACCAAATAAAAAATAACATCGGATCTCTCAAAGTTGCCTGATCCTTATGAACTGTTTTCGGTTGATGTAATAAACAAACAGGAGATAAAAAATAGGAGCCATGCTCAAAGCTCTCAGAAATAAGATCCCTGAGGTCAGTCCCATAAAATAGGTGATCAGTGTTATAATCAGACCAGCCAGCAGTTGCGCATCTTCAACCACACAATCAACAGTAAAATACCTTACCGGTTTTACCGTATAGACCAGTTCCATAGGTTGTGTGATATGAAAACCATCAGTGATCACCATCCTGGTAGGATTGGTGGGCATATCTATTACAACAGGCTTATTCTTTACAAGGTTATAGATATAATGACCATTGATCACCACGCGTAAGGTCAGGAACCGCAAGAGGAATTGATTTTTTTGAAGTATTACAATACGATATTTTGTGGCGGGCTTTATTTTTTCAGTGCTTTAATGATCTCAACAAATTCCTTCGCAACAAGGGAAGCGCCTCCTACCAGGCCACCATCTACATCAGGACAAGCGAACAATTCTGCTGCATTTGCTCCCTTCACACTTCCGCCGTATAAGATGGGAATTTCATTGGCTGTTTCTTCGCCATATTTTGTTGCCAGTACAGAACGTAAATGACGGTGCATTTCTTGTGCCTGTTCTGAACTTGCTGTTTTTCCCGTGCCGATTGCCCATATAGGTTCATAGGCTATGATAATATTACGGATCAATTCTTCTGAAAGGTGAAACAGTGATTCTTCCAATTGTTGCTGAACATATACGCCCTGGTTATTCTCCTCCCTGATTCTCAAAGGCTCACCACAACAGAATATGGGAATGATGCCATACTCAAAACAGAGATTGACTTTGTCGGCCAGCTGCTTATTGGTTTCAAAAAAATATTCTCTTCGCTCGCTATGTCCAATGATGCAATATTTTATACCCAGGGATTGAAGCATTTCAACTGAGACCTCTCCAGTATATGCGCCGTTTTTTTTATCACTGCAATTCTGTGAAGCAATATGAAAGTTGTGGGTATTTGCCACTTCACTTTTACCCATAATAAGATAAGGAAAGGGCACCGCAAAAATGGCGTGCTGGTGTTCAGACATTTCGGTTTTTGCGTCCAAAATTTCATCAAGTAATTTTTCACCCTGCTGATAGGTCAGATTCATTTTCCAGTTAGCTGCTGCGATCTGTTTTCTCATAGTTTGTTCTTAAATAGTGTACTAATGAAATTATTCGCCAGTTTATTAAAGTCCCTAACAACAAATTCCAGTTAATTAAATTTCAGGAGAATAATCAACCGACTCTTTAGATTAATAATGGTCAAAGATATGTTTCAGCAGCTTCTTTTCATTTTCGAACAGGCTGCCATCTTTTAGCGCTTTCCAGTTTTGAATATCGGAAAGTGCTTTATCAAATTCATACCGTTCTACTCCTTCGCTTCCCCAGGAAAAAGAAGGAATGTATTTTGGTGTAAGGCCCTGTCCGAATACATTGGCACAAACACCAATTACCGTTCCGGTATTGATAGAAGTATTAATTGCAGTTTTTGAATAATCACCCATGAACAAACCACATTTCATTCCAGCGCTCACCGTACCATGTGGTGTCCATATCTGAACCACTGAAGCATTATTTTTCATATTTGAATTGGAAGTGCCTGCTCCCAAATTACACCACTCTCCTATCACAGCATCTCCTACATAACCATCATGCGCTTTGTTGGAATAAGAAAAGAAGACTGCATTTTTGATCTCACCACCAACAGTACAATATGGACCAATGGTGGTGGCACCATAAATCCTGGCTCCCATTTTCACAACAGCACCTTCTCCAATGGAAAGCGGACCACGGAGCATGCTTCCTTCCATCACCAATGCATTTTTTCCAATATAGATGGGACCATCGGTTGCATTCAAAAAACAATGTTCTACTTGTGCACCTTTTTCAATAAAAATATTTCCTGGCTTCTTCAATTTATTGGTGGAGCTGATCCTGGCAGACTTCCTGCCTTTAGTAAGCAGTTCAAAATCTTTTTCTATTGCCCAGTGGTTCTTCTGAAAAATATCCCATGGAAATTTAATCTCCCTGATTTCTTCTTTTACATCCACTGCCCTTGAAACCCGGATATTGTCTGGTCCTGCCACTTCATTTTTTGAAATGCAATAAACTATACTTTCTTTTTCAGCCAGGGAAAGAAACTGACCTGGTTTCAACTTGAGCACCTGTTTAACCAGGGAAGGTGTAGGGAGGATATTGCCATGAATGAGATAGATGATATCATCGCCAATACTTTCATCAATGGTAATGGCCCTGTCCTGGTCTTTATAATCACCCTCATTTTTATCAAAAGAAGGAAAACCAAGGTAGTGCTCCCATTTTTCTCTTATGGTAAGAATGCCCACCCTGATATCCTGGATCTGGCGGGTAAGAGTAAAAGGGAATAGGTTCTCTGGCGAACAAAATTCTTCTGTAAAGACTATCTTTTTCATACCGGGCTATTGTATAAAAATAAAAAATCCCCCGCTTTGGGCGGGGGACGAAAATCATGAAGGCAAATAATTATTTTTTCGCGTACTTCTTTTTGAACTTGTCGATACGACCTGCTGTGTCCACCAATACATTTTTACCAGTGAAGAAAGGATGCGACATATTGGAGATCTCCAGTTTGATCAGCGGGTATTCATTACCATCTTCCCATTGAATGGTTTCTTTTGTAGCAGCTGTAGAGCGGCTTAAAAAACTATGTCCATTACTCATATCTTTGAAAACCACGTAACGGTAATTTGCCGGATGAAGATCTTTTTTCATAACAATGTTTTATAAAAACTAGGTTCTAGTCGTAATTGAAGGCGCAAATGTAGGAAAAAGCTTTGAAATCTCAGCCCTGATTTCCTAGATTTTTTGTTAAGGGCCGGATCCAGACCTGGGGCCACTATCCAGGGATCAGCTCCTCATATTCTCATATTGAAGCGGAATGCCCAGTTCCCAGCTTTTGGAAGCCTGGATTACCGCCTGAAGATCATCGATCTTTTTACCGGTAACCCGCACCAGGTCATCATTGATAGAGGCCTGGACCTTAAGCCCGGAATCCTTTATGAGCTTGACGATTTTTTTGGCATCTTCCTGTTTTAATCCATTTCTCACGCTGACTTCTTTTTTCCAGAGCTTCCCGCTCTGGAAGCTTTCTTTGGAAGTGTCAAAAGCCTGGGGCGCAATGCCCTGCTTGTGAGCACGGTTAATTAGCACGTCAATCAGTTGGTTCATCTTCATGTCATCCTCTGTCTCGATATTGAGCTTGAATTCTTTTTTATCCAGGTTGATGGCAACATGCGATCCCTTGAAATCAAAACGGTTGGAAATTTCCTTGGTGGTTACATTAACGGCATTATCAAGTGCCTGGGCGTCAACCTTACTTACCATGTCAAATGAAGGCATAAAAGAAAATTTGAGTTACGAAGGTAAAAGTTCAGACGTAATGAAAATCGTTTGCCGGAAGGTTTTGTTCCAGCTTAAAAAAAGTGAGGCCCCTCTGGAAAAAGGGGCCGAACATGCACATGAGAAAAACTAAAGATTTTATTAACCGGCACCACCTACCCTGCTTTGCTCCTCCTGGGAACTTCCGCGTCGACGCTGCTGCTGTTGCTGCTGCATTTGCTTTCCGAAACGCAAAGAGAAGGTAGCTGTAATTTGCCTGGTGTCAGGTCTGTTTTTAAAGGTCATATCTACATAGCCATACTGGTTCAGGCCACTGAAACGCTGCCACTGAAAAGGATCGCGCACATTCAGTCTTACCGTGCCCTTACCTTTCATGACCTGTTTTTGAATACCAAAACTCATCTGGTACAAGGGTTCAATCCTGGTCAGCTGGTCTACAGCTTTATACCTGTAAAATCCACTGAGTTCTGCTGTAAGGCCCTTGGTTATCGTAAAGCTGTTGGTGATGTTGATATTAAAAGAAGTGTACTTCAGGTCAATGTCAATTGTATCGTAAACTCCGGTATAATGATTATTGAAAACATTACCGAAGAAATTCAGATTCCACCATTTTGTAACAGGTATGGGAGCGGTAATGGAAACAGACATGTTTCGCAGTTTGGCAACATTGTCGGGTGTAAGATATCGGATCTTACCTCCGCTGCCTTCCAGAGGTTTGATGATCTGCGAGATCACGTCATCTGTATTGTTATATGCCAGTGTAGTAATGAACTTACCCTTAAATGCATAACTCAATTCCACATTGTTGGTGTACTGGGGCCTTAAGTAAATATTTCCCTGGCGGAATGAAAGCGTATCCAGGAAAAAGATGAATGGATTCAGGTCCTGGTAATTGGGCCTGAGGATCCGGCGGCCATAAGAAGCGGTAAAAGTATTTTTCTTATCCAGGGCATAACTTACAAAAGCCGTTGGAAAGAGGTTTGTCGTATCTCTTTTAAAAGACTGCTTGGTTGTCAGCTGGTTGCCATCGGCATTCATATTCTCCACTCTGAGTCCTCCCTGCAGGGTCCATTTGTTGAATTGCCTGTTTACGTTTACATAGGCGGCATTGACGTTTTCCTCATAAATGAAATGGTTGGATCGGATATTATCATGCTGCCAGGGGCCGGAACCCATACGATTATCATAATTCACCAGGTTGTCCGTTTTCACAAATCCTGTTTTTACACCTGCTTCTATCCTTCCATTTTTCAGGGGTTTGGAATAATCCATCCTGAATGTAAAGATGTTGATATCAACCGGGATCTTGCCCCTCAGTTCTGTATGACCAATTGGCTGTAAAGCGCCATCATAAATATCAGTGGACAGGAACATGTCTCCCTGGTTGCGGTACATGACATAATCCAGGTCAGCTGTCAGTTCTTTTCCTGTTGAATCAAAGCTGTGTTTCCAGTTCAGGTTACCCGTAAAATTTTTAAAGCTGTTGTCATTATCTGTTTTGGTGATCAGCCTTCTTTCCAGGTTATGATCCACATCACTCATATTGGCAACGGTTACCGGTGTTGGATGACCATTAAATAAGAAACCACTTGCCACCACGCCAAAAATATTCTTCTTGTTAGCATACCAGTCAAGTCCCAGCTTCAGTGTCTGGTTAAAATTTCCAAACTTGAAACGGGTTTGCTGATCGGTATAACCTTTTACAAGACCATCATCAGGATCGATCTGTTTGCTGGAAAGATCCATGGTACTTCTTCCCCTGAAAAAGTTAGGGTTATAGTTTCCAAATAGGTTGAGCTTATTCTTTTTATAGTTGAAATTGAAACTGTTCTGCGATTTAGGCATCATGTATAAATTGCCCTCCAACTGGTATAAGCTGGTAGTTGCTCCTATCATAAAGCTGCCATTGAATCCCTCATTCTTACCCTTCTTGGTTTTGATATTGATCATACCGGAGTTGCCGGTTGCATCATATTTTGAAGAAGGATTGGTCATGATCTCGATGGTTTCCAGAGCAGAAGCCGGCATATTTCGCAGAAGAGTCGCCAGGTCAGCAGGTGAGAGATAAGTAGGCTTACCATCAACCATTACAATCACTCCCTGTTTACCACGAAGACTGATCACTCCATCCGTATTCACCATGATCCCGGGAGATTTTTCTAACACTTCGAGTGCGGTTGAACCTGCGCTGGTGGGTGAAGCATCAACATTCACAATGGTCCGGTCCAGCTTTGTTTCTACAAAAGGTTTTTTGGCAGTAATGGTCACAGCATTCATATCCCTGGCATGCTGCTTTAATGTTACCACAGGAATTTCCAATTCACTTCCACTTGCAGTAATGGTGTTTGAATAAACTTTTCCAAAACCTACAGAACTGAATTGAAGCAGGTAATTGCCGTCCCTGATATTGATGAATTCATAAAAACCGTTTTTATCAGCCACTGCAACTTTCACCAGTGATGAGTCCTGCGATTTGAGCAGCGAAACAGTAGCTGATGGCAGCCGCTTTCCCTGATCGTCATTTACAGTACCAGAAATTTTGGTAAGAGATTGGGCCATGGCAGGGAACCAACCGAGGCTTATTGCCAGCAACAGGAAGAACTGTCTCATAAAATTGGTTTGGGTTTCAAATCTGCGACAAAGATTAAGGAACAAAAACACCTTACTGACTGAATTGTGACAAACAACGCATAAACTGTTTCAAAGGGAGCGGATGCAGTATCAATACACCGACGGAAATATGGGCTGATGAATAGCTTCATTTGTGAAAAGCTGTTAAACCGCTGATCAGTTTCCGCCTACGCCTACCCTGTTTTGTTCATCATTCGCGCTGCTGCCTCTTCTTTTTGGTCCACCATTCATCTTTCCTTTATTGAAACGGTAAGTGAAGCCCAGGTTCACCACCCTGCTGTCTCCCCGCTCTCTAATCTTAACGTCAACTGTTCCGTATTTAGAACTGGCTTTAAATCCCTGTGTATAGAATACGTCACGTACATTCAGGCGAAGCGTACCCTTTCCCTTTAATACCTGCTGTGTGAAACCCAGCGATAAAGATCCCATTGGCTTTGCTTCAAAAACACCATCAATACCTGAGGTCCTGTACCAACCGCTTATTTCTGCTGTCATTGTTTTGTTCATTTTAAATTGCTGCGTACCGTTGAACATGAAAGTGGTAGCATTGATTGAAACCTGGGTATTATTGACGAGACCTTCAAACTGGTTGTTGAAAACGTTTACATAAAGGCTATTCGTCCACCATTTAGTAACTGGAATATTGGTACTGATAGAAAGTCCATACTGGCGCTGCTCCGCGATATTTGCCTGCTTCACAAAAGTTTCATTAGTGGCTTCTTTTTGTTCGAGCACCTGCTGGATGATATCAGTTGTCCTGGTATAATTAAAAGTGGTGGTCATGATGTTTTTATAGGAATGGCTCAACTCAATATTATGACTGAACTGAGGTTTGAGATCTGGGTTGCCCTGCTGGTAAGTGTAACGGTCAAGGTATTCGATAAAAGGATTCAGACTTTCATAATTAGGCCGACGAATCCTTCTGCCATAATTCAAACCCCAGGTATTTTTTTCATCCGCTTTATACTGGAAGAAAACTGTTGGGAAAAGCTGCGTATAATTTTTGCGGAAAGATGTATCAGTAGGATTAAAATTTCCGCTGATTGCATCAAACTTATAACCATCGGAATAGCCCCTGGAAACCGTATGTTCCATTCTAAGTCCGATTTGTGTTGAGATCTTTTTTGAAACCAGAGCACTGAAATTCACGTAAGCAGCATTGATATTTTCTTCGTATTGAAATCCATTGGTACGCGCCAGGTCATGATACAAAACATTGTGATTAACTGTATCATAAACCGCATTATTATCTGTTTTTACAAAGCTGGTTTTGAAACCTGCTTCAAAACGTGCTCCTTTCATTTTCAGTGGCATGCTGTAATCCACGCGACCGCTATAAATATTGATCTGCTGGGGCAATTTTCCATAAAGTGTATCTGCTTTGAAAGTGGGTGCTCCAGCTGCATCAAAATAATAATTACTAAGAGACTGGTTGTTATTGGCATCATAGCTGACATAGTCAAGATCAGCAGTGATCTCTTTTCCTGTTGTATCCAGTACCTGGCGGAAATTCAGATTTGTGCTCAGGTTCTTCCATGATTCTTTTTGTTTTGAAATGGCCCTGGTCTGGCTTTGCAAAACTCCAACCGGGTTGAAGATATCTGTCTGATTACGGTTCTGGAAAGTGCTGGGATTGGAGAAACCCGAAAACACAACACCAATAGTGGTATTCTTTCCTGCAAAATAATCAGCACCCAATTTTGCATTATAACTGCTTCTTGCACTCTTCATGCGGGCCACCTGGTCAAAATGAGAAACAACTGCTTTTGTTCCTTCATCCAGGAAATTTCTTTCAATGTATAACCTGTTATTGCGCTCGTTATAACCATGATTTAAATTGGTAAACAGGTTCCATTTGCCCTGGCGATAATTGAAGTTGAAGCTTTCATTGAACTTGGGTAGAAAACCCTGTCCGTAGCTGGCACTGAAAGATCCATTGTATCCAAACTGCCTGTTCTTTTTGGTTTTGATATTTATCACGCCCGCATTACCTGCCGCATCATATTTAGCAGGAGGATTGGTCATGATCTCGATCTGGTCAAGCTGCGAAGCATTCATGTTTCGTAAAAGATTGGCCAGGTCAGCACCACCCAGTTGTGTGGGACGACCATCTATGAGGATCATTACACCCTGCTTTCCTTTTAAACTAACATTACCCTCACGGTCAACTGAAATGCCCGGAGATTTTTCCAGGACTTCCAGTGCAGAACTTCCCACATTGGTTACAGAAGCATCTACATTTACCACCATCCTGTCTATCTTATTTTCGATCAATGGCCTTTTAGATGTGACCACCACTGCACTCATAGTACGTGACTGGGGTAACAATTCTATGGTCTTTGAAACTACGGCAGACTGCTGCTCACTAATCTCCATTACTTCAGAAAAACCTTTTTGATGACCAACAGCACTCACCATAACCTGGTATTTACCAGCTGGTATATTTTCAAAAACATACTGGCCCTGGTGAGAAGCAACTGCATATTTTATTATAGAAGAATCGGAAGCCCTGATCAATGCAATGGTTGCCGCCTCAATGGTTTTCTGGCTGCCGTCGATAACAGAACCTTTTATAGTACCCTTTGTTTGAGCAAAACCAGCTATTGTGCTTGCAAGTATTGCGATTAAGGTGAATAACTGTTTCATTTTGTTGGTTTTAGTACTTGTCTTAATTCATTACAAGCCAAAAGTAGGTACTATGTAATGCCAAGAACAATGTTTTAAAATAAACGGCCTTAAATAGGGATGGCCGGTAAATGCTTTTATTGATTTCTGAAGGATAGGACGCAGGCAGAAAGATTAGGTTACTCAGTCGTTTTTTTTAATGACCAACGGAATCTATCTTTTATAAACGGCTGATCTTTTGAAAATTGAAATCCCCTTAATATCATACTAACCTAAATTGCAGAAAAAAATGGTGATTGATTTCAGGTCTGATACGGTAACAAAACCCACGAAAGAAATGCTGGAAGCAATGATGGCGGCTCCTGTTGGTGATGATGTTTTTGGGGAAGACCCATCTGTGAATGAACTGGAAAAGAAAGCTGCCTCTCACTTTGGAATGGAATCTGCGCTGTTTTGTCCTTCCGGCACCATGACCAACCAGATTGCCATTAAATGTCATACGCAGCCCGGGGACGACGTGATCTGTGATACAACTGCACATGTATACCAATATGAAGGAGGCGGAATTGCCTTCAATTCAGGAGCTTCGGTAAAGCTGATCCAGGGTGACAGAGGCCGGATAACTGCCGAACAGGTTTTAGAAAACATAAACCCGGATGATGTTCATAAGCCGCATACAAGCCTGGTATGCCTGGAAAATACTTCCAATCGTGGAGGAGGAAGTTGTTACGAGATAGATGAGATCAAAAAGATCCGTAAAGTCTGTGATGAAAACAATCTTCAATTGCACCTTGACGGCGCCCGCCTTTTTAATGCGCTTGTAGCAAAAAACCAATCACCAAAAGAATACGGTTCATTATTTAATACAATCTCAATATGTCTGAGCAAAAGCCTTGGAGCTCCGGTTGGTAGCGTATTGCTGGGACCTTCCACCTTTATCAAAAAAGCAAGGAGGATCAGAAAGGTTTTTGGAGGAGGCATGAGGCAGGCCGGTTTTATTGCCGCTGCAGGTATTTATGCACTGGATCATCATATTGAAAGACTAAAAGAAGATCATCTTCATGCTTCACAAATAGCACAGGCTTTATCCTCCAAACCCGAAGTTGCAGAGGTGCTTCTTGTAGAAACCAATATCATCATATTTCATTTAAGCCCCGGCATAAGCGCCAAAGAATGGGTAGCCAGGATGAAGGAGCATGATATTCTTGGTTATGCTATTGCACCGGCATCAGTCCGGCTGGTTTTACATCTCGACATCACGCCTTCCATGGTTCAGAAAACAATTGACGTGATTCAATCAATGAAGTAAATTCAACTTTCAACCCTTCCTATATGTTTCCCAAGATCAATCCCACGACTACAGAAGCCTGGAAAAAATTAAAATCACATGCACTTGAAATGCAATCAGTGCACATGAAAGAATTGTTTGCCAAAGAACCAGCACGCTTTCAAAAATTTGCCTATTGCTTTGGAGATTTGCTTTTTGACCTTTCCAAAAACATCATATCTGAAGAAACCCGCAGTCTGCTATTGGAACTGGCAAAAGAATGCAGGCTGAAAGATGCTATCGAAGCCATGTTTGAAGGTGCCCTTATCAACCAGACAGAAAATCGTTCCGTTCTGCATACTGCTCTCAGGAATTTTTCCGGTAAGCCTGTATTTGCTGAAGGCAAAGACGTCATGCCCGACATCCACAGAGTACTGGATCAAATGAAAAATTTTGCCCACAGGGTGCACAGTGGCGAATGGAAAGGTTACACTGGTAAAAAGATCCGCTATATAGTGAATATCGGCATTGGTGGTAGTGACCTGGGGCCATTTATGGTAACTGAAGCACTGAAGCCTTATTGGGTAGATGGTATACAGACTTACTTCGTTTCCAATGTTGATGCAACCCATATAGCCGAGACTCTGAAAAAACTCAATCCCGAAGAAACCATTTTTTTGATTGCGTCCAAAACCTTTACTACACAGGAAACCATGACCAATGCACATACGGCAAGGAACTGGTTCCTCTCTTTTGCAAAAGATGAATCCAATGTTGCAAAGCACTTTGTTGCGCTTTCAACCAATGAAAAAGAAGTTACAGGATTTGGTATTGACAAAGAAAACATGTTTGAATTCTGGGACTGGGTGGGTGGCCGTTATTCACTTTGGAGTGCCATTGGACTTTCTATTGTGCTGACCATTGGATATGAAAATTTTGAACAACTGCTCAAAGGTGCCCACGAAACCGACCTGCATTTTCGTCAAACAGAAATGAATGAAAATATTCCTGTGCTTATGGCGCTCATCGGAATCTGGTATACAAATTTTTTTGGAGCACAGACAGAAGCCATCCTTCCCTATGATCAATACCTGCACAGGTTCGCCGCTTATTTCCAGCAGGGCAATATGGAAAGCAATGGAAAAAGCACCGACAGGAATGGTGAAGCCATCAATTATCAAACTGGACCCATTATCTGGGGAGAGCCGGGAACCAATGGTCAACATGCATTTTACCAGTTGATTCACCAGGGAAAAATTCTGATACCATGCGATTTCATTGCGCCTGCACAATCTCAAAATCCTCTGGGCGATCATCATCAAAAACTCCTGTCTAATTTCTTTGCACAGACTGAAGCATTAATGAATGGCAAAACAGAAGAAGAAGTTGAAAAAGAATTGCTCGACTCTGGAAAAAGCCTGGAAGAAATAGCCCGGCTCGCTCCATTCAAAATCTTTGAAGGCAACCGGCCAACCAATTCAATATTGATAAAAAAGATCACTCCTTTTACCCTGGGTCAGCTAATCGCTATCTATGAACATAAAATATTCACACAGGGTGTCATCTGGAATATTTTTAGCTTTGATCAGTGGGGCGTTGAGCTGGGAAAACAACTGGCAAACAGGATCCTGCCTGAACTTAAAGGGGAAGAAATTATATCCACTCATGATTCTTCAACTAATGGCCTGATAAATTCCTACAAGCAGATGCGGCATTAGGTAATTTTACTTATTTTTCCATTGTTAAATTCAATATTCATGAGAAAAATGCATCTGACCGGGATCTTTGTCCTTTTGTGTTTATGCACTCATTTATCTGCTCAAAGCCTCTACCCTGTTTCACTTGAAGAAAAAGTGAATCATTCAGATCTGATTGTTGAAGGAAAGGTGATCTCTCAGGAAAGTTTTTGGAACACCCAACACACCATGATCTTCACTTCTCATGTAATCGAAGTCACAAAAGTTTTCAAAGGTGTACTACAGGAAGATGAAATAGAGATCCTGACCGTGGGAGGTACAGTGGGAACAGAATCCATTGAAGCCAGTGACCTGTTGACGCTTTCAAGAAATGAAACAGGTATTTTCTTTTGCCATGCCAGCCAGTTGAATCTTAAGTCTCCTTCTTCCGGAAGGGCCTTAATGGATGTTTATGCTGGTAGCCAGGGCTTCCTCAGTTATGAAATACATTCAGAAAAAGCATCTGCACCTTTCGCACGTTATGAAAGTATCACGGATGAATTGTATCCCCTTCTTCAATCAAAAACAGGAAGGAGTTTTACAGATCTCAATCCTGATTTTAATATAAAAAAGGCCAATAAACAATTACAACCCCTCGCCGTTTCCATTTCAGGTTTTTCACCCGCTACTGTGAATGCAGGTGCGCTTCTTGATCCATCTACCAATCTTTTAACCATTAGTGGAAGTGGATTTGGCACGCCTTCCGGAAGTGCGGCAATCCTTTTTGATGATGCCAACGATGGCGTTTTGGGTACACCTCTTACTATTACTTATAATGACCCCCATATCATTTCCTGGACTGATGCGCAAATTCAGGTAAGAGTTCCAAGTCGTGTTGGTACTGGAAATTTTGATGTAAGAGATGCTTCAGGAAGTATTGGATCATCACCAGGAACACTCAATGTACTTTATAGCATTCTTACTTCTACTTTTAGCGTTGGTCCAACTGTTTATGTTAAAGAAGCCAACCTGATGAATGCTAACGGTGCAGGAGGCTATACCATTCTTTACAGTACAAGTACAGCAGGTAGTGGTGTGGATTATAATTCCAGTACTGCCAAAAACACTTTCCAGCGTGCACTGGCTACCTGGAAAGAGATTTCGGGTTACAATGTAGTGGAAGGTGGCACCACCACCATTCAACTGGTAAGCGGCGATGGTTCCAATGTGGTTATGTTTGACAATGCCAACACGGGCACTTCTCCTCTTCCCGCAGGTGTGCTGGCAGTTTGCTATTCTTATTATAGTATATGTACAGCTGATCCGGTTAATTACCAGGCAAGAAAAACAGGATTTGACATTGTTGTCAGGAATTCAGGATATTCTACAGGAACTACCAGTTTCGCCATTGGCCCCTGTCCTCCTCTTTCTTCCAACACCAGCGACATAGATCTTGAGACTGTGATCCTTCATGAATTGGGGCATTCACTAAATCTTGGTCATATCAATGATACATATACGGGCAGCTTTTTTGGACAGCTCAACCCCGGGAAGCTAATGAATTTTGCAGTGGTGAATAGTGTCAAAAGGGTTTCTCCAGATTATTCCGCCAAGGCAGGGGCGGCCTACGCCATTATGCCCCAGGGTAATACCTATGGAAACTGTACTGCACAAAACACAGAAATGATTCCTCTTTCTGTTACTCTTGAATCCAAAGACGATTGTCCACTCATTTTCCCTTCCTTACCCACACCTCAGAATACAACAGTAGTATTTGACCTGGCCCACTCCACCAGCAATAAATTTGTAGATCCTTCCTACACACAATTAAGATGTGATGGCAATGGCGCCAGTCTTACGAACAATGCCTATTATGCATTAATGACAAATAATACCGGCGGAAGCCTGATGCTTTCTGTTACAGGATATACCACCAATCCATCTGCTTTGACTTCATGTGCAGAAGCCTATTCAGGTATTCCTGTTACGGGTGTCAGACTTGCTCTTTATCAAACCAGTTCATGTCCAGCGGCTGGATCTTTTGGAACACCTGTTGCCTGCCGAAGCTTCTCTGGAGATGGCTCACTTACGGCCATCAATGGATTATTGCCCAATACCAACTACCTGTTGATGGTGGAAGGAATTGAAAATACCAAAGCTGTCTTTAATCTTGTATTTAGTGGTGCTGCACTTCCCATCCGGCTTTCCGACTTTAGTGGTACTGTGATGAAAGACCACAACCTTCTTTCATGGAAAGCAGATATGATACAGGACGTTGAAAAAATGATTCTGCAGAAAAGCAGCGATGGAACTGTATTTGAAAACCTTTCAGATATAAATACTTCCAACTGGCAAAATGGTGAGGCCAGGGACAATGCGCCATTTGATAAAACATTCTACAGGCTGAAGATCATTAACACAGACGGAAGCACAGATTTCTCAAAGGTTATTTACCTGCAAAGAACTAGCAATTCCCTGGTACAGGTTTATCCCAACCCGGTGAAAAACCTGTTGAATATCAGGATCAGTAATCCGGTAGCAGAACCTTTATTGCTAAGGCTCTATAACAGTTCGGGACAATTGGTTGCAGAAAAGACATTATCTGCAAATACTTTAAATTCTGGTTTAAGTACAAGTCATCTTTCCAATGGAGTTTATCAGTTAATCGTTGCAAGTACTCACGAGGTGATAGAATCAAAGAAAATACTGATCAAAAAATAATCAGCATAGATCAATATTAAATTGATCCCAGCCCCATAGAATCAAAAAGCCCCTTCAATGAAGGGGTTTTGACTTATAATTCATTTATTTCATTACCATTTATCTACATCCTCGGAAGCCGAAGGTGTTGGTGCAGGCGTAACAGCAGATGGTGTATTGATGGAAGCAGGTACTTCCGGAATTTCAGCTTCTGCAGCGATTCCCTCTGTTTCTACTTCAACATCATTTTCAACATCAGCGTCGTCATGATTGTAAGCGTCAAAATCAAAATCAGGCATCAACTCGGTCTTCACATAATCCACAGCTTCAGTCAAAGCTTTGATGAATTTGTTGAAATCCTCCTTATACAAGAAAATTTTATGCCTGTCATATCCATTATCATTAAAGCGTTTGCGGCTTTCGGTAATGGTCAGGTAATAATCATTTCCACGGGTAGCTCTTACATCAAAGAAGTACGTTCTGCGTTTACCGGCACGAATCCTCTTGCTGTAAATACTTTCCATTTTCTTGTCGTTGTTGTCGTACGCCACAGTTGTAATTTTTACAGTTAATAAAATGTTTTGGTTTACTAATGCTTACAAATATAATTATGTTTTGTCAACAGCCAAATTTGCTCCGGAACTCTCATTTAAGTCCTCCTGTTGCTGCCTCAGATACATTTTCCGGTAAGCTCCCCCACGCCTCAAAAGCTCCTCGTGGCGGCCTTCTTCGATGCTTTTTCCTTCTTCCAGCACAATGATCTTATCAAATTCCAGGAGACTGAAAATCCTGTGGGTGATCAGGATGGAGGTCCTTCCTTCAAGATATTGCCGCAGATTGGAAGTGATCTGTTTTTCGGTACGGGCATCGACTGCACTAAGGCAATCATCCATTATCAGAATCGGTGCATTCTTCATCAGGGCCCTCGCTATTGAAATCCTTTGCTTCTGTCCACCGCTTAGCATCACTCCTCTTTCACCGATTTCTGTTTGATACCCTTTAGGAAAGCTTTCTATATCATGATGAATCACTGCCATGGACGCAGCCTCTTTCACTTTTTCAAGGTTCTTTTCCTTTGTGCCAAAGGAAATATTATGCTCTATGGTATCAGAAAATAGAAATCCATCCTGGGGTACATAACTGATATCCTGCCGCAGGCTTTCAAGGTCTATTTCTCTTAGATTTTTTCCATCCATCAAAACTTCACCCCTGTCCACATCAAACATGCGCATGATCAGCTGGGCCAAAGTGGTCTTCCCACTACCGGTTCGTCCAACGATGGCAATTCTTTGTCCCGGCTTTATATGAAGGTTAAAGCCCTGGATGGCTTTTACTCCTGTATGTGTATATGTAAAGTCAACATTCCTTAATTCTATTTCTCCTTTCAACTCCATTTTCATCGCCTTGCTGTCATTTTGAATGGAAGGTTGGGTATGGAGAAATTCATTCAGTCTTTTCTGTGAGGCGGATGCTCTCTGGATCATGCTGGCCGTCCATCCTATGGCGCTTACAGGAAAAGTGAGCATGTTGATATAAATAACAAATTCAACGATGGTATCAATCCCAATATCCCTGTGTCCATTGATATAATAAATACCGCCGATCATGATGGTCAGCAGGGTACTCAACCCAATCAAAAAAGTCATGGAAGGAAAATAAAGTGCTTCCACACGGGCAAGCCCTGTTGCCTTTTGTCGGTATTCTTCTGCATTGCGAACAAAATGATCGTAGATCGGTTTTTCCTGGACGAATGATTTGATCACCCTAATACCCGAATAGGATTGCTGGGCATTGGTAGTCAGCTGACCCAGGCTGGCCTGTAATTCCTCGCTTTTTCTATGAATAACTGTGTTTACCAGGTAAATTGTCAGTGCCAGCAAAGGAAGCGGCGCCAGTACATACAAAGTGAGTTCTGCATCCCTTCTTAGCATAAAAAACAGGCTGAGAGAGATCAGCGTAATTAGATTCACCAGGTACATTATTGCCGGCCCGGTGAACATCCTCACCCGGCTTACATCTTCTGCCATGCGGCTCATAAGATCACCTGTGCTATGCGTTTTGTAAAACCCGGCATCCAGTTTCTGGTAATGATCAAAGACCTCATTTTTCTGATCGTATTCAATATGCCGGCTCATCACAATTATGGTCTGCCGCATTAAAAACATAAAAAATCCCCGAAGCAGGGCAAGCGCAAGGATCACCAGCCCGCAAACCACAACCACCTGCATGCTGGTATACTTCATGCCTTCAATAAAATGAATGAATTTGACGAGGGCGATATCATAAGAAGGCAACTTTGACTTGGGCTGGTAACCGGGAAGCTGTTTTTGAACAAAATCCACAATAAAACCCATGATCTGTGGTTGCAGTACGTTAAAATAGTTGGAAACGATGATGAACAGTACGCCCACACCCAGTCGCACACGATACTTCCAGAAATATTTATTTAGCGCTTTTAAATGTTTCAATCTCCTGAATTAATCTGCAAATTTAAGGGAGGACCAACTGGCAGCTCAACATACTGTTCAGACTCGCTCTTTCTTTAGTTTTATTCCCCTCTTACCTGTAAATTTATTTGTTTAAATCTATGGAACTGAATAAAGAAGCATTCCTAACCAGGATAGGGAACAGGGAAACCACTCTTCACCTTTTAAAAAATACAAAAGGAATGGAAGTGGCAGTGACCAGTTATGGGGCAAGGTTCGTTACCATTGTTTGTCCTGATAAAGATGGAAGTCCAACTGATGTTGTTGTAGGTTTTGACAGCATCAATGGTTATCTCAATTCCACTGAAACTTATTACAGCGCCATTGTAGGCCGTTATGCTAACAGAATTGCAGATGGAAGGTTTCAGCTGGATGGCAGGCAATACCAGTTGGCCATCAACAACCCTCCCAATCACCTTCATGGTGGACCACAGGGTTTTCACAAACAGGTATGGGAGATAAAAAAAACTGGTGATGATAACATTGAACTTTACTACTTCTCTAAGGACGGAGAAGAAAACTATCCAGGAAATCTTGAAGTGACTATTATCTATAATCTTACTGATGATAACGAACTGGAGATCCAGTACAAAGCAACCACCGACGCTCCTACCATTATCAATCTCACCAGCCATCCTTTCTTTAACCTGAATGGCCAGGGAAGTGGAACTATTGAAAATCATATTTTGCAGATCGAAGCGGATCATTACAATCCTGTAAACGAAAACCTGATACCCAGAGGAATAGAAACCGTAGCAGGAACTCCATTTGATTTTCGTAAAGCAAAAATCATTGGTCAGGATATTAATGATCAGGATCTGCAGTTAGTTTATGGAGCAGGCTATGATCATAATTATGTACTCAATGGAGATGGCTTCAGAAAAGTAGCTATGGCCAAAGGAGATGAATCAGGAATTGTTATGGAAGTTTTCACTGACCAACCAGGAATGCAATTGTACAGCGGCAATTATATGAAGGGAGAAAACCCAATTAAAAACGGATTGAAAGATAACAAACGCGAAGCTTTTTGCCTGGAAACACAACATTATCCTGATTCACCCAACCAGCCAGATTTTCCATCAACCGTATTAAGGCCAGGTGAGAAATTTGATTCCCGGACGGTTTATAAATTTTATACAGTAGTCTAAATTAAAACCTGGCTTCCCTCTTCTATAGAAGCAATGTAATAACTCAGGGTTTGATGCATTTCTTTTTCATAAGAACCGGATAATTCATTGACAAGATTGTCGATTGCTTCTTCCTTCACAATATTGATTGTACAACCGCCAAACCCTCCTCCCATCATCCTTGCGCCAATTACATCGGGATGGTCGCGAACGGCATCTACAAGGAAGTCAAGTTCAGCACAACTCACTTCATACTCCTTACTCAGTCCATCATGGGTGCGAAACATTTTTTTTCCAAGAGAAGAAAGATCTCCCTGCCTCAGGTCTTCGCAGGCCTGCAATAATCTTTCATTTTCTTCCACCACATAATTACATCTTCTATACACAATCATATCTCTGGGCCTGACGAACTTTTCCAGTGCATCATGAGTTACATCGCGCAAACTTTTTACTTCAGGTTGATGCTTTTGAATCCATTCAACCCCCTGCTCACATTCCTGCCTTCTTGTATTATAAGCTGTAGAGGCCAGCGAATGTTTGACATTGGTATTCAGCAGGAGGATTTTGTATCCCTCCAGTTTGAAAGGAATGTATTCATATTCCAGGTTGCGGCAATCGAGTTTGATCAAATGATCTTTTTTTCCAAAAACAGAAGCAAACTGATCCATGACACCACACATCACACCTGCAAATTCATGTTCCGCTTTTTGCGCAAGCAGTGCAAGTTCCAGCCTGTTTTTTCCGAGATTAAAAATTTCGTTAAGTGCAAAAGCTGTGGCGCATTCAACAGCTGCCGATGAGGAAAGCCCTGAACCAATGGGTACATCACCATCAATGGCAAGATTGAAACCTTTAATGGGCTCCCCTTTTTTTCTGAACTGATCGGCAACACCAAGAATATAATTGGGCCATACTTCGTCAACCGGTTTCATTTCTGAAAGACTGGTCTCAAATACCGCATCGAATTCTCCAGAGTAAAGTTGGATGCGCTCATCATCCCTGGGAGTAACCGCCACATATATCGCTTTGTTGATGGCTGCCGGAAGAACAAAACCATTATTGTAATCGGTATGCTCCCCAATCAGGTTTACCCTGCCCGGTGACCGAACCAGCAGTGGATTTTCTTTAAAATGATTTAGGAAATCAGTTACAATTTTTTCCTGGATGGATGTATAATTTGCCATGGTTTTTACCGCAGTAATGCTTATTGAAAATCAATACTTTCTTTGATAAAAAAATGATGCCTTCCTTTTCATCCTGCATAAACCAACATTCATCGATGAAAGCAGGATTTAAACGAATACAATTTCCGGTTTTTCAACTTTTGCCTTTATTTTAATTCTTATTCCAGAAACTATTTTAAACCAGCAATTTTAATCCCGATTTTTTATGTTAGCCACCAAAGTTACCATGCCTTTTATTGAGCATGATGCCGAGTTATCCCACCGATGGTCTGAAGCCAGGGCAAAAGAATGGTTCGATAAAAATGGATGGGCTGTAGGATGCAATTATATTCCCAGCAATGCCATCAACCAGCTCGAAATGTGGCAGGAAGAAACTTACTCTCCTAAAATTATTGACCAGGAACTCGGCTGGGCTGCCAGCCTGGGTTTTAACACGGTCAGGGTTTTTCTTCACCAGCTTGTATGGGAAAAAGATAAGGAAGCCTACCTCCAGCGTATAGATCATTTCCTCAACATCGCAAGCAACCATGGCATCAAAACCATGCTTGTTTTATTTGACGCTGTATGGAATCCATTTCCAAAATTGGGAAAGCAGCCCCAACCCAAGCAATTTGTTCATAATAGCGGATGGGTTCAATGTCCCGGTTATGATATACTAAATAACCCTGAGAGGTATGATGAGCTGCAGAGTTATGTGCAGGGCATCGTTTCCCATTTTAAGCACGATGAAAGAGTACTGATCTGGGACCTTTTTAATGAGCCCGACAACATGAACCTGGCGAGTTATAAAGACGATGATTATATTGCTCACAAGGCGGAGCTTTCCATGGAGCTACTTAAAAAAACCATCAACTGGGTAAGGGCTGTCAATCCTGATCAACCTATTACCATGGCACCGTGGCAGGAGAACTGGCATTGTTCGCATAAGGTTTCTGCACTTGACGAATACATGTTTTCACATTCCGATATCATTTCCTTTCACAATTATGAAGACAGGGAAAACCTGGAGAAAAGAATATTATCCATAAAGCAACGCTACAACAGGCCCATGCTGTGTACGGAGTATATGGCCCGACCTTTCAAAAGCACATTTGAAGAGATCCTGCCTTTATTTAAAGAACACCAGATCGGTGCCTACAACTGGGGACTGGTAGAAGGAAAATCTCAAACCCATTGTGCCTGGGATTCCTGGAACGTTGAAAAGCCCCGCGAACCTGAATTATGGTTTCATGATGTTTTTCGCAAGGATGGCACTGCTTACCGTTCAGATGAGGTTAATTTCCTGAAATCATTTTTAAAAGTAAAGAAGGAAGATCTCTCTAAAGTTGCCTGAGAAATTTTGATCTCTCGAAGAGCACCGCACTGCGGTGCTTTTTTATTTTAGGAAATGTTGTGATGGCATGTGGACCATCAGCCATTCCAAAATTTTTTATTCGAGTATATAATTCTACATGTAAACTGTTTAACTAACATGTATTTATGAATTTCAATTTATGGGAATACTGGCATGTAAATAGCAACTAGGAAAGCATGATCAAAAAAATTGAAGAAGTTTCCTGCGTTTTTTTGCAGGATATCGACCTTTTATGCTTTTCCCACTTAAGGTGGGGTTTTGTTTTCCAACGTCCCAATCATTTACTTACCAGGTTTTCAAAACATCAGCGTGTATTTTTTATTGAAGAACCCATTTTCACTAAAGAGGAAGAAAAACTTTCCATTGAAAATCATAACGAAAATCTTTTCATAGTTACTCCACACCTGCTTGAAGGTTCTTCAGAAAAAGAGATCCATACCAAACTAAAAGGATTTATAGATGGATTGATTGAAGATAAGAACGTTAAACGCTTTTTCAGCTGGTATTATACACCCATGGCCCTGCCCTTTACAGATCATTTGAATCCGGAAATGGTGATCTATGATTGTATGGATGAATTATCCGCATTCAAGTTTGCACCTCCGCAGCTGACGATTTTGGAAAAAGAACTTTTTAAAAAAGCAGATATCGTATTCACGGGTGGCAACAGCATATTTGAATTTAAAAAAGACCAGCACCCCAATATTTATTCTTTCCCCAGCAGCATCGACAAGGAGCATTTTGGTCTTGCCCGGAACACTAAGTCCGAAGCAGCTGACCAGAGCCATATCCCACATCCAAGATTTGGTTTTTTTGGAGTGGTAGATGAACGCTTTGATATAGAATTGATCGATGCTGTTGCAAAGTCTAAACCGGATTGGCATTTCGTGATCCTGGGACCTGTAGTTAAGATTGATCCTGCTCTCCTCCCACGGTACGATAACGTTCATTACCTGGGAGGAAAAAAATATGAGGAATTGCCTTCCTACATTTCCGGTTGGGACATTGCCCTGGTACCCTTTGCCATGAATGAATCCACGCGATTTATTAGTCCTACAAAAACTCCTGAAT
Source organism: Bacteroidota bacterium (assembly GCA_023386045.1). GTDB lineage: Bacteria > Bacteroidota > Bacteroidia > Chitinophagales > Chitinophagaceae > Flavisolibacter. Next base: position 82,849 of record JAEWKK010000012.1, read on the forward strand.
ATCTCGCTGCAGGCAAGCCTGTCATTTCAACTCCTATCAGGGATGTAGTTCGTCCTTACGGAGATAACAACCTGGTACATATCGTTTCAAATGCTGAAGAATTTATTGAAGCGGCTGAAAAAGAACTGAACAAAAAACGTAAATCAGCCTGGTTGAAAAAAGTGGATGAATTTCTTGCTTTTAATTCCTGGGACAGAACATGGGGACAGATGGTCCGCAACATTGAACAAACCTATTTGATCACCACGACTGAAAAAGCAAAACTGAAGGAGAAGGCATATGTTTGATTACCTGATTGTAGGCGCCGGATTTGCCGGCAGTGTTTTAGCAGAGCGACTGGCAACACAGGCCAATAAAAAAGTCCTGATCATTGATAAAAGAGATCATATTGCCGGGAATGCGTATGATTATTTTAATAACGACGGCATACTGATACATAAATACGGACCGCATATTTTTCATACCAATTCGAAAGAAGTTTTTGAATACCTCGGGCAGTTTACACCCTGGCGTCCATATGAACACAAGGTATTGGCTAGTGTTGACGGACAACTGGTGCCAATTCCCATCAACCTGAATACTATTAACCAGTTGTATGGTCTGAATCTTTGCAGTGCGCAGGTAGAAGATTTCTTTGCAGAAAGAGCAGAGCAGGTACAACGTGTTCAGACTTCTGAAGATGTGGTGGTGAGTAAGGTAGGAAGAGAACTATACGAGAAATTTTTCCGTGGGTATACCCGTAAAATGTGGGACCTGGATCCTTCTGAACTGGATGCCAGCGTAACCGCCCGCGTGCCTACAAGAACCAACCGCGATGACCGGTATTTTACCGATATCTACCAGGCCATGCCTTTATACGGTTACACATCCATGTTCCAGAATATGCTTTCGCATAAGAATATCAAGGTGATGCTGAATACCGATTACAAAGAGATCATTGATATCATACCTTACAAGAACCTCATTTTTACAGGTCCTGTTGATGAATACTTTGATTATTGTTATGGCAAGCTTCCCTACCGTTCACTTGAGTTCAAATTTGAAACTATCGACAGGGAATTTTTCCAGCCAACAGGCACGGTAAACTATCCCAATGAACAGCTGTATACCAGGATCACAGATTTTAAATACCTGACAGGGCAGGTTCATCCAAAAACTGCCGTTGTCTATGAATTTCCAAAAGCTGAAGGCGATCCTTATTACCCTGTACCAAGGCCTGAAAATGCAGAACTCTATAAAAAATACCAGCAGCTGGCAGCTACTGAAAGAAATACCCATTTCGTAGGCCGGCTGGCAACTTACAAGTATTACAACATGGACCAGGTGGTAGCACAGGCACTGACTACATTCAAAAAGATCATGGGAAATACGGAAGGTAAATTAGTTAATGGAAAAACATTGAATGGACAAACCAATACCATATTGCAATCCTGAGATCTGGGGCGGCATTGAATGCACCATCAACAGGGTTCAAAATACATACATTGATCAATTACATCACTCAGGACATTATTATCGCGATGGTGATATAGAACTGCTTTCATCTTTGGGAATTAAAAGGATGAGATATCCTTTGCTTTGGGAAAAACATCAGCCGGATAAGAATGATGCGATTGACTGGACCTGGAGTGAAAAACAATTAAATAAACTCAGGGATAAAAATATAGAAGTAATTGCAGGTTTAGTTCATCATGGTAGCGGCCCTGAATTTACCAGTCTTGATGATCCACAATTTCCTAAGCTGCTGGCAGCATATGCTGGAAAGGTGGCCGAACAATTTCCCTGGATCCAATATTATACTCCGGTAAATGAGCCATTGACAACAGCACGTTTCAGTGGCCTTTATGGCATTTGGTATCCACATGCAAAAGACGACAGTCAGTTTCTTCGCATGCTCCTGAATGAACTTAAAGGAACTGTCCTGGCCATGGAAGCGATAAGGAAAATAAATCCTGAAGCGCAGTTGGTACAAACCGAGGATCTTGGAAAAACTTACAGCACCCCAGCATTAAAATACCAGGCTGATTTTGAAAATGAAAGAAGGTGGCTGACTTATGATATTCTTTGTGGGCGGTTGAACCCTGAGCATAAGCTCTGGAATTATTTTATTAACAATGGAATAAAAGAAGAAGAGCTTTATTTTTTTATCCAACACCCCTGCATTCCCGATGTATTTGGCTTCAATCATTACCTCACTTCCGAACGTTTCCTTGATGAAAAAAAGGAATTGTATCCATCACATTTTCATGGCGGCAATGGTCGTCATCAATATGCGGATGTTGAAGCAGTGAGGGTTAATGTTGAAGAGGAAACCGGAATAGAGATCCTTCTTAAAGAAGCCTGGGAACGATACCATCAGCCAATAGCAATTACGGAAGTGCATTTGCACTGTCACAGGGAAGAACAATTGCGCTGGTTCAAACATGTTTGGCAGGCCTGTAATCTATTAGTAAAGGAAGGTGTTGATATCAGGGGAATCACTTCCTGGGCCCTTCTGGGCTCATATGGTTGGAACAAGTTGCTTACATTACCGGATGGAGATTATGAACCGGGTGCCTTCGATATGAGAAGTGGTTATCCCAGGCCAACCGCACTGGCTTCTTTTATCAGGGAAATTGCAAACCATCAAATATGCAACAATAAATTTTCTGAAGAAAAAGGCTGGTGGCAAAGAGAATCCAGGTTTCTTTATGAAGCATGTACAAAAACTATCCAGATGGCATCCAGTCAAACGCCACCTATACTTGTGATTGGGAAAAATGGAACACTAGGCAAAGCTTTTGCGCGGATTTGTGAAGAGAGGTGCATCAGCTATTATTTGCTAAGTCGCCAGGACTGCGACATCAGCAATATTAATTCCATTGAAGCTGCGATCAATCATTATAAACCCTGGGCTGTTATTAATGCTGCAGGATATGTAAGAGTTGATGAAGCTGAAAATGATGCAGCCTGTTGCATTCGTGATAACACAACCGGACCGGCCAACCTTGCTATCGTCTGCCAGAAACATGGTATTCAACTGGTCAGTTTTTCCAGCGACCTTGTTTTTGATGGTCTTAAGCCTACGCCCTATGTAGAAAGCGACATGCCCAATCCGTTAAATGTTTATGGAAAAACCAAAGCGCAATCTGAGATAATGGTACAGAAAGCTTTCCCTGATGCTCTCCTGATTCGCACTTCGGCATTTTTTGGTCCCTGGGATGAATACAATTTTGCTTACTATGTACAAAAATCTTTGTCACAGTATGAGCCTATCAGTGTGGCAAGGGATATTTATATTTCTCCAACTTATGTACCTCATCTGGTTCATGCTACCATGGATATTTTGATTGATGGAGAAAAAGGTATCTGGCACCTTGCAAATAAAGGAGCCCTCACCTGGAGTGATTTTGCCTATAACATTGCAGAACGTTTGAACCTGGATCAATCTCTTATACAATCAAGAAATGCACGTGATCTGAATTATGCCGCTCAAAGACCATTCAATAGTGTTTTGGGTAGCGAACGTGGCCACCTGCTTCCCGACCTGGATACTGCACTTGAAGAATTTGTACATCAATGCCGTAATGAAAGACGTAAAGTAGCCTAGTCTTTCACAATTCATTTAATGCAATGGCACAATAGCTTCCGACATTTGTCGTTACCAAAATCAGGGAAAGGATTTGGTGGGGAATGAAAGCAAGAACTATAATCATATTCATATGCAAAAGGTTTATTTACTGCTGCGTAATAACCAGCAGTCAGGTCCTTATTCATTAGATGAAATCCTGCAGCTGAATTTAAAACCTTTCGACCTTGTGTGGATGGAAGGCAGAAGTGCGGCCTGGCGCTACCCCTGTGAAATCGAATCACTCAAACCTTATGTTCCGGAAGCACCTCAGCCCGATCTTCCCTTCAAGCCCATCGCTACTTCTATTTTGGATGAGACTCAACAGGTACAGCAGCCTGTACCCATTCCAGTCAATGTTTCAAAAAAGATTTTTGTAAGCCTTCCAGGAAAAATGTTGGCTGCCACTGATATTAATGCAAATGAAAGGAAAGCAGAAATTAAAAGAACTGAGCCTGGGAACATTGCTACAGCAAAAGAAAGTTTGCAAACCACAAGTGAAGAGCGTCCATTGCATACCAACTATTCCCGCTCTTTGCACGAGGTTGAAGATGACTATACAAATTGGGTAGTCAAACAAAAAACAAAAAAGAAAACGAAGATCTCCAGAAAGGATATCCTGGTTGTATGTGGTGTTCTTTCAATTGTATTATTGGGATATTTCATTTTTTCCAGTCCTTCAGTGATCAGCACTTCTCCCAATCAACAACAGGCAGTGAAAGTGGAAAATCAACCTCCTGAATCTGCTCCTGTTAATGAAGAAATTCAGAATGTGAATTCAGAACCTGAAATCAATGTGTCACCAAACGAACAATTAAATACAACTGGAGCAACAGAAAAAATCAGGAAAAATAAAGTAACAACAAGCACAAACAATCTGCCTGCAAACCATCAGGTAAAAACAGATGATGTTCCAATTTCCTCAGTACCCGAAGAAGAGGTGGCTGTACTAGAAAAAAACCAAACGCTGGAAAACAAGGAAACCAGTCAGCCCAAACAGGAAAAGAAAAAGCTGGGTGAAGTTCTAAAAGGAATTTTTTCCAAAAAAGATAAGAAGCCTGCAGCAGATCCTGTTGATGAAGAACCTGTACCTGCCAATAACAGACAATCTACCCGGAGAAGCACCCAGGATCAAACTGCCGGCAGCGCAATTGATTTTGCAACACTGTCTTCAATGATTGACATCAGCTCCAATGAACCAGACAACTGGATGATGGGTATTACAGGTTTGAAAATCAGCCTGCGAAATAATAATGACCAGAGTTTACAGACCGCCTCTGTTACTGTTTTCTATTACGATAACAATAACCAGCTGCTGGATAAGAAACTCGTTTACTTTAATAATGTTGCGGCACACAGCGCAAAAACTGTAGCAGCTCCTGATCATAAGTTCGCTGATCACGTTTCATGGAAGCTCACTTCTGCCACAGCAAGAGAGGATCGTTATGCCACACGATAAAACAAAAAAGCTTCTGCGTAACAGAAGCTCTAAGGTTTTTTAGGAATTGGTGGCTAGTTAGTTATTTCAAAAGTTTGGATGCTGATTGATTATGAATCCAAGTTAATTGTCTAATTGCGAATTATCAAAGCAGGAAAACACTGCTCAGGTAAAATTGCAGTTATTCACATTCCTGTTTTTGCTTTAAAAACATATCATTTTTGCCGTATCACCTTTTTATCAACATTCAAAAAAAATTTTGACCGTATTTTCCGCAACCGATTAGCTAATGAGATAAGCTCCCTTCTTCATTTTAAAAATGAATACAGTCATAACAAAAGAAAAAAGTATCAGGGATTACCGTAACTGAATACCTTATCGGTTGTCTTGATTAGCATTGCTTCATATTTCGTCAATGCAAGTTGAATGTCTTCATCAGAAAAGCTGGCGGTGAGTGTGAAGTTGTTTGTGTTCATAAGATAACCTATAGCCAGCGTTTTGGAGAATAAGGCCATATTGATCAGGCAATCAAATTTGAGGGTTCGCTTGTCCATGGTAGGGCTTGGGTTTTACACTTTCTTAAAGCTATTCAAAGAATCCCGCTTGTCCATGAGAAAAATAGGAATTACCAGCACCTTAACCAAATTCACAGGCCTGGAATCCTTTAGCATAGCAGGTTCTGCCAGAACTCATCTAGTTTTCCACAGGTCAGTTGATCATCATTTAATTGTTTTACCGAATTTTCAGACTCAGCTTTAAGAACTACATTTGATAACGATTCGATAGCATATGAAAAAACAGTCTTACATTATTTTTTCTCTTCTCTTCGCTGCCTGTCTTGCATCCTGCTCCAGGGATCCAGTAGCTGAACGTAAGGTTTTCTATATGGACGAAGAATTCAGAACCAATAGTTTTTTCAGTCCAGGTAGTTGGTGGGTGTATAAAAAGGACAGTCTTACCCAGGATAGCATTTCAGTGATCAGCAGTAGTTTTTCAATTGTTGAACCTGATACTGCGGATTACAGCTGGCAAAGATCAATCATGACTTATCAGTCATCTTATTATAATGATACTACCACTCTTTCGGGAGATTTTATTCATGCTGCTTCCATGTTTTATTTATTGGAAACAAAGGGCAATGCTGTTGCTTTGAATTTTTTCTCACTCAAGCCTCCTGGTTTTGTTTTAAACCTTTCACCTTCTTTGCAAATGCGTTATCGCGAATTAAAAGATACCACGCTTAATGGCCAGCCATTGGGTGCGGTGAGGATATTCGAAAACCTGGTAGCGCCGGCTGATTCTACCCTACCAAAAGAATTGTGGTTCGTAAAAAATACTGGAGTTATCCGGAAAGAATTATGGAACGGAGAAGTCTGGTACCTTGACCGGTATCATGTAGTTCAATAAAAACTTACCAGTTGTTCATCTGCTCCTTGTTGATGCGTTCAGGAATGATGATGTCACCTTTATTCCAGTCTTTACTGTAGGGCACAAAAAATGAAAGCCAGACAGTTCTTGAAAGTCTCATCAGAGGCGGCTGAAGAAAGACCAGTAAAACTGCATTAAAACCCAGCCACCAGAAGAACCTGGCATCGCGCAGTGAAAATCCGATAACAAGCGCCCAAAGAATGCAACTCAGTGCAGAAACCAGAACTGCCAATCCATAGCTGATCATATTGGTTCCATAATAAAAACCTGGCTCCATGTCTAATGGCTGGCGGCAGACGGGACAGCTGTCATTCATCTTCATGAAGCTTTTCAGCCGGTAAACATTTTTCTCCTGATACATTCTGCCTCGGCGGCAACGGGGACATTTGTTCTGCAATATGCTGATCAGGAGGTTAGGTTTTGAATCTGATTTGGAAGCACACATGATAAAGGATTTAAGATCTTGTACAGGAAGGCGCAAAGATACCTCAAGTCTTATTAACCTATTTAACAGAAATGGTTTAGGGCAAATCACTGAATAAGCCTACCTTGAACTGTATTCACCTTTTACTCCTGTCGCTTTATTCAAATAATTAGTTCCAGCAGCACATTTTGAATATAGAACAACCATCGTTGTTCATTCATCATTTCAAAATACAAGAATGCCTTACCTGCGCATGTTCCTGGATGAACAAAAACTGGATGAAGCCTATATTTCAGATGTTGTATTGCATAGCGTGATCGGACAATTTGTAATCAACGAAGAAAAAGAGAAAATGCTGGAGAAGAATGAAAATCTCCTGTCCAAATCCACTACTTCTCCCAGTTTCAGGATAGAGCCATCCTGAATGAATTTCCAATAAGTAGAATCATAGCACTGTTTTATTGTAGAGATTCCTTCTCAAACTTCCTTTTAGACTGCCTGAAATGCAGGGCATTGAATTTGTACAAATCAATTGATGCAACATACACAGTTCAGGCAATATGATCTGGAAGAGCAACTGGTAATGACCATGACTTATGGTTCACTATTGCTGGAGTATAAGAGGTACAATATGATGTTGCGGCTCTTTGCCTATCAGGACTTTTATGTTCAGGTGACCAGTAATAATGACTCCAATGAAGTGCTGGATATCACCGCCTTCGAAGATGTAGACTGTCTTGATCACCTCTTATCCACCATTGATATTTCGGACATTTTTTCCAGATCCTGAGTACAAAAAAAATCCCCTCAAAAAAGGGGATGATGATTTAAGGCGTAGGTCCTGGTCAAGTTTTCATAGATAAGGACGCCTTGAGCCTTTCAAAGGATTTTTTGGATTTGGTTTTGGTTTTCAAAGGATTGAAAAAAAGAAGTTGACTGATATTGGATTCTCCTGGCTTTTTAAAGGATTGGACATTGGTTTTTCCGGATATGGACTGATTGATGAATCATCAATCAACTTCTGCAGCAAAACTATACTGCCGCACTACTTAATAAAAGAGCAAATTTGACCTATTTCCAGTCTATGGTAATTACTGAAGGACTCGTATGTTCACAAAAAATCTAAGGGATTTTACGTATTGAGTCAGGGTGCCTTTCTCCCATTGATCTCTTCTGCAAGTTTGGCTTCGAGAGGGAATACCCAGTCAGGCGCAGGCCTGGCAATACGCCAGCCTACTCTCTCGTCTCTCACCATTTCAAAATTTGCTCTTCTTCCTTCTGCATCATGAAGTTCTACAAAGAATTTATCGGAAGGCGCATGTACCTGGGTAAATGAAACCGAAAGCCGTCTGTTGTCACCAGTATGGAGAATTCTTTCAAAAGTCATAACCAATGCTTAATCTGGCTACATGGCAAATTTCAATCCCATTTTTAAAATTTTCTATTTATTGGGCTGTTCAGCTGGCTTTCCCCAAATGGGTAAGCGAAAAACCTTGTTCCTGATCAGTCAAAAACACAATGAAAATCATTGCTTAAGAAAAATCTTCAAAAGAATTTTACTTCAAATCTTTTTATGAAAGGATTAGAAGATTTTTTGTTTCCCTATATCCTGGTACAATTGATCAGTCTTCTTTTTCTGGCTGCAGCTATCAGGAATACGAGGATAGCCAGGTTGATGTTTTCTCTTCTTTTCTTTTATGCCTCCTGGTACAATATGAAGACTTCGCTTAGCAATCCCATCGTCTATCTGGATTATGCTAAGATGGCAATTCCCTTATACCGGGATTTTATCAATGGCTGGTTTAGCAGCCATATTTCTGAAGTGGTCCCACTAATTGCTATTGGACAATTTCTTATTGGTACTGGCATGTTATTAAAAGGACGATGGGTTTTGATGGCCTGCCTGGGTGCTATTGTTTTTCTGTTGGCAATTGCTCCTTTATTAGTAGGATCCGGATTCCCGTTTTCACTAACCGTATCTGCGGCAGCTGTTTTGATATTGATCAAAGACCGCCGGGATTTTGTATGGCTTGCCAAACCTCTGAAAACATAATATGAATTCAATCCTTCCCTCTGATAGAAACAAATTAGGATTGATTGTAAGGCGCTAAAAATTTAGTGTAGATAGCCCTACTCAATTCTATTGCATTTTACCCTGTTTGATAATCATCTAATCGTCAATTCCCCATGATTACGTTCAAAACAAGCTGGCTTCCCTTTTTTAGGTATTGATTTAACCGATAAACTTTTATCATGACAACAAATAACCAACAGCCAAACGAGAGCAGGAAATCCATCAGGGGTTTTGCTGCTATGAGTCCTGAAAAGCAAAGAGAAATTGCACGCAAAGGAGGAAGAGCCGCGCATGAACAGGGTGTTGCACACCAATGGAGTTCAGAAGAAGCAAGAGCTGCGGGTAAAAAAGGTGGCCAGGCACGAGGCGGAAGATCTAACCAGGAGAATATTGAAAACTCCTAACCGGGTTCTCTTTCATTTATCTAACCGCGCCTTTGAACGCGGTTATTTTCATGTTCCTACAGAACGTAAGGTATAAATGCGTTCCTGTTCTTTCAATGCCAGGTACAATTGCCTGATCTCCTGACAAATTGCTGATACGACGCTCCTGGGCTTTTTATCACGAATAGCTTCTACCAGTTCCCTGTTTCTTTCCAGGAAAGAAGAATGCAATTTAAGGGTTTCAATATTGTTTAAGTTGGTCATATGGACTGATTATTCCGTAGAATTATAAAAAAGCGTACCAGAGCAGCTAAATTCTTTCATTTTGAGAACCAGATTGAATACCTGAAAATTTCTAATTTCAGTGAAAACTTCACCATGGCTAAAACCAGGCTAACTCCGGTAGAAACTGTTTCATCCCTGGTCAGTAAACTGGATAAACCTATAAGAGAAACAGTAGAATACCTGAGGAAATTAATCCTTGCAACTGATAAAGAAATAGGCGAACAGGTAAAATGGAATTCACCTTCTTTTTATTATACGGGAGAAATGAAGCCATTTGATCCAAAAGAATACAAAAGGCATATTGTTGTCATGAACCTGAACAGGGGAAGGATTCTTCTGGTTTTTCCTACAGGGGCCATTATTGAAGATCATTCAGGCTTGCTGGAAGGTGATTATGCTGATGGCAGAAAAATGATCCGTTTTAAAGATCTTAATGATGTGAAACTTAAAGAAAAGCAACTCATATCCATCATCAAAAACTGGTTAAGCAAAATTGAGAAATAGTAATGGATCTGCACATCCTTCAAACCAGGTCAAAAACTATTTTTCCCTTACTTCAAAACTTTGTAAATTGTAAGTAGTTAAATTTTCTCTCTAAGCAGCCCATAATAAGCCCTTCATTTTTATGAAGGGTTTTTATTTACTACTTCATCCCTCCTTCGGATCCATGCATTCTTATTCAAAAAATGAGTTAGATCAATTTAAATGTTTGATCTGTATTTCATATGTTGGTTCAAGACAGTAAAACATTATATCCTTGTTGGCATTAAAAGCCTGATCTTTGCACTTTCCTTCTGGTAGCAATTATTTAAACTACAAATACGCATATGTACACCAACGTTTGGCAGAAATACTTACCTATTATTCGCATTGTGATGAAACGTGCATTGGTTTCAGATCAGGTTCTTTCTTTAAATGCCCCCGATTTTGCAAGAGCGGGCCTTAGCCGCAAGCTGGGTTATCCTTTTGTGATCGGTTTGAAAAACGGTAAGCTTAAAAACGTGATCATTGATATTCCACTTGCCTCCAGCCTGGCTACTCTTCTTAAAGAAGATAAAGTGATCAGTGCCCTGATTGAGAATGCCGAATTCGACATCATCCTGAACACCAAATACGAAATGACCATTAAACATATTCCTCAGCCGGAAACTGTGTTGGCAGAAGCTGAATAAATTCTTTTTCCAGGTCAACTTTCATTCCATCCGCAGATTGATCAGGTTTGCGGATCATTGGGCATATAAATGTCGATCCTTGATAAAAAATGGTCCAGGCCATCAATGCAGGGATGCGATGTTATGGTCAGGATCTCTCCTTTCCAGGCATGTCGCAGGATCTCTACATAAAAACCTTCCAGAGAATAGAGTTGCAAAACAACATCACCTGATGTATAATACATGAGCATTACCCCATGGTATTTGATGATCTCCCATTGATCCATCATATTGGCCTTTCTGAATTTAATATGGTCCATAGCTGCAAAACCATATTCTCCCAAATGCAATGCCGTTAATTGGCTTTCAATAAATATGCTGTGAAGTGGTGAAGGTTGATTCTCCATCATCCAAAAAAAAGCCTTCAATGCATTGGGCACTGAAGGCTTAATAGGCTTTAATTATTTATCACGCTAATTCAAAAGGGTGGGCAACAGCTGGGATTTTCAATCCAATCAGCTTATTGATCCCTTTCAGATTTTTCATTTCATCTTTTCCATCGCAGAATGAGATGGCCATACCATTGGCTCCTGCACGTCCTGTTCTTCCAATACGGTGAACATAAGTTTCAGGTACATCGGGCAGGTCAAAATTGATCACATGTTCCAAAGCATCTACATCAATGCCTCTTGCCGCAATATCTGTTGCCACCAGGACCTTGAGTTTACCATTTTTGAAACTGTTCAATGCGTATTGCCTTGCAGTCTGGGATTTATTACCATGAATGGCATCTGCGTTGATCCTTGCTTTTTTCAATTCCTTGGCGATCTTGTCTGCACCATGCTTGGTACGTGTAAAGACAAGCGTGCGCTGAATATTCTTTTCATTCAACAGGTGAACCAGCAAAGATTGTTTCTGCTGCTTTGGAATAAAGTAAACACTCTGTTCGATCTTTTCTACCGTGGAAGAAACCGGGGTTACTTCAACTCTGACCGGCTCATGCAATAATGAAGCTGCCAGTTGCGAGATCTGTGGTGGCATGGTTGCAGAAAAAAGCATGGTTTGCTTTTGACGTGGCAATGCCTTGATGATTTTTTTTACGTCATGAATAAAGCCCATGTCAAGCATGCGGTCTGCTTCATCAAGAATAAAGGTTTCCAAAAAATCAAGATGCACATATCCCTGGTTCATCAGGTCGAGCAACCTGCCCGGAGTAGCGATCAGGATATCAGTACCATTACGAAGAGCAATGGTTTGTGCGTGTTGCGAAACACCTCCAAAGATCACCTCCTGTTTTACGGTTGTATATTTTCCATATGTCGCAAAGCTTTCAAGGATCTGTACTGCCAGCTCTCTTGTAGGGGTCAGCACTAAAACTTTTGTGTGTTTGTATCCGCGACTTGTACCCTGCTGATGCAAAGCATGTAAAATGGGAAGTGCAAAAGCAGCAGTTTTACCGGTACCTGTTTGTGCCAGTCCTAAAATATCTTTTCCTTTAAGAGCATGGGGAATGGCCTGGGCCTGTATGGGTGTGGGCGTAGTATACCCTTCTTTCTGGAGCGCTTTCAATAATGGCGCTGCCAAACCTAATTGTTCAAATAACATTCAAATATTTTGTTTCGTTTAAAATAGCTCTTTGGGAGCATTGGTCTCATCAAAAGGACCAGATGAGCTTCTACGGAATAGGGAAGAAATTTATCAAGTCAGTTACGAAGAGACCGTAAAGGTAGCCATTAATTTGTGAATGTCAAGGTAAAGGAGATCAAACACTGGATTCCCTGGCGATCTTTTCCATATGCTGGCGCGTATAAGCCTTGCCTGCAAGCGGAATCATTTCGCTGGAACTACCTGTGATGATGTATTTCTTCAGGAATTCTTTTTTCGAATCCTTTAATGATCTTACCATTCCCATTTTATGCAGGCAATAAATATAGATCCAGGCCAGGTCTACCTGGTAAGGAAGAAATCCAGCCCTTGCGCTTCCAGGATACAGGTGATGATTATTATGCCATTCTCCAGCAAGTAAACCTGGTCTTGCCTGGTTAAGAGAAAGATTGCTGCGATCGAAATCAATACCATCCTTGTGTTTTACTTCACCCTTACCATGACCTGTATAATTGAATGCCCTGACACCAACAAACCAGATCATGGCTGCAGAGAACATGGCTGTAGCCAGTGCATGTCCTCCCATCAGGTAAAAAGCAGCATACCAGAAGCCCCAGTTCAGAAGCCAGAGGGTGATGGTATAAAAAGGCGTAGCCAGTGAACCCCAGGTTTGATATTGTGCATAGGTATTCAGCTTTACACCACTATGGCGCATAAAATGACAGGCTTTATTATAGTTTACCTCACAAAGATTTTTATTGATGCTTTGATGATTCACATCAGAAAGCATGCAATACATAAATCCACCCTGGGGATTGTAAGGATCGCCTGGCAGATCTGATTTTACATGATGCACATGATGCGATACCACGTAGATCTCTTCAGGGAAGGTTTTAATAACAAGGTTCTGGGTGATGATACGCCAGATGGGATGACTGAATTTATAAGCTTTATGCGTGCAGTAACGATGAAACCAGATAGTACCATGTGTACCCATGATCACCATGCTATAAACCACAATAGCAATGGCTAAGGGCCATGAAAAATACTGTGTGAGGAAAATATAAAACAGGGGAAGCATGCAGGTCACCATCAGCCAGCTGATTAATGACATCCAGTTCTTCCTGGATTTAAAGATATTGATATTGGAAAAGGCTTCAGTCCAAAGCTGCTTTGTTGTAGGTACTACAAGATTTCCTTTTTCATCCTTCCAGCTGTAGGAAGGTTCCTGTAGAACTTCATCGATAAATGCCATAATAAGATTTAATTGTAAATGCGAATTCTATTCTTAAAAACAATTCCGTTGATGAAGCTGAACATATTTTTCCTGCGGGAAACAATAAAGTACGGATGCATCATTATAATTGGAAATAAACATTAAGCAAGTGAGCCATTATTCTGGCCAAGCATTTTCATGGTTCTTACGTGGGAAGCAACTGCTTTCCGAAGTTTTGGAAAACAATGATAAGGAAGCTGGAACTTCCTGCAGTGCTCTTCCACGATCTTGCTGATGGCCGGGTAGTGCACATGACTGATTCTTGGGAAAAGATGGTGCTCTACCTGGAAATTCAATCCACCTACAAACCATGAAAGCACTTTATTATCCCTTGCGAAGTTTGCAGTTGTTTTTACCTGGTGTACTGCCCATTCTGTTTCAATAACCTTGTCCTCCAGACCTACTGCTTCAAACTCAGGTCCTTCAACTGCGTGTGCAAGCTGGAACACGTAGGAAATAATAACGCCTGTTACCAAACCCATGGTAACATAGCCGATCACCCAGGGCCAGAAGCCAACAGCAAGTATCGGGATAATGATATACACGATGGCATAAAATAATTTGCTTACCCAGAAAGTAATATGCTCTTTCCGGTCCATGGGAGGAAGTGCAGTATTGTTCACTCTCTTCTTGAAATATTTTTTGAAATCTCCCACTCCCACCCACATGAATAAAAGCAGGGAGTAAGCAAATGTGAGATAGATATGCTGATAACGGTGGATTGGTCTCCACTTCTGTGTAGGGCTTTGTCTTAACAGTGATGATTGAGCGATATCATCATCCAGGCCATCAATATTGGTATAGGTATGGTGAATGATGTTGTGTTTCTGTTTCCAGAAGAAAGCGTTGCCGCCAATCACATTGAGTGATAAACCAAGAACATTATTGACCCACTTACGACTGGAATAACTTCCATGACAGGCATCGTGCATGATATTAAAACCAATGCTCGCGAATGTAAACCCGAGCAGGGCACAAAGAAACAAACCCAGAACAGGTGGCATAGGAAAAATCAGCAGGGAAAGATAGATAGCCACTGCAGCGGGAACCAGGACAATGGTTTTAGTATAAAGACGCCAGTCCCCTGTTTTTTTGATACCATTCTTTTTGAAATAGTCTTCAACCGAAATTTTAAGCGAATGAAAAAACTGGTTGTGAGAATTGTTGAAGCTAACTTTTGCCATAGGAATTAAACTGTATTGCTGTTGATGTTGAAGTTAAGGTAATGAACCCGGTTGTTATGTTAAGGTTTGCATTTTAGAATGACCAGGCAATTATAATTAAAAATTGGTTTTGCGATTTCTGATTTCTTCGGGCGAATCTGCTTCATTGATGGAGATAGCCTTGCCTGATAATACGGATCCGTTCAGACTTGAAATGGCCAGGCGGGCTTCTCTTTCTACTGGCATGTCAACAAAAGCCCTTCCACTGGAACGGTTATTTAACTTATCACGAACAATGTTGATGGATCTGATTTCACCAAATGGGGTGAACAAACGTTGCAGATCGGTTTCAATAAGGCTTTGATTAAGGTTATTAATTTGAATATTCATGAATTGAATTTAATAATGATCAATGAAATTGTTTTTTTAACAACTAATTCCTGAACAAAAACAGTTCTTTTTCAGGTTGGCTCAAGATAGGATTTAATATTCAAAAATGGTCAACTCATCATGATTGCTTATCTTTACAATGATCGTTTGAGTTCCTGCCAGTTGGAATTTTTTCTGCCTTCCTTCTCCTGCTCAAATTCTTTACTCAATAAATTATGATTATGAATATTTATATCGCCAACCTTGACACGAAATTTACCAACGAAGACCTTAAAAAATTATTTGAGCCTTTTGGTGAAGTAACATCTGCTGAAATCGCTATGGATGCATTTACCGACAAGCCCAGGGGTTTTGGATTTGTTGAAATGTCCAGTGAAGAAGCAGGCAAATCCGCGATCAGCGAATTGAACAGGAAAGAACTGAATGGTTTACAATTAACAGTAGAACAAAGAGAACCAAAGAAAGAACAAAAAGGATCGTATAAAGTTGGAAACGGAGCTGTGAATGCCTACCGTTTCAGAAAAAATTAAAAGAGCTGATTATTTAATAAAAAACCCCCTTTTTTGGGGGCTTTTTTATTTGCAGGATTACCATTTTTTGAATCCACCACCGCGGTTGTTATCGCGGAACGGGCTGTTGCTGCGTGCAGGCCTGTCTTCTTTAGGACGGGCTTCCATTACTTTTATGGTTCTGCCTTCAACAATACCATTGTCTAATTCTGAAATAGCTTTGGCAGCTGCAGTTGCATCAGACATTTCAACAAAACCAAATCCTTTTGATTTGCCTGTGAATTTGTCCATGATAACTTTTGCAGAAGTCACTTCTCCATAAGGAGTAAAAAACTCTCTTAAGTCTTCATCCTGTACGTTGAAGCTCAAGTTCGAAACGTAAATGTTCATAACTGAAATTTAAATAATAAAAGAGATCTGAGAAGCAATGAGTAAGGGAATAACTACTATGCGATGCGCAGGATAATTAACACTACTGAATGCGAGGCTCAAATTAACGGTGTAAATATAGGCAATTCTATTAGAGCACACCAGCATCTAACAATATTTTACCAGGTTAGCTATTCATCCAGGTAATTGTACATCTGGTTTTTTACTTTGTTCCAATTGGCATATTCACTGGGTTTGAGCAGTATTTCAGCACCCAGGGAATTACATATATCCATCTCCGATTTCGAAAAGACTGATGAAAAAAGAACAACTGGTATGAGTCTGTATAGATCATCTGTCTTCAACAATTTCAATGTTTCGAGGCCATTAAGCCTGGGCATTTTTTTATCCAGTATTATAAGACTTGGAAAAGAATGATTTTTATTGATCTTCTGCAAATAACTGATCAGATCAAAGCCATTGGATACAGATACGATTTCAGAAAGACCTCCGTTATCTCCTAATATTTCTTTCAAAAGATCAATTTCATCCTGGTCGTCTTCGGCATATAAAAAATAAGTTCGGTTCATAGAATGGATATATTGTTAATGGATTGAAACTTGTTTTTCTATCGCACCTTTCAGGCACTTCAGGAAAGATTGCATGTGATTATTATTCATTTCTTTCAAAGATTCAATAGTATTTAATCCATTGCAGTCTATTTCACCATTGGGTATCATATCGAAAACTTCTTCATTCAATATTTTGATATGAAAATTCAGTTCTCCGTCCTTAGACAAAACCGTAACTATAGCATCGTATCGCTGGTGATTGAATTCGAAAGATGTAGTGAATATCCTGGCCATGGCAGCAATTTAAAAATGAAGAAATGGTAGCCGGCTACCGGATCATATTGCTGCTAAACGGCGATGTGAGGTATTGAATTAACAGTGAGATAAGTGATCGAATACACAAGATAGGCTTATTCTTTCATATAAGATTTTATATTTTGATGTAATGCTCAGCCTTCCATATTTACCACTTCCTTCTCAGAATATTCCCATACATTTGAAGCAATAATTGAGCATTTCCGCATTAACATCGAAACCTTTTTTTCCTGCGCTGACTCTGACTCAATCAAATTTTACAGTATGAACATTTACGTTTCCAATTTGGGAGACCAGATCACCGACGAATCACTCAGGGCAGTTTTTGCGACATATGGAGAAGTGGTTTCTTCTATTATTGTAAGAGACCAGCTGAAAAGCACTTCCATTGGATTTGCTTATATTGACATGCCGGACAGTTCACAGGCTATGAGAGCAATTGACACGCTGCATGGATCTGTGTTAAATGGAAGAGAGCTTTCTGTTCAACCGGCAAGGCCAGGTAACGGTCACCCCGCCGCGTCTTCAGATCGAATGATCTTATAACAGGATATTATTAATCAGCATGCCCTCGAAGCATGGCAATATTGTATATGCATACAGATGACATTCAGAAATTCCTGGAAACAAAAGCCAAAGGAAAAGAAAGTTATATCAGGATCGACTTTAAAAGCAGGGAATCCATATATGGACTCTTTCTTACCCATGACCAGGATTACAAAGACCTGAGCTCAAAAAACTTCTGGCGCATTGTAACCAGGAAACATTTTGATGAATACAATAAATCAAAGGATCCCAGTCTTGCCCGCATCTTTAACGGAGCAGAATTTACCAAACTATCTTTACTGGCAGACGACTTCTAACTTCCCTTGATTCAACCATAATTTCAAATTTTTACATGAGTACTTATTTTTCTAAAGTGATGAAGGCCGGCGAAAGAATGAGAGAATTTAATTTCAAGCTGGCTTCTGCAAACGATGATTCAAGATATTCAGTTGATGTGCCGGATGATAAAGGCAACAGGGTTAGTTTCAGCATGTATAAAAATGCTGACGGTGAATGGAAGATCGCTGCCCAGTTAATGCCACTCTGGATCCATGAAGCTGAATTGCAACTCGCTGAAGCCATTGAATCCAACTGGGAAAATGAAGTTGCCAAAAGAAAATAGTTCTTCCCGCATTATCAGTCCTCCCCTTCGGTTGCCATAAAGAATTGTTTGACTACTAATGGTTTTTTAACCCAAAAATTAAACATAACCTTTACCTTTATCCGACAAACGAAAACCCGGGATTCACCCTTTTGACCATGCTTACAAACTGTCAGCTCCCGATGGAAAGCATTACCGATGCCATCCTTGTACTCGATAAGGATGGGTTTATTGTATCGGCTAACAAGGCAGCTACAGAAATCACCGGCTATAGTTCCGAACAACTCAAAGATCAACCCTTCTCCATTTTTTACCAGAAAGATGATATCAAGGCCGGTTATGAAATGAACATGGCTAAAAAAAATGGCAGATTTATTTCTGAAGGATGGGTTTATGGAATGGACCAGGTACGATTTTGGGCAGAAGTAACTCTTTTCCTTATAGATGAAGGCCGCCAGCAAAAAACATCCTACGGATGTATCATCAGGAATTTTTCTGAAAGAAAGAAAAAAGAGATCGAATTGCTGCATCGCGAGGAGCAATTCAGGCTAATGGTAGAAGGTGTGAAAGATTATGCCATATTCATGCTGGATACTACAGGTCACATACAAACCTGGAACGAAGGAGCACAACTTACAAAGGGATATTCACCAGATGAGATCATTGGAAAGCATTTTTCCATTTTTTATACAGCTGAAGACCTTAAAATAAATAAGCCGGCCAATGAATTAAAGATTGCCATTGCAACTGGCAAGTACGAAGAAGAAGGCTGGAGAGTCAGGAAAAATGGCTCTCAATTCTGGGCCAACGTTGTGATCACAGCCCTCTTTAATGAGCAGAATAAACACATTGGTTTTTCTAAAGTAACCAGGGACCTTACCAGCAGAAAATATTTTGAAGAATCGCTGAAGCAAAGCGAGGAAAGATACAGGTCACTGGTAGAACAAGTGATCGATTATGGCATCTTCATGCTTGATGTCAAGGGAAGGATCGCCAGCTGGAATGAAGGAGCAAAAAGAATCCAGGGTTATACATCTGAAGAGATCATTGGAAAATATTTTACGATCTTCTATCCCGAAGAAGACATCATCAAAGGAAAGCCTGCATACGAACTAAAGATCGCCAGGGCGCAGGGAAAATATGAAGAAGAAGGCTGGAGAGTACGCAAGAACGGCGACCAGTTCTGGGCCAGCGTTGTCATCACTGCTATTTATAACCATGAAGGACTGTTGATCGGCTTTTCTAAAGTAACACGGGATCTCACCGAAAAAATTGAAGCAGAAAAAGCCCTGCGCGAAAGCTATGAACGCTATCGTGCTCTTGCCAGTGAATTAAGGCAAACCAATTCTGAATTATCTTATGCGAATGAGGAACTGGAACAATTCACTTCCATTGTTTCTCATGACCTGCAGGAGCCTGTAAGAACTATCAAGAGCTTTTTGCAGCTGATGGATCTAAAGCTAGACAATGGCCAGTATGATCAATTAAAAAACTATATTGGTAAATCCATCAAGGCTGCCAACCGGATGCGTGAACTGATCCTCAATCTTCTCCAGTATTCGCAACTAGGTAAAACCGACATTACAAAAGAAAAGATCCAGGTCCAGGAATTGATGAATGAAGCCCTGCAAAATTTAAAGCAGTCGATAGAATCATCGGGGGCTGAAATCATCTTTGATACGGAGCTGGAAACTATTTATGGCGACAGGATCCAGCTGGTACAGCTGATACAGAACCTTGTAAGTAATGCACTGAAATTTACAGATGCTGAAAAACCCTTTGTGAAGATCAGTTGCTGGGAAGAAAACGGACACGCCAGGTTTGCAGTTTCCGATAATGGAATTGGAATCGCAGAAACAGACCTGGATAAGGTCTTCGAGATCTTCAGAAGGCTGGGAACACAAAAAGAATATCCAGGCACAGGTATTGGCCTGGCTATCTGTAAAAAAATAGTAGACAGGCACAGAGGCAGGATCTGGCCAGAATCTGAACCAGGCAAAGGCACTACTTTTTATTTTACACTCAACGAAGAAAATTCAGAAAGACTGGTAGTATGAGCCAACGATACAGGATCATTATAGTGGAGAACGATGAAGATGAACAGATGTTCATGAAAGAAGGATTTGATCAATCCGGTCTTTTTGAGATCATTTCCCAGGCTTTTAACGGTGATAAACTATTTGAATGGCTCGAGACTAATCCCGCTGAACTTCCCGATGCTATCCTCTCCGATCTCAACATGCCAGGCAAAAATGGATACGACATAATCACTGCCATTAATACAAATCCTGCTTACCAGCACATACCTGTTGTGATCACTTCCACTTCTTCTACAAAAACTACCATTGACCGTTGCAGGCAATTGGGCGCTGCCGATTTTATTGTAAAGCCGGATACCTTCAATGAATATGTACCCTTTGCAAAAAAATTACACAGGGTTATCCAGGCTATTTTCCAGAAATAAACTGGCTCTACTATTCATAAAAACTATTGCAGAGGATGCTGTAAACTGTTGTTTTACAGATGAATTTGTTTTTGGCATCGTTTTGTCTTTATCAGGGTCAAATGAATGCTTATGCCACACAGCAGGCCCATCATAATCATTGAAGACGATATGGACGACCAGGAAATTCTTAAGGAGGTTTTTACTGAACTCCAGGTTCCCAATCTCATACATTTTTTTCATTCCTGTCTTCATGCACTTGAATACTTACTAACTACCCTGGAAAGACCTTTCCTGATCATATCTGATATTAACCTGCCCGCTATGACAGGAATGGAATTGAAAAAAGAGATTTATCAAAACGAATTTTTAAGGAATAAAAATATTCCATTTGTATTCCTCAGCACAAATCCGGACGTGAATATCATCAGCCAGGCTTATCATTGGCATGCACAGGGGTATTTTGTAAAACCTCCCACCATGAAAGAATTAAAAGAAATGCTGCAGACTATTATTGGTTATTGGAAAACGAGTCGCGTCCTGTTCTAAATCGCTGTGTAGGGCACACAGCGGTTATTAATATAATAGTGTCCCTTTAATTCATTATCTGCCTTCCAGTCAATCGACAGGATCATTTCCAATGCTTTTTTCAAATGTTCAGTCAGGAAGGGCTTTACCAGATAAAAATCTGCCTGGTTAATAAATGATTTTTCTATATCGGAAAGATGGGCAGAACTGCTGTATACGATAACAGGCAGGTTTCGCAGGCTTCGATCCTTTCTGATTTCCTGGAGGCATTCATAGCCATTACGCATGGGCATCTGAAGATCCAGGAATAAAAGGTCTACAGGATGGAGATGAAGATAGTGTAATACTGCTTCGCCATCATTCACTACATCGATTTTGATTTCAGGATATTCTTTCAATAAAATTCTCCTGAATAACTGCACATGATCCAGATCATCATCCGCCAGTAAAATATTTTGAATAGAATACTTCTCCTTCATGATCATAACCTCAGTCATTCAAATCTCAAATAGAATACCAATAAAATTATGAAGCTGAAGCAGCTACTAATTGATGGTGATTTTCTTATGCTGACTACTGGTGCTCCCCCGAAGATTCCTGATGATCAAAGCTGGACGAAGATTGAAGATAACCGATGTCATCGTGCACGATGTAATTATGAAATTTATGTATGGTAATGGCCAGTTCTGTAATGGTTCTTCTCATCTGTTGAACTTCCTCCCATGATTTACCTTCCAGCAACATGTTTTCCAGCTTTTTTACTTCCTGATCATACATTGCCAGTAAGGTGGAAAGGTCCTTGTTATGAAGGTCGGCAGACATATGGTTGATTTTCGGTTGTTCTGTATCAGCAAAAATTGCTCCTAAATTGCAAATCCGGGAAAATAGTTTTCCAATCCTGTGAGTTTAAAGTTTGGTAGGTTTGACTTAATTTTTATGCTTAAAACTGGCCCTATAATTATCATTGAAGACGACAAGGATGACCAGGATTTGATTGGCGAAGCTTTTCAGGAACTTGAAATCCCCAACCGTATAGATTTTTATTCCAACTGCCAGAAAGCATTGGATTATTTACTTACCACCAAAGAACAACCCTTTTTGATACTATCGGATGTTAACCTGCCCGGAATGAATGGAACGGAACTACGGAGGATCATCAATCAAACTGAATACCTGAGAATCAAATCCATTCCCTTTGTATTCTTCACCACTACTGCAACCAGGGGTGCTGTAATGGAAGCCTACCAGCTAATGGTGCAGGGTTATTTTCAAAAACCCATGTCAACAGGAGAAATAAAAAGAAATTTAAAGCTGATTATTGATTACTGGCAAAACTGCCTTCATCCTAATTCCGACTTCTGAAAGAAGTGCTTTTTACAAGGGAAGAAATTTCAATCGAATCAAGGTAAGGCATCAGGTCATCTGTAGAACTGAAAGCTTTGATATAGCCAATTTGCTGATGCTCCAGGTCAAAATAAACTTCAACATAAAAAGAATCTACAGCATACAACACCAACTGGTAATCCTTGATAAACCTTGAGGCCAGAAAAACGCCATTATCAAAAAGAAGTTGCTGTTTCTTTTGTTTTTCCTGGTATTTGAATTCGTGTAATAACATGGTTTGGTCAGGATTAAGATTTACAACAAGGTAAAAAACTGTTTGGATTATTACTAATGCTTTAGACGAAGGGCTGAAATTTGTGGATAAAACAAGCCGGGTTAAGTGTAATCCCTGATTAAAATAAATAAAGAGGCCTCCCTGGAAAAGAAGGCCGTGTGTACTCAATTTCTTTATAGAAATTCCAATAACAAACACAACAATAACTATACCATGGGCTCGCCTGCTGCATAGAAATTGTTTGAGGTCATGATAATTTCAATCAAATATATTTTGACTATTATATCAGGTATTTAAGCACAATAATCTGTTTAACCTCTGTCAGGAGCAGGAGATGCATCCACTGCTATTCTTGGGTTGATCTTTTTTAATTCTTCTATGAACTCAGTCCTGTGTTCAGGGGAGATCAGCATACTTCCATAACGGTTATAAAAAATTTCAATGCGATCATTGGAAAATGCCGGAGAAGCAGAATGGTTTCTTGCCGGTCTTATTCTATGAATGGAATTCACATGAATCTCCTTTTCAAAAAAGAAACTGATTTTTACCCTGAGCTTTTTGTCCCTGGTAACTTCATAAGATGTATTCATGTACAGATGAACCAGGAATCCCAACAGGGCCAATGCAAGAAAAGAAAAAAGCCAGAGTTGATTGATAAGTAAAATGACTTCAGAAATGATAAGAAAGAGAGCAATAGGCAGAAAAAGAGGAAGTTCAATCGTTGACCTGTAAATCTTTCTCATAACACTTCATTCATAACAAAATCATGCCAGCAGAGTCTGCATTAGATAACCAGTCTTTCATATGCTTTTCGATAATCATGTTGAAGGTCTTCGTGCATGGTATCAATAGCAGCGCTGATCTTTTTCATCACACCGTTATAAATGTTTACCATAGCAGCGCTTTTCTGCCATGACAATTTCAGTCCTTTGAAACTGGTGGCATAATGCAAAAGGATCTCAGCTTCAGCTTCTTTATTTCCTGTATAGCGGATGTATTTATTGGCGATACGTAACAGCTTTCTCAGGCTTTTTTTTGCGAAGTAAATGCTGTTCAGGTTCAGCTGCCCAAAGCCTTCATCCATTTCTTCTTTCACACTGTTGATATATGCAGCAAGATCATTTTCTTCAAACAAAAGAAAACTTAGCAGTTCCTTGTTTTCTTTTTTAAAGCGTGCAAGACGTAAGCAAAGTTCAATGAGTTCAGAATGATCACGTGATTTGAGTTCCTTCTTGATATCAGCGGAAGTAGCAGCCTTCATCGCACTAAAATAAGCAGAAGGAATGACCATGACATCACCAAAAAAATATGGAGCCAGAGGCTCCATTTCAAATTAACTGGCCTGAGAGATCAGGCGTGGTGTCATGTCTATTACAAAAAATTCAGGAGGACAAGGTGTCTGTTGCAAAAGGTCGGCATAACGGCATTTCATGTCTCTTTTGAACTGCCCCAGGTAGCCGGGCTGCGAGATCTTGTCGGGAATTACAGGAACGGATTCTATCAGGTCGTTCCCCAGGTACATCATTAATTCCATAGGATTGGTAGATATTTAAAGCGAAACAAATGATTTTTGAAATCCTTGTCAAGCGTACTAGTACCCGGGTTTTTACGTTCTAAGAAATCTTACTTAGTCAACCTTAAATGATCCATGTAAAAAGAAGACCCCGATGCGGGGTCTTCTGAAAAAATCTTTTATTTATTTGTCTGTTTATTGACTTCGATCTGTCGTAAAAATTCGCCGGTATCGTCATCCGAATACAAACCATAGGCATCAATCAAAGTTCCCTTGTTCCCATCACTTGTTTCAATGGCATAGAGGATGCTCATATCATCCGGATTGGACACGCCTTCGAAACGGTAAAAATTGACTGCCTTTACTTCTTTAGGCTTGTATTTTTTATTGGTTGAAAGGTCAACCAGTTTGCCCTTCTCCACCCTGAACTGTGCCTGGTAACCTTCCTCCTCCAGCTGTTTGAGGCATTTTTCGAGATCCGTCATTTCGCTCATCTTGTCATTGGGTTCATTTACCATAGTCCTGTTATCATCAGAAGGTAAATGCTGGTGTAAATTTTCCATACTGTTTTTTTTAGTCCTCCCCTATACTATTCTGAAATGATGCCAAATTGAATGGGGAAGCTTTTCAGTCGAAGTAATGTTGAAAACCAGTGATGATAAAGGGCTGTATGGAAAACTATTTTCTCTTAGCAACGGTAAATGCCACAGTGAAGTTGTTTTTTGGTGTAATTGCTCAACATTTTTTGAAACAATAATGATTTCCGTTTCTCTGCACTTACCTTCTCGACAAGGTATAGGTAATGTAAAAATATTCGCCGTTGATGTATACCTGGTCTTCGCCCCTGATGGTGCCCTGCGAAAACTGGATGAGATCCAGGTTCAGCTCATCTCCCGGTAAACTGATCAGAAGCGTTCTGTTGGCATTGCCCAGTTGCCAGTACATATTCTGCCAGTAAGAATTACAACCCTGGCGGCTCTGACCATAACCACCCTGTTCAAATACAAGTACAATATCCCGCTGGCAATAGCTGTAATTACCAAAAATATCTGTCTCTGAAAAACCATCACCATCCCAGTCGTAGGGTTTATCAGACCTGATATCTGTGACCTGCCAGGTTCCAACAATAGCATTGGGGTCCTGTACAATATCTGTTTTAGAACAGGAGCTTAAGATAAAAGCTGAAATAATTGCGGTTGCTGCCAGTAGATTTTTCATCATCGTTCAATCTTTAAGGGTTAAGAAGAATACAACTGATTCCATGCCAATTGTAACCTGTTGACAGGGATTGAACGGCCGGGTTTGTTAGGGAAAATAAAAAAGGGCCGCAGGGCCCTGATTCATTGTCGAACGTCGAGGATTTTTCATAGGTAATATTTTGATTGCGACCAGAAGTAGCGGTTAGTATTACCTATTGTATTGGATATTGGACTGGTTTCAGATATTGGATAATGAAGATCAAAAATAAAGAAGATCATCTCCTCTGCTCTTCTCTCTTAGCTTAATGGAAAGCTCTTGTCGGTGAAATGAAATATTTTTCCGTTGGAGAAAATCAATCATACATTCGAAAGGTTTCAGAACAGGTAACCTTTTATCAAATTTTAAAAAGTTAAACTCCCTAAAGGTTAAATTTGCCCAACTAAAATTTACATATGAAACGATTTTTATTGATCACCCTCTTTCTTGCCTTTGCCACAGGCATGCAGGCGCAGCATGGTTCTTCAGCTGCAGTGCCTGCTACTTACAGGGCTTCGGCTGAAAAGATCAACAACCTGGTCCATACGAAACTTGACGCCAAACTGGACTTTCCCAATTCACAACTACATGGAAAGGTCTGGATCACCCTCCGCCCCCATTTCTATCCTACAGACTCTCTCGCTTTGGATGCTAAAGGAATGGACATCCGCCAGGTGGCCATTGTGAAGAATGGAAAGAACATCCCACTGAAATACAACTACGATAAAATGGTGTTGGATATCCAGCTGGATAAAACCTATCGCAGGAATGAATCTTATACCATCTATATAGACTATACTGCCAAGCCAGAAGAATTCCAGGGCAAGGGCAGCGCAGCCATCTCCGATGCCAAAGGACTTTATTTCATTGATCCAAAAGGTGAAGATGATGAAAAGCCCACACAGGTTTGGACACAGGGCGAAACTGAAGCAACTTCTGTATGGGTGCCTACTATTGACAGGCCCAACCAGAAAACCACCGAGGAGATCATGATGACCGTTCCTGCAAAGTTTGTAACCTTAAGCAACGGAAAGCTGATCAGCCAGAAGAAAAACAGCGATGGCACCAGGACAGACTACTGGAAGATGGACCAGCCACATGCTCCCTATCTTTTCTTTATGGGCGCCGGTGATTTTGCCGTGATCAAAGACAGCTATAAAGGCAAGGAAGTGAGTTATTATGTTGACAAGGAATATGCTTCAGTAGCACGTAAGATATTTGGACTTACACCAGAAATGATGGCCTTCTTTTCCAAAATCACTGGTGTTGATTATCCCTGGGTGAAGTATGGCCAGATGACCGCTCATGACTATGTGAGTGGCGCCATGGAAAATACCACAGCTACACTTCATAGTGATGCAGCTCAGCAGGATGCACGTGAACTCACTGATGGCAACCGCTGGGAAGATGTGATATCCCACGAACTCTTTCACCAGTGGTTTGGTGATTATGTGACCACTGAAAGCTGGAGTAATCTTACACTCAATGAATCCTTTGCCAACTACAGTGAATACCTGTGGAGAGAATACAAATACGGTAAGGACTATGCCGATGAGCATAATTATAACGACATGATGGGTTATATAGGCAGCCGCAGCGAGAACAAAGACCTTGTACGTTTTACCTATCGCGATAAAGAAGACATGTTTGATGCGGTGAGCTATAACAAAGGTGGCCGTATCCTGCACATGCTGCGCAGCTTCATTGGCGACAGTGCTTTCTTCAAAGGCATGAACAATTACCTCACCACCAATAAATTCAAATCAGCAGAAGCACACCAATTGCGTCTTGCATTTGAAGAAGTTACCGGTAAAGACCTGAACTGGTTTTTCAATCAATGGTATTTTGGTGCAGGTCATCCCAAACTGAATATCAATTACAGCTACATACCTTCAGCAAGGAAAGTGCAGGTAATTGTTGAACAAACCCAGGCCGGTGATAAGATATTCCAGCTTCCTGTGAAGATCGATGTATGGAATGGCAATACTGCTGTTAGTCATAATGTTTGGGTGAACAGCAAGACGGACACTTTTTATTTTGATACCCAGAACAAACCTGAACTGGTCAACTTCGATGCCAATAAAACCTTGCTGGCTGAAAAAACAGAGAACAAAACCCTGTCAGAATATGCCTTCCAGTATCAGCATGCCAGGAACTACCTGGATAAAAGAGAAGCATTGGAATTTGCCATGAAGAACCAGGATGATGCAATTGCCCAGGGCATTATTATGTCAGCCCTGAAAGATCCTTATTATGGCATTCGTGGTTATGCAGTGAACAGGCTGGATCTTTCCAATGATAAAATAAAATCTGCAGCGGAGAACACTTTGTTTGATTTGGCACAAAAAGATAAATACCGTATGGTGAAGGCTTCGGCTATTGGCAAGCTGGGTTCTTATAAGAATGCCAAATACGTTACGCTATTTAAAGCTGCCATCAATGATTCTTCCTATACAGTTGCCGGCAATGCGCTGGATGCACTGAACAGGGTTGATACAACAGCTGCTTTTAATGAAGCCAAACGTTTGTCTGCCTTGCCTGCCAAAGGAAGACTGGAATCAGCCATCAAAACCATCATGAGCTCACGTGATGCAGGTTCTGCTCTTGCCATGATAGAAGAATTTGAAAAGATGCCATTAGGACAGGAGAAATTTCAGAAGCTGGGTGGTCTATTTGAATTCATTGCCACTACCAACAATTTTGATCAATTCAAAAAAGCGGTAGATGCTGTGTTCACCTTCCAGGAACAGATTCCTGAAGCCTTCAAGGAGCAGATCGTAACTGCACTTGCCGCTGGATTCAGGGAGATACAAAAAGAAAAAGCTGAAAATGGATTGAAAGACCAGGCAGATTATATTGATTCAAAATTGCCAAAGGATAAAGGCTTTTAAAATCATTCCTCAATAAATAAAACATCCCGCCTGGTGCGGGATGTTTTATTTTTATAGGTCAAATCATTAACTGATGAAGTTCCTGATCATAGTAGTGGTACTGATCCTGATCTTTTCACGTGTGTTCAACAAAATGGATGATAGGGACTGATCATTTAAAAGCGATCCTGTCTGCCACTCCATCGGGATCATTCTTTGCCGTAGTAGAATAGTGAATATTTCTTCCATTCAGAAGAAGCAATCCGGCCACATGCGGTGCGGCCATGGAAGTACCGCTCATCTTCGCATACATGCCATCTTTATAAGTGGAAAGAATACGAACACCTGGTGCAGCATAATCCACCACATCGTTTCCATAATTGGAGAAAGAAGCAAAATTATCCAGGCTGTCTACAGCAGATACAGTAAAGATATTATCACCATTGGCCCGGCCGGGAGAATAAAGATTGGCCTGTTTGCCTTCATTACCTGCGGCAATTGAAATGAGTATGCCTTTCGCGGCTGTGTATTGCACCTGTTGGTCAAGTGCAGTTGAAACCACATCTTCACCCAGACTCATATTCACCACATCACCTGCTTTTGCATAGGTATTGATATAGGCCAGCGCCTGCACGATTCCTGAAGTGGTTCCCTTACCATCTTTATCCAGCACACGAAGTGAAACCAGTGTAGCACCTGAAGCCACTCCAAGCGTACCGAAATTATTATTCTTCGCACCAATGATACCGGCAACATGGGTACCATGACCGTTGGCATCATCAGGTGAAACATCTTCAATAAAAGATTTGCTTCTGTTGGCATCTACATTCAGATCAGGATGATCCAGGTCGATGCCGGTATCTACGATCCATGCGGTTTTACCAATGCCATTTCCATAACCTACTTTGTTCACATTCCAGGTAATGAGTGTGGGCGCTACAATGGTGAAGCAGGTGCTGAGTGCCACTACCCTGTCGGGTTCCACCAACTGGATGGAAGGATCCTGGCTTAATTTCTTTGCTTCTGCTGCATTCAGTCGGGCAATAAACCCTGGTAATTTACCGGCAAAAACTGCCTTGACCGCAGCAGGTGCGATCTGGTTTTTTTCCAGCAGCAAACGCCTGATCTGGGTCATACGTGGAACGGAAGCTTCAGTGGTCTCTGTAGAAGATTTATAAACTACAATGTATTGTCCTGGAATGATCTCTCCTGAAACAGAAGCACTGGTAACAGCGCAATTGTCCTTATCGGTAGGTTTTGTCACTTCGCTGTCTTTTTTACTACAGCTGGTGTACAGCAAAATGGTAGCTGCAAGCAAGGTGGTTTTAAATAGATGCATAGGAAAAATGGGTTTTCCTTTTCTCGCAGTAATTATGCCTTAAATGATAAGTGGAATTTGCTTTAACAGGCCTTTATGTTAACCATCAGCGGTGTTCTTTATAGAGGTTGGCAGGCAGGATATTTTGCAATGAATGATATTCTTCAGGGGTCAATTGCGGTGCTGTAAGAGTACCGACAGCTTCTTCCAATTGTTGTTGATTGCGGATGCCGGTTACGGCAGATGTTACTGCAGGATGATGCAGGACAAATTGCTGTGCGGTTTGTGCCGGAGTTCTTGATGTTGACAGTTCTTTAACGAGTGCTGCCGCTTTTGACACTGTGCTGGCCTCGTGATCAAGATAAGGTTTCGGTGTTTTGCCTGCCAACAGTCCCTGTGCCAGGCTGCCTCTCACCAGTACAGACTTTTGATGATCCTGAAGAAATGAAAGCATGCTCTCTTCCGGTCTCCTGTCCAGCAGGCTGTATTGCATCATGACGCTTAAGGCATTGGAATATTGTATCCACTCCCTGATGACCACCGGTCGGATGGAGGAAATGCCATAGTAACGGATCTTACCCTGCTGCACCAGCAATTCAAAAGCTTCTATGGTTTCATGAATGGGATCTTCCATCGTACCACCATGAAGCTGGTACAGGTCGATATAATCGGTTTGCAATCTTTGAAGGCTTGCTTCCACCGCCTGCAGGATGTATTTTTTGGTAGGATTCCATTGCCATCCACTTCCATCTTCCTTCCACTGGTTGCCCACCTTGGTAGCGATGAGCAGTTCTTTTCTTTTTTCCTTCAGTGCCTTTCCGACGATGATCTCATTCTGTCCATGATCATAAAGATCTGCGGTATCAAAATAATTGATGCCAAGGTCAAATGCATTTTGAAGCAGCCTTGAATTATTTGCATCACCTGGTTTCAGCGACATGCATCCAAATCCGATTCTGCTGATGTGGAGAGAAGTATTTGCCAATTGCCGGTATTGCATGATGTGGTTTGAATAAAATTAGTGATGGTGGAGGAAATGAGAGTAGGATAAATGAAATTCATCTGAATTACTGGCCACAGTAATTATTTTAAGAAGGTAAACTTCGGTGGGTACAAGGCTACTTTATAACATATGTGGATAGTGTACGGGAAGTCCCCAGAAAATAAAAAAATTGTTCAGCAGAAGCGGAGTTCAAAATGCTAAGGATGAAGAATGCTGATGAACACAAACGATAATAGAAGACTTAACGAACAATTTAAAAATGAAAAAATAAAATGACGCTATGCTTCAATTGCCGCCATTTCCCTGCCAAAAGGAACGGAATTAAATAAGTGCTTCTATGTCTGGAATTGTGTTAATGACGAAGTCTTTTGGTTGCTCGGCTTTATAACCCTTTAGCTTTGTATTACAGCCGGGGCAGCAATTAACTTAACGGAAGATTTTGTTTTTGATTGGACAAGAGCTTGTTTTGCCTCAAGCAATTAATGGAAAATTACTTTAAATCATAAAAATACTGTTATTTGTGACATTAATTGGTAAAGTTCTTGCTCATTTTATTAGCAAAACGTATATTTGCAGATCGATCAAACATGCTAAACTTCAAAGTAGATATAGACAAAAGTATTCAAGCAACGCTGTTTGTCCTTAACCAAGTCGGCGGTACTTGTGATTTCCATAAAATATTCAAGGTTCTATATTTTGCCGATCAGAAGCACCTTGCGAGGTTTGGCAGACCTATTACTGGAGACAACTATGTTGCAATGAAGAATGGACCTGTGCCTTCTAATATTTACGACATTCTAAAATCGATCAGAAATGAAACCATCTTCTCCAATTATGCAAAGCAGTATATGCCTTTCTTTGATGTTCGGATGAACCATTTTGCTGTTGCAAAACAAGAAGCTGATCTCGAATACCTTTCTGAGACTGATCTTGAATGCCTGAAAGAAGCACTTCAGGAAAACAAAGATTTGAACTTCAAACAACTTACTGACAAGTCACATGACCCAGCTTATGACCAAGCTGTAAAAGATGACTACATTCCTTTGCTTGAAATTGCAAAGGTTGGTGGAGCTAATGAAGCTATGCTCAACTACATCCAATTAAATGTACAGAACCAGAGAGCACTTCAATAGCAATGGCATCATTAGGTGACTTATTCCCCAAAAACTTAAAAGACCAGATCATTACAGGAAACCTAAAAGTAGGTTCAGTGTTCCGCATCTTTGATAATACCACTACCCCACCAAAAATCAAACGATTTATAGTTGTTGGGGTATCTCAGGATAAGGTAATGTTTGCAACGGTTTTTATAAATACCGACATCAATCCATATATGTTTCCTACACCCGAACTAAAGGCATTACACCTACCTCTTGATGTTAATGGCAGATCATATTTGGACCACAGTTCTTATGTAGATTGTTCACAAATTTTTGAAAAGAAAGTTGAAGAAGTAAAAGCTGTATACGAAAATGATATGAAGAGCCACTTAGGCTATTTGGCAACAGAAGATTTAAAAGCTGTGAAAGAAATTATCAAGAATACAAGAACTATATCCGTTAAAAAGAAAAAAGAATACGGACTGTTTCTTTAAGCTGCCCTATCAGTTTTTTTATACCTGCAACGCTTTCCAATCATCTTTGTATTTAGTTAGTTTCCCTTTCATTAATCTATGTTCTTCTTTGAAAATAGACTTCAGCTTTGGAATATCAATGGATGGTATAATATAGAAGTCTGGTAATATTGTAGGGTCTGAAAATTTCTTTTTGTAAATAACCACTACTACAAAGTGGTTCTTCTCAACTTTTACATTATTGATTGGAATTGAACTATAATCCCTTACTGATTTTACATCAACCGAGAGGGAAAAACCATTGTTTGCTTTTATAACAATATCAATGGATTTCTTATTGCCTAAACTTATGAAAGCATTTACGCCTAATCGATAAAGAGTACTAAGAACTAAAAACTCACTTGCAGCACCTGTATCATAAGAAGATTTACGTTCACTGATGCTGGCTATTTCCACCATCTTTTGCTCCTTTGGTTTGAGTATCTGCGTTGTGCTCTTTTTTTTCTTCGGGTTTTGCATAATTAGTGGTTCTCCTATTAAAAGTATATGGCTTCCCGCCTGGCTTTGATGTCCTTAGTAAAAGAAAAATAAAAATCCCTGTAACCACGATCGAGGAAATAATAACCGGGTCACCAGAACATTGATCGCATTGCTTTATTCCTTCAGCTATATGCCAAATGGCTAAACCTACCCAAATCAACAAAACAAATATGCTAACCAGAATGTTAACTCTCGATACAGAATAACTATGCTTTACTAAAACTGTTTTGTAAAGAGGACCTGTAATATCATCTTCCAGCATGTCTATGTGCTTCTCCCAGTTCTCCTGCCATTTTTTACTTCCGATATTCACCAATAGCCACGAAAGTGAAAAGACGATACCGAGACAAATAACAATAAATGAAAAGCGACTTATAAAAGGTTCAACTAATTTATCTGAAGATTTTATTGAGATGTAACCTGCAAATGCAACAGCAATAAATGCCCAAAAGTATGTTGCACGGCTCCAATACTTATCTATTTCGAAATCTCTATTTTTCCATGCCCTTTCTAAAGCAGCTTCAACTTTTGTTTTGTTTCCGTTTACCTGCTCTTGAAAACGAGACAGGTACTCTTCTTCGTAAATAGTTTCTTCAGACATAGTAGTTACTTACAAATGTTTAATTGCATTTTTAACTTCATCTACACTTAATGTATCATCTAATCTACTTGTCTCAAATACCATAAAATAGCTGTAATTGTCGCCAGCTTTATTTGCCCATTCTCTACCTAAACGGTTCTTCGCTTCGCTGTCTGAATTATCACGGTCATTTCCTTTGGTTTCTAAAACAATGACGTTTCCTTTCTGCGTATAGATAATAAAATCAGGATAGTGATTGCTTTTATAGCCATTAATAGCAAAACCTTTCCCTCTGCCCAGGTTACGATGCCAGAAAACCACGTTCGACAATGCTGCAATTTCTGAGATAACTCTTGCCTCAAAGCCGTTCATATCGCCTTCTTTCTCATACAGGGAATTGGCAATATCACTTCCCGTTCTTCCCGGTACTATTGCAGGCGGAAGTGAATAATCGTGCTGCATTTTAATAAGCCTGGCATTCAGCAATTCTTTTAATTTCTTTTCCGCATATACGTCAGCCAACGACCTGATTTTCTTTCTGAGAGCATCTGCATAACTGTGCTCCCGCATCAAGAAATCGTAAAGCTGCTCCGCATTCATGTCTTCTATAACACGAGATACATATTTCCTTATGTGCTGGTCTGGTATTGGGTACATGTCGCCAATCCGCTTCACCATCTTGCTTGCAATGTCTTTAACCTGTTCTTCCTTTGGCTTGGAAAGAATGTATTCAACTAAGGGTTCTTTTAATTTGTTGCTATCAATCTGTATAAATTTAGGACTGTATTCACCCTGTCTAACTTCCTCCAGATCCACTTTATAGAGGTCTGACCGAATGGCGTCAAAATTTATAACTGCATCCTGGCTGGCGAGATTAAAGCCTTTTAAGAGTTCTTCCTGGTTTAATGGTTGCCAATCTGCATCATGAAACAACGATTTTGAAACCTGCATGTAAAAGCGAGGCAATGTAACCGCCTTTGCTTCAGAAGCAACTGCTTCTCTCATTTTGTATTCAATCACTTTGTCGGGGATTTCGGTAAAAATGGGGTCGCCACCAGTAGATGCTTCCTGTTCTTCTATCTGCTTTTCAAATGTTTCGTTTGTCTCTTTTGCAAGGGTTACAATATCCGTTACAGGCTGATATTTTGTTTCTTCTGCGGGTTCAGCAGGATTGAAAGTAATTTTAGAGACATCAATATCTTCTGGTTCTTCTGTCTGTGGAGTTTGCTCAGGAAATAAGAAGTTTTCAATTGGTGATGCTGCCTTTGGCTTCTCTTCCTCCGGCATTTTGTCTACACTACGGTAATCATTTTTACTAAAGCCTGCACTCTGTAAGCCATTAACTATGTTCTGTAACGTTTCGTAAAATTTGGATGAGGCAGTTAGTACATAAGAAAGGTTCAATTGAAAATTCTTATGTCTCATTACGTGAGGCTGTCTTAAAACTCTACCCAAAATCTGCTCCACATCGACAGCTGAAGATTTATCAGCCAGTGAAGCAAGTATGTAAGCAAATGGACAATCCCAACCTTCTTTCAAAGCGTTGACGGTTATAATGTATTTCACCTTACAACCTTTTGCCATTAGGTCTATTCCTTTGAGTTCATCTATATCCGCAGTCTTTATTTTTATTTGTTCCCCTGGAATACCCAGGGACAGCAACTTTTCCTTTAACTTTTTAAAATCAATGTTTTCATCATTGGTTCTTGGCTGTGCCTGAAATAAAACTATCGGTCTTATATACTTTCCGCCTTCCTTTTCCTCTTGTTCCGCTAACAATTCCAATTGCCGTTGAAGATGTAATGCACTATTGATTACCTCATTTTTATCGTGGTGGTTATAGACAATTACCGGCAGCTTTACCATGTGTTCCTTTTTCAATGCCAAAGCATTTACAAAAGAAACTATGTTGCTCTTGTCTTTAGGGGTTGCTGTCAGATCAAGGATGAAACTCGGGTTTAAGTTTTGCAGCATATCAGTGCTTAATTCGCTCTCTGCATTGTGGCTTTCATCCAAAACCACTACTGGTTTAAAACTGCGAATAATATTGATTAATGCTGTCTCATCTGTATTCGGCAATACATGAGAAGCATCTGTGTTGAGTTCAGCGAATTGTGCTAACTGCCCGTTCTCTTCATATATTTTCCGGTCTTCTTTCTTTTTTGACCTGATGCTGCTAAAGCTCATTACAAAAATGCTTAGCTGCTTGTTTACAACGGTAGGATTGAAATTTGTTCCTTGTAGTAAATCCTTTTTTTCATACACTTCTACACGACCATTAAATAAAGCATTCAGCTTTTGCCTGTATGGGTGTTCCGGATTGGACAAGTTTTTAACTGTTTGTGAAAGCAAATTACTCCAGGGAACTAACCATACTACCGCTTTAGTTTGCGTATTATCATAAGCGTCAAATATGGTTTTTAGTGCATTACAGGCAATAAACGTTTTACCTCCTGCCGTTGGCACTTTTACACAAACATGTACAGCACCAGGAACGCTGTTCAAATAAGGTCGCATTCCTTTGCCTGTGATTGGATTATATTCACCAATCTTATCAGCCCAATATTTATTAAAAGCGGTGTCAATACGTTTCTCCTGTTGAACGTAGCCTAAGTAATTGTCTAAGTCAGTTAGTACCTTTTGCTGGTATGGTTTTAACTCCATTTAAAATCTGGTTATATCTCTTGGTATTTTCTTGAAAATGATATTCTTTTTTAGCATAAAAGATTTATCCAAAAGGCAATTGTCAGCATAAATTAAGTATTGACCTGCTTTTGTCTTTATAGTTGCCAAAAAATCGTTGTCTAAAGTGGTTAAATATTCTTTCTCATAAAAGAAATAGTAGGCAGTTTCATTAAACTTGTCGAGGAAATACCTATTATCCTTCACCTTTCTTTTCGATGGGGGGATCAATGGCTGTTTTGTTTCCGAATAATAGACATACTCTCTAATTTTGTCCTCACTTACATTTTCATTAATGTTTTCATCCTCATTGAACAATTGTATGCCAAGTTTATAAAAGTCAAACGCACCACCAGTTCCTTCTACATCACTATATCCGTTGATTACAGATTTAACTCTCTTAACAGTTATTTCATTAATTACATCTATAAGGTTCCCCTCTTTATCAAATTCATCTATTTGTATTAATATAAATTTCCTTTGCCCCTTTATCGCATTCATGTTTAACACCGCATGAGCTGTCGTGCCTGAACCTGCAAAAGCATCAAGTATCAATGAATTTTCATCGGAGTACATGCCAAGTAAATATTCAATTAATTGCACCGGCTTCGGATAGTCAAACGCTATTCCCATTCTCTTTAATTCATTACTCATGTTTTGAGTACTTCCCAAACCTTGTAGAATAGAAATCACATGACTTGGATTTTGCCTTCCTTTTACCATCTCTATTGTGCCGCTGTCCAATAATTCGAAAGTTGTGTTCTGACCTTTCTGATCCGCTATATCTGAATAGCCATTTTTAATAAATTCCTCGAAAAGGTCCTTTGAAGACCATCCACTATATATTTCAACCTCAGTTGTGGTTCTAAAGTTTTCTACTACAACATCACTTTTATAATGCGGATATGCACTATCACGAGCTGAGATTGTGCCGTTTTCGAATTTTGCCGGAAAACCAACCGGTAATTTTATAAAAGAAGGCGGGTTCTTTCTTCCATTTTTTACAATGGTGTTTCGGATTTCCGTCTTAAAAATCTTACTCTTTTTAGGAACTGAAGGATCAATCGCCTTTGGTAATCCTACATTTTGGATATTCTTAAAATATGCAAGTACATATTCATGAACAATTTTTGCTTTTGCTTGATTATCGAAGTTTCCTTCTGAACGCCAAGTAAAATGTGCAAACTTGTTTTTCGAACCAAATATTTCGTCACAGATTAAACGTAGGTTGGCTTGTTCATTATCATCGATACTTATGAAGATCACCCCATCATCTGCAAGTAACTTTCTTAACAGTTTTAGCCTTGGGTACATCATACAAAGCCATTTATCATGCCTGCTAAGATCATCACCTTCTTTGCCTACTATTTTGTTCAACCATTGCTTTATTTGGGGATGATTAACATTGTCATTGTACCGCCAATTTTCTTTTCCGGTATTATATGGCGGATCTATATAAATGCATTTAATTTGCCCTTCATACTGGGGCAAAAGTGATTTCAAGGCTTCCAGATTGTCGCCGTGTATAATTTTATTACCGCTACCGGTTTCAATTCCTTTTTGTTCTCCAGCTTCAGCCGAGAAACTATATTGGTGTTCCAATATCTTGTAGGGTACGTCCTGATGATGATTTACAACCTTTTCCTTACCTATCCAATGTAATGTTGGCATGTTATGTTCTGGTGATTATACAAAGTGGGCAAAATACGAATAATGCTTCAACAGTTTAAGACCTTACAGCGTAGCTTACATTGTAATGGTCTAAATAGTAGTCCAGCACACCGTATTCGCCGAAGTTTTCAGAGAAAAAGTAGGGCAAAATTTTAGCCGGCTGTATTTTTTTGCAGGTCCATTTTATTTGTAAAAAATTGAATGATTCGGCAATGGGCTAAAAACAAAAATGCCTGAAAAATATTGAGTTTGCAGGCATTTATTATGATTTGATTTAAATATTGGCAGCTATGATTTACAGCTTTCGAACTTTTATTTAGAAGACTTTTTAACAACCGTAAAATTTATTAGAGACTTCGAACCGGAGAGTGGACTGCGTCCGTGCTCCATCGCTGAGGCTATGGGGCAGACGCCCGAAGCCCACCAAAAGAAAAGCCCACCTTCGCTAAAGCTACGGTGGGCGGAGGCGGAGAGAGAGGGATTCGAACCCCCGGACCTGTTACAGTCAACGGTTTTCAAGACCGCCGCATTCGACCGCTCTGCCATCTCTCCGGCGCAAAAATAGGGGTGCAGACCTAATCAGCAAAATCCTTTCTTAGTTTTATAAAGATTTCATTTCGTGTAAGTAATAAATATCAAGGAAAGCCATTGTCCGGCGGCCATTCATTTCTTACAGCTGCATTATAATTTTTGTTTGGCATCATGATAATGTTCTCAAAATCGCTGAGAGGTAAACGTCCAGGAAAAAGCTCTGTTTTGAATTTTTGAATTGAAGGAGTTGGGAGATTGATTTGATCAGCACTTCCATTCTTCAAAAAATAACTCAATGCAGCATGATAAATACTTTGTCCCTTCCGGGCAATGCTTTTAAAAAAAGCTTTTTGCACTTCATCACTGATTGAAAATTTTGCAAGGGATACAGCTTTGGCAAATTGGATCCGGCGGCTTCGTTGTCTGGCTGTTGGTGGCGGGTAAGCACGAGGCAATGAATAAACCACGGTCTTGCCATTACGCTGGCGGAATACCAGGTTTCCGATCCTTCCACTCAGGGCCCTGGTGAGCTGATTATTTCTGACAATGGCCATAGGGCAAAGACCATTCATAACCGGAAAAGCTTGAGGCTTCCCTGTTAAAATAAAGTAGCAAAGCTGGATCTTCCGTTATTCCTGTAGGCTTGCTGGTTGGTTCCTTCATTCCAGATTCGTTCCAGGATGGTTGTAGGGCTCTTTAAAATCATACCATCTTCAAGGGGAAAAAGTATCTGACCAATAGAATTACACGCATAAGTAATTGTGTATAATAAAATCCCTTAGGTGAAAACCTGCTGATTACATCAATCTTCATTAATGTCATATTAGCCATCCCTGGTTTTTAAAGATGCTATCTGTTCTGTTCAATTTTATCCTGCAGTTGAAGTAAGTGACACAACCAAGGCTGATAGTTGTATTGCTGCTGGTTACATTAAATTCAGACTACTAACAGATTATATTTGGAGTAGAAATGGAATCCGGAATCGGGAAACGAGAAACGGCAATTGTGAACCTCAAACGTGTGACGGAAAACGGCAATCGAAAATCGGCAAACGGCAAACGAGAAACGTCAATGGAAAAACCCTAACCGCTACAGAAAGAATCTTCCACCTAAAGAACCTTAAACTTTAAACTCTTAAACTTCAAACAGAACTCGTGAACTTGTGAACTTGTGAACTTGTGAACTCGTGAACTCGTGAACTCAAAGAACCTTAAACTCTCCTACAACGACTTCAAATACTCGATCAGATCATGTTTCTCCGATGCTGTAAGATTCAATGAAAAATGTTGATTGTAATGATCGATCACATCACCATAAGTAGCATACCTTCCATCGTGATAGAATCCTCCTTTAGACCTGGCAAACAATCCACCCAGTGGTGGAGTACGGTATTTACCTGTTGGCGATCTTTTGGCTTCAAAATCATCAATACCAATTTCAGCAGCTGTACGCAGACTGTTATCCGTTAATAAGGGCGAAGCATGACAACCCGCGCAATTAGCTTTTGTAACAAAGAGTGCTCTTCCTCTTCCTGCTGCTGCCACATCAAAGCTACCTGCCGGCGGCTTGGGTGCTTTGATAGAATGCTGGTAGGCACGAA
The DNA here is from genome assembly GCA_023386045.1 of Bacteroidota bacterium. Lineage (GTDB taxonomy): Bacteria > Bacteroidota > Bacteroidia > Chitinophagales > Chitinophagaceae > Flavisolibacter. The sequence continues at coordinate 122,691 of JAEWKK010000012.1, forward strand.
GGGCTGGCAATTTGGAAGTGATCAGGTCGGGATTGTGTGTTACATTATAGAACTGGTTTTCTACAGCAATTGGATATTTAACCGGGTCATTCAGGCGGGGATCGATAAGCGTTCCTTTGCCATGCATCTCAAGTGTACCAACAAAAGCATTCCAATAACTGATATCACCCCAACCCGTATAAGTAGTGAGGTTCACTCCTTCCAGTCCGAATGCTGCAGGAATCAGGTTGGCAGCCACTGTGCCATCTGGCTTTAAGGCCTTGCCATCCATGAATAGTACAGCAGCAAACTTTCCTGGTCCCCAGCCACCCAGTACAGAGCGAAGGGTTGGTTCGCTTACATGCAGCAAATTAGCTATAGGCTGGGCATTATCTGTTAGTGAAATGATGGCACCCACATTCAGATCCCTGTTCGGCCAGCCATCCAGTCGTTTACCTATTCCAGGTGCAAATGAATTATCAACGGTTGAATGACAGGAAGCGCAGGTTATACCTATGGATTGCAGCTGACCGGCATTGTTGAAATTTCCTTTCACACCTACGACAGCATTGAGTTGCAACAAGGCCAGTGTTGTAGCCGGATCGTTTAGGTTAATGCTGCCATTGCTGATACCTGCTACAACCGATGCGGGCAGGGCTTCCGCATCTACTTTCAGTCCCACTGCAAGCGCTGTATTAGGACTCACCCCTGTTCCATAACCACCATTGGCTGATCCAGCAATTGCTTTGTCGAGATGCAGAATACCACTCCAGAAGTCTTCATCACCAAAACTATCATAGCGAAAAATATTTTTGCCTTCTTCGATCAGTGTGGGCGGATTGCTTTTGAAAGGCTTTGCCTCTGCATTTTCAACGATTTCTGTTGTGCATTGTGTAAGTGCTACAATGGTGGCTAAAGAAAGTACTACCAGCATTTGTTTTTTGTGCAGCGTAGAACTAGGTATTGATCTGGCAATAAAATAACTGCCTGCATGAACAGAGTCAGGGTAGCGGTGAAAGGTTACAGGCAGGGTCGATTTTTTTAAAGCGCGTTGATAAACGAGGGGTTTAAGGTTTAAGGTTCTTTATTTGAAAATTACCCATGGAGGTTGTATGCCAATGGTCATTGGCTTTTCCATAGGCCATAAGCCATCACTTCTGTCCGCAAAAGTAAATTTGCTCGAAAATTATTTTTGGATTTCATGCTGTTATGATAGGTAGTATGATTTATTCAAAAGCATGCCCCGGTTTAGACTGAGAATAGTTGAAGTGGACTTCTCACTCAGTTCCCCGCTCTTATTTTTACTAAGCCGCAAACGAAAATATTGGATTGATATCTCGTGAACTTAAAAACCTCAAACCTTAAACACTTAATTATTAAACAACATTCGTAAAACTTCCCACTTTCTTTCTGGCCCTCGCTATCTTTCCTCCCGTCCTTCAGTATAGCAAAGCCCTGCCTAAAGCATCCATCCTTCGACCATCCTTCGACCATCCTTCGATGAATTAAGTTTTGAAAATAACCCGGAAGTGATAAAGAGTGAGTAGAATTACTGCGTAATTAAGGTGAAGCCTCAATGAAATCAACACAAAATAATACATTAAAAAAACCCAAACAAGCATGAATTTTTTTTAAAAAACTGATTCTTTCCTAAAACCAACTATCTTCGTTAACCAAATGGTTAAACTACATGGCTAAAGCAGTTCAAAAGGATACAAGTACAGAAGAGAAGATACTCGAGGCCGCAAAAAAGATCTTTATCCGGCAGGGACTGGCAGGTGCTCGCATGCAGGATATAGCGGATGAAGCCGGAATCAACAAGGCCCTGCTGCACTACTATTTCAGGAGCAAGGACAAGCTCTTTGAAACCATTTTTGTTGAAGTGGCAGGACAATTTGTTCCGAAGGTCAATGCCATCCTGAATTCAGATAGCAGCCTGTTTGAAAAGATCGAAGCTTTTTGCGTGGAGTATATGGACAATGTTTCTAAAAATCCTTTTATCCCACTTTTTGTGATCAATGAAATGAACAAGCAACCCAAAGAATTTGTGAAGAAGCTTTTTGGTAGCGGCTCTCCCCGATTTGAAATGTTTGCCATGCAGCTCAGTGATGCCATCAGGAAAAAAGAGATCAGGAAAATTGATCCTTTTGAACTGGTGATCAATACCGTTTCCCTTTGTGTATTCCCCTTCCTGGCCAAGCCTCTCATCCTCCTGGTGTCGGGTGCCAATGAAGCGGAATTCAAAGCCATGATCGAAGAAAGAAAAAGAACCGTTCCCAAACTGATCATTCATTCTCTACAACCTTAAATTTTTTTATGCATCGATTAACTATCTGGTTAAATTGTTTGGTCAAATCACTTTTAGTTGGTAGCGTCTTGCTTTTATCATTCAGTGTTGATGCACAGACTCTGACCCTTGAGGAAGTAATTTCAAAAGCTTCCGCTCAATATCCCTTGCTGAAACAAAAAGATCTTATCAACCAGTCGGCACAGCTTGCCATTAGTAATTTAAAAAAAGGATTCTGGCCCCAGGCTGCCATGAGTGCACAGGCGAGCTATCAGTCGGATGTAACCTCATTTCCTCTTGCCTTACCCGGTGTCAGCATAGATCCACTGCAAAAAGACCAGTACAGGATACTGACAGACCTGAGCCAGGTATTGTATGATGGTGGAATGATCTCGCATCAAAAAAAGCTGGAAGTATTAAAGGCGACTGTTGAGCAGGATAAGATCGAAGTAGAGCTCACCGCTTTGAGAGACCGGATCACACAACTCTACCTGGGTATTTTATTTACTGACCGGCAGTCAGCACAGATCCAGCTAATCAAGGAAGACCTTTTGTCCAGCATTCGTTTAATGGAAGCAAGGGTTCAGGAAGGCGCTGTACTTCGTTCGCAGTTAAATATTCTTCAGGCAGAAGCATTAAAAACAGAACAGCGCCTTGTGGAAGTAAAAGCATCAGGAAAGGCATTGATAGCAAGTCTTGAACTTTATATGAACCATGAGATTGATGAACAAACTGTTTTCGTCGCTCCTTCAACTCCTGATATCAGTTCCAGCGAGATCCATCGTCCTGAACTCAACTTATTAGATGGACAAAAAGAGATAGTAAAGGAGCAGGCAAAGATCATCAATGCACGCAACCAGCCCAAAGCCGCTGCCTTCCTCCAGGCTGGTTATGGTCGCCCCGGACTGAACATGCTGAAAAATTCCTTTGAACCTTTTTACATCGCGGGTATCAGGTTGAACTGGACTATCGGGAACCTGTACACGTCGAAATCAGAAAAGAAAATACTGGAGATCAATAACAGGACCATTGATGTACAAAAAGATGTCTTTGTTCTACAGACATCCATCAAACAAAAGCAGCAACTGGAGGAGATAGACAAATGGAAGCAATTCATCACGATGGACACATCCATTATTTCACTGCGGAATCATATCACACAGGTAGCAAGGGCTCAGCTGGAAAATGGAAGTATTACCACTAGTGATTACCTGCGTGAAGTCAATGCCGAAGATGCAGCCAGGCAAAACCTGATCCTTCATGAATTGCAGCTCATTCTTGCAAAAATCAATTATGCCAACATCACCGGATCAAATCATAAGTAAAACCATCAGCATGAAGACATTCATTCCTCTTCTCTCCTCTGCTCTTTTTTTGATTGCCTGCAGCAACAACAATCATAAAAGAGATGCATCGGGATCATTTGAAGCAAAAGAGATTATTGTTTCTGCCGGTCTTACAGGCAAGATCATTTCACTGGACATTGAAGAAGGTCAGACCATTGACAGCAACACCGTGGTAGGCCACATAGATAAAGAAGAACTGGAGATCCAGAAGCAGCAGGTAGGTGCCAGCATGGAAGCATTGCAGGAAAAAACCGCCGATGCCAGCCCACAGGTAAACATGCTGAATGCGCAGCTGTCCTTACAGCAAACACAACTCGATGGTTTGCTAAAGGAAAAATCCAGGATCGACAAACTATTGAAGGCAGATGCTGCCACACAAAAGCAAAGCGATGAGATCAACAACCAGGTAGCCACAGTAAGAAAACAAATGGATGTAACCCGTAAGCAGATTGATGTACAGAAAAATACTGTCAGCACACAAAACAAAACCGTTCTAAGTGAGGGCAAGCCCCTACAAAAGAAAGTTGCTTTGCTAGAAGAACAGATCAATGATGCTCGTGTCATCAATCCTGCAAAGGGAACCATTTTATCCAAATATGCAGAACCAGGTGAGATGGTAACGATGGGCAAAGCACTGTATAAAATTGCCAATCTCTCTGAATTGGATCTCAGGGCTTATGTTACCGGAGACCAGTTCTCGCAGATAAAAATGGGCCAGACCGTAAAAGTGTTTGTAGACAATGGTGAGGGTGGATTCAGGGAATATAGTGGTGAGTTGATATGGATCTCGGGCAAGGCTGAATTCACACCCAAGACCATTCAGACAAAAGACGAAAGAGCCAACCTGGTTTACGCTGTGAAGATCAGGGTTAAAAATGATGGCTTTCTGAAAATAGGAATGTATGGAGAAGTGGATTTTGATGGCAATGAAAAACAAAGATGATGAAATCGGTAACTGCATCAGGACTGGTAAAATCTTATGGTGATCAACGCTCTCCTGTTCATGCAGTAAAGGATTTGAGCTTTGAAGTGGAAGCAGGTGAGATCTTTGGCATCATTGGTCCTGATGGTGCTGGCAAGACGAGTGTATTCCGCATGCTGACCACGCTCCTGCTTCCCGATAAAGGAACAGCAACCGTTGATGGATTTGATGTGGTGAAAGATTACAAGCAAATCCGCCAGCGCATTGGATACATGCCAGGTCGTTTCTCTTTATATCCTGATCTCAGTGTTGAAGAAAACCTGGAATTCTTTGCAACCATTTTCAATACTTCCATTGCGGAAAATTATGCACTGATCAAAAATATTTACCAGCAGATAGAACCCTTTAAAAAGCGAAGAGCGGGCCAGCTTTCTGGTGGCATGAAACAAAAGCTGGCATTAAGCTGTGCCCTCATTCATCACCCCGTTGTGCTTTTTTTGGATGAACCTACTACAGGTGTAGATGCAGTTTCCAGGAAAGAATTCTGGGACATGTTGCAGGAATTGAAGAAAGAAGGCATCACCATTCTGGTATCAACGCCTTATATGGATGAAGCCAACCTCTGTGATCATATTGCGCTGATGCAGGATGGAAAGATCCTGTCCATTGATACTCCCAAAGGCATTACTGGCAATTTTAAAAAACCGCTGTATGCTGTTAAAGCTCCAGCCATGCTTTCGTTGTTGAATGATCTGAAAAATGAAAAAGAAGTGATTGATGTTTATCCTTATGGAGAATACCACCACGTGATTTTATCTGATCAGCAATCAGCAGAAGCATTGCAACAAAGCTATGCTGACCGGCAGATGGAAATGCAGAAGATCGAACCATCCATTGAAGATTGTTTTATTGACCTGATGAAAAAAAATGACTGATAGATTCATGATAGAGGCAGAAAATCTTACCAAACGCTTTGGAAACTTCATGGCTGTGGATGGTATTTCATTCAGCGTTCGAAAGGGTGAGATCTTTGGTTTTCTCGGTGCGAATGGTGCAGGAAAATCAACAGCCATGCGTATGCTCTGCGGACTGTCGCTACCAAGTTCCGGTAAGGCCACAGTAGCCGGCTTTGATGTATATCACCAGACACAGGAGATCAGGAAAAGAATTGGCTATATGAGCCAGAAGTTTTCCTTGTATGAAGACCTGACCATCAAGGAAAACATCCGCTTTTACGCAGGCATCTATGGCATGAGCAGGGATTTTATCAAAAAGAAAACCGCTACTCTTTTACAACAACTGGATCTGGAAAAAGAAGCTGACAAGCTCGTAGGTTCCCTTCCCTTAGGATGGAAACAGAAGCTGGCATTTTCTGTTGCCATTTTTCATGAACCACTGATTGTATTCCTTGACGAACCAACAGGTGGCGTGGACCCGGTAACCAGGCGTGAATTCTGGAAAATGATCTATGAAGCTGCAGAAAAAGGCATTACTGTATTTGTCACCACGCATTATATGGATGAAGCTGAATACTGTGACCGTGTTTCTATTATGGTGGATGGAAGAATAGATGCGCTGGATAATCCATCTGCCATGAAAGCATCCATGAATGCAAAGTCAATGGAAGAAGTTTTTCTGAAACTGGCGAGAAAAGCAAAAAGACAGGCAGATTAAATCTTGATTATGAAACAACTCGGCGCCTTCATAAAAAAAGAATTCTATCACATCCTTCGCGACAGGAGAACGCTGTTGATCTTACTGGGCATGCCCATTTTCCAGATCATCATATTTGGTTTTGCCCTGACCAATGAAGTAAAGAATACAAGGATAATCATCTTCGATGAGGCCAGGGATGAAAGTTCTGCCTCTGTGATCAATGAAATAGAAGCAAGCCGGTATTTTGAAAGCTGGGCCTACGTAAATACTTACGGTGAAGTTGAGGATGCATTCAAAAAAGGAAAAGTAAAATTAGCTGTCATTTTCCCTGCCGGGTTTGGGAAAGACCTTGAACGATTTCATACGGCGCAGGTGCAACTGATCGCGGATGCATCAGATCCCAACACAGCCAACACACTCACCAATTATGCGTCTTCGGTGCTGATGGATTACAGGGAAAGAATCACAAAAGGCAGGCAAATTCCTTATTCGATTAATACAGAAATACGGATGCTGTATAATCCCCAGCTAAAAGGTGCTTATAGTTTTGTTCCGGGTGTGATGGCGATGGTGTTGATGCTGGTGTGTACCATGATGACGGCCATTACCATTGTGCGTGAAAAAGAAACCGGTACTATGGAGATCATGCTGGCCTCTCCCATGCAACCTTTAATGATCATCATCTCCAAAGCCATTCCTTATCTCCTGCTTTCCCTTGTAAACATTATCAGTATCCTGGCTCTCAGTGTATGGGTGCTGGATGTGCCCATCAATGGCAGCCCTGTTTTACTGGTGTTGGAAAGCATTCTTTTTATCATTACCTGTTTGTCCCTTGGTTTGCTGATCTCGACCGCTACTGATACTGTGCAAACGGCAATGTTTATTTCCCTGGTGGGATTGTTTCTTCCAACGGTGATGTTAAGTGGCTTTATGTTCCCGATTGAAAACATGCCTACGCCATTAAGGGTCCTTGCACACTTACTGCCTTCCAAATGGTATTATGATATCGTGAGCACCGTGATGATCAAGGGCGTGGGTTGGCAATTTGTGTGGAAAGAGACAGGGATTCTTTTGATCACCACCTTGCTACTGGTAGCACTTAGTTTAAAGAAATTTAAAATCAGGCTGGCATGAAAACACTTCTGTTTTTACTGGAAAAAGAGTTCAGGCAGATCTTTCGTAACAGCGCCATTTTGCGGATGATCTTTATCATGCCTCTGGTTCAATTAATGGTACTGCCCTGGGCTGCTGATTATGATGTGAAAAATATCAGTCTTTCCGTAGTAGATCATGATCATTCCTCTTATTCCAGAAAGCTGGTACAAAAAATTAGTGCTTCAGGTTATTTCCAGGTGGAGAGTTATGGCAGCAGTGAAAAGCAAGCAATGGAAAAGGTAGAAGCCAATCAATCAGACCTGGTGCTGGAAATCCCACCCGCTTTTGAAAGAACGATGGTACGTGAACAGGAAGCCTCTCTTTCCATTGCTGTCAATGCCATCAATGGAGTAAAGGCAAACTTAGGAGGAAATTACCTGCGCACGGTTATCAGGGATTACAATGATGAACTGAGAAGTGAATGGATTCAGAATCCCAGGTTTCCACCCGAGGTAGTAATGGAAATCCGTCCTTTAAACTGGTACAATCCACACCAGGATTACAAGGATTTTATGGTTCCTGGCATCCTGGTGGTTTTACTGACATTGGTAGGAACTTTTTTAACTGCATTGAATATTGTAAAGGAAAAAGAAGTGGGAACCATAGAGCAGATTAATGTCACACCCATCCGGAAATACCATTTCATACTGGGCAAGCTCCTTCCTTTCTGGATCATAGGCCTGGTGATCCTCTCAATTGGATTGCTGGTTTCATGGCTGGCATATGGGATCCTTCCGGTGGGCAGCTATCTCACCATCTATGTTTTTGCTGCGCTTTTTCTTGCTGCGGTACTTGGCCTTGGTTTATTGATTTCAACGGTTACACAAACGCAACAGCAGGCCATGCTTATTTCTTTCTTCCTGATGATGGTTTTTATTTTATTGGGTGGATTATATACTCCAATAGAGAGCATGCCTTCATGGGCACAATGGATCACTAAAGCCAATCCGGTAAGTTATTTCATAGAAGTGATGCGGATGGTGATGTTGAAAGGGAGTGGATTCAATGAGATAAAGACTCATTTGTGGATCATGGCTGGATTTGCAGTAGCTCTTAACAGTTGGGCGATCATCAGTTACAGGAAAAGAGGATAAAATTTACATGGCCTGATTAACTGGTTCTGAAATAATACTGGAATGCATTATTTTCTTTCTTTCATAGAGATAATATAGCAAAAAAAGAATGGCAAGATAAATAACCACGGGTATACCTGCAGTATAGGAATGCAGTGCAGCTACATTACAGTACCAGGCACCTAACAGGTTAAAAGCAAATCCGGCAAACACCCATTCTTTCAGTCGGGGAAAGCCGGGGACATATAGAACTACCAAACCCAAAAGTTTGATGATTCCGGTAAAGAAAAGCAGGTATTCCGGCAGCTTCAATACATTGGTAAAATATTCAACTGCATAAGGGAGCTTTAGAATAGAAGGAATGGCTGAAAACAAAAATCCTATGCTAAGAATCATCAGTGTGATCCAGTAAGCCAGATTGATTTTATTCTTTTTCATGTTTAAAATGTGAGGTAGATTTTTGCAATGAATACACACCATAAAATGTAAACTATGATGAGGATCCTGTTCATATAACCATTAATGCCAATTACACCTGGTGGAAGGGCTTCAGGAGGAGCGATATTAGGACCAAAAGGAATGGCGGCTTTTTTAAATCCTGAGAACAGCAACATCATCGAAAAAGCCATCAAAACGAGACTGATCCAGATAGCATGCGCAGAGATCAGAAGTTGCGACTGGTGCTCATTCCATGATGATAATTTGACAAGATGATAACTCACCAGCAATGCGCCAATGGGAAGAAAGGGGACACCCAATCCAAAAGCTACTCCATGCAACTTATGATTTACATCAAACAAACCTCCAAAGATGGCTCCAATGCCAGTGATAAAAACAAGTACAACACCTATAGAAGCCCAAATACTACTTACCTGGTTCCAAAGCAAAGCAGCACATAAAATGGAACAGATACCCCAAAGCAGAAAGAATAAAGTAAGGATCCATTTGTGCTGGCCATTTGCATATTCACTCACCATTCGCCAGCTGGGTTTGAATTCAGGGCTCATTAGGTGTAACGCCAGCAGGCATACCAGTGAGAGGAATCCTGCCATAACAGTCAATAAAGCAACTATGCTCATGGTTTATGATTTTTGTTTGTCCAATAATTGTTGAAGCTGTTCGAAGCAGGCAGTGATACCCTGCTCAAATCCCATTTCAATGATTTTTTGCAGGTCTGCTTCTGTAGGATAATGCATTTTGAAATCCACCCTGGTTCCATCTTCTGTTGCAGTGAAAAGATTCTGACCCTTTGAGTGAGGCAACTGATCGTTGGTCTTACCATTTTCATCACAAAAAAAATCTTCGATATCAAAAGATTTGTGGTGCTGGATATCCAGGTAATTCATGCGACCCCAGTGCTTTTGATTTTCAGGACTTACCATTGCATAGAGCCAGTAACCTCCAACAGCAAAGTTCATGGATTTGGTTTCAGCTCTCCATGGCGCAGGCGCCCACCACTGATCTAACAGCTGGCTTTCGGTAAAGGCACGCCATACATCTTCCACCGGCGCATCAAATTTCCTTGAAACAAGAATTGATTTTTCTTTCAGGTCTTTAACGACCTCTGTTTTGTTGGTACTCATTTTTTATTGGTTTTGATGTTAGATAATACTTTGTCCAGCTGATTGAATTTGGTCTCCCACATCTTGCGGAAGGGCTCAATAAAGTCAGAAACTTCTTTCATCTTTTTAGGATTGAAATGATAGTAGATTTCTCGCCCCGACTGTTCCTGTTTCACCAGTTGGCACTCGGTTAATATGCGCAGGTGCTTGGAAACAGCCTGCCGGCTCGAATCAAAATGTTCGGCAATGGCATTGGGGGTCATTGCATTCAGGGCAATCAGTGTAATGATGGCCCGTCTTGTAGGGTCGGCAATCGCCTGGAAAACATCTCTTCGCATCTTCTTGTTTTATTAAATGAAACTGTTTGGTTGCAAATATATATGCAATTATTTGGTTGCGCAAAATATTTTTGAGAAACCGGGAAAATTTAGCCGGGAAAAACGGTAAGGAGGGAAACATTATTAAACGTGAAACGAGAATCGGGAAACGGCAATACTATCAGCTATCTGCCTTTGCCACCATATGCCATTTGCCATAAGCCATATGCTATACGCCACCCGCCCTGAGCATTCTCATCCCAAATTCAACTGATATATCAGAAATTTGACAAAGACTCATGCAAAAGACCAGTTATTATATCATCAATGGGATTACCATTTACCGGTTGGTGGCTTCTTTTATATTGCTCTTCCTGATCCTTATTGGCAACGTTTCGCTATTTAAGTGGTTTCTTGCCTTAAGTTTTTTTACAGATTCCATAGACGGATACCTCGCCAGGAAATATAAAGTGAGCAGTATCATGGGTGCCAAACTGGATTCAATTGCGGATGATGGAACTGTTTTGATGGGCGTAATCGGGGCATATGTTTTCAAATTTGATTTTATGAAGGAAGTCACTCCCCTGCTCCTGATTCTTTTTGCATTTTTTCTTTTGCAAATCATTACTGCCTTTATAAAATATGGAAAGCCGAGCAGCTTTCATACTTACCTGGCCAAAGCATCTGCCATCTTTCAGGGCAGTTTTCTGATCCTGTTGTTTTTTTTAAACAATCCTCCCTATTTTTTATTCTATCTGGCGTTTACCTGTACGCTTCTTGACCTCGTTGAAGAAATCATTTTGGTAAGAATGCTGCCTGAATGGAAAACAAATGTGAGGGGTATCTACTGGGTATGGAAACAAAGGCATAATCATTAAATAAATAAGGCAGGCTGTAACCAACCTACCTTACCGGCTAATAGCAGTTTTGAAGCTTTGCAGATCCTTTTGTCTGCCATTGTCTCATTTAATTCTCCACATCCCAGGTTAAGATCACAGTTTTTATACTGCTTTAAGACCAACAATCAACTGTTCATTTAAAAAAGCATCTTAAGGTCTTACTTAACCGAACCGTTTCAAACTAAACTGATGTAAAATTACAGTCGCAGTTCGCCAGGATCAATGACGGTCATCAGCGTTCTCACTGATGGTCATCACCAGCTTTCACCATCTCATCATTTTTCAAAGCTGCCAGGCAATCGATCACTTCCTGGTCTTCCACCTGCCTGAAATCATCATAGAACCCTCCTACACTATTAAAATATTCAGGTATCATCAAACTAACCAGTTCATCCACCTCCACCTCAAGCTTTTGGGCTGCTGAACGTGAAACAACAGGAGTTGCAATGATGATCTTTGAAGGCATGCTCTTTTTTAAAATTTTTATGGTGGCCAGCAGTGTATTTCCTGTAGCAATACCATCGTCAATTACAATAATCGTTTTATTCTGCAGGTTAATTGGTTCCCTCTCGCCCAGGAACTGATGCTGCATTTCCTTTAACCTGATCCTAATCCTTTGGATTTCTTCATTAACGTATGTATCAGAAACATTTTCATGAGGAATGACAAAGCTATCGTTCATTCCAGCAGCACCAATTGCATATTCCTTATTGAAAGGGTGACCAATTTTCTTAACAAGAATAATATCAAGGGGGAGATGAAGTTCCCTGGCCACTTCAGCAGCCAGAGGCACTCCACCCCTTGGAACGGCAAGGATCACACCCTCTTTATCCTTGTAAGCCACCAGCTTTTTCGCCAGTAATTTTCCAGCTTCTATTCTGTTTTTAAACATGTCCTGGATTTTTAGTTATATAATTCCAATGGTTGCAAATGTGTTTCGAACCAGGTAGCTGCCATCACGCAAACTTTTTCCATTGTCCCTCTTTCTTCAAACAAATGACCGGCGCCTGGAATGATTTCCAATTTCTTTTCCCAATACAACTGATCCAAAGCCTTTTTGTTTAATGTAAGCACATCTGTATCCTCCTGCCCGACGATAAGTAGTGTAGGTGCCTTTACAAAAGGAAGGTCATTCATTACTAGATCGGGGCGGCCACCCCGGGAAACCACTGCAGCGATCTGTTTTATATTTCTTGCTGCTTTTAAAGCAGCAGCAGCTCCGGTACTGGCACCAAAATAACCTATCCTGAAGCCATGGTATTTCTCCTGTGTCAAAAACCATTGAGTAACATCTTCCAGTCGTGTTGCCAGTAGTTCAATATTGAACCGGTTGATCTTCTCTATATCTTCTTCCAATGTTAACAGATCAAAAAGGCAGGTGGCTATTCCCTGCTGGTTGAGAAAGGAAGCCACCATCTGGTTGCGTGGACTAAGCCTGCTGCTGCCACTTCCATGTGCAAATAATACAAAAGCATGTGCCTGTGATGGCACAGCGATATCGGCTTTTAATGCAATCTTTCCTAATTGAATTACTGCCGTGGTTTTTTCTAACAATTGATTCATGGTTAAAAAATTATTTTCAAATAATCAGGTTGTCTATTGTTTATGCCGGAATTTCCATCCCTCTTTTTTTCATTTCTGCAAGAAGTCCGGCAGGCAAAACATTTCTGCAACTGCAATGCTTCAGGTGTTCCTTATGCCAATGTACTCTCTGTTCGAGTGTTGGTTTTTTTGGCATGGGATGTTTTTTATGCCAGTCAGCATTTATACCAGGCTTCTTCATTGTTTTCATTTATATTTTAAAATCATGGAAACAGGTGAATGATTCATGAGGATTCCTTTAGTTAAGAATTTCACCTCGCCACCATAACTCATTACCTGGGCAATGGTCAAAGGAACCAGGTCTCTTCCACCAATCAATTCCTTATAATCTTTTTCAATCAGGAGCATGCGTCCTTTCCCTTCTTTGGCAGCATTTAAAACCTCATGAATCCCTTCAACTGCTTCATGTCGATTATGAGCTTCCTCAAGTTGATTAATAAGTTTTAGCTGCTGCTCTTTTTGCAGGCGTTCTAAAGCAGGTTGTAGTAATACCAGAAGTTCCGATTCTGTAGCATCTTCATAGTTGCCCTCTAAAAATTCACTGATCTTTTCCCTGTTTGAACTGATTTCGTTGAAATAACCTTTGCTTTTATTAGTGCAGGCAAGAATCAATGGGAAGGGATGTGATTTCAATACCTGTGACAGGGATTCATCAATTTGCCGGAAGAACTTTTTAATAGTGATCTGCTTCCTCTCATCCATATCAGAGAAATTAGAAATTCTTTCGGGAAGGTCTCTTTCCAATGCTTCTCCAGGAATTGGAACTGGATCAAGATGATCAAGTTTTACATCTCCCAAAAATAATTTCGCGGAATTTGCACTAAGCAGCAATAAAAGGAAGTTAAAAGCAGGTTCCTGTTCCAGGTATAAATCCTCTGCATCAAATACATCACTGACCTGGATTTTTTCCACCACTGGTTCATTAAAATAAATGGCTTTTTCGAGTTGGTCTCCCAGGATAATTAATATGCTTTTTTGTTTGGCATAATTAAGGGTTTCTAAAAAATGATAAAGTTTACCAGTAAGTTCCCCTGCCTTTAATGGAAATTTCTCTGCGAGCTCTTTGGATGCCTGGTCAGCCGCGCATTTTATTCGGTGCTTAAGATCTTCGACGGCACTCATCCTGTGTTCAAATGGCTCAATTATCGTAATAAAGGGACCAGCTGTAACAGCTGCCTGTGGTTCAGTTGACTGATTGATAGCTTTTTGCATATACCAATTTTGCATGAAGCTATTTTCATACGAGGAGGTAGCCAATGATGGCTGTCAGCGCAAATAATGAAGGTGATCAGTGATCTTATTTGTTGAGAATATTAGGCGCGCGTTTTTGAAAACCTTTGTATGCATCATTCTTTGTATGTTTTAAAATTACACACATTCAGACAGGGCTTGACTGGTTAGGATTTAGAACTTATCTTGTTTAGGAATAACCGCACCTTATGAGGATCCTTCATCTTTCCCTGATCTTATTATCCGTATTGCTTTCCATAGTGGTAGCTGCCAAGCAATATATTTCAACCCTGGAGTTTTACAGTCTGATCATTCTTATTTTTTCATCACTGATTACCGGCGTGGTTTCTTCACTTCATGCGAATGAAAAAAGAAAAGATGAAAGCAATGAAATGCTTGGAAACCAGCATTAATTAATAGTTGGTTCATTAACCATTGTCTTCATCAAGGTCATTGTGATTGTCGCCACCCAGGCTATAATAATTATTTTCTTCATCTTCCTCACCTATCATTTCCTGTTCGTCGTCCAGCTCTGCTCCCGGAATATCAAGGTCATCACCTGTTTCCTGGTTGTTATTCTTTGATATCAGGGAATCTTTATCTTCTACCAGCTCGTATTTTTCTGCCTGGTTATAAATATCTTCCCTGGGATCATAATTCAAATCCTTTGGCAACTGGCCTTCTTCTTTGTTCTGCTGGTTTGGCAACTCGTCTTTTTTCATAAAACTGTTTGTAACGTTAACTGATATTATTTACTGAACTTATCCTAAATGCAAAATTTGAACCATAACTCTGCTTCAGTTATGACCATTATCATTGCCTGTCTTGACCCCTATCATCTCAAAAAGAACTGGCTTCGCAGAAGCTATTAAGGTCTTAAAGACATGCTGAATAGCTTATTTTTAATGGACAAGGTTAAGGATGCAAACCACCGTGGTATTTCATTTGTAGTATTGAAAGACAATCATGTTTTCTGTAAGAATATATATCCTTTTACTGGCATTGCTGATGCCCGCATTGCAGCTGTATGCACAAAAAGATACCAGTATTCCTCAAAATAAAGTGGATAGCCTTCTAATGAACCGCAAAGGATTGCTGGGCGACCTGGCACAATCACTCCTGGCAGATACCATGGAAGAAAAGGAAAAAGACCTGCAGCGGGGCGACAAGGTCTTCCAGAAGTTCAGGAATAAAGTAATCCGCCGCATTACCATTCAACCGGTTGGGTTTGGCGTATCCATCCAGGACACATCCAGGAAGATGAAAAACAAGTTGACCCACCTTGCCAACCAGGTGCATCGTACTACCAGGCCATTTGTTGCCAAGAACCAACTTTTCTTTCATGAAAACGAAAGGCTTTCACCTTTCCTGCTTGCCAATAATGAACGCTATCTCAGGGATCTGCCCTTCCTCCAGGATGCCCGGATAGTGGTGAAACCTGTAAAAGGAAAACCAGATTCGGTTGATGTGACCATATTCGTGAAAGATGTGCTTTCCCTTGGTGGAAGCATTGATATCAAAAGTCATCAAAGTGCTATCCTTGAAATCAGGGAGGATAATTTTTTAGGTTATGGTGACAGGCTATCCATTCAAACCATGTACGACAGGCCCAGGGAAAGATCCTTTGGATATGGCCTGTCGTATTTAAAGAGAAATATACTTGGAACCTTTATAGATGCAAACCTGGGTTATTTGAATTTCAACCGTGCTTTCAATAGTGGAAAGAGAGAAGAGAATGTAGTTTTCATGCAGTTGCTAAGACCTCTCATTAATCCAAATGCGCGATGGACTTATGCCCTGATCACAGAATGGCATTCCACTTCCAATATGTTCAGCCTTGATTCGGTTTATGAAAATGACCTCCGTTATCAATACAGGATACATGATGGTTGGGTGGGATGGAATCCAAGTTATAAGTTAACAGGCCGTGATAATGAAGCCAGTGCTTTCCGCTATCTTATTGCACTAAGGATGATGGATCAGCAATTCACAGAAAAGCCTTTGCAATACAAGAATGAATACAATTATGCATTCGCAAATTTGTATGCCATGCTTGGCTCCTTATCGATTTACCGCCAGAATTTTTATAAGACCCAGTATATCTATGGATTTGGAAGAAAGGAAGACCTGCCACAGGGTGTTGATGGAACGATTACTGGCGGATTTACAAAAAAGGACACTACCACCCGACCTTATGTAGGTTTGAACTTCAACCTCAATTATGTAACCAATCATGAGAGGTTCATTAATTACACCTTTGCTTTTGCCAGTTCTTTTGATAAAGGAAAATCTGAAGACCTCACACTCCTGGGCAATATTGAATACTTTGGAAAGCTGCATCATTGGAAAAGCAAATGGAAACAAAGAACTTTTCTAACAGCCCATTTCACCAGGCAATTCAATTCAAGATTAGATGAGCCCCTGTTCCTGGAAAGCAGGTATGGTATACAGGGATATGACAATCTTTATCTTCCCGGACATATAAGAGCAACCTTAAAGGCAGAATCCGTTTTCTATACACCAAACACCTTGTTGTTTTTCAAATTTGCACCATTCATTTTCGGAAGCACCACTTATTTTAAAGAACAGGACAATGGTGAAAGACTAATACCTGTAATTGGCGGTGGACTGAGGATCAGGAATGAAAGCCTGATCTTTGGAACCATTGAAATAAAAGGAAGTTATTTTACTGAAAAGGACAGGATGAATAACAGGTTTGTTTTTCAGCTTCGATCCAACATACGATACAAGTATAACCAGAATTTTATCAGACGTCCTGAATTCATCCAACTGAATTGAGTGATAACAATCAGTTTCACTGCGCAAAGAATGGGCTAACTTCATAGCCTGTTTTATCTAGTCCGGAGCCAATCAAAATCACAACATCTTCACCCGAAACTTATCTTCTTTAATCACTGGTAAAAATTTGATCATGAAAGAACTTTTAAACAAAACCGCCATCATTACAGGAGCGGGTTCCGGAATTGGGAAAGCAGTAGCAGAAAAATTTGCAGCTGAAGGTGCCAGGGTTATTGTATCAGACATCAATGAAACCCATGGCCAGGAAGTAACAACAGCTATTAAGAAAAATGGCGGCGATGCATTTTTTATCAAGGCAGATAGCTCTTCTGCTGATGACAATGAAATGCTCGTCAAAAAAACCATCGAACAATACGGATCGCTTGATATTGCGGTGAACAATGCTGGCATAGGAGGACCATTGGGCGCCACCGGGGAATATCCTATTGATGGGTGGCAGAAAGTAATTAATATCAATCTTTCTGGTGTATTCTATGGCATGCGTTACCAGATACCTGCCATGCAAAAGAATGGAGGAAGTATCATCAATGTAGCTTCGATTCTGGGAATGGCTGGTACAAGGCTCTCTCCTGCTTATGTTGCGGCCAAACACGGTGTGGTAGGACTCACCAAGGCTGCAGCACTTGAATACGCTGATAAAAATATCCGCATCAACTCCATCGGGCCAGGATATATTAAAACTCCCCTCCTGTCATCACTGGATGAAAATACTATGAAGGCTTTGGTAGGGTTGCATCCCATAGGCAGGCTTGGAGAAGCAGATGAAGTGGCTGAACTGGTACTTTGGCTCGGTTCATCCAGGTCTTCTTTTGTTACCGGCTCCTATTATGCGGTTGATGGCGGCTACCTGGCGCAGTAAGGAAAAATAAATAAAAAAAATAAGCCAGTTTAATTACTGGCTTTTTGTTTTGTTCAAAGCTTTTGTAATGATCTGGAGAAGATCTTCTTCTGTAAATGGCTTTTTAAGGTAGCCATTTGCCAGCTTTATAAGAACCTGCTGTACATCAGGGGCAGGAGATCCTGCAGAAAAGAAAACAAGGGGAATGTCTTTCACCAGCTTGTCTTTTTTAGCCAGCTGAATAAAAAAATAACCATCCGATTCGGGCATCATCATATCACAAAGGATCAGGTCCGGCAGGTATTGCTGGGCAATTTCAAAGCCTGACCTGCCATTAACAGCAGCCCTGACATTGAAATTGCTCAATTGAAGCAACTCCACGGTATTTTCCCTGATCTCTTCATTATCTTCAATGACAAGAATCTTTTTCATGCAAAACAAAACTATAGGCATGTTCCTGAAGGAAATATGAGATTCGTCAATTAAAAACCTAACTGTTCGCAGTTCTGGTTGATTTTAACGACGAGGATGTGTATAGGCTACACTTAAATCAGGAGTATTATTCCTTATATGCGGGAAAATCAACTGTAAATGTTGAACCCTGATTTTCTTTACTGCTAAAAGATATATTACCATCGAGAAGTTCCACATATCTCTTGACAATATTTAAACCCAGGCCCGTGCCCTGGATATTAGTTGCATTTCCTGCTCTGAAGAATTTTCCAAACAAATGTTTCTGTGCCTCCTCCGGAATTCCTATACCCTGGTCACGAACAGAGATGCTAACCTGCTTATTTTTTACAATAGCAGTTACCAGAATTTCTTTCCATTCACCAGAATATTTTACTGCGTTAGAAACCAGGTTCAGAAAAATATTCCTCAATATTTTTTTATCCTGGTGGACCATTTTTTCTCCCTGGAAATCGATCTTCACTGTCTGGTATTTTTTCTTCAGCATGCCATCCATTTCTTCGACCACATCTTCGAGTAATTCAGCCAGGTCAAAATCTGAAGTGTGTGTTTCCACCTTACCCTGTTCCAGTTTTTCAAGTGAAAGAAAATCATCCAGCAGACTTGTAAGATTCTTTACAGAAGCCTTAATGCGATCCACATGCTTCTGACGCTTCTCCGCCTGTTCCAAGGTAAGATAATGCTCCACAAGTGATATACTTGAAAGAATGGCACTCAAGGGCGTTCTGAATTCATGAGAGGCCATGGAAACAAATCGCGATTTCATTTCATTCAGTTCTTTTTCGCGTTCCAAAGCATGTGTGAGCTCCAGTGTTCTCTCCACCACCTTGTTTTCCAGTTCTTCATTGGATTGCACCAATTGCTCTTCTGCCAGCTTACGTTGTGTAATATCACTGCGAATGGCGAGGTATTGATAAGGCTTTCCATTTTCATCCAGAAAAGGCACGATAGTGGTATCTACCCAGTAATAAGTTCCATCCTTGGCCTTGTTTTTCAGTTCTCCCCTCCACACCTGTCCACGCGCAATGGTAACCCAAAGATTCCTGATAAATTCCTTTGGATGATAAGCAGAGTTGATGATGCGATGATCCTGTCCAATCAACTCTTCCCTTGAATATTTGGAAATGCTGCAAAAATTTTCATTGACATGATGGATGATACCTTTTTGGTCTGTAATGGCCACAATGCAGGAAACATCCAGTGCATGTTTGTAATCAGAAATCTCTACCTGGCTCAGGTGCAGCTTTTTTTCAAGTTCGGTATTCAGTCTTTCATGAGCATGGATCAATTCCTCAGATTTTTCTTCCACGAGTTTTTGAAGATCGTAGTTAACTTTTCTGAGTTCAAATTCCATTTCTTTTTGGGCAGTAACATCGAATGACATGATCAGCAAACCTTCATCCACAGGTTCCATTCTGAGATCAAACCATCCCCTGGTGCCATCACTGAAATGAAATTCATTTAATAAGCTGCAGGGCTTTTTGTTTTCAAGGCAGTTGATGATATTTTGAAAAACCTGGGTCTTTTCGATACCAGGATACATATCAGTCATCCTCTGTCCCAACAAAGCTTCTTTTGTAGATTTACCCTGGCTGGCAATGGCATCGTTCACATATACATAAGTCATGTTGCGGTCGATCACCTGCACACCTTCGATCATCCTGTCAAAAATGCTGTACTTATAAATAATATCTGTATAGGAAGGATAGTCCATAAAACGGTTCCATTCAGGACAATAAAGATACAGATTGAAGCTATTATTTAGATTTCCATCAGTTTATCCGGCAAGTATCCGTCCAATAAAGTTGAATTCTTTTTAAAGCCTCGTAATTTAATTGTTCAAGGCACCGCCATCGATCCATTTTTTGAACTGGCCCAATTCGCAATCTGTTAGTTTCTGTCCTCCTTTTGGCATGGCAGAATAACCGGGCATGTGATTTAACGATCCCCATAATTTTCCATCATCCACTCTGAACTTCACGTTGATGTATGATGAAAGATCAATACCACCGCCACCAGGAGCGCTTCCGCTATGGCATCCCAGGCATCTATTGGTGATGATAGGTTTAATAGCTGCCGAATAGGTGAATAAGCTGGAATCGCAATTACCCATGCAGGCATTGTTACTGGCACCCTGCAAAATCCATTTATAAATAACATTCTTTTGTTCCGCGGTTAATGCACTGGAGGGAGGTGGAGGCATCCTGTCGGCCAGATTGTTTTCCATGATCAGTTTATAAGCCTTGCTGCTTCCGGGCTTAAAAGGAATGACCGTGCCTGAGCTCATGATGGTACTGTAGGACGATAAAATCAGTCCTTCCTTATGCGTTGACTGATCGTGGCAGCCGCTCATGGCACAATTAGAAATAAATATTGGCAAGACCTGCTGCTGGAAATAGACCGAATCCGGATTGCAGGATGTGCTTTGCTGCGGGGATTGGTTTATGTTGAACAATGGTTCATGCTTACAGGAAATCATGAAAAGCAAAACAGTGAGAAGAACAGGTGCAGGTTTAGCAAAGAATTTCATAAGAGGAAATTTGCTGACACTAAAACAACGAAATTAATTTCCTCACTATTGTGACCAATGTCACATAGATGATTCTCTAATGCTAACTGAAGTTATTGCAGGACATCCCTGTCATTGCCGGCAGGAACAATAATCTCTGTTTTTTCAACCTCTTCAAAATTCCGGAATCCATCAAAATTTTCGATTTCATGGTCGATAAAATACATATCTATTTCACCCACGTTCTTTGCATAGATCTTACCACGGTAAATACAGGCATATTTATCCTTGATGATCTCATAAACGGCGGAGGAAATATTTACCTGTCCCGGCATACCATTGCTTTCCATCCTGCTGGCGATATTTACTGCACTGCCCCATATATCATAGGCATATTTTCTTTTCCCCACGACACCGGCAACAACGGGTCCCACATTTATGCCAATCCGGATCTCCCATGGTGGAAGATCCAGTTCCTTCCTGCGCTGGTTATTCTGGTAAATGAATTCCTGCATTTCGAGGCTTGCCTTTACAATATTGAAAACATGATCATCGTAAGGCGTAGGAATACCTCCGGCGCACATATAGGAATCTCCGATGGTTTTTATTTTTTCAAGGTTGTACTTTTCAGTGATCTCGTCAAAAGCAATAAAGCAAATGTTCAATTCCTTTACTACTTCATCAGGAGACATATTTTCAGATAAACTGGTGAAGCTTTTGAAGTCGGTAAATAAAATGGAGGCTGATTCATAATTCCTAGGCGTGGCTTTACCGGTAGCCTGTAGTTCATGTGCCACTTCAGCCGGAAGTATATTCTGAAGCAGGCTTTCGATTTCCATTTTTTGCCTGTCAAGCAGCCTGTTTGTTTTGATCTTGATCCTGTAATCCCGGAATAAAACAACAACGATCAACACCACTAAGGACAAGCCTATGATCAGCCCATTCTTCTGGGTCTTTTGTCTTTTTAACTGAAGTTCCTGGATAGAGATCTGGTTTTGCTTTTTTTCCAGGTCATACCCAAACTGTAATGCAGCCAGTTTCCTGTCCTGGTCTTCGTTATAAACCTGTGCGCTTTTTTCTGAATAAAGCGATTGGTATTTAAAGGCGGCTTCATAATTTTTTGCTCCCGCATAGGTCATGGCCATGTCCCGGTACAAATCACGTAATTCTGTATTGGCTCCTATTTCCACTGCCAGCACTTCTGCACGATTATAATAATCGATGGCTTTCGGCGCATCATTCATTTCCTTGTAAATATTACCCATACCAGCAAGAGTTTGGACCATGCTGATCTTACTATCCAGCTGCTCTGCAATCTGAAGCGCCCTGGTATTGGTACTCAAAGCCAGCCCAAACTTTTTTTCTTTCAGGTAAAGCTTGCTCATGGCATTATAAGCATTCAGTGCACCTTCTGAATTACCGTAGGCTTCCAGCGCTTTGTTAAAATAGGAAAGCGCTTTTTCATCTTCGTCTTTCCTGAAATAAATAGAGCCGACATTAACCGATATGGATCCAAGGGATTGCTTATCACCCAACTCTTCGCAGATAGGCAATGCCATCAGGTAATATTCGAGTGCTTTCTGGTGTGTCTGCTCTTTATTATTGTACACACCACCGATATTATTCAAGGCGGTCAGAATCCTGAGTTTGTCCTTGGCAAGTTCAGAGTAGCGCAGGGATTGCAGGTAATGATCCAGTGCCTTGGCATCATCTCCACGGTCATAATAAATCACACCGATATTATTCAGCAGGTTGGAAATACCAATATTGTCTTTTAAAGCTTTGAAAATATCCAGCGACTGGTTGTAATACTGGAGCGCCTCTACATAATTGCTTTTATAATAATAGCCGATGCCTATATTTTTATAAGCATAAGCCAGTCCAACCTCATAACCTGCCTTCTCTGCAAGTTGCCTGGCCTGCAAACTCAGGCTGATTGCCTTATCCGGCTCACTAACAAAATAGGACTTGCTTTCATTCAGCAGTTTGTTAACCTGAATAGTATCTTCCTTAAAGCCAGGATCCGCGACCTGTGAAAATCCTTTCTGTGTTGCAATGACAATGCAACAAACAAGGAAGAACCTGCACATTTTCATAAAACAAGTTTTCAATGGTTAATTTTTAATTACACGCATGGTTTTTAATTCTCCCGAAACCATCACCCTGATAAAATATACGCCTGGCTGCAAGCCCGACAGATCTAATTCAACTGATTGTCCTGACATTCTGCTTAATATTCGCACCTGATAAAATTTGCCAATGGCATCAAGCAGAAGGATCGAACGTTCATTCAATAAACCTGAATTAGTTTTTACCAGTACTTTATTCTTCACAGGGTTTGGATAAACTCTGACCTCAGGGGAAATATCAGTTGCTGACGGTTGAGGCATTACTACTCCCTTTGCACTGGTTGTATAAGTGCCATTACATTTATTTGAACCTGTGCTCGCAGTACTGGCAACTGATGTTTTCTTATTGGTTTCATAGGTTCTTAGTTCCCAGGTCAGGGAAACTCCATCAAAAGGAACATCAAACCTGGTAGTTCCTGACTGGAAAAGGACAGGTTGCTGGGAAGCATCAAAAGAACCGGTGGAATTGATCCTGTTGTCAACTCCAACAGGTACATAAACTGGAGTCGCATTGGTATTCTCGCAATAGAAATGAGCAACATATCTCCTGCTCGGTGAAGATGGATTCAACACTTCTTCAACGCAATCGAGATAAGGCCTGAGTTTTTTAGCGCCCGCTCCTTTAGGATTCACATACAGTGTACCATTGATCAGGGTTACCTGGTAATTATTAATCTTGGCAAATGAAACTTGCACAGGCACGATAGGATACAGGCCGGCAGAACCAGTGTAACCAGTCACGGTATAATTATAACTGGCAGCATCTCCATTTTTCAGGCCTGTAATGGTACCTGTAAAGTTGGGCAGCTGATCACCCTGGAAGATCACTTTATCATCTGCTTTAACCGTGAGTTGTGCTTTATTTATCGTCAACAACCCATTTACAAAGCTGAAATTGTAATTGGATGAAGCAAGGCTTCCCAGAGTTGCTGTTATTGGATAGGTACCTACAACTGAACCGACAGTAGCAGTTGATGTTAATGAAGGAGAACCTGTAATACCACTGGTAGACAAAGTTTCTCCATTGGCAAATCCTGAATAGCTGGCTTTGAAAACAGGATTGCTGCTGCCATAAGTTCTTGATGTATCAAGTGCCTGTACTGTTAGAAGCAATTTTCCAACAGACAGGTTGCCATTCACGTAAGTAATGTTGTAATTGCTCATTTCAGTCTCACCATATCCAACAGCACCAGATGGTATGATTGGATAATTACCTGCTCCTGCGGAAGCTGAGGTGCCATTGCTCTGCAGCATTACATGATCGATGGAATCGTTGAACTGCAAACTGCCAGAAGTAATGAGGAACCTTGTTGAATCAAGTTGTATAGACTGACCGTACAGTTTTGATGAATCCTTTGCTTTGACTGTAAGTGGTGCTGGTAAAATCTGCAATTCGCCCACTTCATACCTGATGTCCAGGTTATCATTGAGAAGAGCTGCAGGAATGATATTCTGCAAACCTGAAGTCAGTCCTGTAATCATGTTCAGTGAACGAAGATTATTCACTCCTGTTAAGGTATCTGTTTCATCGATAACTACTGCAGTTTTATTGGTGGAATTCGTGAGACTATTCACAATTGGTACCGCCTGGCCATTCACTATGGTCACTGCAACACCATTTACGATGGTTACCGCCTGACCGTTTACAATGGGTACTGCCTGGCCATTCACTATGGTAACTGCCTGGCCATTCATGAGCGCTGATGCACTTACAATTCCTCTGGTGTGAGTTTCAGAAACGGAGGTCAATAATTCTGTTTGAACGGGATCTACATCAAAATCAAGAATGGATTCCTGCGTTACATCAACCACGTTTGTAGTTTGAGTAACAAGCGAGCCATTCACCATTACTTCATTCGTGATCTGCCGAGCATTGTTAACAGATTCCTCACTTACAAGGAATGCAAGATTTTCTGTAACAGAATCTGCCAGTGTATTCACGATAGGTACTGCTGTTCCATTAACGATAGTAATGGCCTGTCCGTTTATAATGGGCACAGCCTGGCCGTTAATAATGGTAACAGCCTGACCATTGATGATGGTTACCGCCTGGCCGTTTACAATAGGCACAGCCTGACCATTTACAATAGCCACAGCTTTCCCATTAATTAATCCTATAACATTATTTGCCATCAGGCTTTGATGGGAAGAACTGATCACATTCAAAAGGTTGGCTGGATTATCAATGGTAATAGCCGGATCAAAGCTGTAATCGAATTGTATGTTTCCAACTTTTTGTCCGTAAACAAGTGTTGTATCCTTTGGCTTCACTGTTACCGGCAATTGCTGAACCGATAATATACCATCAGTAAATACATATTGATATAAAGCCAGCAGGCTAGCATCTGCAGTTGCGGACGAATCAAAAACCCTGACGGGATGAATGACGTACAATCCCACATCGCTCATAGTTGTTGCCGGCGTGGTATAGCTGATGTTGGTGAGTCCCAGCATTTGGGGAGTGAAAGAAGTATGCTGGATGGAATCACCATCAACCAGAATAGTTAAAGTAAAGACCGGCATAACTGCACCATATTTCTTGGCTTTATTATCTGCGATGATGGTAATGGTTTTTTTAGGAACGCCGGTTATGGAAATACTGTTAGACATACCGCCATCCATACCAGATAATGACATGGGTTCTGTATAAACACTCACCAGTTTTTCTTCAGTAAATGCAGGAATTGTAGTTACTGCTGTGTTATTTGATTGAACTATGGTATTTAAAGTATCGGTTCCAAAAAGCACAACACTTCCGGAGGTAAAATAATTTCCATGAATGATCAGGTCCATTGGTTGTGTTCCAGGTATGAGGCTGGAGTCGGCAAGCTCAATGCGAATAACCTGTGGTGTTGGATTCGCCAGGGAGCGCATGGAGGAATCTATATTCACCAGCCCGTAGCCCGAGTTAAAATCAAATCCGGGTGTATACATATCCACCGCTCCTGCTGCAAGGATATTTTTCACATCGGCAGGGGATAGAGACTGGTTGTAAAATCTTTTCTTGGCTTCCAACATCAAAGCCACGGCTCCAGCCACATGTGGTGCTGCTGCCGATGTTCCGAAGAAGTTAGGAAGACCATCATTCTCATAATCGATACTTCCAAAATTCACTGTAGTATTCACACCATTGGGTGCGACAAAATCAGGCTTGTTCCTGATAACATTATTAACCGGGGTGCCGCCTCTTGAAGAAAAAGAAGCGACTGTTGGGGAGCTTACGCCATAGGCAGGTGTATTGGAATAAAGTGCTGCACCAACAGTAATGGCATCTACTGCATTGCCCTGTCCAACAATGGTTGAATTGCCCTGGTCATATTCATTGACTTTAAAATCGCCACGGAAAACCACATATTTGAACCTCAGGTTACTTGATGTAGAGGTACTGCTGGCAGAGGCATTAACGATCAGAATATTTGTAGTGGTATTTGCAGTAACGGTAAAGGGCAATACTTCTATAGGATCACCACCTAAATTGTTCCGGTTAAATCCAAAAAGCGTTACACCATTATTATCTGTCAGGTAGATATCAAGGTCATTAACGGTACCAGTATTATTTCCCAGGGAATAAATATCATCTTCCCACTGCAATACAATGGTGTAGATACCAGGCTGCAACACAGAGCCCTTGATAGAATCATTCTGGAATATATCACCACCACCAAAGTTATGAGCCTTCCCTGTAAGGCCAGAAGGTGGATTTCCTGCAGCAGGCTGGAAAATACTTTCGTAGGATTTCACGCCGAAATTACCAGCCGCGGTTACATAGCTAACGCCGTTGGCTGTAACAGCCTGGATGCTATTTTCAACAACACCCTGCCTGAAGAATGGTTCGGTTATATAAGTGATATCATCGGTGATCACATGACAGCCACTATCCGCAAGTTCACGTATACCCTGGGCAAAATCACCTGGTGTGAGGAAGCCTGTTCTGAATGCAAGTTTGGCCTTGGGCGCCACATCATGAATGATCTGCAGCATGGCTCTTCCTTCATCTGACCGGCGACCAAAAGGATATTCCTTTACTACCTGTACCGGATTGCTATTGACAGGATTGCCTACGCCTGGAAGGTCTCCATTGGCCACATCAATTCCCGCAGCTGTTCCGGTAAGTGTATTATAACTGTCCGACAAAACACCCACCTTGATACTATCACCACTCAGTCCATAACCGTTCCTTACAAAATTGGTTCTCATGGCACTGTCGCCGGCGGTCATAGCAATACCGCTATTGCTGATGGCAGGGAAAGCAGGCCGGCAGTAATTGACCTGTGAAAGGGTATTCAATACGGGCAGGTTTACAATAGGGAACCATCCGGTTATGATCAAACTGTTTGGACCATTGGGAATGGTATCCTTTAAACCATAGCTGGACATTAACAGGGATTTCAGCTGGCTCACCTGGCCCATGGCAATAATGTCTAGTAATACAGTGTCGCCTTTCATGAGAAAAATGGTTTTTGCACTGTCTGCAACATTGCCATAATTAGAGAATAGAGAAGTAAGCTCAGATCCGATTTTAGTGGGAACCTTTCCCGCAGTTGAAGGCGGGTAATAAGGCAGTATGCAGGGAGTATACACAACCACTACAGTATCGGTGGCTGACATACCACAGGAAGGTTCTGTAACGGTAAGAACATAGGTTCCTCCTGCTGATACTGTCGGCTGCTGTAAAGTTGAACTGAAATTACCATTCAGTACTGACCAGTTATATAAAACATTTGGTGTGGTTGAACTTCCATTGAGGACTGTTGTGGGATGATCACAATCGATGGCCTTGTCTGCTCCAGCGTTAACATTGGGAACATCACAACCCTCAAACATGGCATGAGTAATGGAAACACCATTATCAAGAACCACCTGCGTACCACTCCATAAAGCGCCATTAACCTTGGAACTGCTGGAACCGGATCCAATATAAATTCCGGAATAGGGAGCCCATACCGTACCATTCCAGATTGCCTTATTATTACCTGAAGCACCATTGGTCATCATCCAGGCATAGTTGCCACCCTGGGTAGAACCAGTACCATGAACTTCCATAAAGATTCTGGAAGCTGACCCTCCGTTAATTATTTCAATAGTTGTTTTATAAAGATCAACATCACCATGAACAAAAATCCTGATGAAACCATTAGGATTATTTTGAAAGTCAAAAATAAATTTGTTGTTATTTCCTGTGTTCTTGATGCTATTAAAAATATAATCCCCAGTGCCGCTAAATGTTATCGTTTTCCCTCCATTGAGTGTAAGTGCATCATACACCACCGGGAAAGGCTGTATGGATTGTGTATTGATAATGCTAGTAATACCAGCAGCAGGGAAATTTGTAACCCCTGGTAAATTGGGCATTACCGGGAGAGAAGGATTGCCAATGATCTCAGAACCTACCGGAACTGGTCCCGTATAGCTAGTGCCAGTTGGATGAATGAGGAAGCCATTAATGGTTCCACCAGAAACCATGGAACTGCCATTAACAAAAACATTGTTCACTATTAAATTCGAACCAGTTTGAAGGATAAGATCATTGGAGGCAGTTTGATCACCGGCATAAATATTTCCGTTGATGGTATTACTGTTGGACAACTGAATTTTGCCAGCACTGTGCAGATCAGCAGTAATCACAGAACTGCCTGTAGACCTTATAAGTTTATAGCTTCCAATTTTTCCTCCGGTAATAGTGCCAGAACTTCCAATCTGTACACCGCAGCCAGGTAAGTTGGAATTAACAGGGTTTGCGCAACTACCATTACCTCCGAATAAGACAAAATCCCGGATGTTCAATTGCTGCGCTTTCGATACAGATGACATCAACATGAAAACAATAACCAATTGCAAATACCTGCCGGATGGGAAAGTAATTTTTCTCATAATTGTGTGTTTAACCAGCTTTTCAGAGCTTGATTATTTCAAACGATACGGAACATTTTTTATCAGCAAACGGCGATGTGGATACGCTTCAGAGTCCAATTACTGCACAGGTTAATACATTGGTTGTATGGACACAGCGGAGGGAAATGATTTTATAAAGGATAATGCAGTTTGTTCCAGGGAGCGGAATTAATAATTGAAGATAGCTTATTTTGAATTAAACCAAAATAAAGTACAAAAGATGATGAAAAAGTCTAAACTATTGCAATTCAGAATTATTTATATTTAGACATGAAAGAGCGTTTATTCAGCTTGCTCAACCTGAAGGTCTCTGAATCTAAATATGTATTTGACCTTCTTTCCATCCAGCTCTTTATTGGCATTGCCAATTCATTCATCAATATCGTTTCATTTACATTTTTTATTCATCATTTTTCCGTTAGCAGCATTGCTTATGCCTATATGGCAATAGCACTTGTGTTGTCTTTCCTGAACCTGGGTTATGAAAAACTGGAGAAAAGACTTTCTCCCCTCCACCTGCTGCGCTGGATCATTGTCTGTTCCTCCTTTGTGCTGCTGGTTTTCTGGACCGGCTTTCTTACGGTAGATAAAGGAGTGATGATTTTCGCCTTGCTGGTCCTGGGAACCCTTTTCTATATGGTCACCGGATATGCTTACTGGGGCCTGGTTTCACTGCTGTTCAATGTTCGTGAAAGCCGGCGTGTTTTCTCTATAGTAGGCTCTGGCGATATTCCTGCAAAATTGATTGGTTATGCAGCTGCGCCCCTACTCATTTCCGTTATAGGCCTCCAAAACCTATTACTTGTATCCATTGCTGCACTTGTTGTTGGTTTTATTCTTCTGAATAAACTGATTCACAAAAAAAGATGGGAAAGGATCAGCCAGCGTTCTAATCACCAGCATGAAAAAGACCACCATGGACATGAGAACAGGGATTCGGTCATAAGCTTTTTCTTTAAACATAAACTGATCTTTACCATTTCGCTGCTTTCACTACTCAGTTATAATGTATTCAATTTAATAGATTACACTTTTGTAACACAGATTAAGGCAAAGGTGAAAGACCTTTCATCGCTGGCTACTTATATCGCCATATTTTTTGCTGTGGGAAGACTGGTTGCCCTATTCCTGAAGCTTGTTTTTACCAGCAGGCTAATAGAAAGGCTTGGTGTGATCTCCTGTCTCCTCATTACGCCTATAGCGCTTGCGGTTTTCAGCAGCCTGTTTATATTTTTTAATGAAGGCATTTCTGTGCTTTACATTTTTGGTATCATGGCTATGTTTACTGAAGTGTTGCGTTCTGCCATGCAGGAACCCGTTTTCTTTATATTATTCCAGCCACTCAACGAACACCACCGGTTGCGCGGGCATATCATTGCCAAAGGTTACATGCTGGCTCCTTCCCTTTTTATTGTTGGAGCTTCCCTGGTGCTGATGCAGCAACTGGGCATCCACCTTACAATCAACCTTACTATTGTTGTTCTTTTATTTAACCTGATCATCTGGGCAGGGGTCATTTATTATATTAAGAAGGCTTATGCAAGAGCACTCCACCAGTCCATCGCAAGAGGAATTTACAGTGGAGAAACAATTAAGATCAATGATGCTGCCACCATTACCATATTACTGGATAAAATAAAAAAAGGCAGCCTGGCCGAGAAAGTGTATGCACTGAAACTGCTTGAAAAATCAGAGTATTCCGGCATCAACCATTTGCTTGAACAACAACTGCAATCAGGAAG
The DNA here is from genome assembly GCA_023386045.1 of Bacteroidota bacterium. Classification (GTDB taxonomy): domain Bacteria; phylum Bacteroidota; class Bacteroidia; order Chitinophagales; family Chitinophagaceae; genus Flavisolibacter. Next base: position 153,120 of record JAEWKK010000012.1, read on the forward strand.
TCCTGAGGTAAAAAAATATGCTTTACACCGGCTGGAGAAAAAAGGTGCACTCAACCAGAAATTACTGGAAAACCTTGTTTACATAGAGAAAGACAGTGCCGTAAAGGAACAACTGATCGCTTCTCTTTGCAGGCATGACCATGAATTCCTTCGCTCATTTTCAAAAAATCTCTCAGGGCTTGACCATAACATCCGCAAAAATGTGATCATCCAGTTGTTGAACCAGAGCGAGTTTGACTACCTGTACAAGGCAGGAAGTGAAATCAACAGCCTTCTGCAATCAAAGAATCCGAAAGACCGTGAAATGGCCCTGGAGATTATCAGTGAATTAAAAAATATTAAATTCACTGAAGCCATAGAACTGCTGATCAACGATGGCGACAGTTCTGTAAAAAGAAACGCCATCATTGCAGCCTGCAAGCTGAGAAGTAAAACCATTCTGCCACTGATCTTTGAACACCTCCAAAGCCCATCAGGAAAGTTCATGGCCATACAGGGACTCTTCCAGTATGGAGACAGCCTGTTCAACGATATTCTTGCTTTTGACCAGGATGTCATTAACCGGCATAAACCTGACCTTGTCAAGATCGCAGCTAAGATCAAAGGACCTTTGTCAACCAAATTTTTGCTAAACTGCCTTACCGAGAAAAATTCAAGCAGGGAAAAGATCATCCATGTATTATGGGTGAAAGGATTTCAGGCAGAGAAAGTGGAACATATTTTTCTTTTTGAGAACCTGCTCAACGATTACCTGAAAAATGGACAGCAGAAAATTAGTTACCATATTTCCGTTCCGGTGTTTCATGATCATGAACTGGTAAAACGTTCTATTGGTAGTGAGATCTGGAATGATCTGACAACAGCACTTAAGGTCTGTGGCATCCTTTACCCCAAGAAGGAGATCAACAGGGTGATTGAACTTGTTGAGAACAGGGACCGGCATAAACTATATAATGGAATGGAAATGTTGGAAATGGTGCTACCAAAGAAAACTGCCAGGCAGCTCAATGAGCTCTTCGATTACCTGCTTGATCCATTATACAGCAAGAAAAGAGGAAATGAAAAAGCAGGAGTTAATTTCCTTGAGGACCTGGTTTGTTCTCCCGAACCATCATTCAACCACTGGACAAAAGCCATGTGTTTGTATGTATCGCTGAAGAATAACCAGCTGGAGTTTATCAGGAAATTGAAACAGGAACCTGAGCCCAATGAAAATATTGTTTTAACCGAAACCAGGGCCTTTGTTTTTTCCAGCATTCAACAAGCCGACTATGTTAATCATTGAAAAAGTATTGCTTTTAAAGAATTCTTCCATCTTTCATAATTGTAAGGAAGTAGACCTTGTAGAAATTGCATCTATTTGCCAGGAACACCAGGTGGCAAAAAACACTTCCATTTTCAAGAAAGGTGACCAGGGTAATTGTGTATATTTTATTTATAAAGGACAGGTATCCATTCATGATGGAGAACACCAGCTGGCAGAATTGTCGGAAAATGAAATTTTTGGTGAGTTATCGGTACTGGATTCTGATTCAAGGTCCGCAAGCGCCACTACTCTTAGCGACTGCATTCTATTAAAAATTGACCAGGAGGATTTTTATGATGTCATTGCCACCAATACAGATATTCTAAAAGGAATTATGAAGACGCTTTGTAAAAGATTAAGAGAGCAGGATCATATCAATGTGGAATTAAAAAAGCTTCACAGCCAGGCCAGCTAGTAAAGTTTAGCGATATTTTCCTGTTTAAAGCTTTCGCGAAGCTGCCTTGAAGTTTGAGTGTGGTATTTATGATTCGTCAGAAATTTTACCTGCAGTTTGTCCCACTCTTCATTTGTTTTAATAATACCGTATTTCAAGAACTCCCGTCTTAGCCCATCGCCAATTTCAAAAAAGTCAGACCTGCCAAGATAATCCAGGTCCGCGTCACAGATCACTTTTTGCAAAAGCGTGGCAGGTGTCTGGGGAAGCTTGGTAGCCATGATCAGTCCTGTGATCAGGTTTTTTTCTTCTAAAGTAAACCCAAACCTGTCTGATTCTTCAAGAAAGATTGTACAACTGGCTTCTTCGTGGTTGGCATAAGTGCGAAGAAATCCTGTATCGTGATACAAGGCGGCAACCTTCAGCAAAAAGATTTCTTTTTTATCGGACACACCTTCTGCCGTGGCAATACGCTCACTTTGTTCAGTCACATCAAGTGTATGATCAAGGTTATGATAGGTAAGATTTATGGAAAGTCCTTTTAATTTCTCGCTCACCATTTCTTTTATCGTATCAAAAACTGCATCATTGGTCTTGTAAGAAGTCTGCATAAATAGGGAGATAAGGTAGCAAATGTTTTACTTATAAACAAAGGTGTTTTTACTAAAAATTCAGCTTTTCACCACAGTTTGGACAATAATGTGATGTATGCTTTTTCTTATGAAATTCTTCGGAAAACCCCGAAGCCAGGATACCCGTTGGCAAAGCAAGCATTCCTATTCCAAGTATGGCAATTACGCTGGTAAGCGTTTTACCGAGGTTAGTTACAGGATACATATCGCCATATCCCACTGTTGTCAAGGTACAAACACTCCACCACATAGTTTGGGGAATATTGGAAAATTTTTCAGGTTGCACCTGGTGTTCTGTGTAATACATCAGGCAGGCCGAGAGAATAATAAGAAAAAAGGTCAGCATCAAGCTCACCGTCAACTCTTCTTTTTTACTCCTGATCACTTTACCAATCACCCTTCCGGCAGTAAGGTAGCGGCCAAGTTTCAGGAAGCGGAAGAATAACATCAGCCTTAATGTCCTGATAAACCTAAGGTCAAGACCAATCACTATACGCACATAAAATGGCAAAATGGCGAAAAGATCAATCAGTGCACCGGGACTAAAAATATACCTGAGACGTCCGTAAAAAGGATGCCTGAAGTGATGATCCGCAGTGCACGACCAGACCCTTAAAAGATATTCAATAGAGAAAATGGTGATGGAGACCAGATCAAAGACTTTCAGAAAAAAATAAAATTGCCTGTGAAATTCATCCACCGTTTCCATGATCACAGCGGCGGTATTTAAAAATATCAGGCCGATGATCATATAATTGACCACCTTTCCCCAGCCCGAATCCATCCGGGGATCCAGAAGATCATATACCCTTTTTTTGAAACTGCCATAACTGGAATATTTATTAGGCAGTTTTAATAAAGGATCATGCGAAATACCCATGTTGTATCAAATAGATGGTAATAAATAGTAACAGACTTCTTCACCCTACAGTACAACGCTACAGACCTTTCTCTAAGATAAACATTCGACTATAATTGTTCCCAAAATAACCGCATCCCTTTTACTTTCTTTGAATGGCAAGGTTTTATTAAAAATTACAGTGCTGGCGCAGTTTGGCTTATTTTGCAAGGATCAATGAAATACATCATCACCATATTATTCCTCTTTCACAATTTTCTGACTGCAGCACAGTCCCAGAAAGTGGAAGCTGAATCTTTTACAGCACAAAATGGTTTACAGGTCGTTAGTATTACCGATGAAGGTGAAAAAGGCCAGGCTGTAGGTTACTGGAACAAGGGCGATTTTTTATTATTCACGATCAACGCTCCCAGGGAAGGCATTTACCTTTTTACCTTTAGAGTTGGAACCAATATCAATGATGCTGTGTATGAGCTGAGAGATGAATCTGAAAACATTTTATCTACCATTCATCCTCCTTATACAGGTTCGCACGGCAACTTTACTTCCATAACAACAATGGTCAAACTCAGGGCTGGGAAACAATCGGTCAAATATATTTCCACCGGAGACAATGTTGGTGCTGATATCAACTGGTTTCGCTATGCATTTGATCATGAAGCTGGTGCACCCTTAGTAACGCTGAATGAAGACACCACGATCATCATCACAGATAACCAGCCTGTAAACATCAGGATGAATGCTTCTGCCAGGGATGATGATGGCCGGATCGTTTCCTATCAGTGGAAAAAATTAAAAGGAAAAGCAACAGTTGCAGCCAGCTCCGATGCGTCGGCAAGTATAAATGGTTTGAGCCTGGGTGAAAACCTTTTTGAATTAACTGTTACAGATAATGATAAAAAAGTATCGGTAAGAAAAACCAGGATAACGGTCAGGAAATGTTCCGGAAAGAAAATCCTGATCAGTCCTCCAGATGGTGATGGTTCAGGGATAAGTCTGCAGGCTGAAGGATATGATAAAAGAGCTGTTTATTTTCCAGACCCTGGTTATAATCCTGGATGGAATTTTCCCAGGATCATGGCTGGTCCTGGTGATACCATTGCTTTAAATTCAAAATATCACTGGAGCTTTCTCGACCTTTTTGGAATTGAAGGAATTGCCGGCTGTCCTGTGGTCATCACATCTGATACTGGTGTTGTTCATATAGACCGCGGCATCAGGCTGGTAGATGCACGTTATGTAAAAGTCACAGGTCGTGGAAAGAATGAAAAGCTGGAAAGCTATCCCACAGGATCTGAAAAATTCAGGATCAATATCAAGGGAGTTGACCAGGTCAATGGCAAGAAAGGGTTTGGACATGGCGGTATTGCCATTGAGATCATTGGAAGAAGCGCACATGTTGAAGTGGACATGATCAGGGCAGAAAGAAAAGGATATGGTGTTCAGGCAAAACAGGATCCAACCTGCGATACAATGTATAATTATCCCAACTGGATCATGGATGATATCCATATTCACCATTGCTATTTTGAGAATATCCTGCAGGATGTGCTGTATCTGGGAAACACTGATCCTTTAGGTACAAGACAGATCAACTGCCCTTCTGGTGTAGTCTTTTACAAACCTATGCGGCTAAGTAATTTCAATGTGCATCATAACAGGATACTCATTGCCAACCGCACTGGAATTCAGTTGGGTGGCGCTGAAACCGGATACAACCAGATCCATCACAACTATGTTAGTGATTGCGGGTATGAATTCAACCAGCAACAGGGTACTGGAATTTCCATTGGAGGTATGAGCCGAAACGTTCATGTATTTGACAACATCATCAAAAGAACTTTTCTCTATGGAATTTTTGATCTTGGCGCCGACAGTTCATTTGTTTACAATAACTATGTAGACAGTTCTGGCTTTCTTGACATCAGTCTTTTATATCCTAAGATGAATGTTGATTCTCTTGGAAAGGCTCTTGGTGTGGTTAAAACTTCAGGAAGATTTATTCTCAATAAATTCCAGGAGGGCATCACCAATATTCAATCTACAACCAAGGAAACCTTTCCCAGGTATTCGAAAACAGTGTTTTACATGAACAATGTTCTTGGTGCCAATACCAGCAGAAGCGATGAAAAAGGCATCATTTCATTTTCAGAGTGGGGACCAGCTATCGATTGGTCGGAAAACAGCGTGGTATGCGGCAATACAAGACTGAATGGCGAAGAAGTAACAATAGAAACTTTCAGGCATCATTCAAAAAAATGGCCGGTGATTTCTAAGGACTGTGACAAATCTCCTTTGAAACTGAAAAAGAAACAAACAAAAAAACCTGTCAGTACAAAAACTAAAGGCATTTCATCAAAGCTAATCGCAGGCAGTGCCATATCACTGGCTGTGATAGGTGCTATTTATCTATTGTACAAAAAGAAATGATTGTGAGATTTTGTGAATCAGAATGCAGTTGAATCATTCATTATTCACCTGTTTCCTTTTCCTTTACAAGTGAAAGATCCGCCAGGTCGATCTGCATGGGCAGGAGGCCGATCTTGACCACAGCTTTCTTTCCCCTGAGTTCCAGTACAACGCCCACCTGCAGGTTGCGTTTCATTTTAACCGTATCCCCTACACTGATCTCGCCATTGATCTCTTCGTATTTAGAGTTCAACTGTTTTTGTTTTTTGCTTCTTGTTTTTTGCTCATTTTTTGGAAAGAGCAATCCCGCGATTTCCCTGACCACTTTATTTTTATCTTCTGCTTTTCTCCACTCTACCACCATTTGCTTCAGCTTGCGTTCCATATCCTTTAAATAGGCGATCCTGTCTTCGGTAATTTTATTTTGCTGCTTCAGAACTTCTACCTGTTGCCTGTGACGCTCACGGTCAAGTACTTGCTGCATCTCTTTTTTCAACCTTTCATTTTCCTTCAACAACTGTTGCAGATCCTTTTCTTTTTCCTGGACCTTATGAAGATCCTGCTCTGTACGATTCAGTAATTTATCAAGACGGAAATGTTCTTCATCAACCAGGCTTCTGGCTCTTTGGATCAGGCGTTTGTCAAGACCAATACGTTCAGCAATTGAAAATGTATAAGAGCTCCCTGGTTTTCCTACAATCAGTTTGTATTGAGGCATCAGGTTTTTTTCATCAAAAGCCATGGCGCCATTGATAATTCCCTGTGTTTTGTTTGCCATCACTTTCAGGTTCAGGTAGTGGGTGGTAACGATGCCAAAAGCATGTTTGCGCGCCAGCTCTTCCAATATCACTTCGGCAAATGCGCCTCCCAGGTTGGGATCAGAACCGCTTCCCAGTTCATCAATAAAAAAAAGTGTCTTGCCATTTGCATTTTCCATGAAGTGTTTCATGCTAAGCAGGTGACTGCTATAAGTACTCAGTTCAAATTCTATACTTTGCGTGTCGCCGATATGGATCATCAGCTGTCTGAAAATGCCAAATTCAGATGAAGGGTGAACAGGAACCAGCAATCCACTTTGTACCATCATTTGCAAAAGTCCAACAGTTTTCAACGTGACGGTTTTACCTCCGGCATTGGGACCACTGATCACGAGAATCCTGTTTTTTTCATCAAGGGTAACATCAACAGGAATGGTTTTCTTTTGACTGCGTTGGTTATAGAGATATAAAAGAGGATGAAAAGCTTTTACAAGATGAACATGCGCTTTGTCCGCTAATACCGGATACTCACCATGAATATCCAAGGCAAAGGCAGCCTTCCCCCTGATAAAATCATATTCACCAACGATCTGGTGATAGGTGGTCAAAAGCGGTGCATATACAGAAAGCTGTTTTGTAAGATCCTTTAATATCCTGTAAACTTCCTTTCTTTCATCATTCTCCAGTTCATAAAGCTGGTTATTCAATTCTATAGTTTCTTCCGGTTCGATAAAAGCCGTACGGCGACTATCACTTTCACCATGAAGAATACCCTTGATCGTTCTTTTTTGTTCAGCAAAAACTGCTACCACCCTCCTGCCATTCATGAAACTCTCTTCAATTTCCGCCAGGTAGCCCTGCTTGTTTAATTTGGAGATGATCCGTTCAAAAACCCTTCTTAATTCATTGCGCTTTCGATAGAGATCCATTCTGATTGAAGCCAGATCCGAAGAAGCATTATCCTTAACGGTTCCATTATCGTCGATAACCTGGTTGATCATCTGCAGGATGGCTTTTTCATAATAGGAGCCATTGATCACTTCGGCTAATGCAGGGTAGGTTTCCCTTCTCTCGGTGTCGAACCAGCGAAAAATACTTTCAATGCTGGCTGCCAGCCTGCGAATAGACACCAGTTCTTCTCCCGATAGTATGGCTCCCTGTATACCAAGTAATTTCAGTTCGCGTGAAAGATTCAGTACATGATCGTTTGGGAAGTGCATGGAGTTTTGCAAAAGCTGCCTGTATTCGTGGGATTGCTTCAACTCCCTGTCAATAAACTCCTTTTTAGTATGTATGCGCAGGTTAGCTGCCTTTGTCTTCCCGTATTCTGAACGGCATTTTTCCGTAACCAGGCTTTTTATTTTATCAAATTCCAACTGTAAACCCGCCGACTCTGGATATAATTTCATTGAACTGCCTCGAAAATTTGGTCAAAGTTAGGTGCCTGCATCTTCTAAATTTATGCAAAAGCTAATCCAAAGAGGCTGTTAAATCTTTTTTGTTGGCTTTTCATTTTCTATTTTCAGGCGGATTTTTGTCCTCCCAAGATTATTCTATGGTGATCAAAGTAATTATATCGGTTCTTAGCCTGTGCAGTTTATTTGCCTGCAACTCCGAAAAAAATTATAAAACAATGAGCTCTTCACTGATTAATACTAGTGTAGGTGATAAAACCGATACGGCCACTTTTGCTACGGGTTGTTTCTGGTGTACGGAAGCCATCTTTGAAAGCCTGAATGGTGTGTTGAAAGTAACTTCAGGATATACAGGGGGTCATGTAAAAAATCCAACTTACAAAGAAGTATGCAGTGGTGAAACAGGCCATGCAGAATGTGTCCAGGTAGTATATGAACCCAACAAGATCACCTATGATGAATTGCTTGAAGTGTTTTTTGAAGTGCATGATCCCACAAGCCTGAACAGACAGGGCGCTGATGTGGGTACACAATATCGCAGTGCTATTTTCTATCACAACGATGAACAGAAGGTCAAGGCCGAATTTTATAAAAATGAACTGAATAAGAATGGCGCCTTTGATAAACCTGTTGTAACAGAGATCTCTCCTGCCACGGTATTTTACACTGCCGAGGATTATCACCAGGAATATTACGAGAATAACAAGAACTCCAACCCGTATTGTTCCGTGGTCATTCGCCCTAAAATGGAAAAATTCAAAAAGGTATTCGGAAATAAACTCAAGAGCAGCAATTAATGTATATTGGCTCTGGTTTATTTAATGAATTCCTATGAGAAGATATCTTCTTTCTTTCCTTGTTTTTTTATTTTTCCTTTCCAGCATACAGGCACAAAGAACTTTGCCGACAGTGCAGGTACTAACCTCCGGTACTAAAACTTCCCTTCGTGGTTTATCAGTTGTAAACGACCAGGTGATCTGGGTGAGTGGCAGCAATGGAACTGTTGGCCGCAGCAGCAATGGTGGCAAGGACTGGAAGTGGATGGTGGTGAAGGGCTTTGACTCGGTTGACTTCCGTGATATTGAAGGTTTTGATGCAGCTACAGCCGTGATCATGGGCACAGGCTCTCCTGCTCATATTCTCAAAACAAATGATGGCGGTGAAAGCTGGAAAGTAGTTTACGAGAACAAAGGTAGCGCTATGTTCCTTGATGCCATGGAATTCTGGAATGAACGTGCTGGAATTGTGATTGGCGATCCCATAAATGGAAGGTTCTTCGTAGCACGCAGCTTTGATGGAGGTAGCAGCTGGAAAGAAATTCCTGAAGACAGGCGTCCTGTTGCCGATAGCGGAGAAGCCTGCTTTGCGGCCAGTGGTACCAACGTCAGGGCTCTGGATAATGATGAAGCCATATTCATTTCCGGAGGCCTCAGCTCAAATGTTTTCATACGCGACAAGAAAATAAAATTGCCTTTACTGCAGGGAAAAGAAACTACAGGAGCTAATTCTATTGCTGTCTGGGACCGTTATCATAAAAAAGGTGGCAGCAGACTTGTAGTTGTAGGTGGTGATTTCAACCAAAGAAATTCAGACAGTCTCAATTGCGCTTACAGCACCGACAGGGGAAAAACCTGGAAACTTTCCAAAACACCGCCACATGGCTACAGGAGCTGCGTTGAATACCTTGATAAAAAGATTTTGGTCGCCTGTGGATTGACAGGTGTTGATTTCAGTTCTGATAATGCAAATAACTGGAAACAGATCTCCAATGAAGGATTTCATGTTTGCAGGATCGCTAAATTGGGAACAGCTGTTTTTTTTGCTGGTGGAAATGGAAAGATCGGTAAGCTGGTTTTTGAAGAGAAATAATACAGCCCTGCCAGGATATAAATTTCAAACTTGGATGAATCACTAGAAATATTGGTTGCTTATTACGAGGATGAGAAAAAACACCTGCTCCAACAGATTGAAGAATATGCAAAAGACTGGGAATTTGAATTTGCACAGTTTCACACACAGGCATTATACAAAGTAAATAGCAGACTACGTACACTTTACAGTTTACAGGACAGAAATTTTCCGGATAAGGACATGAAAAAGAATATCATCCTGAATCTGGAAAATAAGATCCAATCGGAAGGTTCCGCACCTATGCTGGAATATTTTACCCTCAGGCTTCAGAAAGAAAAAGAGTCTTTGAGCATTCTTGAACAGAACATCGATCCTGTAAAAGATCTTCATTCCAATTTATTCAATCAATCCCTCAACCAGTTACTGAAAAGAGAAATCAGGCAGTTGACATTGCATCTGAACAGGGATGATCAATTCATTTTTGAATTTTCTTATAGAGCCAAAGTTTTAAAAGTCAATATTCCTTACATAAAAAAGCACCTCAGAAACAACATCCTTACGGAAGAGAATATGATAGTACTGGGAAAGATGGGTTTTGTTTACAATAAAAACAAAAGCAGCCTCACACTTCTGATTCACGAAGCCAGGGAAAAAATAGCAAGCGAAATAAATTGGCGGATAGCAAAAATTGTTTTTGAGCTTTTGCAATTCTCCTCTTTTGAAGGAAAAACTTTCATTGAAATAAGGGATCGATCCAGGTAAGATGATTCAGGAACAACAGGCTAGATCAATTCTTATCACCGTTCAGGGCTTTCAGAATATCAGCTATCGCCAGTCTTTTCTTATAGTCCTCTTCAAAATATCGGAATGATACAGCGCCGTCGGTATTAACAATATACACCGCAGGGACAGGCAGGTAGGCTTCCTTTAGTTGTCCGTTAATCTTCAACAGGTCTATTGGAGGATTGGAATTCTTATACCTGTTAACGGTTTTCTCTTCTACTTTATAAGCTACCTTATAAGCTTTGGAGATCTTCATATCCTTATCATAAATGATTGGAAAGCTGGCTCCTGTTCTTGATACGGTTGTATCAATACCTTCATCTCCCTCAGGTGTGATGACTACGAGTTCGGCATTCGCCTCTTTTATAAGTTCAAGAGAATCCTGCAACCTCTTCATGTATTTACTGCAATAGGGACACCAGTAACCCCTGTAAAAAACAACCACTACATTTCCTTTCTTCCGAAGTTCTTTCATATTCACTTCCTTTCCATCCTGGTCAGTGGCTTTAAAATCAGCTGCTTTGGAATTGATGAAAAGTCCTTCTGGCTTTTCCTGTGCCTGCGAAAAAAGGAAAGCAAAAAGAAATAAAACTGAGGCTGCTATTTTTTTCATAATGGCTATTGTCTTTCAAATTTAAAAGGTAAATCTGTTCCGGAGAATAAGATGAAAGGGATTAACAGTTTGTTGCACGAAAGTAGTTTCAGTTGAATTTTTACTTTTTGAACATAAAATAAACGGCTCCTAAAAGCAGTGCAAAGCTGATGAGATACCTGGAATGAAAAGGTTCTTTTAATACCAGCACCGCAAAAAAGCTGAAAACCACAAGGGTTATCACTTCCTGCAGCATCTTCAATTGAAAAGTATTGACACCGCTCATAAAACCGATCCTGTTAGCTGGCACCATCAGGCAGTATTCAAAAAATGCGATCAGCCAGCTAAGTAAAATTGCTTTCCACAATGGCCAGCCTGTATACTTGAGGTGATAATACCAGGCCAGCGTCATAAAGATGTTGGATGTTGTTAGAAGTACAATGGTGCGAATCATACGAGATCAAATTAAAACAAATGGTCAGCTGAAACTGACCATGACAAATTATATATAAGATTAGGAACCATAAACCATCAACCATAAGCATACTCACCTCTCACCACTCACCATTCACTACTCACCATTCACTACTCACCACTCACTACTCACCACTCACTACTCACCACTCACCATTCCTAATTCAGGCTTCTGAAATCCACCGGTACCAGCTTGCTAACACCAGGTTCCTGCATGGTTACACCATAGATCACATCCACAGTGCTCATGGTAGTCTTGTTGTGAGTAACAATGATAAACTGCGAATTGTTACTGAACTCACGGATCATCTTGGTGAACTTGCCCACGTTGGCATCGTCAAGCGGTGCATCCACCTCATCCAGGATACAGAATGGCGCAGGCTTGATCAGGTAGATCGCAAACAGCAAGGCAGTTGCAGTCAGCGTACGTTCTCCCCCACTCAACTGACCGATACTGCTCGGACGTTTGCCTTTCGGCTTTGCCATGATATCGATACCTGTTTCAGCAAGATTATCCGGATTGTCGAGGATCAGGTCACACTGGTCATCTTCTGTAAATAAGGATTTGAATACCATCTGGAAATTCTCTCTTACCTGGTTAAAGGTTTCCAGGAATTTCTGGTTGGCTGTAGTTTCTACTTCCGCAATGGTTTGCAAAAGGCTTTGCTTGGCATTTACGAGATCATCTTTTTGTTCAACAATAAACTCATAACGCTTTTTCATTTCCTCGAAAGCCTCAATGGCTGTAGGATTGACTTCACCCAGATTCTCCAATCTTTTTTTCATGCGGTCGGCTTTTTCCTGGAGTTCTTCAACAGGTGTTTCACCTGTACGGGGCTCATCAAGTATATCTTCCAGCACAATGCGGAATTCAACATTCAGTCTTTCCTTCATTCCTGCCAGTTGCAGTTTCACTTCATTGAGCCTGTCCTTGATAGAAGAAAGCAAATGTTCGATCTGCTCTTTCTCTTTCACTTTATGACGCAACTCGCTTTCCTTGGCACTTAACTGGTTCCTGATATTGTAGTAAGCCTGGTCTGCCTCATTCAACGTATGTTCTTCGGTTTCTTTCTTGCGTAACAGTTCATACAAACCTTCTTCTACTGTCTTCAGGTTTTCTTCCGAAGTAGAAATGTTTTCTTTTGTCTCTTTTAATTGAACCGTATTGCTTTCCACCTGGCTACGCAGATCTGCCAGCTGGTTGCTTTTGAAATGAAGTTCCTGCTTCAATGCAGCGATCTTGCTTTGTTCACGTGTTACCTGGAGATTCAGGTTGTTGTATTGCGTGTTGATTTCGTTATAAGCGATCTCGATCTCACTGTAATCAGATTCGGCAGTTCCTAACTGTGATGTATAGCTGCTGAGACTTTCATTCAACTGATTCAGCTCCAGCCTCACCGCTTCAATGGAGGCATGCGCCTGGTCCAGTTGCCCCTGAAGATCTTCTATCCTGTTCTGGGCCTGCGATTGGGAATTATGCAGGTTTTCCAATTTATTGAGAATAGAAAATAACTGGTTGTTCAACTGCAATATTTCCTGCTCCGTCTGGCGAATCAGGTTTTCTTTCAGATCAGCATTAAAGGTGATGACTTCATTATGCCTCGACTGGATCATGGCGTTCAGTTCATCAACAGCTATCTGTTGGGCTGCAATTTCTTCGCGAAGCTTTTCAAGGTTTTTGGCGCGGCCGATCTTTTTTCCTTCAAACAATCCTACTGATCCACCCGTAAGCGTATAACTTCCTTTTACATACTTGCCATGTTTTTCCAGAACAACAAATCCATTGCTGTTTTGAAGCGCTGATTCATCGCTGGCAATGAATACCTTTCCCAGCAGGTGTTCGGCAAGTTTCCGGTACTGGCCTTCTACTTCAATCACTTCAAGTGCTGGAATAGCACCATCCAGATCATGACCAGCCAGGTTATTCCCACTTTCATTGATCTTATCCAGCAGGAAGAAATTGGCCTTCCCTTTTTTGTTTTCATCCAATAAATGAACCGCCTGCAAACCTTCAACGAGGTTGTTGACAACATAATAATTCAGGTAAGGTTCCAAAACATTTTCAACAGCAGCCCTGTATTCTTCCTTTACATAGATGATATCAGAAAGTATGGGCGCCCTATGGTTCCAGCCTTCATTCTTGTGCAGGAATTTTACACTTTCAGGATAACCTTCCATGGAATCAATCAGGCTTTTGAGAAGGTCGTGCTCATTCTTTTTTGAATCAAGCTTACGGTTCTCATCAGCCAGTTGCATCCTCAAACCTTCTAACACTTCCTGGGTCTGGAGAATTTGCTCTTTCGTTCTTTCATGGTGTTGCTGCAATTGCTCAAGGTCTGTTTGCTTTGATTGCAATTGCTGGTGTTTTTCTTCTTTCTCTACTTCAAGTCCATGTACCTGGTCCTGCCTGGTTGCCTTTTCTTCTTCCAGGTGGAAGATGGTGCGTTGCAGGTTTTGTATGGAGGTATCAGCAACGGCCACTTTCTTTTCCGCATCAAACTGGCTGCGTTGAATTTGTTGGTAAGCTGTCCTCAGTGAGTTGAGTGCATTTCTCTTTTCATCCAACACAGCTCTTTTTTCATCCACCTGAGAGCGGAGTTCTTCCAGTTGTCCATCCAGGTTTTCAAGTGTTCCTTCTTCTTCTGTGATCTGCTGTTGTGTAAAGCTGATGCTCTCTTCTATTCCTGTGATCTGTCCCTCGGCCTTGCCAAGAAACTGCGACAGGCTTGATTCTCTTTCCCGCAAATATTCCAGTCGCTGCGAAGCCAGGTTTTTTTCATTTTCCCTGGTTCGAATATTTTGAACCAGCTCATTGAAACTTTGTTGCAGCACATGCAGTTCATTTTCTCTTTCAATGAATCCAACACGTTCCTGCTCAAGCGCAGCTTCTTCTGTGGCCACCAGCGCTTCAAGAGCAATACGCTTATCGGTTTCTGTTTCGTGCTGTTCGTTCAGATCTCTGAAAGTCAGGTTGAAGCCTTCGAGCGCCGCTTTAGCCAGTTCAATGCTGATCTCGCGGTAGTCTTTTTTGATCTCGTAATATTTCTGGGCCTTTTTCGCCTGGTTTTCCAGCGTTTTCAGCTGGTTATTGATCTCGAATAAAAGGTCTTCGATACGGGCAAGATCCTGCTCCGTTGCGTCTAGTTTTTGTTTGGCTTCTTTTTTCCTGGTTTTGTAGATGGATATTCCCGCGGCCTGTTCCAGCATTCTGCGACGGCTATTTTCCTTATCCTTGATCAGGTCATCCACCATTCCTAATTCGATGATGGCATAGCTGTCAGTTGAAACACCGGTATCCATGAACAGGTTCTGAATATCCTTCAGGCGGCACTGAACATCATTCAAACGATATTCACTCTCACCGTTTTTGTAAAATTTACGGGTAATGGTGATGGTACTGAACTCTGTAGGCAGCAGGTTCTTGGTATTCTCAAAAGTGAGGCTTACCTCCGCCAATCCGGAAGCACTGCGGGTTTTGGAGCCATTAAAGACCAGGCTTTCCAGGTTTTCGGAACGGAGATGAGAGATCTTCTGCTCACCGATCACCCATCGGATGCTGTCCACGATATTACTTTTTCCGCATCCATTGGGCCCCACGATGCCCGTGATGTTTTCATCGAAGCTAACAAGGGTTTTGTCTGCAAAGCTTTTAAAGCCCTTGATTTCCAGTGATTTTAGTCGCACTCTTTCAGCATTTTTGTGACGGGCAAATATAACGGAATGAAGCCAGAAAGATGGTCATTTTAACAGGGTGGCGGCCATGTTTATTCCCATTTTTTACACAGGTAGCAGACTACACAAAAAATTGGCGGGCACCTGAATTTTGTTATCTTGAAACCGAAACAAAATCATTCATTTCTATGCCGACGATAATTGTTCCGACAGATTTTTCGCAGGTGGCCGACAATGCCGCCCGCTATGCCGCGCAGATGATCAAAGGAAATTATGATGTAAACCTGATCCTGCTGCATGTTTACGACAAGGCCTCCGATAAACAAGAAGCCGAAATACTGCTGGAAAGACTAAAAGACGAACTACAGACCAAAAACTTCATCAAGATCGAATGCAGACTGGAAGAAAATGGCGATTTCATTGACACCCTGGAGCGCCATGCCCGCCATACCGACGCTCACCTTGTGGTGATGGGCATTACAGGTAAATCCAGGCTGGAACAGGTGTTCATGGGAAGCAACACGCTCAAGATGGTGGAAAGGAACATATGTCCCATCCTGATCATCCCGGCCACCGCCCAGTATTTTGAAGTAAAGAATGCCTGCCTCCTTTCTGATTTTAAAGATGTTCACCAGAATATTCCTGAAGTTCCCATTAAAAACGTTTTACGCATCCTGAAACCATCACTTCATATCATCAACGTGAACACAGAACATTACGTTTCATTGACGCAGGAATACATGGAAGAAAGAGGAAGGCTGCTTGACATGTTCAAGGAATTCAGACCTGAGTTTTATTTTATCGGTACCTATGATCTGCATGAAACAGTGCAAACCTTTGTTGCCGACAAACATATTGATCTGTTGATCAGCATACCAAGAAACCATTCCTTCTTTGGAAATATGTTTAAAACAAGCAACACCAAACGTCTTGTATATGAAAGCAGGATTCCGATCCTTGCCGCTCATGCCTGATCAATGATGGTCATTTGACTTTACAGGCCTCTTGAGTTAATTTCGCCTCAAGAGGCTTTTTTATTTTGATTGTTTGATTATGAAGAATGTAAAACTGATAGAAGTTCCTTCAGAAATTGGTGCCGGTACCCGTGGAGCCAGTCTTGGCATTGAGGCGATCAAGATCGCTGCACTGGATTTCATGAGCAATTTTTTTATTCATTTCCCATCGGAAAAAGTTCCTGTTGACAATAAGCTTTTGTTTGAACCCATTGAATCTCCTTATGCCAAACGCATCAAAGGAATCGCTTCCATGTATGATAAGGTAAGTAAGGCAGTAAGTGATAGTATCAAAAGCAATTTCTTTCCAGTTGTTATCAGTGGAGACCATTCCACTGCAGGGGCAACCATTGCAGGCATCAAGATCGCAAAACCCAAGAGCAAACTGGGTGTAATTTGGATTGATGCGCACGCCGATATGCATACGCCTTACACCACACCATCAGGAAATATGCATGGCATGCCGCTGGCAATATCCATCAACGAGGACAATGAAGAAAGCGCGGTGCATGATCTGGACCCCGAGACCATCAAACAGTGGAATTATCTCAAGCACCTTGGAAAGATCGCACCAAAAGTTTTGCCGGAAGACATTGTCTATGTTTCACTCCGTGATTATGAAAAAGAAGAAAAGAAACTGATTGATAAATATGGCATCAAGGTCATTACAACTAAAGAAGTTCGAAGCAAGGGACCAGAAAACGTGGTAAGAGCGTTGACAAGATACCTTAGCGACTGCACTGATATTTATGTTTCGTTTGATGTAGACAGCCTGGATTCTTCCATCAGCAAGGGAACAGGTACACCAGTAAGCAATGGATTGAAAGAAAGAGAAGCAGAAGATCTGATATCAAAGCTGATGCAAAACAGGAAGGTGTGCTGCTTCGAAATCACTGAAGTCAATCCTACACTGGACAAAGAAAACCTGATGGCTGAAATAGCATTTAATATCCTTCAAAGAAGTGTGAATGTGCTGATGATGAGTTGACATCAAGGTCGATTAAAAATGTATTCATGAAATTTTCCTTCCTTTTGGGATTCTTGTTTTTAAATCTTTTGGCTGCTGCACAGCAGGATTCTTTTTACTTACTCAAAGCCGACCAGGTTTTTGATGGTGAGAATATGCATAAGGATTGGGTTGTACTGGTGAAAGGGAATACGATTGAAGCAGCAGGTCCCATGAATTTTAAATTACCGGCTACGACAAGAATAATTGAAATGAAAGGAGCCACGCTCCTACCCGGTTTGATCGAAGGGCATTCACATCTTTTTCTTCATCCTTACAATGAAAAGAGCTGGGATTACCAGGTCTTGCATGAAAGCAGGGCCGAAAGAACTCTACGTGCTGGCAATCATGCAAAAGCCACGCTATTGGCTGGATTTACTACGGTAAGGGACCTGGGTACAGAAGGCGCCCAATATGATGATGCAGGACTAAAGCAAAGCATTGAAAAAGGAATCATTGATGGACCCAGAATGATCATTGCATCAAAAGCTATTGTTGCCAAAGGAGCATATGGACCTAAATCAGATAACCCTGACCTGGATTTACCACAAGGTGCTGCTGAAGTAGGAAACAGGGAAGAGATGGAAAAAGAAGTAAGGCTGCAATTATCAAAAGGTGCTGATGTAATCAAGATCTATGCAGATCACAGGCCTGTTAAAGATGGACCATTAGTACCGGCTTTCACCATTGATGAAATAAAAGTTGCAGTGATCCTGGCAGGTAACCAGGGTAAAAAAGTTGTTGTGCATGCCAATAGCAGGGAAGGCATGCAGAGAGCAATATCAGCAGGGGTTTCTACAATTGAACATGGCAACGAAGGAGACGAATCCATATTCATGCAGATGAAAGAAAAAAGTATTGCCTATTGTCCAACGCTTGCTGCAGCCGAAGCCATTGCAACTTATTCCGGATGGAGGAAGGGATTGGATCCATTGCCTGCTGTAATTGAACAAAAGAAAAAAAGTTTTTCAGCAGCATTAAAAAGCGGCGTCACTATTTGTATGGGCGGAGATGCAGGTGTATTTACACACGGTGAGAATGCAAGAGAAATGGAACTGATGGTGGAATATGGCATGAAACCTTTGGAGGTATTAAGGTCAGCCACTTCTGTAAATGCTGATGTATTTGGCACCAACAAAAAAATCGGGAGAATAAAAAAAGGCCTGCTGGCAGACCTTGTTGCTGTAAATGGAGATGCTTTGACTATGAGCAACCTCCATCATATTTTATTCCTGATGAAGAACGGAAAGATCTATCAACAACCCTGATCAGGGCATGACCATTTTTTCTTCTACATCCTGTCTTTCAATAAAAAAATTGCCTTTTTTACCAGTTGAACTCCAAACGCCTTCCACATAATTTTTTCGCTGGCTGATCTGTCCTCTCATTACATACTCAATTCCGTCAATTGATTTGTAAGTAAAGGAAATGGAATCACCCAGTAATTGATAAGAACCATCGCAAAGAGATTCTTCACTCACACCACCTGCATAAAATTCTAACTTATCCTGCGAACAGAATTTAATGACCATTTTTTCCTTAACTGCGTCCGACTTGTAATAACCAAGCCAGATGCCATCTATTTTAACTTCATCATTTTTCAATGTAAATCCGCTAAGAAAGAAAGCGCCTGCCAGAAACCATATCATCATTTTCATAACCTCAATTTTGTTCCATACTAAAGCAGGAATAAAATTGTGCCAATTATTAAAAAAACAACTTCAGCAGGCCCGGCCTTGGGCTATAAAACCCCTTTAGTTGAAGGAAGCACCTGGTTAAAAGGATCTTTCTTCACAGCCATTTTCAATGCCTTGGCAAATGCTTTAAAAATAGCTTCGATCTTGTGATGCTCATTTGTTCCCCTGCATTCAATATTCAAATTGCATTTTGCAGCATCAGAAAAAGATTTAAAAAAATGAAAGAACATTTCTGTAGGCATCTCTCCTATTCTTTCACGACTGAAATCTGCATTCCACACGATCCAGTTCCTTCCTCCAAAATCAAGCAGCACTTTAGCAAAAGCTTCATCCATGGGCAGTGCAAAGCCATAACGTTCAATTCCTTTTTTATTTCCTAGTGCAGCTGTGAAGGCCTCACCCAATGCAATCCCCGTATCTTCTATCGTGTGATGTTCATCAATATGAAGATCGCCGGTTGCTTTTATTTCCAGGTCCATCATTCCATGCCTCGCGATCTGGTCCAGCATGTGGTCAAAAAAAGCAAGACCTGTATCAATTTTTGAATGACCATTGCCATCCAGATTCAATTCAATCTCTATAACTGTCTCATTCGTTTTTCTTAGATGACTGATCTGTCTTTTTCCAGGTTTTAAATATTCGTAGATATCTTTCCAGTCCTGCGTCGCCAGGGCAATTACTTTGTTCAATTCATCCCTGTTATTGCTTATTTCTTTGGCGCCCAATTCTGGATTATTTTTCAACCAGATGGCCTTGCATCCCAGGTTGCTGGCCAGTTGAACATCAGTAATGCGATCGCCTATCACAAATGAATTGGGAATATCATACTCCGGATTATTCAGGTAATTACCAAACATTCCAATACCTGGCTTTCTTGTTGGCAGGTTGTCTTCAGGATAACTTCTGTCGATCAATTCTTCCTTAAATAAAATGCCTTCATTGGCAAAAGAACCCATGATCAAATTATGTGCAGGCCAGAAATCGGTTTCAGGAAATTTAGAAGTACCCAGTCCATCCTGGTTTGTTACCAGTACCAATTCAAAATCCAATTCTTCCGCGATCTTACCCAGGTATCGGAAAACAAATGGGTAAAAAGAGATCTTATCAAATGAATCGATCTGGTAAGTTGGAGGATATTCCTGTATCATGGTTCCATCCCTGTCGATAAATAATACTCTTCGTCCTTTTTTTTCTTGATTTGCCATTTAATCGATTTTATATTCTGATAGAATTTTGATCAGCTGTTGGTTTTGTTCAGGAGTGCCTACTGTAATTCTGAGACAATCATCGCAAAGAATTACCTGGCTGCGATTTCTTACAATAATGCCTTTTTCCTTGAGGTATTCATATACACGATCAGCATTTGAAAATCTCGTCAAAAGAAAATTCGCATCTGAAGGAAAAACTTTTTGAACAATTTCCAATGCAAGTAATTCTTTAGCCAGATGTTCCCTTTCAGTAACTGTTAGCCTGATCATCGCATTCACTTCTTCCAAACCATCCAGGGCTTTGATGGCCAGTTCCTGTGTGGCGCCATTGATATTGTAAGGTGGTTTGATCTTATTTAAAACCTTTATGATCTCATTGGATGCAAAATTCATCCCCAGCCTGAGTGAAGCCAGTCCCCAGGCTTTTGACAATGTTTGCATTACTACCAGGTTAGGATAATCCTTCAGTTCAGATAGAAAGGAACGCTGGCGGCTGTAATTAATGTAAGCTTCATCTACCACTACGATGCCATCAAAATTGTTAAGGATCATTTCAACATCACTTCTGTCCAGGCTATTACCCGTTGGATTATTAGGAGAACAGAGAAAGATAAGTTTTGTATGCGCATCTATCGCTTCTTCCATTGATTCCAGATCAAGCTGGAATGCCGGAGTTAAGGGAACCTGCTTCACCTGAACATTATTGATCTGCGCATAAACCTCGTACATGCCATAAGTAGGCGGACAAATCAAAATATTATCAACTGCAGGTTCGCAAAAAGCACGGATCAAAAGATCGATGCATTCATCGCTGCCATTCCCCAATAAAATATTTTCCGCTTCGATATTTTTGATCGATGCGATTTTTCTTTTCAATTCCCATTGCAAGGGGTCGGGATAACGGTTATACCATTTTGGCAATGGAGAGCCAAGGCTGTTTTCATTGGCATCAAGGAAAATTTTTGCTACTCCACTGAATTCGCTTCTTGCAGAAGAATATGGACGGAGATCTTTGATGTTCTGCCTGATCAGATGTTCCAGTTTGAATTCCATGTTTTATTGCTTTTGATCCATTTTTTTGAGTCTGATAGCAACAGCCTCTGCATGTGCCTGCAGGCCTTCCGCTTCAGCCATTTTTATTACAGCCTGGCCTATATTCTTAAGGCCTTCACCATCAAGTTTCTGATAAGTGATTTTTTTTACAAAGCTATCAACACTAACGCCACTGTAGGCTTTTGCAAAACCATTGGTGGGGAGAGTGTGATTGGTACCACTGGCATAATCTCCTGCACTTTCCGGAGAATAATTACCGATAAACACTGATCCTGCATTGCTGATCTTATCAGCAAGATCATCTGCGTTAGCACAACTGATGATGAGGTGCTCCGCTGCATATTCATTTACCATATCAACAGCATCAGCCATTGTATTCAATAATACAGCTTTACTGTTAACAAGCGCTTTGATGGCTACTTCCTTTCTTGATAATAATTCAACCTGTTTTTCAAGTTCATAGTTCACTTCACTTATCATTTTTTCACTTGTGCTCACAAGAAGAACCTGGCTATCGACACCATGTTCTGCCTGCGATAAAAGATCAGCAGCCACAAATTCAGGGCATGCAGTTTCATCAGCCAATACACAAACTTCGCTGGGACCAGCCGGCATATCAATGGCTACACCTTGCATCTGAACCAATTGCTTAGCTGCAGTGACATACTGGTTGCCCGGTCCAAAGATTTTATCAACTGCGGTGATAGTAGGCGTTCCATAAGCCATGGCAGCAATTGCCTGTGCTCCACCAATTCTGTAAATATTTTTGATCCCAATTAAAGATGCTGTATACAAAATTGCCGGATGTAAATTTCCTTCCTGATCACTTGGAGTAAAAAGACTGATGGATTTGCAACCTGCGATAACAGCGGGTATTCCCAACATCAAGACAGTTGAAAACAAAGGTGCTGTACCTCCAGGAACGTACAAACCTACCTTCTCAACAGGAACAGACTTTCTCCAGCATCTTACACCAGGCATGGTTTCTATATATTCAACCTTTTGAATTTGCCCTGTATGAAATCTTTCAATATTTTTTTTGGAAAGAGCAATGGCATTTTTTAATTCTGTTGTTAACAGATCACCGGCATCATTTATATCTTCTTCGGGCACTTCAAAAGTTTCCAGTTCAACTCCATCAAACTTTTTTGAAAAAGATCTCAGGGCTTCATCTCCATGCTGCTTCACTGCATTCAGGATCGCGGATACCGACTCCAATACAGCCCTGTTATCAATATAAGGACGTTGCAAAAGCTTGGGCCAGCTGTTACGCTCCGGGTTATTGTATATTTCCATTCCGATCAATTTATCATCGTTTGTTTACATAATCATTTTTTCAATCGGCACTACCAGAATTCCCTGCGCTCCTGCGTTCTTGAGTGCTTCGATCTTTTCCCAAAATTCGTCTTCATTCAAAACACTGTGCACTGAACTCCAACCTTCTTCGGCCAGGGGAAGTACTGTAGGACTTTTCATACCTGGCAATAATCTAAATATCTCCGGCAGCGATTCATTGGGAGCATTCAATAGAACGTATTTATTGTTCTTTGCTTTTTTTACTGCCCTGATACGGAACAATAACTGGTTCAGAATTTTTACCAGATCATCTTGCATTTGACCTGAACTGATCAATACTGCCTGGCTGTTCAAAATGGTTTGGACTTCTTTCAGTCCATTCATAAATA
Source organism: Bacteroidota bacterium (assembly GCA_023386045.1). GTDB lineage: Bacteria > Bacteroidota > Bacteroidia > Chitinophagales > Chitinophagaceae > Flavisolibacter. The sequence continues at coordinate 175,927 of JAEWKK010000012.1, forward strand.
AAGTAGAACCGCTGCTGACAAGATCACAAACCGCATCAGCCAAACCTATGCCAGGCGCCAACTCTACAGAGCCGCTAATCTCATGAATCTCAGCATGGATATTGTTATCATCAAGGAATTTTTTTGTAAGCACCGGATAACTTGTTGCGATCCTTTTTCCTTCCAAAAATTTAGTGTCGGTATAATCATCAGATTTTTTTATGGCAACCGATAACCTGCATTTTCCAAAGCCCAGCTTTTCCACAACATGAACCGTCTTATTTTTTTCCAGCAAAACGTTTTCACCTACAATCCCGATATGTGCAACGTTGTCTTCAACATACTGTGGAATGTCGTCATCCCTTAAAAAATAGACTTCAATTGGAAAATTTTCTGCAGTGCTTTTCAACTGATTCTTTCCATTCTTAACAGCGATGCCACAGTCGGCAAGCAATTGCATACTGTCTTCATGTAGTCGGCCGGACTTCTGGATGGCAAGTTTTAATACCATAATTCTATTTTATTTAATCAAACATCTCAAACCTTTCACCTATTCTTATAAAAAAAGGCTCACCTTATGGTAAGCCCTGAATATATCGGTACAAAAGATCACCGGCTTACCGTTGGGCAAGAGTATGGTGATGGCTATGTACTGGAGTTTGAAACATCAGGACGCAAAAATAAGCCAGCTTTCTTCCCCACCCAATTTTTTTAAAACTCAAAAGCCGCTTTAGGCTTAACTTAACAGCTCATTCCAAAACTTGCGCATATGAGACGAATTATTTTCTTCATTGCCTTCCTGATGATGGTTTTTGGGTCAATTGCCCAGGATCAATTCAATTACCAAACACCACCCAAAGACATCCTTGACCTGGTACTGTCAAAACCTACTCCGGGTGTGCTGGTTGATGATAAGGCCGACTGGATGCTGTTGCTGGACCGAAGTGATTATCCATCCATTGAGGAACTGTCACAACCAGAATTGCGTATTGCAGGACTGCGAATCAATCCTAACAATTTTGGACCCAGTCGTGCGGGATCTTTCACTAATATCAACATCAAAAACATCAAAACACAAAAGACCTATGAAATAGAAGGTTTGCCTTCAGGTCTCAGAGCTTCCTCCATTCAATGGTCGCCTGATCAGCAAAAATTCGCGTTTATCAATACCACAAATAATGCTATTGATCTTTATGTTGTTGACCTGTTAACCAGGAAAGCAAAAAAGATCAATCATACCTCGTTGAATACAATTCTCGGAGGTTCTTATCAGTGGGCCGGGAATGAACAACTGGTTTACAAGACGATTATTCCTGGTTTGAAATTAACGGCTAAGGAAGGAGCACCCTCTGGTCCGATTGTCCAGGAAAACATTGGGAAAGCAGCTGCTTCGAGGACGTACCAGGACCTGATAAAAAATCCATATGACGAAGCATTGTTTGAATATTATGCTACTTCACAACTTGTGCGGAATGATATGAACAGGGAAATAAATATTGGACAGCCTGCTATTTACAGAAGTGTTTATGTATCACCCGATAAAAAATATTTACTGACCACCTTTATCAACAAACCTTTTTCTTACCTCGTTCCTGCATTTGGTTTTCCTCATACGGTGAGTGTAATTGACTGGAATGGCGAGTTGGTGAAAACAATGGCGAAAAATCCCAGTGCCGAAGGACAACCCATAGGCTTTGATGATGTGGTAAATTTTCCGAGAAATTTCGACTGGAGAGATGATGAACCATCTACAATAACATTTGTGAAAGCCCTTGATAATGGCCAGGGCAAAAAGAAAGCTGCTTTCCGTGATGCCCTGTACGCTGTTGATGTAAGCAGCGATTCATCTCCCAAAGAATTATTTAAGACCACAAAAAGATTCAGGGGGATCACATGGGGAAATAAGGAAGTCGCCATATTTAATGAACAAATGGTAGCCGACAGGAAATTAAGAATGAATCGATTCAATCCCGCTACAGGTAAGGTAGATTCTATTTATGAACGCAGCTCCAATGATGCTTATTCAGATATCGGTTCGCCAATGACAGCAAAAAATTCTTTCGGAAGGCAAACCCTGATCCTTCTGAATGGAAAAGAATTGTTGCTGCAAAGTAATGGTGCGTCACCACAGGGCGACATGCCTTTTGTTCAAACGCTTGACATTACCAATGGCAAAAAAAGAATGTTGTGGAGATCAGTAGCACCCTACTATGAAAACATTGTTGACGTAATAGATCCTGTTAATGGAGTTTTTCTTATGAGTAAGGAAAGTCCAACACAAACTCCCAATTATTATATCGTCAATACTAAAAAAAGAATCGCGCCCATTGCCATTACTGATTTTAAAAATCCCTATCCGCAACTGGAAGGCATCGCCAAACAAAAGCTTTCCTATCAGCGGGAAGATGGTATCAATCTGACAGGTGATCTTTACCTTCCAAAAGGATATGATGCCAAAAAAGATGGTCCTCTACCCGTGATCATCTGGGCTTATCCAAGAGAATACAAATCAGCCAGCGATGCCGCGCAGGTTCGGGGATCAAAATATACTTTTACCAAGATCAATTATGGCTCACCCATTTTCTGGGTAACTCAGGGTTATGCTGTACTGGATAATGCGGAGATGCCCATCGTTGGTGAGGGTGGAAAAGAACCAAATGATAATTTCATTCCGCAACTTTATCTCAATGCTCATGCTGCTATTCAGAAGCTGGCAACAATGGGCGTTGGCGACAGCAACCGAGTGGCTGTTGGCGGACATAGTTATGGCGCCTTCATGACTGCCAATCTTCTTGCTCATACCAAATTGTTTAAAGCAGGCATTGCCCGAAGCGGGGCTTATAATCGAACCCTCACTCCTTTTGGTTTCCAGGCAGAGGAAAGAACTTACTGGCAAGCACCGGAGGTATATTACCAAATGAGTCCATTTACTTATGCCAACCAGATCAAAACACCATTGCTGCTGGTTCACGGAGAATTGGACAATAATTCTGGCACCTTCCCGATTCAAAGTGAAAGATTGTACAATGCTATTAAAGGACATGGAGGCACAGTGCGTTATGTAGTATTGCCATATGAAAGCCATGGTTATTCCGCCAAAGAAAATATCCTACATCTTTTATGGGAACAGAACCAGTGGTTGGAAAAATGGGTGAAGAATGCTGATAAAAATAAACCACCTACCGGTAATACAAAGGAATTCTGATATGTATAGAGCTGGCCAGACCAGCTCTATTTTTTGGTAAGCTGAAAAGGTAATAGAAGAATTCTTAAAGAACCATGAATCTTCTTTTGCATAATAATGAATAAGATATTTTTGGCGAGGACAAATTAAAAAAGCATGGAAATTTCTGCAGAAGTGATCATTGCCTTATTGACGCTGATCGCACTGGAAGTAGTATTAGGACTTGATAATATCATTTTCATCTCTATAGTAGCGGCCAAGCTGCCACATCACCAGCAAAAAAAAGCCAGACGACTTGGCATTGTACTGGCCATGTTTCTACGACTGGGTTTGCTGGCAGTGATTTCGTGGATATTAAAATTACAAGGCGAGTTATTTAGTGTTTTCGGCAACAGCATATCGGGTAAGGATCTCATTTTAATTGTTGGAGGTATTTTCCTGTTGTACAAAAGTTCAACAGAAATCTATCACAAGATGGAAGGTGAAGAGGGTGATACTTCCAAAGACATTAAAGTCACTTCCTTTAAAAGTGTCATCTTCCAGATCCTTTTGCTGGATCTCGTTTTTTCTGTTGATTCTATCATTACTGCGGTGGGAATGGTTGATGAATTGTGGGTTATGTATGTAGCAGTGATCGTTACGGTAGGAATCATGTTATTTGCAGCCGAGCCCATCAGCAAATTCGTGAACAATCACCCTGCATTCAAGATGCTGGCTCTTAGCTTTCTTTTACTGATCGGGATGTCACTTGTGGCGGAAGGACTGGACTTCCACATTCCAAAAGGCTACATTTATTTCTCCATGGCATTTTCACTTTTTGTAGACATCATTCAAATGAAAATGAAGGGCAAAAAATCAACGCCGGTTAAAACGCATGAGCATTACCTTCCTGAAGAGGCTGATATTGACAAGGATATTACATAGATTTTAAGAACTTCACCGGAGCTTTAAAAGGCCATTAACGTTGGTTATAAGACCTTTGTCAAAACCCGGTTAATGAGAAAAGTTATTGTGATATTGGTATTGATACTGGCAGCCCATGCAGTGAAAGCGCAGAAGGTGGACAGTATATTTTTCAATCTTTATACCGACAGTCTCAAAAAAGGTTTTTACAATTACATCAGTGTTGATGGAAAACTTAGCACTGGTGAATGGTCTCCCCTCGACACCAGCCAGATCCGGTTTATATCTGATGCGGGATTTTTCAAAGGCAATGATCTTTTTATCGACAGTTCTTATACAGGAGAAACTGTGAGGGTAAAAGTCATTCTTAAATCGAACCCAAGGATCTGGAAAGAAACGATCATCTACATAAGAAAAAGAGGCTTCAATGAGCCTCTTAAATCGGACCAGGAAATTCTTGATGAACTTCAAAACAGTTCAAAAAAGAAACGCAATTCCTGAATTACATCTTTTTCGCATCTTCCAAAAACTTGGCAAGACCTATATCTGTAAGCGGATGTTTCAACAAACCGAGTATGGAATCCAGGGGGCAGGTGCAAACATCTGCGCCCAATTCAGCAGCACGAACAATATGATTGGCATTACGAATTGATGCTGCCAGTATCTCTGTTTTAAATCCCTGCAGGGCATAGATGTTGGCGATCTGTCCAATGAGAAGCATTCCATCCCAACCACTATCATCAATACGTCCAATAAAAGGAGATACATAGGCTGCACCTGCTTTGGCTGCAAGAATAGCCTGGCCTGCAGAAAATACAAGAGTGCAATTGGTGCGAATGCCATTATCAGTGAACCACTTGATTGCTTTTACGCCTTCTTTGATCATGGGAACTTTCACAACAATGTTGGGATGAATTGCTGCCAGTTTTTTTCCTTCTTCCACGATGCTTTTGAAATCTGTAGACAAAACTTCGGCACTAATATCACCTTTCACCATTTCACAAATGGTTTTGTAATGATTATTGATGGCCTCCTGTCCTTTAATTCCTTCTTTAGCCATCAGGGAAGGATTGGTAGTAACACCATCAAGAATTCCCAGTTCATTTGCTTCCCTGATCTGGTCAAGATTAGCAGTATCGATAAAAAACTTCATAATTGATTAATTGAGGCACAAATATAGGGAATGGTGAATGGTGAGTGGTCAGTGATGAGTTGTGAGCAGTGAGTATTTTTTGATTGTATATTTCCTTATGGTGTATAAGGCCTTGAGATGAAATTTCTGAATCAGGGAGATTGACCGGAAGAAGAAATAAAAAAATGGCAGGCTACTTACATCGCACCGCTACAACCGCCTACCCTTGCTATCTTCCGATCCTGGGGGAGTTCAGCAGGAGCTGGCCGTATAAGACCTGCCGGTGCAAATGTAATACAGATTATTGGATTGGATCGCAGATTACAATGAATTTATCACAGATTACACAGATTTCACAGATGGATTTAATAGAATAATTCATCCCATTGTTATATCAGGTATTTTTATTCTAAAGAATTTATCACAGATTACGCTGATTTCATAGATGGACTTTTCTTAAGTAAAAGATTGCTTTTACTGTAATCAATAATAATCTGTGCAATCTGTGTAATCTGTGATTTTCCTTTGATTACTGAATCAGGAATCTATCACAGGTTACACTGATTAACACAGATGGATTTCATTTGTATGAAAATATTGTCTCCTGTAAAAATCTAATCAGCAATAGTGATTGTTTTCAATTGATACTTTAATAATTAATCACAGATTTCACAGATTACACAGATGGATTTCTAAAATGAAATGATTGTTCTTACTGTAATCAATAAAAATCTGTGCAATCTGTCTAATCTGTGATTCCTAAAAATCAGTGATAAAAAAAAGTCCCGCGGAGCGGGACTTTACTATAAAAAATCATATCAATCAGGATTGGGGCTGGTCACCACCTTTCTTCTCTTCCTGTTGCAGCTTTTCTTTGATCTGAGCCAGTGCACCGAGGTCGCCCAGGGTTGGCTTTTCAACTTTGCTTTGCAGGTTCTTCACTGCTTTCTTGGTTACATCAGCTTCTGCCCTTGCTTCTTTCCTTACTGCATCTTTCTCTTCCATCTTGGCCTGTTCCCAGATCCTTGAATGAGATACAACGATGCGCTTTTCATTGCGATCGAATTCGATCACCATGAACTGTGCTGTTTCATCAGCACCAACGCTCTTGCCATCTTCTTTTCCAAGGTGACGGTTAGGAGCAAATCCTTCCAGTCCGTAAGGAAGCTGTACGATTGCACCTTTATCGTCTTTGCGGGAAACTGTACCCTCATGGATGGTTCCAACTGCAAAGGTATCCTGCAGGCTGTTCCAAGGATCTTCTTCCAGTTGCTTGTGGCCCAACTGCAATTTGCGGTTGTCCTTGTCAATACCCAGGATCACCACGTCGATGTTTTCACCAACTTTAGTGTATTCACTTGGGTGATTGAAACGCTTCAGCCAGCTGAGGTCAGAAATATGGATCATACCACCAATACCAGATGTAAGCTCTACAAATACACCGTAAGGAGTAATGTTTTTCACAACACCTGTATGACGGCTGCCTTCAGGGAATTTAGTTTCAATATCGCTCCATGGATCTGCAGAAAGCTGCTTGATAGACAAGCTCATTTTCCTGCTGTCCTTATCCAGTGTAACGATCTTAGCTTCATGCTCGTCGCCAAGCTTGAAGAATTCTTTTGCATTGATCGGGGTATTGGCCCATGTGATCTCAGATACGTGAACAAGACCTTCCACACCAGGGAGGATCTCCAGGAACGCACCATAGTCTTCAATGTTCACCACACGACCTTTCACAACTTCACCTTCCTTGATAGTTTCAGGCAGCACATCCCATGGATGTGGAGTCAGTTGCTTCAGACCAAGTGAAATACGCTTCTTCTCGTCGTCGAAATCCAATACAACCACGTTTACTTTCTGGTCCAGTTTCAACACTTCGCTTGGGTGATTGATACGGCCCCATGAAATATCTGTGATGTACAGCAGTCCATCCAGTCCACCCAGGTCCATAAATGCACCGAAGTCGGTAATGTTCTTCACTGTACCTTCCAGTACCTGTCCTTTTTCCAGCTTTCCAATTATCTCAGCACGTTGTGCTTCGATATCAGATTCAATCAGCGCCTTGTGTGAAACAACAGCATTCTTAATGGCTTCATTGATCTTCACCACTTTGAATTCCATTGTCTTGCCCACAAACTGGTCGTAATCAGTTACAGGCTTCACATCGATCTGAGAACCTGGCAGGAAGGTTTCCATACCAAATACATCAACGATAAGACCACCTTTTGTTTTGCTGGTAACAGTACCTGTAACCACTTCGCCGGTCTTGTGCACTTCAACAATGCGTTCCCATGCGCGGGTAATACGGGCCTGCTTACGGCTTAAATTGAGGTTGCCATCCCTGTCTTCTTTTTCTACAACCATCACTTCAACTTCATCACCTACTTTGAGACCGGGGATGTCACGGAATTCGTTGAGAGATACAAGACCATCAGATTTAAAACCAATGTTCAATACCACGTCTGTATTAGTGATACCAACAACGATTCCCCTGATCATTTCACCATCTTCAAGTTGAACGAAAGTGTTTTCGTACACTTTGTCATACTTCTCTTTTTCTTCTTTTGTGTAAGAAGCTACGTTACGTTTGTCGATGGTCCAGTCGAAATCATCATGAGCAGTTGCTACTCTTTCAGCAACAGGCTCCTGGACGGGTACATTTGATGTCGCTGTAGAAGCTTCTGCCTGTGCAGTTGCATTCTCCTGTCCTTCAGCGTTTTGGCCTTCCTGTCCGGCAGGCTGGTTAACAATTTGATTATCTTCCATAAAAATTCCCGGGGTTTTAATCGGGGCGGCAAAGATAGGTTTTACTTGCCATTTTGAAGGGTGCGGGAAGGTTTTTTAAGAGGAAAATATGGGTTTGGGGAAGGAGAGGGTTTAGAGGGTTTAGAGGGTTTAGAAGGTTTAGAAGGTTGAGATAGTTTAGAATAGTTTAGAATAGTTTAGAATGTTTAGGTTGGACAAATAAAGAGTTTCCTTTCTATGAACTATGATCCTTACAGGATGACAAAAAGCATCGTGCAGAAACAATCTAACTCGTGAACCTACCATTGCTATGAACCATGATCCTTTCAGGATGACAAAAAGCATCGTGCAGAAAAAATCTAACTCGTGAACCTACCATTGCTATGAACCATGAACTATGAACTATAAGCTGCATTTGCTATGCTTTTCGCCGCAATAAATCCACTGGTCCAGGCATGTTGAAAATTGAATCCACCGGTAATGCCGTCTACATCCAGCACCTCGCCTGCAAAAAATAAATTTTTAGCCTTACGACTCATCATGTTATTGGGATCTACTTCCTGCAGATGAATTCCGCCGGCAGTTACAAATTCTTCCTTGAACGTGGTTTTTCCTTTCACTTCAACTATATAATCCACCAGGTTTCGGATCAAAATATTTTCTGTTTTTGCCGGCAGGTCAGCAAAGCGCATCTCCTGAGGAATACCGGATTCCTGCAAAAGAAACTGCCATAACCTTAATGGTAGTTTGCAAAGCGAATTGACAAACATCTTTTTGGAAGAATGTGTTACGCGCATTTCCTTAAAAACTTCTTTCAAATCCACCTCATTGCTTTCACTACACCAGTTAATATGGGCTTTGAAATGATAGTTTCTCTCAGCCAGTTCCCTGGCTCCCCAGGCGCTAAGCTTTAATACAGCAGGCCCGCTCAATCCCCAATGCGTAATCAGCAAAGGACCCTGTTCTGAAAGCTTAGTGCTTTCTATTTTCATGCGGGCTTCTTCCACACTTACTCCCATCAGTGCTGAAAGCGGATGACCAGGTAAATTAAATGTAAAGAGTGATGGAACGGGACTGGAAAAGGAATGTCCCAAATCGGCTAACCACTGGAACATCATGGCTTTGGGATATCCTCCCGTAGCCACACAAACAAATCCTGCTTTCAACACCTGTCCATTTTCTAACCGAATATTCCACACATCCTCTTCCTGGCTCAGGGCATTCACTGCTGCATTCATCCTGATATCGATACCATAAATATTGGCTTCATTCATCAGGCAATTGACGATGCTTTCTGAAGAATCAGAAATGGGAAACATTCTTCCATCCTTCTCGGTTTTTAAAGGAACTCCCCTTTTTTCAAACCATTCAATTGTATCAGTAGTAAAAAACTGGTGAAAGGTTTTTTTGACAAAATTCTGTCCTCTTGGATAGCGCTTACTCATTTCCGTTATATCAAAAAGAGCATGCGTAACATTGCACCTGCCTCCACCTGAAATCCTGACTTTTGAGAGCAGCTTATTTGATTTTTCGAGAAGAACTACTTTTAATGAAGGATTCAGCCTTGCCGCATTGACTGCACAAAAAAAACCAGCAGCTCCTCCTCCTATTACGGCGAGTACATTTGATTGTGTTGCCTTTGGAGGATAAGTTGACATTGGTGAATGGTGAATGGTGAGTGGTGAATGGTGAGTTGTGAGTTGTGAGTTGTGAGTTGTTAGTTGTTAGTTGTTAGAAGTTAGTGTTAGTAGTTAGTTTGATTATTAATAATCAGAAAAAAGATTCGGATTTTTCTTCTCTGCTTCTTCTATGGGTGCGTAATTTGAAAGCACATCGGCTTTATTCTTTTTTACACAAACATCATGTTCAAAGTGCACAGATGGCTTTCCGTCTTTTGTGCGTACGGTCCAGCCATCAGTATCAGTGTAAACTTCTCTTCTACCCAGGTTGATCATAGGTTCAATCGCGATCACCAGGCCTTCTTTCATCACAGGACCAGAACCACGTTTACCATAATTGGGCACCTGTGGATCTTCGTGCATGCTTCTTCCCAAACCATGGCCTACCAGTTCTCTCACCACACCATAACCGTATTTTTTTTCTGTGTGTTCCTGGATGGCAAAAGCAATATCACCAATCCTGTTGCCGGCTACAGCTTTTTCTATGCCTTTGTACAACGATTCCTTGGTGTGTTTAACAAGATCAATCACTTCATCTGCAGGCCTGCCAATCATAAATGTATAGGCATGATCGCCATGAAAACTATTCTTGTAAGCACCCACGTCAACAGAAACAATATCACCTTCTTTCAACTCATACTTTCCAGGAAATCCATGCACCACCACATCATTCACAGAAATGCAGGAGTTATAAGGATAGCCATGAAAATTTAGAAAGGAAGGAACGGCCTTATGATCATTTAAAAACTCACCGATAAAAATATCAATGGATATCGTGGTCATGCCGGGTTTGAGGATCTTTGCCACTTCAGAAAGTGAAAGGCTGACCAGCATGGCGCTTTCGCGCATTAATTCAATTTCTTCCTTGTTTTTGTAATGGATCATCTGAATTCAACTAAAATAAAAACCTGGCAAGTGAACTTACCAGGTTTCCTTTAAATATTTCTAATCTATTAATAAGAAGCCTGGGTTACTGTTCTTCCCTGGATCCGTCCACTCTTCATCAGGCCATCATACTGGCGCATCAGAAGTTGTGTTTCGATCTGCTGCAATGTATCAAGGATAACACCTACCATGATCAGCAGTGATGTTCCGCCGAAGAAAGTAGAGAAGTTGGCCTGCACACCAAGCAACTGGGCAATTCCGGGCAGAATACCCACGAAGGCAAGTAATACCGCACCTGGCAAAGTGATCTTATCCATGATGGCGCCAATATAATCAGCAGTTGGCTGTCCGGGTTTCACACCAGGAATAAAACCATTGTTCTGCTTGAGGTTATCTGCTATCTGTTTGGGATTAAAGATCAAAGCCGTATACAGGAAGGTAAATCCAATTACCACAATTGAATAAATGGCCATGTACCAGATATTCGTGTGATCGGTAAAGATTTTGTATAACCCCTGTCCGGTTTCAGATTGCTGAATGGATTTACTCAGGTTAAAAAGTGTAGGCAGGAACATGATAGCCTGTGCAAAGATGATTGGCATTACACCAGCACTGTTCACTTTAATAGGAAGGAACTGCCTGGCACCACCAAACTGGCGGTTACCTACGATTTGCTTGGCATAGTTCACCGGTATCTTGCGCACTCCCTGCACCAGCAGGATACAACCCATGATGATGAAGATGAGAATCGCAATCTCTACGATGAAGATCAAAATTGTACCTGAACGTGTTGACTTAGCTCCCAATTCCTGGAAGAAGGATTGTGGAAGCCTGGCCAGGATACCTACCATGATGATCAGTGAAGTACCATTACCAAGACCTTTGTCGGTGATCTTCTCACCCATCCACATTACAAATAAGGTTCCTGCAGTCAGCAACAATACAGTTGACAACCAGAAATATCCTGAATAAGATGGAGCAATACCACCAGGTCCTGCAATCTGCTTCAGATAAGCAACATAAGCAGAAGCCTGAACGATAGTAACGGCAACTGTTAGATAGCGGGTCCACTGGTTGATCTTCTTACGTCCGCTCTCTCCTTCTTTCTGCATCTTCTGGAACTGTGGAACCAGAACTGTCATCAACTGCATAAAGATGGAAGCAGAGATATAAGGCATGATACCCAGTGCAAAAATGGAAGCCTGTGAAAAGGCGCCACCTGCAAAAGTATCGATCAGACCAAGGATACCATTCTTTGAATTGGCCATTTGTGCGCTGATGGATTCAGGATCAATTCCTGGAAGCACCACATGTGTACCGATACGATAGATGAAAATAAGGAGCACTGTGAACAGGATCTTGCTGCGCAACTCATCGATGCTCCAGATATTCTTTAATGTTTGAATGAATTTTTTCACGGAAAAAGTTTACGGTCCTTAAAGAAAAAAAAGACGCATGTTTATGCGCCTCGCAATTTACTGAAAATTACTTCACTATTTCTACAGAACCACCCACTGATTCGATGGCTTGCTTTGCTTTTTCGCTGATAGCGTTTACTTTGAAGGTAACCTTTGCTTTCAATTCACCATTACCCAAAACCTTTACCCTGTCTGTCTGGCTGATAAGACCATTGGTGTAAAGATTTTCCAGGGTGAAATCGGTGATGCTGTATTTCTCAACCAGCTGATCGATCTGACCAAGATTGAAAACTTTATACTCGATACGGTTAGGATTTTTGAATCCACGCTTTGGTACACGACGCTGGATTGGCATCTGTCCACCTTCGTGGGCTCTTTTTCTTTTATAACCTGCGCGGCTCTGGCCACCCTTGTTACCTTTTGTTGAAGTTCCACCATGACCGGATGCTTCACCACGGCCGATTCTTTTTTCCTTGTGTACAGATCCTTTTGCAGGACGTAAATTGTGTAGTTTCATTTTTTTGATTTTTACTTACGGGGAATCGCCCCTCGCTTAATTAATGTTGATGCTTGATACCGGTATTCCGACCGGATGGCTAATGGGAACTATTAAAGTTCAACTACAGAGACCATATGCTCCACCTTGCGAACCATACCCAGGATCTGGGGAGTGGCTTCAACTTCTTTAGTGGCATTCATCTTGTTCAGTCCTAAAGCCTTCAGTGTTTGCTTCTGACGCTCCGGCCTGTCAATAGGGCTCTTTACCAAAGTGATCTTTATCTTTTTCATAATTGAGTCTTTTTGTGAAATGAATCTGCTGTACTTAAATACAGAGGTTCATTTACCCGTTAAATACTTTCTTCAGGCCAATCCTTCTGGTTCTGGAAACGCTGATTGGTTCACGCAACAAAGCCAGGGCTTCAAATGTTGCCTTTACCACGTTGTGTGGATTGGCAGAACCCAGTGATTTGGCAAGAACGTCGGTTACACCTGCGCTTTCCAAAACAGCACGCATGGAACCTCCGGCGATCACACCAGTACCATGTGCAGCTGGCTTGATCAATACTTTAGCGGCGCCAACTTTTGCCAGCTGGTCGTGGGGAACAGTACCGTGCATGATAGGAACCTTGATCAGGTTTTTCTTTGCATCCTCGATTCCTTTGGTAATAGCTTCCTGAACTTCTTTGGCCTTACCCAAACCGTGACCTACCACGCCATTTTCATTACCAACCACCACTAATGCAGAGAAAGAGAACGTACGGCCACCTTTTGTAGTTTTTACCACGCGATTGATAGCAACTACCTTTTCTTTTAATTCAAGGTCGCCTGCTTTTACTCTGTTTAAAATTGCTTTTGCCATTTTTTAATTTGAAAATTTGAAAATTGCTCAATTTCTCAATTATATCTTCTGACCCAGGCTTGCATTGAGCAATTGCGCCTTGGGATCATTGTTTAATTAGAATACCAGTCCGCCTTCTCTTGCACCATCAGCCACTGCTTTCACACGGCCATGATACAGGTTACCACCGCGGTCAAAAACCACCTGCTCGATACCCAGTTCTTTTGCTTTGCGGGCAATTGACTGTCCTACCAGTTTGCTTTTTTCAACTTTGTTTCCAGCCTGGGCTGTGATGTCTTTTTCCCTTGATGTTGCGGCTGCAAGAGTTACACCGTTATCGTCATCGATCAATTGTACATAAATATCCCTGTTGCTGCGAAATACAGACAAACGAGGCTTCTGTGCGGTACCGGCAATCTTTGCGCGAATGCGGTAACGGATATTTTGTCTCCTTGATAATTTTGCGCTTGTTCTCATTTTCTATTTTTTTATTTCACGATGCTGCCGTGAAAAATTCAGAATTAAATTATTTACTCACCACTCACTACTTACAATTCACCATACCTTATTTACCAGCTGCTTTACCAGCTTTCTTACGTACCACTTCACCCACGTAACGAACACCTTTTCCTTTGTATGGCTCAGGCTTGCGAAGACCACGGATCTTGGCAGCAACCTGCCCGATCAACTGGCGGTCGATGCCTTCCAGTGTAATGGTAGGGTTCTGACCTTTTTCCTGTGCGGTTGCTACTTTGAGTTCTTTTGGAATTTCAAAGACGATGTTGTGAGAATAACCAAGAGCCAGGTCAAGCAGGTTGCCTGAGTTGGCGGCTTTGAAACCCACACCAATCAGCTCAAGCTTCTTGGTATAACCATCTGTTACGCCTTTCACCAGGTTGGCTACAAGAGCCCTGGAAAGACCATGCAGTGCACGGTGACGGATCTGGTCTGTAGGACGTGAAATGTTGATGATACCATCTTTCACTTCCACTTTAATATCGCGGTCGATCGGTTGCTTCAATTCACCTTTTGGGCCTTTTACAGTAACAACATTATCGCTGCCTACTGAAACAGTTACTCCTGATGGAACCGTGATCGGCGCTTTTCCTATACGGGACATTTTCTTTAGATTTAAATTTTATTATTTTATTTCTTTTCCTGACCGGTCAGCCTAGTATAGTTCGGCTTAATGTATCAGGAATTTATCTGCCTGAGAACAGGAGCGTTCCTGTTCATTCAATTAATACACGTAGCAAAGAACTTCACCACCTACATTCTGCGCCTTTGCTTCCTTATCGGTCAGTACGCCTTTTGATGTAGAGATGATGGCGATACCCAAACCGTTTTTCACACGGCGGAAATCACCAGGACTAGCATAGGTACGCAAACCCGGGCGGCTTACACGCTCCAGTGAATGGATCGCAGGCTGCTTGGTCTGGGCATCATATTTCAAGGCGATCTTAATCAGACCTTGCTTGTTGTCATCTTCAAATTTGTACTTCAGGATATAACCCTGGTTGTACAGGATCTCTGTCATACGCTTTTTCAGGTTGGAAGCAGGGATCTCAACAATCCTGTGTCCTGCCATTTGCGCGTTACGGATTCTGGTCAAAAAATCTGCTATAGGATCTGTTACCATATTTTTTTCCTCCTACATTCCGACTTGTCGGAACAATTGGATGTTTTAAATTTTTTTTAAAGAGCAGTAGAATGTGAGGATACTGATCACTCAACACTTCCCACTGACCAAATCTTACCAGCTTGCTTTTTTCAATCCTGGTATTTTACCATTCAAAGCCATGTCACGAAGTGCCACGCGGGAGATTCCGAAATGACGGATAAACCCTCTTGGACGACCTGTCATCTGGCAACGGTTCTTCAGACGTACGCTGGAAGAATTCTTTGGAAGTTCATCCAAAGCTTTCCAGTCGCCGGCAGCTTTCAGTGCTTCTCTTTTTTCAGCATACTGGGCTACCATTTTTTCCCTTTTACGTTGCCTGGCCTTTACTGATTCTTTAGCCATAGTTTATTTTTTATTTCTGATTTCTGATTTTGATGATGCTTTCTTAGCAGAAGGCATCCTTTGATCAAATTACTTTTTAATGTTTTTGAAAGGCATTCCCATTTCTTTCAACAGCTCGTAAGCTTCTTCGTCTGTTTGCGCTGTTGTTACGAATGTGATGTCCATACCGGTGATGCGGTTCACTTTATCGATATCGATCTCAGGGAAGATGATTTGCTCAGTAACACCCATGGTATAGTTACCACGGCCGTCAAAAGATTTTTCATTCACGCCTTTGAAATCACGTACACGTGGAAGTGCAACAGCGATCAGGCGATCCAGGAATTCATACATTTTATCGCCGCGCAAAGTTACCCTTGCACCGATAGGCATGTTCTTACGCAATTTGAAGTTAGAGATATCCTTCTTCGACATGGTAGCGATAGCCTTCTGACCACTGATAGTTGTCAGTTCATCCAAAGCGATATCGATCAGCTTCTTATCGTTCACAGCACCATTCACACCGCGGTTGATGGCGATCTTCTCCAGTTTTGGAACCTGCATTACAGAGCTGTAATTGAAACGCTTCATCAAAGAAGAAACTACTTCTTCCCTGTATTTATTTTTTAATCTTGGAGATTGTGTTTTTGTTGTTGCCATTAGATCACCCCTCCTGATTTTTTAGATATACGAACTTTTTTACCTTCTTTTTCTTCACGCTTCACTTTAGAAGCCTGTTTGCCATCCCACAACATCACGTTTGAAATGCTGATAGGTGCTTCCTGCTTTACAATACCACCCTTGGTATTCTGTGCAGAAGGCTTCGTGTGCTTGGTAACGATGTTGACACCTTCTACCAGCACCTTGCCATCTTCTACCAGCACTTCCTTCACCAGGCGGGGCTTCTTGAGGTCTTTGTCATCACCTGTGATAACAACCACCTGGTCTCCCTTCCTGATGTTATACTTTGGTTTGAATCTTGTTTTCATTTTATTCTTTGTTTTATATCCTGATACTGCCAGGAATCTTTTTATTACTTTATAAACTCACCACTCACCACTCACTACTCACTACTCACCTTATAACACTTCCGGAGCCAGTGAAATGATCTTCATATAGCCTTTATCACGCAGTTCGCGGGCAACTGGGCCGAAAATACGCGTGCCTCTGGGTTCGTCAGCTGCGTTGAGGATTACTACTGCATTGTCATCGAAACGGATATAAGAACCATCCTTACGACGCAATTTGTTTTTTGTACGAACAATAACAGCCTTGGCTACAGTACCTTTTTTAATACCGCCTGCTGGAATGGCATCTTTCACAGATACAACGATCTTGTCTCCAACCCTGGCATAACGCTGTCCACTATTACCCAAAACACGGATACAAAGCACTTCTTTAGCACCACTGTTGTCCGCTACATTCAAACGGGATTCTTGCTGGATCATTTTATTTTAGCTTTGAGCCATCCTGTCGCAGAGCGACCGATAGCAATTAAAACAATTTTATTTCATAAGCACGGCACGCAGCACCTGGCTTCTTTCCGTTGCTTGTCAGATTACTTAACTTTCTCTACGATCTCCACTAATCTCCAACGCTTTGTTTTGCTCAGTGGACGGCTTTCCATGATGCGGACAACGTCGCCGATGCTCGCTTCATTTTTTTCGTCATGCGCATGAAACTTGGTAGTTTTTTTAATGAACTTACCATAAATGGGGTGCTTTACTTTACGTTCAACCGCAACAGTGATGGTTTTAGTCATCTTGTTGCTGGTTACAACCCCAACTCTTTCTTTTCTGATTTTTCTTGTTACTATTTCAGCCATATTATAAGCTTTGGGCTTTGAGCTTCGAGCTACAAGCTTTGAACCTTCAGATCCTTAGCTCCAGCTCACAGCTCTTTGCTGTTTACCCTATTTGTTTCTTTTTTAATTCTGTTTTCAGGCGAGCCAGTTCCCTGCGGAGGATCCTGATGCTCATTGGATTTTCCAATGGAGAAATGGCATGAGCGAATTCAAGCTTCTTCATGCGCAGCTCGTCTTCCTTGATCCTGGCAACGAGGTCCTGCTCGTTCAATCCCTGGATGCTTTTTTTGAAATCTACATTCTTAGACATGTGAATCAGTTTTATACGATTGATCAGGCTTCAGCGAGATCGTGACGCTTGATGAATTTTGTTGCGATCGGCAATTTACCGGCGGCCAGCTTCAGTGCACCTGCTGCTACTTCTTCAGACACACCATCCACTTCAAAGATGATGCGGCCTGGTTGCACTACGGCTGCCCAGAATTCCAGGTTACCCTTACCCTTACCCATCCTCACCTCTGCAGGCTTGCGGGTAATTGGCTTGTCAGGGAAAATGCGGATCCACACGTTACCTTCACGTTTCATGTGACGTGTCAGTGCCTGACGTGCCGCTTCAATCTGGCGGTCAGTGATCCAATGACTGTCCAAAGCTTTCAATGCATAAGAACCAAAAGAGATGGTAGTTCCTCTTTTTGCATCGCCTTTCATGCGACCTTTCTGCATCTTCCTGTGCTTCGTTCTTTTCGGCTGTAACATATTCAGTTATAGTTTGTGGCCTGTGGTTATCATCTAAACACAAACCAGTCTTTACAATTTTATTGACTTCAGCTAATGCTAGCTGTATTAGTTCCTCTCGCCTCTTCCGCCACGGCCCCTGTTGAAATCACGGCCGCCACCTCTTTGTCCGCCTCTTGGCTCATCTCTTCTTTCCCTTCTGTCGCCTGCCTCGTTCTTACCACCAATGAAGTTGGGGTTCAGATCTCTCTTCGCCAGTACTTCACCCTTACAGATCCATACCTTGATACCGATCTTACCATAAACAGTCAGGGCAAACACGTTAGCGTAGTCAATATCCATACGGAAAGTATGCAAAGGCGTACGTCCCTGTTTGATCTCTTCGCTACGGGCGATTTCAGCACCACCCAGACGACCGCTAACTTTTACCTTGATTCCTTCTGCACCCATGCGGAGCGCTGAAGCAATTGCCATTTTAATGGCTCTTTTATAATTGATACGGTTCTCGATCTGGCGGGCAATGGTATCAGCAACGATCATTGCATCCAGCTCGGGACGACGGATCTCCAGGATGTTGATCTGAACGTCTTCCTTGCCGGTGAGCTTCTTCAGCTCTTCTTTGATCCTGTCTACTTCATTACCACCCTTACCGATAATGATACCGGGCTTGGAAGTATGAATGGTGATGATCAGTTTACCCAGCGTACGCTCGATCACGATCTTTGAAATGCCGCCCTTGTTGATACGTGCATTCAGGTAGGTCCTGATCTTGTTATCTTCCAGCAACTTGGTAGAGAAATCTTTTTTATTACCATACCAGTTAGATTCCCATCCGCGGATGATGCCTAACCTGTTACCAATAGGATTTGCTTTTTGACCCATGTTTATTGGTTATACTTTAATTTTTGAATTATGGTTTTGCGTCAACAATTACAGTTACGTGATTGCTTCTTTTGCGAACCCTGTAACCACGGCCCTGTGGAGCGGGACGCATACGCTTCAGTGTTCTGGCACCATCAACGAAAATGGTCTTGATGAACAGTTCACCTTCATCACCGCTTTCATTCTTCTGCTTCCAGTTGCTGATAGCGCTCAGCACCAGCTTGCGAAGAGGCACTGCCGGATGTTTTGGATTGTGCTCCAGCACCGCCAAAGCCTTTTCTACTTTCATACCGCGAACCAGATCCGCCAGAAGACGCATCTTGCGGGGTGATGTTGGATAATTTCTCAGTTTTGCTACTGCTTCCATTTTATTTCTTTTTTCTTCTTAAGCCAGGGATGATCCCTAAGCCTGTCGAAGGGTTATCCTTTTTTACTTGAGTGTCCTTTAAAGTTCCTGGTGGGAGCAAATTCGCCCAGCTTATGGCCTACCATAAATTCCGTTACATAAACAGGAATGAATTTGTTGCCATTGTGTACAGCAAAGGTGTGCCCTACAAAATCAGGAGTGATGGTAGAACGACGGCTCCACGTCTTGATCACGCCTTTTTTTGATTTGCCATCATTGATAGCAACCACTTTGTCTTCGAGGTGAGCTGCTACGTAAGGACCTTTTTTAATTGAACGAGCCATGTTTATATTCTGTTTAGAATGATCAGTTTAATTATTTAGAAAGCTTGCTTCCGTTCTTGCGTTGAATGATCAGCTTATCACTTCCTTTTCCTTTGGTACGTGTTTTCAGGCCGCGGGAGTATTGACCAGTCCTGCTGCGAGGCTGACCACCCGAAGCTTTACCTTCACCACCACCCATTGGGTGATCTACTGGGTTCATAGCCACACCACGGTTTCTTGGTTTGATACCTTTCCAGCGGTTACGACCAGCCTTACCCATTGACTGTAACTGGTGATCACTGTTGGATGCGATACCTACGGTAGCATAGCAGTTGATCAACACCCTGCGAACTTCGCCGCTAGGCATTTTCAGTACAGCAAATTTTTCTTCCTTGTTGGAAAGCTGTGCAGAGGCGCCGGCGCTTCTTGCAATCTTTCCACCTTGTCCTGGCTGCATTTCAATATTATGGACTACAGTACCAAGTGGCATGTTTTTCAGCTTCAGTGCATTGCCCAGTTCAGGAGCTACTGCATCACCGCTGACAACCGTTGCACCTACCTGGATACCCTGGGGAGCAAGGATGTATCTTTTTTCACCATCCGCAAAGTTCAACAACGCGATGAACGTGGTACGGTTTGGATCGTATTCAATAGTTGCAACTGTGGCAGGGATATCTTTCTTATCACGCTTGAAATCAATCTTGCGGTACATGTTCTTGTTACCACCACCGATATAACGCATTGCCCTGCGGCCCTGTGAGTTACGGCCACCGGTGCCACTTTTTTTCTCAAGCAGAGATTTCTCAGGTGTATCTGTTGTGATCTCCGCATAAGCATTACCGATCCTCCAACGAGTACCTGCAGTGATCGGTTTGAATTTTCTTAATGCCATGACTTCTTTATTTATTCAACATTAGCGGCTGTTGATGCCTTTCTTATTAATAAATCAGATGTTCGAATACAGGTCAATTGTTTCACCTTCAGCAACAGTAACCAGTGCTTTTTTAAAGGCTGGCTTCTGTCCCTGTACAAAACCTTTTTTGGTAAAACGGGTTTTGTTTTTTCCGGGAACAACTGCAGTGTTGACATCCACTACATTCACACCGTAAAATTCTTCAACAGCTTTTTTGATCTCCAGCTTGTTGGATTTACGGGCAACCTTGAAAGCATAACGGCGCAATGACTCCTGCTGGCCATTTGCTTTTTCGGTTAAGATCGGTTTTATCAATACTTCAGAGAGTTTCATCGCTTTCTGTTTATTTATTTATTCTGCGATGGAATCTTGCGATTACATCCGAATTCTATTTTGAAAATGGATGGGTGAAAATGAATTTCAAATACACCCATATTTTAAGAACTCTATCCTTACAGATATTAAGCTGCTGTTTCTTCTTCCTGTCCTCCGAAAATCAATGCAGCACTTTCAGACAATACCAGTGCCTCAGAATTCACGAGGTCGTAAGTATTAACATCGCTCAGCAACACGGTTAATACTGAAGGAATGTTACGGGAGCTCACGTACACATTGTCGTTATACTCAGGCATCACGAACATGATCTTCTTGTCACCTACTTTCAGGCTGTTCAGCATGCCGGAGAAGGTTTTAGTCTTTGGTGTATCCAGGTTCAGGTCTTCAACTACATAAATAGCGTTTTCCTTTGCCTTATGAGCCAGAGCCGACATTTTGGCCAGGTCCTTCACTTTACGGTTCAACTTGATCTCGTATTTATGAGGCTTGGGGCCGAAGATGGTACCACCACCCTTGTATAAAGGGTTACGGATATTACCCTTACGGGAACCACCTGTACCTTTCTGGCGATGCAGTTTGCGGCTGGCACCCTGTACTTCCGCACGGGTCTTTACCTTGTGGGTACCCTGTCGCTGTGCAGCGAGGTATTGCTTTACAGCAAGATAAATGGCGTGGTCATTAGGATCAATGCCAAAGATCTCTTCAGGAAGTTCAACAGTTCTACCTGTTTCCTGCCCTTGAATATTTAAAACTTTTACTTGCATTTCTTAAATTTTTAAAACCAATTTTCCGGTGATTTCTGTGGAGACGCAACATATTGCGTCTCTATGTCCCCCGGTTATTTCTGGATGAATACAATTGAACCGTTATGACCTGGAACAGAACCGCTCACCAGGATATAATTTTTGTCGGCGAAGATCTTCACCACTTTCAGGCCTTTCACCTTTACTTTATCAGTACCCATACGGCCTGCCATGCGCATGCCTTTGAATACACGTGAAGGGTAAGATGAACCACCGATAGAACCCGGGGCTCTCTGGCGGTCGTGCTGACCGTGAGATGCTTCACCCACACCGGAGAAACCGTGGCGCTTTACAACACCCTGGAAACCCTTACCTTTTGTAACACCCACTACATCCACTTTCTCGCCTTCAGCGAAAATGTCAACAGTGATGGTGTCACCGATATTCTTTTCCTCGAAATAATTTCTGAATTCCTTTACGAATTTCTTGGCCGGAGTATTGGCCTTAGCGAAGTGATTCTTTTCAGCACCAATTGTGTGCTTTTCTTTCTTGTCGCCGAATGCTACCTGAAGTGCAGTATAGCCATCCGTATCCTGTGTTTTCACCTGGGTAACAACACAGGGACCAGCTTCAATAATGGTACAAGCAGTCTGCTTGCCCGTAGGATCGAAGATGCTGGTCATCCCAATTTTTTTACCAATGATACCTTTCATTTTTTCTTACGGTTTTTTCCCCGCAAGGTTGTGCAAGACATTCCCGTTGGGACGGGACTTCAATCCTGGTTCATCATCCGACCTTTTCTTTTATCCGCCATAGCTTTAGCGAAGGCGGGCCGTTTTTCGGCTTCAGAAGTACCGGTGATAAACAAACCTCGAAGGGCTTGTTTATATGTAATCACAGATTTCGCAGCTTTACATCTTTAAGATGTTGACTGAGTTTCTGCATTTAGTTTCAGAGCTCTTTTCTTCCCTGCTACCAGGGCTTTGAGAGATGATGTATTAATTTATAAGAACTATTTCAATTTCTTGAAGGTTACCAGTGTTCGAACACCGGAAATCCTTTTTATCGTCAGGCCTTGATCTCAACTTCAACTCCGGAAGGCAGGTCAAGCTTCGACAGCGCATCTACAGTTCTTGAAGAAGAAGTGTAGATATCCAGAAGGCGCTTGTGAGTAGCCAGCTGGAACTGTTCGCGGCTTTTTTTGTTCACGTGTGGTGAACGCAAAACGGTAAAGATCTTTTTGCGTGTAGGCAGCGGAATAGGTCCTGTAACCACCGCACCTGTACTGCGAACTGTTTTTACAATTTTCTCTGCTGATTTGTCAACCAGGTTGTGATCGTAAGACTGTAATTTAATTCTGATTCTCTGTGACATACGGCCGATCCCGAGTTTTATCCTAAACCCATGCTTAGGATTTGGGAGCGCAAAGATACGGGCGAGGCTGAAACTGGCAAAACTTTAATCAAGAAATTTTGTGAAGAAAGCCATAATAGCGATGCTTTTTCCTGAAAATCAATCCTGATAAGGGTTGTAGGGCCAGAAACTCTAGTGAATTATGCAAATATCTCCTGGTTTTTCCTTTAATCCTGAATCATTTATATACAAACTGATGGTCAGAACCGGTGGAGAGTAATCTTAGGAACCAGAACCGGTGGAAATACTCATCCTTTCTTTATTCGTTTTTTGAGTTTCAGGCTGAGCGTTGCAAAACCACCCAGCTCAACATGCTCTACCCTGAACTCATGCAGGCCAGTCTCAAGCTTTAAAGGAATGATGACATTGGGGGATTCATCAAATTGATAAAGAGCAGGATTCCATTCATCCAGCACCAATTTCCCATCTACATAAACCCTAACCGCATCGTCCCAGGTCACACTCAGCTCATAAGCGCCTGAATCCACCCTGGCTGTTCCTTCAGCCACAGTCATAAACTGCTTGTACGTACTATCACCAACTTTCATCCCACCCCACCAGGCATAATCCAATAGGTTGACGTTTGCAGTTTTAAAAGGAATGGATGACTGGATTTTTTCCCGGTAAGAATGAGTGATCGGGTTAGTAGCCGAATCAAAAGCAAACCAATTTACTTTGAAATCAATGGGCTGAAAAAAATGCCTGAAGGCGAAATGGTAAGGTTTGCCTGCTGCTATTTTATTGCCGAACGGATCGTCAAAGGAAGTTCCCCGGTATTCAGCCAGGATCTCGATATCCGTAACTGCCTGAGAAATTTTTGTAGCCTTGAATTGCATGGGCAGTGAATCTCCTGCCAGATGATCTATGGTCAGTCCCTTAACCGAAATAATTTTCCATTTTCCCTTTGGACCCAAAACTGAGAAATGCATTTCTTTAGATGTATCAACCGGGTTGGTGTTCCAGATGATGGGATAACGGAAATCATAAGGACCCCATTCCGTCATCATGATATTTTTTCTTCCTGCCAAACGACCACCTCCTTTAAACGGATCTTTTGCATCTTTTACATAGGGATATCCAAGTGTGGTATCCTCTATAAAAAATGAGCTGGTATCAATAGCGGCTATGGTAGAAGAATCACCCGTGAATAAACTATCACAATCACCAAATGTATTTCCAAAAACATGCAGGCTGTCAGTTCCCCTTAGATTGAATACAAATCTGTTCTTATTAAAACTGTTCAGCGCAATGAGATAACCAATGCTCCTGGTATCATGTTTTTTTGCGTAGATCCAGTCCGCAGGCTGTTCTTTCCTTGACCATAACCTGATCGCTTCCCTGTCTTCCAAAAACAGGTTGTTGATGATCTTGTTGTATTGTCCATGTTCGATAGCAATAGCGATCCTGTTGCCGCGAAATTTATTTCCTTTGATCAGAGTATGATAACTATACCCTCCCCAGATGCCATGATCACAACCTGCGATCCTGTTATCTGCAATATGGTTACTGCTGAAAGTAACTTCAATGCCATTGGTGGGAGCATAGGAAAAATCATTGCTCCAGATGCGATTGCCATTACAACCTCCTTCACCGGTATCCATCGTTGTCTGGCCTGCCCATAAAAAGAAACCATCACCGCTATGAGTAGCCGAATTCCTGTAAAAAATATTTTCATTGCTTTGTTCATAAACCAGGATGCCGGCACTGTCCTGTCCCCTGCTGTAAACTCCATCACTATATCCACGCACGTTGAAGTTGAGTTTATTATAGATCACCCGGTTCTTATTACACTGGTACATACCAATACCAATGCCTGAATTAAAAGAAAAATCATTGTTGTAAAACAATCCATTATCGCAGCCTACCATCATCAGGGCATTTTGTCCGCCCGTTACCCTGCAGTCTTTAACCAGTGCATTGTCGCAATTACGCAAATAGATGGCTGCACCATATCGCAGCCACTGGTCGTTTTCATTATGGTGATAACTCATCCAGTCCGAGAGGTCTTCTTTTTCCTGTGTGCTGTTCAGGCGCTGTCGATAGTTATAACTGAAATCGCAATTCTCAATCTTTAGTCCCTGTATGTTTCTTGCCAGCACCGCCACCTTGTAACCTTTTGCATTGAGATTCCTGATAGTAATATTTTTTCCTTTAGTGATGTAAATAGCGGTTCCCTTAAATTGATCCGGAGCCTGATTTCCATTACTGCCTTTCAGCACTGCGTGGTTAAAATCCACAACAATATTATTGCCCTCAATTATGATTGCACCTTTTTCCAGACTATCAAAACCAGTAATTGCATATTGCTGCTTTTTTATTTTGGCAGATGATCTGATCACCATTCCTTTCCTGAGTGATATTTCCTGTGCCGCAGCGATGGTTGATAAAAGGGTAACGAAGAGAAGAAAGCTTATTTGTTTTATCATCTTATTGCATTTACTTGCAGTGTCCGCAATTAAATGTAGCAAATGCCTTCTGAAGAAAAAGAAAAGAAAAAAGAAAGTCCTGTTGCAAAATTTGTAAAACTGTTTCTGAAGATCCTGATCACGTTCTTTTGCTTCTGGTATATTTCTACAAAAATCAATTTTGGAAATGCACTACAGGCTTTAACGCGCGCCAATCTATTTTACCTGCTGATTGCCCTACTTTTTTTCATTCTTTCTAAACTGCTTTCTGCTTACCGGCTGAACATTTATTTCAGCAATATTCAATTAAAATTACCTGCCGAAAAAAATATCAAGCTGTACTGGCTGGGGATGTTTTACAACCTATTTCTTCCCGGTGCTATCAGTGGAGATGCTTACAAAGTAGTATTGCTCAACCGCAGGTATGGAACATCCTACAAGAAAGCTTCTGCAGCTGTTTTGCTTGATCGCTTCAGTGGAGTGTTGGCTCTTGGTGTGATCGGATGCATCTATGGAGTAATTGTTCTGAAGCATTATTATTTTGATATGCTATTGATTGCAGGAGCCATCCTGGCTATGGCAGGTTTTTATTTCGGCATCCGGTTTCTTTTTAAAGATTTCCAGCAAAGTTTTTTTACCACATTTTTTTGGGGCAATGGTGTTCAGCTCTCGCAGGTGGTGTCCATTTACTTCATTTTACTAAGCCTGCATCTTCCCATATCGCATGAATGGATCTTTATTTTTCTGGCCTCAGCTGTCATTTCTATATTGCCTATTTCATTGGGTGGCGGACTTGGCACCAGGGAGTTGGTATTTGCCGAAGGCTCTCGTCTTTTTCACCTCGATCCTCAAACAGGTGTTGTGATCAGTTTATTGTTTTACCTGCTCACAGTTGTGGGCTCATTGCCGGGATTGTATTTTAATTTTCATGACCCATTAAGAGATGGTGAGAGATGGTGAGTGGTGAGTGGTGAGTATCCTTAGTTGGTTAGACCATAGACCATGGACTAAAAATAAAATAGGGCTCTAACGAGCCCTGTCCATACCCGGTGTTTTTCATAAGCCACACGGCCGGATCAAAAAACGGGATCCTATTTGGGTATTGGACGACCTGCACTAAACAAATCCAATGCCTAAATCGCAGATCTGATCACAGATTAAGCAGATTAACAGAGATAAATCACAGATTACACGGATTAACACAGATAAATACAGAATTAATCACAGGTTTCGCTGATCAAAACAGATAAAGACATTTGATCACAGATTACACGGATTAACACAGATTAATTCAAATCAAATCAATGATATGTGAAAATTCATGAGTGAGATAAAACTTAGTAGATATCTGATCAAGTGTAATCTATCTGTGAAATCTGAGTAATCAGTGATCACAATCCCACTCAGTCTGCGATAAAAAAAAGCCCCCCGAATCGGAGGGCTGTATCTCAAAATCTTAATGATTATTCTGCGCTTACTTTTCCTTTGCTCTTGGCAATCACTTCTTCAGCGATATTATTCGGAGCAGGAGCATAATGTGAAAACTCCATGGTAGAAGAAGCACGGCCAGAAGAAAGTGAACGTAACTGTGTTACATAACCGAACATTTCGCTCAGTGGCACTTTCGCCTTGATTACCTGTACACCTGCACGTGTGTCCATGCCTTCGAGCATACCACGACGACGGTTAAGGTCACCTGTAACATCACCCATATATTGATCTGGTGTCAGCACTTCAACTTTCATGATCGGCTCCAGCAATACAGGCTTGGCTTTTCTTGCTGCTTCACGGAAACCCTGCTTGGCGCAAAGTTCAAATGACATGGCATCAGAGTCAACCTGGTGGAAGGAACCATCATAGATGCGAATCTTCATATTATCAACAGGATAGGAAGCCAGTACACCAGTGCCCATTGAAGCTTCAAAACCTTTCTGGATCGGTGTAATAAATTCCTTTGGAATAGAACCTCCGAAGATATCATTAATGAACTGGAAGTTCTTATCAGGATTGGCTTCTTTCCAGTCCTTATCAATTGGTCCAAGCTCGAACATGATATCGGCAAACTTACCACGACCACCTGACTGCTTCTTCAGCACTTCACGGTGTTGTACCATGGCGTTGAATGCTTCTTTGTAAGCAACCTGCGGAGCACCCTGGTTCACTTCCACTTTGAATTCGCGCCTCATACGATCAACAATGATCTCCAGGTGCAATTCACCCATACCGCTAAGAACAGTCTGCCCGGTATCTTCATCAGTTTTTACACGCAGTGTAGGATCTTCTTCGATCAGCTTGGCAATAGCCATACCCATTTTATCAACGTCAGCCTGGGTTTTAGGTTCTACTGCAACAGAGATCACCGGCTCAGGGATGAACATGTTCTCCAGCGTGATGGGATGATCTTCATGACAAAGTGTATCACCAGTTTTGATCTCTTTAAAACCAACAGCTGCACCGATATCACCGGCTTCGATGAAATCGATCGGGTTTTGCTTGTTGGCGAACATTTTCATGATACGGGAGATACGCTCTTTCTTACCGCTTCTTACATTCAGCACATAAGAACCTGCATCAAGATGACCGGAATAAACCCTGAAGAAGGCAAGACGACCTACGAAAGGATCGGTCATGATCTTAAAGGCAAGAGCAGCGAATGGCTCTTTTGCATCTGGTTTACGAACCAGTTCTTCGCCTGTGTTTGGATCGGTACCTTTTACGGCTTCGATATCCATTGGAGAAGGAAGGTAACGGCATACTGCATCCAGTGCAGTTTGTACACCTTTATTTTTGAAAGAGGATCCGCACATCATAGGAACGATGCTCAGATCGATCGTAGCCTTGCGGATGGCCTCGTGTAATTCTTCTTCTGTGATGGAGTTGGGATCGTCAAAGAATTTCTCCATCAGCCTGTCATCATATTCAGCAACAGCTTCAACAAGAGCAGCTCTCCACTCGTTGGCTTCGTCCACCATATCAGCAGGTACATCCACCTCGTCAAAGGTCATACCTTCTGTTTCCATATGCCAGATGATACCTTTCATTTTGATCAGGTCCACCACGCCTTTGAATTCATCTTCAGCGCCGATTGGTAACTGAAGAGGCACGGCTTTAGAACCCAGCATTTCCCTTACCTGCTTCACTACATTAAGGAAGTCGGCACCGGAACGGTCCATTTTATTAACGAAACCAATTCTTGGTACATTATAACGGTTGGCCTGGCGCCAAACTGTTTCAGACTGAGGTTCTACACCATCAACGGCAGAGAAGAGGGCGATCAGACCATCCAGTACACGCATGGAACGCTCTACTTCCACGGTAAAGTCAACGTGACCGGGAGTATCGATGATATTGAAATAATATTTTTTAGTATCTCCGGTAGCCTTACCCAGAACAGTTGGGAAATTCCACTGGCAGCTTACTGCAGCAGAAGTAATGGTGATACCTCTTTCTTTTTCCTGCTCCATCCAGTCGGTAGTGGCTGCACCATCGTGCACCTCTCCAATTTTATGGATCATACCGGTGTAGCGGAGGATACGCTCGGTGGTGGTAGTTTTACCCGCATCAATGTGAGCGGCAATACCAAAGTTGCGTTGAAATCTCAAATCTGCCATGATTATTAGAATTGAATAGTGTTCGTTTTTATGCCTCTGGAAGCATGACCTGCAAGCAGCTTATTTGAACTGGTTTAAGGCCTGTTTTTCCTCCCTTGAGTTTTTGAGGGTGCAAAGGTAGTAAAATAGAGCTGATCTCGTGCAAATGGAGGAACATTGTTTGTTAATTCAAAAAGATTTTATGAACAGAATCGCATTTACTTAAATAAATTACCCATGCATAATTTTTGCAAATCATTTACATCATCGTAATTTCAAAAGCGAAATTTTATTAACCCAAACAAAAACCATTAAAAAATGGCAAAATCAACCAAGAAGGCCGCTGGCAAAAAAGGTGGTAGGAAATCCTCCGGAGGCGGCAGATCTTCATCTAAAGGCGCATCTAAAAAAGGAGCATCTAAAAAATCATCAAGCCGCGGCAGAACATCTTCTGGTAGAGGTGGCGCTAAGAAAGGAGCCACTAAAAAAGCTGGTGCTAAAAAAAGTACAGCTAAAAGATCCGCAGCCAAAAAAGGTGGTGCCAGAAAAGGTGCAGCCAGGAAATCAGCTATGAAAAAAATGGCTAAGAAATCTGCTTCCAAAAAAGGTGGAGCCAGGAAATCTGCTGCTAAAAAAGGCGGAGCCAAAAAAGGATCTGCTAAGAAAGCAGGCGCAAAAAAAGGAGCTACTAAAAAAGCAGGTGCAAAGAAAGGTGGCGCTAAAAAATCTGCAGCCAAAAAAGGAGGCGCAAAAAAATCAGCCGTTAAATCCAGTTCACGAAATAGTGGTGGTTCATCTGCAAGTCGCAGCAGCCGTGGGGGATCTTCCAGTAAGAGCAGGTCTGCCAGTAAGACTTCTGCTTCACGCAGCAAAAAAAGCTCAGGAGGCATGACCGGTCGTGGTAATGTTTCTGGTATGGGCGACTATACCGGATCTGATATCTCTACAGGATCACAAACACCAGAGGGCGTAACTACGCCAATGACTGATGTTTTTGACAGTGGTGTTGCCGGAGGAACCGGTGGCATGAGTAATGAGAATGCTTAAGACATCCCAACAATAAAAAATCCCGATCAGTTGATCGGGATTTTCTTTTATAGAAAGCTGATTATACTTTAAAGTGAGCAAAAGCCTTGTTGGCTTCAGCCATACGGTGAGTGTCTTCTTTCTTTTTGAAAGCAGCGCCTTCACCTTTTGCTGCAGCTGAGATCTCGTTAGCCAGCTTATCTGCCATGCTACGACCATTTCTTTCACGGCTATAGCGGATCAGCCATTTCATGCTGAGAGAGATCTTCCTGTCGGGACGAACCTCAGAAGGAATCTGGAAGGTGGCACCACCAATACGGCGGCTACGAACTTCTACAGCAGGAGTAACATTGGAAAGGGCTCTTTTCCAAACCTCATATCCATCTTCACCTGTTTGCTTGGCCACTTTATCCAGGGCATTATAGAAAATATCGTAGGCAACGCTTTTCTTTCCTTCCCACATGATATTGTTGACGAAACGTGTAACCAGTTTATCGTTAAAACGAGGATCTGGAGCTAAGGGAAGTTTTTTTGCTTGTGATTTACGCATGAAATTTAATTTTTAAGTCACTGCAGCGGCAAAATATCTTCAAGTTTTAAAACTTTACTCTGTACGGCAGCGGATATTACTGATGATTATTTTTTACCAGCTGGTTTAGCACCTGCTTTTTCCTTCTTTGTACCATATTTGGAACGGCTCTGCTTACGGTCTTTAACACCGGCAGTATCAAGCGATCCACGAACGATATGATAACGTACACCTGGCAGGTCTTTCACACGACCACCGCGGATCAGCACGATGGAGTGCTCCTGGAGGTTATGTCCTTCACCCGGAATATAAGCGATCACCTCTACCTTGTTCGTCAAACGAACCTTAGCCACTTTACGCAGAGCCGAGTTAGGCTTCTTTGGTGTAGTAGTGTACACACGGGTACAAACTCCACGGCGCTGAGGGCAGGCATCCAGTGCTCTGGATTTGCTTTTTGCTTTGATTATCTCTCTTCCTTTACGTACTAACTGTTGAATAGTAGGCATTACGAACCTTTAATTTTTGGGATGGCAAAGGTAAAGGTCAGAGGGTGAATAACCAAAATTTGATGTTTTAAATTCTAAAAAACTTCACAAAACCTCATAAAAAATCCCAAACTCCTTTAGAATCTGGGATTTTCTGTATCGAAAAAGCGCTTATCCAATTTTTGTCATCCATCCATATTTGTCTTCTCTCCTGCCCTCACGGATGTCTGTGAGCCATTTTTTAATGGTTGGAGCCGTTTTCCACTGATCCACATTAAAGCTCATCACAAAATCCTTATACCGCAATTCCTTGATCATGGAAATGGTGGCTGCAGTTCCTGTCCCAAATACTTCGTAGAGAATTCCTGCCTTATAAGCTTCAATGATCTCATCGATGCTTAGCTGTCTTTCTTCTACAGTGAAACCTGCTTCCTGTAATAAGGTTAGAGCGCTGTTGCGTGTAACTCCGGCCAGGATGGTTCCTGCGCCCAGGTCAGGGGTAATGGCCTTGTTGCCAATAATAAAGATCACATTCATGGTACCGATCTCCTGGACATATTTATGTTCAAAAGCATCTGTCCACAATACCTGGTCGTATCCTTTTTTCTTTGCCTGGGCTGTTGCGTACATGGCGGCACCATAGTTACCTGCGGCTTTAGCATAACCTACTCCTCCGGGAACTGCACGTACAAAATGCTCTTCCACATAAATACGCATAGGTGCATTGTAGTATGGACCTGTTGGACTCAGGATGATCATGAATTTATAATTCTCGGAAGGTCTGACACCGATCATTTCATCTGAAGAAAACATAAATGGCCTGATGTAAAGAGAATGGTCCTCATTCTGCGGGATCCAGTTTTTATCAATTGCAACCAGTTGCTTCATTCCTTCCATGAAAATTTCTTCAGGAACCTGTGGCATCGCCATTCTTTCCGCGGAAATATTGAATCGCTTGAAATTATCGTAGGGTCTAAATATAAAAGCATTGCCTTCGGCATCTTTGTATGCTTTGATACCTTCAAAAATCGCCTGTCCGTAGTGTAATGCAGCAAGAGATGGATTTAACAACAATGGCTGGTAAGGTTTTATTTCGATATTTTTCCATTCACCGTTTTCATAGTCAGCTTCCAGCATATGGTCAGTAAAGAATTTTCCAAAGGGCAGATTCTCCAAACTGAAACCGGCTAATTTGCTCTGTTCTACCTTGTTTACACTAATATCCATTGTAGCAAGCATAATAAATATAATTTAGCGACAAAGAAACAAAAAATTCAACAACGCTATTGTTAACTAACCAGTTCAAATGAGTCTCAATTCCATACAATTAAAGCCACAGTTACTGGCAGAACTTTATCCGGAAACGCTTGTAGGAACAATAACAACCTCCGTGCCTGAAAAGAAGAGGCAGAAATATCTTGGTAACAATGCAAAGCAGATCCTGATACTGGTTTCCCATGCTTCACTTCCCTTTTTGCCAGAACACGAATTGAATTTCCTGACCTCGGTACTTACTGCATGCAAATTGAGCCTGGCGGATATTGCAATTATCAATCTTGCAAAAACAGATGACAACGATTTACAACAAACCATTACGCAGGAAGGAAAGATCGTTTTGTTATTTGGTATTCAGCCTGCTGATATTGGCCTGCCCATACACTTCCCGGTATTTCAGGTACAAAAGTTTAATCATACCACCTACATGCATACTCCCTCACTTTCAGAAATGGAAACAGACAGGGATTTAAAATCAAAACTCTGGAACAGCCTTAAAAATCTTTTTGGACTATAGGATGAAATTGATATTTGCTACAAACAACCAGCACAAGGTGGAAGAGATCCGTTCGGTTCTGCCAGAGGAATTTACTATTATTACACTTAGAGAAGCGGGTATAGACATTGACATTCCAGAACCGCATGACACACTGGAAGAAAATGCAGCTGAAAAAGCAGAAACCATTTTCAGAATGACGGGAACTGGTTGCTTTAGCGAAGACACAGGACTTGAAGTAAAACAGCTGGATAATGAACCCGGTGTTCACAGTGCAAGGTATGCGGGAAATGAAAAATCTTTTGATCAGAATATTGACAAGCTTCTATTGAAATTAAAGGCTATTGATGACCGTGAAGCCCGGTTCAGAACGGTGATATGTTTGTTATTGGATGGTAAAAAGTTCTTTTTCGAAGGCATTTGCAAAGGAAAGATCACGAATGAAAGAAAAGGCAACGGAGGTTTTGGATATGATCCTGTTTTTATTCCCGAAGGCGCTGAAAAAACTTTTGGAGAGATGACGATGGATGAAAAGAACAGTTACAGTCACCGCAAAAAGGCCACAGATTTACTGGTAAAATTTTTGAATACAATCAATAAAAAGAATTGAACGGCGAACGCAACCAAATATATTCCGATACCGACTTAATTGAAGGTTGCCTGGCAGGTGATCGTAAGATGCAGCACGAGCTGTACAAGCGATTTGCCCCAAAAATGTATGGCGTTTGCCTGCGTTATGCCAGCAATGCCGAGGAGGCTGAAGATATTTTACAGGAAGGATTTATAAAGGTCTTTAATAAGATCGGCAGTTTTAGAAAGGAAGGATCTTTTGAAGGCTGGATCAGGCGGATCTTTGTCAACACTGCCATTGAGCAGTTCCGTAAAAAGGTTTATCTGCAACCTCTCACAGAAGCTGAAGAAGATACCATGGAGGGAAAATACCTTTCAGTATTGGACAGGCTTTCGGAGAAAGACATCATTCAGCTTGTGCAGCAGCTTTCGCCCGGCTATCGTACTGTATTCAATATGTACGTAGTGGAAGGTTACACACACCGGCAAATTGCAGAGCTGCTTGGCATTAGTGAAGGAACAAGCAAATCACAGTTGTCAAGAGCCAAGATGATCCTGCAGGACCTTGTGAGGAAACATCTGGAAAAAAGAAAACAAGTACCGTAGATCATGAATAAGGACATCCAAAATAAACTGGCACAATTTGAAGCCCAGCCTCCTCCAGAAGCCTGGAACAAAATTGCTGCAGCATTGGATGACAGCCTGAAGAATGCTGCAGTAAGGCTTCAGGATTTAGAGGTCAGTCCTCCCCTGCAAACATGGAGTCAAATCAGTCATCAACTTGATGAGAAATCAAAAACTCCTGTTATCCCTTTTTATAAGAAATATTCAAACGCCTTGATGATAGGCAGTGCCGCCGCCGTGCTGGCTCTGATTGTTTTTTTATCAGGAGTACTTTCAAATAAAGAAACAGTTACTGAACCCAGCTTCAGAGAAGTGGTGCAAAATATGCGACCTTCAATTGAAACAGAAAAAAGCACTGCTGGGCAGGACTTACAAACTTCAGAAGAGACAAACGAAACAGCATATACTAATGCACGCAAATCTGTCAAACAAAAAGCGGGAGTCGAACCAGAAGACAAAAGAGATATAGAAACCTTGTCTTTCGCATCGCACCATTATGTTGCACCCGTTGAAAAGCTGATTCCTGATTGCGTTGAAAGAAATTCAGCCCTGGCATTTACACATCCTGTTGACAAATACATGGTGTACAGCAGAGAAGATGGCAATGCAGTCAAGCTGCCGAAAAAATTATTTGATGCAGTAGCCTGTCCTTCAAAAGATGCCGAATGCAAAATCAAACTAAAGCAGGTACAGGAAAAATTTGCAGCATCTGCTTTCACCGCAGACTTCACTGGTGTGCTTGACATCATTAACAATCTCGGAGAAAATCAGTAATCTTGATCATGTCAAGAATCAGGATCGAACTTCCCGATAATTTTTCGTTTTCTGTCAACATTCCCATTCGCATAACAGATCTCAACTATGGAGGTCATGTGGGCAATGACAGCGTTCTTTCCATCATCCATGAAGCAAGAATGGCATTTCTACAAAGCAAAGGTTATACGGAAATGGAACTGGAAGGAATTGGACTGATCATGAGTGATGTGGGAATCCAATTCAAATCGGAGTTATTTTACGGCGATGTGGTCACTGCATCTGTGAAAGCTTCCGGGTTTTTAGCTGCAGGCTTTGATATTTATTATAAACTAATGAAGGATGATGCCGTGGTAGCTGTTGCCAAAACCGGAATGGTATGTTATGACTATACAGCAAAGAAACCAGTGCGTCTGCCGCAACAAGCCATCGCGCGTTTACAATGAATCATCATTCCAGATCCTCCAGCTTTCTTCGGCCTGTAATACCAGCATTTCATATCCGTTGACGATCACTGCACCCCTATTCTCCCCTTCCTGCAAAAAAATTGTTTTCTCCGGGTTATACACCAGGTCAAATAATAAATGTTGTGAAGTAAGACTGTCGTATGGAAGTGTTGGTGCTTCATCTACATCAGGGAAAGTACCTAAAGGTGTGGTATTGATGATGACATGATGAGATTGCAAAACTTCATCTGTCAGCGCCTCATAGTTCAGACATTGAGGCTGCGTTTTTCTGGAAACCAACTGGTAGCTGAGGCCCAGCTTCTTTAAAGCATAACAAACTGCTTTTGAAGCACCACCAGTTCCCAGCACAAGGGCTTTGTTATGATCAGTGGTCAGATGTTTTTGAAGTGATTTGAGAAAAGCCCTGCTATCGGTATTAAAGCCTGATAATTTTCCGTGACTGAGTTTCACGCAATTACAGGCTCCAATTTCCATTACTTCAGGATCAGCACTGTCCAGGAAAGGCAATACAGCTTCCTTATAAGGAATGGTGACATTAAAGCCCTGAAGTCCCGGAATGTTTTTCAGAAGTGCTTCCAGTTCCTGGATATTCTGCAGTTCAAAATTTTCATAATTGCAATCTATAAGTCCCTCGCTTTTGAACTTGTCAGTGAAATATTTTTTTGAGAAAGAATGTTTCAGTGTTTTGCCAACAAGTCCGAAACGTCTCATCAGGCCTTTTCTTTATTCAGGTATAAATGAAAAGTATCTCCGCGAAGTCCTATGCGCATGGCTTCAAGTGGCAATACTTCCGTAGGAGCAATATTTCCAAGGTTCACATTGCAACCCAGTAATTCAATAAAATAAAGTTGTTGCGCTTTTTGAGGAGCTTCCCAAATGATTTTTTCTCCTGGGATCTGTGTAAGTATTTCCTGTACCAGGCCTTCCCTTACTTCACCAGAGCCACGATAAATGCCCACATTACCTGCTTCCCTTGCTTCCGCAATTACATAGGTTGATCCTGCATTGAGTTCAGCCCGCATCAGTTCAATCCATTTATAGGGAGGGATGATATGTGCTGCGTCCTTACTACCCACTTCGCTCAACACGGTTACATGCTTCGCAAGCTTTTCAATGTATCCGCACTTCTCCGCATGGGGAATAGTAATGGAACCATCACTTACTTCAATATAGGTCACACCAAATCTTTTGCAAACCTCCAGGTAATCATCAAACTGGTTGCGAATGATGAATGCTTCGAAAAGAGTGCCTCCGAAGTAAATGGGAATATTGAAAGAGCGATAGACTTCCAGCTTTTCATCAAGGTTGGGAGTAACAAATGAAGTTCCGAATCCCAGCTTCACCAGGTCCACGTGTGGGTGACATACACTCAGAAAGTTCTGGGCTTCATTGGCACTAAGGCCTTTGTCCATAACCATGGTAATTCCTGCAGTACGGGGCTTTTGATTGCGGTCGGGGATCTGGGATAGGTTAAAATTCATCATTTTGCTATAGAATAATTGGGCGCAAAAATAATGAAGTAATTATTTACCAGACCTGAGATTTATCATTACCTCGTTCTTTTATACTGTGCTATGATATCTACTACCTGAGGATTTTGAAGTATGGCTGGATTGAGCTGGATAAATTTTTTCAGGTGTTTGGGAGACTGACTAAGTCCTTTTTCGAGGTATAATAACGCTTCCTTTGATTTATTCATCTCAAATAGAACGGCACTGAGATAGTAATAGAAAACAGGTTTATTGTCTGTATGGCTAAGTGCTGCCTGAATCTGTTGTCTGGCTTCTGAATAAAATCCTGCTTCATATAAACCACGTATCAGAGCTTCCCAGCAGGAGATATTCCTTGGTCTCACTCTAACAGCTGTTGAAAGGTATTGAATGGCTTCCTTGAATTCTTCCAGCTTGAGTTTGCATTCGCCCATCAGGAGATTGTACTCCGCCTGTGCGCGATGGATTTTAAGTGCTGACTCCAGTTGTTTTACTGCACTTGCATACTGGCCTTCATGAAAATATGTAAGGGCAATCTTGTAATAAAGCTTACTGTCATCAGGATTAAGATGTGAAGCCTTCCTGTAATGAAATCTTGCCTGGGCAAAGTTTTTCATCTTATCATAACAATGACCAATGGCTTCATAAATCACTTCTTCAGGCTTGGAAAGTTCTAGCACTTTTTCCAGTGCTTCAATAGCTTCCTTATATTTCCTGAGGCGGATATAGGCATCACCAATGTTGCGGTAGGCATAATCAAACTTTTCATCAATTGCCAGTGCATACTGGTAGGCATCAATAGATTTTTCGTAAAGTTTCAGGCCCTGGTAAGCAGCACCCAGATTAAACCAGGCCAGTTCATTAAATGGATGCTCCTCAATGATCTTTAAATGCAGCCGGATGCTTTCTTCATTGCGACCTGTAAAATCGGTCCAGAAGCAAATTTTATAAAGGGCTTCCTCATTGGTAGGCTCCTCGTCCAATATAACTTTCAGGCAATCGAAAACCTTGTCAAACTCCTCATAATCGTCGTAGACATCCGTCAGTTCAAAAAGCAACTCTATTTTTTCATCGCCTTCAAAGGCGGTAACGGCCTGCTCCAGAAGTTCAACTGCCTGTTCCTGCATGTCCATGGCCAGGTAAGCATCAGTTTTAAGTATGTACAGGTTGATATCCGTTGCATCAAAAAGCTCGGCCTTTTCCAGGATTTCGAGGGCTTCAGCATATTTGCGGGTGGCAAGCAGCACATCGGCCTTGCGAATCAAAAGGGAAGCTGAAAAGGGAAAATATTCAATAGCGGTCTCTGCCACTTCGAGGGCCTTGGCCAGGTCCTCCTGCTCATCGTAATAATCTATAATCTTTTCGAAGGAATCCTCATCAATAAAAATGCTCTTATGGCCGTTTCTGAGGTTATTGTAATGCCTCAAAAGGTCGGAAATGCTGTCTCTATCGTGGTATGGATCTTTGTTCATGTAAATTCCTATAACAATTTAAACGATTCTCAGAAATAATTCCTCTTTTATGTAACAAATTCTTTCCCTGTGCGTTAATTAAAGTATAAAGAAACCTTGGACGAGTTGATAGTTTGTTAATATTTTATAACTATATTTGCGCCAGAAATGAGGCTCACCATCAAAATAAACCGTTTTTTCAAGTTCAAAATCGTTACCGCCGTCTTCATTACGGTGTCCGTAGCGGCTTTTGCAACTTTGGGTGATGGTGGTAAGAAAAGCAATCTAGCTGTTGGTAAAACTTCTGCTTCCAGGAATTTCTCTA
Organism: Bacteroidota bacterium; assembly: GCA_023386045.1. Lineage (GTDB taxonomy): Bacteria > Bacteroidota > Bacteroidia > Chitinophagales > Chitinophagaceae > Flavisolibacter. Next base: position 214,174 of record JAEWKK010000012.1, read on the forward strand.
TTAGAAGTACCCATAATTACAGGGCTAAGAACCTCTTTCTTGGCAATCAGCCCAAATATATCACCCTCAATACCGTGGTTACCTATCAAAAAGGCAATGCCACCTATATTGTTCCTCTTAAGAAGAAGGTGATTTTGGATAAGGTGAAATTCAATCCCGCCGTTAGTAAGTTTTAATTTTTCCCTTTGCTTTCCGCGTAAGTCATGATCCTGTAACCCGATTTGGGTAATTCAAATTTTGATGCTGGCACCGGGCTGAAGCTGATACGGGAAACCGTGTAAGTTACTTTCCTGTCCTTTGAGTCAATCTCATATTCCAAAGCCAGTCCAGGAAGCGTTCTGGTTTCATACTGAAAATTCTTATTCTCGGGCACGAGGTCCGGCGTATACCAAACTGTATAGGTAGTGCCGTCGCTCAGGGTTCCGATGGCTTTTTTGCATTTATAACCCTGAATCATTTTTTGGGATGTATCAGAAAGATTAAAGCTGATGCCTTCATATTTTTTATTGGCATCATGCCAATCGTCGTGAGTAAGGGTGATCATATATTTCTGTTCTCCAAACTCTTTCAGGATGACGATGGAATTCTTGGCGCTGTCGTGAATGGTCACCATAGTGCCAAGGGCATTTACCATTTCAGTCCTGGTTTTATTCCCCTTGATATAATTGGCAACTGTTGTACCATCGAGGTAATCTGCGTTTTTGGGCTTATCGGAATTGCTGTTGATCACGATATCATAGGTGATGGTTCCTTCTGTGAACTTTTTTTGTGCGAAAGCTCCCAGGGTGAGGAAAACAACAGCAGCAAAACTCAGTAACGTAGATTTCATATTGAGGTATTAACGCCTTTTAGACGAATCAAATATCAGGAATAGTTGCGTAAAGAAAAACCCCGCAAGAAGCGGGGCTGATAAAATTTAACGATTAACGACCTTTCTTATTTTGCATGTCTTTCATTTGCTTCTGCTGTTCCTGCATCTGCTCAAGCCTTTCCTGCCATTTTGATTTGGTTTTGGGCTTCTTCCTGTTCTCATGCATCTTGGCCAGGATTTTATCATGGTTGATGATATAATTCTGGATAATGAACTGGAGTACCAGCGTAATAATATTTGAAACCGTGTAATACCAGGTTAAACCTGATGGCAGACTGTTAAAGATAAATAACAGCACCACAGGGAAAATATAGGGCATGTATTTCAACACCGGATTGTTCTGGTCAGGCGTCATACTCATACTATAAAGTGAGATCAGCAAGCTGGTGATCACCGCGGTGATGGTAAACAGGCTGATATGTGAACCATAAAAAGGTATGGCCCAACCAGACCACTGATAGATGGCATCATATTGCGATAAGTCATCTGCCCATAAAAAGCTTTTTCCTCTTAATGCAACATTGGAATTAAAGAAACTATACAGGGCAAAGAAGATCGGGATCTGTAAAAGCGCCGGTATACAACCACCTAACGGGTTCACTCCTGCCTCCTTAAACAGTTTCATTTGTTCCATGCTCATTTGCTGCTGGTCCTTGCCATATTTCGCTTTCAGTTGTTCGATCTCGGGGCGCAGCACTTTCATTTTTGCACCACTCAGATAACTTGAATAGGTCAATGGAGAAATGAGCAGACGAATGAATAAGGTGAGCAGGAGAATTACTATACCAAAATTGGTAGTGAATTTTGAAAACAGGTCAAAGATGGGAATAACGATCCAGCGATTGATGTATTTCACAAAGGCGAACATGCCTTCTCCAAGGTTTACCATGTTCTCCATGTCATTGCCATATTGCTTCAGGATCTTATAGTCAGTAGGACCATAATACAATCCAAGCGCCAGTCCGGCATTGGGTGAAGGCAATGTATATTTCAAGTTGGCAGTAGCTTCCACTACTGTATTACCTGTTGATGGTGCTGACCATTCCAGTTTGCCTGAAGAAAAATTCTTATCTCTGAGAACCAGAGCCGAATTAAAGAACTGCTGTTTTACAGCCACCCACTTAACAGGATCATTAAAATCTTTTTCAGTGCGGCTAACGATATTGTAGTGATCATATTCGTTATCCATGTTAAAGCAAACCTGAGACATTTGTCTTTCATATTTCAGGTCTTTCTGTAATTGCACGGCCCTGTTCTTCCAAACAAGGCCAAGTGTATTGCCAGACAAAAGCCTGTCACCACCGGTTACATTTAAATTAAAATCCACCATGTACTGCCCTTCCTTCACGATGTACTGGTGCTGGATGGATTTGCCTTCGGAGGATGTGAGTGTATAATTTACTGTATAAGAACCGTCCGTGCTTTTAACAGCATCGCCACCAGAGAAATACAGATCGGAAATGGAATCAGTTTTATTCTCGCCTGCTTTTACTACATAGGTTATCTTATCGAAGGAAGTGGACGCCAGTTTTACATAACCGCTGTCAGGAGCCTTGAAGTTTTTCAGTTCAACGCTGCGTGGCTGTCCACCTTTATTGGTAAACGTTATCTTAAGCAATTGCGTTTCAACTGTAGTCAGTTTTTCCTGGCCATTCTTAGCCGTATAAAAAGCATCAGTACTATCCACTCCAGGAATTGGCTGTATAGTATTAGTGTCTGCAATGGTCGGTGCATTGGTGGTTACAGGTGTTTGCTTTGCCTTTGCTATTGAATCCTTGGCAAGCTGTTCCATTTTTTGCTTTTGCAGGGCAGCCTGTTCGCGGCTGGTATACCAGAAAAAACCAAGGAAGATGACAGCAAGGAGAACAAAACCAATAATGGTATTACGATCGAAGTTCATTTTAGATCAGAAGTTTTGAATATCAACAGGACCCATCCTGTGTAAAGGGCGCAAAGATAGGCAGAACAAGCTACAAGACTGAAGAATTCAGCCCTGTGCCTGCTAAAGTTTTTAAATAGACTGGAAGCGGATCATATCACTTCACCCTGTAAAAGGGGATTGCGGCTGGTAGCCTTTTTCTCGTTGAACTGCTTGGCTGCCCCAACAAAATGAACAAATAAGGGATGGGGGGTTTCTACAGTGCTCTTTAATTCAGGGTGATACTGGCAACCAATAAAGAAAGGATGATCCTTGATCTCCACAATTTCAACCAGACCTGTTTCGGGATTGCGTCCGCTGGCGATCATGCCATTCTTTTCGTATTGATCGAGATATTTATTGTTGAATTCATACCTGTGGCGATGGCGTTCAGTGATCTGGTCCCTGCCATAGATCCTGTGAGCAAGGGTTCCTTCCTTCACCTGGCAGGGATAGGATCCCAGGCGCATGGTTCCACCCTTTGTTGTGATCTTTTTCTGTTCTTCCATCATATCGATCACCGGTTCCTGGGAATTTTCAAACATTTCCGTAGACTGGGCATTCGTGATGTTCAAAACATTGCGGCCAAACTCGATCACAGCCATCTGCATGCCAAGGCAAATTCCAAAGAAAGGCAGTCCAGTGGTTCGGGCGTGGTTGATTGCTGTAATCTTTCCTTCAATACCACGTTGGCCAAAGCCTGGAGCTACCAGAAGGCCATCGAGATTCTCCAGTTTTTCAGCCACGTTTTCGGGTGTAATGAACTCAGAATGGATCGATACTACCTGCACCTTGCATTCATTCATGGCGCCTGCATGAACAAATGATTCCAGTATGGATTTATAAGCATCCTGCAGCTCCACATATTTTCCGATGAGGCCAATGGTGATCTTGGCCTTGGGATATTTCAACTTATCCAGGAATTCTTTCCATTTTGAAAGCTCTGGCTCATGATAACCGGAAATATCCAGTTTCTTCAAAACAATCAGGTCCAGTCTTTCATTCATCATCAACAAAGGCACTTCATAAATGGTGCTTGCATCAGGAGCCTCAATCACTGCTTCAGCCTTTACATTGCAGAACAGGGCAATTTTTTTCTTGATCTCGGGCGTTAGAGGCTCTTCGGTTCTGCACACGATCACATCAGGAAATACACCGCTTTCGCTGAGCATTTTCACTGAGTGCTGCGTTGGCTTTGTCTTTAATTCCTTAGCCGCTTTGAGATAAGGAATCAGGGTAAGATGAACCACCAGCAGGTCTTCATCAGGCAGTTCCCATTGCAGCTGGCGGATCGCTTCTATATATGGCAGGGATTCAATGTCACCCACCGTACCACCTATTTCAGAAATAATGATATCATATTCGCCATTCTGACCCAGGAGCAGCATTCTCCTTTTGATCTCATCTGTGATGTGAGGAACTACCTGAACGGTTTTTCCTAAGTAAGCTCCTTCTCTTTCCCTATTGATTACTGTCTGGTAGATGCGGCCTGTGGTTACATTATTGGCCTGCGAAGTGAAAATGTTCAGGAAACGTTCATAGTGACCCAGATCCAGGTCGGTTTCAGCCCCGTCTTCAGTAACATAACACTCACCGTGCTCATAAGGATTGAGAGTTCCGGGATCCACGTTGATATAAGGATCAAATTTCTGGATGGTCACCCTGAGCCCTCTGGCCTGTAATAGCTTGGCAAGAGAAGCTGCAATAATGCCTTTACCCAAAGAAGAAGTAACACCACCTGTAACAAAAATATGTTTAGCCATCGTAAATGGTTATTGATTTCAATATCGTTTGTGAATCGTGGGGAAGCGGTGATTCAGGGTCCATCCTTACTATTCTGCCAGCTTGATCCCGGCTTACAAATTACCGTTCCCATGACCGCGGAATTGGTCAAAAAAATTCCTGGAGGTCATGCAAACCTACGGCAAAATTTTCAGCCAGGATATTTTTTAACGAACTAAGCTCTACAAATTTCTGCTTCAGAAAAAAAACTACGCAATAAAAAAGCCTCCCGGAGGAGGCTAGTGGCGTAAGAGGCTTTTCTCATAAGCTGTCGACAGCCATCGTGTATGCCGAAAAACTTCCATACCCGTTTTTCACATTACTGAACACATTGGAAGGTTCTGCAAAAGGATTGTCAGAAGAGTTGTAGTATACATGATAAGATTTCACAAATTTGAAATAGTCTTCCGTGATGCGGTGAACCTTGACATAAGGTTTTAAAACTGCTCCGCTTGCATCGGTATGCTCATACAGGTCATATGAATCAATGAAGAACCTTAACTGCTTTTGACGGCCATTAAAATTTACATCTTTCATCAGCAAACTTCCACCATCGTAACAATTATCGGTACTGAACGGATCGGCATTATCGCCTATGGGTTCAATATCCTTATCTGTGGTACTTACACAATAGATCTCATAACCCGGGCCGCTGCTGTAGGGTGCACTAAAGAACTGGATCAGGTAGAAATTGCTTTCAGAAGGATCATCAAGCCTGATCTGGATCTCATCCTGCTTTTGTCCATCGGAAGTAGTTCTTGATTCTTTAGTTCTTGTAATACCAGCGATCACGCTTTGGGATGGGACTATTGTAGAGGCTTCGGCTTCTGCAAATCCTGGTGCATTTACTTTTATAGTATAGGTAAATCCTTCGCGAATGATTTTATTACGCGGACTCACATAAGTAAAAGTGGAAGGCTGGTAGATCAAAGTATCAATGGCTACCTGGTTTTCGTAAACAACAGGAACAGCATTCTTGACTACATAGGCTTCCATGTAGGATCCTGATTGGTCAATAGGCTGCAAAACATTACGGCTCTTACCAATAGTGAGTTCAATGAGAGCACCCTTCTCAAGCCATCCATTGATAACCAGCCTTGGATCTCTTTGAGGAATATCAACCTTTACGTTCTTTTCGCAGGCAGCCAGTGCCATTACAAAAACAAGAAGGAAGGAAAATTTATTTTTCATAACAGTTGTTCTTTTCTTTAGAATTTGAATTGATAGCTTATAGATGGTATGATAGGGAATAATGAGATCTGCTTGAAAACAGGCTTGTTGCTGTTATAGTCATAGTCCCTGAATATGAAGAAAGGATTTTGCCTGTTGTAAACATTGTAGACGCTCACTACCCAGGCTCTTTGGCCCCATCTTTTTTCCTTAATGAATTTCATTCCTATATCCAGGTGGTGGAAGCTGCGCATGCGGAAACCATTTCTTCCATCATACACTTCCACTTCTCTCCCATTATTATCCAGATATACTTCTGTTGCGAGTGTCACTGCCTGCCCTGTACCATAGATCCAGTCGGCACTCAGTTCAAACTTTTCACTGACCTTGTGTACAAAGGCGAATTTGAAATCATGTCTCCTGTCGTATTTATAAGGAAAGGTTTTCCCGTTATTCAGGTTTTCAAATTTGCGATTGGTCCAGCTTAACGTATAACCCAGCATCCCCGTTGTCTTACCCAGTTTTTTCTGAACAAATAACTCCATACCATAGCTGGTGGCATTGCCCACTTCCACCTTGTCTTCCCAGTTGCTGGTAGCATTCATATAAGATGCGCCTTCTGCATATTCAATCACATTCTTCATGCTCTTATAATATCCTTCAAGACTGACTTCGAATTTGCTTTTAAAATTATAGGCAAGTCCCGCAGCATATTGGTGGGCGATTTGCGGTGGCACTTTTTTAGTTACCGGCACCCAGAGATCTGTTGGCATTCCAATGCCACTGTTCGTCAACAAATGGATGTACTGGTTCATTTTTACATAGGATGCCTTGGCACTCAATTCAGGTGTTATAAGATACCGAATGGAAGCACGTGGTTGTACCGACGTAAAGAATTCATTCCTCACTGAAAATCCTGTAACGTGAATCCCCAGGTTGGCTTTCCATTTTGGTGAGATGCGAATATCATCTTCAATATACCCATCGTATTCCTGCGCAGTGATGAAGCTGTATTTGATCAGGGTATCTTCATTGTATGATGATGAATTTACCTTGCTTTGTACCGCACCTGGCTTATAAAAATGATTGATGCCACTTACTCCAATTTTAATAAAATGATTGGGCGATGGCAGGTAATCAACATCATATTTCACCGTCCAGTCGCGGATGCCACTGTAATATTTCAGGAAGAATCTTTCATTGCTGGAGGAAGACTGGGATTTTTCATCTGCAGAAACCGCAAAATTATACCTGCTGTTGTAAACAGTGAGGTTACCAAACAGCTTCCTGCTGAATTCATGGTTCCATCTGGCTACAGCAGTTACATTTCCCCATTTAAGGTCTGAGCGGAAAGAATTTTTCTCTGTACCTGTAGGTCCGTTGTTATTGTATTTTTCTCTTGCAAAAAAATCATCGTTTCCAAAATAACCACTCAGGTAGATGTGGTCTCTGCAGCCAAGTGTAAAATTCACTTTACCATTCAGGTCATAAAAAAAATAACCAGCATCCACTTCCCCATTGGTCTGGGCTTTTATGATGGGACGCATGAACAGGTCAAGATAGGTTCTCCTTCCGCTGAACATGTAAGAGATCTTCTTTTTTTTGCCGATGGGTCCTTCAAGCGTCAGTCGTGAAGCAATCACTCCAATTCCGCCCTCGCCATGAAATTCATTTTTATTGCCTTCCTTCATCCTGATATCAATTACGGAAGAAAGTCTTCCGCCATATCTGGAAGGGAAGCCTCCTTTCATGACTTCAACACTGTGCAGGGCATCTGCGTTGAACACGCCAAAAAAACCAAAGAGGTGTGATACATTATAAACAGGAACCCCATCGAGTAAAATCAGGTTCTGGTCCGGGCCACCACCACGCACATAAATGCCGGAAGAACCTTCGCTTCCTGCCTGCACGCCTGGCAATAACTGGATGGCTTTTAAAACATCAGGTTCACCCAGAAATGCCGGAAGAGATTTGATGGTTGTGATGGGCAGGTCGATAGTGCTCATTTGAGTCCTGCTCTGGATCGATTCCTTTTTAGAAGTTTTTATGATGACTTCATCCAGAAATTTAGTTTGTTCCAGTTCAATATTCAGAGACTGGTCCTGGAACAGTGCGAGCTTTCGGGTTTGTGTAGCATATCCCGTATAGGAGAAGCTGACCTCCGCGGAATCAGCCGGCACTGTTATGGAATAAAAGCCATAGGCATTTGAAGTAGTTCCCAGATTCTTTACTGAAAGAAATATGGAAGCCCCCAATAACCTTTCTCCTGTTTTTTTATCAGTAACATAACCATTCAATGTTACTTTTTGAGCCGGGGCGGCAATTCCGGCGAATACGCATAGTAAAGCAGCTAGTAATTTCCACTGGTTCATTACAATCAGTTTTAAATAAAACGCAGAAAAGGGATTCACCCCTATCTCACCAAAAAATTTATGGAAGCGAGTCTGTTACAGAAGTAAAAATGGTAAAAAGACCGTAGCCATTTTTTACATTGCCCTTGATGATGATAGGGTCAGACAAAGTAGGGCCACCGGAATTCACGTAGATAGCATAGGTTTCCCTGAAATATTTGTAGTACTCTTCACTGATGCTTAATCTTTTGAGGTAAGGCCTCATCACTTCTCCTGTAAATGGATCGGTATAAGTTTGAAGTGAATAGGAATCCGTGCTCAGGGTGATTTCTTTCAGCTTACCGTTAAATGCTTTATCAGTGTACATGATCTCCTGGCTGGAGATACAGCTGTTCTGGTCAAAAGGTAATAATCCTTCAGTATACTTTTCTACCGATGGATCATAAGTATATACACAGACATAATTCATACCCGGAAATGCTGGCCTGAGTTCAGCCATGTAATAATTTTTTTCATTGCCGGGATCCTGGAAAGAAAAGACAACATCATCAAGGGAAGAGCCAGCGGCATCGGTCCTTGAATTCCTGATATGTTGCAGGCTCAGCGTGTTCACAGCATGTGGCGCTGAAGTGGTGGCTTCCACTGTTGCATATCCCTGCGCCCCAGCTACCAGCCTGTATGACTTGCCTATTTCAGCAACAGCAGTACTGGCAACATACCTGTTCTCTACACTATCATAATGCAAAGAATCTTTAAAGCTGCCGTTTTCATACAAAACCATCCATCCATCCTTTACGTTCATAGCTGAATCAACCACCCAGGTGTCTGTGCTCACTGTGCGGCCCAGGGCAGCTTTGAACTTTTCTCCCACATCCAGGTAACTATGCAGCACCAGCGTCGGTATGTGTGGAGGCAGATTCACATCTGCTTTCCTTGTACAGGATATCATCCCAACAAAAGCCAAAAGCATCAGGTAATATTTACGTTGTGTAGTGCCTGTTTGCATTGATCAGAATTTAAACTGGTAGCTGAATGAAGGAAGAAAAGGAAATACTGAAACTTCCCTGAACTCTATATTATTACTTCCATTTAAAATGTCCTGTCCTTTATAAATGAAAAATGAATTAAAACGGTTATAAACATTATAAATACTGAAGGTCCAGATGCGCAAATGATGCTTTTTTTGTTTTGTAAGTCTCATGGATAGATCCAGACGGTGATAGTTAGGCATGCGAAAATCATTTCTTGCCTTATAAATATCAATATACCTGGAAGTATAAGGATCGTAATAATAAGCAACGGGTAAAGAAATGGCATTGCCTGTTGAAAAAATCCAGTTAGCTCCCAATTCAAACTTTTGCGAAGGCTTCCAGATCACTGCAGTCTTTACTTCATGTCTCCTGTCATATTTATAAGGAAATTCCTTACCATTATTGATAGTTGTAAACTGCCTGGTGCTTTTTCCAAGTGTATAGCTTACCAGGCCGGTGATCTCACCTTTTCTTTTCTGCACCATCCACTCAACACCGTATGCCTTTCCCTTTCCCATTTCCACCATGTCTTCCCAGTCGTTATAAGCATTCCCAAAGGAAGAACCTTCTGAATAGTCTATTACATTTTTCATGGTCTTGTAATAGATTTCCATGGATGCTTCAAGGGATTTATCATGACGGTAAATAGCACCGGCTGTAAACTGCATGGATTTTTGCGGCGGCACTCTGTCTGTAACCGGCAGCCATAGATCCGTTGGTAATCCCAGGTTACTATTGGCAAGCAGGTGAATGAATTGACGCATGGTACCACCTGAAGCTTTCAGGCTCCACTTATCGCGCAGCTTGTAAACAAAGTTCATTCTTGGCTGGAGTGAGGCCATGAATTTTCCACGTACATAAAAACTTCCTACCCTCAATCCAATATTAGTTTTCATTTTGTCGGAAATCCTGATGTCGTCTTCTATATAGAGATCGGTTTCCAGACCATACAAAGAGTGATTGTCCACCCTGGTATCAACTTTTACAGAAGTGTCTTTCTGTAAAAAGCTGCTGACACCCGGTTCGTAATAATGCAGGACAGATGAAATACCTGTTTTGATAAAATGATCGGGATGCGGCAGGTAGTCAATATCATATTTCAGATTGAGATCCTGGATGCCCGAAAAATATTTCTGGTCGGAGATGAAATTATATTTCTCGTAGTTAGATTCTCTTTCTTCATTGATCCTGTTCTTGAACCTGTAGCGGCTGTAGGTAAGTGTGAGGTTGGAAAAAATTTTATTGCTGATCACATGGTTCCATCTCATGAGACCCGTGATATTTCCCCATGAAAAAGATTGTGTGAAACTGCTTTTAATGTACACCGTATCAGGGTTGTATTCGTACCAGTCGGAACTCAGGTAACTATCCTTTCCAAGGTAAAGACTAAAATAAACACGTCCCCTGTGACCCACCGGAAAATTTGCTTTCGCATTGATGTCGGAAAAGAAAGGAACAAATTTGGTTTGCGCATCTGCAAGACTGAGCACAGGTTTGAAGAGCAAATCAAAATAGGTTCTGCGTCCCGACAACAAAAAAGATGATTTCCCTTTTTTGACTGGTCCTTCCATTGTGAATTTGGAAAACACGAGTCCAATACCACCTTCACCATGAAAATTGTTCTTGTCTCCTTCTTTCATGTGCACATCGATAACGGAAGAAAGTCTTCCTCCATAACTGGCAGGGAAACCACTCTTGATGATCTCCACTGTGTTCACCGCATCGGCATTGAAAACACTGAACAAACCAAAAGCATGAGAAGCATTGTAAACAGGAACACCATCAATCAGGATGAGGTTTTGATCAGGACTGCCACCGCGGACATTCAAACCCGAAGATCCCTCATTACCCCCCTGCACACCCGGCAACATCTGTAATGATTTGAACACATCGGCTTCGCCCATGAGAGCAGGCAATGATTTGATAAAGCCCGAGGTGACATCAGTTTTTCCAACTGTACGACTGGCTGAATTTTTTCTTCCTTCCGAATTCACCACTACCACCTGGTTGACCACTACAGCCTGTTCCATGGGTAAATTGAGGTTGATATCACGTGTAAGGTTGATTAATGCATTAAAAGGAGTATAACCTGAATAGGTTACCTGAAAATTGAGCGTATCTTCTTCAAGTGTAATTGAGTAGAAACCATAAACGTTGCTGGTAGTACCCAGCCCTTTATCAGGCAGGTAAATAGAAGCGCCGATCAGTCTTTCACCGCTTTTCTGATCCGTGATGAATCCACTGATAGTAAACTTTTTTTTAACCGGCCTGGTTGCTATAATAAAAATCTTTCCTTCTTCTTCCACATATCTCAGGAACTGGTTCTTTAAAATAGATTTGAGCAGGTCTTCAACCGTGCGTTCATTTCCAGTCAGCTCAGCATATTTGGAAAGATCCACCACGCCTGCACTATAACTAAGACGAATTCCAGGTATGGCATTCAGTTCATTCAAAAATGCTCCAACGCTACCACTTTTCCGGCTGAGAGTGACCTGCCAGTTCAGGAGGTCCTGTGCGATACAGGCTTGTGTAACAAGAAAAAATAAAAGCAGTAGCCTGTATTTCATGCCTATTTTATACTGATTTCATAATGTTGGTCGCCCGTTTCCCTGATCTCGTAAGTGGTGATCAGTTCCAGTTCTTTTAAAACGGATGAAAGTGACTGGTCCCTGAATTCTATAGTGACACCTTTAGTGGCTATCTGCGCTGCATCTGCCTGGTTGATGGTTATTGTTACATTATAGGCATCACCGATCATGCGTGCCACTTCTTCCAATGGCGTATCATGAAAGCTGAGCTGCTTTGACTGCCAGGCATTGAAATTGGGATCTGTATTGGGTTCTTTTGTGATGCCACTATCGGAAAGAAGCGCTTTTTCTCCAGCGTTCACCACCAGGTTCTTGGAAGCATCTTTGACGGAGCTAAAGCTTACCCTGCCGGTTTTAACGATCAGCGCCACGCCTTCCACTTTTGTATTTACAGTAAAGCTGGTTCCAAGGACTTTTACAAGTGCTTCATCAGCCGTGATCATAAAAGGCTTTGAAGGGTTTTTGGCAACATCAAAGAAAGCTTCTCCCTGGAGAGTAACGCTTCTTGTATCACCATTAAATTCTTCGGGAAATTTAAGACTGGAACCTTTACGGAGAAAAACTTTTGTACCGTCATCCAGTTTAATTTCTTTCACATCAACATCGGCAACAACGGTCTGCATGTTATTTGAAAAAAGGCTGCTGATCCACCACACTCCCAATACCAATAAAAGCGAAGCAGCAATACCCATTACGATCCTTGAGAGAGAGATTACGGGCGTTTTAGAAGCGCGGGCGGATTGGATTTTTGCGTCAACATTCTTCCAGGCCTTGTCAGTATCGAAAATATGGATGGGTTCATCGTCAAAGCCATACCAGAGCTTTTCCAACTGGTCGAATTCATTGGCATTCTCCCGGCTGAAGCTTTTCCATTCGAGCACCTGGGCCTCTTCCTCCTTCGACACCTGGCCGCTGAAGTACCTGCCCAAAAGATTATGAATGTCCTCGCTCATGTGCTGACTGTTTTAATTTGTACCAGATTGTTTTGTTTCCTCTCAATATAAAACGCTACTGTTTTAAGAAACCCCTATGAGGTCCCTGGTTTTTAAAATAAAATACATGATATGGCGAAAAGCAGTAATGAAACTGCTACATTGTTTTGTTTGGCAAATTCTCTCATGATCTTCAACGCCTTGCCCATCTGGTTTTCCACTGTTTTGACCGAAAGTCCCAGTTCATCTGCTATCTGCTGGTAGGTCAGTTTGCCGAAGCGACTCATTTTAAAGATTACTCCACACTGTGGTGGCAGCGAATCCATAGCCCGGTTGGCCAGGGCCATGAGGTCTTCAGAAGCCTGCGAAGGCTGTTCATCTGCGGTGCGGTGCAGGTGCACATCCTCGGGCTGTACAAAGGTTTTTCCTGCCTGTTTGCGCAGAAAAGAGATGCAGCCGTTCCTGATAGCGGTGAGTAAATAGAACTTTACCTGTTCGCTTTGTATAATGTCGGGATTATTTTGCCAGACCCTGATAAAAACCTCCTGTACCACATCTTCGGCGTCGGCCTGGTTTTTCAGAATGGAGAAGGCATAGTTGGCCAATGCATTATAATGTTCCTTGAACGTCTTCTCAAAAAGCAGGTATAAATTTTTCTCCGAAAGCATTGGTTGTGTTTGCAGTAACCCTTCCCGCAAGAAACTAAATTAATCGATTAATCAGTGAATGATATCCTTTATTAACAATTTCTTTCGGCAGGCCACCTTGTCTGCAAAATCCCGTTTATATGAAATTTTGAGATGAGTTCTCAAACTGAACATAATTTTCTGAATTTTGTTACTCTTCATCAAAACCAACCAACATGCGACCATTGAAACAGGGTATTGCCTCCGCCCTTCTATTCATGCTTCTTTCCTGCAATAATGAAAATACAGAAAAGCAGTCTTCATCAGAAAACAAAGCAGCTGCTCTTAAAGAAGAAAACACCAGCTTTAATGCGGATAGCCTGACCATGAATGCCTATGTGGTGTACAAAGACAGTACAGAGACAAAAAAACCAGGAATTATTGTAGTTCCTGAATGGTGGGGACTCAATGATTATGCAAAGAACAGGGCAAAGCAGCTGGCAGACCTGGACTATGTGGCAATGGCAGTGGATGTGTATGGAAACGGACAAACAGCAGCCAATCCTGATGAAGCCATGAAACTCGCCGGACCTTTTTATTCCGATCCAAATATGGCGAGGCAAAGAATGGATGCAGCGATCGCAAAAATTAAAACTCTTCCCAATGTTGATACTTCTCAGTTGGCTGCCATTGGTTATTGCTTTGGTGGAAGTTTTGTTTTGAATGCTGCCAAATTAGGATCTGACCTGGACGGTGTGGTAAGTTTTCATGGTGGACTGGCAGGACCTGCTCCCGATAAAAGCAAATTAAAAGCACAGATCCTGGTTTGTCATGGTATTGCAGACAGCTTTGTACCGGATGCTGATAGCCTGGCCTTCCGCAACGGGCTTGATTCCGTAGGTGCGGTGTACAATTTCAAATCCTATCCCGATGCGAAGCATGCTTTCACTAATCCCGATGCAGACGCCTATGCAAAGAAATTCGGCATGGATATCGGTTATAACCAGGCAGCAGATAAGGCTTCCTGGGAAGACATGAAGGTATTTTTTCAAAGAATCTTTCATTAACAGCATCACAATTCATCAGCCCCTTTCAACGGGGCTTTTTAATGGATATTCGTTGAAATGAAAATCGGAATACTTGGAACAAGGGGCATTCCCAATGCCTATGGCGGTTTTGAACAATTTGCCCAATACCTGGCGGAAGGACTGGTGCAAAGAGGTCATGAAGTTTCCGTTTATAATTCAGACCAGCACCCATACAAAGAAAAAATATGGAAGTGCGTTCAGATCGTTCATTGTAAGGATTGGGAACAGAAGATCGGCACGGCTGGACAATTCATTTACGATCTGAATTGTTTGAAGGATGCGCGCAAAAGGAATTTCGATATTCTTTTGCAACTCGGTTATACCAGCAGCTCCATTTGGTACCGGCAGTGGCCAAAGACCATCAACATGGTGAATATGGACGGGCTGGAATGGAAAAGAAGCAAGTACAATTGGGTCACAAGAAAATTTCTAAGGTTTGCAGAAAAGCTGGCGGCAAAGCATGCGGATTATTTGGTAGCGGATTCACCCGGCATTCAATCCTATTTATTAAAAACCTACGGAAAGAATTCTGTTTATATCCCTTATGGCGCGGAAATTCCATCCTCATTTGATGAAACTATTACTACAGGTTTTGGCTTGAGGCCTTATGAATATTATTTGCTGGTTGCAAGAATGGAACCTGAAAATAATGTGGAGACCATCATAAAAGGTTATCTCCAATCAGGATCCGGATTTCCACTGGTCATCATTGGCAACGCAGGCAACAGTTTTGGGAAATACCTTGTAAGCGAATACCGAAATCAAAATCTTCTATTTAAAGGTGCGCTGTATGATAATAAAGCGCTGAATGCATTGAGACATTATTCCCTTATTTATTTTCATGGACATTCGGTTGGAGGCACCAATCCATCTTTATTGGAAGCAATGGCTAGTCAGTGCAGCATTATTGCTCATGATAACAATTTTAATAAAGCTATTTTAGGAACGGATGCCAGATATTTTTTGGTCGCAAATGATATATTAAGTCTAATTCAAGCGGAGGAATGTTTGAAGGAAAGAGAAAAACTAGTAAGGAATAATTTGGACAAGATCTATAGAATTTACAATTGGGACAAAGTAATTAATCAATACGAGGAACTGTTTGAAAACATTCTAAAAGGTGATTGCTAAAAACAAATGGACCAATTAGACAACAATTACTTCTCTCAAATCTGCATCAAAAATATTTATTTGAAGCCTCAAAATCCTTGCATATGCGTGTTGGAATGATAGTACGGAGCTCCTTATTTAAAACAAGAGGAGGCGATACGATCCAAATATCTGAAACCGCACGTTGTCTAGATCATTTAGGAGTACATGTTAGAATTATGCTTGCCAATGAAAAAATACCTTATGGAGATTTTGATTTGTTTCATTTTTTCAACATTACCAGGCCTGCGGACATTCTCAGGCATTTAAATAAAATCCACCAACCCGTTATCCTTACCAGCATTTATATTAATAACCAAAATTCAAATGCTGTATTCAGAAAAGGGCTTTCCTTTTTTTCACGCATGCTGACTGAAGATCAAATGGAATATATAAAGGCAATAGCCAGAGGATTGAATCGCACTGATGAATTTCCAGATATTAATTATTTAAGGTTTGGGCAGCATACATCAATCAAAAACATTTTAAATAGAGTAGATAAGGTTATCACAGTAAGCGACAGGGAACAGGAATTGATTTTCTCCAGATATCATGTACCCTTCAATTATACTAACATTTTACCCGGCTTATCTGAAACTTTTTTGAAAAGTTTTTCATTCAATAAGAAAGAAGATGATCTTGTATTATGCGTTAGCCGAATCGAAGCCAACAAAAATCAATTGAATTTAATCAAAGCCTTAAATGATACTAAATACAGGCTTATCATTGTTGGTGATGCCGCGCCCAATCAAACTGACTACTACATGGAATGCCGCAAATCCGCTAGTTCTAATATTTCATTTTTGCCTTTTATGAGTCATGATGGTTTAAGAGAATTATACTTATCCGCAAAAGTTCATGTCCTACCCAGCTTTTTTGAAAATTTTGGTCTTTCTACTCTTGAGGCCATTTCAATGGGATGTCAGGTGGTAGTTGGTGAAAATGGCTTTATTTCGGATGTAATTGGCGACTTTGCTTTTTACTGCGACCCTGCCTCTCCTTCTTCAATTTATTCTGCTGTGGATAAGGCTGCGAAGGCACCAGATGATTTATCAGTCATTGAAAAAGTTAGGCAAATGACCTGGTTAAATGCAGCTGAAAAAATTAAACTGCTATACCACTCCATTCTTGATTAACTCATTTTTCGTATTTATCCTTCCAATATTAAATTGTTTATAAACATCTGTAAATGCCATCACCCAGATCACATATTCTGAATGATTGGTGATGAAGCTCCCGGTAAACTGGTAGATGAAAATGAAAATGAACAACAACAACCTGAAATAATTGGTCCAGACCCTGGTATAAAAAAAGAAAAAAACTTCTGCCAGCATGCGCATGGCAAATCCTGTTATTCCAAAAATGGCCAGGGTTTCCGCTGAAGCATTGGGAATTGCAAAGATCTTGTGATCCAGTGGATACAAATAAAAATCACGGATGATCTCCGTTCCTATTACTTTGATCTGTCCCAGGCCAATTCCAAACAATTCGGTTTTTTGCTGCAATAAGCGAAAGGCCAGTATAAAGGCTTCCGATGTCCTGCCCTTGCCTGAAGTGTCCCTGCCCGAAAACACATTTTCGATCCGGTAGAACAAGGTGTTCTCCGGGAAAAAGTAAATGACCACCAACACAAATGGAACCAGGAAAAGAGTGCCCATAAGCACCATGTTTCTCACCCGCATCTTACCCATCAATCTCCAGGCATACAGGATAAATACCAATACAAGCGTTAAGGTCAAAACACTGATAACACCAAGGGAAAATGACAGGACAAAAGGAAGACTGATCATTAACATCAAAAGCCAGGCATTGATCTTATTTTGCCGCAATACGATCTTCAGTAAAAAATAAAAGAATAGTGGAACGCACAGTGTAGCATAATAAGAAGCTTCATAGGTGAACATTTTCAGTCTACGGAAACCACTGATGCCCTTTGTCAGTTCCTGTTCGATCCAGAACCAGTCGTAATAGCTGGTGAAATAAAATGGCAGGGCAATGAGGCAGAGAATAAAATTGATCAGCAATAGTTTTTTGAAAATCTTCTCCTTGTCATGGCAAAACAAGAGGAAGGTATAAACCGCCTGGCAAAAAACGTAAACCGTTGCCAGGTTCAGCAAAGAAACCAGGTAGCTTTTGAACTGGGTCTCGTAAAAAAAATTGTGGATGAAAATGTAAGGCAGTATAAACAAAAGAAAGGGCCAGAGGATCTCCTGCTTTCTTTTGGTAGCCACCCAATAATAAAGGAAGGGCGACAACAGGGTCATATAAGTGAGCCCGAAAGGAAGACCTGCCGAATTCAGAAAAAAATAAAGGATCGCAAAAGGCAGGTATTGATTGATGCGCACTGCTTGGTCATTTAATTGGATGATAAACCGGCTTCCGGGAATTGAATACGCAATTAACCCGCAAAGGTTTGTCCGACTGGGATTTTTTTTAATTTTCCATACTCTCTGCATCCAACCTTTTTCAGGAATCTCCGTTTCTCCTTACCAATGGAAAGTACTCATAAAGCAGCTGCCAGCGATGAACTGGACCTGGTAAGCCTGGTGGAAAAGGCCCTGTTCTTTTTAAAACGCTACTGGAAACCCATTTTCCTGTTCCTTTTTATAGGATTAGCCCTGGCCCTTACCAGCTATTTCATCAGCCCAAAACAATATGCTTCAAGAATGCTGCTGCAGTCACGCGTGCTCACCAATAAGGAATACATCGAGATCATTGAAACCTGGCGGGAACTGGTGAAAGACAGGGAATATGGGGCTTTGGCCAGTCTGACCGGCACAAGTGAATCCCTCATCTCCAAATTAAAAAAGATCAAAGCCGATGAGATCCAGAAGCTTTACATTCAAAACAATCCCAATGGATTTTATATTGATGTTCTTGTGACAGATACTGCCGCTCTTCCTGATTTGGAAAAAGCCATTGTATCCGGACTTGAAAACAGCATTTATGTAAAAGAAAGGGTTGAATCAAAAAAAGGCTGGTTCAACCAGATGATCAGCAATATCCAGCAGGAGATCGCTAAACTGGAAAGTACCAAATCAGTGATCGACAGCATGATCAGGCATAAAAACAATACAGCTTCACCATTGATCGTTGACATCTCAAGCCTGAATACCCAATGGGTGGGACTGAATGAAAAAATGCTTTCTTTCCAGGAGGAGTTGAAATTTACCAGGGCTGTGCAGGTAGTGCAACATTTTTCCGGACCTGGAAAACCAGAAAGTCCAAAGCTTTTAAAATCCATTTTCTTTGGCCTGGCCGGAGGAGGCTTCATTGGTTACCTTGTTGCTGTTTTTCTTTATATCAGTCATCGCCTCCAGCTAAGAACAAAAATGCGAAGGGCGCCTGTTTATGAAACTGTCCAATGATCAGCTCTGTCCATATCTCTGGTGACCGGAAATGGAAAAACGCATCGCAGTTGGAATATGGATTATTCCTGATCTTCCTTGCAAGCATTGCTTTTTCACTAAGGGCTGTTAGTTCCCTCAGCATCGGTCTTATCCTGCTTTTTAATTTCTATTTCAACCAAAAAAATGAAAAACGCTGGCTGCATTCGAAGCAGGGATATGTTTTGCTAGCAGGCTTTGGACTTTACCTCTTACTGGAAGGACTTTCATTGTTGCATACAGAAGACCTGGCTGCAGGCCTGAGACATCTTGAAAAAACCAGCGGACTTGTACTCATCCCCCTGGCATTGTACAGCAGCGAATCATTTTTGAACAAAAGCTTTTATGAAAAACTGATGTGGGCTTTTTCGTTTTTTCTTTTTGCTGCCTGCTGTATTTGCCTGTGGCAGGCAGGTATCAGCTATTACCAGCAAGGAAAAACAAGTGGTTTTTTTTATCACGAACTGGCTGGCAATATTGGACAACATGCGATCCGCTTTTCCCTCATTCTATATTTTGCTCTTATATTCCTGATCCTTCAATTCAGGAAGAGCGAAACCATAAAAAGACGATTACTCATTTTCATAGTGATTTTCTTTTCATTATTCCTTGTATTGCTCTCCTCGAAACTGGTGATCATTTTTTATGTACTTAGTCTTGTTTTACTTTTTTTGAGGTCCCGTACAAAAATTCAGGGCAAATTGATCATGCTTTTGACAGGATTGTTCCTTGCAGGTAGTATGGCCATTGCACTTACCGCCAATCCGGTGAGCCAGCGATTTCGATTATTGTTTTCAGGTGACCAGCAGCTTTTTCAGCGCGAAAAATTTGACCAGGGAATTTATTTTAATGGTCTTCAATTCAGGCTCCTTCAATGGAGGATCGTGCCCGGGATCCTGAACAGGCACCAGGCCTGGATGATCGGGATAAGCCCCGGCGATGCTCAAACGGAACTGGATAAAATTTACAGGGAAAAAAATATTTACACCGGCAGGGAAGGCACAACAGACCAGGGCCTGTTGGGATATCATACACACAACCAGTTTTTGCAAACACTATTACAGCATGGCATCATTGGTTTAGTGCTGTTGTTATCCATATGTTTTTACCTGGGAAGAATGATTATGAAGAGCAGAAACAAGGAATCCAGGCTCCTGGTAATCTTGCTACTGCTATATTGTTTCACTGATGCCATTTTAGAAACCCAATATGGCATCGTGATCTTTTGTTTTTTCCCTTTGTTTTCTTTTTTGAGTAACAGGCCATATAAACAAAAATCCACGGTTACACGTGGCAACCCTTTGTACCAGTCTGCGTTTTTACCATAAAGCATTTTTGTTGAGCATCAAAAAAGACATATTAGCCAGCCTGACTTATTTCGACATTTTCCAATATCCACTCACACAAACCGAGATATCACAATATTTGCCAGAGCCGCATACCAATGAAGATATCATGGGAGGCTTGCAGGAACTTACCTTTGAAAACCGTATTTACAAGTTTGATGACTATTATACACTGCAGGATAATTATTCCATCATTCAAAGAAGAAAAAAGGGCAACCTGAAAGCCTGGTCGGTTTTAAGAACAGCAGAAAAGATCGCGGCCTTTCTTTCCGCCTTCCCATTTGTGAAAGGAGTAGCCGTTTCGGGATCTCTTTCTAAAAATTACGCAGACGAACATTCAGATATTGATTTTTTCATCATTACTGCCAAAAACAGGCTTTGGCTGGCCAGGACATTTTTACATGTTTTCAAAAAACTGGCGACGCTTTTTGGAAAGCAGGACTGGTTTTGCATGAATTATTTTATTGATGAGGAAGGGCTGGAGATCAGGGAGAAAAATGTGTATACGGCCATTGAAGTGGCTACTCTCCTGCCACTGAGGGGGATTGATATTTTCAGAAGTTTTTATGAGCACAATCGCTGGCACAGGAATTACCTTCCCAATCACGCCATGAGGATTTCATATGTTAAGGAGGCTGCCAGGCCCTGGGTAAAAGGAATTACAGAATTTGTTTTTAATAATCCTTTCGGTAACTTGCTTGATTATCTCCTCATGAAATTGACGGCCCGCAGGTGGGAAAAAAAGGCGAACAAAGGGAAAAGGAATAAACGGGGCGTGGTGATGGGAATGGATTGCTCGAAGCATTATGCCAAACCGGATCCGGAGAATTTTCAAAAACAACTGTTGGAGATCTACGCGAAAAGGATCCAAAACCTGTTCAGCAAACATCAATCAGAGGTAAAAAGTATTTATTAACATGAGCGCCGTTTCTGTAGTCATCATAACCCGTAACGAAGAGCGCAATATCGTTGCCTGTATCCGGTCTGCCCGGCAGCTTACCAGCGATATTATTGTGGTGGATGCAGGAAGTGAGGATGATACAGTGAAACTGGCGGAAAAAGAAGGTGCAAGAGCCTATACCATCGAATGGCAGGGCTTTGGTTTTTCAAGGAATTTTGGTGCTTCCAAAGCAAGAAATAACTGGATACTCTCTCTTGATGCAGATGAACGCATCAGCTCCGAACTTACCGCTGCTGTTCAACAGACCTCTTTTGCAAGCCAGCATGAAGTATTCAGGTTCAGGAGAAACAACCATTTGAATGGTAAAATAATCAGGTTCGGTACACTGGGTTATGAAAAAGTTACCAGAATCTACAACCGCCTGCAGTGCGAATGGGATCTTTCACTGGTACATGAAAAACTGGTTTCTGCCTTGCCCTTGCAACGCACCAGGATCAAAGGTCATATTAATCATTTTGGATTAAAGAGTTTTGAAGACTTCAGAAGCAAATCTGTTTTGTATGCGCAACTCAGTGCCAGAAAATATTACAGGGAAGGTAGGAAAGTAAATTTTCTCAAAAGATTTATTTCTCCACTTTTCAATTCCCTGAAATCTTACTTCTTTCAGTATGGTTTTCTTGATGGAGTAAAAGGATTTAAAATGGCCAGGATGATTGCTTATTACAGCTGGTTAAAATATTCCTATCTCCATAAGCTCCATAAGCAGAAAGTGATCACCAAGGATTTCCGTGCCACTTTGCATCCTGCAAAGACGGCCTGATCATGATTCAAGCAATTGCATTCTTCTTTGCGCCAGCAGCGACTTTAACTTAAGCATGGGCAGTTTCAACAGATTGGTAATAGGCTTTTTCATGGCCTTGTGAAACAACACTTCATTATTGATCATCGTGATCGCGTGATTATAATACTCCCGCTTGTAAGTTCTTATAAAATCGATGTCGCGGTCTGTACTGCTATCCCACGGCAGGTTGGTGATAAACCTCTCTTCTACTTCTTCATATAAAGGTGTCCCTTTTATCGGATAAGCCACCGTGATGGTAAAAAAATCAGGATCTGAAAGTTTCAAATGTTTTACTGTTTCATAAATATCTTCCTTCGTTTCACCAGGATAGCCTACCATGATGAAAGTCCCGGCCTGCAATCCCTTTCTCCGTGCTAACCTGATCATTTCTCTAACCTGCTCCACTTCCACCCTTCTATCCATCAGGTCGATGATTTTTTGTGAACCACTTTCGGCGCCGATCCATACCCTGAAGCAACCTGCAGCTTTTAATAGTCCTATCACTTCTTCATTTAACCTGTCGGCCCTGGTAATGCATTCAAATTTGATTCGGATTCCTCTCTGCTTTACTTCTGCGGCAAATTCAGCCAGCCATTTATGACTTACTGTAAATACATCGTCTACAAACCAGATGCTGTCCACATCATAATTCGATTCTATCCAGGCCACTTCTTCTGCTACATTAGATGCACTTCTCCTGCGGTAGCTTTGTCCGTACACAGCACGACTACACCATTTACAACTATAAGGGCAACCCCTCATGGTATTGACGGAAATTGTATTGGTGCCATGTCGTTCTCTCCATGCATCCAGGTATAATTGCAGATTGACTTTTTTTCTATTGGGGAAGGGCAATGTATCCAGGTCCTTCATCTTGCTCCGTTCTGCATTTCTACAAACGGTTCCCTGCTGATCCATGTAAGCAATACCACTGATGCTGCTCAAATGTTGCGTATCTTTTTTATCGATCCATTGAACCAGTTCCAGCATGGTCTGCTCGCCTTCACCCAAAACAATAAACTCCGCTCCGTGCAAAAGAAAATTGGGGACATGATTTCTTACCTCAGGACCACCAAGAATGATGCGGGTGTGCTGAAGATTTTCCTGTGATTTAATATACTTAATAATGCGCAGCACATTGACCTTTGTCATCAGGTTGGTATAAATACCCACTACATCTGGTTGTTCATCTGATAATTTCTGACAAAGCTTTTCATAAGAAGAAAAAGTGCTGTCGAATACTTCGTTATCATATCCGTGTTTTTCCAGAAAAGCAGAAATATAAAGAATACCTAAGGGCACGTAGGGTTTCATAATCAGCTGCTCTTTCTGATCTTCCCAAATAAAATAGCCATGGGTCAATAATATTTTCATTCCTGTTTTTTTAAAAGAACATAGGTATGATCAGCCATGGAAGCATTCCAGGAAAAGGCTGTCTTATCTTCCATTCTGAAAAGAAAATTAAATAAGGCCCTGTATTTTTTTACCAGACCTTCCAGGTAAGAAGGAGGTATCAATAATCCAACGGGTCGCCTGGTCAACAGGCGAAAATATTGGCCTGCTTCTAATTTTTTAATTGAATGATAATACACAGGCTGTACAGCTTCTTCTGCAAGCGGAACCATCACAGGGCCTGATCTCCATCTTCTGAAAGCCTGTTGCGGTTTCAGTTTCAGGAGAAAATAAAATATTTCTACAACACAAAATCTTCCAAAGATTACAGCAGCAAAATTTCCACCTGGCTTTATTAAGTTGTTCAAAGTTGAAAGCAATTGCTCTAGTTGATAAAGATCGAGACAGTTCAACCCCGCGAAATTTGAAAAGACAAGATCAAAACTTTCAGGAGCAAATGATTTATCCAATTGATCAAAAGCGCAAGTTGAAAAAAAAGGTTGCCGCCGGTTTGAAAATTGCAATTTATCCTGGCAGGCTTCAATCATGGCAGTAGAAATATCAGTTGCCGTTACTTCATGCCCTAAAGAAGCCAGCCATATCGCATCTTCTCCTGTGCCACAATTAATTTCCAATATTTTCAATCTCCCACGGCCCTGTAAAAAACGCAGCAGCCATTTTCTGGTTCTCATTCTCTGCCGGTGGCCCGTAAGGCTGTTGGTAAAAGAATGATCGTAGCTTTTTGCAAGAACATCAAAATTGGCTGTCTCATTCATGCGCCTGCTGGTTTAACTGGTAACGATAAAATAAAACCCTGGGCAGATAAACAATGGAAGCGCCTACTGTTTTGATATCCTTCCACTTCAATTCAAATGGAGATCTCAAACTATGCCTGACGGTGTTCAAACCTTTTTGAATACGGAAACGATAATGTACATATCGATGCAGTTTTTTATAATAACCAGGCGCATATGTATTCCTGAACATCATGACCAGTTCATCCGAATCTGTCCAGTTGGTTTTTTCTTTCAGGTCAGCTTTTACTTTTTCAAAAAAGCCGGTGCCGGGTAAGGGATAGGAAACAGAAATTCCAATCTCGTGCGGCATCAACTTGTTGATCATACCAATGGTTAAATTGATGTCTTCCTTCGTTTCACCCAGGTAACCAAACTGGATAAAAAAACAGGGCTGGATTTTATGTTTCTTTAATAAGGCTGTAGCCTGGTGTACCTGCTGTACCTGTATACCTTTGTCCATAGCATCCAGGATTTTTTGCGAACCACTTTCCGCTCCCATCCAAACCTGTTTGCAGCCTGCACGTGCCAGTGCTTTCACATATGAAGGTTGTAAAAGAAGGTCAGCCCGGCTCTGTATCTTGAAAGAAAAATGCAGTTCTTCATTTTCCACCAGGTCAGCAAATTGCTGCACCCAGCCTGGCTTTAAACCAAAAATGTCATCGCAGAACCAGATGTGTTCAAATTGTATTTTTTGTTTTAAAACTTTGATCTCATTCACTACATGCTGCGGCGAACGTGAATGGTAACGGTTGCCATATATAGGCTTTGCACACCAGTTGCATTTAAAAGGACAACCTCTTGTGGTTCCAATATTGATGGAAAAATAACCGGCAGAATTCAACCACATTTTCCTGTAAGGCTCCAGGTCTACCAAATCCCATGCAGGAAGAGGAAGCGCATCCAGGTCTTTGATTACCGGGCGACTTGCTGTTTTTGTAATTCCTGCAGTTGACTGAAAAGCAATTCCAGGTATGGTGGAAAGATCCTCTCCATTCTCAAATGCGTTGATAACTTCAAGAAGGCTTTGTTCACCCTCACCAATTAAAACCACATTGGCACCAGCTGCGATGTATTCAATGAAATGGTCTGTTGAATCTGAACTTGAGACAATAATTTTCTTGCCACATTTCTTTGCAATGCCGATCATTTTAAAAGCAGCATCGCGCATGTTGGTCAGGCACATCTTGGTGAGATAATTAAAGCCATCATCATAAATGATAAAATAGTCTGGGTTGAGTCTATGTAGTGATTTTGTAATGGTTTCAGGATCTTCATCAAACTGCACATCATGAAAACCAACTTCATAACCTTTACTTCGCATGAATGCCGCCGCATACAGGGTTCCCAGGGGCGCATAAGGTTGCCCAAGCTTCCATTGCTTTGGATCAAAGCGCAGGAAATAGGAATGGGTAAAAAGCAGTTTGCTCATGCAGTTTGTTTGATGATGCTGAATAAAAAATTGGTTTCAAAAAGATTTCTTTTTTCAAGAAAGCTTTTCATTTCAAATCCCTGTTCATATGCATAACCTCTGATCATTTGCAGATCACAGTTTTCAGAAAGTACCATGATCACTTCTGTTTGAGAATGCATGTGCGATGCCAGATCTTTAAATAATGATTGAAAATATTCTCCATTCACTCCGCAGTACCAGGCCTGTTCTTTTTCTGAAACCGGATCTTTTTTATAATAAGGAGGATTAATCAGGATAAGATCAAATTGCCGGCCGCCAAGGGCTGAAAACATATCAGAACGAATCACTTCGAGGTTAACATGATTGCGCACAGCATTCTGGCGGATGGTTTCTACAGCCTTTCTGCTAATGTCAATTGCTGTAACATGAGCTTCTTTGCCTGCAGCGTATATACTCAGCAGCCCAGAGCCAGCGCCAAGTTCCAGCACTTTTTTACCATTTAAATCCAGGCCTGATAAATATTTAAAAAGCAATTTTGTACTGAAGAAAAATCCTGGATGAAATACTTCCGGTGGTACTTCCAGCTCGATGTTTTTATAAGTATAAAGCCGTGTACCAGAAAGGTACCTTGCCAGTAAAGGCCTGTATGTTTTTGCGGCTATATATCTTACCAGTTGCTGCATTAAAATCCTTCGGTTTCGGGTTGGCGGTATTTATAAAGTTTTTGCAGGGCCTTTACTTCGTAAGGTTTGCTGTAAATGCCTGAACGATATCTTGGATAGGCCAGGGTTCTCAGCATTTTTCGCCTCATGGGCGTCAGCCTGGTATCAGACACGGTTGGATAGTATCCATTAAGCACCGTTTCAAAATCCCTGATCTTGTCGATCATGTTTGGAGTAAGCCAGGGAGTGAGTGGATTCTTTCTCAGATCAAATGATTCCCACTGTGGACTGATCCAGTCTTCCAGGTGTTGCGGAAAAGAAAACCCGGACTCCAGTACACGGTTGTACATATCTGAGCCCTCTGTAGGCACAGGACTGTACACATAGATGATGATCTCGGTATCAGGATTGATGGTTTTGATCTCTTTGATAAAGGCAATGTCCTGGTCTATCTGCTCCATCACTTTTTCAGACGATTCAGCAGGAGTGCCTAAAACAAAAGAATATTCAGGGATGATGTCGAACCTGGCCATTCTTGCAGCAAAGCTTTTGATCTGTTCTGCTGATTGCGTACCACCCTTATCCATTTTTTTGAGGATCTCATCATTTCCTGTTTCAGCGCCAAAAAAGATCATCCTGCATCCCGACTCACGCATACGAGCGAGTGAATCATCCGAATATTTATTGATGGTATCAATTCTTCCTTCACCCCACCAGATCATATTTTCAGAGGCAACAAGGTTGGAGAATTCAACTGTCCTTTTTTCAGAAACAAAAAAATTATTGTCGTGAAATTCAATGGCATTGCCTCCGTAATTTTCCTTCAGCCATTTGATATCCCTGTAGATCAGTTCTGCAGATTTTCCACTCCACCTTGCATTGTAAATTGGAACCACTGCACAAAAAGAACATTTGAAAGGACAGCCGATGCTTGAGTGGTAAGCAATGGTCTTTGTTCCCAGGTAGGTTTTTCCCAGGTATTTGTTCAGAGGGTAAAACTGGTTCAGCTTTTCATAAGGCAATGGAGGCAGATCATCCTGGATATATAATTCATCCCGAATTGTTTTTACCAGCTGTCCCTCTTGTAAAAAGGCCAGGTTTTTGATGTGATGGAAAGATTGCTTCTGCACCAGTACCGTTAATAAGGCAGGGAAGGTTTTATCGCCGGGACCTACCACCACAAAATCCACAAAACCAGATTGCAGAACCACTCCAGCATGATTGGAGGCAAAGTATCCTCCCCAGATGATAGTGACCGAAGGAAAATATTCTCTTACTTTTTTTGAAATGGGAATGGCCTGTTTCAACTGTGGCCCAGGCATGGCAGTGCAGCCAAAAAAACCAAAGCTTCCTGAAGAAAGCAATTCCATGATCCGGGCAGAAGGATCTGATTCCAGGTTGCCATCAACGATCACGTATTCGAACTTACCTTCAATGGAAGCCGCAATACTCAGGATAGAGTTGGGAATGCGGGGTTTATAGTTCGCGCTCCTGGGATTAAACAACAGTACCCTGGTCATCTCCATGAATTATCCATTTTTACATGAGTGAAAACGGTGTCCCGGGGTTTAGAGTTGCCCTGACAAAAAGAAAGCCGGATGAAAAATCCAAAACTGGCGATGGTAATATTAAACGAATTGAATATTTTCAGGAAAGCAATCAGTCTTCTTGTCCTCGCAGCCAACGCCATATAAGGTAAGTATCATTGTTCCCACTTACAACAGGGCTGCAATGCTGCCTTCCTGCATCAAAAGCATACAGGACCAGACCTATCCCCACTGGGAGCTCATCATAGTGGATGACGGCTCAACTGATGATACCACGAATTATATCAATCAGCTTGATGACAGAAGGATCAGCCTTCTTACTAAAGAACATAGCGGCAACGTTGCTGCCTTAAGAAATGCAGGATTGTCGAAGGCCTCTGGTGAATTCATTGCCTTTAATGATTCTGATGATCTGTGGGATCCCAAAAAGCTGGAATTGCAGGTGAAAGCCCTTCAAAGCCATGAAGAAGCAGGATTTTGTCTGACCAATGGATATAACTGTTATCATCCAGGTGAACCGTTGAATTATTTTTATAAAGAAAAACAGTCCCAGTTACCCGAAGACCTTTTCCACCGATGCTTCCAGTCGAGAGTTACCTGCTTTGCCCAAACTTTAATGATCAGAAAATCCTGCCTGGCAACAACTGGTTTTTTTGAAGAAGAAGGGAATGCAGACCGGCAATTTATAGTTCTACTGGCATTTCATTTCAAAGGAGTGATCCTGAATGAACCACTTGTATTCAGGATCATGCACCAGCAGAATATCAGTCACAGTAAATGGATGCGGCAATACCAGAACGAGATTGACCTGATAAAAAAGCTAAAGCCTCTTTTACCATCTTCCATTGCAAAAAATGCGATGTTCAGGGTTTATATCAGCTTTGGAGAAGATTATTTATTACATCATGAAAAAAAACAAGCTGCACGCATGTTTGTGAAGGCAGCACTTACCAGGCCTTTTTCACTGGTGCCAGTAAAAAAACTGGGAAAGACCCTTCTTCAGAACCGGTAAATGGCCAACATTTTTTTCACTGTATCATTCATTGAAAAAGGAAGGACGGGTTTACCCGATGGAGGCTGGCCTGATAAGATAGCAACTGCTTTATCAGTCATTTCATCTTTGGATGAAACGATATGCCAGTTTTCAATTTCATGATTCATGGCCCTGCAAAAACTGATCACCGCTGCACCTGAGGCCAATGCTTCCTGGCAAACCCCGGAAAACCCTTCATAGGAAGATGGATGCAGGAGGATCTTTGAACGCTTCATCAATTGCAAGACTTCTCCATAGGATAGTTCTCCTGTCAGCTGAAGATAATTATCAAGTTTCTTTTCTTTGACCAGGTTTTCAAGCTTTTCCCTTTCAGGACCTTTACCTGCCAGCACCGCTTTTATTTTTGGAAATTTATTTTTTAAATTCTCAACTATCTCCACAAATATTTCAAACTGTTTGAGTTCAATTAAAGATCCAACAGCCAAAAGGTCTATGTCCCGTTCGTAAGTGTTACCATTCAGATCAACCGCATCTATTCCAGGAGCAATTATGTGCAATGGTCTGATTTGATGATTTCTTTGAAACTCTTCCTGCAGGGAATCAGAAAGTGCAACCAGGTTTTCTGCTGGCAGTTGAAGTTTTGAAGGATAATGGTTTTGATTTCTTGCATCCTGGCCAAGTATCCAGCACAGATGATGCAGTCCATGTTTTTGGGCAAACCTTTTTCCTATCAGGGCACATTCACCATACCAGAAACTCAATAGTCCAATTATGTGATGTGTTTCATTTATTTTATTAAGGCTTTTAAAAATCCTGGGCTGCAGGAGTAACCGTTGAATCCCTCCTCTGTTCCTTCCGTTGAATGCCATGACAGTTAACTTTTCCCACTGGTAAGTTTCTTCCCGGAAAGGATATTGAAAGGCAAGAATGAAAATTGATAATTGGGGATAAAGCTCGCGAAGCGTACGTACAAATCTCTGTTGCATAGGCAGGCAGGAGCTATCCATTTCTGAAGCGGCGAATCCCGGGGTGAGTATCACAAATGCCTGGTTTTTCTCAGTCATCCAGAGAAATGATTTTGTTACAATAAGAAAAGCTGCTGGTATTATGGGTGATCATTACAACAATTTTTCCTTTCCTGGCCAGGTCACGGAAATGAATTAGCAATTTTTTTTCAGAGA
The DNA here is from genome assembly GCA_023386045.1 of Bacteroidota bacterium. GTDB lineage: Bacteria > Bacteroidota > Bacteroidia > Chitinophagales > Chitinophagaceae > Flavisolibacter. The sequence goes on from JAEWKK010000012.1 coordinate 244,138, forward strand.
ATTCATCGAGCTCGTTGAAAGGTTCATCCAGCAGGTATACATCAGCATCCTTGTACAGGCTTCTGGCAATAGCGATGCGTTGCTGCTGGCCGCCACTGATGTTTTTTCCATTTTCCATGATGATCTTATCAAGTCCCTCTCCTGTTTCTTCCAGCATTTCCTGGATGCCTGAAACTTTTATAGCCTGATCAATTCTTTGCCTCTCGGCATGTGTTTCTCCAAGAGTAATATTTTCAAGGACGGTATCATGAATAAAAAAACTTTGCTGCCTTACATAAGCCACCCTGCTCCAATAATTCTTTAATCCAACTGAATGCCTGGCGCAACCATTTATTTTTATGCAACCCTCCTGCGGCTCAAGAAAACCCAGTAACAAATTAATCAAAGTGGTTTTGCCGGTTCCGGACCTGCCTTTGATACCAATAAAATCTCCGGCATTGATGGCAAGATCAATGTTTTGCAAAATGAATTGTTCACCATACTGAAAACTCAGGTTCTCGCAAATGATGGATTGAACCGGTTTGGATGTTCCCTTTTCAGTGGCATGATCAATATCACTTAGCCGCAACAGTGCTAAAGAATTTTCATAGGCTTTGATCTGTCCTGAAACATTGATGATTTTCACCACTCCCGGAATGATCTTATAAGCTGCCGCCATAAAAGCGCCGATCGTTAAAAAACTTTCTGAATCTTCCTGGCCATACCACCTGGCAATAACAATCAGGAGGAACAATCCCATGACGGCGAAGATCTCAATAAATCGTCCGGGCAGACTTTGCCAACTCAGGCTCTGAAACATGGCATGGCTGAATTTTTTCCTGAAAGCAATAAAGCGCTTTAAAAAAAAACTATGGCGTGCATAGAGATGTCCTTCCACCCATCCTTTGAGTGCATCAAGCAGGGAACGAAAAGAATCCTGATTACTTTGCTGCACTTCCAACCTGGTTTTTTCCAGCTTTCTTTTAATGAAATAAAATACCAGGGCAGCTGGTGGCAAAAGGATCAGCAGTAAGAGAAGAAAAAGTTGGGCGTTGAAGATGGTGATAGCTATTGATGCGATGAGAATCAAACTCAATTGAGTAAAGAGTTGCTGGATGCCACCAAGAACATACTGGCAGAATTCAAAAGGCTGAAAAGCGATCCTTTTGATATAAGCAGATGAATCTTCCTCCACATACTCCTTATAAGAGATATTTTGAAATGCCAGCAGTGCATTCTTCGATAAACGAACCGCTACCTGCGCCGTAAAATTGTATTGCCATCTTGTTATTACAAAGGCAATGATGTTCTTGGCACTAAACAAGGCAAAGAAAATAATGATGGGCCAAAAAGATTCCCGACTAACCTTTCCTTTTAGGATAGCCGACTGCCCTGATGCTGGCTGGATATAAAACTGGATGATCCAGAGTAGCGCCGCTAGCGAGAGAATATCAGTTATGCTGATCACCAGGTCTGATAATGAAAGAAAGATCAACTTTCTTCTTTCACGCATTGTCAGTAATGACCAGGTATATTGAAAAGTTTTTTTCAAATTATTTCTGTGAAGAGTTAATGCATATCAGTTCTGAATTTTTTGCGACGGAGGAAACATTTTGAATAAGGTCATACCAATGATCCTTGCATCCATCATCAATGACCAGTGGTGGATGTAATAAATATCTTTTTTTACGCGCTCCCTCATGGCCTCCAGGTTAGCTACTACACCCACATATCCATGCACCTGTGCCCATCCTGTAAGTCCGGGTTTTACTTTATGCCTGTATGAATAAAATTTCAGCAGTTCCTCATACTTCAGGTTATCACTGATCATGTGGGGTCTCGGGCCAATCAGCGACATCTCTCCCAACCATACATTCAATAGTTGTGGCAATTCGTCAAGATGATTTTTTCTCAGGAAAGCTCCAAGTTTTGTGATGCGACTGTCATCCACCAGGGCGGGAAGCCTGTCGGCATCATGATTGACGATCATTGTACGGAACTTGATGCAGGTAAAAAGCCTGCCATTTCTTCCATATCTTTTTTGAAGGAAGAAAACAGGACCCTGGGAATCAAGTTTAATAAGAAGAGCAACCAGTGGTATCATCCAGCTTAAAATCAAGACAAGAAAGATGCTGGAAAAAAGTAGGTCAAATAAACGTTTAATGGTAAGATTGATCTTCATCTCAAGCGGCAGGCGGTGTGCCAGCACGAGAGTAGGTGCGATGTTTTGCTCATAAGCAACGGTCATCACCTCAGAGAATCTCTCTTTCCCTGGTGGAAGCCTTTTAACATCATTCAGCGATTTGGCAGGTTTCATTGATAAATACCCTACTAAATACGGCTTCTGCGGTCCGGGGTTGTCTGGGTATTGATCTTAAAATAATTTCCTTACAAAGCCTGCACGAATACCGGTACTGAATAGAGGAAGTTCAGCAAATCCAACATTTCTTACCGGAATTTTTACATAAGGCTCGATCCTTAACTGCGCTATTTTACCTAATTGGTGTGTATATCCTATGGAGATATTTGCGATGGAGAGAAAATTACGCGAATCATTTTTATAACTGGCTTCGTGAATATAAACCACTCCCGTCATAGGATAATAATAAGTGTAGGAGTAATCTTCTTTTTTCATCAGATAGGAAGAAATACCTGCAGCAGTAAAAAACGAAGACCTGGATGTTTGCCTGATATTGTATTTGGCACCCAGGGAAATATCATACATACGGCAAACACCGGTAACATCTGTGATCTCTGAATTGGCAGGACGATAAACCTTGGAACTGGTAAGGTATTTTCCATTGGTGTAATAAGACTTCCTGTCCATAAATACCGATCCCTCTATGCTCCATCTTTTACCAATTTCATAACCTGCGAGAGCACCATAATCATAACCCATATCATCGGCCTTTTGATTTTTGATGGTGGTGCGGTCAACACCAGCCATGATGCCGAGGTAAAATCTTTTCTTTTTAATTGCAGGTTCTTTTTTGATGACAGCTCCTGCAATGTCCTGGCGCTGGAAATCTTTTATGATTACCTGGTCTTCCTTGGAAAGATCAATATGTGGAGTAAAGGAAGAACGGAACGGTTCTGGGATGAATTCTTCAAGTGTTGATTCATTAGCAACGATTATCTCCGAATCATTTTTGAGATCATGCTTTTTTACGAGCGAATTATTTTTTGCTAAACGCGATTCTGATCCTGAAAGATTTTTTTCATTTCCTGATTTTTTATTGGCACCCACAGCGTTTTTGAGATTATCAGAAACGGTTATCTTACCTGCTTTATCATTTTCTTTCTTCAATTTATTTCCAGGTGCAGGGATTTCATCCTTAACCATATTTGATTCGTTGAATGAAGGCCCAGACTGATTATCTTTTATTCTTTCCTTTTCATTTAACTGGTCCACAGGCACAGGAATATTCGTTTCATTTCCTGTTGAATGATGTTGATCCCTGTTTTCGGCTTTTTGCTGATGAACTACAGGGCTCTCATTCTGATTAACATGTCTGTTCAGTGAACCTGATTCACCAACGGGACGGTTACAGATCAGATAAAGAGGCAGGAGCAATAAAAGCCAGAGAAGTTTTTTATAAGGGTTATCCTTTTTTACAGGAATTACCTGCTCCGGTTCATTCTCCTGCAATGCAGCAAGCACCTTGTTCCAGTCGGCAGAACTAGTATCCAAAGGATAGTGCTCTGCAGCCTTCCGGAAAACTTCGTCCATATCATTGTTCACATATTGCATATGCCTATTGCCTCATCATTTTTTTTAATGATCTTCTGAAGGATGACCCTGGCCTTGGAAAGGTTGGATTTGGAAGTGCCAACCGATATACCCAGCTTGTTTGCTATCTCCTGGTGGGTGAATCCATCGATCACATACATATTGAATACGGTTCTGTATGAAGGAGGCAGCTTTTTGATCTCCTTCACCAGTTCTTTGTACATTAAAACATTATCTGAAAGCTGGCTGCGGTCTTCGTGCATCCAGATATGCTCCGAGATGTCGCCGATTTCCGGCAGGAAGTTATTTTTTCTCAGAGCATCGATTGCTGTGTTGATCATGATCATCCTGATCCATCCCATCAGGATCATTTCCAGGTTCTCCGCATCTCTGATCTCGAATTTTGAAAAGTTCCGGAACACTTTCACAAAGCCATCATTCACTACATCCACGGCTTTATCATAACGGTATATATAGCGGAATACGGTCTTCAGGCAGTACCCATAGTATTTCTCATAGAGAAACTTCTGGTCCCTCCCATTCTGCTGCATGCAGCCGCTGATTATGTTTTGCAGTAATTCCAAATCCGTAGCAGTTAATACGGTAGTCTTCTATTTTGGTTGCCTGAAGGCTTAATAAAAGTACGATCCTGCCTGAAGAGGAAAAAATCAGGTTTGCCAGGTCAGAGAACCAGTTGGCTGCAACCCCTGATATCGGCATGATCCAAACGGCCCAGGACTTCAAATTTCCCATCCTCATGCATGCGCCCCAGGTCCGCCGTGGCAATAAAACTGCAGGAATACAAATTAGCCAGATCTATCACATTAATGGCACCTGCACGTGGTTTTTCATCGATGCCGAATACGGATAAGGGATCAGTTTCATCCCTTAACAAGACCTTCATCCAGGGCGGAGAGCTAAACAAACCATCGGCTCCATAGGCCTGGGAAAGCATTTCAGTCATCCCATATTCGGAATACATTACTTCTGTACCTAATTGTTTTTTCAAAATACCATACAATTCATCCCTGGTCATTTCTTTTTTTCTTCCTTTCATCCCTCCTGTTTCCAGAACCTTCGTGTGTTTTAAACTGATAGGAAATTGGAGGGCAAAATCAAGAAGGGCAAATGTTACTCCAAAGAGAATGGTCTTTTGTCCATTGGCCTCGAGTCTCTTTAATGTAGCTTGTAATTTGTCATAATCGTAGAGATAAAAGCCACTGTCTGCATGCCTTGATCTTTTTACAAGATGTTCCACCATATACACCAGGGAAGAATCCTTTCTTTCCAGGTAAGAAGGTAACAAACCCAGGATACAATAATCGCTCACATCACCAAAATAACGGGCAAAGGCCGTAAAGAAACTTTCCTGGTAAATAGCTGCTTCTTTGATATAGTGGTGGCTGGTGGTTTCTCCGGTAGTACCACTGCTTGTAAAATCCAGTTCGGGATTAAAATCAGTGGTGACCACCTTATGCGATTTAAAAAAAGAAATGGGAAGAAAGGGGATTTGGGATAATTCCCTGACCTGTTCCGGCTTTATTCCGAGAGCTTCGCAATAGGACCGGTACAGTTGATTCTGAGCCCTTTGAAAATGAAAGACCTCCAGGGCAATGTGATGGAAATCTTTTTCGTTATGGATGTTAAATACCTTTCCGGCCAATTCCTGCGCTTTAGGTAATTCAGTATCCATCACGTAAATTTGAAAAGAAGTTATGAGTATGAAAAATGGTTTTCTGTTGAGCTTACTGGCCTTTATTCTCTTTGCCTGCAGCAAAGATAAATTTGAAACCAAACCTTCATTAAAATATAAATCCGCCAGCACGCATATTGTTCCTATGGGTAGCGGACTGCAGGTGAATCTTGAATTTACCGATAAGGAAGGTGACCTTGACTCTGTATTCATTATCAGGGAAAGACTGAACAAAAGAGGACCACTGATCAATAATAGCCTCCAACTGGCATTTCCTTCGAGCTTTAATAATGAGACCAAGGGAGAACTGATTCTGAATCTTGATTATGGCGGGAGGCTTACCTACCAGATCAATGGGATCAGCATTCCCGGTAGCGGTGGTGCTTATGAACCTGATACCCTGCTCCTGAAATTTGTTATTAAGGACAAAGCCAAAAATTACAGCGATACCGCCCAAAAAGATTTTATTGTAATCAGGTAATATTGACCAACAGGAATTATTTACAAAGATTTTTTGACCTGTTTATTTTCAGCAGCCTTTTTATTGCCTGTTGTGCAGTATTGATGGTTTACCAGACCTGCATTCTTTTTGACCTTCCTCTCTCCTGGAAACTGATAGGTTTTGTATTCGCAGGTTCCGTTGCCAGTTACAACTTTCACTGGTACCTCACTCCCCCAGCTGTGGAGAATCCGGGCAGGAAGATCGCCTGGAATATTTCCAATAGAAACCTCCATCTTTTTTTTGCACTTGCAGGACTTGTAGTAGCAGGCGTTTTTGGTTTATTGTTGATCCGCCACTGGCCCTGGCTGGCGCTGACCGGTCTTGCTACCTTCCTTTATTCTGCACCCAAGATTGATCATCCATTTTTTATTAGACTGCGTAAAATAGCCATCGCCAAAACCATTTACCTGGCACTGATCTGGACCCTGATCACCAGTTTTCTTCCCATCATCATACAGGTAAACCAGCTAACGGCATCTGAAGTGATTTTTTTTATCAACCGCTTCTTTTTTATTTATGCGATCTGTATCCTTTTTGATTACAGAGACGTAGAATGGGATCGCAAATCGGGTATCCGCAGCCTGATCACCTATTTTGATGAGAAAGGAATTAACCGCCTGTTCTGGAGTTCCATGCTTGTGGTTGCAGTGACTCTTGTTCTTTTACTGGAGAGCCTTCACTGGACTTATATCATTGCACTGTTGATCCCCTGTATCATCCTGGGTTTGCTTTTTTCAAGAGCCAAGAGAGATTTTTCAGATTATTTGTACTATTTCGTTCTGGACGGACTGATGATGCTGTCTGCCCCTTTGGTAGTTTTAGCTAAATTTGCCCGATAATTTTGAAGCATGGCAAAAGCAGCGAAAAAGAATAAATCAGTGTTAACAGAAACTTCCCTGGGTTTTTTCAGAAATTATATCAATACGCCCTCTCCAGTTGGATTTGAATATACAGGACAGAAACTCTGGCTGGATTATGTCAGGCCATTTGTTGATGAAACCTTTACCGACCCTTACGGCACAGCCGTAGCAGTGATCAATAAAAACCATCCCTTCAAAGTAGTAATAGAAGCGCATGTTGACGAGATCAGCTGGTTCGTGAATTATATCACCAATGAAGGATTGATCTATCTCAAAAGAAATGGCGGTGTTGACCACCAGATCGCACCTGCACAAAGGGTTATGATCCATGGAAAAAAAGGACCGGTAAAAGCTGTTTTTGGCTGGCCTGCCATTCATACAAGGATTAGCAGCCAGGATAAGGAACCTGTGGCCAAGGTTGAAAATCTTTTTCTCGATTGCGGCGCCAGGAATAAAAAAGAGATCGAAGACCTGGGCATTCATGTAGGTGCAGTGGTGACTTACCAGGATGGATTTGATGAACTGGCATATGATTATTTCATTGGCCGCGCTTTTGATAACCGCATTGGTGGTTATATGATCGCTGAAGTAGCAAGACTGATCAAAGAGAATAAAAACAAGATTCCTTTTGGCTTATACATAGTAAATGCGGTGCAGGAAGAAATTGGTTTGCGTGGTGCGGAAATGATCGCCCGCCGCATCAAGCCAAATGTTGCCATCATTACAGATGTTACGCATGATACTACCACACCCATGATCAGCAAGGCCATTGAAGGTGATACTTCCTGTGGCAAAGGGCCTTCGCTTTCCTATGGTCCTGCTGTTCACAACAAGTTATTGCAGTTCGTAGAAGGCGTAGCAGCAAAGAATAATATCCCCGTTCAGTTAAGAGCTGTTTCCAGAAGCACAGGTACGGATACGGATTCTTTTGCCTATGCCAATGATGGTTGTCCATCTGTTCTTATTTCCATTCCGCTGAGGTACATGCATACCACGGTTGAAATGCTGCACAGGAATGATATTGAACAGACCATTCGCCTGATGTACCAAACTATTTTAAGTCTTACTCCTCAAACAAACCTTAGTTATTTCTGATGCAACATTTATTGATCTATGTTGACCCCGGAAGCGGAAGTTATATTGTGCAGGCAATTGTTGCAGCAGCTCTTGGTGCTGCCTATTATGTAAAAACTTCCTGGTGGAGGATCAAACATTTTTTCAGGAAAAAGAAAAAAGCTGAAGACTGATCATTGCAATTGTTGCAGAATGTAATCAATACCTTTTTGATGGAAGGAAGATGGGAACACTACTTCATGCTTCACCACATTAATCCTTTCCTGGAACAATGAAAGATTATTCCTGACATCATCCAGGGCTGAATCCAGGCTGTCGATTGAAGAAGGTGAAAGGCAAATTCCCATCTCATGCCGCAAACTATTTTCTACTGGCAGAATTTTCAACAAGTTTGATTCTTGGTTCCTGATCTTTAAAGGCGTATCAATAAAAATCACCGGCCGGCTATTGACAAAGGCAAATTCGAATGCGATGCCTGAACGGTCGGTTATCAAAAAAGCAGAAGAGACCAGGCTTGCCCAAAGAGATGGAGATGTATCCAGCCGGATGTTAGAATATTTCCGGGATGATGCCTGCAGTGCTTCAAAAGATTTTTTATTTCTTTTGATGTATTCAGGATGAGGCCTGATTAACACCTGGTAGTCTGTTTCAGCCAGATGATTGATGATCTCATGAATGCAGGATTGAAAGATCCCCTCTTCATACCAGCTCGGTGCAATTAATATCTGCTTTTCATGGAATGCAGCAGCAGATCTTCTTTCATGCAATTCTTCCAGTAAGGGATAACCAAACGGTATCAGTTCTTTTTCGGGCAAACCATAGATCATTTCAGTTTCCCTGATCTCTGACTCCTGCTGTGGTCCTGTTAAAAAGATCGCATCAAAAGCATCAAAGGAGTGGGCAGGATATTGTTGATGGGTACTGACAAGCGCATGAAAAACGTAAATGTATTTTTTTACTGAAGCCGATCTTTTGTAAATGTATTGATCCAGCCCTGGCATGGTCATGATGACAACATCAGCCTTCAATTTGCCAAGAGCAAAGGCCAGGGTGCTTTTACTGTAAATGATACTGGTCAGTTCATCCTGCTTTTCAAAAACAGGATCATTTTTGTCTGAAGTGATGTAGGCGATTTTCACTCCCTTAGACCTGAGCTCATCAAAAATGAATTGATAGTACTGGAAATAATAGGCGCTTTCGGCATAAAAAATTACCTGGTAGCTGGTGCTGATCAACTTCTGTATTTCCCTATTTTCTTTGAAGAAACTGAACATTTCAAACAAGGTACTGAATGATCAGCTTTTTTAATTCTACAGAATCAAATGGAACTGGATTGTTGCCAAACCTTTCAGCATTCACTGATTGCAAGAGGGCATCAATATTTACTTCAATCCCCAGTTCCCTGAAATTTGTGGCAAGACCGCAATCTTTCATGCTTTGATTCAGAAAATCAAAAGCTGCAGAAGCATCTGCTACATTCATCAGTTTATGGATTGAAGAAAGGTCTGTTTGCTGATTGTAATGAAAAAAGAGTGGAAGGAATAAGGCCACGGCCTGACCGTGTGGGATATCATGTCTTGAAGTAAGATAATAAGACAGGGCATGACAACCGGTGGTCCGGGTAATTGAAATGGCCCTGCCTGCAAGATAGGATGCCCATAACTGGTTCTTATCCTTTAGGGCATCGGGTTCATTTACAAAAGAAACCTGTTGAGGCAACATGATACGCAAAGCCTGTGAAGCATAGGTCTTTGAAATTGGATCGGCGTTTTTATTCCACAGTGATTCGATCGCCTGCGCAAGGGCATCAATACCTGAAATGGCTCTTTGTTTTTTTGAAAGCAACCCAAGATGACAGGTTTCGAGTAAAACAAAATCAGGCAAGAGTGTAGGATCCTGAATAGAAAATTTTTCTCCTTTCTTATATACAACTGCAAAAGGAGTTGCTTCACTCCCGGAGCCTGCAGTAGTAGGAACAGCTATAAAATATGGTCTTTGCCATTGAGACCAGTGGATAATTAACTTGGCTGCGTCCATGATCCTTCCGCCTCCTATGGCCACAACAGTGGCTGGTGTTATTTTAATAGTTGAAAGCAGGTTTTGAATCACATCCTGATCAGGCAAACCGGGAGGAATACGAATGATGCTGATGGATTTTTTCGCAATATCGTCAAGGTTGATAAGATCGTGATGTCCTATTACAAAAAGAACAGGACCATCAAACCGTTCGAGAACTTTTGGCAGCAGGCTTTCTTTCCTGTCATTGATCAGCAGTTCCTGGCTCATAGGAATTAATTGCATTCATAAATTTCATTTTGGCCTCGGAAAAACTTTCTGACGGCCTCGAAAGCTGCAAAGGCATTTCTGTATTGATGCGTATTTCCGTAAAAGATTTAGCGCCATCCATCAATTTCCATTTATCCAATTCTTTTTGCGATTTGATGGTATTGATTTGTTCAAAGCCACAACCTTTTGCGATTGTACAGAAATCAACATCAAAGCCAACAGTTTTTTGTCCACCAACAGACTGGTGTGCACCATTATTTAAAACCACATAGTGAAAATTTTTCAGCGGCATTGACCCGATAGTCGCCAGTGAACCCATATGCATGAGCAGTGATCCATCACCATCAAGGAGCACAATTTTATCTCCTGAAAAGCGGGCCAATGATGCGGCAATGGAAGAAGCATGTCCCATAGCGCCTACATTCATAAAAAATTTACTGATGCGGTTCTCATTGGAAAGATTGATATCATAAAACAAACGACCGATCTTTCCTGTCGTTGCCACCACCACAAAGGAATCATCGAGCAATTGGTATAGATGATTCAAGACATATTCTGCCGATAATTCATACTCATTCAGTGCGGGCATATCACTCGACAGGAAAAAACCTTCTTCTATTAACAGTGCAACCGGCTGATTTGAACCGCTTGCCAGTTCCATGGCTTTTTTCAGCTGGTCTTTCCAGGCAAGTTGTTGTTTGGAAGAAAAAATAAAATAGGGAACCTGTATCAAATCAAGTAATCCGGGTGTGATGGCGCCCATCAGTTTATGCTGTGGTTCATCTTTGATTCCAGGCTCACCTCTCCAGCCGATCATCAGCAGCATGGGAATACCATAAACACTGGAACTTGTTAGTGAAGTCAATGGATTGACAATATTTCCTAATCCCGAATTTTGGAGATAAACCAGTCCTATTTTTCCTGTTGCCAGATGATATCCTGTAGCCATGGCCACCGCAGCACCTTCATTGGCAGTGACGATATGATTGGGTTCTTTTTCAAGCGTCAACAGAAATCGTTTCATCAAAGAATCAGGAACACCGGTAAAAAAGCCGGTACCATGATCTTTAAGACATTGCAAAAATTCTCCTGCTTCTATCATGAGATCAGTTTCAAAAGATCTTTCAATGGCATGAGGTTCGCCTCTGCTTCTTTCGCTCTCTGGTGTTGTAGGATACTGGATGCTGTTTGCTGCATGGCTGGATAAGCACTTCTCAAAAGATGATTCGCGTAGATCACGAGGTTAAATCCTGCTTCCCTGAATTCAGGCAGGCTGATACCAGGATAAGTGGTAGGAACGGCAACCAATGGTTTTCGATCAGGCCATTGATTGTAAGCTCTTGCAAATTCAAGTATCTCCTTGCCATCATTTTGTTTGCTGTGGATCATAATGCCGGAAGCACCAGCTTTGATATAAGCCCGGGCTCTTTCCAGAGCATCATCCATTCCTTTTCCAAGAATCAGGCTTTCTATCCTGGCAATGATCATGAATTCACTGGTTAGCCTGGCCCTGTTGCCAGCCCTGATCTTCTCACAGAAGTCCTCGATATATTCTTGTTGGTGAATGGCTTCATTATCAAAGAGAGAATTTCTTTTCTGCCCCGACTTGTCCTCAATGATCACGGCACAAACGCCAAGTCTTTCGAGTGAGCGGACCATGAAAGGAAACTGGTCGATCCTGCCACCCGTATCACCATCAAAAATGATTGGCTTGGTAGTGATCTCGATAATATCATTTACGGTTGCCAGTCTTGAAGTGAGATCAACTGCTTCTATATCAGGTTTTCCCTTGGCTGTAGAATCAGTGAGGCTGCTGATCCAGATGGCATCAAATTCCCTGGGACCTTCCTCGCCCTGGTAACTGGAATGCTCCACTACCAATCCACTAAGACCATTATGCGCTTCCAGGGCAGTAAGCGTAGGTTTTATGTGCATGAGGCGACCAAATCTTTTTAACCTGTTCGCCGGCGTTATGCCAATTTCTTTGATGGATTGTTGTAATGAGGAAGAGCTGATATCTTTTGTATAAGGAACTTCAATGAGTTCGCCACCCCATTCTGATAGAACCTCGATCACTCTTTGCCTTGTCTTTTGCTGCACACCTGTTTGCCAGTCATCACCATGAACAACAAAATCAGGGTGGTATTGTCGCAGGTTTTCTTCATAGTCCAGCGTATGCTGGGCCACCACCCTGTCCACACCCTTAATGCTTTCCACAATTTGTTTTCTCTGATCAAATTCCAGGTAAGGAACACGTTTGTAAGATGCAATGGCCTGGTCGGTAAGCAGTCCGACGATCACGCTCCCCAACTCAGCTCCTTTGCGAATGATATTGAGGTGACCAGGATGTACCAGGTCGGCACTCATGCCTATGTAAACGATTTTTTCTTCGCTCATGAAATTGGTGACTAAAAATCAGCGACAAGATAAGACAAGCCCTTAAGATTTTATCTTTATGTTTATCGCTGAATTAAAGGCATAGATGATAAACATTAAGCCCAGGCAATTGTCGCGGTACTCTTTTCTTGTCCTATTCCCGGTATTTTTTGTGCTCCACAGTGTCAATGAATACAATATTGATCCTCTGCATAACGGTGTATTCCAGCTCATGCTGGTATATACCATTGCCATGGTGAGTCTTTGCTTCCTGGCATGGCTGGTTTTCCGAAACCTTACCAAAGCCGCCATCTTCTCATTCACACTAATGGCCTTCAATTTTTTCTTTGGGCTGCTGCAGGATTTTCTGAAAAAGAACCTGGCAGGAACGATCATGGTGAAGTATAGTTTCATCCTAACCTTATTTCTACTGGTGTTTGTGGTTTTGTTCATCTACCTGAGAAGATCAAAAAACAATTTTGAGAAGTTATGCTCCTATCTTAATTACCTTTTTATACTGCTGCTGTTTATTGACCTGGTTCAGATCGGATTAAAGGAAAATAAGACCATTCCTACGCAGCAGATTAGTTCCTGTAAAGACTGCGCAAAGCCAGATATCTATTTGATCATAGCAGATGAATATGCCGGCGCGCAGCAATTAAGAGATCAATTTGGTTTTGATAATTCTTCATATGAGAAGGCCTTGCAAGAAAGAGGTTTTCATGTGCTTCAAAACACCAGGGCCAATTATAATTTCACCATGCACTCCATGGCCTCCATGCTGAACCTGGATTACCTGCATGGACTCAATGGTAAATACTTCAGGCACGATGAAGTTTTTATTTGCAGGAGGATGATAGAAAAAAATGTCTTCACTTCTTACCTGGAAAAGGAAGGATATAAAATTTATAATTATTCTTTTTTCGATCTTGAAGACCATCCAAAGATCATCCAGCATTATTATTTTACTTCCGTTGACACCTATATCAACAGGCAAACTTTACTTGGAAGAATGAATTATGACCTGGGATTTCATCTTGCTTCAAAGGAAAAGAAGGAAAGCATCAGGATGAATGATGATCATAACAATAAACTGGTCATGCAGTCGACCATGGAAGCTGCTACAGAAAAAAGCCAGGCGCCAAAATTTGTTTATACTCATTTCACCATGCCGCATCATCCTTATTATTACGACAGGAATGAAAAGCCTCTGGCCTTCGAAGGGCTTTCAGGTGAGGCGCTTAAGAAAGCTTATACGGAGTACCTGCAATATGCCAATGGGAAATTCCTGCAATTAATAGATACGATTCAATCAAAATCTGCTACTCCGCCTGTGATCATTTTCATGAGTGATCATGGGTTCAGGCAATTCAAAGGTCCTGAGGCGAAAAAATATTATTTTATGAACATTAACGCCATCTCCCTGCCCGGAAAAAATTATTCCCGGTTTTATGATGGCATGACTAACGTGAATATGATTCGGGCTTTATCAAATGAAATATTCCGGCAACAGTTTCCCATGCTGAAAGACGAAACCATTTTTCTTGAAGAATAAGAATTAATACGGAGTGATGAACAAAACAGGTTTACAGGCTATTGCAAAAGAACTATTATCCCGAAGAGGGATAACTGTGGCGATTGTTTTGCTCAGTATACTTGGAAGGATCATTCAGCTGGTTTTCTTTTATAACATCCGGGTGGATGCTTCTTACCAGGTGCTGGCAACGGAGCATTTTGTAAATGGACATGGCATCAGCTTCGCGGAAGTGCCGGCCTCCAACCTGGCCATTACAAATTACCAGCCTTTAGTCAACTGGCCTCCGGGTTATTCTTTATTACTGGCGCCTTTTTATTTATTGGCAGGAAAAAACTATATCCTGGCAGGAATTGTACTGGATATTCTTGCGGCCATTCTTTTGATACTGGTATCAAGAATGTTGTTAAAAAGACTGGATGTACCCCTGCATTTGCGAAATATTTTTACCCTGCTCAGCAGCTTTTTCATTTACAGTTTTTATTTAATTGCTTCTTCAGATGCCATAGCAATTGCGTTTTTTATCACGGCCATATATTTTTTTGTGTTGCTGGCGGATAAAGATCGAAATCGATTCAGGAACATCCTGTGCTTTACTATTGGCCTGTTGATCTGCGCCTGGATTAAATACTTGTTCATACCTGTTGTATTTATTCTTCCAGCTTTGCTTTTTATCAAAGGAAAACAGGAAAGGAATCCTTACCTGAAGAAAAACGGCATCATCTCATTTTCTATTTTACTCTTAGGTGTCGCAGCTCTTTTGATCTACCAGAAAATGTCCACGGGCACAGCCGCTTATATTAGCCAGCCTGAAAGAGGGTTTTTCCTCAAGCATCTTTTAGATTTTTATCCTTTTATTCCCGCAGCATTCATGCGGCCAGACAGTTGGGAAATGACAGGTCTTCAACCTGCTCATGTAATGATGGCGTACAGGATGATTCATCTACTTGTCTTGCTGGTTTTAATCACCTGGCTGACAAAACTTGCGATAAAGTCAGAGTTCAAAATAAAAGATGGGAAGAAGGCTTTTCTTTATGGCAATGCGCTTATTTCATTGGGTATTATATTCTTACTGGCTTATTTGTCACTGATGGTGGCCAAGGAAGAGATCTGGCCAGGAGTCTTCTGGACCTATTTTGAAGAAACCCGGTATTATGGGCTTGTTTATTTCTTTATCCATCTTTCCATTTTCATTTACCATGGCTTTTGGCGAAGTAATAAATTTCCGAAGCTGGTTTTTGTTTTTATGATGCTAATGCTTTCAGCTGAAGCTTTAAGAGGAATGGTACTGACTTCAAAAAGAATTGTACTTTTTGGACGCGAAACTTATTCCTGGCAGGATGAGACCAGGTTCCAGGTTTATGCAGACAGTGTTATTAAAAAAGCAAAGCAAAGTTCTGGTGTGAATCGTGTGGTGGTGAGCGGCTCTTCTTATTATATGAATCACCGCGTGAGTCTTTACAGTCACGTTCCAATTTTGTATGATCTTGGGAAGCTGAATCATATGGATAGTCTCCATTCAACCGAACCAACCTTGCTTACGGTGATCCTTCACAAAGACCAGCTCTCAAAATTTCCAGGGTTTCTTTCTTCAGCAGGAAAAGAAGTTGCAGGGCAGTACAATGGTTTTTACTTTTACACGGTTTATGTTCAACCACAATGATTCGAAAGAGGTTTACGTTATTATTCCTGCTTATAACGAGCATAAAAGCATCGGAAAAATTGTGGATGAATTATCAACAAAGGGTTATTCAGTGATCGTTGTGGACGACGCCTCATCCCCTTCTCTTCAGCCATTATTGCAAAACAAAAAACTTTTATACGCCAGGCATAAAGTAAACCTGGGACAGGGAGCTGCACTTCAAACAGGAATTAACCTTGCCTTAAAACGTGGAGCTAAAATCATTGTCAGCTTTGATGCTGATGGGCAGCATGAGATACAGGATATTGAACGCCTTATTCAACACCTGGGAAAAAACAGGCTGGATATTGTTTTGGGATCGAGGTTTATGGAACAACAACCAAAACACATGAGCCATTCCAGGAAACTTGTTTTAAAGCTGGCGAGGTTCGTTAATTTCATCTTTACAGGTGTTCTGTTAACCGATGCACATAATGGGTTGAGAGTAATGACCGCAGCTGCAGCAGGCAGGATCCGAATTTCAGAAAACAGGATGTCGCACGCTACCGAGATCTTATCATTAATTAAAAAAGAAAAACTTCATTACAGTGAGCAGCCTGTAACTGTTTACTATACCGACTATTCAAAAAGCAAGGGACAAAGCTCCTGGAACAGCTTTCGAATTCTTTTTGATCTACTTTTAAGCAAATTTTTCAAATGAATGGCATACAGGCAATCCTGATCGTTGGTGTCATCCTGATTTCATTTTACTATGCGCTGAAATTGCGCAGTGCTTTCCTGGACCTGGCTATACTTACTGCCTGTTCGCTGGGCGCTATATTTTTTATTCTCTTCCCTTCCTATACCAATGTACTCGCTCACAAACTGGGCGTTGGCCGCGGCGCAGATCTATTGTTTTATCTCTGCATCCTGTTGTTCCTATTTATCATACTTAAATTATTTGCCCGCATAAGGAGACTTGAAAAACAATTTACCGAACTGGTAAGACAGGAAGCAACCAGGGAAGCCAGGGTGCTCGATGAAAAAGAAAATTAAAGCTCCTTATTAAAAAGCTGCTGAAGATTCATGGTAAGTCCCAACTGGTTATAAGAAACATTTTTCTGGTAATTGGATCGTGCATATAATACCTGGAGCTTTTGAAAAATGACACGCAGTCCAAGTGAAAAACCATTCAATCCATTTCCCGTAGAACCAATATTCAGTTCCGACCTTCTCAGGCGGTTGTACCCGATGGTTGCTTCCAGGTGCGTTCCAGCATAAATATGGGTTGCAATGATAAAATGATTGAACAGCTTATTAAAAAAACCTTTGTTGGCAGATAAAGAATTTTCAGCATTGAAAGTAGTGTCGTTATAGAGTATATCAAAGCGATGCAGGTGTTGCGCAGTCAGGGAAAATCCCAATGGTGCTTTCGCCAGTTTTTTGGTGATGCCTATCTGCAGGTCAAAGGGAAGGTCTTCGCTCTCACCTGCATAGGTTTTCAATTGCGTGCCCATATTTGTAGCAAGCAGACCGGCATAAAAAAGATGAGCCGTATCTGAATAATGAAGTCCCACATCCATCGCAAGGGCACTTGATTTATAGATACCGTAATTAGAGTTGATGAATTTTAAAGTAGCGCCATAACTGATCCTTTCACCATATTGCCTGGCTGCCGAAACCTGCATCACAAAATCAGAAGGTCTGAATTCACCCATTTCATTACCCGCTGCATCTGTCTGGGGCATGGCACCATAATTCACGAAATACAACTGTCCGCCAAAACTGGTTTTATATTTTTCATGATGATAAGCACCGGTGAGTGCATAGGTCTTAATACCACCTAAAAAACTATTAAAGGAAACATTGACCTGGCTGTGTAAAGAAGCATCAAGAAGCGCAGGATTATGGAATGAAAAACCCACTTCATTTGCCTTCAATGAAACATTCAATCCACCGGATGCCGTTTGCCAGGGTGTGGCGGGCAGCTTTAAAAAATTATATGCAGCACTACCACCAAGAGTTTGTCCCTGGCCAGCAGTATACAAGAACATTGCAGTTACAAAAAGAATGAAACGCAAAGCAGTTAATGGTTTGAAGTAAAAATAGGTTTTAATCTCAATTATCCTGCAGGGCGATGTCCAGTACCTGGTTCATGGTTTTTACAAAATGAAACTTCACTCCTTTTATATAATCAGGATTGATTTCCTGAACATCTTTTTCATTTTGCACGCACATGATCAGCTCTTTAAGCCCGGCTCTTTTTGCTGCAAGCACTTTTTCCTTGATACCTCCCACTGGCAGCACCTGCCCACGCAGGGTGATCTCACCAGTCATACCCAGGAAAGGCTTGATCTTTTTACCTGTAAATGCCGAAGCCAGTGCAGTAAGCATAGTTACTCCAGCGCTGGGACCATCTTTGGGAACTGCTCCTTCCGGTACATGGATATGCACTGCTTTCTTTTCAATGATGGCAGGATCAACGCCCAGTTTTTTTGCATTGGCACTCAGGTAAGACAAGGCAGTGGAAGCACTTTCTTTCATTACGTTTCCAAGATTGCCTGTAAGCCTTAGTTCATGCTTGCCATCGCTTAACGATGCTTCAATAAATAAAATGTCGCCACCTGCATAGGTATAGGCCAGTCCAACAGCTACACCAGGAATATTTGCTGTCTTGTACAATTCATTGCTAAACCTTGGTCTTCCAAGAATTTTCTCAACATCCTGGATGGTGAGTGAGGCTTTCAGTTTTCCTTTCATGGCCAGCTGTCTTGCCTGGTAACGCATAATGCCCGCCAGCAAACGATCAAGCTCACGAACACCACTTTCCCTGGTGTATTCCTGTATCATTTTCTCCAGCACCTTATCACTGATCGTAAATTTGGAAGACTTCAACCCATGTGCTTCTTTTTGCTTGGGGATCAAATGCCTTTTGGCGATCTCTATTTTTTCTTCTACTGCATAACCACTGAGTTCAATAATCTCGAGGCGGTCGCGTAGTGCTGGTTGTATAGTTTGAAGATTATTGGCCGTTGCAATAAATAATACCTTGCTGAGGTCATATTCAAGTTCAAGGTAATTATCATAAAAAGAATTGTTCTGCTCCGGGTCAAGAACTTCCAGGAGCGCGCTGCTTGGATCTCCGCGAAAATCCGTTCCTACTTTATCAATTTCATCCAGGATCATTACAGGGTTGGAAGATTTGATCTTCCTGATGTTCTGGATGATCCTTCCCGGCATGGCTCCAATATAGGTTTTACGATGTCCACGGATCTCGCTTTCATCATGTATACCGCCAAGGCTTAGCCGAACATATTTTCTTCCAATAGCATTGGCAATGCTTTTACCCAAAGATGTTTTACCAATACCCGGAGGACCATAAAAACAAAGAATAGGGCTCTTCATATCACCCTTCAGTTTTAATACAGCCAGGTATTCAAGAATGCGCTCCTTGATCTTGTGCATGCCGTAATGGTCTGCATCAAGGATCTTCTTTGCTTTGTCAAGGTCATACACATCTTTTGTATAATCTTCCCAAGGCAGATCAAGCATCAAATCCAAATGATTGTACACCACGGAATAATCCGGTGTACTGGGATGCATTCTTTCCAGCTTCTCGATTCCTTTTTTAAAAGTTTCCTTCGCAGCTTCAGGCCATTTCTTGGTCTCTGATTTTTTCTGAAGTTCCTTGATCTCCCTTTCATTGGGATCGCCACCCAATTCCTCCTTGATGCTTTTCAACTGCTGCTGGAGAAAATATTCGCGTTGCTGTTTATCTATTTCAGCTCTTGTTTTATTGGTGACCTTATTTTTTAATTCCGCGAACTGTAATTCTTTTTGCAGGAACTGCATCAGCAGGTCCGCTCTTTCACGAATATGGCTGATCTCCAGCAATCTCTGTTTGTCGCGGTTATCAATGGTGAGATTACTCGAAACAAAATGAATGAGGAAAGCCGGGTTTTCAATGTTTTTTAAGATTACCGAAGCCTCAGTAGGGATATTGGGAGATAGTTTAATGATCTCCGTTGCCAGGTCCTTGATATTGGAAACATAGGCCTGGAAATCAGGATCAGCCGGTGATTCTTCCTCGGTGAT
The DNA here is from genome assembly GCA_023386045.1 of Bacteroidota bacterium. Taxonomy (GTDB): domain Bacteria; phylum Bacteroidota; class Bacteroidia; order Chitinophagales; family Chitinophagaceae; genus Flavisolibacter. The sequence goes on from JAEWKK010000012.1 coordinate 263,888, forward strand.
CACTTCAATTTCTGCCTTGAAATAAGGATCTTCAGTAATTACGCTTTTGATGGAAAAACGGTTCTTACCCTGTATGATAATAGTTGTACCTCCATCGGGCATCTTAATTTGCTTGACAATGCGTGCCACAGTTCCAATCTGTTCCAGGTCAGCAGCTACAGGATCTTCAACCGCACTATCTTTCTGCGCCACAACTCCAATGAGCTTGTCGGCTTTATAGGCATCGTTCACCGCCTTGATACTCTTGTCTCTTCCAACTGTAATGGGCAAAACCACTCCGGGGAAAAGAACAGTATTGCGCAGAGGAAGCAATGCAATTTGTGAGGGGATCTCTATTTTTTCATTGGCCTCGCTATCCGATTCATTCAGGGGAATGATGGGTAGGAAATCCATATCTTCTTCGGGCTTCAGTATAAAATTCACGCGCTAATGGTTTAGTTAGGACAATTGTCCAAAGGAACAAGAGGCAAATTTACGTCAGGTTTCAGCTGTTTGGTCAATATTAATGCCATAGGATTGTTATGTGCCTAACTGGCAGCAAATAAAAAAGCCCCTCGGGTTGAGGGGTTTCCTGATAATTTATATGAATCAGAGAGCAAAGCCTACCGAAAGCTGGAATCCCTGGGTCTTCCATTTTTCCTGCTGGCTGATCTCACTGATATTATTCAATCCTACGATGTAACGGCCGGTCAGGCGCAGCTTGCTGATATTGATCACAGCACCTCCTACCATGGAGAAATCGCCTGTCTTGAAAGCTTCCTGTCCATTCTCCAAAAGGTTTTTGCTTTGATCCAGGAGAATGCCAACCTGGGGACCTGCCTGCAAAGTAAGCAGGCTGCCTACTTTATAATTCACCAGCAATGGAATGGAGAGGTAATTCAGTTTTACATTCTTGTAGTTGGAAAAATTGACCGCACCCTGGTAAACATTTTTAAAACTGCTGTCAACACTGGTCTGGTATTGATTGAACAATACTTCGGGTTGAATGGCCAGCCTGTTTCCCAATCCTATCTCTGCAAACCCACCGAGGTGATAGCCATACTGAAATTCATCCCTGAATGTTTTGCCTTCGATCTTCGTAATGTTAGCCCCGCCTTTGATGCCTAAATTAAATTGCGCCATTGATGCCTGTGCTATCAATAACCCTGCGATAAGTAGTAGAGGTAGTTTCGTTTTCATAAATATGAAATTTATTGTGGTTGAATAAAACTCAAGATTAATGCCATCAAAAATGAAGCGGTGTTAAATAAAAAATAAACAACTAAAAAATAACGCCCGCATTCAAAACAAATGCTGTCATGAAATTTTTTTCCTCTGCAGGAAAATAATAATCAAGCACCAACTGTGGCTGAATAAAAAACTTGCCCTTTGCATATTCAACCTTTACATATCCTGAAAAGGACAATGGCTGAAAATACAACTGGTCATCCAGGTACATATTGTCTGTGCTGTACAGAACATTGGATCCTGTTCTGGGTACGGTGGCATAAGTGCTGCTGGTTTGGTTGAAACCAAAATTCTGGGTACCACTGGTGAATACCACTTGCGGCGTTAGCCTGATATAATCCTTCTTACCTATAACGTTCATCCAGTAAAAATCGTGTCTTACAGAGGTAATCAGGTTAAAATCGTGGACCTGCTCTTTTGTTTCTACCCTTGTATATCCATTCAATAATAATCTCAGGGTTTGTATATACTCTTCCCTTTCTTCATAATCCTTCCTGCTTCCCCATCCATAGCTGACAGCCACCGAAGGTTTGAACCAGGATTTTTTATAAGTGAAATATCCATACACCTCATTTTGCAGAGGTGAAGTATAAAAGGGTAAGGAGTCTTTGGTAAAAAATCTTGTCAGGGCGATGCCAGTAATAAAACGACTGTTCTTCAGATAATCGTATGAACCGGTAATATAAAATTGGTAAGGATTGAGTTTCACCCCATCATGAACTATGGAAGCAGTAGCTCCTATACCAAGACCGGATTTGGAATAATAGGAAAGAGAAGGCGTATAAGAAATTTTTCTTTCCGGCTTCAGTGTCAGGTCCTTGCCATTATAATTGAAATAACTGTTGCCAACTCCAAGGTTAAACAGTGCAAAGCTGCGGGGAGCCATCAGTGAGTCCAGTAAAGCATCCAGTTCATTGAACAATTCATCATAGTCTGTTTCATCAAAACTGGTATCCACCGCAATGGCATTTACCGAATCCTGCGAAAAGGTGGTAAAGCTTAAAAGAAAACTAAGGAGGATGATCGTAATTTTTTTTCCCGTCATTACAACTGATTTCGGCTTTCACATGGTAAAGCTGCGGATAGACAAGGTTAAAATAAAAAGGTTTAAATAAATAAACGAAGAGGACCTTGCATTTTTTAAATCAGGTAAGATGGAAAAGAGTGATCTCGGGTAAGATGCCTACTCTGCCTGGATAGCCAATGAAGCCAAAACCCCTGTTTACATAGAGCTTCTGCTTTTCATTTTCATAGAGCCCGGCCCATTGACGGTACACATATTGAACAGGACTCCATTTGAGCCATGGAATCTCAACTCCAAATTGCATTCCATGTGTATGACCTGAAAGCATCAGGTCGATATCATTATAATGTGGCCTTACCTCTGCATCCCAATGTGAGGGATCATGACTCATGAGAATTTTAAAAGAAATATCCTCTGTACCCTCATATGCTTTTTTCAGATCACCATATTTTGGAAACCTTGCTTTATTGCTCCAGTTCTCGATGCCGATCAAAGCAATCTTTTCACCATTGCGATCCAACACCACGTGCTCGTTCATCAGCAAACGCCAACCCATTTCACCCTGTAGTTTTTTCAGGCTTTCAAGGTTGGCCAGCTTGGCTTCCTTGTTTTCCCACTGTACGTAATCACCATAATCATGATTGCCTAATACTGAGTACACTCCCATGGGTGCATTTAACTGACTGAATACATCCATGTAATCAGCCATTTCCTTTGCCTCGTTATTCACCAGGTCTCCGGTAAAAAGAATCAGGTCCGGTTGCAAGGACATCACCTTCTCCACCCCTTTCATTACCGCTTCTTTATTGGTAAAGCTTCCACTGTGTATATCGGACAGCTGCACCACTTTCAATCCCCTGAATGCGGATGGAAGATTGGGATACTGCAGCTTTACTTTTTTTACGTGATAGTTGTATTTGTTGGAGAATCCATAAATCAATGATCCGAACAAAGTACCGCCAACAGCAATGCCCAGCCAGTTCAGGAATGCCGAGCGGGAGATACGGTCTCCACCCTGTATCTGTTCTCCCTCTGTATTCCTGAAAAATGTTTTACCCACGATCCACTGTATCCCACGCCTGATATCATCAATTAAAAAAATCACCGCAGCTACCAGCTTGGCGATGAAGAGGCCGATGATGACTGCAAACACAATGCTCCTGGCTGTACGTGAATAATTACCCAGGTTCAGGTAGGGCAAAAGAAAAAGTACCAGCAGCGCCAGAATGGAAATAGTCCAGTAAGAAATAATGATAACAGATCTTGTTTTAGGTCCAGCTGTTTGCGAAACAGCCTTCACTACCTGGAATACATAAAAATCAAGCAATATCATAAATCCGGCCATCAATAGCCATCCGGGAGAGCTCCGCATACATCCAATTTGTGTTGCAAATAAAGGGAAAAAGAACAGGACAAGCTGCCAGTGAAAAGCCAAAAGACCATTAGTTCTGTCCGCATTTTCAAATGAGTCTTAAACCAATGGATGCTCCCTTTCCCGTATTTTTGCCGCGTTTAAATCAGCCATTACGCATGAGATTTACTTATTATGGACAGTCCTGCTTTGGCATCGAGACAAAGGGTCATCATCTGCTTTTTGATCCTTTTATCAGTCCCAATGAAAAGGCCAAAGAGGTGAACATAGCGAAAATAAAACCGGATCACATCCTGGTTTCTCATGGTCATGCAGATCATCTTGCAGATTGCGTGGACATTGCAGGCCGTTCAAATGCCCTGGTGGTAGGTGCATTTGAAGTAGTGAACTGGCTGCACCAGCAGGGTGTAAAAAAATACCATCCCATGAACATCGGTGGCAGCAGGAAGTTTGAATTTGGAACAGTAAAATGTACCAATGCCATTCATTCCTCCAACATGCCCGATGGCAGTTATGGTGGAAACCCCATGGGATTTATACTCACCACAGAAGAAAAAACCTTTTATTATAGTGGAGATACGGCGCTGACCATGGATATGCAGCTGGTACCAAGGTGGGGAAAATTAGATTTTGCGATCTTGCCTATTGGCGACAACTTCACCATGGGCTATGAAGATGCAATTGTTGCTGCCGAAATGATCCGTTGCAAAACAATCATAGGCGTTCATTACGATACTTTTGATCTGATCAGGATCGATCATGAAAAAGTAAAAAAGGCTTTTGCAGATGCGGGCCTGAACCTTTTGCTCCCCGCTATCGGGCAAAGCATTGACTTTTAAAAACAGAGAGAGCGAATAAATGTCAAGAATTATTGGTGTAGCCAATCAAAAAGGTGGTGTTGGAAAAACCACTACAGCCATCAACCTGGCTGCTTCCTTCGCGGTGCTTGAATTCAAGACCCTGCTGGTGGATGCAGATCCCCAGGCTAACAGTACAACCGGGGTTGGATTTGACCTGCAGAATATTACCCAGAGCCTTTATGATTGCATGGTGAACAATGCAACTGCAAAGGATGTGATCCTGAAAACTGATATTCCCAACCTGGACCTGATACCCTCCCATATTGACCTGGTGGGCGCGGAAATTGAAATGATCAATTATCCCAACAGGGAAATGGTTTTAAAACAACTGATCGAATCCGTTAAAGATGAATACCAGTTCATCATTATTGACTGCTCTCCTTCCCTGGGACTGATCACGGTCAATGCGCTTACAGCTTCCGATTCGGTGATCGTTCCGGTACAGTGTGAATTCTTTGCACTTGAAGGTCTGGGCAAACTGCTCAACACCATCAAGATCGTACAAAGCAGGCTGAATACTTCTCTTGTTATTGAAGGAATTCTGATGACCATGTATGATGGCCGGCTTCGTTTATCCAACCAGGTGGTAGCAGAAGTTCGCCGTCATTTTGAAGATCTTGTATTCAATACCATTGTTCACCGCAATGCCAAATTAAGTGAGGCTCCAAGCGTGGGCAAGCCAGTGATCCTTTATGATGCCAATAGCAAGGGCGCCATGAATTATCTCAACCTTGCCAAGGAGATCCTGCAGAAAAATAATATGACCAGGATCCCCCAGGAAGAGAGGACGATTGAATTGTAAATAAGCTGATGAAAAGCGGAAGATCTAATCAGCATTAAAGACAGGAATTTCTTTCAGACACGTTAAATCTTGTCCAAATAAAGGGAATGGCAGATTTTCCTTCCAAATTAAAAAGTCTGCTGTTTCTATTCCTTATAATATTGCAGAGAGGTTTGGAGCGGGTATCGGGAAAAATCAAAATAAATATCTACCTGCAGATCCTTGAAGTAAATGAAACCATCCCGGCCTCAAAATTATAGCTATCAAAATGACCAATCCAAAACAAAACAAAGACGCACTGGGCAAAGGCATCCGTTCTCTTTTACAAAGCATCGATGCTGATCTTAAAAATACTGCGGGTGAATTAAAGCCACAAGCAGTGGAAGCAGCCACCGGTGTCATGAGATTGCCTCTTGAAAACATCGAAACCAATCCAAAACAACCCCGCCGAGATTTTGATGAACAGGCATTGCAGGAACTGGCGCATAGCATAAAATACCATGATATCATACAACCCGTAACGGTTTCAAAACTGCACGGCAATAAATACCGCCTGATTTCAGGTGAAAGAAGATTGCGCGCCGCCAGGATCGCCGGGCTGAAAGATATTCCCGCTTACATTAGGCAGGCCAATGACCAGGAATTGCTGGAACTGGCTTTGCTGGAAAATTTGCAACGCGAAGACCTCAACGCAGTTGAAGTAGCCCTGAGTTATAAGAGAATGATGGAAGAACTGGATTATACCCAGGAGCAGGTGGCTGAACGGATGGGTAAGGATCGCAGTACGGTTACGAATTATTTGAGACTGTTGAAGCTTCCACCCGACATCCAGGTTGCAGTAAGAAATGGTGAAATCAGTATGGGTCATGCAAGAGCACTGATCAATGTGGACAAGATCGATCAGCAATTATACATTTTTGACGAGATCAAAACCAAGGGACTTTCTGTAAGACAAACAGAAAACCTTGTAAGAAATCTTTATAAAGAGAAAGAACAAAAGAAAACAAAAAGCTCACTGCCCGACAGCTACAAAAAAGTGGAGGACAAACTGGCTTCTCATTTCAGCACAAGGGTGAAGCTTAAGCATAGTAAAAATGGCAGTGGACAGATCTCTTTCGATTATTACTCGCTTGAAGAATTGAATAAGTTGTTGGATCAAATGAATGTAAGCATTGACTAAAAAGTTATTTCATAAAACATTTTTGCTCTTAATGTACCTTGGAATTGCTACCATGGTCCAGGCGCAGAATGATTCCAACAAAAACCGAACTGACACCACTAAAGACATGGTGGCTGTTGATTCCCTGCCCGTTATTGCACAACCCATCAGCGATTCGCAGCAGGTGAAAAAGCTGATGAAAGAACATTCTCCAAGGAAAGCTGCTCTTCGTTCCGCCATCATTCCAGGATGGGGACAGATCTACAATAAAAAATACTGGAAGCTGCCGATTGTTTATGGTGCGCTTGGTATTTCGGGAGCTGTTTTCAATTACAATTTGAAATGGTACCGTTATACAAGGTTTGCTTACAAGACGCTTGTGAATAAGGACACACAGAATTTTGCAAATGTGCATCCCCAACTCAAGGTATTTATCACAAGCAATGATCCTGGAGCACTTCAGAGTTACCGTGATGAATTCAGAAGGAATATTGATTATTCCGCTCTTGTTTTTATCCTGCTCTGGGGACTGAATGTTGTGGATGCAACTGTTGATGCCCATCTGAAAACTTTTGATGTGAGTCCTGATCTTAGTTTTCAAACTAAATTCGGTTACAGTGAAATGGCCGGCACTGCAGGTGTCAGTCTTGTTCTCTCCTTTAAATAAGCATTATGAAAATCGCATTGGTAGGTTATGGCAAAATGGGCCATATGATCGAAGAGATCGCGCAGCAACGCGGACATGAGATCGTACTCAGGATTCAGAGTGGTAACAGGGAAGATTTCAACCAGGACAACCTTTCTAAAGCTGATGTAGCCATTGAATTTACTGGTCCGGACAGTGCTTTTGACAATGTAAAAAAATGCCTTGAATCTGGTATTCCGGTTGTAAGCGGTTCAACCGGCTGGAATGATCAGCTCATGAGCGCCAGATCGTTTTGTAAGGAAAAAAACGGTAGCTTTCTTCATGCCAGCAATTTCAGTATCGGGGTAAATATTTTCTTTGAACTCAATGAACTGCTGGCGAAGCTGATGGCATCACAGCAGGATTACGAGGTTACCATGAAGGAAGTGCATCACACCCAGAAAAAAGATGCACCCAGTGGAACAGCGGTTACACTGGCAGAACAGATCCTCTCCCATCTTCACCGCAAAACAAAATGGGTCAATGAACCTTCACATCATTCAACAGAACTTTCCATCATCAGTGAAAGAGTGGATCCTGCACCAGGAACACATTTTGTGAAATACAGTTCTGAAGTGGATGATATTGAGATCATCCATACTGCGCACAGCCGTAAAGGCTTTGCCCTGGGAGCTGTGATGGCAGCCGAATACATTCAGAAAAGAAAAGGTGTATTCACCATGAAAGATGTGCTACAGATCACATGAGAATTTTTCCCCTGATATTTTTGATCTTGAAGTTCACGAACTTTGATCTCTCTTAAATAAAGATCACATGAATCCACAACAGGCATACAATTCCTGGGCATCCCAGTATGATACCAATGAAAATAAAACAAGAGACCTGGAAGCGCAGGCCCTGCGTGATATGCTTTCTTCAGGGTCATTTCATTCCTGCCTTGAAATTGGATGCGGTACCGGAAAAAATACTGAATGGCTATTGCAAAAAGCAGAATATGTTACTGCAGTTGATCTTTCTGAAGGCATGATCGCCAAAGCAAAAGAAAAAATTAAAGATCCTCATGTCGAGTTCCTGATCGCTGATATCAATGGTGACTGGAATTTTGCCAGCAGAACTTATGACCTTATTAGTTTCAGCCTGGTGCTGGAGCATATCGAAAACCTTGATCACATTTTTAAAGAAGTATTCAAAGTGCTGGAACCCGGTGGAATGGTTTACATCGGGGAATTACATCCTTTCAAGCAATACAGTGGCAGCAAGGCAAGATTTGAAACCAGCGAAGGCCTTCAGGTAGTGCAGTGTTTCAATCATCATGTTTCAGACTTCACCAATGCCGCGAAAAAATATGGAATGGTGATCGCAGATTTCGATGAATATTTTGATGACGAAGACAGGAATAACATTCCAAGAATCCTGGCGTTGGTCTTTCAGAAGAAATAAATGAATGGAATTTAATTTGCTCAGGAAGCAATTGATTCTTTCAAATTCTCCAGCATATCTTTTGTCATCCTTTCAAGATCGTATTCAGGTTTCCAGCCCCATTCTTCTCTTGCTACTGAATCGTCGATGCTTTGCGGCCAGCTGTCGGCAATGGCCTGGCGATAATCCGGCTTGTAATTGATGGTAAATCCTGGTATATGTTTTTTGATCTCGGCAGCAATTTCCTTTGGTGAGAAACTCATGCCCGACAAATTATAGGAAGTTCTTGTTTTAATATTCTGCACAGGTGCTTCCATCAGTTCAATTGTAGCCCTGATGGCATCGGGCATATACATCATGGGCAGGTAAGTATCTTCCTTCAGGAAGCAGTCATAATGATTTTCTTCAAGCGCTTCATGAAAGATCTCTACAGCATAATCCGTAGTGCCACCACCAGGTGCCGATTTATAGGAAATCAGTCCGGGATAACGAAGGCTGCGGACATCAACACCGTACTTATTGAAAAAATAATTGCACCAGAATTCACCGGCATATTTGCTGATGCCATAAACAGTGGTGGGTTCGATGATGGTTTTTTGAGGACAATCTTTTTTGGGAGATGTAGGTCCAAAAACCGCAATGCTACTGGGCCAGTAAACCTTCTGCAATTTTTCTTCCCTGGCAATGTCCAGCACATGTAAGAGACCCTGCATATTCAAATGCCAGGCGAGGTTTGGATTTTTTTCACCCGTGGCAGAAAGAATGGCTGCAAGAAGATAGATCTGAGTCACACCCTGGCGGATCACCTGCACATGCAACATTTCCTTGTTCATCACATCCATACTAACATAAGGACCCGTTCCATGAAGCAGTGGGTTTTCTTCCCTCAGGTCTGAAGCAATCACATTATTGGCACCATAGATTTTTCTTAAGGCCAGCGTAAGCTCTACTCCGATTTGTCCGGATGCACCAATAACCAGGATTTTATCTTTCATACAGGCATGTAAAGTTGCAAATGTAATAGGGAAAGGTGAATCGCCCATCCTCAATTTTGACTGGTTGATCATACCTTCAAAAAACCAAATCACGTCACTTTCTGCACCATTGATGATTGTTGTAATTTCGCGGCATGACGAAGTTTTTAGAGGACCTCTTCAAAGGACAGGATTACGATAAGGACAATTTTTTTCTCATGGCCGGCCCCTGCGTTGTAGAAAGCGAAGAGCTGGTTATGGAAGTGGCTGAAAAAGTAAAAGCCATTTGCGAAAGGCAAAGGATCCCGCTGATCTTTAAATCTTCTTACAGAAAAGCCAACAGAACCAGCAGCAGTTCCTTTACAGGACTTGGTGATGAAACAGGCCTTCAGATCATTCAGAAAGCAGGTCAAAAATTTAACCTGGCAACAGTTACCGACATCCATTCTGAAAAAGAAGCTGGCATCGCAGCACAGTATGTAGATGTACTTCAGATACCGGCATTTCTTTGTCGCCAGACAGATTTGCTGGTAGCTGCCGGTAAAACAGGAAAGATCGTCAATGTAAAAAAAGGTCAGTTTGTAAGTGGTGAAGCCATGCAGTTTGCAGTGGAAAAGATCCGCAATACAGGTAATGATAAAATTATGCTGACAGAAAGGGGAACCACCTTCGGTTACCAGGACCTGGTAGTTGACTACAGGAATATTCCACTCATGCAAAAAGCAGGAGTTCCTGTAGTAATGGATTGCACACATAGTCTTCAACAGCCCAATCAAACCAGCGGCATTACCGGTGGCAATCCTTTGCTCATTGGAACAATTGCTTCAGCCGCTGTTGCTGCGGGTGCAGACGGATTGTTCATTGAAACCCATCCTGATCCTTCCTGTGCAAAAAGCGATGGCGCCAATATGCTGAAGCTTGAATTACTGGAAGAACTATTAGTCAAGCTTGTGAAGATCAGGAAGGCGGTGATCAGTTAAGTTCTGCGCCATTCATCATGCTGCATTTACATTCAAGGAAATTCATGAACCTCCTTTAGGGTCTTGCGTAGATTTATCTCATAAATGATTTTTATGAGAAAGATCTTACTCTTACCTGGCCTGATGGCCTTTACATTATTCTGTTCAGCACAGATCACACTGACACAGCTGCCAAGTGGTGGAAACAAAAAAGCCTTTGTAGGTGAACGCATCGGGCTTACCGATGTGGTGATTCATTACGATCGACCGGGGCTAAAGGGAAGGCAGGGAAAAATCTGGGGACAGCTGGTGCATACAGGCTATACTGACCAGGGTTTTGGAACCGCCAGAAATGCTCCGTGGCGAGCAGGTGCCAATGAAAACACTACCATTGAATTTTCAAATGATGTGAAGATAGAAGGCCAGCCACTGAAAGCCGGACGCTATGGTTTTTTTATTGCTTACGATTCATTGGAATCTACTTTGATCTTTTCCAATAATTCTACTTCATGGGGAAGTTATTATTACAATGATAAAGAAGACGCATTGCGTGTGAAGGTAAAGCCGTTAAGATCAACCAATACTGTTGAATGGTTGAAATATGAATTCACCAACCAGACAGAGAGCAGCGCTACAGTAAACCTGCAATGGGAAAACCTGGTGATTCCATTCAAAGTAGAAACCAATTATATCGAGGACCAGTTGAATTCATTTCGTAAAGAATTAAGAAGCGAAAGAGGATTCTTCTGGCTGGGCTGGGACCAGGCTGCACAATGGTGCCTGCAGCGCAATGTGAACCTGGAGGAGGCCTTGTTGTGGGCAGATTCTGCATCAGGTCCCAGCTTCGGCGGAGCTGCCTTATTTCAACCCCAGGCAACCAGGGCCCAGATCTTACAAAAGCTAGGCAGAACAGCAGAAGCAGATGCTTTAATGAAAAAAGCACTTCCCCTGGCCTCTATGCAGGAAGTACACCAGTATGGCCGTTCATTACTATCACAAAAAAGAACAAAGGAAACATTGGAAGTATTCCAGATGAATTATAAAAAGAATCCTGCGCAATTCACAACAGTAATGGGAATGGCCAGAGGTTATTCCGCCACTGCTGATTATAAGAATGCATTGAAGTACGCCAGCATGGCCCTTCCATTAGCTCCTAATGAACCCAATAAAAAATTTGTAACAGATGCCATTGAAAAATTAAAACAGGGCAAGGATATCAATTAAAAGAAAAAGACCTCTCAGGAGGTCTTTTTCTTTTTAGTATTTTTCTTTACAGGCTTTTTCTGAATTTCTGCTTTTTGTGGTTCAGCCATTACTGAAGGTTCACCCAGGTATTTGACCAGGGTTTTTTCCAGTTCTTCGCCATGCAGATTTTTTGCAATGATCTTGCCTGAAGGATCTACCAGGAAATTTCCAGGAATGCTTTGTATATGATACAATTGTGCCGCGGCATTATTCCAGTATTGCAGATCACTCACATGGCTCCAGGTCAGCTTGTCTTTTTTAATTGCCTGAATCCATGAATCTTTTTGCTGATCGAGAGAAACGCCAAGAATAGTAAAATTCTTATCACGGAATTTATCATGAGCCTTCACAATATTCGGGTTTTCCATTCGGCATGGCTTGCACCAGCTTGCCCAGAAATCTACCAGTACATATTTACCCCTGAATGAAGAAAGAGAAACTGGCGTGCCGCTGGTATCATTCTGCGTAAAATCAACTGCTTCTGTTCCTATAGCGCCGATCTTATTTGATGTAATATACTCACCAAGGCTTTTCCCGATCTGTGTATGCTTCGAAATTGAGGTATCGAGCATATTATAATGCTGTTCCAGAATCAGGATGTCAGGTGTTACCTGCGCGGTTACCCATAATAGAAAAGGTGAAACATAAGAACTTCTTTTAGCACTTACATAAGTTCCGATATTATTGCTAAGAACCTGAATGATGGAATCATATTCGGAGATCAGTACCTCACGGGTTTTCGGATTCATTTCCTGCTGAAGCTGTGCAGCTTTTGCATTCAGGCTTCCCATGATGGGATTGAAAACCACATTGAACTCAATGAAGTCCTTATGCGCCTGTGAACCTTCCACCTTAATGTTCTTGATATCGGCTTTATTACCTGTAACGGTTATGGGCACATTTTCAAGATAAAAATATTGCGGCTGTTCATTACTCAACACAAGAAAATACAATCCTGGTTCTGGTATAGAACCTGTTACGGTAAACATTCCATTTTGTGAAATGCCGCTGGCAATAGTAGTGGGTACGTTCTGGGTAGTGGTGATCTTAACCTCACCATCAGCCAGCCCTGTAATATTGCCGGTGATCGTAAATTGTTTGGGTGAAACCTGTGCTGTTGTAAGCAACGGTAAGGCCAGCAACAGGAGGAAAAAATTTTTCATGGTTTATTTCGATTGGTGTCTTTGCTCCAGCACTTTGATAACATCTGCAAGGGAGCAATCCTTTGCCTGCAATAATACAATATAATGAAAAAGAAGGTCTGCTGCCTCATTCAAAAATAACGCCCTGTTAACGTCCTTTGCTTCTATCACCAGCTCCACTGCTTCTTCACCAACTTTCTGTGCGATCTTGTTAATTCCCTTGCAAAATAATTGCTTTACATAGGAATGCTGATCGTCACTGTTTCGCCTTAATTCTATAATATGTTCGAGGTAAAAAAGGAAATCATCCTTATGGTTCCTTTCGCTCCAGCAGGTATCTGCTCCTGTATGACAAACCGGCCCTTTGGGTTCAGCTTTTATAAGAAGCGTATCCTTATCGCAATCTACCAGGATCTGTTTGAGTAATAAATGATTGCCACTCTCCTCACCTTTTGTCCAGAGTCTTTTTTTTGCACGACTATAAAATGTTACAAGCCCGGTGGTTTGCGTTTTGTGCAATGCTTCCTCGTTCATGAAACCCAGCATGAGTACCTTTTGCGTGGAATAATCCTGAACGATAGCCGGAACCAGGCCATCACTATATTTTTTAAAATCGATTGTTTGTAAGGGTTCAAGCATGGAATAAAGGTAAAGCAGAATTGATCTTCAAATATGCAAAGGGGCTGCACCAGGAGCTGGTTAGAGTCTTACCGGAATACCATAGCCTGAGAGATAAGTCTTCAGATCATTGATCTCAATTTCTTTGAAATGAAAAACACTCGCCGCAAGTGCAGCATCTGCATGGGCCTGTAAAAAAACATCCGCGAAATGCTCCTTAAGGCCACCGCCACCGGAAGCAATTACCGGTACAGGAAGTTCCTCAGAAATGGTTTTGGTAATGTCGAGCGCAAAACCGGCCCTGGTGCCATCATTATTCATAGATGTAAGCAGGATTTCTCCTGCACCAAGAGCTACACCTTTCCTTGCCCAATCCAGGCATTTCATTCCTGTTTTGGTTCTTCCTCCATCCAGGTAAACATACCATTCACCATCTTCTTCTTTTTTGGTATCAATAGCCAGAACAACACACTGGCTGCCGGCCATCTGGGCGATATCAGCAATCAATTCAGGATGATGAAAAGCTGCTGTATTCACTGAGATCTTATCAGCACCTGATTGAAGCAACGCTGCCACATCTTCCACTGAGCCGATACCACCACCTACAGTAAATGGAATATTGATGGTATGCGCAATTTTTTTTACCAGTTCCACCAGGGTTTTTCTTTTTTCAACTGTAGCTGTGATGTCCAGGAAAACCAGTTCATCTGCTCCTTCTTTTGCATAACGAGCCGCCAGTTCTACCGGATCGCCTGCATCACGCAGGTCAAGAAAATTGGTACCCTTAACGGTGCGCCCGTTTTTGATATCCAGGCAGGGAATAATTCTTTTGGCCAGCATCAGTTCAAAAATTTTTTCAGTTCTTTTAATTGAATGCGTCCTTCATAAATAGCCTTGCCAATGATCACGCCACTGCAGCCTGTTTCTTCCAAAAGATATAGATCATCCAGTGAACTCACGCCACCACTTGCAATGAAATGGAGCGATGGAAATTTGCTGATGATATTTTTATATAGTTCAGTGGAGGGTCCTTCAAGCGCACCATCCTTAGAAATATCTGTACAAAAGATCTGGCCGATTCCTTTTTGCAAATTATTTTCTATAAAATCATAGACCCAAAGATCTGTTTGTTCGGTCCATCCGCTCACGCTGATCTTTTCATTTCTAACATCTGCTCCCAATAAAAACTTTTCCGGACCAAATTGTTTCAACAATGAATCAAATCCTTCTTCATCCTTTACTGCCATACTGCCGATCGTTGCCAGGGCAGCACCTGAATTGAATATGATCTGCACATCCTCTGTGTTTTTAATTCCCCCACCAAAATCTATAATGAGTGAAGTTTTACCCGCAATGGTTTCGAGCACTTTCCAGTTGATCACTCTCCCGGCTTTGGCGCCATCGAGATCAACCAGGTGGAGTCTTTTAATCCCTGCGTCTTCAAAGGACCTGGCTACTTCCAATGGCTTTTCATTATAGATCTTCTTTTGACTATAATCACCATGCGTGAGTCGCACGCATTTTCCTTCAATAATATCTATGGCTGGTATGATTTGCATGGGGAATAGTTCATAGTTCATAGTTCATGGTTCATAGTTGGCTTATGGCGTATGGCTTATGGCGTATGGCATATGGCTGATGGCTTATGGCTTATGGATCATACATTATATTTTACGGATTCGGGTGACGAAGAATATTTTGATTATCATATGATTATGGCTGCTGGCAAATAAATACTTTTTGGATCATACTCGTTTCTCTGCCGTAAAGGTAAATACATGAACCAAGAATAGTTGGCGATGGATAATGCTCACAGTAGGCTATCTATTATAGGATACTCACCACTCACTACTCACCACTCACCATAAAAAAATTCAAAAGTATCCTATCTCCAATTTCGGCGCTTTTTTCTGTGTGAAATTGCACCCCATAAAAATTATCCTTCCTGATGGCTGCAGCATATTCTACGCCATAGTTACAGGTAGCAATAGTCCACTCACTCATTTCAGCATAATAGCTGTGCACATTATACACGTAACTGTTTTCCTTCACTTCATGGAAAAGGCTTGAATGAAGATTGTAAATCGTATTCCAACCTACCTGCGGAACTTTTATTCCAGCTTGTGATTCAAATTTCTTCACCTCTATGGGAATGATATTGAGGCAGGCCGTATCATTCTCTTCCGAATGCCTGCAAAGCAATTGCATACCCACACAGATACCCAATACCGGCTGTTTCAATTCTCTGATCAACTGGTCTAGACCATTTTGCTTCAGGCTTTTCATAGCGCTGGATGCTTCACCTACACCAGGGAAAATCACTTTGTCGGCAGACCTGATCTTTTCCGCATCATCTGTTACTTCAGCCTGGAGGCCTAAGCGTTCCAGAGCATTTAGTACCGACTGAATATTGCCTGCATTGTATTTTATAATTGCGAGATTCATTGTAAATTCAATTGACCTATATTCTTTAATTACACTTACCAGCGGCGATAGCTCATCCGGTAGAGCATCAGTTTCCCAAACTGAAGGCGGCGGGTTCGAGTCCCGTTCGCCGCTCTTGATAAGTATTCACATTTATTTTATCAAAAAGTAGTGGTTAATTTTCTCTATATTTTCCTATTAACAACAATGCAAATATAGTTTTCATCTTTTCATTAGCTGTTCATAAACAGTTAATGACGTAATTAAATCAGAAAAGAAATTTTTCAATAACTATCATTCTTCAGCAAACTCTTCCTACAGCATAACATTAAATTTGAAATTAAAAATTAGACATGTACACTATTTTAAATTATAAAGAAAGAAACATTTAATATCTTCTTGCAAGAAATTTCATAATTAAGCAAAACATACTAATTAGTTGTATGGCTAAAAAAGAAAGAACATTGGATTGGCTCATTAAAAAATATATGACATTTCTTTCTTCCTTTGGAATGGAAGAAAATGATATTAGAGAACATTATGCCACATGGAAACTTAAAAGCAATAACATACAGATTGAAGATTTCCTTTGGCATATCTTTCAGATGCTATTGCATGATACAGCAATTCAAGCGAAAAGTGAATATGAATTGCATCAAAATCACTCTAAAATATATTCTGAAATGACTAAGTTCAGGAGGCAGGTTGAAAAGAAGAAAGAAAATAGGCTTCATCAATTGTCTTTATCAGAAAACATTCTTGCAATGCAAGCCAATTTAGGGACCAAATTAAGCGTGGTAGTTATTGCAGATTGTTGTCCGTATTGTAATAGTTTAAATGGAAATGTATATGAGATTAAAGATGCATTGAAGAACAAATACTTAGGTTCTGAGAAGTGTACAAGAGAATTAGGTTGCCGTTGTGTTTATGCGTTTAGGTCTTCATAATTAATAACCAGTGTCACAACTTTTAAATCACCAGATATAATCGCCTAATGTCAATTTATTTACTCTTTAATCATAAAAAATTTATAAATGCTACAAAGAGTCTATTCTATAGTTTTATCATAAATAAAAACCTCGGAAATCTCCGAGGTTTTTATTTATTTGTTTTTCTACAACTCCTCAATTCTTCCTTTTCGCTTTCCATACTTGTAAATGAAAATCATCAAGGTTATCAAGGCAATTGCAACAATTAATATTATTGTAGTAGTTACAGCCATATTATTCAACTTTTTTAGATGAATTCTTAGGTAATAGCTTCTCATATCTTTCAACTGTTGAAAGGAGCCTGGAAGCAAATTCATATAGCTGGTTGTTCTCATCAATGTTGACCCTTTCCTCTTTATCATTATCAAAGAAGGTTATGGCTTTTTTCTTACCATTATAATGAAGTCTGCAAATGGGTTTTCTATTATTATCATCAAGGAGAACAGCAAAGTATGATTGATTATCGCGCTGGCTGATTCTTGTCACATTGACTTTTGAACAAAGGATTGCCCTAATGATATAAAAGCCTTCCATCTCTTCAGCTGTTGTCACCACCCTATTTTCATCAGTTGGTTCGGTGGCAGTAAGTTCAACCTTCTCAATCTGTTCCGCTTTTTGTGTCTCCGTTGCAAGAGCTGTCTTTAATCTTTCATTAATGGAGTCATTGATATATTGACTGAATGATCTTTTCACATATCCTTTAAAATTCTCCAAGACCTTGGCTGTAACAACAGAAGGATAAATAGTCTTGGCAAAAAATCTTGTGAATTCATCTGAAGGTTCACTGATCTCTCTTACAATCATATTTCTCAACTCTGACATGAACTTCAATTCACTAGCTGTGTTGTTAATTTTTTCAATGTCAAAATTTGTCTTGTTGAACTCCTTAAGCTTTTCAATTTGGGCTTCCTTCATGTCATCTATTCTAAACTCAAAGAATGGCTTTTCATCCATCTTATTTGCTTCAACAAGGTCTGTGTAAAACCTATAAACTACTCCATTGGTCAAAATTCCAAACTTGGCTCTTGTTGTGTGGAAGTATCTGAAGAGTTGTGAATTGTGTGGGTTAAGGTCTGCTGACCAATGTTTGCATTCAATCAAAATAATTGGATTGCCATCCTTAATAATAGCATAATCCACCTTCTCTCCTTTCTTGATTCCGATATCAGCAATAAATTCGGGAACGACCTCCAAGGGATTAAATACATCATACCCCATCATTTGAATAAAAGGCATGATGAATGCGTTCTTAGTTGCTTCTTCTGTTTGAATTTGATCTTTTAGTTTGCTTACTCTGTCTGCTAATACTTTTACGTGGTCTTTAAAGTCCATATAGGGCAATTTTAAGTTTTGGTTACTTATGAATTTCGTTTCTAATATATGAAAGATATCTAATCAGAACAAAAATTAATCTGAACTATCGAAATGTGGCAATTGTGAAGTATAAGCAAAGGCTTAATGCCGCTATTTAACGTGAGGGACAAAAACAAAATATAATTTAAGAATACTGAAGACAATTTGGCGGCGGGTTCGAGTCCCGTTCGCCGCTCAATAGCGATTCACTACAACAGGCATGGTTTCTCCATTGATGGTCAGGAAATGATAAGTGGGCCTGGTATTGATATCTAATGTTATCCTGTACAAGGACGCGGTCTCAGTTGCCCTTGGCAATTTTACTTCCACCGTATCGCCCTTTCTTACCACTTCATATTCACCTTTATAACCTGCACCCAGGCATTACTGGAAAATATAACGCTCGCCGATAGTATTCGCATCGATGCTGATCTTAGTTTCCTGTCCATAACAATCACCGGCAATTTTTTCATAAGCCAGTTCGTGTTTCAGGTAAGGCTTGCTTTTGAAATCACAGGAAAACAATAGAAAGCTGAAGAGACAGAACATGATATATTTAACTGTATTCATTCCTGCTAACAATTATATTAGTTCATAAAATGCCGCCACGTTATTCCATTCAGGATCTGAAAGAATTTCATATTCATTTTCCCTTTCTACATTCTGTAAATAAAAATCAAGAAAGGTTTCCACCTGCTCCCGGTCTTTTGTATAAAAAATGATCTCCCTTGCACGATAAAGAGTGGTATGCCCAACATGCACCGTTTGCGTTTGTGCTTCCAGGTAATGGATGATCTCTTTTTCAATATTGTTCAGGTAGTCATATTCTTCAATGGTAGGTTGCCCGTTTTCCATGTAGAGATCAGGCACCAGCATGATAAAAACAGAATAAGGATAGTTTTCTTTATGAGTCAGTTCTTTCAGGTTGGTATTGATGATGGCCGAAGCAGGATGGCCGTCCACTTCAAATTCAAATCCCGTATAGATCGATGTTTCACTTTTCATATTCCTGGTTATTGATGATGAATCCTATCATTTTAATTGATCCAGCTTTATTATAAATCACCCACCTTCTTCTTTTAAATATGCGATAGTTGGGTAATCGTCTTCTCATTGTTTTCATTTCCCGTATTCACTGTGGATGCAGGTTCGAACAACATCACCCATACTTCCTCCTGCGCTACCGGACGATGCTCCACACCTTTAGGAACGATCAGCATCTCTCCTTCCTTCAACTCTATCACCTGGTCCCTCAGCTCCATCCTGAAACTTCCTTTAACCACCATGAACAATTCATCCTCATTTTCATGATGATGCCATACAAATTCACCCTGGAATTTGGCAAGCTTTACCTGCTGACCATTCAATTCTCCAATGATCCGGGGATTCCAGTGGTCATTGAACATTTCGAATTTGCTGAGAAGATTAATTTTTTCCATAATCGCATTTATAAATCCTTTGCAAAAGTAAATTTCTTTGGCAGGCCTGGCGGTTAAGGTTTTGGTAACAGAAACCAGACTTTATTGATAAAGCCAGTTTTCCAGGATTTTTTCTCCCAGGGGTGTGAGTACACTTTCGGGATGAAACTGAACGCCCTGCACATCATACTGCCTGTGCTGCAGTGCCATGATATAGTTATTTTCATCCCTGGCCGTAATTTCAAGTAATTCAGGAAAGTTTTCTTCAGTGATCACCCAGCTGTGGTAACGCCCTATCTCAAAATATGCAGGCAGGTTTTTAAATAGTGGTGTGTTTTCACTCACCACCCTGCACTCTGTACTCACACCGTGAAAAACATGTTCCAGGTTGACCAGTTTTCCACCAAAAACTTCGCCTATGGCCTGGTGACCCAGGCAAACCCCAAGAATGGATTTGGTGGCAGCATATTCCCTGATCAGGGGTTCCAGCAATCCGGCATGTTTTGGCAGGCCAGGTCCCGGAGAGAGAATGATCTTATCAAAGTATTTTACAGATTCAAGGCTGATCTCATCATTCTTCCAAACTTCAACTTGCCCATGCACCAGCTTTTTCACCTGGTGCACGAGGTTATAAGTGAAAGAATCATAATTATCAAAAACCAGGATCTTCATCAGAGAAAACAGGCAGAATAAAATCCCGGCACATAGCCGGGATCATCCTGGGCAAATATGCAAAGGGCATGGCATTTGGACAAATTCTTTTAGCTTTAGAATTATGGAGATCAAACACAAGCATACTGGACAAAGGGGCATGTTTTATATTTCGGGTGAAGACGATACGGTACTTGCCGAGATCATTTATACTTTGCAGGGAGAGAATTCCATGATCCTTGAACATACAGAAGTGGATGAAGAATTAAAAGGACAGAATATCGGCTACCAGCTGGTAAGCGCTGCAGCCAGCTATGCAAGAAATCATGGATTGAAACTGGTACCTGTTTGTCCTTTCGCCAGTTCAGTGATCAATAAAAAACCAGAGTTCAAAGACCTGCTGGCCGGTTAGAAAATATCTGGTGAAGCAGTACATTGATCTGTTTTGACCTGTTCAGGATCATCATATGACCTGCTCCCTTGATGATATGAGCAGGCCTGGTATACCTTAATGGGAGGATATTATCGGCGCTGCCGTGTATGTGCACCACATTTTCGGGAACTTCTTCATTTTTCCAGCCCAGGGCAGCACGAAAGGCCCACCTGATAAATGCAGGATCAGAATCCCTGATCATCATGTGGAGCATTCTTTTGTCCTCCTCTGTTTCAGTGGTAAAAATCCTTTTAATTTTTGACAGGTTTTTGATCATTCCAATTGGGATGAATTGGTGTAACCTCAATAAACCTGCGAACTTATAGGACAGAGGCATAGACCTTGAAACAGGAATGCTTGAGATAAGAACAGTGGTAAGTGCAGGATGGTCTTTCGCGATCTCTGTCGCCACCATTCCACCTAAAGACAATCCAACCAAAGCAAAAGGCTGACTGGTATCGATTCTTTCAGCAAGTCGAAGTGCATAATCGCGGAGTGATTCATTGATAAATGGCTTGATCCATGGAAGATGAACCGCTTCATAACCGGAAGGGAGTTGTATATGCCGGAAGACTCTTTCGTCTGCACCTAACCCACTAA
Organism: Bacteroidota bacterium; assembly: GCA_023386045.1. Classification (GTDB taxonomy): domain Bacteria; phylum Bacteroidota; class Bacteroidia; order Chitinophagales; family Chitinophagaceae; genus Flavisolibacter. The sequence goes on from JAEWKK010000012.1 coordinate 285,182, forward strand.
TGAAATAAACTTTCAAATGGAATGAATTAAACAATCTTCTGAGAGATGATTTCTGGTTCTTTACTTAACAGAAGAAAGGCGATTTACTGAACCACGAAACTTTGTTTCATTTTTTTGGCGACTGCTTTTTCACCCAATATGGCTGGTTGCCAGGCAGGCATCTGCTCTAATACCGTGATCAGTTCATCATCAAATTCTTCGCTGACGCCCTGGACTACTTTGAAATTGGTAGGAACACCATCTGAATCAACAATGAATTCAACTACGATATTAGCCTTTGTTTTTCCATCTGGAAGATAGCCAACAAGCGCCTTACCCATTTTATCCAGGTATTTCAGAAAAGATTCACCACCACCAGGAAACTGCGGCCATTGGTTAACAACATCAGCCAGATCTGTTATTTCCCTTACACGATGCTGCACTGGTGCTTTTTTGATTTTTTCAGCAGCAGTCTGGGCTACTTTACGTGAAAGACCGTCGAAAACATAATCGCCTGAGGTATTGGTCATGATCACCGGCAACTGGTGGGTAGCTTCAAAATGATCGTAAACCCTTTCGAGGTTGGTGGCAAAAGTTTTTAATTGCGCGTCATTCTTCATCAGGGCATTCAGATATTCAGCGCTTCTTTTGTTATTGTATCGCACAGGGAAAATATGCACGGGTATATAATCCTGTCCTGCATTCTTTGCAAATGCTGCGATAAGATAAATTTCATCTATCTGCTGATCGGTTACCGGAATGCAGCCTGTTGTTACGCAGCTGCCATGAATATAGATATCACCCCCAGGTTTGTAAGTATCGCTGAGAATTTTATCAGAAGGATTGGGATAGTTCAGTCCCAATGATAAATAATAGCTGCTGTTGGGATTGAATTCATTGATATAGTAAAAACCTTCAGGCACCTGGTAATCGCCCTGCATGCGCTTGGGACCCAGGGTTCCGGCAAGAGCGCAAACCTTGTAAGTTTTGAAAAGCTTATACTGATCCTTTCTTTCATTCTTTGCCCATACCTCCATTTGACCGTCATATTTAAATGAGCGGATGTACACATAGCGGGCAGGCCATTCCAGACCTTTGGCTTCAAACTGCTTCTGAAGCGTATCACCTTTCCGTTTCAGTGCATCTCCCGGGCGCGGAAGTGCTTTCTGGTAATCAACAAAAGAAGGTGAAGGCCCCTGCGATATAGCAGCAGACGCTACCATGGAGAGGATAAGTGTTATGAAAAGGTTTTTCATTGATCGATACCATTTATAAGTGCAAACTCAGGATTTTAATACTAACAAAACGACAAAACTGAACCTAAAGTATAAACTTAGTGGCAAAAAAGCCAGTATTCTGCCTTCAATTTAAGCTTAGAGGTTACCCCTCGCTTCCTGTTCTCTTTCGATAGCTTCAAATAAAGCCTTGAAATTACCCTTGCCAAAGCTCTTTGCGCCCTTGCGCTGAATGATCTCGAAGAAAAGTGTTGGCCTGTCTTCAACGGGCTTGGTGAATAGTTGCAGGAGATAACCTTCATTATCCCTGTCAACTAGAATGCCGAGTTCTTTCAATGGTTCCAGGTCTTCATCAATATGTCCTACCCTGTCCAACAGATCATCATAATAGCTGTTGGGGACTTTTAAAAATTCAACACCACGGCTCATTAATTCTTTCACTGTTTTTACGATATCATTTGTTGCCATGGCCACGTGCTGTACGCCTTCGCCATTATAGAATTCCAGGTATTCTTCCACCTGAGATTTTTTCTTTCCTTCCGCAGGTTCGTTGATAGGGAATTTCACATAGCCGTTTCCGTTGCTCATCACCTTACTCATGAGGGCTGAATATTCTGTGGAGATATCCTCGTCGTCAAAAGAAAGTATGTTTTTGAATCCCATGACCTCTTCATAAAATTTCACCCATGGATTCATCTGGTTCCAGCCCACATTTCCCACGCAATGGTCAACATATAAAAGACCACAGTCAGTGGGAGCAAAATGAGGATTGCTCCATGCCCTGAAGCCAGGCATGAAAGGCCCCGTATAATTTTTTCTTTCAACAAAAACATGGACAGTATCGCCATAAGTATGAATACCACTCAGCACTACTTCGCCAAAATCGTCTTTTTTGCGTTGTGGTTCCAGGTAAGATTTTCCACCTCGTTTAGTGGTTTGTTCCCAGGCATCATTGGCATCATCCACGCGAAGTGCAAGGACCTTCACGCCATCGCCATGCCTGTATATATGGTCTGCGATTTCATTACCAGAACGAAGCGGCGTCGTCAGCATTAATGTTAGTTTATGCTGGCGGACCACATAACTCACCCTGTCCTTCACTCCTGTTTCAGGACCTGCATAGGCCAGCGCCTGGAAGCCAAAGGCGCTCATATAGAAATGGGCAGCCTGCTTTGCATTGCCTACATAAAATTCAACATAATCTGTTCCCTGGAGCGGCAGAAAATCCGTATCAGTTTGTGTCAGTTGTTTTTCAGCTGTAGCTGTGGACATATGAGGGTTGTTTTTTAGTGAGAGTTCATAGTTCATGGTTCATAGTTCATGGTCGATAGACCATGGACCATTATCGTTCTCTGCTATGATCTATGAACTTTGATCTATGAACTCAATAGCGAACTACCGCAAATTTAAAAACTCCTGCCCAAGAAATCAGCATTTGAATATTTTATTAACAGGGAGAGAGTGAGGATACAAGTTTAGGAGTTCACGAGTTCACGAGTTCACGAGTTGTTTAAGGTTTAAAGTTTAAGGTTTAAGGTTCTTTTGGTCGTGCCTCATTATAGTAGGCGACTGTCTATGGACCATAGACCATGGACCAATCTTCAAACGGCAATGCTTCTCACCTATCCGCCATTCCTATTTGTCCTAAGCCATAGGCCATTCGCCATAAGCCATCTGCCATCTGCCATCTGCCACAAACTATGAACTATGATCTATGAACCATAAGCTCACCTAAACCCCAAACGGATAAGTATCCGGCATTTTTTCGTGGTGGGGCTTCATGTGCAGTGGATGCAGCGCCCTGGTCTGGTCAAGAAAAACAAAGGCATCATATCGCTTAGACATCTCTGAAGGCACATAATTTCCATGTCGCTCATGCGCAGGATTATAAACCACGCCAATCGCCCTGTGCCTGATGCTTTCCCTGTATTTTTTCTGCATCTCCTCCGTATTAAACAGCAGGTAAGCATTAGCCCCCATCTCCCGGTGAAGATTGTATTCAATACTTCCCTCTCTTGCGGGTGGCACTTCCATTTCCTGCATGGGTGCTCCCCATTCATTACCTGCGATCACTGTGCCGCTATAACTTCCAAAACCTACCAGGTAAACTTCATTGATACCATATTCCTCTCTTGCCAGCTGACCAATGTTGACCATGCCCGCACGTTTCATATCAGTAGCCCTTGCATCACCAATATGCGTATTGTGTTCCCAAACTATGGCCTTTACTTTCATTCCATGAAATTGCATCAGGCGGTCAAGGGTTTCCATCATGTGTCGATCCCTCACATTCCAGCTTTCATTATCAAAACCCACCATGGCGCGGTAATATTTTTCAGCATTGGCCACTACAAATGCATTTTGTTCCGTATTGAAACCGGCCTCACGGTCACCATCAAGAAATTGTGCTTTCAACCTGATCTCTTTCAAAAGAGCCACCACTTCATCCCTGCAGGAATGTTCTGTGAGTGAATAGCGTGCATACATGTGTTCCCGCTCTTCGAAGGGCTCAAAGCACTCGATGGCTTTTTTTACCAATTGTGCTGCCTGAGGATCTTCTTTTTCCAGATAACTCATCATCTCCCTCATGGAATCCCATAGACTATAAACATCCAGTCCATAAAAACCAATCTTCTGATCTGCAGGTAAATGCTGATTCCATTCTTTCAACCATTCTGTCAATGCATCAATTTCCCAGTTGGCCCACATCCAGGTTGGCCACCGGTCAAATTGCTCCAGCACTTCCCTGCTGCTGCTTCCTGCATCCTTATATCCTTTAATAAATCTGTTGATGCGATAGCAATCGGGCCAGTCGCCTTCCACACCAATGAATCGAAAACCTTTTTCGCTGATCAGTCTTTTGGTGATGGCCGTTCGCCAGGTATAAAATTCATGGGTTCCATGGGATGCTTCACCAAGCATCACCACCTTGCGGTCTCCAATATCTTCCATGAGAGCATCAAGGTCTTTTGAAGTGCTGAGCTTATGCATATATAGAATTTATTTCGGAATGGATCATCGCTTCTCTTCTATTCAGGCTGCGATACATATTCTATTACCAATTCCTGATCCTACTATCTTTGCCGCATGCTAAAAGTAGGAATTCTGGGTGGAGGACAGTTGGGAAGGATGTTATTACAGGCAGCGGCCAATTACCAGGTAGAGACACATGTAATGGAAAACGATGATGAATGTCCTGCAGCGCACCTTTGCCGGTATTTCATCAAAGGTGATATCCGTAACTATGATGATGTATACCGTTTCGGCAGGAACCTGGATGCCATCACTATTGAAATCGAAAATGTAAACATTGATGCGCTGGAGCAGTTAGAGAAAGAAGGCGTAAAGATCTATCCCAAACCTTCCGTACTGCGGATCATCAAGAATAAAGTCTTACAAAAACAATATTATACGGACCAGGGCGTACCCACTTCAGAATTTGCCATTCTTCAATCCAATTCTGAAATCGATCAGTGGGAAGAATTACTTCCAGCTGTACAAAAATTAGCAGAAGGCGGTTATGATGGCCGCGGAGTTCAGATCATTGAAGACCTCTCCTCTTCCCACCTTGGATTTAATGAGCACAGTGTGCTGGAAAAAAAGATCAGGATCAAAAAAGAAGTAGCCATGATCATTGCCATCGACCAGAATGGGAAGACGGCATTTTATCCACCAGTTGAAATGGTTTTTAATAAAGACCTGAACCTTTTGGATTACCAGCTTTGTCCTGCAGATATCTCCCAGGCCATCCTATGGAAGATCGAAGCCATCGCTCTTTCCGTAGTGCGCAATTTCAATTCACCCGGACTGTTTGCCGTAGAACTTTTTATTGACCAGGATGGAGAAGTATTTGTAAATGAAACGGCCCCGAGGGTGCATAACAGTGGTCATCATACTATAGAAGCTCATTACAGCTCGCAGTTCGATATGCTTTGGAGGATCATTCTCGGTCATCCCCTGGGAAATACAAGGGCAATTCTTCCATCCATCATGGTCAACATCATTGGATCAGAAGGTCATATCGGTACGCCCTTATATGAAGGTTTGGACGAGGTGCTTAAAATCGACAATGCCTTTGTCCATATTTATGGTAAGCTGCAGACCAAGCCCGGAAGAAAGATGGGACATATTACCATCCTTAGCAACGAAAAGCAGGACCTGATCCACAAGGCCAACAAGATCAGGCAGACGCTGACTGTTGTTGCACGCAATTAAACTATTTTTTACCTGACTTCTATTGAGCCATACCCAGGTTAATTAATGTTAATCCCCGAAAGCTTAAAATTTTTTAAAGAAACATTTCTTTAATAAGGGGTTATTTTTGGCCCTCTATCACCAATCGATTTACCAAGTGAAAGTTTCTTACCTGTTCTATTGTATCGGATTTATTGTTTTATTATCAACGGTTTCCACCTCCTGCAGCAGCAAAAGAAAAAAAGAAGCGGCCGCGGCTCAAAAAGGTGGCGGACAGCGACCTCCAGCCAAAGTAGATGCTTTTATAGTGGAAACACGTACCATCAGCGAAGCCATTGAAGTTCCAGGAACCATAGTTGCAGATGAATCCACCGAGATCCATCCCGAAGTATCCGGCCGCATCACCAGCCTGAATGTTCGTGAAGGTGCCATTGTAAGCAAGGGTGCTGTTCTTGCCAGGCTATATGATGCAGATCTCCAGGCTCAGAAGAAAAAACTCCAGGTGCAGCTGCAACTGGCACAACAAACGGAAAACCGTTACGAACAACTCGAAAAGATCGGTGGGATCAGCAAGCAGGACTATGATGTAACAAGGCTGAATGTTAGTAATATCCGTGCTGACCTCGACATAATTAATACTGCCATTGCCAAAACAGTGGTGCGGGCTCCATTCAGCGGAAAGCTAGGCTTAAAAGAAGTAAGCACCGGAGCATTTGTTACTCCTACCAGCATCATTACCACCATTCAAAAAACCAATGGCCTACGACTTGATTTTAATGTTCCTGAAAAATATATCGGCAAACTCAGTAAAGGACAATATGTGAACTTTACCGTGGAAGGCAGTAGTCGTGCCTATACGGCTGTTATCGAAGCAACCGAGTCTGGCATTGCACAGGAAACACGCAGTTTAACCATCAGGGCCCGTGTTAAGGGTGATGAAGGTGGACTGGTCCCTGGAAATTTTGCAAAGGTGAAACTGAGTTTCGATCCGGATCCTAACGCACTCATGGTACCCACACAGGCGGTGATCCCGCAGGCAAGAGGAAAAAAGATCTATGTCTATCGTGGAGGCACAGCCGATTTTGTTGAAGTTACCACAGGTATGCGTGATTCTTCCATGGTGCAAATCACCGGCGGACTGAATAAGGGTGATACCGTTATCATCACAGGACTGCTGGCATTAAAACCTGAAGCAAAAGTCAGCCTCAGGCAGGTTATCAATACGAATAAGAAAAGCTAGAAGGAAGCGCATGAATATTTCAGAGATCAGTTTAAGAAGACCAGTACTGGCCATTGTTCTGAATATCATCATCGTGGTATTTGGAATCATAGGATTTAATTTTTTAGGCGTTCGCGATTATCCTGCTATTGATCCGCCGAACATCAACGTGCGGACATCTTATGGAGGCGCCAACCCCGACATCATTGAAACACAGATCACCGAGCCACTGGAAAAAGCGATCAACGGCATTGCGGGGATCAAGAATATCACTTCATCAAGCAATGCAGGTTCCAGTAATATCAACGTGGAGTTTGAATTAGGTGTTGACCTGGAAGCTGCAGCAAATGATGTTCGCGACAAGGTTTCGCAAGCCTCACGTTCACTTCCTTCCGACCTCGAAGCACCGCCAGTAGTGTCCAAGGCAGATGCCAGTTCTGATCCCATCCTTTCCATGACGGTGCAGAGCAATACAAGGAACCAGTTGCAGGTTTCAGAATGGGCCAATAATGTGTTGGTGGAAAGACTGCAAACCATTCCCGGCGTAAGTGGCATCCAAATCTGGGGTGAAAAAAGATATGCCATGCGTATTTGGTTCAGCCCCGAAAAACTCGCGGCTTATGCGCTTACTCCTAACGATGTGCAGCAGGCACTGTTAAGGGAAAATGTGGAGCTGCCTTCTGGTAAAATTGCAGGCAATGCTACTGAGCTTACCGTAAGAACTTTTGGAAGATTGAATACAGAAGAAGAATTCAATAATATCACCATCAAGAACATGAACGGAACAGATATTCATGTTCGTGATATTGGTGAAGCAGTTCTGGGACCAGAGAATGAAGAATCTCAATTAAGAGAAAGCGGCATTCCCATGATTGCGCTAGCCATCATTCCATTACCCGGTTCCAATTATGTTTCCATTTCCGATGAATTTTTCAAACGCTATGAGCAGTTGAAAAAAGAAATGCCCCAGGATATCAAACTAAACATCGCCCTGGACCAGACAAAATTCATCAAGCGCTCCATTGTTGAAGTGGAAGAAACACTGCTCATCTCCATCTGTCTTGTGATCCTGATCATTTATCTTTTTTTCCGCGACTGGCTCATCGCCCTTCGCCCCCTGATCGATATTCCTGTTTCGCTGATCGGCGCCTTCTTTATTATGTATATCTGTGGCTTCACTATCAATGTGCTTTCATTGCTGGCCATCGTACTGGCAACTGGTCTTGTGGTGGATGATGGTATTGTGGTTACGGAAAATATTTATAAAAAGATGGAAGCCGGCATGGAAAAATGGCGGGCGGCCAGGGAAGGTTCCAAAGAAATTTATTTCGCGGTCATTGCTACTTCCATCACACTTGCTGTGGTATTCCTTCCCATCATCTTCCTCGAAGGATTTGTAGGCAGGTTATTCCGTGAATTTGGTATCGTGGTTGCTGGCGCTGTATTGATCTCCGCTTTCGTTTCGCTGACACTTACACCGGTGCTCAATGTGAAAATGACGAAGAAAAATATTCATTCTCATTCCTGGTTCTATCGCAAAACAGAACCATTTTTCCGCGGCATGGAAAATGGGTACAGAAGCATCCTTACTTCATTTATGAAAGTAAGATGGATGGCCATCGTCATCATCCTCGCCTGTATCGGCTTTGTATTTATCATCTGGAAAAATATTCCATCCGAACTGGCGCCCATGGAAGACCGCAGTCAGTTCAGATTGCAGGTGACTGCACCAGAGGGAACAGCCTACGATTACATGGATCGCTATATTGACAAGCTCGCGACTTTCATGATGGACTCTGTCCCTGAAAGTCAGACGATCCTTTCACTCACTGCGCCAGGTTTTATGAGCGGTTCCACCAATTCTGGTTTTGTCCGTGTAACACTGATCGATCCAAAAGAAAGAACCCGTTCACAGGGTGATATTGTTGATATGGTAAACCGCAACCTTCCGCGTTTTAATGAAGGACGAGCATTTGCCATACAGGAACAAACCATTTCAGTTAACCGTAGAGGCGGACAGCCGGTGCAGTTTGTTTTGCAGAACAATGATTTTAATAAACTAACACAGATACTTCCCCGCTTTCTTGAAGAAGCAAACAAAAATCCTGCACTGCAGGGTGTGGATGTTGATCTCAAATTTAATAAGCCTGAATTGAGAATTAATGTTGACAGGATGAAGGCCTCTGAATTAGGCGTGAGTGTACAGGACGTGTCTCAAACATTGCAACTGGCACTCAGTAACAGGCGACTTGGATATTTCACCAAGGAAGGCAAGCAATACCAGGTGATGGGCCAGGTGGCTCGCTCCGACCGCGATGATCCCACCGATCTCAAAGGATTGTATGTTAGAAATAATACGGGCCAGATGATCAGTCTTGACAACCTGGTAAGTTTTGAAGAAGCTACTACACCATCTACGATTTACCATTTCAACCGTTTCAAATCAGCCACCATTTCTTCGGGCCTTGCGCCGGGAAGTACTGTGGGTGATGGCATTGTGGCCATGCAATCCATTGCGGCTAAATTACTGGATGAAAGTTTTTCCACCCAGCTTGCCGGTTCTTCAAGAGACTATGCAGAAAGTGGAAGCAATACCAATTTTGCTTTGATGCTGGCCCTTGGATTGATTTTCCTGATTCTTGCAGCGCAGTTCAATTCATTTGTAGATCCGCTGATCATCATGTTTACTGTGCCCCTCGCATTTGCGGGAGCGTTGTTATCGCTCTGGATCTTTGGACAAACCTGGAATATATTTTCACAGATCGGTGTGATCATGCTGATAGGACTTGTGACGAAAAATGGTATCCTGATTGTGGAATTCGCGAACCAGAACAGGTTGCAGGGTATGCCTAAGCTGGAAGCCGCTATCTATGCATCAACGCAAAGGCTACGCCCCATCTTAATGACGAGTCTTGCCATGGCCCTGGGTGCCCTGCCTATTGCACTTTCCCTGGGTGCCGCAGCTACCAGCCGTATTCCATTGGGTATCGTGATCGTTGGCGGTATTATCTTTTCACTGATACTTACTTTATTTGTGATTCCTGCCATGTACTCTTATCTCTCTTCCAAAAAGAAAAAAAATCCTTTGGAACTGATTGATGAAGAGGACAGGAAAGCTGAAAGAGAAATGGCACATTAATCAATGGTGAATTCAATGACCTGTATAAATAGAAAGAATTTGAGACTGAAGCGATATTTACTGATACTGTTATCCCTTGTTGCCTTAAACGGATTTGCGCAAACAAGACCGCCATTGAGTTTGAATGAAGCCATCATTCTTTCACTGCAGAACAACTATGACATAGAGCTTACTCGAAATGATTCCATGCTGGCTGCATTGGATTATGCTTATGCCGATTATTCATTGTGGCCCAGGCTGAATGCTTCTGCAGGATGGCTGGCCAATTCAGGTACCAGGAATGAAGTAACGGGCGCTGGTGATAAAAGAAAGGGAAAGATCAAGAACAACAATCTTACCTCCTCTCTCAATCTCAATTGGACCTTGTTTGATGGCTTCCGCATGTTCATTGCCCGCGACAGGCTGGGACAACTGGTTGAACTAGGAGAATTGCAGATCAAAAACCAGGTGATCAATACCGTTGCTGATGTAATGCGTGTGTATTATGATATTGTAAGACAGGAGCAGCAGCGAAACGCAGTGTTGGAACAGATAGACCTCAGTACTGAAAGACTCAAGCTGGCGCAATACCGTTTTGATATTGGTGTAGGTGCCAAACCCGATGTGCTGCAAGCCCAGATAGATCTCAATGCACAGAAGTCTTCATTGCTGACGCAGGAAACCGCCATCAATAAATTAAAGGAACAGCTCAACCAGTTGCTGGTGCTTCCAATGAGCAATGATTACGCTTTGGCAGATACCACCATTCATTTTAATGATGCCCTTACCCTTGATTCAATTACGGGTGTAGTTAATGCTACCAATCCCGAATTACAGATCGCAAGAAAAAACCTTGATATCGCTGCCCTGGATCTTCGCATGCGGAGGGCAGAACGAATGCCGACCATTGATTTTAATTCGGCCTATAATTTTAACCGCACCATCAACAATGCCATCGTAAATCCGGTGCAGCAAAACCAGTTACTGCAAACACGCGGGTTGAATTATGGTTTCACTGCCAGTATCCCGATTTTCAATGGCTTTAACAGCAGGCGATTGGTGAAAGCAGCGGAGATAAATATTCAAACCCAGCAACTCTTTTATGACCGCAGCGTTTCACTCATAAATATGAACATTTCAAATGCTTACCGTGATTATGATCTTTACCAGCGCACACTGGCTTTGGAAGAAGAGAATATCAAACTGGTAAGAGAAAACATCTTTATTGCCAGGGAACGTTACCGCCTTGGTATCAGCACCTATCTTGAAATGAGGGAAGCACAGCAAAGCCTTGCCGATGCCACCAACCGCCTGATCCAGGCACGCTATAATGTTAAGCTGGCAGAGATTGAACTGCTTCGTTTGCGAGGTGATTTAGTAAGATGATTTTTGCGCTGTATTTTAGCGCCAAAATCAGTTCATGCAGGAAAATTCAAGACCTCAGGTGGGCATTATCATGGGAAGCGACAGCGACCTTAACGTGATGCAGGCAGCAGCAGACATCCTTAAATTTTTCGAGATCAGTTTCGAGCTTACTGTAGTTTCTGCACACCGCACTCCGGAACGCATGTTCCAATATGCAAATACAGCCAGTGAAAGGGGTTTAAAACTGATCATTGCCGGTGCCGGCGGAGCTGCTCATTTGCCTGGAATGATCGCCTCACTGACCACAGTTCCTGTTATTGGCGTTCCTATAAAATCAAGCAATTCTATTGACGGCTGGGATTCCATTCTTTCCATCTTACAAATGCCTAACGGTGTACCGGTAGCCACGGTAGCGCTCAATGCGGCAAAAAATGCCGGCATCCTTGCAGCTCAGATCCTTGGCAGCTTTGATGAGACACTTGGTCAAAAAATTGCAGCATACAAGCAACAACTGAAAAATGAAGTACAGGAAAAGATCGGGAATTTACGTACTGCTGGCTGGCCTAATGGCTTTGACCAATAGTTGCAATCATAAAGAGAAAGCTGTTGTCCGTTTACTCGATCATAAAACGCTGAAAGATTTTCCTTCAGCATCAGCAATAGAATATAATGATGGCCGTCTTTATATTTTTGGAGATGATGCCGCATACATGCTCATAACCGATACTTCGTACAACAGGGTTGATACCGTATTGTATGATGTAGATACTACCTACCGTATTTCAAAATCCTCAAAGGCCGATATCGAATCCACCACGTTGATCGTCAACAACAATGAAAAATTCCTGTATGCTTTAGGCTCCATGTCCGCAAAAAACCGGAGCAGGCTTTTTTATTTTCCACTTGCAGATATTCATACCTTCCTGAGTATGGACTACAGTCCTTTTGCACAAAAGCTGAAGGCTGTTCCTGAACTGAATATAGAAGGCATGACACTGGTAGGTTCAAAGCTTATCCTTGCCAATCGGGCAAACAATACCAACCGCACCAATAAGTTCATCATCGCCGGTAATAATTTATACGAATACAAAACCCTTCCTCCTCCCAGGGTCGTTGATCTTCGCATTGATAGCCAAAAAGTGATCGGGATTTCAGGTTTGTATTACGTGGAAGAAAAAGACCTCCTGCTGTTTACTGCCTCGGAAGAAGATACAAAAAGTGCAATTGAAGATGGAATTATCAATGACAGCTATCTTGGAATGATCAGCAGGTTCTCATTAAAATTGGAAGACAAGACCATTCAGCCGGATCAGCTGATCAGACTTTCATCCATCGACCGGGTTTTTGAAAAGCAAAAGATCGAATCAGTTTGCATGCAATACCAGAATGCTGATTCACTGGTGCTGCACCTTGCAGCTGATAATGACAATGGCCAGAGTAGTTTTTTCAAAATCAGCGTTCAACTAAAACCGTGAACTGTTGTTCGAAGGTTAGCGAATGGTGGTATAAGGCATCAATGAATGCAAAACCCCAGATCGCATAAAACCCACTGAAATTTTCCACTCTTTCCTGCAGTCCATTACCTGGAAATAAAGTCTCCTTTATTTTTTGAAGCTGGTTTTGTTGCGCGGTGAATTTTCTTTTTTCGGCACGGTACATTTTTTTCTCCAGCTCTTCCAGGTTTTTCAATGCCTTAGCCCTGATGGCTGCAACATGTTTCAATAAACTGGGATCAACAGCACCTGCCTGTTGTTGAATGGATTCGAATAATTCATCTGCTCTTTCAAAATTGCCATTAAGCGAAACCCTGTTCTGCGTATGGTGCTGAACGATGTGCCTGATAATTTCTTCAGATGACTGAAAAATTTCCTCGGTTTCAAGTCCCAGCTTTTCAATAGCTGTTTTCCATTTCTTTTCAATGATCAAAAAAGAATTGCGCAGCACCAGCATGGGAAATACTACCTGGTAATGTGCAAAGACTCCTTTCAGCTGAAGCCAGTAAGCCAGCTCTCCTCCACCTCCTACAAAAGCAAGGTTGGGCAGGATGGTTTCCTGGTAAAGCCCACGCAGGATCACATTAGGGCTGAACCTCTCGGGATGTGAAGCTAGCTCCTGCCTGATCTCTTCTTCGGAGAATGACAGGTCAGTATGCACCACATAAAACCGCTGATCTCTCTTTTCGATTCTCTCACGAATATCATCTTTCAAATAAAAAAGATTGACCTCCCTTGCATGAGCCTGTGGATCATAATGCTCAGCCAGTTGTTTTGAAGTCTGCTCTACAATTTCAAATGAACTTCCTGCAAATAACTCTTCTTCAAATACAGGGATCATTTGACTTTTAAGTAAGGGATGATCTGGTATGAGGACCACCAGTCCATACTTACCATATAATTCATTGATCAATTCAAAGGTGGCATCCTGTATAGTCCTTCCACTGCTGTAAGCTTTTTTCAACAATGCGATCACCTCATTACCATGAGGATCAACTGAAAGCTGTCCTTCCAACTCAAGTATCAGTTGCTGCAAGGTATCATCCACTTTCATTCGTCCTACTGCACCTTTCTGCTGCTTGCGCCATTCTATTTTCTTTCCATGGACATAGGTATGATTCAGTTCGGCAAAATCAGCATCCTCTGAACCCATGTAGTAAACCGGCACAAAATGAAAATCACTGTAATCATTATTGAGTTCTTCAGTAATCTTAATTACATGCAGGATCTTGTAAATAAAATACAAGGGACCTGTAAATAAATTAGGCTGGTGGGCCGTGGTAATGGTAAAACAGTTGGATGAAAGAAGAGAGTTTATATTTTTTAAAGTAAGATCAGAAGCATTCACATTTTGGTATTGCTCTTCCAATACTTTCACGAGCACCTCTCTGTTCAGTGACTGTGATTTTTTCAGGGAAATGAGCTTTTTAATATTTTCCTTTTTAGGAGAGAGATGATAAAAATGTTTCAGTTGCGGTTCATCCTGTAAATAATCAAGAACGATCCTCGTGAAGGAGTTGGTTTGGTTATAATCGATACGCTTTTCAGCAAACATGGGATAAAAATAAAAACAACAGGCCAATGTATTTTGTTAAGTTCAGTTTAAGGTGAAACACAATGGTGTTTTGATCAACTGATTTATTTTATTTCATAATGCTTAAGAACTTTTTATTTGGTATTCTATTAGATTAAAAAAAGATCCCCGCCATAAAAGCGGGGATCTGATATCTGTTTGGTCCATGGTCCATAGTCTATGGTCCATGGACTATGCTCTATACTCTATGCTCTATACTCTATGTTCCATGGTCTATCGTCTATCGTCTATGGTCTATTGTCTATGGACTATGAACTATGAACCATGAACTATCTGCTCGTTTTACATCTTCACAAACCTCAGCACCTCTGTCTTACCCTTGTCGGTAAAGCCTGCAAGGTTGTACACGCCTGCTGCCAGTCTGCTCATCTCAAGTGAGATATCGGTCTGTCCTACCATCACCTGCCTGGAGAAGGTCATCACTACCCTGCCACTCTGGTCTACCACGTTCCAGGTAATCCTGGAGGCTCTTGTGCTGATCACTCTCA
>JAEWKK010000019.1 GCA_023386045.1 Bacteroidota bacterium
TTCACTAAAATAACGATGGACTCTTGTACTTTTTGCGTTTAACTGTTCTGGTTTAGCCATATGCTTCGTTTTTTGAGTTGATTTAATTAGCTCAAAAACGGTCAACATATTTCAGGCAACTACAGTAGGCGTATGGCATATGGCGTATGGCTGGTGGGTTAGTACATGGTCCATGGTTCATAAGCCATCTGTCAACCGCTATGAACCATGAACTATGATCTATGAACTATCTGCCATATGCTATAAGCCATAAGCTACTTGCCATCTGCCATGAACTATGAACCATGATCTATGAACTATCCCTCCCCTCCGGAAAATACATTTTGTCTATTTTTATTGATCAATCATGGAAACAAAACAACCGGTTAAGCCAAAGCAGCATAAGTACGAGCGCATCATTCCCCCTAAAGAACACGTTTACCTTGAAGGTCCAAAAAGCCGTGGATATGAATTAAAATTTGTATGGAGGGTTTTTAAAGAATTGTTTTCTTCCATCCGTGAATTGCATTTCATAGGTCCCTGCATTACAGTTTTTGGTTCGGCAAGATTCAAGGAGAATCATGAATACTATCAGGCTGCCATGGAATTTGGTAAGCGTATAGCAGAAATGGGCTTTACTACCATGACCGGAGGAGGACCAGGCATTATGGAAGCGGCCAATAGGGGAGCCTTTGAAAATGGCGGCAAATCGGTAGGATTAAATATCAAACTTCCATTTGAACAAAGCTCCAACAAATACCTTCATGAATGTAGAACCTTTGAATATTTTTTCACGCGCAAGACCATGCTGATCAAATATTCTTATGCCTTCGTGATTTTACCCGGAGGTTTTGGAACCATGGACGAACTGTTTGAAACACTCACACTCGTTCAAACCAAAACCGTCACTAATTTTCCAGTAGTTCTTTTTGGAAAGGAATTTTATCAACCGCTTGTGGAAGTGATGCAGGTAATGCTGAAAGAAGGAACAATTTCGAAAGAAGACCTTGACCTGGTTTTACTCACCGATGATGTGAATGAAGCCATGGGACATATTGCGAAGTACATCACTACCAATTATAAAATAAAGCCAAGAAGAAGGATATGGTGGCTTTTTGAAAAAAAATAACATGCAAAAAATCTTTCTCCTGCTGCTGACTATGATCACGCTTCATGCACAATCACAGCTATTAAAACTTTCTTCTCCTGATAAGAACATTTTATTGCAGGTTCAACTTGAAAAAGGAGAGATCAGTTACCAGCTATCTTATAAACAAAAAGCTGTGATCCTGCCTTCAAAGCTTTCTCTTGTATTCAAAGAGCCAGCTGTAGAACTAAAGCAGTTTGAAATAACAGGAACAGATTCTTCAACTTATGACCAGACCTGGAAACCGGTATGGGGTGAATACAGCAAGATCCGTGATCACCACAATGAATTGAGGCTTCATCTCAAAGAAAAAAACGGCAGCGGTATTTTACTAAACGTAGTTTTCAGACTATTTAATGAAGGCCTTGGCTTCAGGTATGAATTTCCGCAACAGGAAAATCTGAAACATTTTGTACTTGCTGATGAAAGAACAGAGTTTCATCTTACAGGCGACCACAAAACCTTCTGGATACCGGGTGATTATGATTCAAATGAATTTACCTACACTACTTCTAAACTGAGTGAAGTAGATGCTTCTACCAGTAAAAAATTCAACGAGATCTTTGCCAAGGCTTACTACAACTCCAATGCTGTTCAAACTCCTCTCATGATGAAAACAGCAGATGGATTGTACATCAACATACACGAAGCCTCACTGATCAATTACCCGGCAATGAACCTGGTCATTGATAAAAAAACTTTCACTTTAAATTCTCACCTGGTACCAGATGCTGTTGGAAACAAAGCTTACCTGATCACACCTGCACGTACTCCCTGGCGCACGATCATCGTGAGTGATAAAGCAACTGAAATGATTGCCGCCAACCGAATGATCCTGAATTTGAACGAACCTTCTGCAATTGCAGACAGCTCCTGGATCAAACCACAGAAAATGGTTGGTGTATGGTGGGAAATGCATGTAGGAAAAAGTAGCTGGGATTATTCAGGTGAACAGGCAGGTTCACAACAGCTATCCAAAGTTCCGCACGGTGCCAATACAGCCAACGTAAAAAAATACATTGACTTTGCTGCGAAGCACGGAATTGATGGTGTACTGGTAGAAGGATGGAATACCGGTTGGGAAGACTGGTTCGGTAAATGGAAAGAAGATGTTTTTGATTTTGTAACACCCTACTCTGATTATGATATCAATACATTGAGTGCTTATGCTGCATCAAAAGGTGTCAGGATCATTATGCACCATGAAACATCTGCTTCTGTCACCAATTACGAAAGATGGATGGACACTGCTTACCGCTTCATGAAAGAACATGGAATGAATAGTGTGAAGACGGGTTATGTGGGTTATATCATTCCCAGGGGTGAGCACCACGACGGGCAATGGATGGTAAAACATTATGAGCGCGTTTTACAAAAAACTGCAGCTTATCAAATCATGGTAGATGCGCATGAACCAGTTCGTCCTACAGGCATGCACCGCACTTATCCCAACTTCCTGGCCTGTGAAGCGGCAAGGGGAAATGAATTCAATGCCTGGAGCAGCGGCAATCCACCTGAACATGAAACCATTTTACCTTTTACACGGCTAATGGGCGGCCCAATGGATTATACGCCGGGAATTTTCCAGATCAAAATGAATGCTTACGATCCGGCCAAAAAAGAACAGGTACACACAACGCTTGCCAAACAATTGGCTTTATATATTACGATGTACAGTCCTTTGCAAATGGCGGCTGATCTTCCTGAAAATTATGAAGCACATGAAGATGCCTTTCAATTTATTAAAGACGTGGCTGTAGATTGGGATGATAGCCGCATACTGCAGGCAGAACCCGGAGACTACCTGGTGATTGCAAGAAAAGAAAAAGGGAAAGACAACTGGTACTTAGGTGCCATTACCGATGAATCAACCAGGCAATTCAAACAGCCACTTGGTTTTTTGGATCCGGGGAAATCTTATATGGCAACAATCTATCGTGATGCTGCTGACGCACACTGGCAAAATAATCCTATGGCTTATGTAATTGAAAGTTTTATTGTTGACAGTAAAACGATATTGAAATTGCAATTGGCAGCGGGAGGCGGAACAGCCATCAGCATACTTCCTGCTTCGGCTTCTGATAAAAAATCATTTAAAAAATACAGGTAACGATTTATCAATTTTATAATGACAGCAATTCAAATACTCGGAATGGCAGCAGGTAGTATTTCTGCCATCACATTTTTACCACAGGTGATCAAAACCTGGAAAACTAAATCTGCGGGTGACATCTCCTTATTAATGTTCACTTTTGCAACCATCAGTGTGATCATGTGGCTGGTATATGGCATCCTGCTTATGGATATCCCAATCATCTACACCAATAGTTTGGTACTGATCTGTTCATTGATCATGTTGTATTTCAAGTTCCGTTTCAAAAAGAAACCTTCTGACCTGGAACTTTGAATGTATTCTTTTTACAAAACAAAATATAGAGATCAGAAACATGAATATTCAAGCGATCATCTGGGATCTGGGAGGCGTGCTGATTGACTGGAATCCGACCTATGTATTTGACAAGCTGATAGAGAATGAAGACAAAAAGCAGTTTTTTCTCAGCCAGATCTGCAGCCTTGACTGGAATGAAAACCAGGATGCAGGTCGTCCTATCAAAGAAGCAACAGAAGAACTGGTAGAAAAACACCCGGAATGGAAGGAGTATATAGAAGCTTATTATGGGAGATGGACAGAAATGCTTGGCGGACCTATTGAAGAAACCGTTGACATTTTTAAACAGGTGAAAGAAGCAAACAAATACAAATTATACGCTTTGACGAACTGGAGTGCTGAACTCTTTCCAATAGCACTGGAACGTTATGATTTTTTACACTGGTTTGATGGCCGGGTGGTAAGTGGTGAAGAAAAAATGAGAAAGCCTCATCCTGATTTTTACAGGTTGACTCTTGACAGGTTTCAGTTAAAGCCCGAAGAGACTTTATTCATTGATGATAATCTTCGGAATATTAAAGCAGCCAGCGAAATGGGCATTTTATCCATACAATTCCAGTCGCCGGAACAACTCAGAAAAGACCTGGAAGCCAGAGGCATTCTTTAAAATTTAGCATCCTGAAAAAAAATATTTGATTATCCTTGTTGCTAATCTTTTTATGATGTTTTCAAGGATAGTTTTTATTTTATGCCTGTGCGCAACCCTGCCTTCCTGTTATATGATCAGGGCTTACAGGGTAAGGGATTTTAAGTTGACCGATCACCAGCGCATGCCCTTTGTTCCTATCAAAGCATCTACCGAGCCTTATCATTTTATTGAAGGCTCAACCAATAATGATTATGCATCCTTAAAACAATACCTGGATTCCAACCTGAAAAATTCTTTAACAGCGGCTTTCCTTGTCATTAGAAATGATAGCATCATTTATGAAAATTATTTCAACGGCTTCAACCAGCAATCTCTTCTTCCTTCTTTTTCAGTTGCCAAATCATTTGTTGCCACACTGGTTGGATTTGCAATTGACGAAGGCAAAATAAAATCCACGCAGGATCCTATTTCTAATTATTTGCCGGAATTATTAAAAACCGATTCCAGGTACAGCAAGATCACCTTGCAGCATTTACTTGACATGCGCAGTGGAGTGAAATTCGATGAAGGAAGTTATGGACTGAAAGATGATGCCATCCGGCTTGGTTTTCGTCCCAACATTTTAAAACATGTACTGAAGGTTAAAGTAGAAAAAGACCCGGGAGGTGCTTTTAACTATCAAAGTGTGAATACAGAGTTGCTGGCGCTGGCAGTAGAGAGAGCGACCGGGAAAAAGATTTCTGCTTACCTGCAGGAAAAAATCTGGCAGCCATTAGGTGCGGAGAACCCGGCCACCTGGAATGTTGACAGCAAAAAACACAAACAGGAAATTGCTTTTGCGGGCTTGAATGCTACAGCAAGAGATTTTGCCAAACTAGGACAATTATATTTAAACGAAGGGAAATGGAATGGCTCTCAGTTGCTCAACAAACAATGGACAGATCTTGTCACCAATCCAGAAAACTTTAAAAAAACACAGGGCTACAAAAACCAGTGGTGGCAGACCATCAGGTTTTTCAAAACCACAGATTCACTGGAAGCTGTGGCCTTCAGGTCAAATCATCCGTTGAGTACAAATATTAGAAGGGAAGCAGAAAACTACGTGGTGGGCTACAATGCTGTACCACATGCTAACGGCATATTGAACCAGTACATTTATGTATTCCCCGAACGCAATGTTGTTATTGTACGACTTGGGCGCAACTGGTCGCATCCCACGAAACATGCTACTGCATTTATTTACGATGTAGGCAACAGACTTTAATCAAGCACAGGTCTGAGCCATTTTTCAGCTTCTTCCACTGTCATCCCTTTTCTTTCGGCATAATCGTGCAACTGATCTCTGCCAATTTTCCCAAGGCCAAAATAATGACTTTGGGGATGCGCGAAGTACCAGCCACAAACAGAAGCCGGTGGATCCATGGCAAGGCTTTCAGTTAATTCAATGCCGATGTTCTCTGTTACCTTAAGTAAGGAGAACAGTTTTATTTTTTCTGTATGATCAGGGCAGGCAGGATAACCCGGCGCAGGCCTGATACCCTTGTATTCCTCTTTGATCAGTTGCACATTGGATAATGCTTCATTTTTATCATAACCCCAGTGCTCCTTGCGCACACCTTCATGCAAACATTCTGCAAAGGCTTCTACAAAACGGTCAGCCAGGATCTGCACGAGTATCTTATTGTATTCATCATGCTCACTCGCAAATTGTTTGATCCATTTTTGCGCGCCATGAATAGTTACCGCAAATGCACCCATATAATCCTGAGTAGTATTTTCAGGAGCCACGAAATCAGCCAGGCTGTAAGAAGGCTGTCCTACAGCTTTTTTCATTTGCTGTCGCAATGATTCCAGCTTTACCGTTCCTTCATCCGTTAATAGGGTGATGGTGTCCTTGTTGTTTGAATTAGCTGGCCAGAAACCAATTACACCATTGGCACTGAACCATTTTTCCCTGACAATTCTTTCCACCAGTTTCTGTGCATCGTTGTAAAGTCTTGTAGCTTCCACGCCGAAAATGGGATCGGATAAAACTTCAGGAAATCTTCCAGGCATTTCCCATCCAATGAAGAAGGGACCCCAGTCGATATACTTAGCAATTGTAGCGAGATCAAAATCTTTAAAAACTTTGACTCCATCAGTTTTTGGTCTGACAGGTTTGTAATTTTTCCAGTCGAAATATTCCTTGGTGACCACTGCCTCCTCGTAAGGTATGAGCACTTTGTTTTTTTGCTTGTTAAGGAACTGGTTTCTCACGCCATCATATTCCTTTGCAGTTTGTTGAAGAAACTGTTCTTTATTTTCTTTATTCAGAAGATTGCTAACCACTGTCACACTCCTGGAAGCATCAAGTACATGCACCACACCATTGTCATACTCCTGTGCGATCTTTACCGCGGTATGTGTTCTGGAAGTGGTAGCACCGCCAATCATCAATGGCTGCTTCATATTCCTTCTTTTCATCTCCCTGGCAATATGCACCATTTCATCAAGCGAAGGTGTAATCAGTCCACTCAGTCCAATTACATCCACGTTTTCTTTTATTGCCGTATCCAGGATTTTATCAGCAGGTACCATCACTCCAAGGTCAATGACCTCATAGCCATTACAGCCAAGTACCACACCCACAATATTTTTCCCGATATCATGAACATCACCCTTCACTGTGGCCATTAAAACTTTTGCAGCACCAGCAGCTTCCTGCGAAGTGGTACCGGCAGCAGCATGAGCTTTCATTCTTTCTTCTTTCTCGGCTTCAATGTAAGGAGTAAGAACCGCAACAGCTTTTTTCATGACCCTTGCGCTTTTTACAACCTGCGGCAGGAACATCTTTCCACTGCCAAAAAGATCGCCTACTACATCCATCCCAGCCATCAGTGGTCCTTCAATCACATCAAGAGGCTGAGGATATTGCTGCCTGGCTTCTTCTGTATCTGTTTCAATATGATCCGTGATGCCGTTGACCAGTGCATGTTTCAGTCTTTCCTCAACCGATTGATTTCTCCACGCTTCGTCCTTCACGTCTTCTTTTCCTTTGACCTTAACAGTTTCAGCAAAACTCACCAGTCTTTCCGTTGCATCCGGTCTCCGGTTCATGATCACATCTTCACACAATTCTCTTAACTGGGGTTCAATCTCATCGTACACTACCAATTGTCCCGCGTTCACAATACCCATGTCCATACCTGCCCTGATAGCATGAAGTAGAAATACAGAATGGATGGCTTCTCTGACATGATCATTTCCCCTGAAGGAAAAAGAAACATTGCTCACACCACCGCTTACTTTTACAAGAGGCATTTTTTGTTTGATGATGCGAGTGGCTTCAATAAAATCAACTGCATAATTGTTATGTTCTTCAATGCCTGTTGCGATGGCAAAAATGTTAGGATCGAAGATGATATCCTGGGGCTCAAACCCTACAACACCGGTAAGTATGTGATAGGCTCTTTCACAGATGGAAACTCTTTTTTCCAAAGTATCAGCCTGTCCGTTTTCATCAAATGCCATCACTACCACAGCAGCTCCGTATGCCAGGCAGGTGAAAGCCTGTTCAATAAATTTCTCCTCACCTTCTTTCATGGAGATAGAGTTCACAATGCATTTACCCTGTACGCATTTGAGGCCCGCTTCAATGATCTCAAACTTTGAAGAGTCAATCATGATCGGTATCCTGGCGATGTCGGGTTCAGCCTGTAACAAGTTCAGGAAAGTAGTCATTGCGGATACGCCATCAAGAAGGGCATCATCCATATTCACGTCAAGCACCTGCGCTCCATTCTCCACCTGCTGACGTGCAACAGAAAGTGCTTCTTCAAATTTGTTCTCACGAATAAGTCTTGCGAATTTTTTTGAACCCGTTACATTGGTCCGTTCGCCGATATTGATAAAATTGGATTCTGGTCTTACCGTTAGTGGCTCGAGGCCGGCTAATCGTAAATAAGGTTTGATCACTGTTTGTTCGGTCATTTTCTATTATTTAACCACGCCATTAAATCGTCTGATTCAATCCTTCAGTTTCTATTATGAAGCAGTTTCAGCTTCCTGCAATTCGTTTTCTCTCACCGGCAATTCACGTGGATGGATGTCTTTAACGTGCAGGGCGATGTGCCTGATATGGTCGGGTGTTGTACCACAACATCCTCCCACGATATTTACAAAACCTTCTTTTGCCCATTCTTCCAGGTAATGGCCTGTATCTTCAGGTTGTTCATCATATTCACCCATGGCATTGGGAAGACCTGCATTTGGATAAGCGGAAGTAAAGCATTCGGCAATCTTGCTCAGTTCTTCAATATGCGGTCGCATTTCTTTTGCACCCAGTGCACAATTCAATCCCACACTTAAGGGCCTTGCATGGCGAATGGAATTATAAAATGCTTCCAGGGTTTGTCCGCTGAGTGTACGACCCGAAGCATCTGTAATGGTTCCGCTGATCATGATGGGAAGTTCTTCCTTATGATGTTCCCTGAAATATTTTTTGATCGCGAAGATGGCTGCCTTGGCATTCAGGGTATCAAATATGGTTTCGATGAGCAGGAGATCTACACCACCATCCACCAGTCCTTTTACCTGTTCATAATAAGCAGCAACCGCTTCATCAAAACTCAAAGCCCTGAATCCAGGGTTGTTGACATCTGGTGAAAGGGATAGTGTTTTATTCATGGGACCAATGGCACCGGCAACAAATTTTTCCTCACCGGAACCTACCAGCATAGTGGCCTCACGTGCGATTTTAGCTGCTGCAACATTGATCTCGTAAGCAAGATCTTCCATACCATAATCAGCAAGTGAAACCCTTTGTGCATTGAAGGTGTTGGTCTCAATAATATCGGCACCTGCTTCCAGGTATTTTCCGTGAATCTCCCTGATAATATGTGGTTGTGTAAGGCAAAGCAGGTCGTTGTTGCCTTTAACATCTGAAGGCCAGTCTTTAAAACGTTCGCCCCTGTAATCTTCTTCTTTAAGATGATAGCGTTGTATCATGGTGCCCATGGCCCCATCGATGATCAAAATACGGTGCTTCATCAATTCCCTGATATCTGACATAATAAAATATTTTACAGGATGATCTGAATAATGCTCTAACCAGAATGCAAAACTGGACGGTGTGTACAGACTAATTAAACGAGGGAAACCTTGATGAGAGAGTTTCAACGTTTATTAGTTCTGTTTTTATGGCCGAACAATAAACAAATCCGCCGGGAACAAAACTAATAAAAATAGCGCAACCCCACTGAAGAAGATTTAGCCGCTGAAAGGCATTAGCATGGAGTATTAACCCTTAATTGATAATGAGACTATTATCTGCTGCTTACATAGCTGTCAATAGGAAGCCTGTTTTGAAGGCTTCTGGCGAGGGTCATTTCATCGGCATATTCCAGTTCGCCGCCAAAAGCAATGCCCCTGGCAATGGTGGTGATTTTTGTATTGGCAGGCAGCTTTTTCTGGATATAATAAATGGTTGTATCTCCCTGTATGGTAGGGCTCAGTGCAAAGATCACTTCCGAAGTAGCTTCCTTCTGAACACGATGGATCAACGTGTCAATATTCAACTGGTTGGGGCCGATGCCATCAAGCGGTGAGATCACCCCACCTAACACATGGTAGGTTCCATTGTATTGCTGTGTACTTTCCAAAGCAATCACATCACGGATATTTTCTACCACACAGATCATCTCCTGCTTGCGAAGGCTGTTGGCACAGATAGAACAGATGTCAGCATCAGCAACATTATGGCAACGATTACAGAACTTGATCTCTGTCCGCATACGATTCACCACCTCACTGAAATGCTGTACTTTTTCCGCGTCTTCCTTCAATAAATGGAGCACCAGCCGCAGAGCAGTTTTTTTACCAATCCCGGGCAGCCTGGCGAACTCATTTACCGCATTTTCAAGAAGAGAAGAAGAAAATTGCATTGTCTGCAAATGTACTGAAACAAGAGGGGAAATGCTGTTAAAAAACGGCTACAGGGCGATGTCAAATTCATTGTCCCAGGCCGGTTTTACGGTAATGGTCCTTTGTATGGGCTGAACGATCTCGGGCTGTTTTTTCTCTCCGAAAAACTGACCTGGATCCCATTTGCCATTATCGTTTTTATCATACAGGATGCGAAGGTTATAATCTCCTGGAATAAAAAGATTCTGACTAAAAAAACCCTCCTTTACAGGAACTGAAACAACTACCTGGTTATTCTGCACAAATTGAAGCACCGGGTTTTGAGAAAGGTCGATATTTTTCAAACGGATCACCAGCTTGCCATAATCGGCCTCCTTCATGGTATTAAAAAACAAGGTGTCTGTTTTTAATAGTTGTCTTCCGGCAGTATCAGCCGCAAAATCTTTTTCCAGGATAAGATTATAGGCCGTGTTTTCTCTCCAGCTGGTTTTGATCCTCATTTGTTTGCGTGATGAATCAAGTGTGGCGGTAAATACAACGGGTGTAAAGAGTGTATCTGTGGATAGATGAACTTTAGTTGAATCAAACTGACGCAAGGGAACGGATAAGTTCAATAGATAATCTTTTTGCAAGTCCTGGTTCGATGTTGGTGGTGTCATTCTCAATCTTCTGTCAGTAGCTGAGATCCTTCCCGGCAACTGACCCAATCCTCCCGCACCTGCAGGCGTAGAGCTTGTTGGAGCTTTCTCACGGTATGCATACAATAGAATTGAATCCGCTCCACTAACAATATGCTGATCTGCAAAAGCAAATAATTGCGATTTGTTGGTGTAGGTCCAGCCGATGCCACCAGTGCCTATAGCATAAATGGCAAAACTGTCTGAAGGCAGGTAGCGGAAACGGAATTCACCCTGCTGGTTCAGGCGTACAACATATGGCGGTCTTTCTTTCGCCACAGCAGAATCATAAAGTTTACGATGAAGGATCACAGATAAGGTTGAATCAATACCGCCAGTTTCTGCAAGTATTACCCGCCCACTGATTTCAAGACTATCCATTACAGCACCAGTAGAAAAGCTGTAAACATAATTGCCAAGCGGGTTGCCTTCATTAACATCAACGATAGCATTCCCAAAATTGATGACATAGGTAGTATTGGGCTCCAGCGTATCCTGGAAACGAATCCTGATACTCCTGCCCTGGGAAGAGATTTCAGGTTTGCGGTCAAAAGTGGGCGTGTAAATAATATTGTTATTTGGATCTCTGAGATCAACATACTCATTAAAATGAAGATTGATCTCCTTTTGATTAAAATGTGTGGTGGAATCTGGAGGATCTGATTTTAATAATTGTGGTGGAATGGTATCTTTCGGACCACCTGCAGGCGGAATAATATTGGCGCAGCCCGAAGAACCCATGAAAGCTGAAAAGCCCGCGATAAAAAGCAAAAACAAAAAAAAGTAATTGCGCATTGGTAGGGGCAAACTTATAGCATTTGCCTGCTAGTTGAATCAGGTAATTGTGAAAGAGGTGAAAAACTTAAAGAAGCTTTCACTAACTACACCGATTTATATTCTAAAATGATTTATCAGCTGATCAGCTGGAGTGGTTCCTGTATTTCCTCTTCTGAATCATGAAGCTGTATGTAAAGCTTATGATCCTTTACAAAATTGCACCAGAAACATTCAGGCTTGCCACAGCCTTTATAAAAATCGTGTGACTGAATTTTCTCCCAGGTATCAAGCACCTGTTTTTTTACAAATTCTTCCTGGTCAGGCGTTACATGTATTTTTTTGACATCAAAATCGCCCTTGTCATTGGGTTCAATAAAAAGAAATTCAATTCCTCTTAATTCTTTTGATTTATCGCGCTGCCTGTCAAAAAGAAGCTTATAAAAAATGGCCTGCCGCCAGTAATTGCCACCCTCAGGCTTTTTAGGATGTTCCCCTTCTGCAAAATCAAAACGCCTGGTGGATTTCTCCAGACTTCCTGTTTTGAAATCCGTGATCAGAACTTCATTCCCCCAGTATTGAACCTTGTCGGCAAAGCCTTTGAGAGGAACTGATTCCAGTTGTGCTTCCATAGGAACTTCCGTTCTAACAAATTCATCACCAGTGCGTGAAAAGAAATGCTCATGAAATGCCCCAAGGCATTTGATACCGTAATCAGTGAATCGTTGCAGGCTTTCAGGAGAGAAAGTAAACCTGTTGTTCTGCATATGCCAGGAAAACCTGTTCAATAAAACTTCCTTTGGAGGATAGACCCTGTCGGACTCCATCATGCGGTTATAATAAAAGCTGAGCGCATCATGCATGCTTGTTCCAAACTGGGCGCTTTCACTGTAGGCACCTGGAATTCTTACCAGTGAATTATAGTAGAATTTAAGAGGGCATTCAATGTAGTTATTGAGTGCGGTCACATTCATCTTGAACCCAGCCAGTAATTGTTCAATAAAATCCTTCTCTGCCTGTTCCAGTTCCGGTTGCTGGATCAAACCATAACGCAGGCTGCTGTATACAAGTTTTGTTTCTTCTGGAATAGGAACATTTTCAGCTTTCAGGTTTTCTCCTGCCATTTCCGCAAGAAAGCGCGATGCTTCCAGCTCTTTACCATCATTGGTAAATCTGGGATAAGAAATGTACAGGTATTTCTCTGCTCTAGTTGCTGCTACAAAAAACAGGCGCCTTAATTCTTCTTCTTTTTCTTCAGGAGTTTCTTTTGTAAATACGTTGGGGGGAAGTTTGTAACCCTGACCATATTTCTTTTTCCCTTCCCATAATCCTGAATAGCAATTGATGAAAAAAACATACTCATATTCAAGTCCTTTACTGCCATGACAGGTTAAAAGGTTTACCCCTCTTTCATTTCCGCTGGTTTGTACCAGTGGAATGGCAATACCATTTTCTTCAAGAAGCTCCACCTGGGTTACAAGATCCCTGATGGTGATATCAGGATTGCGGCGGCATTCGTCCTGCACATAATCGAAGAAACAATTGAGCTGCTGCATCAGCCAGGCCTTGTCTGGCTGCGTCATGATGTAAGACAATACGTTCATTTCATTGAACAGCAATTCCATCCATTTCAGCAGGGGAAGTGTTTCACTCTCGCTGATCAGTTTTTCCAGTGTATTGTGAACATTAACCAGTTTATCCGTGATCTCATCACCACTAAAAAGTTTTGATCCATTCTCGGCGCTGAGTCCTGAGAGGTATTCCCTGATGCTTCCTGGTTCTTTCTTTTTTCCGTTGCGCTGGTTCAGATAAACCGTGTTGCTGATGGTCGCAATTTTGATTGCAGGGATCTGATGAAACCTGTGATGAAGGATTTCGAATAAAATAGGCTCACCACTAAAAGGGATCTTTTTTTCTTCTGTTACATAGAGCAGGTAAGAAAAAATATTTTTTATCAGTGGTTGCTTCAAGAGGTTCACCGACTTCCTTGTATAATAAGGGATGTTCTGCAGCTGCAGGAATTTCTGCAGCTCTTCACCGGCACGGTGCTCTTTATAGATCACGGCGATCTTTCCCGGCATCACGCCCTCACCTATTAATTGTTTGATCTCTTCGGTGATCATGATATTTTCTTCAAACTCATTATTGACCATTCGTATGACCGGTGCAATCTTTAATTCATTATATGCAGGATTAGAGGCTGTCAGTAATTTCTGCAGGTCTTTGTATTCATTCGTCAGTCTTTGTGTATTGTGTTTTATCAGCGACTGCGCAAAGTCAAGGATCGGTTGAACGCTTCGATAATTTTGAGTGAGTACCACCCTCAGCAGGTCATTGTATTTACCTGCCAGCATGCGCATGTTTTCCATGTTGGCACCCTGGAATCGATAAATACTCTGGTCGTCATCACCTACAACAAAAAGATTGGGGCTTTCATCCTGCCAATAAGAAACCAGCAATTCTACCAGCTTATTTTGTGCGCCGCTGGTATCCTGGTATTCATCAACCAGAATAAACTGGTATTGTTCCTGGTAATTGGCCAATACATCAGGATTGTTTTCAAAAACCCCGATCACCCAGTTGATCATGTCATCAAAATCATAGCGTTGCTTTTCTTTCAGCAATTGCTGGTATCGGGGAAAGGCCTGAACTGCCGCTTTGAGCCTGGTCATTTTCTCCACCTCCTTTTTACCCTCAGCGGTTAACTCCATGATTCCCTTCTTTGCTTTTATCTTATTGTAAAAAGTTTCGGGAATCACCAGGTTCACGTATTCTTCAATTTTAGCTTCGAGATATTCCTGCGACCAGCCTTCTCTTTTCATATTGCTGAAAAGCTCCTTGAGAAAACTGGCTTCAAAATACGCGTCTGTTTTATATCGTTTGAGTGGATGATCATTTTCAAAGCCATCGATCAGTTCCCTGAGGCATTGAACCTGCTCCAGTTCATTGATCGGTTGCATATCCTTTTTATGAAAAAGATTGATGTTCTGCTGGATCACCATGTTGCAGAAAGAATGAAAAGAATGAATATGCACACTGTAGGCATCCGGCCCGATCATGGTCAGCAGTCTTTTCCTCATTGCCAGCACACCGGCATCGGTATAGGTAAGGCAAAGAATATTGGAAGGCAGATAATCAGTATCCAGCAAGATCTTTCCTATTCTAACACTCAGGATCTGTGTCTTTCCTGTGCCCGGACCGGCGATCACCATTACAGGACCGTAGATCTTATCCACTGCCTGCTTCTGTGCTTCATTTAATTTTTTATATTCTTCTTCAAATTTCTGAAGTAGCTGTTCCCTTTGGATGGCCATGATGCGGAATTGAAATGATTTTTATTGATGCGATCGCGAAGAAAGGAATAAGAAATACCTGGTGGTTTGTCTTTCTCCTGGCGCTTTTCCAAAGGTAATGCGAATGCACAAGGGAATTTAATCCCTCTTGAAAAGGATTCGCTAAAAAGATGATTTTGAAGGAGCAGTAGGTTCTTTCAATACTACAATGGTGATTGGCACTTCTTCCCCTTTATGATTGATGATCCTTTCCTCCTGGGAAACACAAAAAGGAAGGAAGGAATGAATAAAATTCCTGGCCACCAGGCGTTGAGGTGTAGAAAGAAGAATGGTGCTACCCTTTTTTAGTATGATATGCAAAGCCTTGCCCAGTGCTTTCAAAGATGCAGGTTCATAATTCACATCGCTTAAAAGAATGGTGTCAACAATAATGTCGTGAGAATAGGAATTCCAGTCGAGAACTTTTGTTTCAAGATTTTTCAATCCCAGATGCCTGGCACTTGTTTCAACTATTTCCATTGCCTCCTGTTGCTGGTCGGTACAGAGAACGGAAAGGGCGTATTGAGCTGCCACGAGTGAAGGAAGGCCAAGACCACTGCCTATTTCAAGTAGTTTTTTATTTTTTACGTAATGACTGTTGTCAATGATAAAACTGGAAAGTGCAACCGCTGAAGGCCAAACTTGTGACCAGTAAGGAAAGGGGATGTTGCCTTTTTTCCATGAATGTTGAACGGGATCTGCATCGGGCACGTAGAGAAAAATCTTTTGATTGCCCAGATTAATTTCAGTCAGATGCAGTGGAAAAGACATTTGCAAATTTGCCATTAACTAACCGGCAAGCAAAATAAATGCTGTCAAAAAATGAGGGAGTGTAGAGGTATAACGACTGAAGAAATGTTGCAGTAAGAAGAAAAAAAACCGGGTCTTTGCAGACCCGGTTGGAGAGTTATTTAACGTGTTTGTTCACCACTTTTGCAAGCTCGAACATAGAGATCTGATCTTTACCGAAGATAGGTTTCAACTTAGCATCTGCATTGATCATTCTCCTGTTATTCTTATCCTGGAGATTGTTTTTCCTGATGTATTCCCAGATCTTTTTAACGATCTCAGTCCTTGGCATTCCTTTGCTACCAATTACTTCAGCTAACTGAGTGCTTGGTGTTAATGGTGCCATGAAGGCTGCATTTGGTTTTCTTGTTGATTTCTTTGCTGCTTTCTTTGGAGCTGCTTTCTTAGCTGCTTTTTTAGGAGCTGCTTTCTTAGCAGGACTTTTTTTAGCTGCTGTTTTTTTAGCAGGAGATTTTTTTGCTGCAGCCTTTTTAGGAGCTGCTTTTTTTGCTGCTTTCTTTGAAGCTTTTGCCATGATTTTTAGAATTTTTTGGGTTAGTAAAAATTACTTTACTGGTTACTAAATTACAGTTATCCGGCAAAAGTATATAAAAGAGTTTTCCATAGTGAAAAATCGTAAAAATCCAGGCTTCCCGGGGCCAGTTATTTAATGAACGGAATCAGAAAACCAGTTGTAAAATCTACCATCAATCTGGTTAAAAAACGAGTCCGTATCATCCCTAATCTTTTCCAGTAAGGTCTCCATCTAGCATGTTTGGGCAATAGATGATAGCTGGGAAACAAAGCCAAAACTCTTCTGCCCTTATCAAAACCTACCCAAATGGGTGGGGTTTCCCTCTGGTAAATGACCGGATTTTCCTAACTTAAAAGGATGAGAAATAAAATTTTGATCAGCCTTACGCTGCTCATACTGCTCATTCCTGCGATGCCATCTTATGCACAGACTTCTATAAAACTGACTCTGTTAGGCACAGGTGCCCCGGTGCCTTCCATCGAGCGCTTTGGTCCCAGCATACTGGTGGAGGCAGGTGGACAAAAATTATTGTTCGACTGCGGCCGGGGAACGGCACAACGGATCTGGCAATTGAAAATTCCGTTGGGAAAGATAGATGCACTGTTTCTTACTCACCTCCATTCAGACCATGTAGTGGGCATTCCTGATCTATGGCTCACAGGCTGGATCCCCGCCACCTATGGAAGAAGAAGCATGCCATTCAATATGTTTGGCCCCAGTGGCACAAAGGATATGATGTCAAAGCTGGAAGATGCTTTCTCCTGGGATATAAATACCCGACGTAAAGAAAACAACAAGGCAGATAGTGGAGCCTTGGTGGTGGCCACGGATATCGCAGAAGGCTTTGTCTGGGAAAAGAACGGAATTAAAATCACACCCTTTACCGTACGCCATTCCGATTTTATAGATTCAGCCCTGGGTTATAAAATAGAGTATGGAGGCCGTTCTGTTGTTTTATCAGGCGATACGCGCTACAGTGAAAACCTGATCAATCATGCAAAAGACGTGGACCTTCTTGTTCATGAAGTAGCAGCAGCCAACGAAAAATCCATGCAAAGTCCTTTGATCCGGCAAATTCTTGGTTTTCATACTTCACCTGAAGAAGCAGGAAAAATATTTGATAAAACAAAACCCCGGCTGGCAGTTTATTCACACATTGTTCTGCTTACCAGCGACCCTTCTATCCCTCCTCCTACTGCAGACGAGGTGCTAAGTCGAACGAAAACAATTTATAAAGGGGAACTGCAGATGGGCGAAGATCTTTTAAGTATTGAAATTGGAGATAAAATAAAAGTTTACAGGTATGAAAATGCAACAGGAAAAACTTCTGAAATTATTCGTTAGTGAGATGGAGTTCTTTGTCCTGTCTTCGCCAAAATTTATCTGCAAATGATCAAAACAATTTCTGGATGATCATATCAAGTACTTCAACAAGAATCAGGATGATAATGATCCATTCCAGTATATTGCTGTAACGGTGTTGCATCAGTCCCCTGAACAACTCAAGATTATCCCTGACGATGGATAGTCCTTCATGAATGATGCGAACCCTGACCTGTAGATCGAATGTGCGTTTCAGATCACTATCAACCCGGTTTAGCCTTTCATCTTCCCATGTTTCGGGAGGAGAATCAAAAACATAGATATTCTCGGCAATGCGGTTGCGCAACAACAGTGAACGTGCAATGTATTTTTTTAGCTTCCTGCCTGAAAGATCCAGTCGGCCCTTGTTTTCCAGCATCTGTGTATGAAAATTCGTTTCACTTAAAAGTTTTGCTGTTTGTTCTTCATAATAATCCAGTGCTACCGACTGAGATACATTGAGCATCACCAAACGAAGGACATTGATATCAGCTGCAGGTATCTCAATTTTATTGAAGCCCACACGCAATTCCTTTGAGCCCGTTTCGAGAAGGAATTCATCAGTTATATTTTCTTCAAAAAGTTTTTTGCAATAAGGCCTGATGAGTTTTAAAAACTCGGAGATCTGTACTGCATTGTAATTGAGGAAACAGACGGCACCGTATTTAAAGACATAGACATACTGGTCGCCAGAAGTTTTATAAAACAGTTCTGAAGGGTCGCTATAGTACACATCAGATTTAAAATCCTTGCTGAACAACTTGAGGTCTATCAAATCAGCTACCTGGTAAGAAACAACTTTCTGGGTCATGTGGCAAAGTTTGCATTTTCATAGATAAACCAGCATATGGAGAGACTTGAAAACAGCAAAAAAAAGCTCATGATCACTCATGAGCTTTAGGAAAAGTCTTATCAAAGATTATTCATCTTTCATTTTTTCTTTCAGGATGTTACCATTGGCATCCACCAGAAGCTTCACCTTGTTTTCTCCCTGCACAAGTTTGATCTCGTAAGCTGTCTGGCTTTTGAAATTTTCTCTCTGCACTGATTCAATTGAATAATCCTTATACTTATCGCGTAAGAGCGAATTAATGGTGTAAGGCAGGCGTGTGTAATCAGTGATGGCATAGGTAGTGCCTACCAGGTTGCCATCCGAATCATACCAGGCATAATAGGCATCGTTACCCATGTTGAAGGTAACTACATAGTCATTGGCATCTAAAACAGTCCAGCCGGCCATCTCCCAGTCAATAGGCACAGTGGCTACATCATACCGGTTCCATACAATATTGGTGGCGTCGGGATAGGCTATAGCAAAATCAGATCTGATACCAACAGGCACTGTTACATTATAGGCGGCATTATCTGAAGTGCTGGTGTAAGTGGTACCACATGATGCAAGAAAGAAACCTGCTGCCGCTACCAGGCTCAAGATTTTAAATTTCATAACTCTAAGTTTGATGTGAACAATAGCGATTTTGCGATTGCTTAACCAAACATTCTGCCAGAACCATTAAAAAACTTGTTGAGTCCGGTAGAAGAATTTTTATTTGACTTGAATTAAAGCCAGGGCATCTATGGATGATTTGAAAATTCTTTTATCATGGTACAGGAAGGATGAAGGTAAAGGTCTTCAATAGCAATCATGCGGATCTTCAGGCAATGTTGCAAAGGCAGGCCAGCATAACCGGCAAGGCAGAGCGCTTCAATTTTGTTCGGCTTTCTTGTATTGATCCTGATTCGATGGTTTGTAGAAAGTGCAAACATCTTGCTGATCATTTCAGAACAATACAGGGCATCATCAGTATCTGGATCAAAAGCTTTGTCGAAAACAATTTTCTTTTGTATCCATTCATTCATCAACGCATGCATCTTGTTTAATTCATTTTCTGTAAGATCATATCTATAAATTCCCCAGGCTGTATTTTTTCCAGGGTTGCAAAAATCGGTGAGCGGCTCATACCTGATCCTTTCGCCAGGATTTTCAGGTCCATTGATGATATCATAAACATAAAGTTTCCCATTCTTTGACAATACAATACCTGCATGAGAATATCTTTTATCAACCAGATTAAAATTCCGGATATAATGGCTCATGGGATCCTTGTTCATCCTTAACACGATATCTCCTGCCTTTAAAATCTTCTCCGCTTCACTCAAAGACAGGTATGGATCAACCACCGGCTTATCTTGCTCAGAAGCTTTTTTACTAATGGAGAGAAAAAAAACCGGCAGCACGATCAACGAAAAAAGAATCAACCTTTTCATCTTAGTTTGTTTCAAATTTGAACTGGTCAATACCTATTCCTCTTGATGTATAACCAGGAGGAACATAATACCTGAAGCCAAAACGCACATTTGATTTTTTGTCTATGCCGGTAACTATATATTCCTGTTTGGTCCAGGACTTTGGATAACCATTGAGCGCCTGTGAAGGATTGATGTCAATAATTTTTGTATTGAAATCTCCAAATGATTCACCGTTTTTACCTATGTCAGTAGAAGCTGTTTTATTGATATAGACCATCAGCCTGTCGGCATTTGTACTGGAATCTGCACGCGTATAAAAAGAAATTTTATCACCATTCTTTACGAAGAGAACAGGAGTGATCAGCCAGGTGTTCATACCGGTGGTCTGCGCATCATAATTAAAAACTCCCGCGTATTCATAAGGAGTTGCAGTGAAAGAATAGGCAGAAAAGCCATAAGAGTTTCCACCTTTGTCAACTCCGGCAGTTATGCCCTGGTCCCACATGGCGCCGTATTCAATAGCGGTTTTAGATACCCATTTTTCCTGGTTGACGGTTCTGTAAAAATCAATGAACTCCTCGGTGAAGGATTGAGAGATACCGGGAAACAAAACCACCTCTTTATCTTTTTTACATCCAAAAAACAGGTAGCCCATAATATAGGTGAGGCAGGCAGCGGGAAATAGCAGTGTTTTTTTCATGACTTTCATTATTGATTGATGATTGAAGCTATCCTGACTGTGAAGGCTTTTCTAATTGAATATCGCGTTGCCTAAAGTTTCCTGGCAAAAATTGCAAATGATAGATTTTTATGATATAGGGGCGGATTTTCATTGTTTTGTTTGAAAACCATATAAAAAGATGCTTTCAGGATTGAACAGGAAAAAAATTTTAAAAAGAGGGCAAAGAATTCTTTTTTAATTGTCACAATTTTGTATTATTGCTACGGGTTTACACTTAGATATGATTAGGTAAGAACCCGGGCTCTTTTTCAGTAAATTTTTCACGAAAAATCCGCCATTTCAGGCTGGTTTTCAAAATATTAAGCCGGGGAGTAGTGTTCAACAGTTAGTTTACTTCCCGGTTTAGACCTCGGTTTTTCATAGGATATTGGACATTAGCGGGCCGGATTTCTATCCGGCCTTATTTTTTACCCTAAGTCAAGGATGGAGAACTGAAAGAATACTGAACATACATTACAAACCAGAACACCTGGTTTCTATCCTTCTTCATTCCTTTTTCATTATGCGATAACCTTATTTTTTGTTTCTCTGTTGACTATAAGTGACAGCGGTCAGTCGATTCTCCTACTACCATCATTAGATAAAAAAACATTGCGAAGGAATTTTGTGTTGTGAATTTCACTCCAGTTCAATACCTGTAAAATCCTACCCGGCCTACCACCAGGTATTAATTAA
Source organism: Bacteroidota bacterium (assembly GCA_023386045.1). Classification (GTDB taxonomy): domain Bacteria; phylum Bacteroidota; class Bacteroidia; order Chitinophagales; family Chitinophagaceae; genus Flavisolibacter. The sequence goes on from JAEWKK010000019.1 coordinate 21,202, forward strand.
TCTTAAAAAAGACTTTATGAAAAAGATTCTACTTCTTTTGACAGTATGTCTGTCATTCATGATAAGTTCCGCACAGGTTATTTTTTCTGAGAATTTTTCAAATATTCCGATCGGAAATAAACCTCCCGGATGGAATATCAGTAGTAACACGAGCTCTTATGACTATGCAAGGCCTTATGATTGCTTCGCTGATACAGGTTTTCAAACGCCTGCTGTGGGACACCAGGCACCCACCCGTCTTATTCTTCCTGTATTAACACATGATGCCTCCAGTCCCATAATCAGCATACGCTTCAAGGTTTTCGTATTTGATGCAAACATGAATTGCGGCAGTGCCAAGGATTTTCCCTGCCCAACTTATGTGAGGGTGATGCTGATTAAAAATAACCCTGCAATCACCACACAGCAACTTCCAGATGCTGCAGATATATTTTCTGAACAATCTTACCGCATTGCTATTGCCAATGGCGATAATACCATCATCTTCAATAATCCTCCCATTTCCAATAATGAAGAATACAGGGTTTACCTGGATTTTAAAACAGCGGAAAACACAGGATGTACTGCTGGTGGAACCAAATTTCTATTTGATGATTTTGTGATAGAAAAATCTTACTGTGGAACTACCTGCACTCCGGTTGCTAATGATGATTACTTTGATGGCAATCGTCAGAAATTTTTCAATACGGTGGCAGGTAATGTTTACGGTGGTTTTGCTTTATGGTCTTCCCAGGCACCTGCAGGTTTTGAAATGAAATCTTTATCAGTTTTTCCTGCGGAAGATGATGGACTGGATTATGACGCCAATAATCATGACCTGTCGCTGATGAATTTTTCACTGGTAGAAGGACCAACAGTAATTTCCACCGGTACCTGCAGCAGCACACCAGATGCAGGCAACCTTGTTTTTAACAGTAATGGAACTTTTACCTATACCAGGAGCAATCCTTGTGTTAGCCGCATCAGTTTTCAGTATAAGATCACAGATCCAACTTCACTGGAATCAAATGTAGCAACCGTAACTATTGATTTTACCCTGTACTTCCCTCTGGCAGTGAATTTCAAAAGCTTTACAGCAGAAAGAAAGGGCAACAATGTTGATTTGAAATGGCAGACAGCCAGTGAAAAAAATTGCAAAGGATTCTTTGTACAAAGAAATACCGGGAATGGTTGGATCAATAGGATGTTTATAGCCAGCGCGGGTGAAGCGGGTAATAGTGATTATCCCCTGTTCTACCAGTATAAAGATGATAATGATTATACAGGTTTATCACAGTACAGGATCGTTCAACAGGATATTAATGGCAGTTACACCTACAGTAGTATCGTGGTGATCAGTGATCAGTTTTCCAACCAGGTCCAGGTTTATCCAAATCCATCTGGCACAGGTAATGTAAATGTAGTGCTGCCCAACAGTAGCAAAGCATTCAATTTGATCCTGCTCGATGCTCAGGGAAGAAAACTCAGTGCCTGGCATAAGATCAATGAAACCTTCTTTACTATCGATAACCTGAAATCAGGCATCTATTTTCTGCAGGTAACTGAAGTTGTTACTGGCAGGAATACAACAGTAAGGATGGTGATAGCACGGTGATAAATGATGAAGGGTTTGGTCGATCCCGTGTTCTCAAGGGCACGGGATTTTTTTATTGATCAAAGTAAAATGGGAGAACACATCAATTGAAGAAATGGGATCTGAAGATGATCAAACAATCCTGATCCTTTTATACCTGTTTTTTACTTTAATGGTACTGTCAGACTCTCTTTTCATGCGGACATACCAGTGTGGAACTGAATCTTTATACATCTGCTTTGTAAGTGAATCAATATACAGCCAGGTTTTTTTATTGGAATGTCCTTCGTGCCTCAGGGCATAATAAGTCTTGCGCATCCATAGATTATACCTGTCCTGCTCTTCCATTAGCAGGCTATCCGCACGGGAATAGCGAGGCTTTGGGGCTGTTGTTTGTTCCATGCCCTCTACCTTCATTCCTATCTCCTTTGATTCCTGCTTGCAGGAAAAAAGAAATATCAACCCTATGATCGCTAACCGTTTCATTAAAATATTATTGAATCTTTTACAGGACAGAAATCTTAAAAATCAATCAGCATCCGCCCTGCAAAATCTTTGAGCGGCAATATTATAATCTCTTTATTGAAAACAGAGTTAAAAAGGGATAAACCAACGCAAATCCCGTTTCAATTGCGACTTTTCAGGGATGCACTATTCTTTCTGAAAATTAAAAAATTGAAATCATTTTTTATACTTTAGCCTTACATCAAAATCCTCGCAACTATGAAAAAGCTCTCGCTCCTTTTGCTTGCCTTCACCATCAGCGGTACCCTGCTTGCACAAAAAGGCAAAAACAAGGACAAAAAAGAAAATCCCAAAACAGAAGCCAGGGATAAAATCCTTGGCAAGGATAAGAAATCACCTAAAAAAGATGATGCTGCCATTTGGGAAGGCACAAAGGATAAGGACGGTGGAGGTCCCAAACCTTCAAAGAACCAGCCAGCCAAAGTAAGGGAAGCCTTTCGCAAAGACTATCCCAATGCTACCAATGTAAGTTGGAGCAAATACCGTGGCGACTGGACAGCCAGCTTTGGAAATGGTTTGGTGCGATCTACCGCAGTTTATCATGCCAATGGTGAACGCAAGGATACCAGGACCCTAATTGAACACAAAAGCCTTCCACAAACGATCATAGATATTTTCAAGAAAAGAAATGCAGTGGAAATGGGCAACATCGTTAAGATAGAAGTACCCCAGGCCGTGAAAGATGTTTTCCGGATCAGGACTGTTGAATCAGGCAAGGTCAGGTTTGAATTTTATGACGCTGGCGGGCAGGAAGTGAAATACGAATATTAAAAACTCTATAATTTATAATGTAACCCCCGTACAAATGATCCGGGGGTTTTTCTTTTAATTCTTACAGTATTTAATCATCTTAACTGGCCATTTTATCTGTATTGATCATTTCTCCAGGTTCAAAGATCTGGTGCCGGGAAGGTATTTCAATATTGCGGAAGCCTTTGAGGTTGAGTCTGTCAGCAAAAGCTTTTTGAGTCGCATATTCACCATGCACCAGGAAGATAGCTTTTACCTTATCGGCATCCTGGTTACTGATAAAACGTACCAGGTCGTCGGTATCGCCATGAGCACTCATGCCCTGCACCGATCCAACCTGTGCTGCTACATTGCACGGATCAGAAAAAATTTCAACTTCTTTTTCCCCTCCCAAAAGCTGGCCTCCCAATGATTGTGCACCACAATAACCTACAAATAAGATAGCATTGTTTTCCTTTCCAATGCATTCATTGATATGATGCCTCACTCTACCCGCATCAGCCGTTCCACTTGCAGAAATAATAACACAGGGTTGTTCATAATTCACCAGCCTCCTGCTGTCTTCAACGGTTTCTACATATTTCAAACCCGGAAAATCAAATGGATCATCATCAATTTCTAAAACCTTCTGCAGGCGTTCATTCAAGCTCTCCGTATATTTTTTAATGGTTGCCGTGGCTTTAAGACTAAGCGGACTGTCAATGAAATATAAAACTTCAGGCAATCTTTTTTCAAGGCTTAACTGATTCAATGCATAAAGAACTTCCTGAGTTCTTCCTACACTGAATGCTGGTATGATGAGCTGTCCCTGGTTCTCAACGCAGGTTTTTTTGATCCAGTGATGTAATGATTCAATGGTATTGAAACTGATATCATGATGCCTGTCGCCATAAGTGCTTTCCAGGATAATATAATCTGCCTGGGGGGCATCATCAGGTGGCGGCAGCAATACAGATCTATATCTGCCAATATCACCACTGAATAATACGCTGGTTTCACTACCATCTTCTGTAATACGCAGGCTGATAGCAGCACTTCCTACCAGGTGGCCCACATTAGTGAAAAGCACTTCTACGCCTTCCATTACCCGGAACCACTCTCCGTATTCAATGACTTCGAATCTTTCTAAAGTATCTTTTACATCGTCTGCGGTGTACAAAGGCTGATAAGGAGGCAGCTTTCTGGCTTCCCTTTTTTTATTGATGAATTCAATTTCGTAGGTCTGTATTTCCGCGCTGTCAAATAAAAGTATTTCGGAAAGATCTTTGGTGGCAGCTGTGGCCATGATCTTTCCATTAAAACCTTCTTTTACCAGTTTGGGTAGAAGTCCGGAGTGGTCGATGTGAGCATGAGAAAGTAATACCACATCTATTTCCCGGGGATCGAAGCCGAATTCCTCATTCAGTTGATCGGTCTCTTTTCCAAGACCCTGGAACATGCCACAGTCAAGTAAAATCTTTCTGCCATTCTCTAACGTAATCAAATGTTTGGAACCTGTAACTGTACGTGCGGCCCCGTGAAAGCTGATCTTCATTCCCTCTCCAATACTAAATTCATACCTTGTTTTTAGGTTTGCCATCCACAAGGTCATTTCCCCAATTCCGGTTGAGGCATGATCAGAAGGATTATTATTTAGTAACCACGTGAGGTAGGACAGCCAACTCTTTTTGATTTGCCGCCTGAGGGAATTCCGGCAATCTCTTTATACTTATCAAAAAAGTAGCGAACGGTATAAGTGAGTGCGATGTAGTAATAACCATCCTTGTTCTTGGGATTGCCCCTGTTATCGCCAGCAGCAGGATAAGGTCCTCCATGAATTTCATCACCCCTCCATGCAAGATCTACGGCAACCGGTCCTCTTGCAGCCTGCAGTGCTGCCTGGTCCACATAATTGCCACTTACATCATCAAGGTAGTCTGTAAAAAGCTTGCGATAACCAAATTCCAAACCAACACGCATGTCTTCGTTCAGTGAATAATCAAAGCCAAGTCCAAAGGGAATACTGAGTTGCGTCAGCTTGTACTCTTTGATACCAGGCATGAATCCCTGTCCCTCTGTGCTCAAAGGTTTCAGGAATACTTTTTCTCCAGCGGCATTTTTGGTAAAAGGATTATAATGATAAACGCCAATGCCAGCAAAAACATATGGTGTCCACCAGCGTTCATTCAGGCTAAAGAAATTATACTGACCGGTGAGTTCCCAATCCAGCAAACTTGTTTTAAAATTAAGGTTGCGGTATTTCATTGCCGCCGTACCTTTTTTATCATCCGCCGTAAGGCTTCCATAACTGATGTAACTACGTGCCGTAATATGTTCTGAAAGATCATAGCGTCCGCCGATAGAGCCCATCAGCTTTGCCTGTGAGAGCGAAAAGGATTTGGCTTTCAGGTCGCCCTGGTATCCCACCATTCCAATGCGAGCAGAAAAATGAAAATTTTGGGCTACGGAAAACAGTGGAAGGCAGCAAACTGCCAATAAAAATTTCTTCATGAAGCAGAATTGGTATAAGAACGTTTTAACAGCCAGATTATTTTTTACAGGGCGAAGTTAAGGGAAGAGATAGTTTATAGCAGATGCCAGTTAGTCCATGGTCTATAGTCCATGGTCGATGGACCATACCCTGTAGAATAATCTCAAATTCACGATTGACGTTTCCCGTTTCCCGTTCCCCTGTAACCTTTTCCTCTCCCGCTTACTCTATTGTATAAACAGTAATTATGCTTTTGATGATCTGTATTCTTTTCGCTCTTTCAGCGGTTTTTGGTTTGGTTATATTAAAAAACTGGCTCACCGGTGGTTCCACTTCAAAAACAATTGTTTATGGTCATGGCCTCCTGGCGGCCGCAGCTCTCGTCAGCCTCGTGATCTATATCCTGAAAAATGATTCAACGCCTTTACGTGTCAGTTTAACCTTATTTGTTGTTGCTGCCATGGCAGGCTTTTACATGTTCGCCAGGGACCTGAAAGGAAAGTTCAGTCCTGTTTGGCTGGCTGTGATCCATGGACTGGTGGCTGTTAGTGGGTTTACGGTTTTATTATTACAACTGATTTAAAATTTACCTATGAAACTGTTCGGACACCCTGTGCATCCCCTGATGATCCATTTTCCAACAGCTCTCCTGCCCATGGACCTGGCCTTATCTATCATGGATTATCATTATGGTGATCATTCTTTTTCTTTGGCCGGTTTTTATTGTCTGGTTGGAGGATCTGTCATTGGATTGCTGGCCATGATCAGCGGGCTGATAGACCTGCTGGCCATACCCAGATCAAACAAACAGGCGCTGGTTGCTGCGCTTTACCATGCCTTTATCAATGGCACCATCATCCTTGCTTATTGTGTGATTACCTTTAGAAGCTGGCAGCGCTTTCCCCAGTTAGAGGCAGATGCAACCACCATTGCTGTCAGGGCGTTTTTAATTGCATCGCTGTTTGCCGGTAATTACTGGGGTGGAAAACTGATCTATTCTCATCATATTGGCATTGATCTAAAAAATAAAAATGAAAACAACCTATAACCAGCCTGCTTACGCATCAGACGAAGAACTTGTTGTTCGAATTCTGGCAGGAGAGACTTCCCTGCTGGAAATATTGATCAGGCGATATAATCCATTGCTGTATAAGATCGCCAGGTCTTATGGACTCAATCATGAAGATGCAGAAGATATGATGCAGGAATCTTTCTTCGCAGCATATACCACGCTGCCCCAGTTTCGCAGGGAGGCATCATTCAAAACCTGGCTCACCCGCATCCATCTGAATAAATGCTACCACAAAATCAGTTACGGACATTTAAAATATGAAGAAGCCGCAAAGGAAACTCTTCCCGAAAACACTCCATTACTTCACCCTTCACAGGATCAAATGCAAACAGACAAGACGATCATTAACAGGGAACTGGCAGGCTTCCTGGAGCTAAGCCTTCAGCAATTGCCACTGATCTACCGCAATGTTTTTGTACTGAGGGAAGTGGAAGGCTTTTCCATCGCTGAAACGGCTTCCTTACTCGAAATATCCCAGGTGAATGTAAAGGTCCGACTCAACAGGGCCAAGGCCATGCTGCAGAAACAGCTGGAACATTTTTACACCACCACTGAACTCTATGAATTTCACCTTTGTTATTGTGATAAAATCGTAGCACATGTATTTGACAGAATTGCAGGAAGCACCCATCCAAACGAGCAACATGCAGGTTAAACTATTTGTTCATAACAGTCTTGAAGAAGTAGAAACAGGATTGAATCAATGGCTGTCATCGCAGGAAATACAAATCCGGCATATTGTTCAATCCCAATCGGAAAAACAGGGCCGGTTCGTGTTTGTGATTTCCGTTTTTTATACCTGTTGAAGATCTTTGCATAATTGCTGAAAGAGTTTAAAATGAATTTAGCCTGCTTGCCTATCACCAGTAATTTTACTTCATGGAGATAGGCATCTACACCTTTGCAGATGTTGGAACACATCCCGTTACAGGAGAAACCATCAATGCACATACAAGACTGAATCAATTAATGGAAGAGATCAGGCTGGCAGATAGTTCCGGCCTGGATGTTTTTGCTGTAGGCGAACACCATCGTCCCGACTATGCCGTTTCAGCTCCATCTGTTGTATTGGGAGCTGCAGCTGCCATTACATCAAAAATTCGTTTGTCCTCAGCCGTTACAGTTCTAAGTTCCGATGATCCTGTGCGTGTATTTCAGCAATTTGCCACCATCGACAATTTATCTTCCGGAAGGGCAGAGATCATGGCTGGACGTGGTTCATTCATTGAATCATTTCCTCTTTTTGGATATGATCTGAATGATTACGATGCACTTTTTTCTGAAAAGCTCGAAATGCTTTTACAGCTCAACGAAAAAGAAAAAATCACCTGGAAAGGGAAACATACACAAAGCATTAATAACCGTGGAGTTTATCCAAGACCTTTCCAGGAAAAGCTGCCAGTATGGGTTGCAGTGGGAGGCACACCAGAATCCGTGGTGAGGGCAGCACAATTAGGTTTGCCAATGGCGGTTGCTATCATTGGCGGACAGCCGGCAAGATTCGCTTCCCTTACCAGGCTTTACCGTGATGTGTACAAACAATCTCCACACGGTGATAAGCCCATTCAATTAAGCATCAACTCACACAGTTATATTTCTGAAACTTCACAAAAAGCAAGGGATGAATTTTATCCTCCTTATGCTGAAGTTATGTCGAGGATCGGTCGAGAAAGAGGCTGGCCACCTTTATCCAGCCAACAATTTGATGCTTCCACGGAGCCTGGTGGTGCTCTTCTGGTTGGCAGTCCGCAGGAAGTAGTTGATAAAATATTATATGAATACGAATTGTTTGGCCATACAAGATTCCTGGCTCAAATGAGTATTGGCGCCATGCCTCATCATCTCAACCTGAAGTCTATAGAATTGCTGGCTACAAAAGTAGCTCCTGAAGTGAGAAAATATACCATGCAGCAATAACATGGTATAAATGAAAAGCCCCCTTGCGGGGACCTTCTCTATGATTGGTTTTGGTTTCAAAGTTTCACAAACTCTACCCTTCGGTTCTGAGCTTTGCCTTCTTTGGTTTTATTGTCGGCAACAGGTTTGGTTTCTCCCTTGCCATCTGTTTCCAATGAAGTTTCAGCTATTTTCCAGTCTTTTACTAATGCTGCTTTTACAGCCTCCGCTCTCTTCTTGGATAATTCAAGATTGGCTGCATCAGTTCCATCGCTGTCTGTATGTCCGATGATCTTTACCCTGATTCCTTCATTTGATTTAATTGCTTCAGCGATTTCTTTCAACACACCATTACTTTCAGGTTTGATGGTAGCAGCATTTACGTCAAACAGGATTCCTGTTGTTGAGAATTTGCCTTCCTCTACCAACTTGTGCCTTGTGTCTGGCAAACCTGTTGCCAATTTTATATTAGAAACAAACAGTCCTATCTCATCTTCCTGGTAATTGGAACTTTCCAGGTGGAAATAGATCTGGTTCATGGTATCCTTTGTATTCATGGCACGGGGAATATCAAATACTTTCCTGTCGCCGATCCATAACCTGAAGCGTGTTTTCTGCACCTGGATGGAATAATGAACAACTTTATTGTGCATAGCCAATGCGTCACCCAGCTCCATTTTATCACTGAGGAAGGTAGAACGGTTTTCAGCCCTGCTTTCCACTCTTGCAAGGGCATAACTACCAAACCCGAAGTCTAATTCAGTACTATTAAATTTATCCTGCTCCTTCAGAAACAAATTATCAGTTGGATCGAGATCGCCGCTGCTTAAAATACCCATGTTCCAACCTGGCAAAACATAACCTTTCACCTTGGGTTCAAAATAAAACATGAGGTCAAACTCAATGGTATAATTTTCTCCAAAGCTGGATTTATTACCTGTGAGGTAAGTATTGTTCTCGTAAATACGCAGCCATTTGCCACTGAAATTATTCAATGTCATCACTTCACCCTTGCCGCTTGCATTCCATGTTAAAGGCAATTCACCAATAGCATCCTGGGAAAAATCTTCAGTGTAAAGGATCTTTTCTCCCGGAACAAAATCAAATTTTGAATAGCCTTTCACGCCTGCTTCGCTCTTCGCTTTGCCTTCTGTCGTTTCTGAAGGCTCAACAGTTGAATTGGTATTGCTGCCACCTTTGCCTTCGATCTTATCCAGCGACTGGTCCATTTCCTTATCTACTTTTTTGTCAATGCGCTGGTTGACTTTATTTTTTGCTTTATTCAACAGTCCACCCAATTGTGCCGGAGCAGCAAATGGTATTAATATTAAAAGGATACAAACGATCTTCCTGAACATGCTCTGATTTTGATGGCAAAACTATCCTGCAGGGTTGCGCAAAAAATTGCTTCCGGTATGAATTGTTGAATCACCTGTACGAGTTGTGATCACTAATTAATTTCAGGATAAAACCTATTTAGCTTTCAATGTAATAAAGCAGGTGCTTCCTTTTTCGATGAAGTGCGGTACATGAATGATAATATCCTGTTCGGCGATTCTTAAAAGAAGTTCATAATAGTTTCCCATAAAACTTACTTCCCTAACAATGGCTTCTATGCCTGTGCCTTTTTCTGTGAGTACAAAATCAGTAGGCCTGAGAATATCACCAGGAGATATTTCTTTGGTGATATATGGCGATATTACTTCCAGGAGGTCTTTTGTTACCATGTTATAAGAACCCAATAAGGCAGCTGCGTATTCATTTACAGGTTTGAAGTAAATCTGGTGGGGAGATCCCTGCTGGATCATTTTACCATTCTGCAAAAGGATGATCTCATCTGCCCAGGGTAGAAGGTCGGCAGCATCATGCGATACAAGTATGCAGCTTGTATTCAATTCCTTACCCAGGTCATCGATAACCGCTTTTAAAATATTCCTGTGAAAAGAATCCAGGTTTGAAAAAGGTTCATCCAACAGTAACAGATCGGGAGCAGAAAGCAATGTCAGGGTAAGTGCTACTCTTTGTCTTTCCCCGCCGGAAAGCTGGTTGGTTTTCCGTTTTAGCAAATGAGAAATCCTGCATACCTCAGAGAGCAACTGCATTTGCTGATCATCAAGCCTGTTTTGTTTTTCGAGAACTTCTTCTACCCTGTAATGCTGCAGCAATTCAAAATGCTGAGAGAGATAGGCAATGCCTGGATGTCCGGGAATCAGTTTTTCTGAAGCAGTCGGCATTTTCTTTTCCTTAAAAAAAACAGTTCCTTCTGTTGGATCCAGTAATCCCGCGATGATCTTCAATAAGGTGGTTTTTCCTGAACCAGTCGATCCCGCGATGGCAATCTTTTGTAAAGGTGATTGTGAAAAATTAATATCCTTAACTACAAATGATTCGCCTTCTATCCTGCCAATGCCGGACACATTCAGAAATCCCATTCGCCAAAATTAGGTGGTAACAAACAAAGCAGTTTTAATCCCATATGCCTTCCTGTGCAATTTCAAGCATGTTAAGATCAGGATCCCTGAAATAAAAAGACTGCAATCCGTTTTTCCAGATGTGTTCATGAAGAATGACGATCTGTTTTTCCTTTATCTGCTGCATGATGGAAGGATAGTCTTCTTTTGTTACTTCAAAAGCAAAATGGATGATGCCCCGGGCACCATGTGGCGGCAACGTATTTTGTTTCAGTGAATCGCCTGCTACAAAACAAAGAAGTACGGATTCACCAGCTCTGAAGAAAACATGTTTACCCTCAACCAGGGAGATCAATGGAAGACCCAGCATTTCATGGTAGAAAACTCTTGTTCTTTCAACATTTGAAATATAGATACAGGTTTCCTTGATGCGGGCGATATTCATCACGTAAAGTTAAGCATGCGGCGCGGTAAGCTTTTTGCATCGTTGATCACAAAAATCATGAGAAGCAAGGTCCATATCAAATCACATCCTTTGCATCCCATTCTCATCTCCTTTCCTATTGCTTTCTTTACAGGAACTTTTCTTTGTCATGTTGCCGGATGGCTGATGGAGGAAGCTGACCTAATAAAAACGGCTTATTACCTGAACCTCGGAGGTATTCTCTTTGCTGTTCTCGCAGCAATCCCTGGCCTTATCGACCTGTTATATTCCGTGCCACCAAAAAGTTCAGCAAAGAAAAGAGGCATCAAACATGGTTTACTCAATACCACCATGCTGGTAATCTTCATTATCACTTTCTTCATGCGTAAAAATGAAGGTTATAGTCATTTACAACTTTCCCTGATTGAACTGGCTGGATTAATTATTATGATGATTGCTGGTTGGATGGGTGGAACCCTGGTCTATCGCAACCAGATAGGTGTGGATCACCGTTATGCAAATGCTGGTAAATGGAAGGAAGCTTACATTAAAAAGGATAGCGGCCGGGTTAAAGTTGCAGATGCCGGTGATCTCAAGTTAAATGCAATGAAATTGCTACACATTGAAAAAAAACGGATCGTTCTTGCCAGAACAGAAGATGGATATGTAGCTTTTGACGATCGCTGCCCTCACCGTGGTGCATCACTTGCAGATGGTTCACTGGCATGCGGTATTGTGCAATGTCCCTGGCATGGATCACAATTCAGTGTTCAAAGTGGAAGCCTTGAAGCCGGACCCGCAGAAAGAGGCATTGCTACTTACAAGGTTATGGAATCGGGCGGCAGTATATTTATAGAGCTTTAGCAGGATTTAAAAAATAATACAGGCATGGTAATTCTTTCTTCCATTCTTGACAATGATTTTTACAAATTCACCATGCAGCAATGCACCGTGAAATTATTCCCAAAGGCCAAAGCACGTTACCGCTTTATTAATCGGGGTAAACATGTTTTTCCAAAAGGCTTTGTTCAGGTTTTACAGAAATCGGTTGATTCCATGGCTGGTTTGCAGTTAACCAGCTCAGAGAAGAAATGGCTGGCCAGAACCTGTCCATATCTTGACCCTGTATATCTTGATTTTCTTCAGGGCTACCGTTATGATCCCTCGGAAGTATCCATCAGTCAAAATGGTAATGAACTCTCTGTTACTGTTGAAGGCTACTGGTACCGAACCATACTTTGGGAAGTACCACTGCTCTGTCTTATCTCTGAAAACTTTTATAGGGTTCAGGATATCGAACGGCAGGACAATGAAGTAATCAGTGCCAGGACTCATGATAAAATGAAGTTCTATTCCAAACTGGGAGTGACCATTGCTGAATTCGGAACCAGGAGAAGGCATTCTTTTGAAGTGCAGGACCTGGTTGTAAAAACTCTTCAGCAATTCGGACCACCATTTGTAGGAACCAGCAATGTTTTTCTGGCAATGAAACACCAGACTCTGCCCATTGGCACGCATGCACATGAATGGTTCATGTTTCATGCCGCTAAGTATGGTTTTAAAATGGCCAATACCCTGGCACTCGAGAACTGGATCAAGGTTTACCGAGGCGAGCTTGGTATTGCACTTTCAGATACTTATACCACCAATGAATTCTTTGAGATCTTCGACCGGAAATTTGCGAAGCTTTTTGATGGTGTTAGACATGACAGTGGTGATCCTGTAGTTTTTGCCGTTAAAACGATTCATCATTATCAAAGTCTTGGAATCGACCCTCTCTCCAAGACCATCATATTTTCCGACAGTCTGAATAAAGAAAAAGTGGGTCGAATCACAGAGCATTGCAGGGGCAAAATCGGCATCTCTTTTGGCATTGGCACCAATTTCAGTAATGATGCAGGTCCAGAACCCATGAACATCGTGATGAAAATGACAGAGGCAATGCCCGAACAGGAACCCTGGATACCAGTAGTGAAGCTTTCAGATGAACCCATGAAGCATACAGGAGATGAAGCCACCATTGCACTTGCCAAAGCTGTTTTGCAGATCCCCTAAGTTATATGATTGAGGAAATGACTAATTTTATTGCCTTCATTTTATGCATATGAAATCCTTGTTGTTTTTTATCGTAAGCATGTTTGCAGGCTATGCACTTCATGCACAGACTCCAGTTGATACCACAGCCAAAATCCAGGTAGTGGAAGCCGCATGCGGACAATGTAAATTTGGTTTGAAAGGAAAGGGCTGCGATCTGGCCGTACGCATCAATGGCAAGGCATATTTTGTTGATGGCACCGAAATTGATTCTCATGGAGACGCACATGCAGAAGATGGCTTCTGCAATGCCATAAGAAAAGCAGAAGTAAAAGGAGAGATAGTGGGTGACCGTTTTAAGGCAAATTATTTCAAATTACTACCTGTAGAAAAAAAGAAAGGATAAGCACGCATTTATAAATCCCTTAACTCTAACCATGCTGAAGATCTGTATTCCATTCCTGTTAATATTTTTAGCTGCATGTAACAATGAAAGCACCACTACTGCAAACAAAGACTCTTTGGTTAATTCCAACCCGGATACTTCTGTAAAAGTTGAACCACAGCCTAATTTATCAGGACATACTGGTTGTTATCTGAGTGTATTAAACAGGGATACCATCGTAGCCAGCCTTCAGCAAAACGGTGATTCCATTACTGGTAAACTGAACTTTGATAATTACCAGAAAGATGGAAGCAGCGGAGTAGTTCGTGGTGTGATCAATAATGGAATCATGAAACTTTTTTACTCCTTTGCATCAGAAGGCATGAACAGTGTTATGGATATTCAATTCAAAGTTCAAGGTGATTCATTGATACGTGGCATTGGAGATATAGATGTGAAAGGAGACACAGCCTATTTCACCAAACCCGATCAAATTAAATTTTCAGGAAGCGTTCTTCACCGCATTCCCTGCCAGATGATCCCGATAAAATTCAGATAGAAAAAGCAGCCCGAAGGCTGCTCTTTTTTTATGCGTCTCTCAGGCCTTCATCTCTTATTCTTCCTTCAATGCTATTATCCCTGTAGCCTCTTTCTCTTCCCAGGCCTCCGCCTCTTCTTTGTTCATACTCCCTGCGCCTGTTACGTACCATTTCCATCCTGGCTTCTTCATTGACCTTATTTTTTTCATAGCTGCGTGAGCTTCCTCTGCCCGATTCGGAATTGGGAAGAATTCCACCTTCACTTCTTTTTTCCCAGAGCCTCAGGCTTCTTTCATACTCAGACTGCTGCTTATCTTTTTGAGAAGGTGTTGCTTCATGCAACCTGTTCTTATAGAGGTTGTCAGCATTGTAATATTCATGCGTGTAAAAATCCTCTGGCAATTCCTGGGAAGCCGTTGATGTTGTTGCCAGGTTATCCTGTGTTCTGCCTAATACATTACAGATCTTCCTTTCAACATGCGGCTCCAGGTGATCTTCGTCGTAGTCTGGAAGATCTCTTAGTTGAAATTCATTTACATGCGGTAATATCACATCATCATCCTTTTCATGTAATTGGGCCATGCCTATTGGCAGCAAAACCTTGCGATGATCCAGCTTCAATTCATTATCATCCAGATCAACCACCATATAACGAACTTTTTTCTGTTTTGCATCCACAATGAGTTCTTCAACCTCACCAATCTTATTCCCTGCATTGTTTCTTACATCCCATCCGCGGATATCGGGTTCGCCATCTATAATTTCAAAATCTGAACGGTCCAGTTCCTGCAACCGTCTGTGCTTCATATTATCCATATCAATTTATTTAGGGAAGCAATGCTTCCGGTTATACAATTAAAAAGTTTTTAAATCAGGCTGTCAGCCATACGCTGGCCTGTGGCTGAATATATGAACTGGTATTAGGGGGTGTAACCTGGTTCTGTTCCGTTGTATTGTCCTTATTGCGCGTAAGAAAGTAAACCACTGCTGCGGCAATGACTAATAAAAGAACGATCCAGACCCAACTTGTATTGGTATTTTGTTTTTTAGCCTGCACATGTATCTCTGCCATAGTATTGTTTTTTGGTTATACAATTTGTTGACAGAAAGCATGCACACAAATTATGCCCTTACCAAAGAGTGATGGAACAGCCTGTTAGCAGCAATGGTTCAGGCTTCTACTAAATTGACAGCCTTATTGAATTTATTCCTGTATTCCATAGGCGATAAGCCTGTAATTTTTTTGAATGTGGTACGAAATGCCTTGATATCGGTATAACCAGCCTTGTACATGGCTTCGTTTACATTTTCTCTTTCTCTTTCCAGGCTCATCTTGGCGGCTTCTATTCGCACACGTTGCACATATTCCACAATAGAATTGTACGTTACTTTTTTAAACCTTCTTTCCAGGTTACGTCTGCTGACAGCAAGTTTTGAAGCCAGGTCATCTACTGTGATCTTCTCAGCATAGTTCTTTTCAATGAAGTCCTGTGCTTCCCTGATCAGATCATCTTCATGTTGCTTCTGTGGCATGAACATCATAAAGGGTGATTGACTATCACGCTCAATCTGTATTCCAAATAATTTGGAGCAGGTGATGGCCATTTGCCTGCCGGCATATTTTTCAACCAGGTAAATGATCAGGTTCAACCAGGAATAAGCACCGCCGCTTGTATAAATGCCGTGTTCATCCGTCATGATCTTTTCAGGCATCAGTTCCACATCAGGAAACATCTTTCTGAAATTATCAGCCTCCACCCAATGCGTAGCACATTTCTTTCCTTTGAGTAAACCCGTTCCGGCAAGCAGGAACACACCAATGCATAAGGAAGCAATACCCGCTCCATGGTTATACTGCTTAACCAGCCAGGGTATAAATGCTGCATTATCCTCGATCACTTTTTGTTTATTTCCATGAATGGCGGGAATAATAACAAGGTCAGTATGTTCCACCTCTTCTAACAAGGCATCCGGATGAATACTGAACAAACCTTTTTTCATACTCACATCCTTATGCAGGCCTACCAGTTGAATTTTAAATAGAGGTGATTGTCCGGAACGCGCAAGAAGACTGTTTACTTCAGAAAATATCTGGTGAGTGCCTTCTATATTCACAAGACTGGCATCACCTTCGGGGATCAGTATGGATATATGTTTCATGGTCAAGGTTTCAATTCAATCAAAGAAATGTAAATCTAAGAAAGGCTGCTGTCGCAATCAACCCCTTTAATTGCCGTAACACCACCCTTCTGTTCTTATGTATTGATAACAACTTTGTTGTAACAAAATAAAAAATCAACGAACATGAAATATCTGGTATCCACGAACGGTAATTTGCTCAGCATTGCTATTTTCTTTTTGAGGATCATGACTGGACTGATCCTTTTTGTTGCCGGTGCAAGCAAAGCTCTGGGCTGGTTCGGAGGCTTTGGCATGAAAACAACTGTCCAGATGTTTAAAAGCGGGATGAACATCTCAGCAGGCTGGGCCTACATCAGCACCTATGCTGAATTGATTGGCGGTATATTACTGATCATCGGTTTTATGACACGTCCTGTAGCACTGATCTTAGTGATCAATATGATTGCGGCCACTATACTCACGGGTTTTACCAATTTTTTTATGGGTGGTGCAGCATATCCCTGTCTTTTGGCGGTCACTTCTTTGGCGATCCTCCTGGCAGGACCCATGCACTATAGTATCGATGCATTATTCAATAAAGAAAGGATCATCAGTTAAAAACAAAAAAGCCGTGATGGTAGAAGTTTTTAAAACCAATGTGGAAGACCGGCCCCGAGCCGAAAAGATAACAGCCATGTTAAGCCGTCATTTTCCCGGATGCAAGATCAATTTTGACCTTGATGACTGTGACAGGATATTGCGGATGGAAGGAAGGAATTTCACACCTGAAACCGTGACCATGCTGGTACAGCAAAATGGCTTCCATTGTTCTGTGCTGGAAGATTAAGTTAATACAACATTCATGTCCATCCTGACAAGGTATCATAATGGTCATGCCATCAAGCGGCTATGTTTAACGAAGATTCTTCAGGCTTCGCAGGAGCTAGTGTTTGAAGCATGGACAAATAAAAAACACCTTCCTCACTGGTGGGGCCCTTATGGATTCAGCAATCCTGTTTGCGAGACCGATGCCCGCCCCGGAGGTAAACTACTGATACATATGAAAGCCGCTGACGGACTTGTATTTCCCATGCAGGGAGTTTATCACCAGGTACATAAACCGATCATGATTATGTTTTCCAGTCTTGCTTTTGAAGATGAAGAAGGATACGGTGGATTCGAAAATCTGAATACAGTTATTTTAACTCCTTATGAAGGCAAAACAAGACTTACACTTGAAGCATTGATCGTTAAAGCATCGGCGGAAGCTGATGCTGCACTTGAAGGAATGGAAGAAGGATGGAAGCAAAGTCTTGAAAAATTAGAAGAATATCTTTCTTCTCAATCTAAAATCAATTCAAAAACAAGCATATGGCAAAGATGAACCCTTATTTAAATTTCAACGGCCAGTGTCGCGAAGCCATGAATTTTTACAAAGAAATTTTTGGCGGAGAACTCCATTTCGTAGCTGTAAAAGATACTCCCATGGCGGACCGGTGCCCCTCAGGTACAGAAGATCAGATCATGCATGCATCATTGATGAATCCTGATATGGTGATCATGGGAACTGATATGACACCACCAGGAGGATTAAACCCTGGAAATAATTTTGCACTTTCTCTCAACTTCACTTCTGAAGAAGAAACCCATACCCTTTTCAATAAAATCTCCTCCGGAGGCAAAGTGATCGAACCTGTTCAACCGCAATTCTGGGGCGCACTTTTTGGTATGGCTATTGATCGTTTTGGAACACCATGGATGTTCAATTGTGAACAGCCAAAAGGATAAGTCATTATAATCTTAATTCCAGAGTTAACCAGTAGAAGGCTGGTGAAGTTCAACTTCGTTGGGGGATTGACTAATTTTACCCTATGAATATTTTCATCAAGAACATGGTTTGCCCACGTTGTATCATGTCTGTGGAACAAATATTAAAAGAACATGGCCTGTCCTATAAAAATATAAAGTTGGGAGAAGTGGAACTGAATGATACTCCACAAGCTACCCAACTAAGCAGTTTGGGTAAGGCATTGGAAAATATTGGATTCGAATTACTTGATGATCAGAGACAACAGCAGATCGAAAAGATCAGGAACCTCCTCATACAAAAAGTTCAGGAAGCAGATATTGAAGAACATTTTACCATCAGTAAATATCTTTCTGCGCATTTGCATAAGGACTACTCGCACATGAGCAGGCTGTTTTCCGAAGTGGAAGGCATCACTATTGAACAATTTTTTATTCTCCAGAAGATTGAAAAAGTAAAAGAATGGCTGATCTATAACCAGCAATCCCTCAATGAAATTGCCTGGAAACTGGGATATAGCAGCGTGCAGCATTTATCCAGCCAGTTCAAAAAAATCACGGGTATGACGCCTGGGACTTTTAAAAAAATAGGCTCTTCTCTTCGAAAGCCCCTTGATGGAGTTACCGGAAAACACAATTAAGTATAACAATCAGTCAATGTAGTATAACATTCGCATGAAATGCTCATGCGACCTTTGTGGTTCAATTGAAAGGCTATGACCACAGAAGATCAAAATACAATTGCATTGCCACTTTCCGGAGTTGAAAGTGAACATTGCGCCATCATAGTAGACAAAGGACTGGATAAGGTTCCGGGCATCATATCACACCAGGTTGAACTCAATAATCACAGGGCACTGATCAAAACTTCGGATACTGAGACTATTCCCAAAGCAGTAAAAGCCATTCGCGAGCTGGGTTACGATGTAGAAACCCTGAAACAGTCTTTCCCAGTTACAGGCATGAGTTGTGCTTCCTGCGCCGTAAGTGCAGAAAGCATGATCAGTTCACAAGCTGGTGTGGTGAATGCAGCTGTCAATTTTGCCAGCAGTTCAGTACAGGTTGAATACATTCCTGGACTTGTTACTCCTGAACAATTAAAAGCAAGTGTACAATCGGTAGGCTATGACCTCATCATTGATGAGAGTAAAAAAACCAGCGAAGCACTCGAGGACCTTCATCGTGAAAAACTTCGCAGCTTAAAACAAAGAACGCTCTGGTCTGTAATTCTTTCCATTCCACTGGTTGCCATTGGTATGTTCTTCATGGACATTCCTTATGCCAATTATAACATGTGGGCCCTGGCTACACCAGTAGTGCTGGTATTTGGCAAACAGTTTTTTGTCAATGCATGGAAACAGGCGAGACACCGCTCTGCCAATATGGATACCCTGGTGGCAGTAAGCACCGGTATTGCTTATTTATTCAGTGTTTTTAATACTTTATACCCTTCTTTCTGGCATGCAAAAGGACTACATGCGCATGTTTATTTTGAAGCCGCTTCTGTGGTGATCGCTTTTATTCTTCTTGGCAAATTGCTGGAAGAAAAAGCAAAGGCATCCACTTCTTCAGCTATTAAAAAGCTAATGGGACTGCAGCCTTCAACTGTTACCATAGTTCATCATGGTGGACATACGATGGAAATACCCATAGAGCAGGTTAAGGTCAATGACATCCTCCTGGTAAAACCTGGAGAGAAGATTCCAGTTGACGGATTACTTGAAAACGGAAGCTCCTATGTTGATGAGAGCATGATCAGCGGCGAGCCTGTTCCGGTATTAAAAGAAAAAGATGCAGCAGTCTTTGCAGGTACCATCAACCAGAAAGGAAGCTTTCAGTTCCGGGCGCAAAAAGTGGGTGGTGATACCCTGCTGGCCCATATCATTAAAATGGTACAACAAGCGCAGGGTTCGAAAGCTCCTGTACAAAAACTGGTTGATAAGATCGCAGGCATTTTTGTTCCCATTGTAATTGCAATTGCCATCCTCGCTGCTGTTGCCTGGATCATACTGGGTGGTGAAAATGGATTGACACATGGCTTACTTGCAATGGTTACTGTTCTCGTAATCGCTTGTCCTTGTGCGTTAGGACTGGCAACACCAACTGCCATCATGGTTGGTGTAGGTAAGGGTGCTGAAAATGGTATCCTGATCAAGGACGCTGAAAGCCTGGAATTATCACACCGGATCAATGCACTTGTGTTAGACAAAACCGGTACCATCACTGAAGGAAAACCACAGGTAACGGATATGCAATGGATGGATGAAAACAGCTTATTGAAGAATATTCTCTTCAGCATTGAAAATGCCTCTGAGCATCCATTGGCCGATGCTATCACAGCCAGGTTGAAAAAAGAAGCAATGCCGGTAGAATTGAAAAATCTTAACTCCATTACTGGTGCAGGAATTGAAGCCTATCATAAAGGCATCAGGTATTTTGCCGGAACTGCAGCGCTTCTTGAAAATAACAGGATTGCACTGAATGCAGAAATAAAGGAATGGGCAGATCAAAAAAGGTCTGAAGCCAAAACGGTTGTGTTCTTTGCCAACCAGGAAAGGCCTCTTGCCATGATTGGCATAGCAGACCAGATCAAGCAGAATTCAAAATCAGCAATCAGCAGGTTAAAAGAAATGGGCATTGAGGTTTACATGTTCACGGGTGATAATAAACAAACAGCAGCTGTAGTAGCCAGGCAGGTGGGTATCGATGAATTCAGGGCGGAAGCACTGCCACAGGATAAATATGATTTCATCAAAAAATTGCAGGACCGTGGTAAGACTGTCGCAATGGTTGGCGATGGTATTAATGACAGCCAGGCTTTGGCGCAAGCTGACGTAAGTATTGCCATGGCACAGGGAAGTGATATTGCCATGGACGTTGCCAAGATGACCCTGATGACATCTGACCTTGACCGTATACCAGCCGCAATTAATTTATCAAGAAAGACCGTTAGAACCATCAGGCAAAATCTTTTCTGGGCCTTTATTTACAACCTCGCAGGTATTCCCATTGCTGCAGGATTGCTTTATCCAATCAATGGCTTCCTGTTAAATCCGATGATCGCAGGAGCAGCAATGGCATTGAGCAGTGTAAGCGTGGTTAGCAACAGCCTCAGGTTAAAATGGACAAAACTTTAATTCAATTCACAAAAACAAAAACTTATTATGAAACAGTATCAATTTAAAACAAACATCAATTGTGGCGGATGTGTAGCCACGGCAAAACCATTTCTTGATAATAAATCGGGTATTAGCTCCTGGAAAGTAGATACCCAGCATCCCTCCAAGATTCTTACTGTTGAAACAGAGTTAAACGAAAAAGAAATCCAGGAATTGGTGAAGAGTGCTGGTTTTAAAGCTGAGCTGATAACTTCTGCTTAATAGAAAATATACTGAATGGAATGATTTTTTAAAGTTTTATACAAAACTCTGAAATGAAAAAATTCTTCCTAATGGCTGTTGTGGCCTGTTCCATTATCGCCTGTAATAATGATAATAGCAAAACTTCAGAAAACACTGATACTACCCATCATGGAAACATGCATGGGAATATGCCAGGGATGGATAATACCGCTGCAGAAGGTCATTCCATGATGGCACTCATGCAGAAACAGATGAACCAGATGAAGGCTATGGCATCAACAGGCAATCCGGATAATGACTATGCAGCCATGATGAAACAGCATCACCTCGGAGCAATTGAAATGATCCAGCTCGAATTGTCGCAAGGAACCAATGCCGAGTTAAAAGCAATGGCGCAGCAGATGAAGGACGAGCAGCAAAAAGAGATCGCTGAATTCAACAGCTTTCTTTCAGGACATGAAGCACATGGTGGTGGAGATGCTTTTCATAAGGAAATGATGAGTCAGATGAATATGCCTATGCAGATGGATAGTTCCGGTTCCATTGATCAGCAGTTTGCATCGATGATGATACCACATCACCAGGGCGCCATCAACATGTCGAAGGCTTATCTAAAAACCGGGGCCCATGAAGAAAAATTAAAAACGATGGCCAATAAGATCATCGCAGATCAGCAGAAAGAAATAGAGGCATTGCAGGCCTGGTTAAAAAAAGGAAGTAATCGGTAGTCAGGACATAAGATTAAAAATGAGTTAGAATAAAGTCATCCTTATCAACGATGGTTCATTCTTTGCGACCTGAGTTGTTTTAACCATTAAAAAGATAAATTATGGCTCACAATCAAATGTACCAGGCCTGTATTGATGCCTGCCTCGAATGTGCTTCAATTTGTAATCATTGTGCCTCTGCCTGCCTGCAGGAAGAAGATGTCAAAAAAATGGCCCGATGCATACAACTGGATATGGAATGCGCAGCAATTTGTTATGCCTCTGCCCAGGTCATGAGTATCAATGGAGAATATGCAAGTGAGATCTGCAGGGTATGTGCCGACATCTGCTTTGCCTGTGGTGAAGAATGTGCAAAGCACTCAGATATGGAACATTGCAGGGAATGTGCCGAGGCCTGTAGAAAATGCGCGGAAGAATGCAGGAAAATGGCAGGAGTTGCCGCATAAAAATTCAAATAATCATTAACTTTCTACAATCTATTTTTGCAGGACTTTCATGTATAAAAAAGGAACATACTACAAATCTTTATTCCTGCTGATGGTTTTCAGCCTGAATATGGTAGTCAGCATGGCTTGCTCCCTGAGCAGCTATGTTCATTCCCTTCATCATGAAAGTCCTTTGACTAATTCTCATCACCAGCACGAACACTCGAAAAAACCACATCATCTTCATGATGAGAAAACAGGGCTGCCAAAGGATGACTGCTGTTCGGGATCTGTAGTGCTGGTACAACAGATGGACAAATCAGTGGCAAGATCCATCGAAGCTCCTGGCATTCTCTCGACACTTGTTCTATTACCAGGCTTTGTTTCCATTACCGACCTTACCCTCGCAGAAGAAAAAACCCAAACTCCTCCATTTGACCGATGGCGTCCTCCGGCAACGATAGAGGACTTGCGGATCATGATCCAGTCGTTCCAGATTTAGATTTCTGTTACCCTGCAACAGCCTATTTTAAAACAGGGCTAGATACCTGTGTCCATAACAGAAATCATTTTTATGCTACGTTCCTTTATTTTTCTGGTTTTCTTTTTAAATATCCTAATTGCCCATGGTCAGCGGTTGCTGCCAGCAAATGAAGCAGTGCAACTGGCGCTAAATAACCAGCGTAACCTCAGGTCAGCTGATCTTGCAGTTCAGCAACAGCAACAGTTATTAAGATCTGCATCTGCTTTTGATAATCCGCAAATATTTGTGGAAGCCACACCTTACGAACCCATGATCTTTGGTGTTCAGCAGTCATTTAATCTTCCTGGAGTTTACAGGAACCGCAAGGCATTGCAACAGGAAAGAATAAACATGGCCCAGTTGCAATTGAAGGGAAGTGCATACGAATTGAAAAGAGAGGTCATGGCCAATTACCTGCAGTTGCAATTTCTTTCTGCCCGTGAAAAATTAATACGTTACCAGGACAGCATTTACCAGGAGATCAGGAAATCATCAATAAGATTTTTTGAAGCAGGGCAGATCAACAAGCTGGAAGAATTGCAGGCAACATCACAGGCGGATGCCGTAAGAAATGAATTGAACAGACTGCAGGCCGACCTCAACGCAGAATGGGAGATCTTCCGTTTTTATACCAATACAAGAGATTCTTTTAGTTTATCCGAATTGGGGCCACTGGATTTTGTTCAGTCAACCGATACTGTTTTTAATATCAGGCAACAGTTGTTACAACAACAGGTAGTTCTGAGTGAAAAAGAACTCAAGGTTGAAAAAGCAGAACTACTGCCGCAACTTCAGGCAGGCCTGAGCTTTCCCACAAAAAGCAATTATGAAAGAATACCCGGTTACCAGGCCGGAATCAGTTTGCCTTTGTGGGGAAAACAGAATCGTGCAAGGATTAATGCAGCTAAAACAGGAATTGAAGTGGCCAGGTCGCAACAACAATTGGAACAGCAAAGACTGAATGCCGAATATAAACAGGCCATCTTCAATTATTACCGGGAAGTCCAGAGTCTTGACTATTTCAATGAAACCGCGCTTCCGCAGGCACGCGCCATCATGGAAACTTCACAAAGGCTTTTTAATGGAGGGCAACTCAATTACATTGAATCCCTGCGTAACCTGCAATCAGCCTTTGATATTTTCTTCAACCATGTGGAAACCATCCGTGCTCTGAATGAAGCCGTGATCCAATTGCGATATCTCAATGGAAGTTTATAATCCTTACCTCCAAAGACCATAACATGAACACAAATCAAATGATAACGAAGATGATCTTTTCTAAGAGATGCTGGCATGCGCTCCTGTTTGCAGTTGCCCTTCTGCTGCCTGCCTTCCTTTATGCCCACGGCGGTGAGGACCATGGAACAGAAAAAGCAACAGCCAATACCAGCATGAAATACTTCAGCAGTGAAGCGCTTTCTGACAAGTATGAAGTGCTTGTAAAGTATGGAGAACTGCAGGCAAACAAAGAAGGAGTCTTACAGCTTTTTCTTTCTGATGCAAGAACCAACAGGGCCATTGATTCTGCTGTAATCAGTTTAAAAATTCCTGATCAAAGCGGGATCCAATTCAATCTTGTAAGAATAGATACCGGCATCTACCAGCTGAAGGGGACCTTCCCAGAAAATAAGATCTATGACCTGCAGGTGAATATCAACAGTCCTTATGGCCCTGATTTTTTACAGGTCCCCAAGATTGAAATCGGTAAAAAGCTTGAAACTGCAACAGGTGAAGTGCATGCACATTGGTATGAATCTCCCTGGCTGCTTGCTATATTAGGACTGATCGTTGGATTGTTACTCATGTATTTCCTGATGAAGAACCGCAACCGAAGAACAACAGCAGCCGTGATCATTTTCTTCTTACTGGTTCCTACTGCAGCTATGAATCCATCTCTTGCACATGGCGGCGAAGACCATGGAACAGGAAAGGCCGCAGGCCAGGGACTTTCCAATTCCTTCATCGTTGAAAAAGAATCACAGTTTCTATTTGATATACTGACAGAAAAAACAGGAAATGGAAATTTTTACCAGTCAACACAGTTGTTCGGAACAGTCGTGGCT
Organism: Bacteroidota bacterium; assembly: GCA_023386045.1. Classification (GTDB taxonomy): domain Bacteria; phylum Bacteroidota; class Bacteroidia; order Chitinophagales; family Chitinophagaceae; genus Flavisolibacter. Next base: position 46,309 of record JAEWKK010000019.1, read on the forward strand.
TCACCCCAGGGACTTGCTGTGATACAGACACCTCAAACTGGTAAGATCGTTTCATTGAAAGTGAGGCCAGGGCAGTTAGTCTCCAAAGGACAATCACTTGCTGTAATTGAGCAACAGGTAGAAGCAGGAACGCAGATAGATATCATTGCGCAACGAAATACCCTGAATGCTGAAGTAAAAGCCGCAAAAGCACAATACGACCGCCTGTTGGGAATTTCAGATATCGTAGCAAAGAAAGATCTAACCGAAGCGAAGGCAAGGTATGAGGCTGCCGTGCAGAACCTTCGTTTATTCAATGCCAATATTGGCGCAGGTGCAGGTAATACAAAAATGATTACGCTATCAGCACCCATCAGTGGTGTGGTGAGTACTTTCAATTATGCCATCGGGGCTGTGGTTTCTGCTGGACAAACACTTTTCGAAATTACCAATCTTGATAAGGTCTACATCGAAACGCAGGTCTTTGAGTCAATGGGGGATGATAACAATAAGGAAAACCGTTTTGAAGTCTTTTCTAATTATGATACTGCCACCTATGCTCTTCGTAAAATTTCATCAGCACAGGTTGTCAACAGCAACAACCAGTCGCAAAGGATCATCTTCGAGATCATCAACCCTGAAGGAAAATTCAAGATCGGTGAGAACGTAAGAGTTCTACAGTATGGAAGTCACCGTATCAGCCAGCTGGTGGTACCTACAGCAGCTATTACAGATGTGAATGGCAAACCAGCAGTATTTATTAAGGACAAGGCAGAACAATTCAGCATTTCTTTTATTCAAAAAGGAGAAAGCAATGCCATTTACTCCGCTATTATTAAAGGAGCAGAAGCCGGAGAAAGAATTGTTACCGGCAATGTTTACCAGATGAAAATGATTTATTTAAACCAATAAAAAATTAAACAAATTAAAATGAAATCGTTAGCCACAATTATCTTGTCATCCCTCCTGCTTTTTGCATGTTCAGATAACAAGAACACCACTAAGAATGAAAATACAGCGCAGCATGAACATGTTTACCGTTGTCCCATGCACCCGGAAGTCACAGGTAAAGAAGGTGACACCTGTCCCAAATGCGGCATGAAGCTGGAGCACAGCGATGAAGCTCCTGCAGGAGATGGCGTGTACTTTATGCAATTCAATACCGATCCTTCCACTATTCAACCCAATCAACAGGTAAAACTCTCACTTACACCCAAAAAGAAAGGTTTAGAAAATGAACAGGTGGCACTGGAAACAGAGCATGAGAAAAAGATCCACCTGATCCTCGTAAGCGATGATCTTTCCTGGTTTGATCATATTCATCCTGAATACACAGCTGATGGATCATATCAGACCTCAGCCCAATTCCCTGCACCCGGAACTTATAAAGCATTTGCGGATTATAAGCCTTCAGGTGGAAATCATGTGGTTGATAAAAACGACATACAGGTTGCAGGCACTGCACCTAAGGCAAAAACCTATTCAGAAGAAAAGCTTAGTGGTAATTCTGCCAGTTACAGTTTTGAATTGAAGCCCACAGGTGGCAAGCTACTCACCGGAGCGTTGATGCATATCTCAGGCATCATCAAAAAAGATGGTAAGGAGATAGACGCCAATACCCTTGATAATTACCTGGGTGCAAAAGCGCATTTTGTTATGATCAGTCTTAACGAAAAAGAATACCTGCATGTACATCCTTCTGTCGACAAAGGACAGTTTGATTTGCATACAAATTTTGAAAAAGCAGGTACCTATCGTGCATGGGTACAATTCAATGCAGATGGGAAGATCCATACCATAGATTTTACACTCAATGTATCAGAGGGCTCTAAGACTGATATTGAAAAAGCCAACCAGGCGCATACAGAACATCATTCAAATTAAGGAAAGGATTTTTCGAAGCACAGTAAACGATAAAAGGTAAACAACAGAACATGCTCAACAGGCTCATACAATTTTCATTAAAGAACAGGTTATTCGTGGTGTCTTTATCGGCACTAATAATGGTTTACGGAGTTTTTACTTTAGTAAATCTTCCTGTTGATGTTCTGCCTGATCTGAACAGGCCGCGTGTAACTATTTTTCTTGAAGCCGGCGGACTGGCACCAGAAGAAGTGGAAGCACAGGCCATCTTACCTGTTGAAACTGCGCTCAATGGGGCCCCTGGCGTGGAAGTAGTCCGATCTGTTGCTTCTCCCGGGCTGGGAATGATATTCGTTGAATTTGACTGGAACACAGATGTGTACAGGGCAAGACAACTGACCTCGGAAAAATTACAAACTGTTCAACTACCTGAAGGAATTACGCCGCAGTTAGGTCCTATCAGTTCCATTATGGGACAGATCATGTTGATAGCAGTTACATCTGATACAACCTCTCCAATGGAACTGAGGACCATTGCTGATTTTTCGCTTCGCAGAAGGTTGATGAGCATCAAAGGTGTGTCACAGGTGATCCCCATTGGCGGAGAAAGAATGCAATACCAGGTTCTGGTATCACCTCAAAAAATGCGTCAGTTGAATGTGACTATTGATGATGTAGATGAGGCGCTGAAACTTTCAAATAATAATACCACAGGAGGATTTATTAATCATAGTGGAACTGAGGTGTTGATACGGAATATTGCCCGCACGAATGATATCACTGATATTGCGAATACCGTAGTAAAAGCAAATGGAAGTCAGATCGTAACGCTGGGGCAGGTGGCTGATGTAAAATTGGGCGGAGCTATCAAACGCGGAGATGGCTCCTTCAATGCCAAACCCGCTGTGATCCTCAGCATTGAAAAACAACCAACGGCCAATACGGTTACCTTAACCGATGATATTCTCGAGGGCATTGCTGAATTACACTCTTCTCTCCCTCCTGATATCAAAATCCATACAGATGTCTTCCAGCAAAAAAGTTTCATTGTCAATTCACTCACCAATGTAGAACATGCCCTGCGTGATGGCTTTATCCTTGTGATTATCATTCTTTTTCTTTTCCTGCTGAATTTCAGGACCACCATCATTACATTGACAGCCATTCCTCTTTCACTGATTATAACAGCCATCGTCTTTAAACTCTTTAACATTTCGATCAACACACTTACACTGGGTGGTCTTGCCATTGCCATTGGAGAGTTAGTAGATGATGCCATTGTGGATGTGGAAAATGTTTACCGCAGGCTGAAGGAAAACTGGGCCCTGCCCAAAGAAAAGCAAAGACCTTTATTGCAGGTGATCTACAGCGCCAGCAGTGAAGTCAGGAATTCAATCGTGTATGCGACCATCATCGTTGTTCTTGTCTTCATACCTCTTTTTTACCTGCAGGGTATTGAAGGAAAGATCTTTGCTCCACTTGGTATTGCCTATATCACTTCCATCATTGCTTCACTTTTTGTATCTCTTACAGTTACACCAGCCTTATGTTCCTATTTGCTAGGAAAACCCAAAGACCTGCAGCATGTGGATTTAAAGTTTTGGAAGAGGAAGAATAAGAGAATTAATGTTAGTGAAAAAAAGGAAGAAGAATATGCCGTAGCATCACTAAAAGAAGAACATGATAGTCCTTTGGTGCAATGGTTAAAGAAAAAAGATCTTGGTATACTTCGATGGAGTTTGAAAAGAACGAAAGGAGTCATTATGGGCGCTGCCCTGCTGGTAGTTTTATCATTTGCCATTGTACCTTTTTTTGGAACCGAATTTTTACCGCCATTCAATGAAGGCAGCTTTACAGTAACTGTGATAGCGCCGGCAGGCACTTCGCTGGAAGAATCCAACAAGATCGGTAACATAGCAGAAAAGCAAATCTTAAAAGTAGAAGGTGTTGCTTTGACATCAAGAAGAACAGGAAGGGCAGAACTGGATGAACATGCCGAACCACCCAGCTATTCAGAAATTGATGTGGCCCTCATAGATGAAGAAGGAGGAAGAAGCCACGAAAAGATACTGGAAGATATCAGGCATAACCTTGATGTGCTCAAAGGTGTAAGCATCAACATTGGACAGCCCATCTCTCACCGGCTGGATCATCTTCTATCTGGTGTGAGGGCTCAGGTGGCCATTAAGATCTTTGGCAATGACCTGTTAACACTTCGCTCATCTGCCGGTGAAATACGCAATATTATTTCCAATGTTGAAGGTGTGGTGGACGCACAGGTGGAGAATATTGTAATGACGCCACAACTCATGATCCGCATGGATCGTAAACGCATCATGCAATATGGATTAAAGCCAGGTGAAGTGGCAGAGCAGCTGGAAATATTTTACAACGGAAAGACTGCCAGCCAGGTGATAGAAGGTCAGCAAAGCTTTGACCTGCTAGTGAGAGTGCATGATACCATCAGGATGGATCCCGAACAAATCAGGAATACTCCAATCGCTACTGCGGATGGATCATTGATCCCCTTGCAACAACTGGCAAGTGTGGACATGGAAAACAGCATCAACCAGATCAACCATGAAAACACCCAACGCAGGATTGTAGTATCTGCGAATGTGCAGGGCAGAGACCTCGGAAGTACCGTAACTGAAATGCAAAAAGCGGTAAATGCATTTCAATTACCACAGGGATACTATACTGAATGGGGAGGCCAGTTTGAAAGTCAGCAATCTGCTTCCAGGCTGATCACTATTCTTGGCTTGTTAGCTTTTATAGGGATTTTCGTAGTACTCTATAGTCATTTTAAATCCTGGCAGATCAGTTTACAAATCATGCTGAATATTCCTTTGGCTCTTGTTGGAAGCGTGATCGCTGTTTTGTTAACGGGTGGCGTATTTTCAATTGCTACCCTGGTAGGTTTTATTACACTTACAGGTATTGCTTCAAGAAATGGCATCATGATGATCTCTCATTATATACACCTGGTGGAATATGAAGGCGAAACTTTCGATGATAAAATGATCATCAGGGGTTCACAGGAAAGACTGGTTCCTGTACTCATGACTGCATTAGTAGCAGCTTTGGCCCTGGTACCACTGACATTGAATCCTTCAGCGCCAGGCAAGGAAATTCTTTATCCCGTTGCTACCGTCATACTTGGAGGGCTGATCAGCTCCACTCTTTTAGATATCATTGTCACACCAGTTGTGTTCAAGCAATTTGGAAGGAAGGCTTTGGATAACTATTTTATTTCAAGAAAGAGAGAGAAAGAAAAGTTGGATATATCTGAGTAACCGGGAAGACGGTAAGAAGATTTATTACTTTAAATAATGAAACAATCCTATGCCAGTAAACCCGGAGTAAAATGAAAAAGATTCTGGAAATAAATTGATTGGTCAAGTCCTTCCTGGGTATTGTTGAGATCAATCCTCACTGAAGTCAAGTGGTAGATTGCTATCAAGCTTGAATTGCGATGGAAATAGTTTTTTAATAATAAGTAGAAGTTTTCCGGGCAACAATGATTCATTACACAAACTTTAAGTATTTAATGGCCGTTTTGATGAACGATCATGACTAAAATCAGGATTCCTAAAAACCTTCTCTCAGAAATTTACCTGCTCAACCACCAAACAATGAAAAACTTATTTGTATTCTTTGCTTTTGCAATCTTTTTGACTGCCTGTAACAACCAGGTGGCTTCTTCTCATGATGAACATAAAGATACTACTGTTGTTACTAAAGCCGAAACAGATCACCATGAAGAAGCAGCAGCAGTTCAATTGAACAACGGAGAAAAATGGAAGGCCAATCCGGAAACCATCACTGGCATCAACAATATGCTGAAGATCGTTGACAGCGCCCTGGCAGGAACCATCTCCGGTGCTCCACTCCAGGATACACTAAAATCCGAATTCAAAATGATCTTTGATAAATGCACCATGACCGGCACCGCTCATGACCAACTTCACAATTATCTCATTCCACTAAAGAAAAAACTGGACGATCTGAAAGCAGAAGAAGATACCGATGAAACCCTGAAGGAAATACAAGCACACCTTAAAACCTTTGGTAACTATTTTACTTCTTAAGGAATTACAGTTAAGATCTAATGATTTCACTGCGACTGATTTCTCGGTCCGTTTTCTTTTTGAGGATGGTCAGGATATAGATACTTAATACCAGCCAGGAAAAGCCAATGCAAAATCCTGCAAGAACATCGGATGGATAATGCATGCGAAGGTAAACCCTGCTGAAACCAATAAGCAGTGCAAAGGAGATCAGGATAATGGCTGCTATATATTTTACAGTGAGATTGAGTTTTGTTTTCCAAAGGAGATATACCAGTAACCCATAAAAGATAAATCCTGATGTAGCATGTCCACTTGGGAAGCTGAAATTTTGCAAGGGCTCCATCAATGGATCCGGAGGACGTTGGCGTTGGAATGAAAGCTTCATTACATAATTCACCAGAAAACCACCAATGCCGATCACACCGATCTCCACGGCTCTTTTAATATCTTTTTTAAACAGGTAAAGGATCACCAGCAAACCATAAGCAATCTGTAAAAAAGTAGAGGAAGCAAAATGGGTCACAGTTTTCATGAATCCAGTCAGACTATTACTGATCACATGCAAGGAAAGAAAATGAAAAATGGCAAGATCGGCCTGTTCTTCCTGCTCACTCAACACTTCATGTACAATCACAACAAAGAGGATTAGTGCACCGGCAAAAAGAGCCAGCAGGGCGATCATACCAAATGGAATCTTTCTGAAATAAGACCGTATGAAGGAAGGGCTGCTTTTCACTAGGGGAAAATTACTGCTTCCCTGACAAAAAAAATGCGAAGCAGCTGCTCCGCATGGTTGTTCGTTCAAAATATCTTTAAATAAACAATGATTGTGAGAGTGCATACAAAGAAGCCAATAGCACCGCACATTTCCAGCAATTCAGTCTTTTCATTTGATTTCTTTTGAACAATAAATTTACCTGAAAGAACCCGATCTTAATGTTAATAGTTTTATACTTTACCAGGTGAAACAGGGTGATTGAACAGGAAATGATATCTTGCTGTCAAACCAGTAGAACATGAAGAAAACACTTAGCCCTATATTCTTTCTGATTGCAGTATTTTTTGCATCTGGCTTGCATGCTCAAAATCCGGTAAACTGGACCAGCAATCAACTGATGGAGCCAGCTGTTCTCGCAAATTCAATCACTTCAAAATCTGATATCCCGGTAATTATCAGCGTGGGTCCCGGAGCAACCATTCCACATTCAGTGAATGTAGGCATGGTGAATTCGGAAGAAGGACTGGAAAAACTGAAAACGGAATTAAAAAGCATGGATAAGGACAAGAAGATCGTTGTATACTGTGGATGCTGTCCATTTGAACACTGTCCCAATGTTCGTCCTGCTATCGCGACTTTAAAAGAAATGAAATTTACCAATTACTTCTTACTGAATCTTCCGCATAATATCAAGGCAGACTGGATCGATAAAGGTTACCCGATCACAGATTAAGCTGATTGCCAGGTTTAAATACTATCACAGATTACACAGATTTCACAGATGGTTTAAAATCACAGATTACACAGAGGAACACAGATTAGCTACTAATGTGAATGGATCATTAAGGATCAAATCTGCATAACCTCTCATTCAGAATACAATCTCTGCGTTAAATCTAATTACCGAAGTCTATAAGTATTAATCTGTGAAATCTGTGTAATCTGTGATCCAAAAATATCTGTGCAATCTGTGATTCTAATCTTATAATCCCTGATCGTTGAGATAGTTTTTTTTCAATTGTTCATAAAAGGAGTGTCTGTCGATTAGCATGGAAGCTATGTTAGCCACAAGAGCAGCTAACATCAAATGAAAAATAACACTATGCCTGTCGGTCATTTCAAGCACAAGGATGGCTGATGTAAAAGGTGTTCGAGTAACACCTGTAAGAAAGCCAACCATCCCACACAATACCAGGATATTTGCATTGGCACCTGTAAGATGAAATAATCCGGATATAAATGATCCGATAGAAGCACCTGCAGCAAGTGAAGGAGCAAATACACCACCGGCAGCTCCCGTATTGAAACATAAAACTGGTCCAAGCATCCGCATTAAAACTGTATGCCAGGAGCTGTATTTATCATCAGTGAAAAGTTTATTGTTCATCAGGTTTTTGCCTGAGCCCAGGATTTCACTGTCAAAAAAATATGCAATCGTAGCGATTACCAACCCGGAAAAAATTATAAAAAGAATGACCTTGTATTTATTGAATGAACTTTTCCATTTCATTACCAGGAGGATGGCCTTGCCCATGAGACTACCCATGAAACCTCCAAAAAATGCAGTCAGCGCCACTCCAAGAAAAATAGAAAACTGCAGGTATTTAACATCGGGGTATCCGAGATAGAGATAGGGTCCCAGGATGGCCTGAGCGGTAAGTCCCGCAATAATAACTGCTGAAAAAAGCGCTGTTCTAAAAAACCTGATGTGAATCTTTGCCAGTTCCTCCATTGCAAATACAACTCCACCCAATGGTGTATTAAATGCTGCAGCCAATCCTGCAGCAGCACCTGTAAGAATGAAGCTTTGACCTGATAATTTAGGCCATGATTTGGGTATACATTTATTGACTAGTCGAAATATGGAACCGGCAACCTGTATGGTGGGTCCTTCCCTTCCAATTGCACCTCCTCCCAGCACCATCATGAGGCTTGACCCTATTTTGGTGATCGCGATGCGAACGCTTAACAATTTACCCAATTTCACTTCATGCCTGGGAGTAGACAATTCAATGGCAGCCATTACCTGCGGAATGCCACTGCCCTTTGCGTTGGGTGCAAAGATTTGAACAATCATCCATGCCAGTAAGAAACATAAAGGTGTGATCAGGAAGATTGTCCAGCTGTGCCAGTGAAGCGCTGATTGAAGTGCCTGCTCAGAATAACCAAACAACTTTGTATAAGCCACAGCAATTAATCCGGTGGCCAGTGATGCTATCCAGAATGGGATGGCTTGCAACACATTTCTTCTAAATCTTTCCGTTCCCAAAAAACGGCTAAAATATTTCCTGCTTCTCCTGACCCTTACCAAGAACCTCGCTATCATGGGAGCAAAGTAATTACAGATTACACGTATTTCAATTAAGATTACGCAGATTGGCTATTTATCACAGATTACAAGTATTAGATATTATCACTGATTAATGAGATTAGATACTATCACAGATTACACAGATTGCACAGATTGGCTAATAATAATTAAAGGCGTCTTTATTGGACTGATAAAAGAATTTTTCAACGTTCAAAATCTTATCTGAAAAACGGTGTAAGTCAGTGATTTCATTATACAACCTGTGCCATCTTTATCAGAGATATCAATTTAATCTGTGTAATCTGTGATTCAGAATTATATCTTAATACCTGAAGACTTTAAGTATTAATCTGTGAAATCTGTGATCCCAAAATCAAATCTTAAAATCTGTGATTGTTTTTGGGACAATCATCGTCAAATTATCATTGCCATTTTCTGTGATGAGTATATTGTCTTCTATGCGAACACCCCCGATCCCCTTCCATTTTTCTACTTCACTCCAATTGATCAATTCCCTGTGTTGATTCCTGACCGCCTGGCTGTTCAATAAGGCATCAATAAAATAACATCCAGGTTCTACTGTAATAAAATGACCAGCTTCCAGCTCTATCTCCACGCGAACCCTGGCGCCTGCATAGATCTTTGCTTCCTTCCTTTCTTCATGACCAGTATCCCTCACTCTCAATCCAACCAGGTGGCCAACTCCGTGTGGGAAGAAAACAGCGATCGTTCCTTTGTCCATGAGTTCATCAACAGAACCTCTTAATATGCCCAGCTGCAACAACCCTTCAGTCATTATCCTGGCAGCACGCAGGTGCACATCACCCCATAAAACTCCTGGCTTTGAAAGTGCAATACATTCTGTATGTGCCTGAAGCACCAGCTGGTAAAGACTTTTATGCTGGGAAGACATCGTATCGGATGGAAACATTCTTGTTATGTCCACACAATAATCATACATATCAGCACCCGCATCTATCAGCACCAGTTCTTCCTTCTGTACCTTTCTCTCTGTTGGCAGCGCATGCAGGATGGCGGAATTGGGTCCCGCTCCTACAATGGTTTCATACGGTACACCATGCGCACCCTGTTTCATGATCTCGCTTTCAAATGCAATTTTTATTTCTTTTTCTGTGATGCCAGGCTTCAAAATCTCTCCGATCTTTTCATAGCCATGTTTGGCAATAGCCGCCAGATGTCTGAAAAGTTTTACTTCTGCTTCATCCTTCTTTCTTCTTGTCTGATCTAACAGAGTACGCAATTCAAAAGCCTTTCCTGTTACAGATTGTGAAGTCTGTCCAAGAGAATAGACCTTAGTAAATTTTTTCAGAAAAGATTCCAGCTCTTTATTGGACCTACCTTTTTCATTCACCAGCAGATCGGTTCTTTCACCTTCCCATACTGCTTCATCGGGACCAATCTCCTGCTGGAATTCGATCCATCCGCTTTCTTTATTGTAAAGAACCGCTTCATTTTCTCTCCTGCGACCTGTAAGCCAGAAGTAGGCAGGATGAGGTAGAAAGGGATAGGTCTGGTCTAGTCCTCCAGGCTTTTGAATGGGTTCACCTGCATAAACAACCACGACCTCACCAGCATCGAATAACTGGTTCCATTTTGACTGAAGAAGCTCACGGCGTTTTTGAATATCCGAAGAAGTAAAGTACATAAGAGAAGATTTGGGGGTATGAAATTATTTCAAAACAATGAAGAGAAGGAAAGAAATGTCGAATGCTAAACAGGCGAATTGTATGTAGAAGTACGCTTTCGATAAAACTTAATAATCAAGATTTCTAATGATAAGATTGAAAATCTATTTTTTAACAGCTTCAGATAATTGGTGATTACCTATTAAGAAGATTCACTCTTGAAGCAAAGCGAGAAGCTTGTACAAATAAAAAAGTAAACCTGTGTTATGCGTCAGCCGTGATTATAGGAAGAAGCTAAAGCTTCGATTTGTATCCCTGCCTGCGTGACACAGTCAGGCAGGGAACCTGATGATTCATTAAACTGTTTATAGAACCAAAATGCAAAAGTCGAACTATTTCAGTTCGACTTTTTGGTTGTGTAGAAGCAGGGAGCATGAAGTCGAACTTTATTGGAGGTTTGAAGCTTATCGAAAATTATCTTAAATGTGCTATTTAAATCAGGGATTAAGCCAACGATTCTTCATCATTAAACCTTGTCTTGTAGAATAAACGACTCTCTTGATACTGGCCTTTTTCTCCCTATTGTGTTCGAACCAATATTATAAACGGCTGGCTTCCACATCAAAAAGACGGCTACCAATTATCAACAAACAGTAAAACATCTGTATTTTCCGCTTTTAGAACTATATCTCATGGTTAACGAACCCCAAATTGAATATGGCTTTGTCGAAAAACTGACTGACCTCAAATACACATACCGCCCCGACATTCGTGACCGTAAGGCACTGGAGCAAAACTTTCGGCAAAAATTTGAGACCTTGAACAGGGTTAAATTATCCGATGCTGAATTTGCCCGCCTTCGTGATGAAATTATTAATCCAGATGTATTTACTGCCTCAAAAATCCTGCGACAGATAAACAGTTTTCAGCGTGAGGACGGTACACCACTACACTATACACTTGTTAATATCAAGGACTGGTGTAAAAATGATTTTGAGGTTGTTAACCAGTTACGGATGAATACAGAAAACAGTAATCATCGTTATGATGTTGTCTTGCTTATCAATGGTATTCCTGTAGTACAAATAGAACTGAAAACGTTGGAGATTAGTCCACGTCGTGCTATTCAGCAAATAGTTGATTATAAAAATGATCCTGGCAATGGCTACACTAACTCGCTGTTATGTTTTATGCAACTTTTTATTGTGAGCAACCGTTCCAATACTTATTATTTTTCTAACAATCGAAACCAACATTTCAGTTTTAACGCTGATGAACAATTTTTACCGGTATATCAATGGGCAAATGAAGACAATAAAAAAATTACCCACCTGTTTGATTTTGCAGCGAAATTTCTTGCCAAGTGCAGGCTTGGAGAAATGATAAGCCGTTACATGGTACTTGTGGAAAGCGAACAAAAACTGATGGTTATGCGTCCCTATCAGATTTATGCGGTGGAAGCCATTCAAAAATGTATTGAGCAAAACAGAGGCAACGGTTATGTATGGCATACAACAGGCAGTGGGAAAACACTCACTTCATTCAAAGCATCTACCCTCTTAAAAGATAACCCTGATATTGAAAAATGTTTGTTTGTCGTTGATCGTAAAGATTTGGACAGGCAAACCCGTGAAGAATTTAATAAGTTTCAGGAAGGAAGTGTTGAAGAAAATACAAATACAGAAACGCTTGTACGACGCATGTTGAGCGAAGATTATGCCGATAAGGTTATTGTAACTACCATTCAAAAATTGGGCTTGGCGCTTGACGCCGAACATAAAAAAAATTATAAGGAACGCTTACAACCATTAAGCAAAAAACGTTTAGTATTCATTTTTGATGAATGCCATCGTTCGCAGTTTGGAGAAAATCATAAGGCGATTAAAGAATTTTTTCCTAATGCGCAGCTATTTGGCTTTACGGGAACACCTATTTTTGAAGTTAATGCTAACTACAGGCAAATTGATGGCACTGTCGGTACTTTTAAAACCACCAATGATATTTTTCAAAAGCAATTGCATGCCTACACTATAACCCATGCTATTGAAGATAGAAATGTGTTACGTTTTCATGTGGACTATTATAAGCCGGATGGGAAAGTAAACATTGGAAGCACGATTCACCGCTTAGCCGTTACAGAGGCTATCCTCGACAAACATGATGCAGCCACTAATTCACGCAAGTTCAATGCAATATTAGCTACTGCATCCATAAATGAAGCTATCGAGTATTATAATTTATTCAAAGAAAGGCAAGCCAACAAAAAGGAGAAAAATGAAAATTTTCAACCTTTAAATATTGCCTGTGTATTTTCTCCGCCAGCCGATGGAAATAAAGATGTGCAGCAAATACAGGAAGACCTGCCACAAGAAAAAGCGGATAATGAAGAGGCACCTGATGAAAAGAAAATTGCTTTGCGTGCCATTATCAGGGATTATAACGAGCAATACGGCACTAATCATAGTATTACCGAATTTGACCTATATTATCAGGATGTGCAAAAACGAATTAAAGATCATAAATACAGCAATGCAGATTATGCTCATGCCAATAAAATAGATGTAGTAATCGTGGTGGACATGCTGCTTACTGGATTCGATAGCAAATATCTCAATACACTGTACGTAGATAAAAACCTGAAATATCATGGCTTGATACAGGCATTCTCCCGTACCAACCGCATACTGAACGACAGTAAACCTTATGGTAACATATTAGATTTCCGCAAACAACAGGGTGCCGTTGATGAAGCTATTGCTTTATTCTCTGGCGAAGACAAGGGTAAAGCCAAAGAAATATGGCTTGTGGATGCTGCACCGGTTGTGATTAACAAATATGAAAAAGCAGTAGCAGCTCTTAATAAGTTTATGCAAAGCCAGCAACTGGAATGCAAGCCCGAAGAAGTAAACAACCTGAAAGGAGATGCTGCCCGTGCCGAATTTATTAATCACTTTAAAGAAGTGCAAAGGCTGAAAACACAACTTGACCAATACACTGATTTAAGCGATGAAAATAAAAACAAGATCGAGCAACTACTGCCCAATGAAGAACTTCGTTCATTTAAAGGAGCTTATTTAGAAACTGCTAAGCGTCTGAAAGAAAAGCAAACCAAAGAAGGTGATGCTGCCGACCCAAAAGTGCAGCAACTGGATTTTGAATTTGTATTGTTCGCCTCTGCATTGGTGGATTATGATTATATCATGGCATTGATTGCAAAATCTACCCAAACAAAACCATCTAAGCAAAAGATGACCAAGGAGCAAGTGATTAACCTCTTACTTTCTACTTCTAACATGATGGGACAAAGGGATGATATTGTGGCATACATTAATTCTCTGGATTGGGACCAGGGACGCTCTGAAACCGAAATCCGGGAAGGCTATGAAAATTTTAAAGAAGAAAAAACAGCCAAAGAGCTAACATCCATTGCCCAAAAGCATGGTTTACCGACGGCAGCCCTGAAAAATTTTGTAGATGGTATAATAAGCAGGATGATATTTGACGGTGAACAATTAAGTGAACTATTAGCGCCATTACAATTGAGTTGGAAAGATCGTAGCAAAAAAGAACTCGCTTTGATGGAGGATTTAATACCACATCTTAAAAAGTTAGCACAAGGACGGGAAATATCTGGATTGAAAGCATACGAATAAAGAACCGAAGTTTAGAATGAGTAGGCCATCACCAATATATCAATACAATAATCTGGACAGTATCGTTGATAAATTCAGGGATGATTTAAATAATCCAAATCAACATTTTGTATTGCTATATGCGTATAATGGAACAGGTAAAACCCGTATTTCAATGTCGTTTAAAGACAGGGGTAAAAGGGATGTAGAAGGTAAACGTGACACGCTATATTTCAATGCCTTTACTGAAGATCTTTTTAATTGGGATAATGATTTAGAAAATGATAAAGAAAGGGTATTGAAAATAAATTCTGATTCTAATTTTTTTAATGGTTTTAAAGAGTTGGCTTTAGAAGAAAAAATCTTTTTCTATCTCGAACGTTATGCAGACTTTAATTATAAAATAGATTATGAAAAATGGGCGATCAGTTTTAGCAGAAGTATTCGGGTGACAGAACAAAGCGATGACGGAGAGTTAATAGAGAAAACAAAGGTTATTGATAATATTAAAATTTCACGGGGAGAAGAAACCATTTTTATATGGTGTATATTTTTAGCGATTTGTGAACTAACAATTGAAGGCGCAGAAGCCTATGACTGGGTTAAATATTTTTTTATTGATGATCCTATTTCTTCTTTAGACGACAATAACGCCATCGCTGTAGCAAGCGATTTATCAAAGCTTTTGATAAGGGGCAAAAAGAAAATAAAAACAGTTATTTCAACGCATCATGTTCTATTCTTCAATGTTTTATTCAATGAGCTAAAAAATGAGCAATCGCTTAGGTATTTTTTGCATAAAAATGGTAATGATGCCTATACCCTAAGAAAAACAAACGATACTCCTTATTTCCATCATATTGCGTCCTTGAGTGAATTAAAACAAGTTGTAGCATCAGAAAATATTAAGACTTTTCACTTTAATGTATTGAGGAGCATATTAGAGAAGACTTCATCATTTTTTGGATTTAAAGAGTTTGGAAAATGCATTCATGGTATAGATGACGAAGTATTATTTGAAAGAGCATTGAATCTGTTAAGTCATGGGAAGTATTCGGTTTATGAGCCTGTGGATATGAATGAAGACAACAAAGAATTATTTAAAAGAATCCTGAATGCCTTCCTTGAAAAATATCAATTTGATTTACCTCAGATTCTTATTGAAGAATCTCCAAAAGCAATATAACTATGACCGCATTAGAGCAACAACAACTCGGTAAAACACTTTGGGCAATAGCAGATGATTTGCGTGGAGCAATGAATGCAGATGACTTTCGGGATTACATGCTATCGTTTCTTTTTCTGCGTTACTTGAGTGATAACTATGAAGCTGCAACAAAAAAGGAATTGGGTATAGATTATCCTGAATTGGCAAAAGAAGATAAGCGTCCGCCTTTAGCTGTATGGTACGAAGCCAATAAAGCAGATATAGAGGATTTTGAAAAGCAAATGCGACGTAAAGTGCATTATGTAATAGAGCCGCAATACTTGTGGAGCAATATTGCAGAACTGGCACGTACACAAAATACAGAGTTGTTGCATACGCTTCAAAATGGATTTAAGTACATCGAAAACCAATCTTTTGAAAGCAGTTTCCAGGGCTTGTTTTCAGAAATCAATCTTGATTCGGATAAGCTTGGCAGGAACTACACCGAACGCAATAAAAGGCTTTGCACCATCATTCAAAAAATTGCTGAAGGCATTGCAAAATTTTCCACCAACACTGATATTCTGGGTGATGCTTACGAATATCTAATTGGGCAATTTGCTGCCGGATCTGGCAAAAAAGCGGGAGAGTTTTACACACCTCAGCAAATTTCTACTATACTTTCTGAAATTGTGACATTGGATAGCCAAGACCCTTCTTTGGGCAAAAAGAAAAAGCTTGATAGGGTTTTGGATTTTGCTTGTGGTTCCGGCTCACTTTTATTGAATGTGCGAAAACAAATGGGTGCAAATGGAATAGGAAAAATATACGGACAGGAAAAAAATATCACCACTTACAACCTTGCCCGCATGAATATGCTGCTGCATGGCGTAAAGGATACTGAGTTTGAAATACATCATGGCGATTCATTACTGAACGATTGGGACATACTCAACGAAATGAACCCGGCCAAAAAAATGGAGTTCGACGCCATTGTAGCTAATCCGCCATTCAGCTACAAGTGGGAGCCGTCCGAATCAATGGGAGAAGATTTTCGTTTTAAAAATTACGGGCTTGCGCCTAAATCTGCAGCCGACTTTGCTTTTTTATTACATGGCTTTCATTTCCTTGGGAAAGAAGGCACAATGGCTATTATTTTACCGCATGGTATTTTGTTTCGTGGAGGTGCAGAAGAACGCATTCGTACCAAGCTGTTAAAAGACAACCATATTGATACGGTAATAGGCTTGCCAGCTAACCTGTTCTTTTCTACAGGGATTCCGGTTTGCATTTTGGTGCTCAAAAAATGTAAAAAGTTTGATGATGTACTCTTTATCAATGCCAGCAAACACTTTGAAAAAGGCAAACGGCAAAATATACTGCATGAAGAGCATATAGAGAAAATTGTGGACACTTATCGCTACAGAAAAGAGATAGAGAAGTACAGTCACCGTGCTACACTAAAAGAAATTGCTGAAAATAATTATAACCTTAATATTCCCCGATACGTAAACAGTTTTAAGGAAGAAGAGGAAATTGATATACAAGCCGTGATGAAGGAGATAAAAGAATTAGAGTCCAAACGCAACGAGTTAGATAAACAGATTGAAGGTTATTTGAAGGAATTGGGATTGGTAAATTAATATTTTTTAGTTTCCTGAATCCTTAATGTTCACAAACCAATCAAAAAAGTAACTGAGATGGGAGAAAGAACAAAAAAAGAAAGTAACGTTCCAAATTTGAGATTTAAGGAGTTTGAGGGTGAGTGGGAATCTAAAACAATAAATGAATTAGGCAACTTTTTAGGTGGCGGAACACCTTCATCAGTAAATTCAAATTTTTGGAATGGCGAAATTCCTTGGATTTCATCTTCAGATTTGGACGAAAACGATATTCATACTGTAAGAATTACAAGGTTTATAAACGAAGAAGCTATTAGAAATTCTTCAACCAAACTCTGTATAGCTCCAGTTATTTTAATTGTTTCAAGAGTCGGTGTTGGGAAGGTTGCTTATTCTACAAAAAGTCTTTGTACGAGTCAAGATTTTACCAATATAGTTAATTTGAAATGTAATGGATCGTTTCTTTCTTATTTGCTCTCTGTGGTAATGAGAAAAGCGGGGTCGAATACCCAAGGGACATCTATAAAAGGAATACCATCAAATGAAATCAAATCTAAAACAGTATATATTCCAGAAGACGGCGAGCAACAAAAAATAGCGTCATTTCTGTCGCTACTTGATGATAGAATATCAACTCAAAGCAAAATAATTACCCAATTAGAAACTCTAATGCAAGGCCTTAATGAGCAATTACTTAATCAGCAGATAAGATTTAAAGATGATAATAGAAATGATTTCCCTGATTGGAAAGAGAAGAGAATCGGAGAAATTTTATCTATTGGGAATGGAAAAGATTATAGGCATTTAGCCAGTGGAAAAATTCCCGTGTTTGGCACAGGTGGGCTTATGACACATGTTGACTCTTTTCTCTATGATGGCGAAACTGTTTGTATTGGGCGAAAAGGAACTATTGATAATCCAATGTATTTTGAAGGAAAAATATGGACAGTTGATACTTTGTTTTATACACACTCATTTATAGATGTCATTCCTAAATTTATTTTTTTTGTTTTTAAATCAATCAATTGGAAAGAACACAATGAAGCATCGGGTGTTCCTAGTTTATCAAAGAGTACACTTGAAAGAATTATAATTACACTTCCTTCGGTTGAAGAACAGTTTTTGATTACCGGATTGCTTACTACAATTGATGAAAGAATAGACATAGAAAAGGAAATACTAGAACAATACCAAAACCAGAAAAAATATTTACTGCAGAATATGTTTATATAAACATTTGCCGTAGGAGATATTGCTTTTGTTTTGTATACAGATTTAAAATAGATGTTTCAATTTCTATCTTTTCGTCAATAGCAGATAAAAAGTCTGCAATTTTAGTTTGTTCTTGGAGAGTTGGAATGCGTAACTTAATTATTTCTATTTCAGATTTATTGATTTCGGGAAATGTAGAACCTTTAGCCTTTTTTACTAATTCAAACCTGTTTTCTTTAATCCAGTTAAAAATGAAAACATTATTTAATCCTGCTTTAATTACTAAAGACTGAAAACCTTGATTTGTTGTACATTCTTCAAGTGCTATTGCAACTTCACCAATCGTTGCTCTCGTTGTCAACAAAATCGTTCCTTTAGGTAAAATTTTGGCAGAAGAGTTTTTCAAACCTAACTCGGTAATGGTTCTCTGACTTTTTGAAACGAAATTTGATTTTATTTCTGTTGGTGTGAACCATTGAATATTGCCGTTCCAATATTCATCTTTATTTGTTTTAGGAGTTCCTCCCCCAATTATATCACCGATTTCTCCTAATCTCATTATGCTCCATGCGTCAATAAACTCTGAGAAACGAAATTCTTGTGTAAATATCTTTTTGCTTAGCGCCTTTTTTGATGCCTTTAGGCCCTCAATTATTTTGCTTTGAGTTTGGATTCTATCGTCTAGCAAAGAAAAAAAAGAAGCTAATTTTTGCTGTTCAGGAAGGATCGGAAATGAGATTGTAAAATCTTTGATTTGTTGTAAACTTATATGGGGAATCCCTGAACTTGTATTTACAGTATCGACATATTTTTGAAATTCCTTAGAGAGTATTCTTTGATAGATATATTTTAGATCGGCATTTTTCTGAGCTCTTAGTCGAGCTACTCGTTGAATCAATATTGAGCCCTTATTATTTCTATCAATTACAGCAACATTTTTTCCGACTTTAGATCCATCCATTCCAATGACCAAATCACCTTCTTCCAAAAGGAATTTCTCCATCTTATTAGAAAGATCTTTAGGATAAAATCTATCAATGTCTTTGTTATGTCTAATATATCCTTCTGTGATATTTATCCCTCTTAAAATTAGTATTCCATTAGTATTTTCAGATATTTCATCAGGCTGTAGAGGTATTCCGGATAAGATGTCTATATAATATTCCAGGTTCTTCCTTTCCCACTCACCCTCAAACTCCTTAAATCTCAAATTTGGAACCTTCCCGAAACTTTTTCCCTAAGTACTTAAAATCCTCGATTGAGTTTCTTTGAGATTATCAAATTTTAAAACAAAACTTATGCAACAAAAAACTATCTCAGAGATTATTGTCTTATGGAAAAAAGACAAGAAACAGTACGTAAAAAAATCGAGTTTTTCGGCGTATCTGCTTTTGATCGAAAATCATTTAATGCCCGTATTTGGAAATAAGCACAATCTTGAAGAATCGGAAGTACAGGGTTTTGTAATTCAAAAATTAGGACAAGGGCTTAGCCATAAAACAATTAAAGACATTCTCATTGTTTTAAAAATGGTGCTCAAGTTCGGAGCAAAAAACAAATGGTTGGAATATCGCCCTTTCGATATTCAATTTCCTACTGAAAGGGAGAAGCAGAATATTGAAGTGTTGAGCCGAGCAAACCAAAAGAAAATAATGAGTTATGTGCAGGAACATTTTACCTTTCGCAACCTGGGTGTTTACATCTGCCTAAGTGCAGGTATGCGCATCGGCGAGATATGCGCCCTTACCTGGGAGGATATTGATGTTGAAAATGGCATTATTCACATTCGGAGAACCATACAGCGTATCTATTCAATTGATGAAGGCATCCGCAAAACCGAATTAATAATTGATAGCCCGAAAACAAAGAATTCCATTCGTGAAATTCCTATGAGCCGTGACTTGCTGAAAATGCTGAAGCCTGTTAAAAAAATAGTCAACAATAAATTCTTTGTCTTAACTAACGATGCCAAACCAACTGAACCCAGAACATACAGAAGCTTTTACAAGAAATTTATGCAGGCATTGGATATGCCCCGGCTAAAGTTTCATGGGCTGCGCCATAGTTTCGCTACAAGATGCATCGAAAGCAAATGCGACTATAAAACTGTAAGTGTTATTTTGGGACATTCGAACATTAGCACAACCTTGAACTTGTATGTTCATCCCAATTTAGAACAAAAGAAAAAATGTATCGAGCAAATGTTTAAGGGGTTGAAATAGCAGCTTGGCTACAAAAACAAGGGCAAAAATAAAAGGATTGCCCTTGTTCTAGTGGAAACATGAAACTACATAGCATAATTAATATACTCATTCAGATAGCAGAAACTGAGTTTCAGATAATCTTTTGATGATTTCGGATAATTTCTACTCATCGTAACAATTTTTTTCTTATTATAGCTTAACAAAACGTAATGTGATCTACCGAAACCAAATACTGCTTATTGTTTTCTATTGGTCGTTTGCAATTTTCTGTACCCCTTTAAAGGGAATAACACAGACAACTGGTAGAGTAAATCTTTTCAAAAAACAATCACTTACCGAATTGCAACAAACAGACCTTTCTCCAAAAGAAAGAAACTTTCAGCCAGTTGTAGGAACACCCGTTAATCAGAATCCTATTTTGGGAAATGATCCAATAGAAGAACAAAACCGTAAAATGCTTGCAGCACACGGAATGCTTCCCGGTACTAAACAGCAACAATTAACCGAGTTAAGAACAGAACTAAAACAAGATGAAGTAAAAACACAAAATGATATCTACCTGGCTGCACAAAAACCATTTCTCAATAACTACAATGAATTTTTAAAGCTCGACCCAGATAACTTTTCAATCACAAAGGCAATCTTTCTTACAGAAAGTGCATGGTATGACAATCCGCCATCGTTTGATGAATTTAACAAGGCTATACAATCGAGAGCAGATTTGGTAAAAGCAATTTTAAAAAGAGAAGGTCTTGATGATAAGAACAACATAGCCATTAACTACGCCATTCAAAAACTATACAAACAGGAAAACCAGTTTACTGACCCTAAAACAAAAAGAGTTTTTACCGTTCCAAAACTTGGTTATGACTTCAATGACTTTATGGGCGAAAAGAATTGGGCAAATATGTTTGTTACCAAATTGCTTATTACAGGAAAAGGGCAATGTCATTCACTTCCCTTGCTTTACTTGGCAATGGCAGAAAAATTAAGAGCAAAAGCATATCTCTCTTTATCACCGCAGCATTCATTTATTCAGTTCTTCGATAAAAATGGTTATCGCTACAATTTTGAAACAACAAACGGCAATCTTGTTACGCAAACATGGATGATGCAAAGCACATACATTAATGCCACAGCATTAAAAAATCAAACTTATCTTGATACACTTTCTTCACGACGTTTATATGCTCAAATTCTTTCCGACCTTTTAATGAATTATACAATCAAGTTAGGTTATGACCCGACTTCAACAGCAATGGCAAACAAAATTTTATCCATTGATAAAAACAATGTAATTGCTCTCATGTCGCTGGCAAATGTTTACACCTTCATCGCAAGGGACAAACTGAAACAAGCTGGCAACCCTCCGGCAAATCAATTATCTAATTATCCTGAAGCTAATGAGGCTTATCAAAATATGCAAAGGAGTTATGAGTTAATTGAGCAAACAGGTTTTCAGGATATGCCCAAAGAGGATTATCAACGTTGGTTGAAAACGATTGATGAGGAAAAGAAAAGGCAAAAGAATATTGAAGTACAGCAACAATTGAAAAAAGAAATTGAACGTGTTAAGAAGTTGAAATTTGTCATCATAGATAAAACCAGAAACTAATAAACCAAAACCATTCAAAATGAAAAGGATTCAAAGCGCCTTTCTCGCAATTTGGTTACTTACCTCAATCGCCGCAATAAGCCAAAGCAAGAACCCTTATAAGAGCATAGGAAAGAAAAGCGAAACACTTACTCTTACAAAGGGCAAGTATGAAGAATTCTTCGATCAGGATAGCATACAGCAAGTAGGCTCTGTTCTTATGAATGTAAGAACAATGAAAGTAATAAAGCTTCTTAATGAGCAGGAAGCAAAACAACGATTGGAGAATGAAAAGGGAAGCAGGTTTTTGAGTGTTGATCCGTTGACAAGTTCTTTCCCTATGCTAACACCTTACCAGTATGCCTCGAATAATCCTGTTCAAAACATTGATTTAGACGGATTGGAAGGAATGGCTGGCAATCTTTGCAGCCCAGGTAAATGGCATATACCCGGAGACGCAGATGACAACGGGCAGTACACTAAACAAGAGATAAAGCAAGGTGCGAAAATCATGCTTAAAACTGGCGGACTTGCCATCGCCGGTACAATACTTATTGCCGACCCTGCAGTCGGTGTTCCCTTTGCCTTAACCTACCTTACCGGTGCACCTGCAACTCCTTCGCCACAAGCAATGTCCGAAGGAGTTAGCTTCCAACAGGGTATGCGTCAGAGCGAAGTTGCACTTGATGAAGCATCGACGGAGGCTACCACCGCAACAAGAGGCATGTCTGGCGGGATTTCTAAAGTAAGCAAAAACATGGTGGCGAAAAATGTAGAAAATCAAACAACAGCAGCCACGGGTAGTATCGACGAGAGCATAGCAGAAAGCGGTAACGCAGGAAGAATTCCGCAAGCGCAAAATTTAGCAGTTAAAAGAGCGCAGCAATTAAAAATAAATAATAGCAACTCTAAGACGTCAGAAGATATTGTTTTTGATAGATTGAGCAAGCAATTGGGCGAAGAAGAAGCAATCTTAAAAAAGCCTAGGATATATATTGGTGATGGCAGTTCTGGAGAATATGCGACACCTGACTTTGCGTTATATAATAAACGAACAGGACAAATTACAAGAATTGTTGACGCAAAAGATGGAGGCGGAGGACTAAGTGGTCCACAGTTGAAACTCAATCAGCAGGGCGGTACATTTAGAGGATCAAGTAGATCTAGTACTATAAAGCCACAAGCCGTAAAGTCAGGTTCGGTTGAGATAGAACGTACTAATGTAAAAACTGGGGGATAATAAAAATGGTACAAATGGGAACTCTTACTATAAAGGCGAAAGATTTAAAAGAAATAATGGCTAACAAATTCGGAGAAATTGTTTCTAAAGACAACTTTGTTTATAACAAATCAATGAATGAATTTCGCCGGCGAAATGGCGAGTTCATTTATATTTTCAATATTGAACAAGTTGCGTGGAGTAGTAGTTTTTCATTCCATATCAAGTTATATGTCAGTCAACGAAGAATTTCAGAAATTATTGAAAAGATATTAGGAAAGCAAAGGCATAAAATAACAATCGGTTGCGACATCGAACGTATATATAAGAGCCCAGATGGAAGGCAAGTTATTAATGGAAATTTATCGATATGGATTCGGGAAGATAAGGATGTTGAAGCTGCAATTGAATCGCTTCAATGGTATTACCAGGATATTGCAAAGCCTTATTTTGAACGATACCAAACACTAGAGTCAATTGATGATATAATTAATAATCCACCTTTTGATCATACACCTGCACATGTAGGCGGAATGTTTTTTGAAAGATGCATAAAGGGTTTGATTGTAGCAAGATTAGTTAATAATCCAAAGTATGATGAATTAATCTCTATTTATGATGAAGAAATTAAAGGAACAGTGAATGAGGAATTTATCGAAGCATACAACAAGGCAAAAGAGTTTTTGAGGTACAACGATATCAAAAAGTAGGAAGCGAGTAATGAATGAAGATATAAAGCTAATTGATGAGATGATTCTTTTAATTAAGAAAAGAATTGGCAGTTCGGAATATTACAAGTTTGAATTTCAATTGATCCTGTGTCTTGAGATTGCCCGATATGAAATTTTTACAATAAATAAGATTACAGATCATACAGCAGGAGCTATATCGCTGTTATTTACATTTCGAGTATTTGAAAGTTACTACAGAGACTATCCTGAATTTTATCAAAGGCGGTTAGACCTAACGATCTTTAATAAATACAACGAAAAATTTGCCGAAAATATGGAGAACGGGCCAGGTTTTAATGATGCAGATTGGATAAAATATTTTTGCAGCGAGCTTAAAATGCTAACCTTAACCAATGGACCGAACATCAAAATAACATGGTGGAAGCCGTATCTCAACCGTATCAGACGCAAGCTGGGAATCGGTAGGATGAGTGCATAATTATAAATCCAAAAGATTGTAATTATTTTATGTTCTAAATGGCTACCAAATCAGCGCCTGTTTTATTTAAATGATTTTCTTTAAATCAAGTCCTAACATTAAGTTTATCTATTATCGTATGTTAAGATTCTACCTATTGGTAATTCCAACGATTATTTTTTATTCGTTATCTTTTTCTCAAGCTAATATTGATTCAGTTAAGACGTACAATCAAAATTTGTTCTTAAAACTTCAAATACTAATTGAATTGAATGGCTCATTTAAAGAAGCAGTTTTTCTTTCCGAGGAAGCTTTCGAAAATCGTCTTTTTAGTTTTGATAACTATTTGGATGCTATTAAAACTTATGCGAAGTTATCCGTAAAAAAGGGACAAACTATAAACTTAAAAAGCTATAGATCTTCTGATAGCACAAACTACATTAAAAACACAGCGATATTTAAAACAATCACGAGGCCTGTTATATTTCAAAATGATAGTGTGATCTTTCAGTCGATCCCTTTCAAGTACAACTTCTCCGATCCACAGGGTGATAAAGATTTTACAAACACTTTTGTAACGAAACTTCTGGTAACGCATGAAGGCAATTGCAGAAGTCTTGTATACCTATATAAGATTTTAGCAGATGAAGTAGGGGCTAAGTGCTGGCTATCGCTTGCACCAAATCATATTTACATTCGCAACTATAGCAAACAAATTGGTTGGTACAATACAGAGCTTACAAGTGGCAGTTTCCCAACAGATGCATGGATAGCGGCATCTGGTTATGTAAACACTGATGCCATTCGCAGCGGTTTGTACATGGACACGTTGAGCAACCGGCAAGCAATCGGGCTTTGTATTCTCGATCTTTTGCATGGTTACATTCGACAAACTAACAATTATACTGACGGATTTGTACTGAAGGGTTGTGACCTTGTATTAAAATATCATCCTGTCAATCCTATGGCTTTATTATTAAAGGCAGAAGCTTTAAAAAGACTATATGCAGAACAAAAGCAAAACAATGATGCGATGGCTGATAACACATTTTTCCAAATGCAAGACACTTACACCACACTCATCAAGTTAGGCTACAGAGAAATGCCCAAAAAAGCCTATCAACAATGGCTTGCAAACTTGGCGAAAGAAAAAGAAAAGTTTCAAAATCAGGACTTACCTAAAATTTCTACTCTACCTAAAACGGATACAATCAGTACAACAAAGCCTCTTAAAGCATTTTAAATTTAAAAATCGCCAATACACAATTATCTGCATTACCTTACCAGAGTTTCCACCATTTTCGTTTGGTGCTTTTGGATGCTGTAATTTGATTGCGATAACTTTCCCAATCATTAAAACTGCTTTCATGTGGTTTTTCACAATCAATAAACTTTTCTCCTGAAATATCATAAGCAATCCAACTATTTTGTTTGTACATTTTGGCTATTACCGCAGTTGGATTTTTGCCTCCACGTACATGAAGCATAAATGTATTACCCACATCAACGCTACTTCCAAGATTAAACTCAATCACAGCCATTTCGTGTTCCAAAGCTCCCTCAGACAAATCATTCCAATTGCTCTCAGGAAACGATTTCTTGATTGATGAGATTACAAACTCTCGTGATTCAAAATTTGGCCATTTTTCATTCTCAAAATCAACTGGCTTATTAGAGTTCATAATCAAAATATCCCAACTCATTATAATTACTTAACTCTTTTAATAAAATTGTTTTCCATGACCCTCTTTGTAGCTGCGTATTGCTTATGTACGCCAGCTACATAATCTTTGATAGCCTTGTAAACCCTGTCAATATTTGACCCGGATAATTTGTTTAAGTTTTCATCTGCTGTTGAAAAAATAAACAATGCTGCACCATCTTCATCATAAGAATTCTCTACCGCCTGGTAAAAATCAGCATGATGGGTCACCTTATTGCGAATGCCAATAAAGAGGGATATTGCCTGGATGACATCACTTTGGCTATCAGATGCTAAATGATTTTGACTTAGTATGCTTGGCAGCAGCTCAACCTTTGCTTTTAAAGGAAGACATCTTAAATAATAGGAGGCATATTTTTCTGAATACTCTTTTGAAAACTCATTGTTGAAATAATCAATCACGGTGAGATTCAAACAATATTCGAGATAAGCTATTCCCAAGAAGGAAAAAGGGATTTTGTTTTCATAGATATCGTTTGCTTTGAGTTTGTTATAGGCTTCATCAAAAGCCCTTTCGTAAGTGTCATCATGGCTTATTCTAAGATGAATACCGGTTATTTTAGGCTGTTCCATAAAGGCAAGTTTTAGTTTTTAATCATCATAACCTTCTCTTCTTAATATTTTTATTCCCATCTTACTTTCGATGTGCAACACCAAATTAATTAGGACATCACTTTTTCTTGAATCATTAATTGATAAGTCTTTTACTTGTAAGACAAATTTGCCAGGACCACGAGCTGGCAGTACATTTATGAAACTTACTTTTTCTTCCTGATCATAATTTAAAATTGTTGCATCGCATTTGTTAGCAATAATCATTCGTTTTGAGTCTTCATCAAACTTGATTGCTATTTCGTTGTCTTTAAGCTTGCGTTGAAGCACACTTGGTGTTTGCAACAGTTCATTTTGGTACAAAGCCATTTGCGAAGCTCTCAATTCACGGTCTCCTGAAACATCCGGATCTCCTATATCAATATGTGTTACATAAAATTTCCTTTGTGGGTAATCAAGGGTAAATTTTTCAATGTTTGAAGATGCAGTTAGATAGGCCAGTAATTGCTCTTCAAGGAGTCTGTTTTTTATTCTGAAGGGTTCTGCAGCTTTTTTTTCGTTAATCCAATCTATAAATAATCCGGCTGCGCAATCCCCACTGTCTTCATGCCTGATACCTCCGTAAACGGAAAGACTTACCCGAATATCATCTATGAGCCATTTTGCACTATATACAACAGCTCCGGAAATATATTCTCGTTTGATGTGCCGTTGGTCGTAATTGCTATCAGTTTTTGTTGGCGAGCCAAATACTTCTTTGAGCTGGCGAACGTAAGGAGTATGCAACTTCCCCCAGGAATTCTCTCCCAAAGACGCTAATTGATAAATCACCTGCATTATTGGCCTGTCCTCAAAAGGAGCTCGAACCTCAGCCTCATTTGTTTTTAGCCCATAAATTTCGGAACACTTGCAACGCAGGTTGCTCCAACCTTGATACGGCGGATACTGCGAAAATTTGTTTAGGGTTTTTGCTACATCTTTGAAAGGCAGACCCCATATGATGTGTTCTCCTTCAATATCAAAACCTTGTGTAATGGATGTCATCTTTACATTATTACCAACTTGAAACATCTTGGTGAGGAATGGCCATTTAAACTTATGTTGTTTCACTTATTTGCTGTTGTTGATAAAGTTATAAGGTTTACTTCATGTTCATTAGCCATACTTTTATCAAGCTGCTATTAGCTGGAGGTTTTCCCTACCAGCTTTTTTATGTCTAAAAAAATCTTTTCTGTGTCTTTTACATAATCAACGATTGCTGCTGTATATCTGCTTTCAAGAACATACTTTTCTTTACTAAACGACTTTGGTGAAATCCATTTATCATTTTTTAAATCAACGTAAAATCCATTGTTTTTATCATTATTTGCCTTGTCTGCCATTTCGCTATCTCTTGATAAGTCACTTTTCTTTCTTCGAATCTCTTTACCCAGTCTTTTATTTCAAACCAAATAGAAAAATCAGTTTTGGTCTTATTCTTTATAGGATCCGGCATTTGCTCAATTATCAACAAAAACGTTTCAAAAATCTCAAGATCCGTCTTAAATCTATTGAGTTGAACTTCATGAACTGCAGCGATTCCTTTTAAGTGGTCATGCTTTGTCTGATGTTTTCGAAAAACCTCTTTAAAGTCATTAATTTCTGTATCAGGATTGTAATGCTTAATTAAGATAAAGTTTGCCTTAACCGCTTCTTCTGCTGCTAAAATGTTAAGTGAGCAAGCAATTCCGAATTCATGTTCTTGTGCTGCTAATTCTGCGATCCTCTGAAGGGAGATTGAATTGTCTAACGAAAGTTTGAAGCCTTCGTAATAAAATTCTTGAGTAGTCATTTAGTTTCGGAATCGGTTATAAAATTTTAATTAACGTCCTAATTAGGTTATGTAGATTGTAGTAGCTTGCATGTTATTCATTTGATTTTCCATGCTATTGCTCCTTCCATCCCATCCTGCTCATTTTTTAGGTTGTAGTACCAAAACATATCAAGAATTAAATAACCGCCGGGCGAAAGGCTTAAAGCTCTTTGAGTCATTTTAGGATATTCGGAAATCCTCTTTCGTTCATAGTTTGTATAGAAGCGTTTCCCGTTGCTCCAAAGCAATATGACACTTATTCTACGGAGTTTCATTTTTTTTGATCCGTTAAAAACCTCGATCTCTGTTGTCAACAATTTTTTTAATTGGTCAACTGTGATGGTATCAACAATTTTATTTACTAAAACTCTGTCAGTGGTGTCGTAGCGTATTCGCACAGTGTTGGTATTGATGTCACGAACTCTAACAGTGTCAATTTTTGGTGGGAATTTTATAGCGACAGTGTCTTCCTTAAAAAGATATGTCCATAATCTCAGGCTATCTCCGTTAAGATAAACCCGTTCAGTATTGGTATTGCTATCTGGGGTCATTTCAAGTTGAAGGCCATTGAAATTAGCACTCGTGAAACCACCTGATAAATCCGGGCTTCGCTCAATTACTGTTTTACTTACAAATTTGTAGTTCCCAATTTTCAGCACATAAGGGTTTCTCGGCAGTTCAAGCTTTTGGGAAAGTACATCGGTCGTAAGAAACAGCCCTGCGAATAATATTGAAAGCGTTTTGAGTGACATACAATTTCAGAACATACTTTTTTTGGGGGTCAAAAAGCCAGTTTAAACGTGTCTCCGTCAAGAAACACACCTTTTGAAAACAAAATTGTAATTTTTTCATCCTCTGTACTTCCGACTGTTTGACCCTCTTCAAAGGTTACATCGTAGTCCAGAACATAGTGGGCAATATTAAAAAGAAAGCCTCTTATTTCCTCTAAGCTCATCGAAGAGTTCAAAACTTCCATTTCTGGCTTGTCAAATTCTTTAAGTCCATAAGTGTATCCTGAATTACCATTGTCAGTTACACGCAAGCCGAAATAAATCCAAAGGTTAAGCGGTAAATATTCATCAGTCATTAACCCGGATTCGGTTAAATAGTCGTTTTTTGGTATTAACAATGATTGGGTTCCTTTATAAACTCCGATGGAATTTGTTGTCCGTAGTAACGAACAAACAACTTGTGTAAAGATTCTAAAGCGTTTTACTTTGTTTTGTCCACCATGCATAATTGAAACAATTAGATGGCTTTTGTGTTCTTTGGTATCTTCTAAAGCAGTCTGCCAATTATAAGCGTATTGGGCCGTGCCTTCAATGTCACCTGGTGGAATGGGTATGGGCATGTATGCAATGGCAACTCTTTCACCTTTAATTGTAAATACAAAGGAAATGCTGTCACCAGTAGGCTCTTGAATTTCGTCACCGTAGAAGTTTCTGAAATCTTCGATAAAGCTGTCAATATTGACAGGGTTGTCGTCTCGCAGCAATATCATTCCAAGAATGATTTTACTGTCCGGTGTCTTGTTTACATTTTTGCTTCCCAAAACATAGAGTTAAGTAAGATAGACGTGTCGCTGTTGAATGTTCGTGCTTATTTCTACGATGTGTTACTCAAATTCAGTTGATGTTCTCCGATTTGCAAAAAGTCAATGAATAACAGCTTTTTCTTCTGGTCAAAGTTGCCGATTCGTACTTCCCATCTGCGTTCAAGAAAGTTCAACATTTTTATGCCACGCTCAAGTATCTCCTTAGCTGTCCAATCGTCATACGCATTTACCTCAATTTCGCTATGAGAGCCGTTGAAATAACCTCTGAACTCTTGTGAATTGTTTGTTGAGGGATGCCTTTTCTTATAATCAAAACACTTGCTTTGCAAAGAAGCGTTCTTCGGAACTGAAAGGAGAAGCAAGTTCCCCAGACTGTTTTTTAGTTTTACTCTTTGGTCATTTGAGAAACCTCCAAACGCAAGTTGCCAGCAATCGTATTTTTCGTCCTGCGGAAAAATATGTTCAATGGAGTTTCTCTTAATGAATTTGTCGTAGGTTATCTTTTGCTCCTCGTTCCCCTGAAGATAAAGTTCATATTCATACAAGAAGTAGTGAATGCCGTTCCAGGCATAATACCCTTTTTTCTCATGGACATTCTGAAATATCTCCGAAAGATAAGTTTGGAACAGTCGTATATCGTATTCTTTAGTATCGCTATCGGTTCTTGTTTCAATAAGCCTTTTTAGCTCCCATATATCTTGTGTTTCGTAAACTCCCTTTGCTTTTGCATAAAAAAGGTTTTTTCCCATGTGCTGCCTACTCTGGAAAATTTTAAAAACTAAGAATACATACCTGTCCATTGCCTTTAAAAGTTTCAACATAGCGTCAACAGGTGGGTTGCTTAGCAAAGCCGCCATTATGTTTGGCTCAAAAGGTGCATACTTCAGCCTATTGATTTTGTCAATCCATTCTTTGAGCCGATTGTCTAAGGTTGAAGCCGAATGAAAAGGGAAGTTTATCTCAAACCATTTCTGAACACTTTTCTGTATGCTTATCACATAATTTTCAATGGTTGACAGGCGAACCAATCTATCCAAAACGTTTTTTGTGGTGAAGTATTCATCAAGAAGATACTCTGAAAATAAATCTGCTGTCTTGTCCATATAGCCAAAGTACATGTAAGTATGGTTTTTCAGGAAATCGTCGTCGTCTAATGGTTCTTCTCGGTTCTTGCCTAAATAGGTGTAAATCGTTTTCCAACTTTCATTTATTTGGTGGCGAAGTGAATTGATTTCTTCTTCGCTGTTGTCAAGAATTGTAGAAAGATAGATTAGCCGATTTTTAAGTAATTCCAGTTTAGATAGTGGCTTTCCACGATTGTTCATGGTCTCAAACATCACATATACGTCCAAATCTTCATCAACTTCGTAAAGGTTAAATTTGAAGTTATGTGTTAGTTTAGAAAATAACGTATCAAGCTGGTAAGGATTTAAATATTGAATTTTTTCGTCAAAATACTTCTTCGCAAAATCTAAGTTCTTTGTATAAAGCGTCTCTGGTTCGTTCAAAGTATTTGCGGCATTTTCTCTAAAGATATTCGCCTTTAAAAACTCATAACTTGGATCATCCTTTTCGTAACCAAAGACAAATGTTTTTCCGTTTGGATTTTCAATTTTGATGAACTTGTCAGCAATAGCTTGTTTGGTTGAACCGGCTATCGTTGTCTGATTATCCAACTTTCGAAGTATCGAAGAAATAAGAATTATAGCTGTAGTAATGCGTTGTTGTCCATCAACGATATAGTAGGGAATATATTTGTTGGGTTCTTCTGCATTAATGAGAAATAGGGCGTCATTCCATTTTGTAATGTTGTTTGCAAGGATTTTTACTTTTTCGATGGTTAATAAGCCTGTGTAATGGATTTTGCTTTTCGACACCTTTTCTAAGTCGTCCCAAAAGTCATCAAGTTGCCGTTGTCCCCACGAAAAGCCGCGTTGAAAGTCAGGTATGCGTAAAATTCTTTTGTCAAAGACTTCAGAGATTGAATATAGTTCTGCCATGTCAAGTTAGTCTTGATTTTAGAATGGAATGTATAATTTGATTTTTAATTTAGCATTATCGTCATGGCGTGACAGATAGCATGCTAATTTATGCTATTGAATCCAACACCTAAGCATTTTTTATTATTTGAAACTGATGTTTTTGGAGAAATGCATTTTAGATCATGTCTGGCCTGGTTGTCAGAGCGTTTATAAACCGATTTAACTTACGGGTTTAATATAGAAACATCCTCGTCAGAATTTGTTTTTTACGCAATGAACTGAAAGAACCACTCTCTGCTGGCTTAGCTAAATTAACCGTATTGTCAAAACTTCCATATTTAGCACTGCATCACTTCACCATAGCAGCACCATTGCATCGCATGCGGTTGTCATGGTCACAGCATCATTTCTCCATAAAAAGAAATTGGATTTCTTTGTTCATCCAGCCATTCTGGTAACAGGTAGTAATATCCTCTCACCCCATAAACTTTTTGTTGAACAATGCGCCCGTACTTTACGGCAGTATTCAAATATGCAGAAAGGAATTTCCCTTTGCTGTGATGATTTAGAAGTATCGGCTCTTTTCTTTCTAAAATAGCGATCAATTCTACAGACCGAAGCGGCTTATTTTCCGCTTTCAGCGTGAATACAATCTTACTAATCCATGAAAATGAACGATCATAGCCTTCGCCATTACTCTTGTAAAACTGTGCCTCTAAATCCTTATAGTTCTTTTGAAGTTGTTGGTATTCCAAAAACGTTTGTTTAAGCAAATCGTGTTGTACGAGGATTTCTTTTTCAGCTTTGTTCAGCTTATTAATGAGTTCTTCCTTGCTTAACAGGAGCAAACTCTCTGTTTTGGTTGTTTTCATAGGTATTGTAGCATCAAATTTTTATGTTTTTAGTAAAATTTGTGTGAGTTCTAAGCGAAATCTAATTCCGATCTATTCCTGCTCTTTTTCTGCTCTTTATTTGTTCTAATCGAAATCTTAATCACTTCTTGGTTTCAATCCTTGTTCATAAAAGAAAGCGAAGTTATTAATATTTTGATATAAAAAGAACATTTCTATATTTGCACTATGCAAGTCACTAAAAGGGAAAAGAAGATTACGGTTAAATTCTTCCTCAACGAAGCAGTGGAACCTGTAATAGGAGAAGGGAAGAAGAAACATTATCCCCTTTATGTTCAGGTTACTTACAACCGGAAAAACATGCAGTTTAAAAGCAAGTACAGTGAATATTATGGAAGCCTCGATGAAGTAAAGCCGTCACTTTTACGGTTTGAAGAAAAAGTGATTAAGAGCATTGTATCTTATGAAGTGGTAAATATAACGGGGGAATACGATCTGAAAGGCTTAAAAAAGAAGTATGAGGTTTACTCCACTTCCATACTCGAAGTATTGGAGCACTATCTTAAACCCAAACTAAGGCTTGCAGTTTTGAAAACAGGCAGTGAACTATCGATGGTCCTAAACTTTACAGATGTCAATGTAACCGTGAATCTGCTGTATAAGGCAGCGCAGCTCCTGTTCAAAGATTTTGATAGTTATTTATCGGATAAGGTAAAGGAAGAACTTAACGCTTATAATCATTATCAGAAAATTTACAGACCTGTGTTGACCTATAATTTTCCTACACTGATTGATTGGGTAGATGGCAGTTACAGAAGGGAACTTGAAAAGAAACTGGATGAGACCTTTAAAAACAAAGAACTTATCAAAAGCATTAAATCATTAATTGATCATTCAGTAAAAGAAAAATTGAAAGGACTTATAGAATAGTTTTTTTTGTCTTTTATGTTCTTAAAAAGAATATATATTAATAACTTAACTCTGTATAATATCCATTAACTAAAAAAGAAAAACAAAATGCGAAAAATCTATGTAAGGGAACTGCTTGTTCCCGAAGACGCTGTGCTCGAAGTTGCTACACTGCTCTCAGAAAATGAAATTGAAAACCAGATCATTGATTCAGACGAAAAGGAAGAAACTATTACTCTGGAAGTCCGCTATGAAAAAGAAGAAAAGGAAACCATTGCCGAAATCATTGATCTGATTGATGCCTATGAGAAAGGAATCAATGATGAAGACGAAGAGGATAAATAGCACAAACTCATGATAGTCGTTTAGAGCATCTCCTTTAGTTCGAAGAAGATGCTCTCTTGTTTAGTAATTAAAATCTCTTTGCATTGATAATCAACATGTTGTAAATTCGTGTAACCTATGAAAGAAGAAAAATCACCAAACAAAACAAAATATAAAGATGTAACCATAGCAGATGTAAAAGCTTGTAAGGGGTATGAGGAAATAAGCGATGATTTGGCTCAGAAAATAGTTGATGCCATCAGAGTCTATACCGAAATCATTTATAACTGCTTTAAGGAAGAAAGGTTTGAAGAACAGAAAGCGAAGGTTATTTCTATGGGGACAAATAAAAATCAAAAAGCAGCATAAACCTTACTCTATGAGTGATCTATTAATCTTTAACCAATTTGGAAAAGGCATTAAAACTGAAAAAGCTAAAACTGGCAATTGCGTTATCTATACCAGGGTGTCCACAAAAGAACAGGCAGATAACAACATGAGCCTTCAAACCCAAAGAAGGTATTGTGAGCAGTTTGCTCAAAAGAATGGTTACACCATTATGGGGTATTTTGGAGGAACTTATGAAAGTGCTCAAACCGATGAACGAAAGGAGTTTAATAACATGCTCTCCTTTGTAAAGAAAAGCAGAGAGAAAATTTCCTACATCATTGTGTATAGCGTGGACAGGTTTTCAAGATCAGGAGCCAATGCTATTTATATTGCCCAGCAGTTAAAACAACAAGGTGTTGTTATATTTTCTGTAACGCAGCCTACTGATACCACAACTGCCAATGGAAGTTTGCAACAAAACATTCAGTTCATATTTTCCGAGTACGATAATCAGCTAAGAAGAGAGAAGTGTATCACAGGCATAAAAGAAGCCTTACTTAGAGGAGAATGGTGTCAGGGCCCACCAATGGGTTATGAAAGGGGAAAGGTAAATGGTAAAAAATCTTGGGTAGTAAATGAACAAGGAAAACTTCTAAGAAAGGCCTTCATGTGGAAGGCGACGGAGCATGTTTCAAATGAAGAAGCAAAGGAAAGACTTTCAAAGCTTGGACTTAAGATTTCGCATCAACAGATGTCCTCTATTTTCCGTAATCCCTTTTATTGTGGGTTATTATCCCATAACCTTTTGGAAGGACAAGTAGTAGAAGGCGTTCATGAAAAGCTTATTTCAAGGGAAATCTTTTTGAAAGTAAATGAAGTACAGAACCGGAATGCACATGGCTATACTACTACAGAAGAAAATGATGCCATTCCATTGAAGCGTTTTCTTCGCTGTGAGACATGTGGTAGTTTTTTGAGAGGCTATATTGTTAAGGCAAAGGGTCTCTGGTATTACAAGTGCAATACGAAAGGATGCAATTGCAATAGAAGTGCTGAATCATTGCATAATCAATTTACGGGCATCTTAGAAGAATACACACTCAAATCAGAAACATTAGTTCCTGTAATTGAAAAGCAAATGCTGGCAACTTATTATAAGTACAGCGAGGAAGGAGGTGACGATAAGCAGATTTATGAAAACAGGCTTAAGGAAATAAATAGGGATATTGCGTGGCAAAAGGAGAGGCTAAAAACGGGAGAGATTCCTTATGATTTGTACTTGGATTTTATAAAAGACTACGAGGAGGAAAAGAAGAAAATAGTAGAAGAATTGCAGAAAGGCTCAAAGGGAGTGTCGAACCCTGAATTATGTGTTCAATTTGCAGTTAACTATTCTACCAAACTCAAGCCCACATGGGCTTCTGCAAGTTATAGTGATCGGCAAAGGCTTCAATTTTTACTGTTTCCCGAAGGAATTTTATACAACAGAGCGGAAGACAAGTGTCGAACCAATGGTGTAAATGTAGCATTCGCCTACATTGCAGAACTGGAGCGGTTTTTACAGAAATGTAAAAGCCGCACTTCTCTAAAAAATTTTGATAGTGCGGCTTGGGTAGCCTCGACAGGAATCGAACCTGTATCTAAAGTTTAGGAAACTTCTATTCTATCCATTGAACTACGAGGCCAGCGATTCAAATATTTTTCTTTTCTTCTCTGCTTCTTCCCAAGGGTTGCCATTCGCAATTTACTGCTATCATTCCTTCTCGACAGTATCCCCACAAGGAAACCTATCTAAAGTTTAGGAAACTTCTATTCTATCCCCGTCCGACTCTGTCAGCCGGGTGGGCATTGAACTACGAGGCCAAAGAAGAGCGGAAAAAGACAGCGAAGTGCGATCCGCCATCCCCCTTTTCTTCGGGCGGCAATATTAAGCCGTTTTTTTTGTTTTACCAGAAGGCAGGTGTGAAAATCAGGTGAATCAACTCATGAAAAGCCATGGATCAACCTGGAAGACTGGGATCAGTCTCCCGTTCTGCTTTACTATCCCTAATCATTGCCTTTTCTTCCCCCGTTTCAGCTAAAAAACTGATATTTGCAGCCCTTAATATTAAACATGAAATTCTATAATTGGCTGATCAAATACAGGCTCTATGTTGGTTTGATCATGATCATTGCCGGAGTGGCCCTAAACCTTACTATCAGCGGCTTCTGGCCCGTATTCCCCCTGTACCTTGTGGGCATCATCCTCATTTTCGGACATTTCTTTTTCGGCCCGCTCCGACTGATCCAGGAACATATGGAAAGTGGCAATATGGAAGAAGCTGAAAAGATCGTCAACTCCATCAAATACCCCAACCTGCTGTATAAACCCATCCGCTCCGTTTATTATACCCTCCGTGGCAATATGGCCATGATGAAACAGGACTTCGAAGGCGCGGAAAAAAACATGAAAAAAGGCCTCGACCTGGGTATGCCCATGAAAGAAGCCGAAGGCGCAAGCATGCTTCAAATGGGTATGCTGGCTATGCAAAAAAATGACCTCAAACAGGCAGAAAGCTATATCCGTGGTGCCCTGCGCAAAGGTCTGCCCGACAAGGAAAACCAGGCAGCTGCATACCTCCAAATGTGCAGCCTGATGATGAATAAGAGAGACATGAACTCCATGCGGGCAGCCAAGGACTTTTTCCGCAAGGCCAAGGCTCTCAAACCCACCACCCCACAGATCGTTGACCAGATCAAACAGATCGAAAAATATATTTCGAGGATACCGGGGTAGAGAGAGGTTTGAAGTTTAAGGTTTAAAGTTTAAGGTTCTTTAGGTCCAGGACTAGTTCAGGAGTTCACAAGTTCACGAGTTCACGAGTTATTTAGAGCTACGAGTTTACCTGTCATTTATTTATTCTTTTAAGAAACCTCGAGTTTAGGTAGCGTCCATGGTCCATGGACTATGGACCATGGACCAGTAAACCATCTATCAACCATGAACTATAAACTATGAACTGCAACAACCTCCACTATCGCCTCCAGGTTGATCACTCCATAAATATGGGGGAATTCTTCTCCTACAGAAGGCGCCAGTTCATATTTTAATGGAGAACTGAGTTTGCTGGTATCAATGACCAGCTTGAGCAGATCCGTCTTTCCTTTATAATATCTTTCCAATACACCTTTAACCTGTTCCTCCCTGCTTGTATGAATAAATCCCTCGATATGCAAAGAAGGAGCTTCGTAATAACCCTGCTGCTGCGCTTTTGTCCATTCGGGTTGTGTGGTGATGTGGTAGATGAAGGGCATGGAGGATGTTTAAGGTTTAAAAGTTTAAGGTTTAAGGTTCTTTAGTTCGCAGTTACATAAAGACTAGTTCACGAGTTCACAAGTTCACATGTTCACGATTTTTTTAGAGATGCAAATTTCTCTGAAAATCAACTATTCTTTAAAGAAAATCCTATCCTATAGTCCATGGTCCATGGACCATAAGCCATATGCCATATGCCTAATAATAAAGAATCTTCTCTATAGTACACTCCTATGAACTATGAACCATGAACTATGAACCCGGCCTCACTCTATCTCCAGCTCCATCTCTCCTCCCTTCCAGGCGCCGAAAAGCTCTATAACCTTGTAGTACCGGTAATGAAAGATCTCTTCGAGTTTTTTCCTGACGATCATAGGATGAATGATGGGATCAAGAAATCCCATAGGCAATCGGTAGTGAACCAGGTCGGTCATTTCAACACCTCCTTCTATGGCTTTGAAATGATGCTGGTGATGCCAAAGTTTGTATGGCCCCTTGCGCTGTTCATCTACAAAGAACTTCTCCGGTTCTACATGCGTGATCTCGGTCATCCAGTGAAAAGGAATGCCCAGCAAAGGTTTTACCGTATACATCAGGACCTGTCCCGGGTATACTTCTTCACCAAATACTTTGTTGGTGATCTTAAGGTTGAGAAAAGGTGGTGTAATAGAAAGCAGGTTGTTGGGATCAGAAAAAAACTTCCAGGTGGTGGAAAGATCTACAGGCAGTTTCTGCACACTCCTGATCAGGTGAACTTTACTCATGCTTTATAAACAAAGACATGAAGATAAAGTTTGAATAGGCGTTGAGGAGAGGTTTAAAGTTTAAGGTTCTTTGATTCCGAGTTTCATTAGGGATGGTTCACAAGTTCACGAGTTCACGAGTTATTTAGAATGGCATTTTACAACCATTCATCTATTCTCAATATGAAGCTTGTACTTTAGATCGCGTCCATGGACCATCGACTATGGACCATGGACTAACCATAAGCCATATGCCATTCGCTATCTGCCAGCACTATGAACTATGATCTATGAACTATGAACTCGCCTCAAACAGAAAATGATCCACCCGCTGCAGCAAATAATCAAAGTTGAGAGGTTTGGGAAGAAGGTCATCTGCACCGAATAACACAGCTCTGCCTACACTATGGTCGTAACCGGAGATCATGATCACTTTTGTGGGAGGATTTGAAGACTTAAGAGTCCAGCAAAACTTTCTTCCATCCTCACCTTTGAGGTTGATATCTAGCAGTACCAAATGCGGATCGAATTGAGGAGTAATGTCCTCGGCCTCGGGGAGACTGGCTGCTGTTTCTACTACAAAGCCTTCCCTGATAAATCGGCGTTCAAGAAGCATGAGGAAATCAACATCATCATCCACAATGAGGATTCTTTTTAAAATCCCATTTTTCATACACTGGCGTTAAGGAATGGTTAATCAAAAGGTTAACAATCGGCAGTCTTCAAGGATGGATTAGATACGATCGGTTTTAAAAGGATAAGGAAGAAGTTGACTGATATTGGATTTGGTCTTTACAGGATCTGGATTTCAAAAACTTACTGGACGGTTTCAGGATATTGGGATTGATTTGTTATCAATCAACTTCTGACACAAAACTACTTTCTGCAGCCACCCGGGACAAGAGCAGTATTGACCATTTATCGGCTTATGGTATTTACCATGATAACCTCTTTTCATTGGGAAGTCTACGAGTAAAAAGCTTCGTAAGATTACGATGGTAGCCGGTAAAGCGGGGTTTGAGGAATAGCCGGGAAAACGGTAAAACGGGAAGGATGTTTGAGGGATTACCGGTAAACCGGGAAGAAATATAGACATGGCGACGAGTCCCGCGGATGATTTTTTCAATTACTAAGTCACCGCTGCGGAGACTTCGTCGGGAAAGAAAAATGCATAGCCGGTAAAGTGGT
The DNA here is from genome assembly GCA_023386045.1 of Bacteroidota bacterium. Taxonomy (GTDB): domain Bacteria; phylum Bacteroidota; class Bacteroidia; order Chitinophagales; family Chitinophagaceae; genus Flavisolibacter. The sequence continues at coordinate 85,982 of JAEWKK010000019.1, forward strand.
AAAACGGGAAGGAATAAAGTTATGCCAATGAGTTCCGGAGACGACACCTTATATATCAAGTCATGTATACGGAGACTTCGTAGGAAAGGAAGGAAAACGGGAAGAAATATATACATGGCGACGAGTCCCGCGGATGAATCTTTCAATACTAAGTCACCGCTGCGGAGACTTCGCCGTGAAAGGAAGAGGAAATGTTCCAGCGCCTTTTCCCGTGGGCTGGTTTAATGAATCTTTCTTCTCTAAAGTTTGCCAACGGGGAACAGCGCCTCCAGTGATGTAGCATAGCACGCAGCGTGAACATCGGCCTAAGATGGTCGAATAAAAAGTCTTTTCGCCGATGGCGATTTCGGGAGAGGAAAAGTATGATCAAAGGAAATGTACCGGGTCGAAAATCGCGAAGCGATTCGCCGAAACAAATAATTAAATAAATATCCATGAGGCAATCGCCTTGACTTTTTTGTTACTTTTTTTGTTAAGAAAAAAAGTAAGGGATAACCGGTAAGACGGGAATTATTTTAAAAAGAAAATTGGGAAGAACTGCCGACGAGTCCCGCGGCAATTACTTTGAATTCAATGTGTCTGATGCGGAGACTTCGTCGGAAAAGAAAAGACGACGGGTTCAGCCAATAAATCTATTATAACAAGTCGCTGCGGCGCAGACTCTTCGGGGAAGGAGTGATATCCAGCGATCAGCTAATTTGACTATAGCTCGACTATAGCTCCACTATACCTCGACTATAGCTCCCAACATTAAATCATCATAAAAACCATAACTGCTTGCCTGGCGAATAAGTGGGTAACATTTCTTTAGGAAAGGTTATACTTACTCAACCAACATCTAGCCAGTGCCTGGCCCTCCTATCCATTCCCAACTCTTTGAATCTCCTCACCCGCAGCCCCACCAGAACGTCTGGAAGTCTTGAAACTTTTTCCAAAGCGGTAGGTGAATGAAAGATTGACAACCCTGGTATCCCTCGTCAGCTTAAAGTACTCAGTTGCATTGGTGAAATAAGTAAAACCCTTCATCCACTGCGTATAAAAAACATCTCTCACCGCCAGCTTAACAGTGGCCTTGTTCTTCCATAAAATTTTTGAAAGTCCCGCAGACAACTGTCCGGCAGGATCCACGATCTCCTGGATGTCGTGCTGACTTTTTGAAGTATAAAAACCGGAAACTTCAGCCGACCAGTTTTTACCCAGCTTCACCTGGCTATTCAGGTTCAGCTGCAGCTGCGTGATCTCCATTTCATACATTTTCTCTATAAAACCTCTCATCACCTTATAATTAAGCACGGCATTCAGGTTGAATGACCATGACTTAGTTGGTGACAATTGCAAGCCTGCAGTAGCACCGAAATTTCTCATGCTTCCCAGGTTGCCTTCGGTATAGATCACGATCCCATTGCTGTCGATAGGAAATACCTGAGCGAAATAATCTCTTGTGATACTGTAACTCAGTCCCGCCAGCAATTTGTTTTTATAGCTGTAATTCAACTCTACATTCCAGGTGTATTGAGGCCGGTAAAAAGGATTGCCTCTTTGATAAGTGTATTTGTTGATGATGAAGGTAAAGGGGTTTAATTTCTGAAAGGCAGGGCGGTCGATGCGACGACCCGCACTAAATGAAAAACTGTTGGAGGAATCAGCTTCCCAGCTGGCAAAAACGGTTGGAAACAGGCTATTATAGCTGCGCGAAAAAGAAGAATCCTTTACCACAGTATTCCCTAACTGGTGCGCATCATAATTCGTCATTTCATATCGAAGACCACCCTGCATGGTAATCTTGTTGTATTTTTTTTGCAGGCTGGCATACAGAGCATGTATGCTTTCATCATAGAGGAAATGATTGGTCTTCCCGAAATCAGGCTTCCATATACTTCCATCACGAAATTCATAAGCAGCGATATTATCGGTATTGGTACGTGAAGTTTTGAGTCCTGTTTCCAGCAGATAAGTTCCGGATTCGATTTTATAATCTGTCTTTGCTGAAAAAATCCTGATATCACCGGGCAGCTCCGCACGGGTAGCTTCGCTGTATGGAGATGGCTGCACCATATTGTTTTCAAAATACTGGCGGCCATCCATTTCATACCCGATTAGGTCAATATCTGCCGTCCATTCTTCTGAAGAGGAAAAGGCATGCTTCATATTCAGATTGAGTCCTGCATTTTTCCAGTGTGAACTGGTATTGCCAAAGGTTTTGATCAGCGAATCTGACTGACCATAAGCATCCATCCAAAGTGCAGGATTATCAGAATGATTTTCACGATCCAGCAGTAAGCCATTGATATTAATGCCTGCTGATGTTTTAGAACTGAAAGAATAATCTGCACCTGTTCTCACCACAAAAGAAGTTGCCTTGCCGCGCATATTACCAGGCTGCTCAAGATAGGAATCCACAGTCTTTCCATCGTTCTCATAATAGGTACGAAGCGCATAGATCCTGGTGAATTGTTTATTCAGGTTGGAACTCAGATTGGCATAAACATTCCACCTGCCATTCCTGTAATTGAGTTGAAGACTGTTATTGTTTTTTGGATAGCGGCCCTGTGAATATGCTGTGCTCACACTTCCGTTAAAACCCAGCTGCCGGTTCTTTTTTGTTTTGATGTTGATGATACCTGCATTGCCGGCAGCATCATAACGGGCGCCAGGGTTCTCCATGATCTCTACCTGGCTCAGTTGAGAAGCGCTCATGCCATTGAGCAGTGTGGCCAGCTGCGAAGGATCAAGAAAGGTTTGCTTACCATCGATCATCACGGTAACACCGGATTTCCCTTTCAGGGATATATTGCCATCCTTGTCGACTGTGATGCCCGGGAGCTTTTCCAGTGTCTCCATCACCGTGGCTCCTGTTGATGTAATGCTGGCTTCCACATTCACCACGGTCTTTCCTGCTTTCATTTCAATGAAAGGCTTTTTTCCTGTGATAGTAATATTAGCCAGTTGTCCGTTTGAGGAATGGAGTACGATGGTATTGTTTTCTTTTGATGTGTTTGTGGTTAACTCGCCCAGGAAAGACTGAAAGCCTATATGACTGATCCGCCAGAGATAAGCATCTGCAGAAAGACCAGTAAAAACAGCCAGTCCGTTTGAATCCGTCAGCTGGACTTTTAAAAGGGAGGAATCTTTAATCGAAAGCAATTCCACTGTAGCTGCATGAACAGATTGCAGTTTTTCATTAATTACCTTAATGCCAATTCTATTGTCCTGGGCCAATGAAAATAATCCTGATAGCAATAAGAGGAAAAATGCAAAGCCTTTCTTATAACTCATGGCTTCAAATTATTTTAAAGGAGTGTTGTAGAACCGTTGTTTTCTTTGAGCGGCGGTTTATAGGGAAGACGGGTTTGTTTGTGACCGGGAAGACGGAATCTATAATATTAAGTGAAGAACGGAACCTTTTCATTGGTTTGCGGTTAGTACGAGATCTTATGTTCTATGAGCAATACCTACGTTTTATTCATATCTTTTTTCGAGTATACTCATTAACGCTTTCAATCCCTGATAAGTGCCTTCAAAATACTTCGCTTCACGATACCATGGAATAAATTCAGTGTCAATAATCTTCTTTGTTTCTGCGTCGGTTAATACTCTTTCGATCCCAATGCCATTTTGAATTCTCATTCTTCTGTAGCCCCGGGAAATGCCAATCAAAGCACCATTGTTCTTGTCTTTTTGTCCCACTCCCCAGGCATTTGCTATTCTTAATGTAAACTCATCAAAATTATCTGAAGATGTCATTGACGTATCGATAGTCAACACAGCTATTTGAATAGTTGTTCTCTTTTCAAAATCTCTGATTAAACTGTCAAGGCTCTGTTCTTCTGTATCACTGAACAGGCTTTCGTAATCATTTACATAACCAACTGGTTGAGGCAAACTGTCCCAAAATATTTGTAGAAATGAATGAAGGTTCCGGGTTGTGTCTTCCTGAGTCCTGCTCCTTTGGTTTGCCTGACATAAAGCAGTTGAAGCAAATGTCAAAACAAGAAGCGTTAATATGCTTAGGTACTTCGGAAATGTCATTTAAAAATGGGTTTTTTATTACCGGGAAGAGGAGAAGTGAATTTCAATACATAAATAAGATAACTCTTCAATCTAAGATCATTCTACCATTAATTAAAACAAGAATTTTTTGAGCCCGGCTTTTGTTCGCTTTTCAACTACTGTTGCGTCGCACACTTGTACTGTAACAAGTTTATTCAACACTTAAAAGAACCCTTCTATGAATGGCCTCCACCAAATACAACCTTATCACCTTCAACTTGTGAACTCGTGAACCAATAAACTAACTCCCACTCACTCCTCACAACTCACAACTCACCATTCACCATTCACCAAAACTCACCCCTCACCACTCACCATTCACTATCTCAAAATTCCTTCTTCACATTATGCTGCACTCCACCCACTCCCACCGAAGATGAACCATAAATACTGATTGTTGATTTGATGAAATCAGATTCATTGGCTTTGTAGATATTGTCTACATATTTCTGCGGGTTACGGTCGATGTAGGGAAACCATGTGCTGTGGATCTGGATCATGATACGATGACCTTTTTTGAACGTATGCAATACATCCTGCAAAGGCACATTCACTTCAGTGATCTTGCCAGGCACAAACGGTTCGGGTTTTTCAAAACTGTTCCTGAAGCGGCCTCGGAATACTTCGCTTCGCACCAGCTGCTGATAACCGCCCATTACAATGTTCTTGGGATTGTGCGGGTAATTGGGATGATCATCAGGATAGACATCAATTAGCTTTACAATGAAATCAGCATCGGTACCAGTCATGGCTACTTTTAACTTCGCCAGGATCTCACCCGCCACAGTCACATCATCAGTTAATACTTCTGTTTCAAATGCCAGCACATCGGGTCTTCTTCCTGCCTGGCGCTGGTCATCACTCATAAAACTCCTTGGAGTAAAGGCCAGTCCTTCTATTTGCGAAGTATAGGGAACAGGCTTGGAAGGATCGCTTGTATAATCGTATACCAGCTTCTCATCAAATGGCTTGTCTATGGATAGCTGTCCATTAGGACCGAAATACAATTTCAATGGCTTGATATCTTTTGGAGGCCACTGTTCAAACTGTTGCCAGACCTTGGTACCTGTATTAAACATATATGCCTCGGGCAGATTGGGCTTTTTGCCATCCTTCAGGTAATAATGAAAGAAAGGTTGTTCTATTTCTCTCTGGTAAAAAGTTGAAATGCTGTCCCCAAAATATATATGATTGTGCGTGCTTTTACCTCTCTCCCGCGCCCAGTCGCCATGACCCCATGGACCCATCACTATGGTATTGTTGGCAGCAGGTGTTGTTTTTTCAATGGTCTTATAAATGTTCAAAGGACCAAAAAGATCTTCTGCATCAAACCATCCGCCCACGGTCAATACAGCAGGTTTGATGTTATTGAGGTGTGGAAGCAGGCTTCTTTTTCTCCAGAAGGTATCGTAGTTGGGATGGTCAATGATCTGTTTCCAGAAGAAATTATCATAATGATATTTTTCTGTAACGTTCTTTAAAGGACCAAGGCTCAGTTGAAATTCATATCCATCCTTCGCAGGATTTTCATAAAAGCGCATGATCTCCTTTTCAAACCAGTTCTCTTTGGTCTGTTCTTTCTTTTGATAACCAAAGACGGCAAATGCAGGTGTATAGCTCTGGAGATAGGCGCCCATGTGATGGAAATCATCAAAGAAAAAATCAGAGATAGGTGCCTGTGGCGAAGCGGCTTTGAGAGCAGGATGTGCGTCGGGCAGGGCTGCAGCTGAATAAAAACCAGGATAGGAAATTCCGTAAATGCCTGCACGGCCATTGTTGTTCTTCACGTTTTTCAGCAGCCAGTCAATGGTGTCCCAGGTGTCCGAGCTTTCATCAACATCTTTTTTGTTTTTGGGATCATTCCCCCTGATGTTGGGCCTCATATTATCAAACTCACCCTGGCTCATGTACCTGCCTCTCACATCCTGGAACACGAGGATATATCCATCACGTACCAGGAACTCGGAAGGATAACCATTGGTTTTATAGTTACTGAAGTTAGAAGCATTATAGCAGGTGCGGTTGATGAGAAAAGGCCATGACTGCGACTGATCTTTTGGAGTATAAACGATGGTGAAAAGCTTTATGCCATCGCGCATGGGAATCTCGTATTCGGCCAGGCTGAAGTGAGTGGCCATATACGTTGAATCAATCTTTTGTGCATGAATCAGTGATCCGCAGGCAAAGAAAATTGCCAGTAAAATAATTCGCATACCAGTTGGTTTTGTAGAGTTAACTAAGCTACAAATTCAGTTTGGTATGAAAACAAAAGTTTTAGGAAAGAGGGAAGACAATTATTTCTTCCCTGCGGCTTTCTTTTTCGTAGATGTTTTTTTGGTAGAAGTCTTTTTGGTGCTGCGCGTTTCAGATTTCTTTTTCGCGGCCAGGGCTGCATCTTTTTCTCTTTCCCTGATGTTCACGCGCATCACATCCCAGTATTCCTTGGTATAGTCAACAAAGATCTCGCTGCCAGGCTGGATGTCCTTAACAGATTCAATATAGGCCCTGTTGTTATCGTTCACGTAGATACAGTTATTATTGATGCCTTTCACACGGGTAATTCCTTTTGCATCATTGGCATAACGTGCAAGTGCTGAGAGGGTCTTGCCGGCATCAATCACATTGTTGTTGTTGATGGTATAGAGATAGGCATTCTCGTGGTTATCCTTTACTTCTTTCCAGATGGTGCGCCTGCCCTTATATTCTACGATGCGTGTTCCTTTGGGGATGAAGATTTTGGTAAATAAACCCTTGCCTGCATTGGGGATCGTCGACTTCTTTACAAATAGATGCTTTTCAAGTAAGGCCATTGCTTTTGTTTAAAGAGGGGCGAAGATAAGGTTTGGGGCCACTATTGGAGGGAGAAAAATAATTTTCAAATCGATATTGGATTTGAAAGAGGAGTTTGTACGATAGCTAGCCAGGGCTTGTTCTAAACTATTCACACAAGTTTCCCCAGGATATTACTGATTAGGTATAAGAAGTATTTCTGACAAAGAATTATCAATTGGATGCAGGCCGCTCTTCTTCTCTCTTCTCCTTTTTATCCCGTTGGTCATGCGCTTCTTCGTGTTTGGTTTCCTCCAAGGGTGTTTCTTCGGGCATATGCGTATTCACGGCTGCCATGCCTTTAGAAGGCGAGGTTTCATTGTGCCGGGCAGGCTCATAGATTTTTTCTTTCATGATCTTTATCATTTGCGGTGAAAAAAGAATGCCAATAAGCCCTTCAAGCTGTCCCTTCAATAAGGGTTATCCTTTATAAAGCTGGTACAGCAGAACCATCCTGTTTTTAAAGGGTAGCATTGCTCGGAATAAGTTGCTACATTTACTCACAAACTCAGTTATGAAACTTTTTGTAGCAGGCCTTCCGTATGATCTTGATGATGCTGAACTGGAGGAGATATTTGAAAAATTCGGAACCATAGCCTCGGCTAAAGTATCCATGGACAAAGAAACCGGCAAGAGCAGGGGCTTTGGTTTTGTGGATATGCCTAATGATGAAGAAGCAAAAGAAGCTATTGAACACCTCAACGATATCTCTCTCGGCAAAAAACCACTCGTAGTAAAACAAGCTGAAGACAAGGGCTCTTCAGGAGGTGGTGGCGGATACCGCGGCGGTGGCGGTGGTGGCGGATTCAAGGGTGGTTTCAACAAAGGCAATTTCAGGGACCGCCGTTTCTAAAAATTCCCCAGTTTAATTAATTACCAGTGCAGGCTTTTGATCCTTGTCACTGCCAGGTGTATGTAGTGAGGCAGGGGATTGTAATGTCCTGCTTTCTTACGGGCGCTCATCACCCACTGCCTGTAATGCTTGCGCGTATACTTAATGGCAGCCCAGGTTTCAAGTAAACATTGTGTAATCACCAGTAAGGGGAAAAATAAGATGCTGAAAAGCATGTACAAGATAGTGCCCGCGAATTCCAATAATTCTTTCATGGTATGTCGTTTTGATAGGGCCTTCATGGATTTGGGACATGGTAGGAATTTCGAAAGGATTGGAACCTGGGGAGGTAGAAAAGACAGGAAAAATTAAAAATTAGCTGCAACTGTTCCAGGGCTTTTCCCGGTTTTTTCCCGACTCTACAATTTCCCCATTTTTATCTTTTAACAAAATCGGACCAAACCCCGGCCGGTTTTTTTCTTCTCAGCCTTTTGAATGAGGTCTTCATTCATAAAACAAGTATTTATGAAAAAACTTTTTACGCCACTCCTCTCAGTTTTATTCATTTTAATGCTGCCGGCTACGTTTTCCTGCAGTAGTTCCAAATTCGGACGCTATGTTTTAAACGAGCAGGATGCAGCAGCAGCCATCAGGCAGATGCTGGAGATAGGCGCCAGGGATGGAGCCGGGAATTTTACCAGCGATATGATCCTGAATGAGCTTTTCCCGGAACAATTGAGAAAAACTTTAACCACTTTGCAGCAGCTGGGACTTACCAGTGAGATCGACCGCTTCACCACTACCCTGGCTACGGCTTCTCAAAAAACTGCCGAACGCTCCATACCCATCTTCGTCAATGCAATTTCAAATATGAGCTTCAGTGATGCCATACAGATCATCAAGAATGGCGGCACCTCCGCAACCGATTATTTAAGAAGAAATACAGGCACCCAGCTCCGTGAATCCATCAGGCCAGTCATGAAGGCTGCTCTTGATGAATACAAGCTGAATGACCAGTGGGAAAAGATCATGAAACCGGCGCAATCTGCCCTGGGAAATAAATTCAACCTGGACCTGGCAAACTTAGCCGCCGGAATGGTGAGTGAAAAAATGTTCCAGAAGATCGAAGAAAAAGAAAAGCAGGTAAGAACAGATGCCGCTGCAAGAACAACCACCTTATTGCAGAAGGTCTTCTCCAAAAACTGGAATTAAGTAACCTAAGAGAACATAGTATAGGGTGATAGCAATTGTTATCACCCTTTTTATTTCTCAGACCCATGATCGTATCTTGCTTCAAACAGCAATTGAATGGAACCTATACAGCCCTTAGGAAGAAATACCTTCGGCGATGTTGCCAACACAGGAAATGTTTTATCAAGGGATGAAGCCATACAGTTCCTGGAAGAATGGGTGGAGAATGAAAGACTGCGCCTGCACATGAAACAGGTGGCTGCAGTAATGAAAGCCTGGGCAATAGAAAAAGAAAACCTATCCGAAGAGGAAGCACATAAATGGTGGCTGGCAGGGCTGCTGCATGATGCAGACTGGGAAAAATATCCCGACCAGCATTGCCGTGTCATTATCGAAGAACTGGAGAAAAGAAAAATAGATCCCACTATTCTTCATTGCATTGCTTCGCATGGTCCCAGGCATTTTGGTGTGGAACCTAATAGTAAAATGGACAAGATGATCTATGCCTTTGATGAACTCTCAGGCTTTATACATGCATCAGCACTGGTAAGACCGCAACGCTATGAGGGCATGGATGTGAAAAGCGTAATGAAGAAATTAAAAACACCTTCCTTCGCTGCACAGGTGAGTCGCGAAGACATTAACGATGCCATGATGAGAGCTGAAGTTTCCCTGGAAGAGATCATCAACTTCATTATTGAAAAGCAAAAAGAAATATCCTGATTAGTTATTTTTTTAAGTAAAGATCTTTCAACTCATCATAGAGATAAAGAAGCTGGTTGGCCTTTCCATCCTTGTCAAATACTGCTTCCCAGGTATTCAGTGGTTCCCAGATGAAGCTACCCTTACCTCTTTTATTGGGAAGGTTAAAGACCGCTGCATTCACTTCTTTTTTTAATTGCGAATATTCAACTACGATCAGGTCCCGGTTATATTTTCCTACAAGGTATTCCAGAGTATTTTCCAGGTCGTCCATGGTACCATGCCATTTAGGATAATAGGAAAGTCCGATTACATCAAAGTGAACGCCTCTTTGAATCATGTTATTAATGAACCATACTGATTCATCTCTCTGACCACCCAATGCCACATGAAGCAAGGTAATTATGGAAGGATCCACACTCATCACTGCTGAAGTACCAGTACTTATCAATTGGGCAAGACTGTCTAAATGATTCACATGTCCTTCAGGCCAAAGAATACCATGATTCACTTCATTGCCGATCTGCACCATATCTGGTAATGTGCCCTGATCTTTTAATTCAGTGATCACCATTTTCGTAAATGCGTAAACAGAATCTTTTAATTGTTGGAAGCTGGCAGTCTTCCACGCCGCAGGCTTGTATTGTTTTCCGGGATCGGCCCAGTAATCACTGTAATGAAAATCGATCAGCAGCTTCATACCGGCGGCCTTCACACGCTTTGCCATTGCTTTTGTATGTTCAAGATCGCAAAAGCCCTTGCCTGGTGAATATCCACTGTCTCTTGAAGGGTCATTGAATATCCTCAACCTCACGTAATTGATCCCATGATCTTTGAGAATGGTGATCGCATCTTTCTCAACTCCTTTATCAGAAAACCTGACCCCCCTGCTTTCTAGTTCGGGTAAAAAAGAAATATCAGCGCCAAGTATATTTTCAGAAGGTCTTTTAAATTCTGAACCAATAGAAATTTTCCCTGCAGGCGGAACATCATTACCTGAATGAACCGTGAATATATCCGTTGATCCTGACCAGATTCCTTCACTTCTTGCTTCAAAAGAAATAGCACCCGGATTTTTTCCTGACTGTATAATCACCTGGCATTTGCCATTGAACAGGTGTCTTTGTGCAGCAGTGTCAATGTACCTGTCACGCTCATGGCTGCTGGGATCTCCATTTCCTGTACCTATAATTTTGCCATCACCCTTTAATGAAAAATGAATGAGATGATGAGCATCCGGCACTTCCCTTCCCTGCCTGTCAATCACACTGATATTAACAACCGTTGCATCCTGACCATTGGCCAGCATGGTGGTTTTATAAGGCGTTACTACGATTTCGGAAGCAGGTCCTGTAGTTTCTATTTTAGTAGTTAGTCTTTTTTCTTTTTTAAAAGCAATGGCTTCAAGAACTCCAGGTTCATAATTCACCATCCAGTTCAGATGACCATTGCGTGGCATCACCTTTTTTCCCAATGAGCGACCATTCAAAAACAACTCAACATTGTCTGCATTGGTATTGACCCAAACCTCCACCGGCTTACCAGTTTCCACAGGATGGTTCCAGTGCGGAGAAAGATGCAGTACATCTTTATTTGTCCACCATGACTGGTAATAATAATAAATGTTCTTGGGGAAGCCACAGGCATCCATGATACCAAAATGAGAAGAGATATTTGGCCATTGAAAAGGTGTAGGTTCGCCGCGGTAATCAAAACCAGTCCATACAAATCCACCAAGCCAGAAATCATTAGTCGCTGCTAATTGCCACCAGGTTTCCGCCCTGCTTGCCCACCATGGAAAACTGATATCCTGGTCGGGCAGATAAGCCTTAACAGAATCAACTTTATAAATTCCTCTCGTGGTGACCGTGCTTCCCATTTCAGTACCTATAATGGGTTGTTGCGGATGATCCCTGTGATAATCAGCAACGCCGGCATGGCGGTAATTAAAACCGCGAACAGGTATGACTTCATTTACACCTTGAAATACATTGGCCACATCAGCTGCATAGGTAGAAGTGCGGGTGGGATCAAGTTCTTTTTGCAAAGCCAGTAATGATTGCGCAATTCTTTTTCCTGTAGTTGTGGTTTGAATCCAGCCTTCTTCATTACCAATGGACCAGATAAAGACAGAAGGATGATTGCGGTCTCTTTTAATGATCCTTTCAAACTGGTTCATGTATTCGGGACTACTGTTCAGCAATCTTTGTTCATCCATCACCAGCATACCAAGACTATCGCAGGCATCGAGCAATTCAGGTGCAGGTGCATGATGGCTGGTCCTGTAAGCATTTGACCCCAGGTCCTTCAACAATTGTATGCGGTAATAATTAAGGTAGTCGGGTAAAGCAGAACCCAGGCCTGCATGATCCTGGTGATTGTTGGTGCCTTTAATCTTTACATGCTTTCCATTCAGAAAAAATCCATGTGGTTTGATCTCTAAGGTGCGAATACCAAAACGGTGTTGAATGCTGTCGACGATTTTTCCATTTCGCTTCACTACAGACACTACCCTGTAGAGATAAGGATCTTCGATAGACCATAAACGCGGATTTGCAACCTGTAACTGGTGCAGCAATTTGATCCTACCCTTGCTTTTAAGGTTGATGATTTTTTCAGGAGATCTTTGAATCATCTTTCCATCACGATTTATGATATAGGAAAAGACAGAAGCCTTTGCACCTGAAATATTTTCATTTTCAATTTCTGTTTCAATGCTAATAGTTGCATGATTTCCTTTTACAGTGCTGTAGGCAAATACACCATCCTTTGCGATATGAAGATTATTGTATTGATTGAGCCAAACATGCCTGTAGATGCCCGCACCTTCATAAAACCATCCTTCATATTGCGTGGCATCCACGCGAATTGTGATCACATTATCCTTATTGTAACTGATATAATCCGTGATATCATAGGCAACACCAACATAACCGCTTTGATTATTTCCAAGATAAAAACCATTAACCCAGAAATCAGCATCGCGGAATACTCCATCAAACTGTAACTGGAAACGCTGTCCAGAATCCTTTGAAGCAATAGTAAAATGCTTTCGGTACCAACCAATGCTGGTTTCGGGATAAAGTCCGCCTACCGGTTTATATCCATGCGACTGCACATCAAAATTGGGCGAGTTACTGAAAGGAAGTTCAACAGCCCAGTCGTGGGGAAGGTCAAGTGATCTCCATCCACTGTCATTAAAATTTATAGCCAGTGCTGTATTATCTGTTTTACCGGATTTGGCAAAGATGGCTGTAATGGAATAATTAAAATCTTTGAGAGGATCAGCAGCATGACCAAAATGGAACTTCCATCCTTCGTCAAAATTCAACTGCTTTCTTTGTGCTTTAACTAAAAGCGTACTGGTAAGAAGTAAAATGAAAAGAAAGATCCTCATTGCCTGGACTTTAAAAATGAAGGGCCTTAATTATGATGATTGTAGCAGGCCAGAATTAAATAAAAAGCATCCAGTTCACGGATGCTTCTTTGCTCTAAAGAGCTTTTCTCATGTGCATGATTGAAGTTACACAATTTAGAAATCAGATGTACCCAAAAAAAGACCGCTCTGGAGAGCGGTCTTCACTGATTTATTCTTTCAGATCAGTTGATAGTCACTGTCTGGGTATGTTCATTTAAGGTGATGGTATAAGTGCCTGCAGTTGTAGGTGTTTTAAAGTTAGGACCACCATTGAACTGTATCGCCCTTGGCGTACCAGTGGATTGAGAACCACCGCTGGCATCCTCGTAATCAAAAGCACCCCAGGCATTGCCTGCCAGGAACTTGATATCCTTATTTGCTTTTAATGCTATTGTAATGGTCCAAACACCATTTCCTGAATAAGTCATTTGAGGTGAAGACGGTGGATCCCAGTCGTTAACACCTGCCTGGTTAATGCCATCGCCTACCAGTCGCATTTCTGCAGCCGGAGAAATATCATATTTTAATGACTGCGGATCGGTGCCATCCCAAATGGCTCTTGTTCTTGGAGTACCTGTTGCAATGATATCTGCACCTGTACCATCCAGGTCGAGGATACCATTTGCGCTTCCTTTGCCCCACCATCTTGCTTTGTCAGGCGTGCTGTTATCCCAGGCTGGCCCGTCATGGAATTTGAAAGCATCAGTTCCATTTGATGGAGCGATGATAACGAACTGGTCTCTTTTTGCATAACCACCATAGATCGGGCTTCCAGGATTCCATCCCTGCATACCACCTACAACACCCACCTGTTTTTGCTGGATATAGGCCATGTTGGCATCCAGATCTATCGTGATCCTGTAAATACCAGATGTGGTAACAGTGAAGTCAGCACCGGTTCCCATTGCACCAATTGTATACATGCCACCAGATCCCCCGGTAGAACCATATTTACTGTTCCAGTCACCAATAGTTTTTACAAAAAGGAAGGCATCACCCGCATTCAGTTTAGCATAGGTGTAAAAGACTTTGCCCCACCTGTCTGCTTTTTTATCGCTGATGATTTCCCAGGGATTATTGATATCCCATCCGTTAATGCTTCCAACGAGATACATCCTGTAAAAAGGAACATAGGTTTGAATGGTAACAGGAACAACATTGGAATAAGCAACTGCACCCTGCGCGGTTGTTGCTTTGACGCGGTATTCAATTTTTGCCATTGAACCACCTGTTACACCTTCATCAAGTGCCATTGAATTGATCTCACCTATAGTATATGCTTTTGAATAGCTTGAAACACCAATGGGCAATTCATGCATTGAAGAGAAGTTCTTGCCTGAAGAATCAAACTGCAATGTGTACGTTACATTACCACTATATCCTTTAAAGGCTGGCGACCAATTAAAAGTCAGGGCATTCTGACCAGCAATTGCCAGACTTCCATTGACATTGGTGCTGGTACTGGTAAGAACGGAAGGATCCACAAATGGAGTTACAGTAATAGAGATGGTGTTGGAAGTATAACGTTCGTTGTTATTACCATAAGAAGAGATTACACGAACATCCAGCTTATGGGGAACACCAACAGCATAACCATAATTCACAAGGATGGTATTCAGTTCACGTCCTGTAAGAGAATCACCGAATTTGCCGGTAACGATCTTGGTGGTCTTGTTCGCAAAATTATTTCCGGCAGTATCGATCTCAATCACATACTTGTAGTTGGAAGTTTCCGTTGCATATTTCGGATCAGTCCAGGAAAAATTCACCACGGCCTTGTTAGAATCGGACAGTGCCGGTGTGATCACCGTTTTATCAGCAGTTAAGGTAACTGCACTGCCCTTTTCATATTGAGGCAGGTCATCAACCTTGGAACAGGCTGAAAACAACAGGGCTGCTGTTAAAACGGTTAATAATGAGGTGCAATATTTTTTCATGTCAATAGGTTGAATGGAATTATAATTTTTCAACAGTGTATTTACCTGTTCTGAAATTCAGTGTGATCTTATAGGTACCTGAAGTGGCAGGTGTAGGAATGGCATCAGGATCACTTTGTCCTGGCAATCCCATGTTATAACCCAAGTCTCCGCCATTAGCATCCTTGCCACCGTATTGGGGCTGCCATGCTCCCAATGTGGACAGGAATTTATAATACTTGCCCGGGGTCAGTGCCATGGTTATGGTAAATGAAGTGTAACCACTCTGCGTCAGGCTCGCAAGAACAGGTGTTGCTTTTTGAGCAGCAGGAGGTGAATTGGTCCAGCCACTTGGAGTTCCATCACCGGTGATGTACAATTCATTTGTAGGAGGTAATGGAACAGCAACATCAAGATATGGAGTGATGGTCCTTTTAATTACGTTGGAGTACAAGGGAACGCTACCACTACCCAGCGTAGCCTTGATCCTGAATTCCATGTTATGAGATACGTTCTCCGTTAATTCAAGTCTTGATACAATTGCATTCAGCTCTTTCACAGTATAGGTCACTTCAGTTTCCCTGGCAATTGCTATTTCCTGTTTTTTAGGATTGGTAAAGTTCGCACCAGTAGTATCTACTTCAAGAATGTAAACTACATCCTGTGAACTGATACCAGTAGTGAATTTGTAATCAGGATTGGTCCAGCTGAATTTCATGGCCTGCTGGTTCTTGAAATTACTGTCAAGAACTACAGCAGCTGTTGTGGATGCCGTGAGTACCGGCGCTGTGCCTCCTTCATAATAGATCCTGTTCTCATCCTTCGTGCATGATGATAAATAGATCAAAAGGAAGGGGAGAATATATTTTAATAGTTTTTTCATAAACAATGTTTTTTAGTAACCTGGATTTTGAATGAGGTTAGGATTGGCGTTGACATCTGAAGAAGGCAGTGGATATAATTTCCTGAATGCTGCCACACCTGTGCCTGAACTAACACCACCCTTCCATGGCCAGAGGTAAGAACTTTCCACGAAGCGGTTAAAGCGGATCAGGTCTGTACGGCGGAAGCCTTCCCAATACAATTCTCTTGCTCTTTCATCAAGAATGAAATCCAGGTTCAGCTGGCTCTGTGAAATGTTTCCTGCTGTGCTGTTGGGATCATTGGCATAAGCCCTTCCTCTTAATTTATTAATATAGCTCAACGCCAAAGTGGCGTCACCACTACCACCACGTAATACAGCTTCGGCATAGATCAGATACATTTCTGCCAAACGGAACAAAGGCATATCAATATCAGAGAAATCCTGGCTTTGTCCAATGGTACCATCACGCTTAATATTCCTGTATTTGGTAACACCTAGTCCATTTCGGAATTCTGTTTGAGAAGCGATTTCGATGGTTTGTCCTGTTGTAAAAAATTGTGCACGCTTATCCTGTGTGCCTGTGATGTCGGGGAATAGATTGGGAAGATTTTTTGTAGTGCGAATACCGCCCCAGCCTCCACCTACACCAAAGCTTATGGCAGGAATATCTCCACCCACTGAGGCATGGGTTAGGAATGTAGTTCCACCAAAGCCCTGGGTTCTCAGTCCATCGTAATTGATAGTGAAAATGAATTCATTTTTGTTCAGGTGATTGTCTGCACGCATTAGCCAGGGATACTCACTCACCAGGGTAAAACCTGCATCGATCACTTTTTTGGCATAGGCAGCTGCATCAGTAAAACGATCAGGTCCGGGAGTTAAAGTTTGAGGATCCTGTGTATATACCTGTGCATTGAGGTACAAGCGCGCCAGCAAGGCCCTGACAGCAGAAGTAGTAGCCCTGCCATATTCATTAGTAGCCGGAATGGTAGCTTCAAGATCAACCAGCTCCTCTTCAACATAATCAAAAAGATCGGCTCTTTTGATTTGTGGTGGTGGCGGTCCACCAATAGGACTTAACTCTGTAACAAAAGGAGGATTGCCATAGAGATCCATCAATACCCAATACTGTAAGGCGCGAAGAAACCTTGCTTCCTGTGCATACTGGCGAATTTTCTCAGCTTCAGTTCCTGTAATGCCACGACCTGCTAATTTATCATCAGCACACTCGCGGATAAAATCATTACACAAAGTGATCTGGTAAAGTGAACGGTAATAAAGACCTCTCAGGAAATTATTGTTGGTACCCCAGTTCATGTTGTGAAAATCCTGGATGCCAGCATCGCCCCAGGCAATCACAGCTTCATCAGTGCTAAGTTCCTGGGCTTTCCAGAAAAGCCTGTAAAAATCAGAGAAGCCTTCATCAATTCCCTGAATGTCGCCGGGAAAACCGGTTGGGGCCGCAGGGCCTATATTACCGGTAAGGGCAAAGGCACCATAAACCTTTGCAAGCACCTGCTTGTAACCTGCAGGTGTGGAATAAACCACCTCAGAGGTCACATCATTGGTAGGCTGAAGGTCCAGGTCTTTTGTACAGGACTGCATCAGTAAACCCAGTAATGCAACGAGGGTGGTTTTAAAAAAGATTTTTTTCATGATCATTATTTTAAGCAGTCGTTGTTAGAAATTAAGGTTTACACTCACTACATAATTCCTTGGCCTTGGATAAAAATTATTATCAATGCCGCCTGGCACTTCGGGATCTATGCCTTTGTAATTTGTAATCGTAAATACATTCTGAACAGTAGCACCCAGTCTCAGCGAAGTGTTCTTATGCAGCACTGCTCCTGCATTGTATCCTACATAGATGTTATCCATTCTCAGGAAGGATGCATTCTCAACAAAATAATCTGAGAAGAAATATTTATCACCGCTACCCTGGAAATTGGTTTCAAGAACATTGCGGGTACCATTGGCAAGGTATCCCAATGGGTCGATGATATTTCTTACAGTACCGGTATTGGCGAACCTGTTGTTATAAACATAGTTTCCGATGTTGGCACGAAGTGCAAAGCCGGCATCCCAGTTCTTGTAATTCACATTTGAGTAAGCACCCAGGAATACGTCAGGATCCGGAGCCTTATAACGATAGAGATCATCGTCATTGATCAAACCATCGCGGTTTCTGTCTTCAAATAATCCTTCGATAGGATTACCTGCTTTATCATAGATCTGCTGGTACACATAAAAAGAGCTTTTCGGAAATCCTACGGTATGCACCTGTATGGTACTGCCCACGCCACCGGCGATGCCTCCAACAAGATTACCTGGCGATTTGGGATCGTTCACAAATGAAAGTTTTGTGATCTCATTTTTATTGTAAGTGGCATTGAATCCAAAATCCCATGAAACATTTTTATTTCTTACAACCTGTGTGTTGACTGTAAGTTCAACGCCGCGATTCTCCATGCTGCCAATGTTGGCGATGATCCTGTTGCCAAAACCTGTTCCGGCTGGCTGGTTGATCTCACTCAGCAGGTCAGTGGTTTTCTTTAAATAGAAATCAAGTGAACCTGAGATCCTTCCGCTGAAGAAAGCATAATCAAGACCTGCATTATAGGTGGTTGTTTGTTCCCATTTGAGGTTGGGATTGTATTTCTCAGGCCTGTACATGTAATAAAAGCTGGTGTCAAACTGGTATTGGGCCTGGGAGTTGGATTGAGTATATCTTGGGATATAATCATACAGTCCGATACCTTCCTGCTGACCTGTGGTTCCATAACCAAGACGTAGTTTCAGGTCACTGATCACCCTTGAGTTCTTAAGGAAATTCTCATCCTTCATTCTCCAGGCAAAAGCGGCTGAAGGGAACCATCCCCACCTGTTATCTTTTGAAAAGCGGGAAGAACCATCTCTTCTTAATGTTGCTGTAAGCAGGTATTTATTATTGAAGGTGTAATTCAACCTGCCAAAGAAAGAGATCAGGATATTTTCCGGCTTATCAAAAGCATACTTAGGGAAGGATACCAAATATCCATCTGTTGTGCGATCGGAATAGGGATCCCATCTTGTACCATTTGTAGGTATGGTATCAAGACTTCCATCGGGGTTCTGGTATAACTTACCTGTTGAGGATTTCTCTGCATTATAAACGGTACGAAGGAAACGCTGGTAAGAATAACCCGCAGTAGCATCAACCCGGCTTTTTATTGTTTTGATATCCTTTGTGTAATT
The DNA here is from genome assembly GCA_023386045.1 of Bacteroidota bacterium. Taxonomy (GTDB): domain Bacteria; phylum Bacteroidota; class Bacteroidia; order Chitinophagales; family Chitinophagaceae; genus Flavisolibacter. Next base: position 105,019 of record JAEWKK010000019.1, read on the forward strand.
AAGATAAGACTCAAGAAGTGTATTTGATTTTTCCTGCAGGTACCTGTTATTCACTCCGCCATGTTTGGCATCGGCTGAACGCAGGTAGGAGGAAGCAGCGCTGTCAGGAATTCTTACGGTTCCTTCACCTTTAGAAACATCGTAACCAAGATTCAGGTTCACACGCAGGTCAGGAAGGAAATGAAGTTTATAATCAAACTGGATATTGCCTATGCTTCGCTTCACTTCACTCTTATCATTTCTCTGCTCCAGCAAACCAACCGGATTCAGCGGAGCAAGTTCTTTCAGTCCGGTAGTAGAACTCGCGTCAAGCCATTCATAATAACCACCGAATCTTTTATCTCCTGTTTTTACAGGCTTAGTAGGATCAAAACGAACCGCATTACCTATTGCTCCTTCATCAGCAAACCTGGAATTGCTGATGGAACCTTTGAGGTTCACATCAATTTTCAGGTGATTGTTCAATAAGCTTGGAGTCAATGAAAGTGAAGCCGACTTCCTGTTAAGGTTACCTGTACGCAACAGACCATCCTGGTTCAAATAACCCAGCGACAGGCGGTAAGGGAGGTAACTCTTTATAGAACCTGATACAGAAATGTTGTTATCTGTTGTAAAGGCGTTGTCATAGATCTCATCCTGCCAGTCGGTATTGGCAGCACCCAGAAGTCCTATCTGGGAAGAACTTCCATATTTATTTACAAAGGTTCTGAATTCATCGGCCGTTAATACGTCGGCTTTTTTAGGCAGTGTTGAAATGGAATTCTGAGAAGTAAAATTGAATTTGGGCTTTCCGCTTCTTCCTTTTTTGGTAGTGATGATGATCACTCCATTGGAAGCTCTCGATCCATAGATGGCAGTTGCAGATGCGTCTTTCAGAATATTGAATGATTCAATATCATTGGGATTGATGAGTGCAAGCGGATTGGCCGCGCCTGCGATATTACCATTGTCGATAGGAACGCCATCAATTACGATGAGCGGGTCATTGCTTGCATTGAGCGAGGCGCCTCCACGGATCCTGATGGTGCTTCCAGCTCCTGGTGCTCCACCGTTTGAAGTGATCTGTACTCCGGCTACCTTACCAGCAATCAGCTGTTCGGGTGTAGTGATGGCTCCTTTGTTGAAATCCTTGGCAGTAACATTGGTGACCGAACCCGTTAAATCTCTTTTACGTGCAGTTCCGTAACCTATGACTACGATCTCATTCAGGTTACCAGAAACAGACTGCATGGTAACATCCACCCTGTTCTGGCCCGTTATATTGATTTCCTGCATGGCATAGCCAATGGAACTGATTAATAATGTTGTGGCAGAAGAAGGAACAGAAAGAGAGAAGTCACCCTCGTTGTTTGTGGTGGTTCCTCTTGAAGGCTGACCTTTCACTGATACAGAAGCGCCGGCAATGCCCCTGCCAGCTGTATCTATGACTTTCCCCGATACTACCCTATCCTGTGCAATACCTGAAATGGATAAAAGTAAAAATAGAGGCAGCCCGATCGCGTAGAGCAATTTTCTCAGATCCATAAGCAATCAATGTTTGTTTAAAAAGCAGTAATGTGTATTAGAGACACAATTTTAGATATTTTTTGTTTGATAGAAAATTTTCTTTAGGTTTTTTTTAACGAAATGGTTATTCCTTACTACACAGAAATTTTTGCTGTACGTGGTCTTACAGGCTTGCCGGTGCTTTTTAGTTGGGTTTTGAGTTTATAGAGTTTTCCGGGGCGATGAGGTACGTCTTCTTCCATTTCATTGAGGTCAACCAGCCAGTTTTTTAGGTTGATCCTTTTACGGAAATTGCGGCGGTCCAGTTCTACTCCAAGAATGGCTTCATAAAGATCCTGCAGTTCGCGAAGTGAAAATTTATCGGGCAGCAGGTTAAAAACTACGGGGTGCTCAATGATCTTTTCACGAAGGCATTGTAAGGCCGTGTCCAGTATCTGTTTATGGTCAAAGGCAAGTTTATCAATCGCCTCCACATTATGCCAGTGAAGTTCATTGGCTGTGAGCTGTAGCTTATGGCTTTTAATATTGACCAGGGAGAAATAAGCTGTGGTGATCACCCTGCCAGAAGGATGTCGGTTGAGGTTTCCAAATGTGTGCACCTGCTCCAGGTAAACATCCTGCAAACCTGTTCTTTCTCTTAAAACCCTGTAAGGTGCTTCTTCCATGTCTTCATCTGGTCTGACTAGATCCCCAAGCAATGAATAAAGTCCTTCAAACTCTTCTAGATCCGATTTGATCAGCAGCACTTTCAGTTTTTTGTCGTCATATCCGAAAATGACACAATCAACAGAAACGGCAATATTGAAGTATTCGAGGTGACTGCTTTTTTCAATGGCGGCTGTTTTCAAATGTCCGTTGAGCGGCATACGCAATTATTGAAAGGTGACTTGTAAAGATTTGGTGGTGTTGGCGGTTCTGATCGTAATATAATAATGACCTTTTACTTTTGTTTTATTCTCAAGTGAAAGCTGGTGAGCCCCTTTCACTAAAAAACCTTTGTACAAGCTGTTAACATGTTGCCCCAGTGCATTGTACAAGTCAATGGAAACAAGGTTTGATTTTGGCAATCGTAAATCCAGCATGAATTGTGAGGTTGCAGGATTGGGAAATGCGTTTGCTTCCAATTCCTGATGATCCCAGGGAACATTGATCACCGGCGTGATAGAAAGGTTGTTTATGTTTCTATTGACATAAACACGGTATTCACCAGGCTGCAAACCGATGATCTCGGAATTACCTGTTGCTGTATATACCACATCATTCAGATAATCAAACCAGGCACCTCCAACAGGGAAAGTGATGTTACCAGTTTGTCCACTTACACTAAAATTTCCAATAACAAAAAGTCTTGAAGTATCTCCTGAATTTACCGAGATCCATTTGATGGGCCCACTAAGATTCCTGTTTATCGTCCCACTCAAAAATGCTTCTTTATATAAGGGATGGTTCCGGAGTTGGAGAAGATCGCTATATACATTGTACAGGTTTTTTCTCCTGCTATCCTGTAGAAAATCCCAGCGTATTGGTTTTGGATCAAGGCGGCAATTACTATTCACCGTTCCGTTTACGCAGGTATTGATGGAATAATGATAACCCAGTTCTCCAAATTGCCAGATCATTTTTGGTCCCGGTATGGTCAGGAAAAATGCGGCATCCATTTCCATGCGTTTCAAAGCTGTAGTGGTATCCCTTGTATTATGCTGGCCTGATGAATTTCCAAAATTCAGGTTCATGTACATCAGGCGTTCTTCATCATGACTTTCCATGTAGGTTACCAGGTGTGGTTTTGTCCAGTTTCGCACTGAATGAATTCCATTTGAAAAGTCCCATTCGTTGGTATGACCCATAGCAGCCTGACCATAATTATAATTCATTTTACCCCAGAGCAGCATACCATAATCGGAGAGTGCCTGTTCTTCTGAGTTCTCAGCAAAATGCTCCAGGATCACATAAGCGTTGTTGGATTTTGACTGCACCGTGTCATAATATTTTTTCCAGATAGCCACTCTTGACGCATCATACAAACTCCACTGGTTAACATCGCAATTGCCGCCGGGACAGGTATTGGTCTGAGTGAATCCTTTGGAAAGGTCAAAACGAAAACCATCGATCTTGTATTCCTGCAGCCAGTGCTCCACCACCCTGCTCACAAAATATCTGGTATCCAGGCTTTCATGGTTCATATCATAACCCACATTGAATGCATGCCTTGGTGTGGGATTGAACCAGGGATTGTTGCTGGCAGGCCTGTTGTTGGCTGCATCCCAATACAATTGCACCATGGGTGATAGTCCAAAGGAATGGTTCAATGCAATATCCATGATCACCGCTATGCCTTTTTTATGGCAGGAATCAATAAATTCTTTCAGGGTGTTCTTTGGTCCATAAAACTTATCTGGTGCGAAATAAAAATCCGGATTGTATCCCCAACTGTTATTGCCCTCGAACTCATTGAAAGGCATGATCTGAATGGCATTGACACCTAGTTTTTTCAGGTAATTTAGACTGTCTCTTATTGTTTTCCAGTCGTGTGCTGCAACAAAATCCCTGACCAGCAATTCATAAATCACCAGTCCTCTTTTATCAGGACGATTAAAATTGGTGCTGCTCCAGTTGTAAGCAGGAGCAGCTGTTTGCAACAAGCTTACAATACCAGTTTGGCCGGCAGGATAGGAACGCAGATTAGGATAGGTTGCAGCAGGAATATTCTGGTCATGACTCTGGTTGTTCTCACCTATATATGGATCCAATATCTTTTCAGCATAAGGATCAGCGATCTTTAGATTGCCATCAACCATATATTGATAAGCATATTCTGTTCCGGGTGTAAGTCCCGTGATCTGTAACCACCAATAAATACCATCAGGTGTTTTATTCATCATGTACTGAGGCTGCTCGGTCCAGTTGCTGCCTGGAAATTCTCCAATCACGCCTACACGTGTTTTAGAAGGAGCTTTTAAAACCAATGTCACAGCTGTATTTCCAGCCGCGTAATTAATTCCTTCTCTTACACCTGCGGGAAGAGGAGCAACAGCAACAGCCGGTGAAACAAAAAACTGGAGGGTATCTCTTTTTACAGCAGAACCATTATCCGCTTCAGCGATGATGATATTGTTCCCGGCAGTGGTTAAAGTTGGTGTAGCATTAATGGAAGTACTTGCAGCTGAAGTCTGGATTAGTGAACCGTTTAGGAAAAGTTTCAAAGTTGATGTTGAACTGGAAACCGCTGCAATATTGATACTCTCGCCTACAGTTTTGTTCACCGGTTCAGGTACCGGCTGGTATTTGGGCTCTCTGAAAGGCTCGGTAATTCTAACAGCAAGACTGTTGTCGTAAATGGGAACGTACATATCGCTTCCATCCGCGTTCCGTTGTGCCTGGCAAGTCGTACATCCTCCTGCGCGAAATAAAATGGCAATGGCTTTTAACTGCTCACCTGCAGCGAGGTTAAAAAAAACTCTCGGGTTATTGATGGTATAAGCCCATTTATAAGTAGAACCTGGAACTGCCAGTGCAGCAGCTTCTGTTGATCCCCAGGTAAAAGGAACATGCAGCCAGTTGGAAGGACCAGTACTTAAATTAGTGATGGCTCCAACATGCACATATACATTACCGTTGTAACCTAAGAGTCCCTGGTTACCTTTGGTGGCATCTACTGTAATCGTGATATTATCTGTATCAGTTGGAAATGCAGGTGTCCAGGTCAGTAACTGTGCAACAGCACCGAAGCTGCAAAAAGCAGCAACAAGAAGTAGCAGCAATCTCTTCATAGCAATCAATCTGGCTTCTAAGTTAATGCTATAATATGTACTTGGCACACATTACTAAAAGAAATTTTTAAGCCTTTATTTTTACATTAATGAAATCAAGCGGGACCAAGGAAATTCAGGACAAAACAGCCCAGTGGCTGGAGGATATAAAAAAAGACAAGGCAAGTCCGACAAGGATCGATGAGCTTAGAGAGATCTTACGTTTTCATGAACACAGGTATTACATTCAAAACGATCCACTGATCTCTGATTTTGAATACGACAGCTTATATAAACAACTGGAGGCATTTGAAAAAGAGAATCCCGACCTGGTGGTTCCAGATTCTCCAACCCAGCGGGTAGCCAAAGGACTGACAAAGGATTTTCCATCTGTTCAGCATTTGGTTCCCATGCTTTCCCTCGATAACTCCTATAACAGTGAAGACCTGGTCGATTTTGACCGGCGAGCCAGGGAGCTCACTGGCTTAAATGATATTGAATATTGTGTTGAACCAAAGTTCGACGGAGCCAGCATCTCCCTTGTTTATGAAAATGACCAGCTGGTGAGGGGTGCCACCAGGGGTGATGGTGTAAGGGGTGATGAGATCACACCAAATATCCGGCAGATAAGGACCATACCACTTTCAGCCAGGTTTTCCTCACATGGCCTGCAGTCTGTAGAAATCAGGGGTGAAGTGCTGATCAACAAGGACAATTTCAAAAAATTCAATGAAGCACTTACCGAACAGGGTCTTGCGCCTCTTGCCAATCCCCGTAATGCGGCAGCCGGCACTTTGAGGATCAAAGATCCCCTGGAAGTAAAGCGCAGGAAGCTGGAGGCTTTTGTTTACCATATCAGCTATTATACTTTAAGCGATACCGGTACTGATCTTCACAAACATTCCCAGGCGCTTGAAATGCTTGACGAACTTGGATTCAGAAGTCCTGATAAAGAAAAGAAAGTGCTTAAAGGAATTCAAGCCGTCATAGAGTATTGTAAGGAATTCGAGATCAAAAGGGACGAGCTGCCTTATGAAATTGACGGCATGGTGATTAAGGTAAATGAGTTTCAGCTTCAGGATAAGATGGGCATGACTACCCATCATCCCCGCTGGGCCATTGCATTTAAATTCAAGGCCAGGCAGGCTACCAGTAAATTATTGCGTGTTGAATACCAGGTAGGCCGCACAGGTAATATCGGTCCTGTGGCCAAGATAGATCCGGTTCATATTGGTGGCGTTACGGTAAGCTCTGTTTCATTGTTCAATGAAGACGTGATCCGTGAAAAAGATATCCGGGTGGGCGATACAGTCCTGGTAGAAAGAGCAGGTGATGTAATTCCTTACATTGTAAAACCACTTACCGAATTGCGCAACGGTAAGGAACAGCCGATCCATTTTCCAAAGCATTGTCCCTCCTGTGGTACAGTTCTCTTCAAATCCGAAGAAGAAGCCGCCTGGCGATGCATCAATATCAATTGCCCGGCACAGGTGCTTGAAAGACTGATCCATTTTGCTTCAAGAGATGCCATGGACATCCGTGGCCTGGGTGCTGCCCTCATCGAGAAATTTTACAGCCTGGGCATGCTCACTTCTATACCACAGGTATACCAGCTGAATTATGAAGCCATTGCCCAACTGGAAGGCTTTGGGAAAAAATCAATTGACAATCTAAAGGCAGCTATTGAAAACTCTAAAACCCAACCGCTGCACCGTTTGATCTATGCCCTGGGTATCCGGTATGTAGGAGAAACCATGGCAAAAACGCTGGCTCATGCCATCGACCATTTGCTGGACCTCAAAAAATTTGATGAAGAAAAACTACAACAACTGGAAGACGTGGGTCCTAAAGTGGCTGGAAGTGTGGTACAATTCTTCAACAATCCGGAAAATATTGAGTTGATCAAAACGTTGGAATACCTGGGCCTCACGCTGAAAAATGAAAAAAAAGACATGGACCATGGAGGTAACCTTGATGGACAAACGTTTCTATTTACCGGCACTATGGAAAAACTAAAGCGAAGTGAGGCAGAAGAAATGGTAGAAAAAAATGGAGGAAAGATCGTTTCAGGCGTCAGTAGTAAGCTGAATTATCTTGTTGTTGGAGAAGATGCCGGGAGCAAACTTGAAAAAGCAAAAAAGATTTCCAGCATAAGGATCATTTCCGAAGACCAGTTCCTCAATATGATTCAACCCGAAGAATAAACAGGCTTTTAACTGCGGATGATGTATAGCTATCTGTGGTCGGCATAAAATTTATAGTTGTTTGTTTAGCATTTGCACTCACACATTTTGCAAATCAACAGATATGATCAAAAAAATGCCAGGTGAAGTTTGGAAAACTTTGGTTTTCAGTGGTAGTAAGGATCTCCGCAACCGTTATGCAGTTTCTTCTTTAGGAAGAATCGCCAGTTTTAAGGAAGATGTACTCAAAGATGGTAAACTACTGAACGGATCGCTCACAACCGGGTACCGTACATTGAACCTCCATCGTCCAGGACATAAAGGTACCCTTTACATTCACCGGGAGTTGGCCAAATTGTTTCTAAAAAAACCTTCACCCAAGTACAGGTATGTAATTCATAAAAATTTCAACAAGCTGGATAATTCTGTAAAAAACCTGGCCTGGGCCACTTTAGATGAAATGATCGCCCACCAGCAAAACAGTCCGGCCAAAATTGCCTATAAGGAAAAGCAGGCCAACAAGGAAACAGGATTAAAACTCAAAGCCAGCCAGGTGAAAAAGATCAAGGAATTACTGAACAGCACCAATCGCCGCCTGACCATACGCCAACTGGCAGAAAAATATAATGTCAGCGAAATGACCATGTACCGGATCAAGAGCGGTGAAAACTGGTCGAGGATTTAATCTCTCCTTTCTTATATCTACTTCAATTCTGGGAATTCAATTAACCTGATTCATCTTTGCATCATTTCAATTGTATTTATTGAGATTGTTATCGACAATGGTAGATGACCTCATAAATTAGTTTGAACTAAATTTAAAAGGCAAAGCAAAGAATCTTACAATCATGTTGGAACCACAAACATTAAAGTTTCTCAGGCAACTTAAAAAAAACAACCAGAAAGAATGGTTTGACGCTCATCGCGCCCAGTATGAAGCCGCAAAAATTGATTATTCCAATTTTATACAGCTGGTGATTGATGCGCTTCAGAAATCGGATACAACCATAACCGGGCTTAGTTCAAAAGACTGCCTGTTTCGCATTAACCGCGACATTCGTTTTTCGAAGGACAAAACTCCTTATAAATCTAATTTCGGCGCGAGCATCAAAAGAGGAGGAAGAAAATCTCCCTTCGCCGGGTATTATTTTCACTGCGAACCCGGCTCAAGTTTTATTGGTGGAGGACTTTGGATGCCAGATGCCTCTGTTCTTAAAAACATGAGACAGGAAATTGATTACAACTGGGATGAATTTCAATCTATCATCAAAGAGAAAAAATTCAAGAAGATTTATGGAGATCTTTACATGGAAGGAAATATCAGCCTGAGCACCATGCCAAAGGGATATGAAAAAGAAAATCCAGCAGCCCCTTATCTCAAACTGAAAAGCTTTATCGCAGAAACCAGTGTGTCTGATGAAGAACTGACCACAGCCGCTTTGCATAAAAAAACTGTTGCGGCTTTCCAGGCATTACAGCCCTTATTGAATTTTATCAACCGTACCATTGATGCCGGCTAAATTGAAGATATTCCTTACTGTGTTTTTATTAATGAGAGCTTTTGCATTTTATGCTCAGCAACCCGTTATTAAAAACCTGGTATTCGAAGGTGCGGGAATGAGAGGCATTGCCTACACAGGCGCGATCAGTGAACTTGAAAAAAATGGGCAGCTGGAAAAAGTAGAACGTGTGGCAGGAACATCTTCTGGTGCAATTACTGCTTTACTGATCTCACTTGGCTATACCGCTGATGAAATCACAGCTATCGTTTATCGTACACCTTTCAAAAAATTTAATGATGGTAGATTTTTTTTGATCGGAGGCATCAACCGTTTTCAAAAATACTATGGCTGGTACCGGGGAAGGCAGTTTGAAAAATGGTTGTCCGGGTTGATCGCAGCAAAAACAGGTGATGCGAATATCAGTTTTGCGGATCTTAGGAAAAAAGGTTTCAGACAATTGTATGTTACAGGAACCTGCATCAACAAACAGATGCTGGTGATTTTTTCACACGAAACCTATCCCAACATGAAAGTGAAGGATGCCATCCGGATTTCGATGAGCATTCCACTTTATTTTGAAGCGGTCTTTCTAAATGCTTCCGGCAAGATCATCAATCATCCAAAAAATAAGGAAGGACTGGATATAATGCTGATGGAGGCTTAACAGGCAACTTTCCCATCAGTTTGTTTGACAGCACCCGGTACTTAGACACTGCTCTTAAAAATGAATTCATGGTCAATCAACAAACGATTGGCTTCAGGATAGACAGGCAGGAACAGGTAGAAAACGACAGTGCAGGCAAAGGACTGGCTCCTATGGAAGTTTATACAATTAAAGGATACCTTAGTGCCTTCTACAATTTCATTGTTGAAAATCTCAACCGACAAATGCTTACCAGGTCCGACTGGCAAAGAACGGTATCTATCAGCGACGGTGATGTAAGGCCAAGGGTCAGAAAGCTGTCGAAAAAAGAGCTGCAAACACTGATCAGTAATGGCAGGTCTGCCTTTTTAAAATATGTATCGAAGTAGTTGCATCATTTTTGTGCATGCAACTTTCTATTTTTTCAATTGTTAAATATTGTTATGGCTAAAGTATGGTTCATCACAGGAGCATCAAGCGGTTTAGGTGCAGAATTATCAAAAGCGGTTATAGAACATGGAGATAAGGTAGCTGCAACATTCAGAAAACCAGAGCAGGCAAGGATGTTTTCCGAACAATTTCAGGATAAAGGAATTGGAATTCTCCTGGATGTTAAACAAACAGACCAGGTTTCAAATAGCATACAGCAGGTTCTTGATCAGTGGGGAAGGATTGATGTTTTGGTGAATAATGCCGGCTATGGAACCATTGGAGCTATTGAAGAATTTACGCTTGAAGAAATAAGAGCACAGATGGAAACCAATTTTTTTGGTGCAGTATCAGTAACGAAAGCTGTACTTCCTTTCATGCGAAAACAGAAAATGGGACATATCGTTCAGATCTCATCGCAAGCAGGCTTCAGGGCAAGCGCTGGATTTGGAATTTATAATGCCAGCAAATTTGCACTGGAAGGATTCAGTGAAGCCCTTGCACAGGAAGTCACAGGCTTTGGCATCAGGGTAGTTATCGTGGAACCCGGACCATTTCGAACCCAGTTTCTGGGCAGTTCCATTAAACTGGCAGAACAAAAAATAGATGCTTACGAAAAAACCGGCGTGGGACAAATGCTTCAGTACATGGAAAGAATGAACGGCAAACAGGAAGGTGACCCGGTTAAAGCTGCAAAAGCCATTATTGACTATGTGAATAATAATAACGAAGCACTGAGGTTACCACTTGGTAAAATAACGATACAGGGTATGCGTGCAAAACTGGCAGCAGTAGAGAAAGACATCCAGGCCAATGAAAAAATAGCAGTAAGCACTGTGTTTAACGACTGATTTTACAATTCTGCAACAGTAATAAATGTTAACCCGCTAGGACTGGCCGTTTTCATGGATTAACCTTGTAGTAAACAAAACTGTTGCTATGAAAACAAATCTACCCCTGATGGTTTCAGTTTCCACTGTTCTTATCCTCAGCACTTCCTGCAGTCATAAGTATTACACTTCATCAGCTTTCGAACAACAATCTGCAAAGCACAGGATCATTGCTATTCTTCCTGCTGAAATGATCTTCACCGGAACCCAGCCAAAAAATCTTACGGCAGAAGACATTCAGAAGATCGAAGAAACAGAAAGCAGGACCTTTCAGTATTCATTGTATAATGGTATCCTTCGTCATGCCAATACCCGAAAGTACATGACCACTGTAACTGTACAGGACATCAGCACCACCCAAAAATTATTATCCGACAATAATATTACCATACGTGATTCATGGAGAGAAGATGATAAAAAACTGGCCACTATTCTTGGAGTGGATGCAGTTGTTCGCATGAAAATTCAAAAGAAGCGATACATGAGTGACCTGGCTTCCATGGGCATCAACATGGGCCACCAGGTGCTGAACCAGATAGGATTTCCTGCACCTTATATTTCTTCTAAAACAAATGATATCTATGCTTCCTGCAATGTGGTGAGCAACAACCAGACCTTGTGGAATGATAGCTATAAATCAAGCACCAATTACAACAATCCATCAGAAGAAGTGGTGGACGACATCACTGATAATTTTGGAAAAAATTTTCCATACAGGAAAAGAAGATAAGAGAAGAATATTCATATTAAAAGCAGGGCATCAACCCTGCTTTTTTAATAAAATTCATTTCATCACAACATTCCCTTACTAACAAGATATTCGGCTATCTGCACTGCGTTGGTAGCAGCGCCCTTGCGAAGGTTATCGCTTACGATCCAAAGATTCAAAGTGTTGGCTTGTGATTCATCACGCCTGATGCGCCCCACAAAAACTTCATCCTTTTCATGCGCCCATAAAGGCATTGGATAGATTTGATTTTCCGGATCATCCTGGACAATCACACCAGGTGCTTCTGATAAGATCCTTTTGACCTCCTGCAGGTCAAAATCATTTTCAAATTCAATATTCACACTCTCGCTATGTCCACCTATGACCGGTATGCGCACGGTGGTAGCTGTAACCCTGATGTAATCATCCTCCATGATCTTTTTGGTTTCATTCACCATTTTCATTTCTTCTTTAGTATAGCCATTCTCCATAAACACATCTATTTGTGGAAGTGCATTCAGGTCAATCGGGTATTTATAGGCCATCTCACCTTCGCGGCCTTCTCTTTCATTGAATAGCTGGTCAACAGCTTTTTTGCCTGTTCCTGTTACACTCTGGTAAGTTGAAACCACTACTCTTTTGATTCTGTATTTTTTATGCAGGGGCTGTAGTGCTACTACCATCTGTATGGTAGAACAATTGGGGTTGGCGATGATTTTGTCTTTTGATGTAAGCACGCGTGCATTCACTTCCGGAACCACCAGCGGCTTTTCCGGATCCATGCGCCATGCAGAGGAATTATCAATTACCGTGATGCCAGCTTTCGCAAACCTGGGAGCCCATTCAAGAGAAGTGCTTCCACCTGCAGAAAAAATGGCAACATCTGGCTGGGCATCAATAGCATCCTGCAGACCTATCACCCTGTATTTTTTTCCTTTGAATTCCACCTCCCTGCCAACGGATCTTTCAGAGGCAACAGGCAATAATTCATCAACAGGAAAATTTCTTTCTGCAAGCACCTGCAGCATTTTTGTACCAACAAGACCGGTGGCGCCAACAACCGCAACTTTCATTTCTTTTTTATTTTAATAATCAAAAAGCCTTCCGTTTGGGAAGGCCTGTAAATATTTTTAGTAGCAATAATATCACACACCTTTACCGGAGAACAACTGTTTATTCATCTTTTTGGCGTGTTTTATTTTGTGCATGAAACGAAAATAACCCGAAATATTTTTCCCACAAAAAGAAGAGTGAAATCCCATACGCTGGCATGACTGCCGTTCTAAATTCGATGGATGAAAATTCTGATCTTCTCATCCTTATTTCTGTTGTTATTCTGCAAGGCAATTGCCCAGGCCAACAGGTTTGATGTGCTGATCACGGAGATCATGGCTGATCCTTCCCCCATGGTGGGTTTGCCCAATGCTGAATGGATCGAGATCAAAAACCTTTCTGCTCAACCACTGAACCTGAAGGGATGGAAACTGGGAGATGCCAGTTCGGTAACAACTATCAATACCAGCTATATTTTGCTGCCTGACAGTTTTCTGATCCTCTGCTCTAACAGCAATGTGACTTTAATGAATACCTGGGGTACATCATTAGGCTTAAGCTCTTTTCCTTCCCTTGACAATGATGGAGACCAATTGGTTCTTTGGTCGGCCACAGGTCAAACAATACATGCGGTAGCTTATAATTCTTCCTGGTATAACAATGATTTGAAAAAAGAAGGAGGTTGGTCACTGGAAATGATCGATACAGGAAATCCCTGCAGCAGCAATAACTGGAGGGCCAGTAATTCCTCAGTGGGAGGAAGCCCGGGAAAAACGAATTCAGTTATTGGGAATAACAGAGATGAAATTCCTCCAGGGCTACTCAGAACTTTCGCACAGGATAGTCTTAGTCTTCTTCTTTATTTTGATGAAGCACTGGATAGCAATTCTGCAGCAATTGCCGGCAATTATCAACTGACAGATCGCCTTATTACAGCCGCAATACCACAAGCTCCGTTGTTCAATACTGTATTACTAAGACTTTCTTCACCCCTGCAAAAACGGAAAATTTATACTGTTGCTGTTAAAGAAGTCAGGGATTGTTCTGGAAACCCCATTGGTGCATACCATACTGCAGCTGCCGGACTTGCGGAAGAAGCGGTTAAAACTGAGATAGTGATCAATGAAATTTTATTTAATCCCCGTCCAGATGGAACGGATTACATTGAAGTTTATAACAACTCGGATAAAATTTTAAATGCGGCTCATATTTATATTGGCGGACGTGATGTACAGGGTACAGTGACTTCTCTGAAGAAAATTTCAGAAGTAGCATTTGCTTTTTTCCCTGGTGAATATCTGGTAGTTACCGCTAATAGTATTGCACTACAAAAGCAATTCATGGTGAAGTCACCAGAAAAAGTTTTGACCCTTTCTTCTCTCCCATCCATGCCCGACGACAAAGGAACCATATTAATATTAAATGCTACTGGTGATGTACTGGATGAAGTGGCTTATGATGATGACTGGCATTTTGCTTTGTTAGATGACAAGGAAGGAATAGCCCTGGAAAGACTGGATCCTTCAGCATTATCTCAGGATAAAAACAACTGGCATTCTGCTGCTGCAACTTCGGGTTATGGAACACCTACTTATCAGAATTCGCAATTCAAAACCACCGAAGCTAAAGCTATTGTTGATGTGATTCCAGCTGTTTTTTCACCTGATAATGATGGACATGATGATATTGCTACTGTGGGTTTTCTTCTTTCTGAAACTGGTTATGTAGCCAACATCATCATTTTTGATGCTTATGGAACAATGGTGAAGAACCTGGCCCGAAATACTTTATTGGGCTTGAAAAATCATTTCCATTGGGATGGACTGGATGAAAGGCAAAAAAAATTACCGGCAGGTATTTATATCATTTACACAGAACTATTCAACCTGCAGGGGAAAAAGAAAATCTTTAAAAAAACGGTTGTCCTGGTGCGATAATAAAATCATGGGTGAGGTTAGTGAGTAAAGAAAAGAGCCTTCTTCTTGAAGGCTCTTTATTGAAATACTTTTAAAATGAAACTTATACCAGCTCAATATCAAAGTTCACAAGCTCCCTGAATTGTGCCAGTCGTTGGTCAATATCCCTTTTTGTAATTTCTTTCAGTCTTTCTGTTCCAAACTTCTCAACGCAGAAGCTGGCCATGGCAGAACCAATAATGATTGCCGTTTTCATATTCTCGAAGCTGATGTCTCCAGTTTTGGCCAGGTGTCCAATGAAACCACCTGCAAAAGTATCACCGGCACCTGTTGGATCAAATACATCTTCAAGTGGAAGGGCAGGTGCGAAAAATACCTGGTCGTTATGAAACAACAAGGCGCCGTGTTCTCCTTTTTTAATGATGAGATATTTGGGTCCCATCGCCATGATTTTTTTGGCTGCCTTCACCAGGGAAAATTCATGACTCAGTTCTCTTGCTTCACTATCGTTCACCAGTAATACGTCGATCTTTTTCATCA
Source organism: Bacteroidota bacterium (assembly GCA_023386045.1). Taxonomy (GTDB): domain Bacteria; phylum Bacteroidota; class Bacteroidia; order Chitinophagales; family Chitinophagaceae; genus Flavisolibacter. The sequence continues at coordinate 120,139 of JAEWKK010000019.1, forward strand.
CTTCCTTCAAATCATCCAGGGCTGTTTCCATCCAGAAGTTCATCGTATCAAGCACAATCAGTTTGGGCCTTTCTTTCATTTGTTCGATCACACTCAATTGCAGCTTGGGCATCAGGTTACCCAGCATCAGGAATTCTGCACCCTGGTAACTTGGAGGGATCTGGGGATTGAAATCGGCAAGAACATTCAGATCGGTTACCAGTGTATCCCTGGTATTCATGTCCATATGATACTTTCCCGCCCAGAAAAATGATTTCTTTTCCTTCACTATTTCAATACCATCTGTTGCAACACCCCTGGACCTTAGATCTTCCATTACATCTTCAGGGAAATCATAGCCTACTATGGAAACCTGCTGAACAGGCTGAATAAAATTGGAAGCGCAATAAGCCACATATGTGGCCGAGCCACCAATGATCTTGTCTGTTTTACCAAAAGGGGTTTCAATCGCATCAAAGGCCATGGTGCCAACAACAATGAGGGACATGTTTTTTATTTAAATGAATGAAATGGTGATCTGCCTTTCTAACCAGTATAATTTCTAATCAGGCTGAAGGTTTCGCTTCTGTTTGAATAAACTATTGGAAGCAGAACTCCTTTAAGACCAGTTGAAACGGCGTGCAAACCTAAAGGAAATTTGCCAAGGCTGTCTGATTTTTTAAGCTCTTAAACCCATTTTTCAAGGGCAAATTCCCCAGGTTTTATTTCCTGGTGAAAACGCAATGCCTGCAATTCATACCCGCTTTACAACAGTTGATCTGGAACCTGATTAAAAATCACTGACCTGAAACCGAATTTCCCAAAACAAAACGTACCTTAAATCCTGAAAACCAAAACCAACGCATTATGAAAAAAGCACTTCGCTATTTGTTGATTTTTATTGGTGTAATTGTAGTTCTTGCCGGCGGATTTGCTGCATTCATTGCTATCAGGGGCATTCCTGATTATACTCCGCAGGCTCTTTCGCTAAAAGTATCCAGCTCGCCAGAGCGTCTTGAAACAGGCAGACAGCTTTCTGCCATGCTTTGCAATGACTGTCATATGGATCCTAATACAGGCAGGCTCACCGGAAGAAAAATGGAAGAGGTTAGCCAGTTTGGAACCCTTTATTCCAAAAATATTACACAGGATCCCGAGCATGGTATTGGCAAATGGACCGATGGAGAGATCGCCTACCTGCTCAAAACCGGCGTTACTCCCAAAGGAAAATTCCTGCCAGTAATGGCCAAGCTGCATCGCATGTCAGATGAAGACCTTCAATCCATCATTGCCTTCCTGAAATCTGACCATGCCTGGGTAAAGGCCGACAATACCCGCCAGCCTGAATCTTCCTATTCATTTTTCGCGAAGTTTCTTACGAATATTAAAGCTATCCAGCCTATGCCATTCACAGGCCAGGCCATACCACAACCCGATACTACCAACCTGGTAAAATGGGGTGAATACGTGAGCCTTTACCGCGTTGAATGTTATACCTGCCATTCAAGAGATTTTGCTACTGATGATTTCATCAACCCTGAAAAATCTAAAGGATTTTTTGGCGGCGGCAATAAATTTGAGATGCCCGGCGGACAGGTGATTTATTCAAGAAACCTGACCATGGACGAGGAAACCGGCATTGGTAAATGGAGCGAAGAAGATTTTGTACGTGCAGTAAAAACCGGCATTGTTCCAGGCGGACAGCAAAGCCTGAGGCCACCCATGAAACCTTACTCTGACCTTTCTGACGGCGAGGCAAGAGCCATCTATGCTTATCTGAAAACTGTTCCTAAGATCAAAAACCACGTGGACAGAAACCTGCAGTAATTCAGGGATTGAAACGAATTAAAATGGCCGGCTCCGCCGGCCATTTCTTTTATCATCTGGTTATCTCAGATTAAAACCTTACTCCCACACTAACTCCAGCTCTGAACCCGGGAAGAAAACCTTTATAATCAGCTGTCACTCTTCTCGTGCTGGCATCCACATCAACTTTAATATTATCTCCAATCACGGGAATGTCTTTTACAATGTCCTCAATTTTTTGCTGAGCATCAGCAGCATCCTGGGCATCCCAGCTTGAAGAAGTAATATCCCTGGCTTCTACATTCACCTTGGAAAGATTGGCTTCAGGTCCAAGGAAGAAGAAGTCAATGGCTATTTTTCTCCCGATCAAAAGCTGAACACCCAGTTGGGCACCCACTCCAAAACCACTGTATTTGCTGGTACCCCGGAAGATCACAGGATCATTGTCCAGGTCTGTAAAAATGAAAGACTCAATATCATTCTTTACATATTTCAGATAAGGTTCGAAATAAAAACCTGACACCGGTTTTTTACCCATGTACATCCTGTATCCGGCCATCAACGACAGGGTTTGGGTAGTAACATCCTGGCGGTCATCATTGATGGTATACTCATTCTGGTAATCAAAAGGAATACCGATACCCAAAGTAAATGATCGCCTGGGCCTGTAATTGAACTCACCAAACATGCTGATCTTGCCAAACTTGATGGAAACAGGATTCCATTTTATCACCTGTGATTTGTCAAAGTTGTTTTCCTTTTTTTCCTTGTTGATTTCTTCATCTTTCGCTACCTCCTGCGCATGTACGGGGCTTAGCATCCATAAGAATACAATGAGAGAAAACATTCGTTTCATAAGCAAATTCATTTGTTCGTTTTGTTAGGACGTAAAGATAACCGCCACATTCACATTTTCCATAGCTGTAAATAATCCTTGTGTTTGTATTCAACACGCATTGTGATTAAAAAAGTTGAAGTAATTGTCATACGCTATATGCCATAAGCCATTACTCCATTCGAAAAAACTTTTACAATGCTTATAATGGCTTTATTCATAACAGAGTTGGGACGATAATACAACTAAATCATATCATCCGTTTTATTTTACCCGTACAGCAATAATCGAACATCGACCAGATGCCCTATGCCATAGGCAGTAAACTATGAACTATGAACCATGAACTATCTGCCATAGGCTATTCGCCATATGCCATTAGCTTCGCATCTAACATCAGACACTACAAAGTTCTGCGAAAAATCACTTGAGCACCGCAACCCGATCATTATCTTTGACCACTTCAGATTGCTTATGATACATTTTCATTCTTTAAAGGTCAGGAAAGTAGAAAAAGAAACAGAAGATTGCGTATCCATTGAGTTTGACGTGCCCGCATCATTGCAGGAAACTTTTAAATTCCGCCAGGGACAAAACCTCACGATCAAAAAAACTTTGAATGGAGAAGAGCTTCGCAGGAATTATTCTATCTGTACCAGTCCTCTTGAGAACCGCCTGAAAGTGGCCGTTAAAAAAGTGGATGGAGGGTTATTCTCCACCTATGCCAACGAAGAATTAAAAGCTGGCGATGTCCTGGAAGTATTACCTCCCACAGGCAAGTTCTATACTGAACTCAATGCTTCACAACAAAAAAACTATGTGGCCTTTGCGGCAGGAAGTGGCATTACGCCCATGCTTTCCATCATCAAAACAACATTACAAACCGAAACGGCAAGCAGCTTCACACTGGTTTATGGTAACAGGACCAGGAATTCCATCATCTTCAAAGAAGAACTGGAAGCTCTGAAGGATAAATTCATTGACCGCTTCCGGGTCTATCATATTTTAAGTCGCGAAAGAACCGATGCCGAGATCAATTATGGCCGCATCGATGTTCCCAAGCTCGAATTACTTTTTAATAAATTGATTGATGCTGATGCCTGCGATGAATTTTTCATCTGCGGCCCCGAGGAAATGATCTTTTGCATCAAAGGATACCTGGAAGGTCGTGGGATCAAAAATGAAAAGATCCATTTTGAATTGTTTACCGTTCCGGGACAAAAGACGTCCACTGTCAAAAAACCGGAGACGCTTTCTGAAGACACCGGAACAAAGGCCAAAGTAAGCGTGAAACTCGATGGAATCATGTTTGACTTCGACCTGGGTTATGAAAGCAAAAGCATCCTGGATGCAGCCCTGCAGGAAGGCGCTGACCTTCCCTATGCCTGCAAAGGCGGGGTCTGCACCACCTGCAAGGCAAAGCTCACAGAAGGAAAGGTTCGCATGGATGTGAACTGGGGCCTGGAACCGGATGAAGTGGCAGCAGGCTATATTCTCACCTGCCAGTCGCACCCGGTTTCAGAAAAGATCGTGGTGGATTTTGACGCGAAATAATAAACGAACCACGAAACTTTAACCTCTTGCCCCTCAGGCCGGGTGGACAGGGAGGCGTAAATTTGTTAGCTAAACATTGTGCTATATGAGTGTACAGGAACTAGAGAAGATCTTCCAGGAAAAGATCGACAATGAGGTTCGTATTGAGCCTAAAGACTGGATGCCGGAAAAATACCGCCAGACACTCATCAGGCAGGTATCACAGCATGCGCACAGCGAGATCGTTGGCATGCTGCCCGAAGGCAACTGGATCAGTCGCGCTCCTTCACTTAAAAGAAAACAGATCCTCATTGCCAAGGTACAGGATGAAGCCGGCCATGGCCTTTATTTATACAGTGCCGCTGAAACGCTGGGCATTTCCCGTGATGAAATGATAGAACAACTGCATAGCGGAAAAGCCAAGTACTCCTCCATTTTTAATTATCCCACTTTAAACTGGGCCGATATGGGTGCCATAGGATGGCTGGTGGATGGTGCCGCCATCATGAACCAGGTACCACTCTGCCGCACTTCCTATGGACCTTACAGTCGCGCCATGATCCGCGTTTGCAAGGAAGAAAGTTTTCACCAGCGACAGGGTTTTGAAGCCCTCCTGGTTTTAAGTCGTGGTAACAAGGAACAAAGAGCCATGGTGCAGGATGCCATCGACAGGTGGTGGTGGCCCAGCCTTATGATGTTTGGTCCGCACGATAGCGAAAGCCAGCACAGTGAGCAAAGTATGAAATGGAAGATCAAGCGCTTCAGCAATGATGAATTGCGCCAGCGTTTTGTAGATATGATAGCCGAACAGGTGAAACTATTGGGAATGACACTGCCCGACCCCGATCTGAAATGGAATGCCGAAAAAGCGCATTATGATTTTGGAAAGATCAACTGGGAAGAATTCTGGAATGTGGTGAGCGGCAACGGCCCATGTAACAGGCAACGACTTGATGCAAGAAAAAAAGCATGGGAAGATGGCGCCTGGGTAAGAGAAGCTGCAAGAGTGCATGCCGAAAAAAGAGCTCAGAAAAACAGCCAGGTAGCTGCCTGATTTATTTGCTCCGGCGATATTGCTGGTATCAGCTCCCGTTGTGTCACTCACTTGTGCGGCAACAATTCTATTCAGCATTAATTGAAGACTATGAAATTATTCAGCAAACATTTTTACGGCGATTATGGAGACAAGGAAACTCCATCAGGTGATCTTCATTCCAAAGCATCAGCTAATGAATGGCCTTTATGGGAAATATTCATTCGCAGCAAGCAGGGACTGGACCACAAGCATGTAGGTTCTTTGCATGCAGCCGATGCGCAGATGGCCGTTGAAAACGCAAGGGACGTGTATACCAGGAGACAGGAAGGCGTAAGCATCTGGGTGGTTGAAAGCAAATACATTCATGCTTCCAACCCCGACGAAGCTGACAGTTTTTACGAACCTGCCAATGATAAAGTCTACCGTCACCCCACTTTCTATGACCTTCCTGATGAAGTGAACCATATGTAAGTAAATCATTAATGATTCAAAGAATGAACCCTTCTCTCTTTCAATATTGTTTGCATCTTGCCGATAATGCCCTGATCCTGGGACAGAGAAATGCTGAATGGACAGGACACGGACCCGTGCTGGAACAGGATATCGCCATCACCAATATTTCTCTTGACTTATTGGGCCAGGCGCGCAACTTTTACCAGTATGCCGCCAACCTTTATAATCAAAGCATTGACCAGGAGAAACAACAGGTTGATGACTGGCTGCCCTACCTCTGGAAAGATTTCAACAGGGAACTGCAGGAAGATGATCTTGCATTTTTGAGAGACGAGCAGCAATTCTTAAATCTCCTGCTAACAGAATTGCCCAAAGGCGATTGGGCACATTCTATATTAAGGCAATTCTTTTTCAGCGCTTTTCAGTTGTACTTATATGAACAGCTGCATGGCAGCGATGATCAGCAGCTTTCTGCTATTGCCGAAAAATCAATAAAGGAAACTGCCTACCATCTGCGTTGGAGTGCTGAATGGGTAATCAGGCTGGGAGACGGAACCGAGGAAAGTAAAAAAAGAATTTCCAGTGCACTATCAGATCAGTGGATGTTCACTGGTGAAATGTTCAAGGCCGCCAGTTATGAAACAGTTGACCTATCAGTTATAAAAGAAAAATGGATGGAAAAAATTGCTTCGGTTTTTAACGAAGCAGGACTTGAAATTCCCAAGCAAACCTGGATGCAGCAGGGTGGAAAAGAAGGAAAACACACAGAGTATATGGGATACCTGTTAGCCGAAATGCAACACCTGCAGAGAGCTTATCCAAATGCAACCTGGTAATTGAATCCTACATGAATGAGAACAGATCAAATACAGAAAATGCAATAACACCTGAAACCCTTGATACAAGGATCTGGGAGTTGTTGAAGGAAGTAAAGGATCCTGAAGTTCCCGTTCTTTCCGTGATCGACCTCGGTATCATTCGTGAAGTAAGAGCTTCTCCTGAAAAAATCGAGATCACCATCACACCCACTTACTCTGGTTGTCCTGCCATGGATGTGATATCAATGGATATCAGGCTGAAGCTGATTGAAAAGGGCTATCGCAATGTTGTCATTCAACAACAACTTTCACCAGCATGGACAACCGACTGGATGACTGAAGAAGGGAAAGAAAAACTTAAAGCATTTGGCATTGCTCCACCCAATCCCAAACAACAGTTTTGCAAAGAAGAAATGTTCCGCCAGGAAGCAGTACAGTGTCCGCGTTGTAATTCTTTTCATACAGAATTGATCAGCCAGTTTGGTTCAACAGCCTGCAAGGCCATGTACCGTTGTCTCGACTGCCGTGAAGCTTTTGATTATTTCAAATGCCACTGATCCTGCTTTGAAACAAACCGACTTATTTTTTCCTGATCTACATACCTTAGATTTGAAGCAAATAAACCTGCATGGCTTCAGTACTATTTGAGATAAAGGATTCCATCGCTTTCATTACTTTAAACAGGCCGGAGAAATACAATGCATTTAACAGGGAGATGTCTTTATCCCTGCAAAAAAAACTGGATGCCTGTAAGGGAAAAGATGTGCGCTGTGTTTTTATCACAGGTTCAGGCAAGGCATTTTCTTCAGGCCAGGATCTTGAAGAGGTGGTAGCACCAGATGGTCCTAATGTCACAACTATTTTAGGAGAACACTATAATCCTATTATCAGTCGCATAAGAAAATTACAGAAGCCGGTATTAGCTGCAGTTAACGGTGTTGCCGCCGGTGCCGGAGCCAACATTGCCCTGTGCTGTGATATCACTGTTGCTTCCAGGTCTGCTTCATTTATTCAGGCTTTTTCCAAAATTGGACTGATACCTGATAGTGGAGGAACCTATTTTATTCCAAGGCTGATCGGCTGGCAAAAAGCATCCGCACTGATGATGCTGGGAGATAAGGTTTCTGCAGATGAAGCCGAAAGAATGGGAATGCTTTATAAGGTATTTGATGATGAAAGTTTCCAGAAGGAAGCACTTGCCATCGCCACCACTCTTTCACAAATGCCTACCAGGGGACTGGCACTTACCAAGCAGGCATTGAACCAGTCACTGATCAACAATTATGAAGACCAGCTTCATGATGAAGAGTTGCTGCAGGAAAAAGCCGGCACCACAGAAGATTACAAAGAAGGAGTTCAGGCATTCCTTCAAAAAAGAAAACCAAATTTCAAAGGCGAATGACACAACCAATAAACGACAAGCTGGCAAAGGATGTTGTTGCCCACATGATGGTCAATGACCTGTTCAGCCAGTGGCTGGGCATCACTGTTCTTGAAGTCCGGGAAGGTTACAGTAAAATTCAAATGACGCTTCGTAATGAAATGATCAACGGCTTTCACGTGGTTCATGGTGGTATTGCTTTTTCCCTGGCTGATAGCGCTTTTGCTTTTGCTTGCAATAACCGCAATAACCTTTCCCTTGCTCTCGACACCAGCATCAATTTCACGAAGCAAATGAAACCGGGTGATGTGCTCACAGCTGAAGCTAAAGAAATGCACAATGGAAGAAGCACAGGACTCTACCTGATCACGGTTACCAATCAACATGCAGAGCAGGTGGCGCTCTTTAAAGGAACCTGTTTTCGTACAGGTAAAACACTGATCTGAGTGAAAGAAAGCCTTCTTCATCTTTTTGAACAATACCAGCAATATGCGATTTTAATCAGCCTGCTGATCAGCATACTCATTGCAGTTTCAGGCATTCTTCCCAGCTTTTTCATCACCGCTGCCAATATTTTGTTCTTCGGTTTCTGGAATGGCCTGTTGATCTCTTTTTTAGGTGAAGCCATTGGTGCCATCATAGCTTTTGTGATTTACCGGAAAGGTTTTAGAAAAAGCATAGCGCATCAAATGGAGAAATATCCAAAAGTGCAGCGACTGCTTGATGCAGAAAACAGGGAGGCTTTCCTGTTGATTCTTTCCTTAAGACTGATTCCATTTGTTCCTTCTGGACTGATCACTTTTGCTGCGGCTATTGGAAGGGTTTCGGCTGGAATTTTTATCCTTTCAAGTTCGCTGGGAAAAATCCCTGCTTTATTGCTGGAAGGCTATTCGGCTTATGAATTAACAAGATTTGGCTGGCAGGGAAAAATCATTCTGGCACTGATCGCCATCTTCATTATATACTGGGTCATTAAAAGAATGACTTCGAGAAAAAATTAATTCCCTTCCCCATCTTCATTCCCTGTTCTTCTGTTCATTATTCTTCATACTATGTACTTCTGTTCTACTTCCTATTTTTATTCTATGATTTACGAATTTAACGGCATCCGCCCGGTAGTGCATCCATCTTCTTTTGTTCATCCGCAAGCAGCTGTAACCGGACATGTTATAATTGGTAAGGACGTTTATATAGGTCCGGGTTGTGCACTTCGCGGAGATTGGGGAAAGATCGTGATTAAAGATGGTTGCAATGTGCAGGAAAACTGTACCGTACATATGTTTCCCGGTGTAACCGTAATTCTGAAAGCATCTGCACATATCGGTCATGGCGCTATCATTCATGGAGCCACCATCGGCAAAAATTGTTTGATAGGGATGAATGCGGTGATCATGGATGAAGTAGAACTGGGAGATGAATGCATCGTTGGCGCCTTGTCCTTTATTCGCCAGGGAGAAAAAATTCCTGCAAGGTCACTGGTAGTAGGCAATCCCGGAAAGATCATCAGGCAGGTAAGTGATGAGATGATGTCCTGGAAAACAGAGGGAACAAAACTCTACCAGCTCCTGCCTCAGCAGTGCCACGATACATTAAAACCCTGCACGCCCCTGGAACAGGAAATCGAACAACAGCCCATGTTTCAAATCGATTACAGTCCCTTTAAAAAAAGCACCTGACCATTTATAGAATTTGAGTGATGATAAGTTCAAATTTTGTAACTTAATTGTCCAATTAACCAGAATATAAAATCAACTTTTATGAGAAGAGCTCTACTCCCGGCATTCTTATCGGCCTCCCTTGCTGTTTTCTCTGTTACTGAAATCAATGCTCAAAAGGATCGTTTCGCTTATGCCATCACAGATCTTACAAAAGAAGGTGCAGGATGGAATGCCTTACGCAAGCTTGATCTTCAAACAGGCCAGTACAGTGATGTACTTCTGAATGGTACTGATCTTACCAAAAAAGTTTATGATGCTACCACCAGGAAAGAATTATTGCAAAAGCCTGATGCCAGTTATGGTACCTTATTGCAATCGCCTTTTGGTACCGGTGTTGCCGCTGCGGCTTATGACAGGAAGAATGACAGGCTTTATTTCACACCTATGTTCGTTGACCAGCTGCGCTACATAGACCTGAAGACCATGAAGGTTTATTTTGTATCCGACCAGTCGTTCACCACAATGGGCAACATGCACAACGATGAAGGAAAGATTATCACACGCATGGTAATCGCACCTGATGGTTTTGGTTATGCCATCAGCAATGACGGTAATACATTCATTCGTTTTTCCACCAGCCGCAAAGCAAAGATCGAGCAGTTAGGCGCTCTTGTTGATGATCCTAACAACAGCGGTATTTCCATTCACAACCGTTGTTCTTCTTTTGGTGGCGATATGGTTAGCGATGACGAGGGTAATCTTTATATTCTTTCTGCAAGAAATCATGTATTTAAGATCAATACAAAAACCAAGGTTGCCACTCACCTGGCTTCTATCCAGGGTTTACCTGCAAGCTTTACTGTTAATGGTGCCGTTGTAGATGGCGATGGCAATTTACTCGTGAGCAGTGCTGTTGATGCCAGCTCTTACTATCTTTTGAATGCGAAGGACTGGTCAGCCACACCGTTTATGTCGGCCAATGGAATTTTCCGCAGCTCTGACCTTGCCAACAGCAATTATCTTTCAAGTGCAAGAGGCAATAATCAGCCAATCAATACAATTGCAGCTACCATCACCACAAAAGCCAAATTCGCTGACCAGATCTCAGTATATCCAAATCCCGTAACAGGTAATGTCATCACGCTTCAATTCAACAAAGTGCCTGCAGGTAATTATGTTCTGGAACTGAGAGATGTTCTGGGCCGCAGTGTTATGCAAAAAAAGATCAGCATCAATACAGAAAACCAGGTGCAGACCATGAACCTTAACGAAGGAGATGCGAAAGGAATTTATATGATCTCTGTGCTTGATCCTGCCAACCAGTCCGTGTTCACTCAAAAACTGGTGGTTCAGTAATCAATCTTCCGGGAGCAAATCAATAAGAAAAACCCTCAACTAATGCTGAGGGTTTTTCATTTTATCGTTTATCGTTCATCTTTCCAGATAAGCCTGATCATTTTGGCGCTGGATTGAAAATCGGGGCATTTACCATCACCCTTTCCTGTGATCCCACCACTTGGAGAACAGAGATAGTTGCAATTGTTGTCAATCACTGTATTATAATTGTCACAACAATCAGAGCTGATATAATACACCCTGCTTCCGTTGTATTCATATTCATATACTTCCGCGCGAGGATTCCACGGTGGCTGTTTTTTGATCTCTTCAATTCTTTCCTGCACGCAGGCTGGCAGGTTTTCTTTGGACTTATTGCATTTTTTAGCAGCAATAGCCAGGAAAATGGTCAATGTAAATAATACTGATTTCATAAGTATGGTTGTTGGGGCAATATCTTTGTAAGGTAGCAAAAACAATACCTTTTGGAAAAGAGTAATTTTGTAGACCAGATACGGGTCTTTTGTAGGAGCGGACATGGAGGTGCTGGTATCAAGCATTTCAGAAGGGACAAACTCACTGCCTATGGTGGCCCTGATGGTGGAGATGGGGGTCGTGGTGGACACATCATACTGAGAGGAAACCGCAATCTCTGGACCTTACTCCACCTTCGTTATCATAAAAATATGCTGGCAGAGAACGGTGAAAATGGAAGTGATAATAATCGCACGGGCAGAAATGGGAAAGATATCATCATTGAAGTTCCCCTGGGAACCATTGCCAGGGATGAAGAAACAGGAGAAAAAGAAGCCGAGATCCTCCATGATGGGCAGGAATTGATTTGGCTTCCTGGAGGAAAAGGTGGACTTGGAAATACCAATTTTAAGACCTCTACCAACCAGGCACCCGAACATTCACAACCCGGCCTGCCCGGCATTGAAGGCTGGAAAGTTTTGGAGTTGAAGGTTCTGGCTGATGTGGGTCTTGTAGGATTTCCCAATGCAGGCAAATCAACCCTTCTCTCCGTAATGACTGCCGCCAAACCAAAAATTGCAGATTACGCATTCACTACCATTACACCGCAACTAGGAATGGTAGAATACAGGGATGATAAAAGCTTTTGTATTGCCGATCTGCCAGGTATCATCGAAGGTGCTGCTGAAGGCAAAGGCCTTGGACATAGGTTTCTCAGGCATATCGAACGAAACTCCGTGCTGTTGTTTTTAATTCCAGCAGACAGTAAGGATCATAAAAAAGAATTCGAGATCCTTTTAAAAGAGCTGGAAGAATACAACCCTGAACTATTACATAAACAGTTTGTGATCGCCATCAGCAAATCCGACATGCTGGATGAAGAATTGATTGCAGACATTAAAAAAGAATTGCCGGCAAACATTCCCAACATATTTATTTCATCTGTAATTAACAGGAACATCCAGGAACTCAAAGATCTTTTGTGGAAAGTTTTGAATGAAAGCCCCACGCCTTCTTCAATTAACTAATCATTGCAGGCATCTCTAATGTATCATTTCGTTTCACCCGTTGAGAGGCGCTTTCAATAGGAAAAATATTATCTTGCCCGATCAGTGAAACTGCTTAGCCCCACCATATCACGACTGGCAAGAATGCGGATCTGGTCCATTGAACAATGGATGAATGATCCTGTACGTGCACAGTATATTGTTTGGCAGGATCTGCTGGCTGCAGGTCAGTACACTGAATTTGGTCGCGAGCATCATTTTTCCGAGCTGCAATCACTCCATGATTATAAGAGCAGGATCCCTATCCATGAATATGACAATCTCAAGCCCTATATCGAAAGAATGATGAAGGGCGAGCAAAACATATTATGGAACACGCCTGTATCCTGGTTCGCTAAAAGCAGCGGAACCACCAGTGATAAAAGCAAGTTCATACCGGTTAGTGAAGAAAGCCTCAAAGAAAATCATTATCGCGCCTCAAAAGATGTATTGAGTTTTTATTACGCTTCTCATCCTGACAGTGGACTGCTCACAGGAAAGGGATTGATCATTGGTGGTAGTCACCAGATCAATTCACTTAATGAAGAAGTAAGCTATGGTGATCTTAGTGCAGTGGTGCTTCAGAACTCGCCCTTCTGGGCACACTGGCTTCGCACGCCAGACCTTTCCATTGCACTCATGGATGAATGGGAAAGCAAGATTGAAAAGCTGGCCCAATCCACCATCCAGGAGAATGTTACTTCCATGGCAGGTGTACCTACCTGGCTGATTGTTTTATTGAAAAGAATTTTGGAGATCACGGGTAAAGCAACCATCAAGGAAGTATGGCCGGGATTGGAATTATACATGCATGGTGGTGTGAGCTTTGTACCCTACAGACATCAGTTTGAAAAACTGATAGGCGCACCGATCAATTACCTGGAAATGTACAATGCATCCGAAGGATTTTTTTCTGCGCAGGATGATGTGAACCAGGAAGGTATGTTGCTGATGTGTGATCACGGTATTTTTTATGAGTTCATGCCCGTATCGGAATATGGCAAAGAGTTTCCACAAACACTACAGCTGGATGAAGTGGAGTTGGATAAAAATTATGCACCGGTGATCACCACCAACGGTGGACTCTGGCGTTATTTACTGGGCGATACCATTCAGTTCACCTCTCTCCATCCTTTCCGTATCAAGGTTTCGGGCCGACTGAAACATTATATCAATGCCTTTGGTGAAGAAGTGATCGTTGATAATTCAGACCAGGCTATTGCCGTTGCATCTGCAAAAACGGGATCTGTGGTGAATGATTATACAGCTGCTCCTGTTTATTTTTCAGAAGAAGAAAACGGTGCTCACGAATGGCTGATTGAATTTGAAAAACCTCCTCATAACCTTGAGCAGTTTACCATCGAGCTGGATGCCGCACTCAAGACCATCAATAGTGATTATGAAGCCAAGCGATATAAGAACATGGCTTTACGCATGCCCCTGGTAAAAGCTGTTGCTGTCAACACTTTTAAAAAATGGCTCAGCAGCAAGGGCAAATTGGGTGGACAGCATAAAGTACCGCGCTTATGCAACGACAGGAAATTCATAGACGAGATCAGTGCATTTATTGCCTGATGCATTTCCTTCATTCAACATGAAACCATAATAATTACATTTGCTCACCATAAAAATCAACTCATGAAATTACTTGAAGGAAAAGTAGCCATAATAACAGGAGCAGCACGAGGAATTGGTGAAGGAGTGGCATTGAAGATGGCTGAGCATGGTGCTCACATCGCATTCAGTTATGTTAGTGAAAGCAGTGCCGAAAAAGCCAGCCAGCTTGAAGAGAAAATTAAAGCGCTTGGGGTAAATGCAAAAGCTTACCGCAGCAATGCAGGTGATTTTGCCCAGTGCGAAAGCTTTGTGAATGATGTGGTGAAAGAATTTGGCACCGTTGATATATGTGTGAACAATGCAGGCATTTCAAAAGACAACCTGCTTCTTCGCATGACGCAGGAGCAATGGGATGATGTGATCAAGGTAAATCTCAACAGCATTTTTTACATGACCAAGCAGGTGATCCGTCCAATGATGAAGGCAAAGTCCGGAAGCATTATCAATATGAGTTCAGTTATTGGTCTGATGGGTAATGGAGGTCAAAGCAGTTATGCAGCATCAAAGGCAGGAATCCTTGGCTTCACTAAAAGCGTGGCAAAAGAACTGGGCAGCCGCAATGTGCGATGCAATGCCATTGCACCTGGTTTTATTGAAACAGATATGACCTCTTACCTGAAAGAAGGTGAACAGGCAGATAAATATAAGGCAGGTATACCGCTGGGAAAATTTGGAACAGCAGAAGACATTGCCAATGTGAGCCTGTTCCTGGCATCTGATCTAAGCAGCTATGTTACAGGACAGGTAATTAGTGTTGATGGTGGCTTGTATATGTAAATTCAACTACAAACAAATTGATAAGGCCCTGGTACAATCCCAGGGCTTTTTTATTGTGTGATAATGATTTAATGTAGGAGCTTTATTTTTTTCACTTTGATGTAATAATGCCAGAATAGCAAGGTAGCAATGGAACGGTAAGGCTTCCATTTTTGAGATAAGGCCAGCAGATCTTCTTTTGATGCTTCAGGTTTTTGCAGGTTCATCCTGATAGAGTTCACAAGCGCCAGGTCACCTATTGGAAAAACATCAGTTCTTCGAAGCGCATGTATGAGGTAGATATCTACTGTCCAGTCACCAATCCCTTTTATTTTTTTCAATTCTGCTCTTACTACTTCATCGGGCTGGAATTCCATTTCTTCCAGAAGAAGATCTTTATTGATGATGGCTTTAGCGAGTTCCCTGGTGTAAGTTATTTTCTGCCGGCTGAGATAGCAATTTCTTAGTTCCTCATCTTCCAGCTCTAGCAGGTTTTCAGGTGTGATCTTAATTCTATTTTTTAATTTACTGTACGCCGCATAGGCCGAAGCCAATGAAACCTGCTGCTCCAGTATGGTGAGCACCAAAGTTTCAAAGCTGTTGGGCCGGATCCACAAAGGCGGAGGCCCATACTCTTTTATAATGGATGAAAACTGTTGATCTTTTTTTACGAGTTTCCTGTAATAAGCATCCAGGTTGTCGCTGGAAAACCGTTCAATCATTTCCTTCAGGAATAAATCAATGAAGTCGTGTTACCTGGAAGCAACTTTATTTTTAAACCCGGCGATGGCTTCTTTGGTGAAATGACTCAATACAAGTCGTCCGCTGATCTCAGCTCTTTCACAAAGAAGTTCATCCCAGTTTTCTGTTCCCTGCCAGAATACTTTTTTAAGTTCTGCCATAGCTTCAGGGCTTGAATGAGAAAGCTGCGTAGCCAGCCTGCTGATGGATTCATCCATGCCTTCTGTTGTTGCATGTAATTCAGCATAGAGGCCTTTCTTTCTTGCCCAGTCGGCATTGCGCCACATGGAAGCGTCGATAGCCAGTTGAGTGAATGCGGAAAGACCGATTTTTCTTTGAACGGCTGGTCCTACTACAAATGGTCCGATGCCTACTGCAAGTTCGCTGAGTTTCACTTCAGCACCTTCAACTGCAATAGCATAATCCACAGCCGAAGCCAGTCCTACTCCACCACCAACACATTTTCCATGAATTCTTCCAATGATCATCTTCGGGCATTTACGCATGGCGTTGATCACATTGGCAAAACCGCTGAAAAACTCGAAACCTTTTTTTTCATTTTCGATCTTTGTCAGCTCGTCAAATGAAGCGCCTGCACAAAAAGCCTTCTCACCACCGGATTTCAGAATAATGACTTTGGTTTCATCATTCCTGCCTGCATCATGAATCTCGTTTGAAAGCTCTTCCAGTATCCTGTGTGGAAGCGAATTGCTTTGAGGATGAAAAAATTCTATCGTTGTAATTCCCTTGTGAGTTGCAACAAATACATATCCGTTTACCAGGTCTTTTGTCATAATATTTTTTTACAGCAGCCGGGCTGCTCATGAATTAATTTCCTTACTGTTTTCATCCTTTTGAATGGATAAAATTAGCGGGCCAAACTGTGATCTTACAAATTTGACTTCCTTTTTACCATTGTCAAAATTGTTGCCACACCCACATGCTCTCCCGTTTCATCAATCATTTCCACCAGCCATTTCACAATGCCTTTGGGAATATCATTTTCATCTTTTGAATCCTGGGGGAGCTTTTCCTTGCAGGTAAAACGGATGTGGATCTCAGCTCCTGCGTAAACCGGTTTGGTAAACCTTAGTTCATCAATACCATAATTCAGCAATACAGGTCCTAATTCACTGCCGTCAACAAACAGGCCTGCAGATAGGCTCATCACAAAATATCCATGGGCCACCTGTCTTTCAAACATGGTTCCTGAAAAATCAGTGTCTTTTTTATGTGCATAGAAATGATCGCCGCTTAATGTTGCAAAGGCATCGATATCCTCGCTCGTGATCTTCCTGGATGGAGTGATGATCTGCTCGCCAATCTTCAATTCTTCAAAATATTTTCTAAAAGGATGAATACCCGTTTCTATACCTTTTGCATTTTGCTGGTATTGCTGGGTGATGGCGGTAATAGTTGTTGGTGAACCCTGAACGGCCACTCTTTGCATATAATGTTTTACTCCACGAACACCACCCATTTCTTCACCACCACCCGCTCTTCCAGGTCCTCCGTGAACAAGCAGTGGCAGCGGCGAACCATGGCCCGTGCTTTCTTTGGCGCACTCGCTATTTAAAACAAGGATCCTTCCGTGATGTGTGGCTGCACCTACAACAAAATCTGTTGCCAGTTTATTGTCAGCTGTTACAATTGAACAGCAAAGAGAACCTTTTCCTTTCTTGGATAGCATCACAGCATCTTCAAGATTTTTATAAGGCATCAGTGTACTTACAGGACCAAAACATTCTACCTCGTGAACCACTTCGTTCTTAAAACCATCATTGCTTAATAGTAAAAGCGGAGATATGAACGCGCCTTTTTTATCATCGGCATCTACTACCTCAACACTGTCGAGTGAACCATAGATCATTTGTGAGGAGGCAAGTAATTGCTGAACATGTTCCCGCACTTCATTGCGCTGGTCTTTACTGGCAAGAGACCCCATTCTTACTTTTTCATTCAAAGGATTGCCAATGACAGTTTGTGCCAGCGCCTTGCTGATGGCCTTCCCGGCTTCTTCCAATAAATGTTCAGGAACGAAGATCCTCCTGACTGCAGTACATTTTTGTCCAGCCTTAACCGTCATTTCCTTGCGGATCTCTTTGATAAATATGTCCCATTCAGGAGATCCAGGTTCAACATCAGACCCAAGAACCATAGCATTGAGAGAATCGGCTTCCATATTAAAAGGAACAGATTCTTCCAGGATTCTTTTATGGGATTTGAGCATCAACCCGGTGGATTTAGACCCGGTGAACGTAACCACATCCTGTGCTGTTACATGATCCAGCAGATCACCAGCGCTGCCACAGATTAATTGCAGGGCGCCTTCGGGCAATATATTGGAAGCAATGATTTCTTTTACTACTGCTTCTGTGAGATAGGAGGTAATGGATGCCGGCTTTACAACTGCAGGAACACCTGCCAGCCAGTTCACCGCGCATTTTTCAAGCATGCCCCATACCGGGAAATTGTAGGCATTAATATGAATGGCAACTCCTTCTTTGGGAACCAGCAGGTGGTGTGCCATAAAGCTTCCACCCTTGCTTAATCCTATAGGGTCTCCGTCAGTGCAATAAGGAAGGTCAGGAAATTTTCTGCGAAGAGAAGCATTGGCAAAGAGATTTCCTATGCCACCTTCGATATCTATCCAGCTATCGGCTCTTGTTGCGCCGGTGCGGTAACTTACTTCATAAAATTTTTCCTTTCGCTCCAATAAGTAAGTTGCAAGGGCTTTGAGCATACGGCCTCTCTCGTGAAAACTGTATTTTCTTAGCGCTGTATTTCCCACCTCCCGGCCATATTGGAGCATGGCGGCGAAGTCCAATCCTTTGGTGGATGCATAGGCTACAGTATCACCGGTTACCGCGTCGTAAAGGGCCTGGCCTTCACCATCTCCCATGATCCATTTGCCCCTGATATAATTGCCAAGCTTTACAGCACTGCCCGTAGGTAATTTGCCGGATAGAATATTATTAGCGAACATGTATGATAAAATTTATTGTGTTTTCAATGAGCTATCGCATAGCCATGTACTGATCACTGAACAGTTACTCCAAACTGATTAAGGTGATGCATGACATGTTTGTGCAAGAGCTGAACGTTTTGTTCAAAGTTTAGATCACCAAAAAATGGATTACGGGTTACCTGCAGGTTATTTTTTTCAAAAACGGAAAAGAAAAATTCAATCTCTGTTCTTAATTCTTTAATTGCCTCTTCAACGGAAGGATTCTTTACTGGTGCCGGTACTTCAGACATGAGAGGGTTGGGCGTATTTTCCCTGAATGGTTTTTCACTCATCAGAAAGTCACGCATTTTTTGCAGGTTCTCAGGAGGAGTGACTATATCCGCATGTGCTATTTTACCTGAAGCGATCCTTGTGTAATCAGAAAGGTGTTCGATCATTTGCTGCACGGTCATTTTACCCCAGCGTGGCGGAGTATCTGCGGGAATTTTCCGTAGCAATGGAATAAACCTGTTTTGAAGAAAATCTGCTTTTTCAGCATTCATAAAGTTTTCTTTAGGAATGCAAGTTTAGGAACTATTGCGCAGAAACAGATTGCTGTGTCATTTCAGCCTGTATGCAGCCGCTGATTGTATTGAAAATATCATCGATAGAACCTACACCCTGGATCACAGCCAGCTTGCCTTGTGATTCATAGTAAGAAGCGCAGGGCGCCGTTTCCTCATGATAAATTTCAAGTCTGCGGCGGTTTACCTCTTCACTGGCATCATCAGAGCGGCCGGAAGTTTCACCTCGCTTCATCAGCCTGTTCAGGCAAACATCATCAGGAACATCCAGTTTGATGACCTTATTAATGCCATTTTTTCTTAAGGAAAGTAATTTATCAAGCGCTTCTACCTGGGCAATATTGCGGGGAAAGCCGTCAAACAAAAAACCTGAGGCTTTCAGATTTTTTTCCAGACAACTGTCGATCATGGCAATCACTACCTCATCTGGTACCAGCTGGCCCTTGTCAATAAAGTTTTTGGCTTCCACGCCCAGTGGTGTTTTATCAGCGATTTCCTGGCGCAGCAAATTGCCGGTCGACAGGTGAATCAACCCAAACTTTTCCACTATTTTTTCTGATTGTGTACCCTTACCGCTGCCCGGAGGGCCAAAGAGAATTAAATTGAACATTACTTACAAAACCTTAAGCAACAAATATAGGGGAAAAGCATAGAAGAAATGATGATATAAAAGGAGAAAATGACCCTGATTTTTTGCTGTAAACTGCTCACAGAGCGGTTTTAAGGGAGACTGCCTGTTATCCTACTGATGTTGATTGTCATTTCCTGGGAACTGCTTTGTCCTGATTTTTCGAAAACCTCAGCTCCTGATCTTCCATATTTAAGTTTTTGATAGAATTCCATTCCTAAAAAGCTATGTACATTCAGGTATGAAAAGATCCCTTTTCCTGTTGACCCTGGCATTTGGATTGCACGCCTGCACCTATTCCCAATCAAAAACTTCAACGATGGACTCAACCAAAAAGTCGAACCCCGTTTATTCCAATACAGACAGCTCCAAAGTGAATATGAGTGAAGAGGAATGGAAAAATATTCTTTCACCGGAAGTTTACCAGGTTGCCAGGCAAAAAGGCACTGAAAGAGCCTGGAGCAGTCCCCTGGAAAATATAAAGGATAAGGGCACTTATTATTGCGCGGCCTGTGGCAATGCACTTTTTATCAGTGATACTAAATTTGAAAGTGGTTGTGGCTGGCCTTCATTTTATGAGCCTATCAGCAAAAGTTCCATCATATACGCTCCGGACAATTCACATGGCATGAGTCGCACAGAGGTAATGTGCGGTCGTTGCAAATCGCACCTGGGTCATGTTTTTGATGATGGCCCTCCTCCCACCGGTTTAAGATATTGTATTAATGGAGTAGTACTGGACTTTAAAAAAGCGCAGGAAGCAGAAAAAAATTATAAGGACAAGCAGTAAGCACCTGCATGGGGAGATTGGTTTTCACATTCAACCGGTATGGACCCCAGGATCAGTTCTTAAATTTGGCCATGGTTTGCTCAGAACTTACAAGTTTCTTCAAGCGCTCCTCCAGGGTAGTCAGCCGCATTCCTATTATGTCTGCCTGCTGGCTTTCCTGGTATAACTCTTCTATTTCTTTAAGAGAGTTTTCTACCAGCTTCAGGTTGATATTTTTGCCCAGGGTTTTTGATTCCGAAACTATGTTCCTGATCTGGCGATAATTTTCTGTATATATCCACTGGTATTCACTGAATATCTTTTGCAAGGAGGATGAAATTTCTTTGGCACCCTTGATGCCGTCTGCAGGAAAGCGTATAATATGTTGGGAAGATATGGCTGCTTCTTCCATTTTAGATTTTTCCAGGTATTTCAGGAACAGCTCCTCGAGACCGGGTTTCTTCAATTCTGATCTTTGTAAAGTAGGATGCAAAACCAGGATCATATCCATCATGTATTCCCTGACATCAAATTGCAATTCCTTTAGTTTTCCGTTGATCCTCTCAATGTTCTGGTCAAATTGAAGATTAGCCAGGTTCAGTTTTTCATACTGAACAAAGTATCTTGAAATATTGGAAATAAAGGAATCCAGGTCCTGCCTGGTGATCCTTTTTTCATTGATGGTAAGATTTCCAACCAATCCCATTAAACTGGGGAAAACCGGGTTGATTAGATTTAGTGGAGTGATGCCTGCAGTATTATTCTGAGTGGAAAGCAGAGAAGAAACTACCTGGCTGAATTTTTCAGGATTGGTATTTTTCGATTTTGCCAGTAAAGGTTTTAATGCGGTCTGAATTTCATTTTCCAGGGAGAATCCCATATCACTGGAGGTAGGATTATTGAACGAAGCGATCCTTGTACGATAGTTCTCTTTTTTGACCAGGGAATTGAATGCGTTAAGGGAAGATAGGGCAGCATCCAGAAAATCAGAAGTGGCTGTGAAAGAAGCATCGATGTCTTTTGGATATTGTTTCAACTGTACAGTATCCAGGTTAGCGGCGATTGTTTGTGCATAAATCCCATTTACAGCTGATGACAGAACAGCCAGGAACAGATATTTTACCCCACTCACCATCTTCATACAATACAAATGGATTTAGAAAATAGATATCTCAAATCATAATTTGCAATTTTTCATTCCAGTCATCTCCCCACCATTCCTGTTTATCAAAATTGACAAAGACCACTTTAATCTTTGACCGCTGGTTAGAATTTGCAGCCTTGTAATATTTATGAAGATCTTTAACCTGCAGTCTTTTGCCGAAGCATAAAGCAAAAGGGATGAACAGAATATAATCTGAGCTATCCTTACCGATCAAAAATTCCTTTCCCCTTAGGTCTGTCATTGAACGGGCATGGCTGTACAGGTCAAGAAAGTCTTTACCTGAATTCTCATTAACTGAATCCTTGTCTTTTATCACTTTCCAGTGTGTAGTAATGAAATTATCAGGTCTTGGCCTCAGCAGGTAGTAGGGCATAATCGTGTTAAAAACAATATCGATGTCTTTGGGACAAAATTTTCCATCTATAAAACCAGCAGAAACATAGTTGCCGGTTTGTACATCAAAAAGCAAAGGGCTGGAAGAATAGTTTACAAAATGCAGCATGAATGAATCAGGCTTCATGCATACAATATTTTCATTTGGCAACCTGTTTTTGAGAAGCCACGAGGAGATGGTTTTTTCATTTTCCGTATTTGGTTTCTTTACGCCATATACCTTTTTGGTGATGAAGTTGCACTGGAAAGAGGAGATCCCTATAAAGAGGATTAAGATTAGCTGCTTCATAAAAAAATTAGTTTATCTATGGAACATTAATATCCGCCACCCTTCTATCTCAAATGAATTTACACTGCAAAATCTCTATACGTTACCTGAGATTTTAAACAAGAAACCATCCAATATGGATTTGATTACATCCAGTCTATAGTAATAATTTTTATTTGAACGGCATCCTTGTTTTTACTTTCAAAATCCAGTGCTTCCTTAAATGCTTCGTCAAAATAATTTCCCAGCTTATAACTGTATATCAAAAAAATATTGACTTTACCTGTGTTATCATTACTCATCCTGAATAAAGAACGGTCAGAAAAATTGCGGAAAGAAAACTGATTAAAATCCGATTTTACCAGTAGGCTATCATTAAGGTGGTCAGCTGTTTTTGAATCCTCCTTAATTTGCATTAATACCCTACCTATACAACTCATATTTTCTTTTAAATTCTCTGATTTTTTTATCTCCAAACTATCATTTATGAAACTCCCGTAGAAAATTGACATGCCCTCATTCGAAATTTTTGATATAAAAGGAATGAAAGAGCTGCTATCTATGTACAAAACATTGGCAGGTTGAATATTCTTTTTCAACAGGTAATCTGAATACTCCTCCTGGTTGGCAAAATGTAGTTCCTGATTGAATTTATATTTTTTAGACAGGTAGGCTTTACAGGAAAAAACTGCCAGCGCCACTAAAGCAAAAATGATTTTACGCATACTGTAGAATTTAGACCGCAGCCAAAGCTGCGGCCTTTAACAATTTACTCAATCTCTATGAGAACAATCAATTCAGTTTCTGTTCTGGTTACTGCATAATCGCCCTCTTTCAAAACTGCCACAACATTACCTTTTTCATCCGTTAGCTGCACCTGGTCAGCTCCTATGCTGAAAGTAGTCATATCAACTTCTTTGAATTCCGGATCATCTGCCAGATCAACAGGCAGATGCAATTCAAGTTTATTATCAGTAACCTTATAAGCAATGATCACCTTTTCATCTTCTATTCTGGGAAAGCTGGGAAATGCATAACCACATTTTACTTTCCATCGACCCTTTACGCATAAACCAAAGCCAGAGGTACAATTGGTCCTGGGCTTATGGAAATTGAATTTCTCAATTGTAAATGTTGTCCCTATCTGCGTCTGGCCAGGAGGGCAGATTTCTGATAACTGTGCCTGACCTACTAATGCAGCAAAAAACAAAAGCGATAAAATGGATAGCTTTTTCATACTCTAAATTTTTCTGCCTACTCTCTTGCTCCGGTTTTCGGCTTTCCCGCTCCAACCTGGCCAGTTGACTTAGTAAAACTAATTAGGCACCAGACCCAAAAAAGGAGAAAAGCCTCGGGTTTGAAAGAGATTTACCCTAAAAATGGCCACCGTTTTAACCTGATTTCGTTGTCGTAAAAAAAAGAACGTACGCTTTTCCCGATCATGGGAAATCCTTACCAGTAAAGGATTTTTTATGATTTACCTGTCAAAAATCTTCTATATTTACCCCTCCTAAAAATGACGCTTATGAAATTGAATCGCTGCCTGAGTGTATTACTCCTTTTTGTTTTCAGCTTTCAGGGTTTTGCCCAGATCAACCTGAGCCAGCCCATACCAGTAGATCCCAACGTAAAAGTTGGTAAACTATCCAACGGCCTTACCTACTATATCCGTAAAAATGCCAAGCCCGAAAAAAAGATCGAGCTCCGTCTTGCCATTAATGCCGGCTCCGTGCTGGAAGACAATGACCAGAGAGGACTGGCCCATTTTATGGAGCACATGAACTTCAATGGTTCCAAAAATTTTCCAAAGAATGAACTGGTGAGCTACCTGCAAAGCATTGGCGTAAAATTCGGTGCTGATCTGAATGCCTATACCGGCTTCGATGAAACCGTGTACATCCTGCCGATCAATACAGATGATCAGGCAGTGATCGAAAAGGGTTTCACTGTGCTGGAAGACTGGGCTTTCAACAACCTGCTTGATAAAACAGAAATAGACAAGGAAAGAGGTGTGGTTCTGGAAGAATCGCGCCTGAGCAAGGGCGCACAGGAAAGAATGCTGCGCCAGTACTTCCCTAAATTATTCAATGGCTCCAAATACGCAGAACGCCTGCCAATAGGCAAGGATTCCATCCTGCAGCATTTCAACTATGCCACCCTGGAACGTTTTTACAAGCAATGGTACCGTCCCAACAACATGGCCGTAATTGTTGTAGGAGATATTGATCCTGTAGAAGCAGAAAAAAAGATCATTGCGCATTTTGGATCATATAAAAACCCTGCTGCCGCCAAACCACGTCCTTCCATCATTCCCATTGCTGCCCGCACAAAGGCGGAAGCCATGGTACTGACTGATGATGAAATGACCAACAGCGTTGTACAGGTGATCAATTATATCAAACCTGCGAAAAAAGTAAAAACCTGGGCCGATTACCGCAAAGCTCTCGTTCAGGAACTTGTCAATAACCTGATCAACCAGCGCCTCCAGGAACTGACGCAGAAAGAAAATCCACCTTTTGCTTATGGTTATACCGGCAGGGATGAATTCATTCGCGGTTACGAGGCTTTTGTATCAGTGGCAGTATTAGGTAGCGGTACTACCAAACAGGCGATTGATGCTTTGATGGCTGAATCAGAAAGAGCCCGCAAGTTCGGTTTCCTGAAAACAGAACTCGAGCGTGCCAAATCCGACATGATGAATGAAGCCGAAGAGGCTTTCCATGAAAAAGATAAAATGCAGTCAGGCCGGATCGTGGGTAATTATGTAAACCATTTCCTGAATGGCTCACCTGTACCTGGTGTGGAGAACCGTTACAAATTCATCAAACAGGTGCTTCCTACCATCAGTCTGGCCGAGATTAATGCGTTGGCTAAATCCATGTCGGCTTCAAATGCACCTTTTGTAATGGTACAGGCCCCATCCAATAAATCAGCAGAACTTCCCAAAGATGCTGACCTGCTGAAAGAAGTTGTGGCAGCTACCAAACAAACCGTGACTCCTTATACCGAGAAAGTTGTTGCCGCCAATATCATGGAAGACAACATGAATGCAGCTGGAAAGATCGTCAACGAAACAACCAACTCTAAATTAAGCACCACTAATATCACATTGAGCAATGGTGTTACCATCACAGTAAAGCCCACTAATTTCAAAAATGATGAAATCACCATGGATGCATGGCGTCATGGTGGCTGGCAGCGTTTCCCTGTGACTGAAAAGGAAAATGCGGAAAGCGCAGCACAGATCGTGCAGATGATGGGTGTGAAAGACATGTCGCCTACTGATCTGAAGAAATTCCTGGCGGGTAAAACCATCAGGGTCACGCCTTACCTGAATCCAAGCGAAGAAGGTATCGAAGGAAGCAGCAGTGTGAAGGATTTTGAAACCTTCCTTCAACTGGTAAATCTCTACCTGACACAACCACGCAAAGATGAAGCCCTGCTGAAAGCTTATGTTACCAATGTGAAAGGATATCTTCCTTTTGCCAAGCAGGATCCCCAGACTTATTTCCAGGATACGCTGCAAAAGATCATTTATAACAATAGTCCCTGGGTGAGCACGATTCCAACCAATGAGGATCTTGACAAGCTGAATGCAGATAAGGCTCTTGCCATTTACAAACAGGTGTACGGCAATGCCAATGGCTTGCACTTCACTTTCGTTGGCAATATTGACCTGCAAAAAGCAAAGCCGCTTTTCGAAAAATACCTGGGTTCCCTGCCATCTGATAAAACAGAGGTAAGCTTTAAGGATAATGGCGTTCGCCCTGTGAAAGGAGTATGGAATGCCAATATCAAAAAAGGCAAGGAAGAACAAAGCATGATCAACATTCTCTGGAGTGGTGAAACAGAATACAACCGTGGAGAAAGAATGGCACTGAAGGCCCTTCTCGAAGTACTGAACATTAAGATCATTGAAAAGCTTCGCGAAGAAATTGGTGGCATGTACAGCGGTGGCATGGGTGGCGACATTACCAAACGCCCTTATGTGCATTATAGCATCAGCGCTTACATTCCCTGCGGACCTGAAAATGTTGACAAGCTTACATTAGCCCTGTTTGACCTGATCAAAAATGCACAGGAAGGCAAGATTGACCAGAAAGACCTGGATAAGGTAAAAGAAACCTGGAAGAAAAAATATTCAGAGCAGTTAAAGGATAATGACTACTGGCTGACCGCTTTGTCACAGTCATTCATCGACGGTACAGATCCTGAAGCCATTCTTGATTATGAAACAAGATTGAATGCGCTTACAATAAAGGACCTGCAGAATGCTGCAGTTAAATTCCTTGACATGAACAATTATGTGAGAGCTGTATTGTATCCTGAAAGTGCAAAGGTGGAAGCCGGCGTACAACAGAAGAAAACATTCTAATCATTAAATTTCAAAGGAAAAGCCCCGTAAATGCGGGGCTTTTCCTTTTTTATTATTTACCTGGAGAGAAATTTATAAGAATCATTCAATATCAGGATAGTTTGGATTTCATTAGGAAAAGGATGGTATTCATGTCATGTTTGACTTCTTCAAAGGTGGCAGCAGATTGCAATTGTTCTACCTTGTTCTGTAATTCTACATCTGGATGTTCCTTCAAATAACTATCAAGTCCTGCCAATAATTCATCCAGGAATTGCACATAACTTACTCTTTCTGTTTTATTATCGCTTACCTGTCCGCTCATCGCATGTCCTAAAGATTTTGACATTTCAAATTCTTTTTCCTCGATCTGATCCAGCCAGCTAATACCACTTTCAACTGAATGGATTACCGCATGTATATCCGGCGTTCTTTTTTTGGTAGCATCTTCCAGCAGCCAGTCCTTACGCTTCAATTCAAAATTTCTTCCGAGGTACAATCTTTTCACCTGGTCGTCCTCGGCCAGTTCTTCGGCCGACCCGTGTTTGAAGATCTTACCCTCGATCAATAAATAAGCCCTGTCGCAAATGGACAGCGTTTCAGTTACATTATGATCTGTTATGAGAATACCGATGTTCTTGAATTTAAGTTTGGCAACAATTGACTGAATGTCTTCAACCGCAATGGGATCAATACCAGCGAATGGTTCATCGAGCAGGATAAATTTTGGATCCACAGCCAGTGCCCTCGCGATCTCTGTTCTTCTTCTTTCACCACCACTCAGCACATCACCCGGACTCTTGCGCACATGCTCCAGCCTGAATTCCCTTAGCAAAGATTCAAGCTTGGCCTTTCTTTCCGCTCTTGATATGCTGCGCATTTCCAGCACGGCAAGAATGTTGTCTTCCACACTCAGTTTCCTGAAAACCGAAGCTTCCTGCGGCAGATAGCCAATCCCCATTTGCGCTCTTTTGTACATAGGGAGTTTGGTGATATTTCTATCGTTGAGATAGACTTCACCTTCATCCGGCTTGATCAATCCTACGGTCATGTAAAAGGTAGTGGTTTTGCCGGCACCATTGGGACCCAGCAATCCAACGATCTCACCCTGCTTTACTTCAATAGAAACATGGTCAACTACCGTTCTTGCCCGGTATTTCTTGACAAGGTCTTTTGTATGAATGACAATGCTCAAAAAAAAATTTTGGTAAAAATAGGTGGAAACCGGCTGCCACCCTATTTGACAACATGCTTTTGTATTTCGTTAACTGCATGCTATGTTTGCAGCCGGATGAAACTGAAATACCTCCGGCCAACCAGATAAAAGACAAGGATGAAAGTAATTGATCACATTAACGCTGCGAAGGGAAATACACTGGTCTCCTTTGAGATATTGCCTCCATTGAAAGGAAAAGGCATTAATGCATTGTGGGATCACCTGGATCCACTGCTTGAATTCAAACCTTCTTTTATCAATGTTACCTACCACCGTAGTGAAAGTATGTTCAAGAAAAAACCTGATGGCACTTTCGACAAGGTGGAAGTAAGAAAAAGACCGGGAACCGTAGGTATTTGTGCCGCCATCATGAACCGCTACAAGGTGGATGCTGTGGCCCACCTGATCTGTGGAGGTTTCTCCAGGCAGGAAACCGAAGACGCTTTGATTGACCTTAACTTCCTGGGTATTGATAATGTCCTGGTATTGAGGGGTGATGCGCCCAAAAATGAAAGTGCTTTTGAACCCGAGCCTGGAGGGCATCGTTACGCCATTGACCTTCTGCAGCAGGTCATGAATATGAACAACGGTATTTATCTGGAAGAAGACCTGAAGAACGCAGTGAAAACAAATTTTTGCATAGGCGTTGCCGGTTATCCCGAAAAACATTTTGAAGCGCCCAATATGCAGACAGACCTGGCTTATCTGAAAGCAAAGGTGGATGCCGGGGCCGAATACGTGACCACCCAGATGTTCTTCGATAACAATAAATATTTCTCTTTTGTAAAGGCCTGCAGGGATGCAGGAATCCTTGTTCCCATTATACCCGGGTTGAAGCCGATCAGTTCCAAAAAACAACTAACGGTGATTCCAAGAACCTTTCATGTAGACATACCCGAAGAGCTTTCAACCGAGATCCTGAAATGTAAGACCGATGCTGATGTTGAAATAGTGGGCACAGAATGGCTGTTGAAACAATCCAGGGAATTAAAAGCAGCGGGTGTACCCGGACTTCATTATTATACCCTGGGCAAACCCAAGATGATATCCAATGCAGTGAAAGAGCTGGTCTGATCTCTTTCTTTTAATAAGTAGACTGGTACTTTTTGTCTTTGATGATCTCTTCCAAAACCTGCTGGTTAACTCTCACAGGATATTTCTTTTTTAATTCAGCGATCCATTTTTTCTCAAGTTCATC
The DNA here is from genome assembly GCA_023386045.1 of Bacteroidota bacterium. Taxonomy (GTDB): domain Bacteria; phylum Bacteroidota; class Bacteroidia; order Chitinophagales; family Chitinophagaceae; genus Flavisolibacter. Next base: position 149,129 of record JAEWKK010000019.1, read on the forward strand.
CTGGTAATTGTTGATGACCAAACCTCTTGCCTCTTCATAACTGCGGGGTTCTGTTTTTTCAAAGGTCTTCAGCACCATGGCAAAGGAAGCTGTATGATCTGTTGGATTCACCAGAGGACTGGTGATCACACCATTTTTTAAGGGCATTTTGGTAGGGTTGGGCAACTGGTCAAGCTCGATCCTTGAACTGTCAGCAGCAATATTGCTGCTATGTTCTTCAACGGCTTTTTGCCAGTGTGCAGGATCCTTTTTTAGATCCTTCAAAAATTCTTTGGCTGCGGGAAGATCACTTGCATAAAAAACCACAGCATTTGCACTATGCTTCCAATTATAATCTGCCTTGTGCTGTTTGTAATAATTAAGCAGTGCGGCACTGTCTGATTGTGCAGGTCCCCAAACTTTTCTTTGCATGATTTCAAAAAACAGATTGCCCTCGCTGAATTCTGTGAGTTGCTGTTTGAAATCCTCATTGAAATCTTCCAGATGATCCTCATAATACTTTATGGCCATGGCATCTTCGAATTCCGGCCACAGCTCATCATAGTTTCTTACGCTGATCCCATCGGGCTTATAGCGATTCATCTGAACATGATTGAACCAATCCTGAACGAGGTATTGATCCCTGCCAACCTGTAACAATGGAGTATGTGAGGTAATAGTGTATGTCTGCCCGGAGCGTTTTGCAAGAAGCACACTGTCGGAATAACTAAATAATTCTGCGCTTGCAGCTGCTGGCAGCTTTTTGAAACCAGCCTGCTTTTTAACTCTTGCAGCCAGTTCAGCCTTTAGTGTATTGATCCTGTCGCTCTGTTCTACTTTGTCTTTCAGAGCTGCCAGTGTTTTTTCATCCTTAACTGTAGACGCAGGAGTTTTGCTGATACGCTTAATAATATGATAGCCATATGAACTCAGGAAAGGCTTGCTGATGGCTCCATCCTGCTGCAAAGAAAAAGCTACAGATTCAAAGGCAGGTTCGTATTCTCCTGTTCCAAATTCCTGCATCTGTCCATTAGCCGCAGCCGAAACAATATCGTTGCTGAACTTCGTTGCCAGCTTGCCAAAATCATCACCTTTTTTCAATCGCAGGTAAATGGAATCAGCGAGCTTCAACAATTCTTTTTTGTAACCCTCATCGGCATCGGGTGGGAAAGCCAGAAGGATCTGTGCAGCTTTCATTCTTCCCATATCTCTTCTTTCACCCAGGTTCCTGAAAATATGGTAACCTGCTCTTGATTTGTAAACAACTGAATTCTTTCCTACCGGAGTTGTATACGCGAGGTTTTCCAATTCATAAGGCAGGGTGAAAACTGCGATCCAACCCAGGTTACCGCCATTGGATTTGGCTGAGGGATCATCAGAATATTTTGCAGCCACTTCACTAAATTCTTTTGTTTTCAGTGCATCAAGAACTTCCAGTTTTTTTCTTTCAGCAAGAATGGAATCATTTCCTGAACGAATGAAGATGTGTGCGAGATGAATGTTTTTTTGTGAACGGTTGAAAGCTTCATTTACGAGGCGGTCTACTCCCGACTTATCATTTTTATACGCCTGCAATATCTGTCCCCTGAGGTTTTCCAGGTCTGCTGCTATCTGAGGAATGGTATCATAGCCTTCTTCTTTGGCTTCTTTGATCTTCAGGCGTGAAGCAATATAAAGATCAAGATAATCACGCAGGCCTTTTTCAGTTCTTACGCCTGTATTGTTCTTGCTGTAGGCCCGGAGAAATTCATTGACAGAAACGGAGTCTTCTCCATAATGAAAGATCGTTTGTGCGGAGAGAGAGCAGGTGGCCAGCACAAAAAAAGCAGTCAGCAGTTTTTTCATTGTCTTATTGGTTTTTGACCTTGAGGTTCAGGATATCATCAATTTGATCAAGGGTGATTTTTTTGGCGATGATGCGTTTATCCTTGTCAAGCAGGTACAAAGTAGGAAAACTTTGCACATCATACAATTGCGTATAACCCGGAATGCCATTGTTTACCCTTGTAGCTTCATCAGCCTTTGAATAATATACATGGACCCATTCGTTCAGGTGATGGTCATTGATGAATTTGAGCCAGTCAGATTTTTTGCCTTCAGTTTCTTTTGCCATCGCAAAAAATTTCACACCCAAACTTTTCCACCTCGCATGATAGGCACTGTCGAGGTGCGGGATCACTTCCTTGCAATGACCACACATGGGATCCCAGATAGCCACAATGGTAAAAGGAGATTGTACATCAGAAAGCTGGGTCATTTTGCCTGCCGTATCTGGCAATTCAATATTGGCGGCCTGTGTTCCCGTGATATTGGCCATAAGACTATAAGCACGGTCAGTAATGACTTTCTTGCCCTTTTCACTCAGCCAGGGATAAGTTTTTTGAGAGAAATATTTTTCAAACAGGTGAACAAAGACAGCGTCTTCCCACATGTATTTCTGATTCAGGTACCTGTTCACAAATTTCAGCAGCAAGAATTTCTGCATCTCTTTATTTGCGCTGGCATAGCCCAGCATGTGATCCATTTCCCTGATTACAGAATCTGCTGAAGGATAAACCAGTTGTTCGAAGTATTTATCGATGCGGCTTTCAAAAAAAGGTGTCCTTGCCAGGCGGTCATCAAAAAAGTAAACGCCATCCCAATAATGATTTTTATAATAATGATAGGCGAAGAGCGAATCATTTTTTGCTTCCGGAGCATCATAAGGCACTTCGGGTTCCTTCATACCATTCATCAGCACCGACATGAGGCTGTTGGGAGCAGCATTTATGATATCGGTCCTGTATTTCCTGATCTTTTTATTGAGTTCTTCCACTTGCGCCGTTAACCGGATAGAATCCTTTCCCTTTGCTTCCGAACGTAGTTTCAGCAGTGAATCCATGGCCCTGCCATTGGTGGTCATGTATTTCTGGTATTGCTTGAAGCTTACATTTTCCGGGGAATTGACAAATGAGACGGCATCTATTTTTGATGTATCAGCAATAATTGAAAAATGCTGGTTCTTGTCGATCAGGATCTCAAAATTCCCTGACCTGTCGGGATAACCGACCAGGTAAATTCCTCCGCCCAGTTTTTTTGATCCTTTAAAAACGCCGGTACTTTTTGCATCCAGCATCACAGAATCAATGATGGGAAGGGTTTTCCCGTAATAATGTCCCAGGTAGATATATTGGTTTTTAAAAGGCTTCAGGGTTACTTTGATTTCGTAACCATCCTGGGCAAAACCGGTTAAGAAACTAAAGGAAAAGAGGACGGCAGCTAAATATCTCATAACTGAACGATGTCGGGTAAAAATATTATAAAAGAGGGCAAAGATGGTTAAAGAGTTGCAAAACGGGAACACAGATTAATATGACTGCGTATCGCGGAATACACAGATGAAGAGGATGCGGGTGATCATGAATGCTTTCACCTTACTATTAAGCTTTGCTGCTTTCAGGTAGAATACATGCCGTTGATAATCTTAACTTTTTTTCTATAAAAGTCCCGGCTGTTTTTATGTTGGAGTCCTTTTCCTCCAGCTGTCGTTCCTGTATTCTGTGCTACTTTTACCGCGTGAGAAGAAATAAGAAACCTATTGTTTTGGAAGAAGTGCTGGTGGAGAATTACGCGGCGGAAGGAAAGTCGCTGGCACGAAGAGATGGCAAAGTGATCTTCATCGAAAATGTTGTTCCGGGTGATGTGGTCGATATCAGGCTTTCAAAGAACAAGAAAGACTGGGCTGAAGGTTATCCATTAAGTTTCAGGTCTTATTCCACTGAAAGGGTAACTCCTTTTTGCCAGCATTTTGGCGTTTGTGGTGGTTGCCAGTGGCAGATGCTGCCTTATGAAAAGCAGTTGCAATACAAGCAGCAGCAGGTTTTTGATAACCTTACCCGCATTGGAAAAGTTCCCCTGCCTCCCCTGATGCCTATTGCAGGAGCAGCAAAAGATCGATTTTATCGCAATAAACTGGAGTTCACTTTCAGCACCCTTGAATTCCTTCCTCATGGAAGCTTTGACAAGACCGACAGGGAAAAAAGCTCCAATAATGTATTGGGATTTCATGCCAAGGGTTTTTTTGATAAGATCGTGAACATTGAAAAATGCTGGCTGCAACCAGAGCCCAATAATTTGATCCGCAATGCGCTTCGCCAGTTTGCACTGGAGAACCAGATCAGCTTTTATGATTACAGGGAACACCGGGGCCTGCTGCGCAACCTTCAGTTCAGGATCTGTACAACAGGAGAGGTGATGGTGAACGTGGTATTTGGAGAAGATGATGAAGAAAAAAGAATCCAGGTGCTTCATTTCCTTCAACAGCAATTTCCTGATATTACCAGTTTGCTTTATACCATAAATACCAAGAGGAATGATTCCCTGAATGACCTGGAGCCCGTTGCCTGGTCAGGAAAGGGATTTGTCCTGGAAAAACTGGAGAATTTTCTTTTTAAGATCGGGCCCAAATCCTTTTTTCAAACCAATACAGAACAGGCCGAAGCTCTTTATCGCATCACCCGCGATTTTGCCGAACTGGATGGATCGCAAACTGTTTATGATCTTTATTGCGGTACGGGCAGCATCGGAATTTTTTGCAGCGGCGGCGCCCGCAGGATCATTGGAGTGGAACTCATTGCAGAAGCCATTGAAGATGCGAAGGTAAATGCGGCCATGAATGACATTACTCATTGCGAATTTTTCACGGGTGACGTGATCGATATTTGCAATGATGATTTTTTTGCAGAACATGGCAGGCCCGATGTGATCATTACTGATCCTCCAAGGGCAGGAATGCATGAAAAGCTGGTCAGTAAGCTGCTTGATATGGAAGCTCCACTGATTGTTTATGTAAGCTGCAATCCTGCCACACAGGCCAGGGATCTTGCACTTCTTGATGAAAAATATGAAGTAACCAGGGTGCAACCGGTGGATATGTTTCCGCACACCCATCATATAGAGAACGTAGTTCAGTTAAAAAGAAAAAAGAAAACAGATGAGTGATTTCAGATACTACAGGCCGGATAATTTTCCACCGATCGTAAAAAACCTGATCATCATTAACGTGCTGGTATGGATTGCGCAAATCGCCTTTGACAAGCAGTTTGGCCTTACAGAAATCCTGATGTTGTACCCCATACAGCATCCTCAGTTCCAGCCTTACCAGATCGCCACGCATATGTTTGCGCATGCGCCCTTCCCTGCTTTGTACCATATTTTATTCAATATGTTCGGACTTTGGATGTTCGGACGTATCCTGGAAAATGTATGGGGACCCAAGAGATTTCTTCTGTTTTACCTGGCCTGCGGTGTAGGCGCGGCAGCGCTTCATTTGGGAATTCAGTATTTCAGGTGGGAAGAAGCAGAAAGACTTTTTGATACAGGAAGACAGGCCGAAGCCATCAAAATGGTTTCTTCCATTGGTCCTGCACTTGGAGCTTCCGGAGCCATCATGGGCATATTCGCTGCTTTTGGTTACCTCTTTCCCAATACGGAATTGTATATCATGTTCATCCCTGTTCCGGTCAAGGCCAAATGGGCTGTGATTGGACTGGCAGCCATTGATCTTTTTGGAGGTGTGGCCAATTTAAGCGGAGACAATATTGCTCATTTTGCACACCTGGGTGGAGCACTAACGGGTTTTATTTTAGTATTGATCTGGAACAAAACAAACCGAAAACGATTTTATTAATGTGGCAGATAAATTGCTGTTTTAGAAGAACACCATGAGTTATTATCAACAACAACACAGGCACCGGTTGAGCATAGGCCAGGACGGCAATGCACTGACGATGTTGATTGCTATCAACCTTGTTGTATTTGTGATCCTTGCATTTGTGAAAGTGGTTTATTATTTCAGCGAAGGAGATGCAGGCCTGGCTTCTTTTAATCAACATTTTTTTGAATGGGTAACCTTGCCGGCAAACCTGGACCGTTTTCTTTCCAGGCCATGGACACTCATCACACATATGTTTGTGCATGACACACAAACCGTATGGCATATACTCGGCAACCTCTTATGGTTATGGGCCTTTGGTTATATCCTGCAGGACCTGGCTGGTAACAGGAAACTTTTCCCGGTGTTTTTGTATGGTGCTCTTGCTGGTGCACTAGCCTACATGGTTGCTTTTAATGTAATACCACCACTCAGGGAACAACTGCCACTGGCGCAGGCCTTTGGTGCTTCTGCTGGTATCATGGCCATTGCAATTGCCGCAACTACTCTTGCACCCAATTATAAAATTCTGACCATGCTGAATGGTGGCATTCCCATCTGGATCATCACCGTTCTTTACATGATCATTGACCTTGCAACCATTCCCAATGGCAATCCCGGCGGACATATTGCCCACCTGGCAGGCGGTGCCATGGGTTTTCTTTTTATGACCATGCTTCAAAGAGGACACGACTGGGGATTGTGGATGAACAATGTTTATGACTGGGCCAGCGATCTTTTTAATCCCGAAAGACCCAAAAAAGGTAAGGTGATCAAGTCCCAGCTATTCTATAAATCAAGGATGCAGCCTTTTTCAAAAACTCCTACCATTACCCAGCAACGTGTGGACGAGATCCTCGACAAGATCAACCTGAAAGGCTACAACTCACTTTCAGAAGATGAAAAAGAGATCCTGAAACGCGCCAGCAAGGATGGGATCTGAATTGGTACCAAGCAATAGGCTTACTATTAAGCTTTCGTTGCGTCGCACTCTTGTACTGTTTTACTTATTTCAGCAATAAAAGTTGATTAATAACTGCATGATTCATTTCCAAAACCAGTAAATGATTTTACCCTTTGTTGAACATATAACCGGACGTACAAGTGTGCGACGCAACAAAAGCCGAACAAAGATTTAAAGCCGGGTACAAAAATATTTGATGAGAATTCAGCTAAGGTTGATAATTAATCATTGTTTTAGCCTGGTTCTGTTTCATCACTCTCATTATTAAACCGGATTGATAGATTGCAAATCCAGCTTTATATTGGTGATCAACAAGCTGGCTATTCTTCTTCCTACTTCCGGCAACATTCAAAGCCTTTGACCGTTTTATTAAAGGACCAGATATTGAACCTGCTTACCGGTTTATGATAATCTGTTCTAAATTCGTTTCCAATGGCTAAGAAGTACAGGCGGCTGACCAAAATAATTTTTCTTGTTCTCAACATCCTGGTTGCGATCGCTTTTTTGCTTGCCTGCCTGGCGCCTCATCTTGACCCGAGGAAATGGTGGATCATTTCCATGCTGGGACTGGGATTTGCCTTTCTCATTGTAACTCTCGTGGCTTTTATTTTTTTCTGGCTGGTGTTCAAACCAAAATTCATTTTCATTTCCATCATCTCCATGATCATTGGATACAAGAGCATCTTAAGCTTTTTTGCTTTTCACATACCCAACAAATTTGATTACAACAAACCGCCAAACGTATTGAGGGTAGCGCACTGGAACGTGGCAAGGTTTGTTGAATGGAAAAGAAATAATAACAAGGGAAGTCGTACTCGCCTTAAGATGATGGACCTGATCAAGGAACAAAAAGCAGATGTGCTTTGCCTCCAGGAATTTTTTACTTCCACCGATACGGTTTATTACAACAACCTCAATCATGTGATGAAAGAACTAGGTTATCCTTATTATTATTATTCATGGGATAATGATGGATACAGGCAATGGGTGGGACAGGCTATTTTTTCCAGGCTTCCTATTGTAGACAGCGGCATGATCCGCTTTCCCCAGCCTTCCATGGCCGAGGCTTTTATTCATGCCGATGTTGTGTTTAACACTGACACCGTGAGGATCTACACCACGCATCTGCAATCGGTACAGTTCCGTAAAAAAGATTTTGAAAGCATTGAAAAGATCAAGAATACAGAGGATGGCATGGTGGAAAATTCCAAAAACATCTTTGTAAAACTGAAGCGCGGACTTGCCAGGCGATCGGTGCAGGCGGAGATTGTAAGGGATATCATCTCGGCATCACCACATCCATTTATTTTGACAGGTGATTTTAATGATGTGCCCAATTCCTACACCTATTACACCATTAGAGGTAATGACCTGCAGGATGCTTTTCTGGAGCATGGGCTGGGCGTGGGAAAAACCTTTGCCAACATTGCTCCCACGCTTCGCATCGATTATATCCTCACTACAAAGGACTTCCATATCAGGCAGTTCAACCGGATCATCAGGGAATATTCCGACCATTATATGCTGGTCATGGATGCCGAATGGGCTAAGCCAACTGTTAAACCGGATACAAACAAAACAGTTCGATAGATCCACCGGGCTACTACCCATTCAATTTCACAGCTAAACTATTATCTTTGGCAACCATGATCGTAAGTTTCTACCATACCTGCTGTTGTTGCGCATAAGCACTGCCCCGATCACTACTATTCATTACGATCAAATTTCAATTATGAGCAAGCTTACAGTTTATAATTCCTATATAAGAGAGAAAGAAGAATTTGTTCCACTGGTTCCCGGTCATGTGGGCATGTATGTATGCGGACCCACGGTGAGTGGTGAAAGCCATCTTGGCCATGCAAGGCCCTATATCACTTTTGATGTGATCTTCCGTTACCTCATGCAATTGGGCTATAAAGTGCGCTATGTGCGCAACATTACAGATGCGGGTCATTTTGAAGAAGAAGGACGTGAAGCGGAAGACAAGATCTCCAAAAAAGCCGTGATCGAAAAACTGGAACCCATGGAACTGGTACAGAAATATACCAACCTTTTTCACTGGGCCATGAAGCAGTTCAATTGCATTGAACCAAGCATTGAGCCTACGGCAACAGGACATATAGTTGAACAGATCACCATGATCCAGGAGATCATGGATGCAGGCTTTGCCTATGAAAAAAATGGCAGCGTATATTTTGATGTAAAAAAATATGCAGAAGGTCATGACTATGGCAAACTCAGTGGTCGAGTGGTAGACGATCTTCTTGAAACCACCCGCGACCTGGAAGGACAGGATGAGAAAAAGAACAAAACCGATTTTGCCTTATGGAAAGCTGCTCCTCCTGAACACATCATGCGCTGGAAAAGCCCCTGGGGCGAAGGTTTCCCGGGATGGCATATCGAGTGCTCGGCCATGAGTACCAAGTATCTTGGCAAACAATTCGACATTCATGGTGGTGGTATGGACCTTTTATTCCCGCACCACGAAAGTGAAATTGCTCAAAGTACCATCTGCAATCATGTGGCTCCCGTGCGATACTGGATCCATAACAACATGATCACCATCAATGGTCGCAAGATGGGCAAAAGCTATAATAATGTGATCAAGCTTACTGAGCTTTTCAGTGGCGACCATCCATTGCTGGAGAAGGCTTATTCACCCATGACCGTAAGGTTCTTTATTCTTCAAACACATTACAGAAGCACACTGGATTTCAGCAATGAAGCGCTTCTTGCTGCGGAAAAAGGAATGAAGCGACTGATGGAAGCTTATCAATGGCTGCAGCAATTAACCATTGATGAAACTTCAGCCAATGGAAGCAATTCAGAAACTGATATCAAAGTGATGAAGCTTCTGGATGAATTTGAAACCTTCATGAATGATGATTTCAGCACGGCAAGGGTTTTAGCCAATATGTTTGAACTGGTGCCGGTGATCAATTCCTTAAAAGATAAAACCATTTCTTTCCAGGATATTTCTTCGTCCACTCTATCCTTTCTTCAGTCCAAAATGAAAACCTATGTGGAAGACATCTTGGGATTGCAGGCAGAATCAGAAGGTGAGACCAATAAACTGAAAGAAGTGATACAGGTTTTGATTGAGATCCGCAAGGAAGCAAGAGCCAGGAAAGACTGGGCTACATCTGACAGGATCAGGAACAGGCTGGCAGATGCGGGCATACAACTCAAAGATGAAAAAGACGGCAATATGAGCTGGACGCTTGCATAAGACCATAAAAAAAATTAAAAACGCTCAACCTTTCGTTGGGCTTTTTTTATGCAATAGCAGCTATATCTGGTCGTTTATCATCAATAAACCAATTTCCATGTGGTTCTTATTTATATTTTACTTCCTGCAACTGCTGCAAACCCAGCCTGAAGAGATCTCCTATCTCACCACTGCTGATAAAATTTCTTTTGATTACGTAAAAGGAGGGTCCACGCTTGCTTCCATGGCAGATCCTGGTGACCGATTCATCATGAATGCACAAATGTTTCGAAAGCCTGGATATACTCCGGTAGGATTATTTGTAAGTAGTAGAAAAAAGATCAGTGACCTGCGGCTGGTCAATAATCCATCAGTCAATTTCGGCATTCAGCCACAAGCCGTGTTTTTTATTGATACCAATAACAAAGCAGGTATAGTGGATGCAAAGAAATCCAACATTCAATCCTATGAATGGGCAACGCAGATCGCGCCCATGTTGCTAATGAATGGTGAGGTCAATCCAAATATTAAAAGCTTCCAGGGAAAAACCAGCCGCAGGAATGGCATTGGTATTACTAAAGATGGTTCAGTGCTCTTTCTATTAGTGATTAATTCTACCACTCTACCAGAGTTTGCAGAATTGTTTAAACAGAAGGATTGCGTTTCAGCAGCCTATGTTGATGGATCGGTATCTGATTACTGGAAGCCAGGCGTGGAGAGCTACAGGCCTTTTAGCATTGTAGTCAAATCAAAATGACCGCTGATCCTTTATTATGTGATGTGATCTCATTCATTGTTCATCTTTCAATGCAGCTTTTTATCTTCATTCAATGGATTACAAAGCACATTTGTCGAAGGATAAAAAAATGGCTGCATTGATCAGGGATCATGAAGATTTCGAGCTAAAATTTCATAAGAATATCTGCCTGCGACTTTGTGCTTCTATCATGAGTCAGCAATTGAGCACCAAGGTTGCCAAAGTCATCTATCACCGATTTCTTGAGCTCTATGGCAAAGAACCCAGGCCCCAGGATATCGTTGATACACCATTTGAAAAATTAAGAGGCATTGGACTAAGTAATGCAAAAGCTCAATATGTATTGAACGTAGCCCGCTTTGCCATTGATCACAAGCTCACCGATAAAAAACTCCAGGCAATGAGTGATGAGGAGATCATTGATTTGCTAACGCAGATCAAGGGAGTTGGAAAATGGACGGTAGAGATGTTACTTATGTTTACCCTGGGTCGACAGGATATTTTTTCTGCAGATGATTATGGCATCCAGGTAGCCATGAAAAATATTTACAAGCTGGACGACAGCAATAAAAAAGCTTTTAAAGAAAAAATGCTGAAGCTTTCGCAAAAATGGTCGCCCTACCGCACCTATGCCTGCCTGCACCTCTGGCACTGGAAGGATAATCCTCCGATTTAAAGTTTTTTACCCCTTCTTTAATACATTATTTTTTTTATCTTAGTTGAACCTTATTCATCCCACCTGCGAAATCTTTCCCTGTACTCATTTGAACGCCTGATTAATCTGTAGCCTTTGAATTTTATATAAAATCAAATGCTATGTCTGAAAACATCTTATTGAAAATGACCGAAGAGAAGAACCGCCTGATCAACGAAGTCATTACCAAATTCCTCGGCCACTCTCCTTCATTAAAAGAAAGAAAGGCTTTTACCTTCATGCACCATTTGGGGGAAAGCATTATTTATTACCAGGGAACATTAGTAGGAACAGTGAAATACGCTGCCAAGGATAACATGGCTATATTATAACCTTCTCTGCTTTTTCAAGATAAGCCTGGTCAATAACTGCTCCCAGTCCGGGAACATCAGGAACTTCTATCAATCCTTTTGCTCCATAACTAATTCCTCCTATCACAGGATCTTCGGTGAACATCAATGGTGTATCAAAATCGCAATGATGAATATGATCGTTGGCCAGTGCCAGATGTGCGGCAGCTGTCATTCCCAGCCTTGATTCCATGAATCCTCCTACCTGCATTTCCATGCCGGCCCTTGCTCCCAGTTCGGCGATCTTCAATCCCTTGTAAAAACCTGAAGACTTACCCAGTTTGATATTAAACATCCTGCAGGCATTTAACTGGATCAGTCTTTCTGCATCATGTTCATCACCACAACTTTCATCAGCCATGATCGGTATGGGTGAAGCGGCAGTAACCCTTCCCAGTTCCATGAAGCGATGCCGCAGTATAGGTTCCTCGCAATGCTCAATATTAAAAGGTGCCAGCGCCTTCAATACTTCAATAGCCGCATCGGCAGTTTTCCAGCCCTGGTTCGCATCAATCCTTAATGGATGATCATAACCAATGCCTTCTCTTATCGCCTGGATACGTGCCACATCCCTTTCCTTATTCTCTCCCAGTTTTACCTTGATGGCAGGAAAACCTTCATTCAGAAAACGGATCGCATCTTCCTTCATTTTCTGAGGATCACCAATGCTGACCGTCATATCGGTTTCCAGTCTTTTATTGTTGTTACCACCAAGTAATCGATAAACAGGCACGCCTGAATGCTGCGCGGCGATATCATGCAATGCAATATCAAAAGCGCTTTTGATACTGCTGTTGGCATAAATGGTCTGATCCATCAGCTCCATGCATTCGCCCATTTGAAGAGCATCTTTTCCTTTCAGCACCTTCGCGAAATATTGTCCAACTATAAAGCAGGTATCTATGCTTTCACCATTGATGGACATATAAGGACTGCATTCACCATAACCCGTGCATCCATCCTTTGTGCGAATGATCACTACCACATTCTGAACTTCGTTGATGGGTCCCAGTGAGATAACAAAAGGTTCTTTCAGTGGAATATAAAGCTTGTAAATCTCGATACTCTGAATATGACTGCCTGCCTGCATGGAAAAAATTTGGAGCTAAAGTTAAAAGCTATTCGCGGAGTGAGGAGCATAAATGTCTTCACTCTTCACTGTTGCCAAATAATATTCTAACACCAAGATTTATCATCAGTGGCAAAGGAACATTTTTGGTATTGTGCAAGTAGGTAGATGGATAGGAAGATGAAGGAATATAAGTTCGCGCATCAGTATATACAAAGAAATCGCCTCCCAATGGTACTTCTACTCCCATTCCCAGGTCAATGGTCAGTCTTTTGAATTCATCACTGCCTTCCCTTGGAACTTCTGCAAGCTGGTACAAACTTGTATCCACAGCATTTCTCAGGCTGTTTTGAATGCCGGTAAACATCAAACCAAAACCTGCCTGTCCATACAAATGCCAGCCGGTTTCGATGTTATAGCCGCCTTTGAAATAATGTTTGATGCCCATGGAAAATTCTTTCATGTTCCATAAGCCCTTCATGGTATAGGCAATTTTTGAAGGAGTGGTTCCTGCATTACGTGCTTCGGCAATAAATTCATTACTGAACCTTCCGGGACTGTAATACATCAGCCAGGTATAAAAACTTTCCCTCTCATTGAAATGAAACTGCCCCTGGATGGTTTGACCAATTGCCCAGAAACGTTGATGAGGACTGAAATTGCGCACCACGGAAACATCAGTGGCAAAGCTGAAACGAACCTGGGCTCCGGCAAAAAAAACAGGAAAAAGCAAAATGCATAAGAACAGTTTCTTCAAAGCAGCATAATTAGATTGTAATATTAAAGAAAAGGCTTTGAACAAATTAATGAGGTAAGGAGGTGAAAAATTAATTTCAAAAGAAAAGCCCGCCGATAAAGGCAGGCTTTCTTTTGCTCATTGAATAGGAATAAAAATTATTTCCTGATGTTCAGTTCTTTGATCAGATGCTGAGCACCACCAACCTTGTCAATGCACCACAAAACAAAACGGATATCAACACTAATGGTGCGGTTCAGGTCTTTATCAAAAGCCATTTTATGACTTAATGCTTCGTAGTTGCCATCAAATGCAAGACCAATCAGTTCACCATTACCATTCAACACCGGAGATCCTGAGTTTCCACCTGTAATATCATTGGAAGAAATGAACCCTGTAACCAGGTCATTTTTCCTTGCATCTTTGTATTGTCCAAAATCTTTTGCTCTTGCCTTTGCCAATACATCATCAGGCAGATCAAATTCATAATCACCCGGAACATATTTTTCAAGCATGCCTGTCATGGTAGTTACATAATCATAAGTAACGGCATCACGCGGCTTGTAAGGAGCTACTTTACCATAGCTTACACGCATGGTAAAAGTGGCATCGGGATACATTACTTTATTAGGGTTCATTTCCATCACACCTTTCAGATACAAACGACCCCATTCATTATTCTTTGTATTGAACTGCGCAAACAGGGGCGCGTACTTACCCTGGTAATTTTTAAGGAAAGAACTGGCCAGGTTATAAGCCAGATCCTGTTGCAGGGTGGTGGCTTCGGGCTTGCTGGCAAATGCATCCCATTTGTCATTATCAAGGATCATAGTGTTCTTAAAGATGGCTTCTGCATATTTCTGGTAAGTAGAAGCTTTATCAAGCTGTCCATATTCATCCTTTATAGCATTATACAACCCTTGAGGATGCTGGTCTTTGGGAACATCCTGGTAATACATTTGTAAAACAGCACCTACAATATTCTGGTCTGATGCCAGGTTTTCAGAAGAAAGAAAATTCTGGCGTTGCCTTGAAGCAGCTTCGACAGCCCTTTTGATATCAGCAGTGGAAACACCTGGCTTCACCAAAGTATTTTCCAGTTGCTGCAATGAAGCGGCAAAGGCCAGCAATGGTGAACCAAAAATTCCTTCATTGATATACTGCCTGTGCAGGGCATAAGGTTTCCATGCATTGTAGGCAGCTTCTAGATCGCTGAAGATGTTCTTGTATTCAGGTTTATTTTGTGCCCATTTAATAAAGGCTACTTCTGATTTCTTTTTCTGTCCGTAAACATCATACTTCAGCAATTGCTTGGTTTCACCATCAAAGAATTTCCAGTAATTGGCAATACCTGCATAATCAGAAGCTAATTGCAGTTTAATGGCTGGATCTTTTTTCATTTCCTCGAACATATACTTCAGCCTCATGTCACGAAGCTTCACCAGGGTAGGGTTATTTACATCTGTAGAGAGTTGCACACCATAAGAAGATTCATACCTGTTGGTACCACCGGGATAACCCCAGATCATGGAGAAGTCGCCTTCCTTAACACCTTTGATAGATACAGGTAAGGACCATTTTGGTTTGAGGGGAACATTATTCAGGCTATACCTTGCAGGACTTCCATCAGCTGCTGCATACACACGAAAAACTGAGAAATCCGCAGTATGACGTGGCCACTCCCAGTTATCAGTGTCTCCACCAAATTTTCCAAGCGATTCAGAAGGTGCTCCTACCAGGCGCACATCGCGGTAACGCTGGTAAACAAAAGCAAGGAACTGGTTGCCCTTGAATAAAGGACTTACTCTTGTTTCAAGAGATTTGGCAGTATCACTCATCCTGGCGTTAATACTGGCAAGGATCTGGTTCTGACGAGCGATCCTTTCCTGTCCTGATAAGCCTTTCAGCGAATCAAGAACCAGTTTGGTTACATCATCAATGCGAACCAGGAATTGAACGGATAGATTGCCTCCGGGAATTTCTTCACCCCTGTTCTTTGCGTAGAAACCATTTTTCAGGTAGTTATGTTCAACAGTACTTGCACCAGCAATCACACTATAACCACAATGGTGATTGGTGAATAACAAACCCTGTGTGCTCACCATTTCACCTGTACAGCCATTACCAAAAATCACGATGGCATCTTTCAGTGAGGCCTTGTTAATACTATACAGTTGTTCTTTTGAAAGTTTCAGGCCTTTCTTCACCATATCATTATACACCTGCTGACCCAAAAGTAGCGGAAGCCACATGCCTTCGTCGGCAGCAGCTTTGAACATAAAACTTACGCTGAGAATAAATACGATAAAAAGTTTTCTCATTTCATATATTTTTAGCACGGCAAACGTACTTAAAAATTAAAGATGGGTTCATGACCTGCCCTCTTTATTCCATTTAAAAAATTAATTGCTGTTATGAGAAGCGCTAAACTCCCTACTGCGTTGGTTGTGATGATGTTAATTGTGGCTGGATGTAAAAAGGACGATGTTCCGAATCCCAACCCCAATCCCAATCCAAACCCCAATCCTGTAATCCAGGCCCCACCTGCATTTGGCTATTATGTGGTAGGCTATTTTCCTAGTTACAGAAATCTTGCTGATGTGCCCGATGTAAAGTTCAAAATGTGCAATGTGGTCAATTACGCTTTCTTCAGCGTGAATAATAGTTACGGCCTTACTGTGAACAATCCTTCACTGGTTCCGCAACTCATATCCAAAGCAAAAGCCAATAATGCCAAAGTATTTATGAGCATCAATGATGGCACAGGAGATGGCAAAACCAATTTTAAAGCCATGGCGGCTTCGGCAAGCACCAGGCATAGCTTCATTATTGATGTAATGAACAAGGTGCGGCAATATGGATTCAACGGTGTGGATGTGGATTGGGAATTTCCAACTACCAGTGATGGAACGGATATTACTTACACGGCACTCATGAAAGAGCTTTCGGATTCCCTGCACCGCGATGCCAAATACTACCTGACCGCTGCTATCACTGCTGGCAAATATGCAGGTGGTATCCGTGATGCCATCAAGCCGGAACTCTTTACCTATGTTGATTTCTTCAACATCATGGCCTATGATGATTTTAGCACAACAACTCCCTACAGGCATCATAGTGATTATAACCTTGCAAATACCTGTTTGAATTACTGGCTCAATACCCGCGGTATGCCCAAAGAAAAATGTGTGCTTGGATTTCCGGGATATGGCCGTCCTTCCGGCATCACACAAAGCGGCACCATCCTCACTTACAAGGATATCTTATCCAGAGGTGGCAGTCCACTTTCAGATTCAGCTGTGGTAACCAATGGCGGCTTTACCAATTATACCATTTATTACAATGGGCAACCAACGGTTAAGAAAAAAGCCATTCTCGCCAAGCAGATCGCCAATGGAGTCATGCTCTGGGAAAAATGGCAGGATGCCATGGATGGTAATAGCCTGCTGAAGGCAGCCTGTGATACAGTGGGAAGAATTTACTGATCCTCAAAAAATAAAATTCAAAATGCCCCGCCTTTGGGGCATTTTTTTATAGCTGTACAGATTCTTTGATTGCTTTTGGAGAAGGAGGTGGTGGTGGAGGTTGAACCGGAGGTGCTGGTGGTGGCGGAGGGTTTTTCAAATCTTTTTTCAAGACTTCCTTTTTCGGAGCAACAGGTGTCGGTGGAGGCGGTGGTGGTGGAACTTCTTTCAATTCTGCTGGAGGATTTGGTGGCGTTGGAGGCGGCGGTGCCTGTTTGTTATCCTGGGAAAATGCAACTGCTCCAATGAATAAGGCAAATGCCATTAAAACTGTTTTCTTCATAACAATGGTTTTTCCTGAGATAATTAATGAATCTGTTTCCATAAATCAACCTGATTTATTTTTTCATCGGCAATATGGTGATAAACTATTGTCATGATTCTATCAATCATGACAGTGATGGAGTCCTGCTTTGGTAGCCTTTATGAAAAGCTGTATTTTTTCGCCATGAAATCTTTAATGGCTTTGTTATTAATGATAGGATTGTTTGCATGCCGGGATAAGCCTTCACAATCTGGACCAAGGCCCCGCCTGGTACCAAGGGATTCCATGCCAAAAGAACTGGGAAATCCCTATGCACCTGTTGATGTTTCACCTATGGACATGAGCTACCTGCCAGTTGATTATCCAAAATTGATCAGTAAGAAAAAAAATCCTGTTGCCAGGGTTATATATAGCCGTCCGCATAAACAGGGTCGAAAGATATTTGGTCAGCTACTCAAATATGGTGAACCATGGAGACTGGGTGCCAATGAGGCAACTGAACTGGAAGTATTTGAACCACTTCGGATCAAAGGCAAAATTGTACCCGTTGGCAAATATGTTCTTTATTGCATTCCCTACAAAGACAAATGGACCATTGTATTCAATCGCAATCTTTATAGCTGGGGACTGGAGCAGGACAGCACAAAAGATGTTTCGCGTTTTGATGCTTCCATCTCCATTTTAAAAAACCAGTCCATCGAATATTTTACCATGGTCTTCCAGGAAACAAAAAAAGGTGCAGACCTCGTGATGGTTTGGGATGATGTGGAAGGACGTTTACCTGTTGAATTTACTCAATAAGCAATCATGTGTGGTATTGCCGGAATCATCAGCCAGGATAAAAAAAGATTTTCTGAAGAAGATTTTCATGCAGCTCTCTCCTGCCTACAACACCGCGGGCCGCAGGGAAAAGGCTACTGGAAGAATGAAGATAGCCAGGTAATATTTGGACATCGCCGGCTGGCCATCATTGATCTTAGCGATGCTGCTGCTCAACCCATGCACTTCTCTGGAAGATATACCATCGTGCATAACGGTGAAATTTATAACTACATAGAATTAAGAAAAGAGCTTGAGCAGAAAGGTTATCAATTTCATTCTTCTTCGGATACAGAGATTATCCTTGCTGCTTATGATGCCTGGAAGAAGGATTGTGTGAAATATTTTGATGGCATGTTTGCATTTGCGATCTGGGATGAAAAAGAAAAAACCTTTTTCGCAGCAAGAGACCGTATGGGAGAAAAGCCTTTTTATTTTTATTATGATGGCAATAGTTTCTGCTTTGCCTCAGAAATGAAATTTTTTTGGCGCCTGGGAATACCAAAGGAAGTGAACAGATCCATGCTGTTTAATTTTCTTACTATTGGATATACAGCAAATCCCGGTGACCCCCAGGAAAGCTTTTACACCGGCATACATCAGCTACCTGCTGCTTCATTTGTTCATTTTAATTTTCATGATAAGGAACCTGTTATAGAAAAATACTGGCAGCCAGAGATCAATGTGAATCAAGCCATCACCGCGGAAGAAGCCATTGAACAGTTCAGGAAACTCTTTTCAGAATCCATAAGAAAGCGAATGAGAAGTGATGTTGCCATAGGTACAAGTCTTAGTGGCGGCATTGATTCTTCTTCCATCGTTGCTTTATGCGACCACATGGCTGCTGATCATTATAGTCACGAATGTTTTACTGCTGTATTCAAAGGATTTGAAAAAGACGAAGCAGCTTATGCCTCAATGGTAGCTTCTAAATTTGGATTACGTCACCATTTGGTTGAGATCAATGATAACGAAGTGGCTACATTAATGCAAAAGGTGATGAATGCGCAGGAAATGCCATTCAGCTCTGCAAGCGTGCTGGCCCAATATAAAGTTTATGAAGCCGCCAAAAAAAATGGTGTGATCGTTTTACTCGATGGCCAGGGTGCAGACGAATTGCTTGGTGGTTATTCCAAATACTACCAGTGGTACTGGTCTGAATTATACCGGCAAAAAAAACTGGGAGCTTCAGGAGAACAAAAATCAGCGCTTATCAATGGCATAAAGCAAAAATTTTCACTGCCCCGGAAGATAGCAGCTTTATTCCCTGAATTTGCAGGAAGCCTGCTACAAAGTAAAAAATCAAGGCAGGCATTTAAAGATCCGCTTTTGAACCGCGACTTTGCTTTCACGCATAAACGATCACTCTACTATTCACTACCAACTCAACATGATCTGAATGGAATTCTCTATTTCGACAGTTTTGTAAACGGCCTGGATGAATTATTGAGGCTGGCCGACAGGAACAGTATGGCTCATAGCACAGAAGTGAGATTGCCTTTTTTAAGCCATGAGCTTATAGAATTTTTATTTACCCTTCCTCCTCAATTCAAGATTCACCAGGGATGGAGCAAATGGCTGCTGAGAAAAGCTTTGAGTGAGGATCTTCCTGCTGAAATCACCTGGCGAAAGGACAAGGTGGGCTTCGAACCTCCTCAGATGAAATGGATGCAGAATAAAGATGTGGAAGAATCCATTATGGAAGGAAAGAAAAAACTGGTGGATCAAAAGATTCTTGATTCAGCTGTTCTAAAAAAGAACCAGCCGCATAGTTCATACGCGGCTGGTGGTAAAGATTGGAAGTACTGGTCGGCTTCCTTTTTATTTAATTAACCTTTTCTCATTCTTTTCTGCACAGAGATAGAACCAAAGACATCTGCTTTTACTTCAACCCAGCTCTTATCATCTTCCAGCACTACATGGTAGTATGTTCCTTCTTCGGAAGAGATCTCGGTCACACCAAAAATTGTTTTATCAGCAAACCTGGTCTTGATCTTTGAAATAACCATCAGTGGCAAATGCTCTTCTGAATAGTAACGAAGGGTATTAATGATATTTCCTTCCTTGTCGTAATTTACTTTTAACTGGATCTCATGCTGCTTAAAGCTGACTTCATAGCTCGTAGCTGTTTCGGCCCATGATACATCCCTGGCATCACTGAAAGTTTTATTGAATGCTTCAAGAACTTTTTCATTTACACCAGGGTCACTGGCAAATGAATAAAAACTGCTGATTAAGATAACTGCTGCTAAAATGATCTTTTTCATAACTATGGTTTTGATTTTTTAATTCTGATTTACTTTACGAATGTATTCGTAAAAACATAGTGCGTTTTTTTCTTTACATCATTGGCAATAACAAAAACCTAACAATGAAGGGCTTTTAGAAAGCACTTAACATGAATTGCAAAATTTGAATGATGAATGGAATTTATCAGGGATGTGAAGCCATGCCAGATTTTTTCATTCAGATTAAGAACTTGTTAATCTGGAATAACGGCTGCAGCATGGTCAAAAAATCATGATGAATGCAATTGAAAGGGATTCTTCATCTTTGCAGGCAATTGCGCTGTTTTGAAATAGTTTATTTCAGGACCACATCAATAAATAAATCTTTTTATGAAACTCGGAACAAAATTCATACATGCAGGAGTAGAGCCAGATCCAACAACAGGCGCCATCATGACGCCAATTTACCAAACCTCAACCTATGTGCAGGAAGCACCCGCACAGCATAAGGGTTATGAATATGCCAGAAGTCAGAATCCTACAAGAACCGCACTGGAAGCAGCTTTCGCGGCCATTGAAAATGGAAAGTTTGGACTTGCCTTTAGCAGTGGAGTGGCAGCAACTGATGCCGTGATCAAACTTTTACAACCAGGCGATGAAGTGATTGCTGCCAGTGATATGTATGGCGGTACATACAGGCTGTTTACAAAGGTCTTCGAAAAGTTCGGGATCAAATTCCATTATGTAAACATGCAGAATGCTGAAAATATCAGGTCATTCATCAACAGCAATACAAAGCTGGTATGGACAGAAACCCCTACTAATCCCTTGATGAACATTACTGATATTGCTGCTGTTGCTGCTATTACCAAAGAACACAAGCTCCTCCTTTGTGTTGACAACACCTTTGCTTCTCCCTATCTCCAAAACCCGCTTGATCTTGGTGCTGATATTGTCATGCATTCTGTAACCAAGTACCTGGGAGGACATAGTGATGTGATCCAGGGATGCCTGGTAATGAACGATAAGGACCTGCGCGAACAGTTATATTTTATTCAGAAAAGTTGTGGCGCTGTACCAGGGCCCATGGACTGCTTCCTGGTATTGAGAGGAATTAAAACTTTGCATGTGCGCATGCAGCGTCATTGTGAGAATGGAGAGAAAGTGGCCAACTTCCTGCGCAATCATCCAAAGGTTGGAAAAGTTTACTGGTGCGGATTTACTGATCATCCCAACCATGACATTGCTAAAAAGCAGATGCGGGGCTTTGGCGGCATGATGAGCTTTACTTTGAAGAACGATAGCGTTGATGAAGCCAAGAGAGTTCTTTCATCTACAAAAGTATTTGCACTTGCCGAAAGCCTTGGTGGTGTTGAATCGCTGATCAATCACCCGGCTTCCATGACCCATGCTTCCATTCCAAGAGAGGAAAGAATCAAAAATGGTCTGACTGATTCCCTGATCAGGCTGAGTGTTGGTATTGAAGACGCTGATGATCTCATAGATGACCTGAACCAGGCTATTGGATAAGGTTTCCAATATGATCATCATGATGAAATGGTTACCTGACCATGGATAATAAAGAACTGAAAGCATTTTTGGACAGAAAGGTTGATGAATACAATCAACCTTCTTTCATTTCCAAAGATCCTGTTTGTATTCCTCATCTTTTTTCCAAAAAGCAGGATAAAGAGATCGCCGGTTTCTTTGCTTCCATATTTGCCTGGGGCAACCGCACCACCATTATCAATAAAAGCAATGAGCTCATGGCCTTAATGGATCATGCACCTCATGATTTCATAACAACACATACAGAAGATCAGCTAAGACGCATGCTTGCCTTCAAACATCGCACTTTCAATACTACCGACCTCCTGTATTTTATCCTGTTCCTGAAATATCATTACAGCAAATCTTCCACGCTTGAAACCGCCTTTACACAATGGATGCTACCGGGAGATGCCAACATTAAAAAAGCTTTGTCGGGCTTTCACCATTATTTTTTTTCTCTTCCTGATGCACCGGCCAGAACAAAAAAACATATAGCGACACCTGAAAAAGGATCAACCTGTAAAAGGCTGAACATGTTCCTAAGATGGATGGTAAGAAAAGATGATCGAGGTGTTGACTTTGGTCTATGGAAAAAAATTAGTCCGGCACAACTGGTTTGTCCCATTGACGTTCATGTTGCCAGGGTTGCCAGTAAATTCAAATTGATAAAAAGAAATACCGTGGACTGGCAAACTGCAATTGAATTAACGGAGAGGTTAAAAAAATTTGACCGGGAAGACCCGATCAAATATGATTTCGCCTTATTTGGCTTGGGAGTAGTTGAAAAATTCTGATCAAAACATAAACAGCCTGTCCTTACCTCCAACTTTCTTTGGAGCACCCAGGTTCCTGATGTTATAGGTGAATGACAATGAACCAAAACGTTGCAAAACATTAGTCTGGTTATCCACTACCTGGTTCAAACTGGTATAACGGTAAAGCCCATTGTTACGATCGAGAATATCAAATACACTCAGCTTCAGAAGTCCTGCATCTCCTTTAAGCATCAGGAGAGTGACAGCAGCATTCCATAAAATATTTGTCTTTGGCAATCCCGGAGAAACCTGGTTGGTATTTCTATAAGCAAGATTGGTTTCCCAAACCAGTTTCTTGGGCCACCTGATGATCAATTCACCTTCCATATAATGCGTTACTACTTTGATGTTCCTGAAAGTCGGATCCGTATAAGTTGTGCGGCTGATGTTAGGACTGTACATAGGCCTGAATTCAATCACATCATTCCAGTTCAATCCAATATTTACACCTGGGCCTCCACCCACAGTTTTAGCAATTCCTTCCTGTCCGTTGACAAGCACTTTCCTGCGACTGTAATTGAAATTGGGTGAGATGCGGAAAGAGAAAATAAATTTCTGATTGTTCTTGTACTCTTTTCCAAAACCTACACCACCCCATAATTGCACGGTACCGCCTGCATTTACCGGCCTGTCGGATTGCACACCATTAGCATCAATGGTACGGCTCATCACCACATCATTGCTGATCACACTTCCATTGATCCAGAAATTATAGCTGGCACCTGTTCCCTGGAAAAAATTAAAATTGCTTGCATAAAACTGGTGCTGCCTTATTGGTTTTAAATAAGGATTACCATAACGGATCATGAATGGGTTAGTACTATCCGGAACAGGTGTGAGATAAGTAACCGAAGGTGCCGATACATTCATATTGTAATTGGCCGAAAGCTGTTTCCATTGAAAGGACGCACTCGGTAAAACATTAAAAAGGGTGGTATGAATTGGATCGGCTATGTTCCTGAATTGATTATTGATATCCTGCCATAATCCATTCATTCCCGCAGTGATGCTGGCTTTACCAATTTTGTAGGTGAGACCTGCATAGCCATTTAATTTATTCTGTTTCCTTTCAAAGCCACTGCTGGCTGCATAGTCAAGTAATTCATATTTGAAGCTGTTCAAGTCCTTATCATACAAACCCACATCCTGTTTTTCTTTCTGGAACTCGTGCCTGGCGTTAAACCTCACCGCCCATTTTTTACCGAATGGTATGGCATAATTCAAATTGGTATTGATGAAAAGCGTTGGTGAGTTTTGTCTCCGCAGCTGATCAAATATGCGATGGTCAGCCGGAAAATATTCATCGATCACTGATTCTGTGATATACCTGTTGAGGTTACTGTTGTAACTAACAAAATGAGCAAGGTTCAAAGATTTACCCTTCGTTTTTTTTGAGCGCCGGGTAACGAAAAAATTATGACTGTACCTGTTAGCGTAAAAATTATTGAACTGGTCGCCTTCACCACTGCTAACCTTTCCCAGTTTGTTATTGTTTACCTGTACATCGGCTTCAATATTTTCGCTGGTAGTAGAATAAGAATAGCTGGCTTTGAATTCAACATCTGTAAGACTATCAGGCTTCAGCTTTGTGCCCGTACTGAAATTATGATTGTAAACGATCCGGTTATTAAAAGTAGTTGTTCGGTTATTGATCACCGTATCTCCAATAAACTGCTGGTTGTTATTCACCTGTTCCACCCTGTTCCTGGTGTTGCCAAAAAAATACTGAAGGAAGAAAGATCTTTTTTTATTGGGAGCATGGTTCAGATTGAAACCTCCGCCTGCTGTCCTTGAGATACCTGCATCAAGTCCTCCAAAAGAAATTCCATTCAGGGCAAACCCGGTTTGACCTCCACGGTTCATCACCATCATGGAATTATACCCGCTACGGTTGAAACCTCCCAGGTCCTGAACTTCTTTCATGGAAAAACCGCTCCTGTTGACATTATTGCTGAAACCAAGAAGACTAAGCTGCATGGTGTCGCGGTAAACGTTCGCTATCGCACCCAGTTCATAACGCTCCTTTGTTCCGCCACCAGCATACATTTTTCCAAACCAGCCTTTCTTAACACCTTTCTTGAGGGTGAGGTTGATAACCTGTCCAATATTGGTAAGATCACCTGTCGTACTCCTGTTGGCTTCTTCTTTGTCTTCGGTAACCTGTATCTTATCAATGACATTGGCAGGAAGATTCCTGGTGGCCATCTTGGGATCATCACCAAAAAAAGCTTTACCGTCCACCATGATCCGGTTCACTTTTTTTCCATTGGCGGTGATATTTCCTTCCGCGTCTACCTGAATGCCTGGCAGTTTTTTCAAGAGGTCTTCTACCAGGGAAGTAGGAAGTGTTTTAAAAGATGAAGCATTAAATTCAATCGTATCTTTTTTTACAGTCACGGGAGGTCGTTCTGCAATGATCAGCACTTCATCCAGTGTTTTTGAAGTAGGTATCATGCTGATGGTTCCCAAATCTTTGGTTTCATCACCTGATAAACTGAATTCATGCCTGGAGGCCTCATAACCTGAATAGGAAATTACTGCCCGCAGGTTTGTATTTACTGGAAGTCCTGGTACTTTAAACTCTCCTTCCGGATTGCTCAAACGATAGGTAATGATCGAAGTATCAGCAGCACGAAAAACCGTAATGGTTGCAAAGCCAAGTGCCTGCTTTCCGGAGGTATCCACCAACTTTCCCTTGATGCTCTGGGCTGAAAGCTGTATTCCAACCAGCCAGATTAAGGCAAACAGTATCGTGAATTTTTTCATTGGCTCTGATTTGGGAAACAATTATACGACACCATTCGTAGCATGAAAGCCCGATCTGTATCAACGGTGTTTTGAAAGGATAAGTTGAGGATATTTGTGCATACATTGAATTCCTCTCCAGAAAAAATATTATCCGATCTCAGTAATCAACTATCCCTGGTAGAAAAACAGGATTTGCGTTTGCAGTTGATTGAATACATCAATTTATTATTACTGGAAGATTTTAACCGGCTTTTGCAATTATTATATCGGGTTGATGTTAGTGAACAAAAGCTCAGGAATTTATTACGGGAAAATCCTTCCACTGATGCTGCCATTCTCATAGCTGATCTATTGATTGCAAGACAGGATGAAAAAATAAAAACGCGTAACAGGTTTTCTAAGGAAGATGATGATATTCCTGAAGAAGATAAATGGTAATCTCTTTAAGCACACCCATCCTTTTGCGGCATCATTTTTTTGCAATTCCTAAAAACAGCTTATATGAAAAGAGATGGTGCCAGCGTTAGCCTGTGGCAGGACCGCATGCCCGACTATAGTCCAAAGAAAATTAGTATCGAAAACAAAACCTTTGATGTCCTGATTGCCGGTGGAGGTGTAACAGGAATAACCACAGCCTTGCAGTTGCAGAAAGAAGGAAAGAATTGCATTTTGGCTGAGGCCCACAATCTTTGCTTTGGTACGACCGGCGGTACAACTTCACATCTCAACAGTTTTCTTGATACGAGCTATGACCAGATCATCAAAGATTTTGGGGAAGATGCTGCCCGGCTGGTTTATAAAGCTGCTACTCAGTCACTCGATCTCTACTACAGTAATATTGAGCAATACCAGATCGATTGCGGATATGAGGTTAGGAATGGTTATGTATATGCCAGGGATGATAAGCAGGCTGAACATCTTGATAAGATCTATGATGCTTCCATTGCTTTAGGAATAGATGTTAGCTATACGGATCGTATTCCTGTGCCAATAGATTTTACCAAAGCAATCGTTTATCGCGAACAGGCACAGGTACATGCAACGCGTTATGTTTATGCATTGGCCAAAGCTTTTGAAGAAGCAGGTGGTGTAATCCTGCAAAACTGCCTGGTCAATGATTTCAAAGGTGATGAGATCCTTGAAATTGAAACTTCTATCGGAATGGTGAAGGCTCGCAACCTCATCTGGGCAACCCATATTCCTCCCGGAGTAAATATCCTGCATTTCAGGTGCGCACCTTATCGCAGCTATGCCATGGCTGTTACTTTAAAAGACGAAGCTTATCCCGATGGACTGGCTTATGATATGTATGATCCTTACCATTATTACCGCACACAGGAAGTAGATGGCAAAAAATATTTAATCGCAGGTGGAGAAGATCATAAGACTGCTCATGAAGAAAATACTGAAAACTGCTTCCGGAAACTGGAAGCCCACGTTCGGGAATATTTTAATGTAGACCAGGTAGCCTTTAAATGGTCCTCGCAGTTTTTTGAGCCTGCTGATGGACTGGCCTATATTGGCCATTTGCCCGGCAATCCGGAAAATGTCTATGTAGCTACTGGTTTTAGCGGTAATGGAATGACCTATAGCCACATTGCGGCCATAACTCTGACAGAATTGATAACGAAAAAAGAAAGTGAATATGGAAAGCTGTTCCATCCGGGCCGCATCAAGCCGGTAGCGGGTTTTGCCAATTTTGTAAAAGAAAACGTGGATGTGGTTAAAGAATTCATTGGCAAACGTCTCGACCTGGAAAAAATTGAATCGCTTGGATCCATTGCTCACGGACAGGGCAAGGTGGTAAAGTATGAAGGCAAGAGCCTGGCGCTTTATAAAGATGAAGCAGGAGAACTGCATGCTGTAAGTACGGTTTGTCCGCATGCGAAATGCTCCGTGGGCTGGAACAGTGCGGAAAAAAGCTGGGACTGCCCCTGCCATGGTTCAAGGTTCAGTGTGGATGGGGAAATTCTAACCGGCCCTGCCCGCCAGGGACTGGAAATTATTGAGATTAATAAACTGGAACATAAGGAAAGCGGAAGGGATGAGGTTTGAGAAGTGAGTGGTGAGTTATAGTGAATGGTGAGTAGTGAGTAGTGAGTGGTTAGAGGTTGATAGTAAGTAGTGAGTTATTAGAATCCTGTAATTTTTTGATGTAACTAATGTGATAAATTTACCAGATCAGGATACTGACCACTCACCACTGACCACTGACCACTGACCACTCACCATACCTCACCATATCAGTCCCAGTACAAATACCAGCAGGAAGAAAAATCCGAATGACAGAAGGCAGATGAAAAGGGAAGCATGTGTTTTTATAAAATACCTGTAATCCATGTTCTTAGGGTTTGTTCACGGATTGTGACGCAGGTGGTGCACAGGATGTTACAGGTCCAATAACATAAAATCTGATTTAACAAAACGAATAAAAAAAAGGCCGGATAGAAATCCAGCCCGTTGATAGTCCAATATCCTATGAAAAACCGAGGTTAGACAGGCAAGTGAACAATCCACACATGAGAACTTACCTGTCAGTATTTTGAGTGTCTTTGTTTGATCGTTGACAGTACAAAGAAACACTTAGTCCCTAACTGAATTAAACGATAGTACCTGAATTGTAGGTTTTCATGCATCAATTGTGATTTTCCTAAAGCAGATTGAAATCAGCTGATGTTACTCATCAATTTTATTTCATCCTTTTCTCAATAACTTCATTCATAGATAAGTATTGATCAATTTTTAAACTGGAATTATGGAATACAGAAGAATGGGCAAAACAGGCCTCCAGCTGAGTGTACTCTCCTATGGCAGCTGGGTGACCTTCCACAAACAGGTGGACGACAGCTTAGCTGA
Source organism: Bacteroidota bacterium (assembly GCA_023386045.1). GTDB lineage: Bacteria > Bacteroidota > Bacteroidia > Chitinophagales > Chitinophagaceae > Flavisolibacter. The sequence goes on from JAEWKK010000019.1 coordinate 177,384, forward strand.
TGAACTCATGGGAATGGCATATGATGCGGGGATCAATTTTTTTGATAACGCTGAAGTATATGCGCGTGGTGAAAGTGAAAATTTAATGGGCCGGGTTCTTAAAAAGAAAAACTGGGACCGCACATCTTATGTTGTAAGCAGCAAGGCTTTCTTTGGATGGAGAGGTCCGGATAACAAACCCAATCAAACCGGCTTAAGCCGCAAACACCTGATCGAAGCCTGCCACGAAGCACTGGGAAGGCTTCAGGTAGATTACCTTGATCTTTATTACTGCCACCGGCCTGATAAAAATGTACCGATAGAAGAAGTGGTCTGGAGCATGAATATCCTGATACAACAGGGAAAGATCCTCTATTGGGGCACCAGTGAATGGAGCGCCGCCGAGATCATGGAAGCCCATCGTGTGGCTTCGCAACTGGGACTGATTGGACCTTCAGTGGAGCAGCCTCAATACAATTTGCTGGAACGCGACAAGATGGAACATGAATACAACATGATCTTCCGGACGGTGGGTATGGGTACTACTATATGGAGTCCCCTGGCTTCGGGATTATTAACAGGCAAGTACAACAACGGCATTCCTGAAGGCAGTCGCTTTGCCCTGGAAGGTTTTGACTGGCTGAAAAATCAATGGATGGTAGATGATAAACTCGCCAAGGTTAAAAAGCTGGGTGAGGTAGCAAATGAATTTGGATGTTCACAGGCTTCACTGGCCATTGCCTGGTGTGTGGCCAATCCTAATGTAACTACGGCCATCCTGGGTGCCACAAAAAAAGAACAGCTTACCGAAAATCTTAAAGCCCTTGAAGTTTTGCCAAAGCTGACACCAGAAGTTTTGCAAAGGATTGACGAGATCATGCAGACCAAACCAAAGCAGCCGGAGTATTAATACTGATTTTCTTAAATAACAATGTTCGCTTCAGCCCCACTGAGGTGAACATTGTTTATTTGATTAGCTTCAATGAAAATCATGGAAATGAACCTGAAAGGAAAAACGGTTTTGATCACTGGTGGCAGCCGTGGTATTGGCAAAGCCATTGCTTTACGACTGGCAAAAGAAGGTGCCAACATAGCCATTGCAGCAAAGACCACCGAACCACATCCAAAGCTGGAAGGAACAATTTTCACTGCCGCAAATGAAATAGAAGCTGAAGGTGCAAAAGCCCTGGCGGTACAGTGTGACATTCGCGATGAAATGCAAATAGAGGCGGCGGTGAAAAATACAGTTGACAGGTTTGGAGGCATTGACATCCTGGTGAACAATGCCAGCGCCATCAACCTCATGCCCACAGAACAAATGGAGCCCAAACGTTTTGACCTGATGCATGATATTCAGATCAGGGGAACATTTTTTATGTGCAGGGCCTGCATACCCTATTTGAAAAAATCTACCAATGCTCACATCCTGAATCTGTCACCTCCCATCAATCTCAATCCAAAATGGCTGGCGCAACACCTGGCTTATACCATCAGCAAATATGGAATGAGCATGATCGTTATGGGGCTTGCCGAAGAACTCAGGCCTTATAAAATTGCGGCCAATGCTTTATGGCCGAGGACTACCATCGCTACTGCAGCGGTACAAAATCTTTTGGGTGGAGATGCACTGATGCAAATGAGTCGCACCCCGGAAATTGTGGCTGATGCTGCTTTTCATATCCTGAAACAGGATGCTGAAAAATGCACAGGTAATTTTTTCCTGGACGAAGATGTGTTGCAAAAAGAAGGCATCTCGGATTTTTCCGCATATGCGGTCCATCCTGGTCAAAAGCTGATGAAGGATATTTTTTTGGACTAGGGAAGAGAGCTTATGGTTCATAGATCATGGTTCATAGTTTGGGCAGATGGCTTATGGCAAGGTTCATGGTTCAAAGTTTCCACCTTCGCTGCTCTGCAGCTTCGGCGGACAATGCATAGTTTATCGTCTATGGTCCATGGACGATGGTCTTTGCCCTACCTTTTGTCATCCTGAAAGGAACTCACCATTCACCACTCACCTTTCACTATAACTCACCACTCACTACTCACCGCTCACTATAGTATAATTCTTATAATCAAAGGGCCTTTTACCAGTTAGTTTTTCAATGAGGTTTTTAAAGCGGTCCTTTAGAGGGAGTTTGTTTTTTTTCGGATCATAGCGAAACTGCCAGTATTGATTTTTCACTCTTGGCTGCATGGGCGCAGGATGTGTGCCTTTGAATTTTTCGAGAGCATTTACCAGGGTGAATGAAAAGTCTTCTGGAACCACCACATTTTCCTCATCACCGTTCATATCATACATGATCTTATCCTTGGCAATGCATTTGACCTTTAGCGTTCGTGGATCCTGCACCCATCCGTAATGATGGATATAGGCATTTACCGGTTTCACATTCAGCTTTTCATTATTGCCCTTCCTGAATCCCTGTGCGTCGCGGTAAGAATATATAGACTTGTTGTTTTTAATCACGCGAATTTCATGCCGGTACCATTTGCCTTCAGAACCAACCCAGTCGTAACCTCCATAAAAATGCCGGTAGTTCAATAGCAAACCGTCAACTCTTTCATCATCCTTCCACTTAAGCATGGCTTCGCGCAGGTTCTGGTAGCCATCTTCGTGCAGCACCTCATCACCCTGAATATAAATGCACCAGTCAGCGGAACTGTCTATCGCCTGGAAAGCCTTATCAGTTTCAACTGCCAATACCCTTCCTCCGATCTTAAGATTATCATCCCAAACAGTATCTATGATCCTGATCTTTGGATCAATGGAGGAAATAAGTTCCCTGGTTCCGTCATCGGAATTTCCAACAGCAACCACAATTTCATCGCAAAGAGGCAGGATGGATTGCAAGGCTTCAACAACAGGATAGTTGTATTTGATTGCATTACGGATAAAGGAGAACCCTATTACTTTCATAAACAACCTTGTTGAGTGTAATCATTCATTCTCATTCTTCAGGACGTTCTCCTTCGTTGGCATCAATAACCCATTTCTCGGGACGCATTTGCGGGAACAGCAAAACATCCTGGATAGAAGGCTGGTTTGTAAGCAGCATGCAAAGCCTGTCGATACCAAAGCCAATTCCCGAAGTTGGCGGCATGCCATATTCAAGTGCTCTTAAAAAATCATAGTCGATGTACATGGCTTCTTCATCTCCACGTTCCATCAGTTTTACCTGTTCTTCAAAGCGTTCGCGCTGGTCAATAGGATCATTCAGTTCACTATAAGCATTCGCGATCTCTTTACCATTGATGATCAACTCGAAGCGCTCTACCAGTCCTGGTTTGCTGCGGTGCTTTTTGGTAAGGGGACTCATTTCAACAGGATAATCAATAATAAACGTGGGCTGCACATAATGATGTTCACATTTTTCACCAAAGATCTCGTCAATGAGCTTGCCATGGCCCATGCTGGCTTCAGCATGAATACCCATCTTAGCGCATACTTCACGAAGTGCTGCTTCATCCATCTCACTCACATCAAAACCAGTATGTTCTTTAATAGCATCATAAATGGAAATGCGTTTGAAAGGTGCTTCAAAAGAAATAGATCGTTCGCCTACTTTAACTTCTGTACCACCAGTAACATCAATGGCTGCTTTTTCAAGAAGACGCTCTGTAACATTCATCATCCAGAGATAGTCCTTGTAAGCGGTATAAAATTCAAGAATGGTAAATTCCGGGTTATGGGTGCGGTCCATACCTTCATTCCGGAAGTTGCGACTGAATTCATAAACCCAGTCAAACCCGCCAACGATCAGTCTTTTCAGGTAAAGTTCATTGGCTACGCGCAAATAAAATGGAACGTCCAGCGCATTGTGGTGAGTAATAAAAGGCCTGGCAGCAGCTCCTCCTGGAATGCTTTGCAAGACCGGTGTGTCCACTTCCAGTGCTCCATGTTCGTTCAGGAATTCACGGATGGAGTTGATCAGTTTTGTACGCTTGACAAAGGTTTCCTTCACCGCTGGATTGATAACCAGTTCCGCATAACGTTGCCTGTATTTGAATTCAGGATCAGAAACCGCATCAAAGGTCTGACCTTCAGATTCTTTTACCACCGGGAGCGGACGAAGGGATTTTCCAAGAAAGGTCAGCTCTTTTACATGGATGGAAATTTCTCCCATCTTGGTACGGAAAACAAAACCCTTCACTCCAACAAAGTCACCAAAGTCCACCAGCTTTTTCCAAACAATATCATAGAGTGTTGTATCGCCGTCTTTTGAAAGATCATCCTTACGCACATAGATCTGTATGCGGCCCTGTGAATCCTGCAATTCGGCAAAGGAAGCCTTGCCCATATCTCTCACACTCATGATGCGGCCTGCAAGGCAAACATCTTCCCATGCCTCCTTGTTTTCATCCTGGAATCCGGATTTGATCTGGAGTGAATAATTATTTACTGGATATAAAGCAGCGGGATAGGGATCAATTCCCAGCTTTTTTAACTCGTTCAGTTTTTCACGTCGTATCAGTTCCTGCTCAGATAATTGCGCTGTCTGCATAAAAAATTAATAGACGGCAAAATTACAGCATGAACAGTTAGTATGAAGCGTTTAAACTGATCAAATCAGGCAGCAGTGCCAGGTTCCTTCGGAGGAGGCGCCTCCAGCTGCTTTTTGTTTTTCCTGTTGATGGAGCGTATGGCCCTTACCAGAAGGAATATCACTAGAGCGGTTCCGCCAATTGCCACCACAATAGCTGCTGCTTCGGAACCACTACAGGATAAGTTACATGCCAGTGCTGCAACACCAGCCAGTGCCAGGGCTGCAAGAAGTATAGAGAGGACGATCAACAAGCTACGATCTGCTTCGGACATGCCTTCAGCTTTGTTGATGGCGCTTATCTGCTGCTTCAATAATTTTTTTCTTTCTTTCCATTTCAGCTTTTGACCATTTTCATCCCTCATGGAGGCACCAAATTCATTGAGGGTTTTATAAGTTCTGGTGCTGCTATCCTTCACCGGAAATTCTTTTTCCATGATAATACTGGCCTGCACAAACTGGCTTGTCAGTAATGTAGTATCCTGGTTGGCCAGGAATACGATCATACCAAAGCTGGCCAAAAGCAAAACCAGGTCAGCTGTTTTTTGCCTGACATAGAACTTAGATGAGCCCCATATACGCTTGGATTCTTTATATGGATACAGGAGCATTGCAGAAAATAAAAGAAGACAGAGCAGGGACCAGGTGAAGGAGGGCAGATGAAAACCAGAAGCTGATAAAAGCTTTCCCAAACTTATACCTGATGCATTCAAAATAATGTACAGGGCAACAATGCTCAACCGGGCCGGCCAGGGGTGATGCTTTGCCCACAGCGAGATCTTTTTCATTGTTTAGTTTTTGGTTGATTTAATTTAATGAAATTCTTTTCTCCTATCGTCTATTATTTTCTGAAACAAAAAGCAAATCCAAGTGAACCATAAACCATGTTCACGCTACCTGGTTTAAAGCCCTGGACATCCTGTTTAACCATGTTGATATTGGCCGGTGGTGCCAGGTTGGCTTCGGCTACGATTTCCATTCCCAATAATTTCTTTTCCTTACCCAAAGGCACTCGCGCTATGAAGTTGGCACCCGGAACCAGGGAAGCCTGTCTTTTCTCTTCATTGGGCTTGTAGCTTAATAGAAAAACTGATGGACCAAATCCCAGTTTTAATTTGTTTTTGGATGAATACATATAGCCTGCTGAAAGCTGCCATAAAGAATACCTGATAGAAACTGCTGACCCATATGAGCCGCCCCCGATTATGGTATTGCTGTATCCCGATGACCTGAAGCCCCTGACTTCTGCATCTTCAGCCAGTCCGGCTACGAAGTATAAGCTTCGATGGCCACTGATCTTCTTTCCACCTCTGATTTTCAACCCACCATAGGACAATTTCTTTGGATTGACTTCTGTCCAGCCTATAAACAAAAAATAGAAACTGTTGTCATCATCAAATCCCTGCCGGAGCATTTTCTGTTTGAGTGCTGCGCCCGGACCTGCAATGACAAAATCTGATGAAAGAGATACAAACCATTTGTTGTTTTGAGCAATACCGCCATGATTAAGTAGCAGGATGCAAGCAGTTAATATGTGTTTCATGTTGGTTGTTTTTGATTGAAGCCCTGAACAGTACTAATGTAGATTCCAGCAAAAGGGATTTCTAATTGATTTTCGGGCTCACAAAAAACCGGGTTGCAATTTTTGCCAAAAGCAGCCGTAACATGGTAGAAATGCTTAACTTAATAGACAGCCATGCCAGAACTGTTACAGGAATACCTCTTCCATCGCATCAGGGAAAAACTGCGTCCCACTGATTCATTGGTGGATGTAGTGGCTTCCCTGTTATTTGTCAGCAATGACAGCGCTTACAGGAGAATCAGGGGTGAAACGGGGCTGGTACTGGAAGAAGCCCGTATTCTTTGCGACCATTTTCATCTCTCGCTCGATGAATTACTAGGTTCCAAACCCAACACCATTAGTTTTTCATACAAAAGGCTAGAGAATGGAACTTATGATTTTGAACAATACCTGTTTGATATCAAAACCAATCTTCAGATGGCAGCTGGTGGAGAGATCATTTACCTGACAAAGGATATTCCTGTATTCTATAATTTTTTATTCAGGCCACTCTTTGCCTTTCGTTATTTCTTCTGGATGAAATCCATTCTTCAGCATCCTGATTTTGTAAACCAGAAATTTTCCTTCTCATTCCTTCCACCTGAAATGGAAAAAACTGGAAGTGAGATCGTCTCGCTTTACAATCAGATTTCCTCGGTAGAAATCTGGAACACCGAATGCGTCAACAGTACCATCAGCCAGGTGGAGTATTACAGGGAGGCCGGCTATTTTCAATCAGAAGAAGACATTCATACTATCTATTCTTCTGTAGCTGATCTCCTCGAACACCTTAGAAGGCAGGCTGATTGCGGATCGAAATTTATTCCAGGTGAAAAAGTTTCAGTAAAAAAAGAAAACCTTCATTTTTTCTATAACAGGCTGGTACTGGGAGAAAATACCATTATTGTGAAGAAGCAGGGTAAAGCAATTTTATACCTTGCTTATGATGTTTTAAATTATATGGTAACACTGGATGAATCCTTTGTTTCTGATACCCTGCAAAAGGTGAACAATTTGATGCGCCGTTCCACCTTGTTGAGCAGTGCCAATGAAAAGCAACGCAATATTTTCTTTAACCTGCTATTGCGCAAGATCCCTGATTCGGGTAACTATATTAAATCACAAGCATGAATACCGACCTGCAGGCAAAATTATTCCAGCACATCAAGGCAGGCCTGCCTCCATCCCAATCCATGGCCGATGCCGTAGCCGGAGTTCTTGAGATCAGCAGTGACAGTGCCTACAGGAGAATCAGGGGAGAGAAAGCACTTTCGCTGGAGGAGTTGTACAGGTTGTGTTTGCATTTTAAGATCTCGCTCGACCATGTGCTCAATCTTTCCTCAGATGCTTTTTTATTTACAGGGAATTTAATGCAAACAGAATCCTTTCGGTTTGATCAATACCTTGCTAATGTTTTGCAGCAGGTGAAATACATGTGCGGCTTCAAAGAAAGAAAGATGTATTACCTGTGTAAGGACATTCCTTTGTTTCATCATTTTCAATTCAGGGAGATCGCTGCTTTCAAATATTATTTTTGGATGAAGAACATCCTCCATCTCCCTGAATTTGCTGAAAAAAAATTCAGCATGAGCCTTTACCCGGATGAATATTTTGAAATCGGCAAACAGATCCTCCATTATTATAACAACATCGATTCGGTTGAATTATGGAATATAGAAAGCGTGAACAGCACGCTGCGCCAGATCCAGTTTTATCATGACTCCAACATCTTCGCCAGCAATGAAGAGATCTATATGCTTTATGAAGCGCTCGAGAAACTGATAACCCACCTTGAACAGCAGGCCACCGAAGGATATAAATTCAATGCAGATGATCCTGAAAAGAAACCTATTTCTTCATTCCAGGTGTATTTCAATGAGATCATCATCCTGGAAAATTCCATCCTGGTTTCGCTGGATGGAGCCAGGGCTGCCTTCCTCGTGCACAGCGTACTTAATTTTTTGATCACAAGGGATGTGCGATTCTGCGAGAACATGAATTCCTACATACAAAACCTGGTAAAAAAATCAACCCTGATCAGCACAGTATCTGAAAAAGAAAGAGCAAGATTTTTCAAACACCTGCGGCTCAAGATAGAAAGCAGGAAACAAAATCTTAAAGTATAAATTTGCATCAATAATAAATTGATTGGCCTGCATTTTGGGATGAGCTTTAAAACGACAACATGATCAAACGCTATTTTTACGCAATTGCTTTAACAACCGGACTTGTTTCCTGTTCTACACTTGCCAATTTACCTGGTGCATCAGGCGTTACTGAAGCCGAAGCGGCCCAGGGCATCAGGCAGGCACTCGAACAAGGTGTGGGCAGGGGCATCGCCACGCTGAATAAGGAAGATGGATTTTTTGGAAACCTTGCTTACAAGATCCTGATCCCACCAGATGCTGCAAAAATTGAAAACACACTGCGCCAGGTTGGAATGGGTTCTCTTGCTGATCGTGTGATCATACAGGTGAATAAGGCAGCAGAAAATGCAGTAGGTTCTGCCAGGCCCATTTTTGAAGAAGCTATCAGGCAAATGACGATCACAGATGCCATCAATATCATTAAAGGCCCTAATGATGCTGCCACAAAATACTTCAGGGATAAAACAACAGAGAAGCTGATTGCCGCTTTCTCACCTATCATCAAAAGTTCGCTTGATAAATTCAGTGCTACCAAGTATTATGCAGATATGGTGTCTACCTATAACAGCTTTCCCACCACCCTGAATAAACTCAATCCAGATCTTCCTTCCTATGTGGTGGGCAAGGCGGTTGATGCCCTGTTTGACCAGATAGGCCAGGAAGAAGCCAATATCAGGGCCAACCCGGTGGCAAGAACAACAGAAATTTTGAAAAAAGTTTTCGGCTGGGCAGCAAGAAACTAACCCTTCTCAATAATAATTTGTGAATGCAGCTTAAGGCTGCATTTTTTTATGCGGCGGAGATTAATTTTAGACATGCAATTTATCAATGCAACTATAGACACGCAGGAATTGCCCAGGCTCGAAGAAGTTCCATTAAAACCTGTACAGCACAATTACCTCCGTGTATTAAGAATGGAATGGATGATCACCAGCCTTGTGCTGATCCTTATCGCAGCCATCCTTATTTATTTTATTCCATCACTACATAAAAGTTTTAACTGGACCATTCTTGCCGGAGCGGCATTATTGATCATAGGCTTTCATCGCTTCAGCATAGAAAAAAATTTTCCTTTCCTTGCCTATGCTGTCCGTGAAAAAGATATCCTCTCGCAAAAAGGATGGATCACCAGAACGCTCAAAGCCTGTCCGCACAACAGGATTCAGAATTGCACTGTTCAATCGGGACCTTTGGAAAGAAAGTTCGGCCTGGCTTCACTCACCATTTTTACTGCAGGTTCCAACAATGCTGACATGAAGATCCCGGGACTTTTATTAGCAGAAGCAGAACAGCTACGACATTTTATCCTCGAAAAAATCCACGCGGAAGACCATGAATGAATTTAACTGGAGTCATCCGCAAAGGCAGCCCATTGCCGGCCTGTTGGTAGTTTTCCTGAATACCATCTGGGAAGTGGCTAAACGCCTATGGCCGCTTTTGATATTGATGGTCATTGGCAAAAAAGGAAACATGAGCCGCTACGAATACATGGCCATTGGATTTCTTGTGATCACTATAGTAACTGCTTTGTTACGATTCCTGTACTTTAGATTTTACCTGGAAGAAAATAAACTCATTATCCGCAAAGGATGGATACATAAAGAAACGCAGGTAATCCCGCTGGAGAAAATACAAACAGTAAATATAGAACAGGGACCGCTCCACCAGCTTTTGAATATTGTAAAGCTTTCCATTGACACGGCTGGGTCTCAAAAAGCTGAAGCCTCCATTGATTCCCTTCACCAGTCCATGGCCGTTGCATTAAGGGAAAGACTTCTTTCCCAATCACAACAATTAGATGCTAACGATACCAGGATCAGTTCTGGAGAAGTAATCTTAAAATTAAATGGTTCAGACCTGGGTCGCTTAAGTATTTCCGCAAACCATCTTGAAGCATTTTTTATCCTGCTATCTTTTGGATTTGGTCTTTATGAGAATCTGAAAGACATTGACAATAGTTTGATCTCCGGACTGGATACTTACATTCCTGAAGGTGCTTTCTACTCCCTGCTATTTCTGGCTATTTCCATTTTGATCATTACAGTGCTGGTTTCAACGGCAAGAATATTTTTCCGCTTTTACGATTTCAAATTACTTAGAACAGAAAAAGGTTACCAGATCAAATCAGGACTCACTCATATCAAAGAGAAGCTGATAGGATTGGATAAGATCCAGTTTCTTTCCTGGAAAGCCAACTGGATTCGTAAACTGATGGGAATGTGGATGCTGGAATATCATGTTGCAGGCGGCGAAGATCTAAAGAATAATCTCAAAGTGCAGGTTCCCATCACACGCAACAGCTATTTGCACGCCCTGGTTACGAATTACCAGCCAATGCCAATAGTTGACCAGGCCTTTACCATTCAAATGCACAAAGCATTTGTACAAAGAAGGCTGCTGATTCTTGGTTTGTTACCGGCTATGATCCTGGCAGCAATTTTCTGGTGGCTGATCCAATGGTATGTACTGTTGTTTTTTATTCTTCCACTGGCAGTGCTCATTGTTTCCTTGTTACTTCAAAAAAAATTCAGGCTTTGGGCCATGGATGATCTGCTGTATATCAAAAAAGGAATCCTGGGAGAAGAAAGGATCCTCATGTTGTGGCACAAGGTGCAGGCTGTTTCATTAAAGCAATCCATTTATCAACGTCGTAAGGGACTGGCCAGTGTGCTGATCTCTACTGCAGGTGGAACCATCACCATAAACTTTATAGAACTGGAAGCTGCCCGGGCACTGGCAAATTTTATTTTATTTAAAACCGAAAGCTCGCATAAAGAATGGATGTAGTGCTTTCATCTGAATGATGCAGAAGTTTTTCAAATTTTGTGAGAGGGTTCTTCAATTATTTTCTACCAATAACAATACCTGCCAGGCTTCTTCCACTTTTCCCTGGTCCAGCAGGCGGGCTGCATAGCTATGAGCTTCCTTTTCCATTTCAGCTGGATTAATGCTGTAATACTGAATAATATTTTTCATATGCTCATCATCAAATGAAGGCAGTACCACCGGCATTTCATTAACATTGGCCAGTTGTCCAAGCTGGTTACCTGTAAGATAACGGCTGTTGCGGATCCCTTCAGGCAAACTGTCAATGCCTATACCCAGTTTTACATTTGGCTTAGGAACCGTAAACAGGCTGTCTTTTGTCACCCTGCAATACCAGTCGCCACCCAGCCTTGCCACCAGTTGAAACTTTGTCTGGTCGAATTTTTTTTCTTCATTCAGCAGACTATCATCAATGTGTAACCGTAAAACCTCGCAGATCACCAGTTGTCCTGCGCCACCAGTTTCGCCCAGCGATTTTATTTCGATGACCCTGCATTCCATTTTTGCCTTGCTTTCTTTCACCATAGGAGGCTTTACAATGGTGGCTGGCTCCCTGGTAAATCCGGCCTTTACAAATTCATCAACACCTTTAGGATATTCACATGAAGCCAGCGAGGTTTGCTGCACCATGTCATAATCAACGATATTAATGACCACCTCAGGAACTTCATGCACATTCTGCAGGGTGTGCTTGGTGGTATTATCGCGAACCCGCCTGGCGGGAGAAAAAATAACAATTGGAGGATTAGAAGAAAAAAGATTGAAGAAACTGAAAGGGCTCAGGTTCACATTTCCTTCATTATCAATGGTGGATGCAAAACAAATCGGCCTCGGTGCGATCACATGCTGCAGGAAATATTGCTTTTCCGCAGGCTTTAAGTCTTCAAGATGAAAGATCATAAGCGCAATTTGCAAAAAAGCAGGCAATATCTGCCGTGAACCTTTTATACCTCCATTTGGCCGCCCGTAAACTTTGAAGCCTCAGGAGTAACATATGGCGGTTTAGATTCGTTATACGAAATCTTTCGTTATTTAAACTAAAACCATAAACCTTAGATCATGAGAAATGTATTTCTTCTTTCCCTAGCTTCTTTTTCCATGCTTTGTGCCGGTGCCCAGAAAAAAGAACAAGAGACCATTGAAGGCAATGGAAAATCAGTGACACGTGAAATCCCAGTCAGTTCTTTTGATGCATTGAAAGCCAGCGGCACCTATGAGCTCAAGCTTATGCAAGGCGATAAAGAATCTGTAAAAATTGTTGCAGATGAAAATCTCCAGGAATATTTCACAGTGAAAAATGAAGGCAGCCAACTGGTGATCAATATGGAAAAGATGAAGAACAAAAATTTTAAAGGCAAGGGTAGCATGAAGGTCTTTGTCACTTTTAAAAAATTAAAGGAAATGGACCTGCGCATGGTTGGAAATGTAGCATCAGAGAAGTCGCTTGATTTTGATAACCTGGCCCTGAACAATAAAAGTGTAGGAAATGTGCAGCTGGACATGACCGTAAAAAAACTTGAAATGCAGAACCAGAGCGTTGGCAATGTAAAGCTCAGTGGCAAGGCCCAGGAAGCCATTATAAAAAATGATGGCGTAGGTAACCTGAATGCAGGAAACCTTGTGGTGCAGGATATGAACCTGGACAATACAGGTGTGGGTAACGCAGTGGTAAATGCTGAAAAAACCCTGAAAGTAAAAGATTCATTCCTGGGTAAAGTCAGTAATAAAGGCAAGGCTACCGTGCAAAGAAAAAATAAAGTCAGAGTATGATCTCATCAAACAAAAAGCCGGAAGCATTCACTTCCGGCTTTTAAATACTGTTAAATCTATTTCTTTCTTTTTAAAATGCTCCAGTCGGTTTCTTCTGCGGTGATGGTATTTGAAAGAGTACCAAGTGCATCGATCTCCATTTCAACCACATCGTTTTGTTGCAGCCACTGCTCCTGGTAAGCAGGATCATTTAATTTCCCTGTACCATTGAGTTCCAAAAAACACCCGGTGCCTACGGTGCCGCTGCCAATAATGTCTCCAGGGAAAAGATCAACGCCATAGGATGCTCTTTCAATGATCTCGGCAAAGGTCCAGTCCATATCACCCAGGTTGCCCGCGCTCACCTGCACACCATTCACACGGCAGGTCATTTTTAAATTCCAGTTCTTTCCAACATGGCCTTCTTTGGCAGGGATCAAAAATTCTTCCAGTTCATCAAGTGTAACCAGCCAGGGACCTGTGGTTGTAGCAAAATCTTTTCCTTTGGCAGGACCCAGGTTGAGTAGCATTTCTTCCATTTGCAGTCTTCTTGCACTCAGGTCATTCATGATCATCAAACCGGCAATGTATTCATCTGCTTCTTGAGCTTTGATGTTTCTTCCATGTTTTGAAATAACAATGGCTGCCTCCAGTTCAAAGTCAAGCTTTTCGAAATGATCAGGCATGCAGCTTACTTCTCCAGGGCCTTTTATGCTATGATGGTTGGTAAAATAAAAGATGGGGTATTGATCAAACTCCGGGATCATGTCCACCTTGCGGTTTCTCCTGGCAGCAGCTACGTGCTGGCGAAAAGCATAACCATCGCGACAGGAAGTTGGAAAAGGAACTGGTGCTAACAATTGCACACTATCCACTGGAATGGCTTTGTTTCGGGAGATCTTTCCTTCATCAATCATCATCAGGCCACCCTGTGCATACTGGATGGCATCTTCCCAATACGCCAGGAACATGCCCATGGAATGAGGCAGATCCGGGTGCAGATCGTTCATATCATACAAATAACCATCTACCAGCACTGCCAGCTGATCTTGCTCTTCTTTAAGGTAAGAAACCAGTTTCATGATGAGGGGTTTAGGGAGGCAAAAGTAAGGACTTGAAAGGAGTTTGAATGAAGGAGACTTCTGTATTGCTTCAGAGTTTCATCAATACTAAAGCCGTCATCATTCCGTAAATTGCTTTTATGAAGCCACTTCATTTTTTCCTGGTTCTTATTTCATTCTTTTTTCTACAAGCTTCCACACGGCAGAAAAAAGAGCAGGCATGGATCCGCATCAATCTGTTAGGTTATCAGCCATCAGGAAGCAAGGTGGCTGTATGGTGTTCGAAGGATCAGAGTTCTGCAGGGCAATTTGAACTGGTAGATGCAGAAACAGGTAAGACAGTTTTTAAAGCAGCTGCAGGTAAGGAATTTGGTACATACGGTCCCTTCTCAAAAACCTGCCGCCTTGATTTTTCTTCATTCAAAAAAACAGGAAGATATTTTTTACGCGTTCACGAAACCACCTCTCCCATATTTGCCCTCAATGAAAAAGTATATGATGGCGCCGCAGATTTTTGCCTGCGTTATATGCGGCAACAGCGTACGGGCTTCAATCCATTTTTAAAAGACAGCTGTCATACTCATGATGGCTATGTGCTGTATGGAGAAAAAGCCGGTATCAAAGACAGTACAAGGATAGATGTTGTTGGCGGCTGGCACGATGCTTCGGATTATTTACAATACGCCACCACATCTGCCAATGCAACTTATCATTTGCTGATGGCTTACCGTGATTTTCCCGGTGTGTTTAAAGATGAAAAGCTTGCCAACGGACTTGATGGGAAAAATGGTCTGGCAGATGTGGCCGATGAAGCCAGGTGGGGACTGGACTGGCTGATCAAAATGCATCCACGTCATAACTGGATGTTCAACCAGATAGCTGATGATCGCGACCATATTAACATGCGCATGCCCAAACAGGATACACAGTATGGACGAGGCTTTGAGAGACCTGTTTATTTCCTTAGCGGAGATCTACAGCAAAGAGGAAAGTTCATGAACCAAACTACAGGTACTACTTCCACTGCTTCAAAATTTGCTTCCGCTTTTGCACTGGCGCAAAGCATTTATCTCAAAGATTCCATGTTCAGGTCTACAGACAAAAGAAAAGGTTATTACGACAAGGCCATAAGTGCATTGAATTATGCTTTGATGAAGCCAGGAGTTTCACAAACAGCTTCTGTAAAATCTCCTTATATCTATGCTGAAGAAAACTGGACAGATGATCTTGAGCTGGCCTTTGCCGCGATTCATGATATGGTGATGAATACAAGAAGCACGGGTGATAATGGTTATTATCTTGTAAATGCAGTTGACTGGGCAAAAAAAGAAAAGATCACTCCATGGCTGGGAAAGGATACAGCAAGTCATTACCAGTGGTACCCTTTTATCAATCCTGGTCATTATGAAATTGCCAGGCAAATGAAGGAAAAGGATCAATCGCCTAAAGCAGGTTATCCAAAGGCTTTCATCAACAATTTTTCTGCGAACAAGGATAGCATCATTGGATTTTACAGGGAAGGCATTAATGCTGTCTGGCAAAAAGCAAAACAAAATGCTTTTTATCGTGGTATCCCTTTCATCTGGTGCAGCAACAACCTTACAACTTCGTTTGCGATTCAGTGTTACTGGTACAAGCAGCTCAGTGGCAACAAAGAATTTGAAGAGCTGGAGCAGGCCAATTTCGACTGGTTATTTGGATGCAACCCCTGGGGTACCTCCATGGTTTATGGATTGCCATCAAATGGAGATACACCTGTGGATCCTCATTCCGCATTTACGCACATTGGAAAATTCCCTATTGACGGAGGACTGGTAGATGGACCGGTTTATACCAGCATCTATAAAAATTTAATCGGCATTCAATTGTTTGAGCCCGATGAATATGAAGAATTTCAAAGTGACCTGGCTGTTTACCATGATGATTATGGTGATTACAGCACCAATGAACCCACCATGGATGGAACGGCATCACTGATTTACCTGCTCGCTGCAAAAGAGGCAGAAGGCCATCAGCGACCGATGGTAAAAAAAGAATAAGAAAAATATAAAGGCTGAATTAAGACCTTTATGTAACAATAACCAACATAAAGGAAACAGCTATACTGAGACTATATTAAAGGTTTAGCAATAACAAGTGGTGTTGAGTCATTTAAGGCGTTGTTAAAACGTATTTTTTATGGGATTTATCACAGAATTAGTTCGGCACATTTGGCTAATATGTGGATGAATTTTCTTTCAACCAAAATGTTTTAAAGTTAACTTGCGAGGAAATCCAAAGCAGGGTTTTTTATAACATCAACGGTAAAAGAGTAACCTATAAAGAACTTAAAGGATGTCAAGCAAGGCTCGCAAAATTGAACCGATTAATGCCTCTTTTGATGATGTGATTAAGGTTATAGTGGATGATCCCGCCGATATATCTAAGCCTTTATTACAGGAGGAAAAATCTCTTACCGCATGGATGGGAAAAATTCATCAGTCTGACTGTTTAGATTTTATGAATAACACTCTGCCGTCAGAATCGGTGAGTTGCATCATCACTTCCCCCCCATATAATCTAAAGAACTCAACAGGCAACGGTATGAAAGATGGACGTGGTGGCAAATGGCCCAATGCAGCATTGCAAAAGGGTTATGAAAGCCATCACGATAATATGCCTCACGAAGAATATGTTACTTGGCAACGAAAGTGTTTAACTGCTATGATGCGGGTGTTAAAGAATGATGGAGTCATTTTCTATAACCATAAATGGCGGGTGCAAAATGGTTTATTACAAGACAGGCATGATATAGTAGAAGGATTCCCTGTTCGCCAAATAATCATTTGGAAACGAGCGGGTGGAATAAATTTTAACCAAGGCTATTTTCTTCCCACATACGAAGTAATCTACATGATATGCAAGCCAGACTTTAAACTGGCTCCTGGCGCAAATAAAATGGGTGATGTTTGGGAGATCCCACAAGCTAAGGGCAATGAACATCCGGCGCCATTTCCTGTAGAACTTGCACAACGTTGTATAGAAGCCTCCCCCAGCGGTGTAGTGCTAGATCCTTTTATCGGATCGGGAACGACAGCCATTGCCGCAATGGGGCAATTGAGGGAGTGGATCGGTATTGAGCTTTCAAAGGAATATTGTATTTTGGCTAATAAACGAATAGCCGAATACAAAAAGAGGGCTCAACCGAAACTGTTATGAATAAACCTCAAGTTTTACCACCAAAATCATTTACTTCCGCCTCAAGTGAAATAAAAAGGGTTATCGAGATGGGTTGGATTGAAATTCCAACCGACAAAACATTTAACGGAAATGCTGCCCCTGGTGATTTTCTTGAACATCTTTTAGGTGGTCGCCGTAACAATAAAGATTCTCCGGACCTCCAAGATTGGGAAGTGAAATTCCACGGAGGTAATTCCCTACTTACCCTCTTTCACAAAGAGCCACAACCGCGAGGCGTAATGAAATTCATGGTACACGAACACGGTTGGCCCGATGAATTACTACGTATTAGTTTCAGACATACATTAGGAGGAAAGTCAAACCGTGGTTTCTATGTAGTTAATGAGCAAGACAGAATAGTAATAAGACACGATACAAAGGACACGATTGTACCATATTGGACACACAATACCTTGCTTAATGCTGCAGGTGCAAAACTTCGACGCTTAATACTTGTCGAAGGTGAAATGCAACAGCATCCAATTAGAAGAGTCAGGTATCGAAGCGCAACAGCTTATTGGGAGTTTAACCATGCTAAATTCTTTGAAGCGATGGTTACAGGACAAGTTTATATAGATTTTGATGCCCGCACCCAAGTGGATCATTCACGGGGAATACGAAACCATGGAACTAAATTTAGGATTAATATCAATGATATACCCCACATTTACGAAAATAGTAGAAAGATTATCTAATCCAATAGATTTAGCCTGCGTATAAATTCCCATAATTTTATCATCAATTGCCAGGGCTGATCCAATGGCTGAAATCCAAAAAATACCAGCTGGTACGAATTGATGAATTGCTGAAATGAATGTATCAAATTGCTGAAGGAAGCAGTTCAGTACAAGTGTGCGACGCAACAGCAGCTGAAGAAAGTAATTATGCCGGCTAACAAAAACTTAACAAATGGTATTTTTAAGTAGTACTTCCATCCGGGGCAACTTTGTAAATTTGCTTCAAATCCAGATTTCATGAAGTTTGAGAAAATCCATAATAAAGGCCAGGCCCAGTTGTTCCAGAACCCTGCCCTTGAATTTCTTACAAAGACGCATCCTCTGGTGATCTGGGGCATGTATCTTCCTGTCATGATCGGGTTTCCCTATTATGCCATCACCAGGTTTGGTTTTACCTGGAGCAGAACAACGCTGTTGTTTCTTGCAGGAATGTTTTTCTGGACCTTTTTCGAGTATATCATGCATCGCTGGGTATTTCATATGATCGCTGAGAGCGAAAGAGCGAGGCGCATTGTTTACGTGATGCATGGTAACCACCACCATTACCCGCGCGACAAGGAAAGGTTATTCATGCCTCCTGTTCCAAGCCTCATCATTTCATCAACACTTTTTGCGATCATGTTTGTGATCATGGGTAAAATGTCACTGGCTTTTTTTCCTGGTTTTATTCTTGGATATCTTCTATATGGCTCAATGCATTATGCCATACATGCCTGGAATCCGCCATTCAAATGGATGAAGCCACTCTGGAGGAATCACCATCTCCACCATTATAAAGACGAACACAAAGGATTTGGTGTGAGCACCACATTCTGGGATCATGTTTTTGGTACCATGTTCGATCTGAAGAAAGAAAAAGAGGACAAGGAAAAAGTGAAAGAGTTAATGTTCAAATAGATTTAATGGTGTGAGCAGGAGTATCCATTGCTTCGCTCCTGCGAAAATGTTTTCTACTTATGGGTCAAAAAAAACTGGTTCGATTTGCGGAACTTGAAACTTTTTCCAATGTTTTGCAAAATCCGGCTTCCATGCCGGGAACATGGCACCGGTTTTTTGAGAATAAAAATCCTTTGGTACTGGAACTGGCTTGTGGAAAAGGCGAATATGCATTGGGTCTGGCGCAGTTGTATCCTGGAAAAAATTTCATTGGTATAGATCAGAAAGGTAACAGGCTTTGGGTTGGTGCCAAAAAAGCCATAGCCCATCATTTAAAAAATGTTGCTTTTCTAAGGATACAGATCGACCGCATCACCGATTATTTTGCAAACGAGGAAGTGGATGAGATCTGGATCACTTTTCCCGACCCTCAATTACGCATTTCAAAATCAAAGAAAAGACTGACACATCCCAAGTTCCTCAGGCTTTATTACCAGTTCCTCGTTCCCGGGGGAAAAATTCATTTAAAAACAGATAGTCCTGACCTTTACCATTTCACCAAAAAAGTGATTGGTATGTATGGCTGCAATTTACATAAGGACTTTGGTGACCTCTATGCAGAACCGGGCATTCCTCCTGAATTACATATCAAGACACATTATGAAGGCCTGGACATTGCAGGAAGTAATAAAGTGCATTACCTCTGTTTTTCATTGCCAGAGATCCTTCCTTCAAAAGAAATGGATTTGGCACTTCAACAGCTATTAAAAGAGGAAGCCGGCATTGTATCTCTTTCTGATGATTTGGATGACAATAATGAACCTGGAGAGGAATAGCATGGATACAGGAAAAGATAAAATGAATTCAGAAGAAGAAGAAAAATGGAATAGCGGTGATGAAAGCTATTACAATGAAAATGGCTTTATAGTTTTTACAGCTGCTTATCTTTTGGAAAGAGGTTATTGTTGTGGTAACGGATGCCGTCATTGTCCTTATGATTACAAAGCAGTTCCGGAACCAAGGAGAACGCAACTACTTGAAAAAAGAAAATCAAATTCCTGATGGCATCAAAAAAATCAAACCCGCTGCAACCAGTAAAGCCTTCTGGTGGAAGGGATGATTCATTTTTCAACCTGGTTTATGAGGTGGTGCGACAGATACCCAAAGGCAGGGTCACATCTTACGGAGCTATTGCTGCTGCACTGGGAACCAGGATGTCGGCAAGAATGGTTGGATGGGCGATGAATGGCTCTCACCTTGTTCGTCCGAAAGTGCCGGCACACCGTGTGGTTAACAGAAAGGGTTTGTTAACGGGAAAAATTCATTTTGATCCGCCGGAAAAAATGCAGGAGCTGCTGGAGAAGGAAGGGATTGAAATCGCAAACGACCAGGTGCAGGACTTCAATCAAAAATTCTGGGACCCGGTGAAAGAACTGGGATTATGATCTTTCGTTTTGGTAAAAGATTTCATTCACTATAATCAATAATACTTGCTGATCATCAGGTAAACCAAAGGACCTGATACGGCTACATAGAACCACATGGGCCAGGTAGTGCGTGCGATCTTCCTGTGCTGCGCATTTTCATTGATCAATGCCCTGTAAGCGGTAAAGAGTATAAATGGAAGCGATACGCCTGCCATGAGAATATGTGTTCCCAATAAAAAGAAATAAACATAGCGCCAGTTGCCAGCCGCAGCTTTTTCAGCATCATCCACTAAACCATTGTGGTCAACATCACCATATAGAGTAGAGCCAGCAAAGAGATGGTTCAGAATGTAAATCACAAGAAAGATGACAGACAGCGTGATGGCGGTGAGCATGATCTTCTTATGGGTTCTGTATTTTCCTGACCTGGCAGCAATGAGTCCGGCCACCAGCAGCAAGGCTACAACTGAATTAATGCAGGCATTGATGAGAGGAAATACGAGTGGACTGAATCCGAGGTCGGCATCGATGGTTACATTTTCCAACGCAGTAACTGCCACGAATACAATGATTGAAAATATCCAAATCACCCAACTGGCTACGCGGTCATTCTTTGGCAGGGAGAGAGGCATTCTTTTTTTCCTTTTTAAGATAAGAGAATAACACCACGAGTCCAATTGCCACAAATACAAATACGATCGCAATCAATTCAAGTTTGCCTGCGAGGAAGAATTTTTTATGAGGATCCCTCTCCAGGTTCAAAAGAACGATATCATTGGCCAGGGATCTTACATCATTTGAATCAAGCCCGTTATAGATCCTTACATTTCCATAGGCATCTTTCCTGGCTCTCATCACCCTTTCCTTATCTATCAGCACAAACTTCTGTGGATGAATGAAGTTAGCATCTACTGAATCATCAGTAATTCCCAGCTTCATTCCTTTTAAGGCAAGGTCATAGATCTGTTTTTTATCTCCGGTTAGCAGCCACCAGTTTTCGGGGTTGATCTGGAACCTGTCGGCATATTTCTTTAATTCAGGTACACTGTCTCTTTCGGGGTCAACCGAAAAGGAAATGAACTGGATGTATTCCGGATTTTTTTTACCCACCTGTTTTTGCGGCTTGATGGCCAGCTGCAGGTTTTTCATGTTCTGCGTCATGCGGGGGCAAATCACAGGGCAGGTGGTAAAGAAAAAATCAGCTACTACGATCTTTCCTTCAAGGTCTTTCCAGGTAACCTTTTGCCCGAGCTGGTTGGTGAGTTCAAAATCGGGCATCTTACTCCAGATCGTATCAGATTTCTTTTTCCCGCCGGCAACAGTTGTGACCACAGAATCATAGAACAGTCGGTGTGGAGGTTCTATTGTTGGAACGAAACGCATTACGAAGTAGGCAAGGAGTGCTACCCCTACTGCGAGAAAAGTTGCTATGGCTGCGTTTCTATTCATAAATGGGATTACACAGATTCACAAAAAGCATTTGGATCACAGATTACACGGATTCAGTAAAGAATTTCAATCACAGATTACACAGATTGTCACAGATTAAAACTCTTAGATAATTCATCTTCATCTAAACCCAATCAGTTAATCAGTGTAATCTGTGATCAATTTCTCATTGTATCACTGATAATAAAATTGACGAATCAAATTTTGAATCACAGATTTCACAGATTGAACCTTCTTTGATAATTCATCTTTCTCTTTAATCCTTAATCTTTTAATCAGCGAAATCTGTGATTATTCTTTTACCATCAGCGAAATCCCGATCCAATCACTCTCTGATCTGCGATAAAAAAAACATCGCCGCAAAGTTATGGCGGCGATGATCAATCAGTTCATTTATAACAGACCATTAACCCCCAAAACCATGATGGGTGGTATCCGATTTTATTTCCTTCTTATCCATAGTCTTCTCCATGTGATATTTATCATACCTGTTTCTTGATGTGCGGAAGGCATTGCCATCCCAGAGGAATGCGGCGATAAACCAGATGAACAACATTAATGGAACTACAACGGTCATGATCATATTCCTGATCTCATCACCCAGGTGCATGAAAACGGAAACAATATAAAATGCCTTTGCCAGTGTAAGGATACAAACAAGTCCTTTGAACATCAGGATCAGCAGTGCTGAAGGATGCTCACCTTTGTGCATGGTATAGATCAGCAGACCTATACCCAGCTCAATAACAGTGATGACTGATAAAAGTATCGTCGTTTTACGGATCCTTTTCTTGAATTCCGTTTCATCTACATGATGATGAAAGGTTACTTCTGAGGTAGTATCTTGGTGCATATGTCTTCAATAATTTAGATTAGATAGAAACAAAGGAATACAAATACCCATACCAGGTCTACAAAGTGCCAGTACAATCCGGCTTTTTCAATCATCAGGTAATGTCCCCTGTTCTCAAAAACATTCTTCTGTGTCATGATCAGCATGATGATATTAATGATGACACCAGAAAAAACGTGGAAGCCATGGAAGCCCGTGATACCGTAAAAGAATCCGCCAAATGCAACAGGGCCGGTTTCTCTCACGTGCATTTCTGCAACATTGATCATGCCTCTCAGTTGCTGATCGGTCATGGCAGCCAGTTGCTCATGTCCCATTTCGTGGTTAGACATTCCGGCTAGCTTTACCAGGGCCTCATGAGAAGTATTTTGTAAGGCAGTACTAACTGTTCCAGGATCTACAAGATGACCCCATGGATTCACTCTTGTGGTTTGTCCTACAACATCCAACTGGTTGCCTACCAGTACTGCATGTTCACCTGTGATCAGGTGATGCCATTCCCAGGCCTGGCAGCCTAAGAAGGCCAGTCCGCCAATGATGGTCCAGATCAGCCATTTCTGTACACCTTTCTTATCATTTTTATGACCTGCGTGTACAGCCAGTACCATCGTCACGGAGCTGATGATCAGGATAAAGGTCATCACACTCACGAAAGCCAGTGGCAGGTTGGCGTGTCCGGCACCAGGAAATGCATTGAACACCACGTTAGGATCGGGCCAGAAATTTTGAGAAAAACGAATGGTACCATAAGAGATCAGGAAGGCACCAAAGGTGAACGCATCACTCATCAGGAAATACCACATCATCAGTTTTCCATACTCAACGTTGAATGGACTTTTACCTCCGTTCCACCAATTCGTTTTTGTTACCGTAGCATGTGTAGCCATAATCTAGTTTATAGTTAATGGTTCTTAGCTCCAGGAGAATTCTCCTGTACTATACTCCAATTATTCCGATTCAATTTTCAATAGGCAAAGGTTCATCTCAGAAAATCCAATTGCCTTACTTTTTCTTATCCTATCCAGATAAAGAATACAAAAAGATACAACCACAAAAGGTCTACAAAATGCCAGTAGCTGCTCATGATCTCTACCGGGGTAGTATTGTAGCTTCTTGTTTTACCTGTAAACTGCCTGATTGCAATTACTGCAAGGGCAATGATGCCACCAACAACGTGCAAGGCATGCAGTCCGAATATGATATACAGGAATTGTCCTGCACCAGCACCTTCAAAACGCACCCCGTGTGACCACAGCCAGTTGAATCCTATCCACTGTATCACCAGGAATGCGATTCCCAGGATCAGTGTCAGCAAAAAAAGACTGCGGAACTGATTCATAGCCCTTTGCTTGAAAGCTCTCAGGGCTGCCTGAATTGTAACGCTGCTTACCAGCATCACCGCTGTTGAAAACCAAAAAGCTTTTGGAGTTAATACTCCCTGCCAGTTGGCCTGCCCGCTCTTTACAATGAAGGCGCTGGTAAGTCCCGCAAACATCATGATGATGCTGGCAATACCAACCCACAAAGTAAACTTGTGCGGGTGAATTTTATTTCTTTGTTCAGTACTCACGATATCCATTAGTTCATAGTTCATAGTTCATGGTTCATAGTTCATTAAGTGCTGATGGCTTATGGCAAATGGCTGATAGTATACTCACTACTCACCACTGACTATAACTCACCATATCACATTTTATCCGCCAGGTATGCCAGCAATACTACCGGCAGGTAGATATAACTGCTGAACATCACTCTTCTTGCTGCATTTGGTTCCATCTCCCTGTAAAGCCTTACACATTGCCAAACAAGAAAAAGGTTGGCGATCATTACGATGATCAGGCTGTTCATTCCTGTCAACTCTATTGCATAAGGCAATACAGAAACAGGAATCAGCAACAGTGCATAAATGATGGTTTGCAGGGCAGTGAATTTCGTTGGTCCTTTATCCGCAGGCAATAATTTAAAACCCGCTGTAGAATAATCTTTGTGTGCTACCCAGGCAATAGCCCAAAAATGGGGGAACTGCCAGAGAAACTGCAAGCCAAACAAAATCCAGCCACCATAATCCTTCCATCCATGTCCTATTTCAAAGACCGCGTCATTACCTGCTGCCCATCCGATAAGACAGGGCAATGCTCCAGGAAATGCTCCCACCAGTACTGCAATTGCGCTCACCTTTTTCAGTGGTGTGTAAACAAAAGCATACAGGAACAAACTGAAAGCGGCCAGGCTGGCACTGAGAAAATTAAAAAAGTAAGCGAGTATAAAAACACCGCCCAGTCCCGTAACGATGGCAAAAGTCCAGGCTTCCGCTGCGCTCATTCTTCCTGAGGCAACAGGCCTTTTGGCTGTCCTTTTCATTACGGCATCTGTTTCTTTTTCAACAGCCATGTTCATGGCGTTGGCGCTGCCTGTTACCAGGTAGCCACCAATGAACAGCAACACACTCCATAGCCAGGGATTCACGTATTTGGTAACTCCCGGCGCCATCATAAAGCAGATCACGCTGGAAAATACCACCATGATATTCAGAGACGGCTTGGTCAGCTGCAGGTAATCCTTCAGCTTATTGTTCTTTCCACCGCCTGCTGCCTGTTGGTTATGGGCCATGCTTGCTGCAATTGTTTACAGTGCCTGCAAACACCTTTATTTCTATTTCAAAAAGCTATCAATGAACAGTTTCTCCTGGCTTCACAGGCTCAGTCTGAGGAATGAAATCTCTTCCATCCTTGCTGTAGTCATATGGCCAGCGATGTACTTCAGGAATCTCACCTACCCAGTTACCATGACCAGGATTGATTGGTGTTGTCCACTCCAGGGTGGTAGCATGCCATGGATTCTGTGTTCTCACTTTTCTTCCTTTGAAGATGGAATAGAAAAAGTTGAAGACAAACATCAGGCTTACAGCAAATACAACTATGGTAACAATTGAGATCATTTTATTCAGATCAGAGAACTGGTTAAATGAAGTCCAGATGGAGAAATCCATATACCTTCTTGGAACACCTGCCAGACCCATATAGTGCATAGGCCAGAAGATCAGGTAAGCACCGATCATTGAAACCCAGAAATGGATATAACCCAAAGTATTGTTCAAATACCTTCCAAACATTTTAGGGAACCAGTGGTATACACCGGCAAACATGCCAAAGAAGGCCGATACACCCATTACAATATGGAAGTGTGCAATTACGAAATAAGTATCGTGCACATGGATATCAATGGTGGAGTTACCCACCCAGATTCCTGTAAGACCACCGGAGATGAACATACTTACGAAGCCGATTGCAAAAAGCATGGCCGGTGTAAAACGGATATTTCCTCTCCAGATCGTGGTCAGCCAGTTAAACACTTTGATGGCTGAAGGAATAGCGATCAACAGGGTGAGCAACACGAACACGGATCCAAGGAATGGATTCATTCCCGAAACAAACATATGGTGCGCCCAAACCAGGAAGGCCAGGATACAAATAGCAAACAGGGAACCAACCATGGCCATATAGCCGAAGATGGGCTTGCGCGAATTCACACTCAATATTTCCGATACCATTCCCATCGCTGGCAGGATGATGATATAAACTTCGGGGTGACCCAGGAACCAGAACAGGTGCTGGTACAGGATGGCACTTCCACCTTCATTGGGAAGTATCTGTCCTGCTACATAAATATCACTCAGGTAGAAGCTGGTGCCAAGGTTACGGTCGAACAGCAACAGGATGAAACCTGAAAGCAATACAGGGAAAGACAACACACCGAGGATGGCAGTAAAGAACAAACCCCAGATGGTAAGCGGCATCCTGGTCATGGTCATACCCTTGGTACGCATGTTCAGGATGGTGGCAATATAGTTAAGACCTCCTAACAGTGATGAAACAACGAACATGGCCATACTGGTGATCCAGAGATCAGTTCCAAGCTTGGCTCCTGACTGTGCCTGTTTCAATGCGCTTAATGGAGGGTACATGGTCCAGCCACCAGCTGCAGGTCCTGTTTGAATAAACAGTGATGAGATCATGATGATGCTCGCCAGGAAGAAGAACCAGTAAGAAAGCATATTCATGAAGGGAGAAGCCATATCCCTTGCGCCTATCTGAAGAGGAATCAGCAGGTTGGCAAAGGTTCCGCTAAGGCCGGCTGTCAATACAAAGAATACAAGGATGGTACCGTGCATGGTGATCAGCGCATAATAAAATTCAGGGTGGATCTGTCCACCTTTGGCCCACTTACCAAAAACCGTTTCCAGGATAGGAAAAGTTTCATTGGGAAAACCCAGCTGCAAGCGGAAGAGCACTGAGAACAGGGCACCAATAATGGCCCAGATGATACCAGTGATCAGGAATTGCTTGCCAATGGTTTTGTGGTCCTGGCTGAAAATATATTTAGTGATAAAACTCTGCTTGTGATGATGATGACCATCGCCATTGTGATGAACACCATGCGTCACCGCTCCTTCATGCACATGTATTGTTGAATCGTTATTCATATCAATATCCTTTTACCTTACGGTTTAAAAATTTAATTGTTTACAGCAACCACTTTAGCTGAATCTACAGGATTAGGTGTCGGTGTTGGCTGTTGTTCATTAGCCGCCTGGTACTGCGTTGTCTGTTTTGACAACCATACATTGAATTCAGCCTGTGATTCAACCACGATCACACCCCTCATGGTATAGTGACCTGTTCCGCACATCTGGTCGCAGGAGATTTCGTAATTAAAATCAGGACCATATTTTTCTTTCATCTGCCTGGTGGTATACTTTGGAGTGAACCACATGGTAGTGGGTATACCGGGAACGGCATCCATCTTCATCCTGAAATGAGCCAGACCCACGTCATGGATCACATCCTTTGCTCCGATGATCAGCTTTACAGGCTTTCCAACAACGATATGCATTTCCTGAGTCGCATATTTATCATCATGATTATCGGGATCTTTCCAGATCTGTCCCAGCGGGTTGGTTGCGCTGATCTCTTTATAATATTTTCTTCCCAGTTTGCCATCTTTACCAGGATAACGGAACTCCCATTTGAACTGACTTCCTGTTACTTCAACCACCTGTGCATCCTTTGGTGCTTCACCTGTGATGTTGAACCAGTAGTACAATCCGAAACCCACAAGAACGGTCAGCGTAATAGCAGGGATCACCGTCCAGATCATTTCCAACTTGTTGCTGTGAGGGAAGTAATAAGGTTTTCTTCCTTCTTTTTCCTGGTATTTAAATGCATACCAGAACAAAAGAATTTGTGTGACAACAAATACAAAACCTGTGATGGCCAGCGTGATCCAGATCATGCGGTCGATGTTCTCGCCGTGATCAGAAGCAGCTTCTGGCAGGATCTTGTCTGCAAGACGGTAATTACAATACCAAACTCCGAATAATCCTACAATGAGGAAGACCAGGAGTAAAAACGCATTGATGCGGTTTGATTCCTTGCGTGTTCTTTCCTCTCCTCTCAGAATGGCCACATATTCACTTGCCTTGGCAATCTGGAAGACGATAAGAAATCCTAATATCAGTGCAATTACGATCCAGGTACTTGACATATCAAATCAATTTCTTTTTTCTAATTTCTTTTTGATGTTCCCATTTCAACATGGAAATACAAAACAGAAATCTTAAGTATGGTGAATAATACTTTCTTTCAGGAACGGGTGGTTCTTGGCGATCAGTGGATGCTTGGCCAGAGACCTGGCAGTTACAAACATGATCAGTCCTACGAAACCAAGACCGATTCCAAAATCAAACAACATATTGGGTACATGATCTCTTGATGCTGCGGGCAATACCATCTGGTGGAAATCCAGCCAGTGACCAAAGATGATCAGCACAGACATCATAGTGATGGTACCATAATTTCTTTTTGAACCTCGCTTCATCAATATCAGCAAAGGTGCTACAAAGTTGATGATCAGGTTCAGCATGAATATACCCCTGTAAGCACCCTGAAGACGTGGTTCAAAATAAGTGGTTTCCTCAGGGATGTTTGCATACCAGATCAACATGAACTGTGAGTACCAGAGATAGGTCCAGAAGATGGAAAATGCAAACTGGAATTTTCCAAGGTCATGGAGGTGCTCCTTATTGGTCAGCTCCAGGTAACCGAGGTTCTTCAGGAATACCACAAATACAGTGATCAGTGCCATAGCCGCTACAAAGGTAGATGCAAAGGTATACCAGCTATACATGGTAGAATACCAGTGTGCGTCGAGGCTCATCAGCCATAACCATGGAATGGAAGACATAACGGTGAGGGCAAACAGTACAATGTATACTGCAGACCATACCGTATTATTCCACATGTATTTTTTTCCTTCTGCGATTGAAAGCTTGCGGTCATCAATACTGCGGGAGATGCGGCGGATTTTTCTTCCCAGTAACCACCAGCCCACAATGGTAATGATGGTCCAGATTGTGAAGAAGCCCTTATTCAAAAAGCCTGATTTATGCTTCAGAATCGGATCTGTTTCCACATGATGTGTATCAGCCCAGTGGTATAAAGTGTGGTTAGGTCCCCAAACCAGAACCATCAGGATCACAAATGCAATCACACCAATAACAGGTACGCAGGTAGAAATGGCTTCGGTTACTCTTCTGAAAGAAACCTGCCATCCGCCCCAGGCAAGCGTTGTGGCTGTGATAAAGAACATAGCTGCATTCACTACTAGTAAAAAATACACGCTGTTCTGCAACAGTGAAGCCCAGAAGCGTGCATCACGATGGGCATTATAAGCATCCGCGTCAGCAACACCTGCGTGTTTCAGGTCTTCGGCAGTAGGCGTTACCGACCTGGTGGTAATGAATAAAAGAATAAGTGCTACCAGTCCTACAGCCATCAGGGCAATAGACCAGGTATTGTATTTTTTAGGTATCTCAAATCTTTCTCTTAATGTCGCTGCCATTTAAAATCTTTTTATTGCGATCACTGATTAATTTGTCTTTTGTTCAACTGCAGGTGCTCCGGTTGCCGAAGCTCCTGTTGACGGTGTTGGAGCTGCAGTGGTTGAATCACTGGCTGCTTTTGCCGCTGTTGCTGTTCCCTGTTTTGACCTCAGGTATTTGATCACCCACCAGCGCTGCTCTGGTGTTAGCTGTGAAGCATAGCTACCCATCGTACGAATTCCGTAAGTGATCACATAAAAATAGTGTCCGTCGGGAAAGGCAACGATATTGGGAGCCTTCAGGTTAGCAGGTGCTGCTGCGTAAGGTCCGTTACCATTATTGTAAAGAGGACCATTACCATCAAGTGCAGAACCATGACAGATGCCGCAATTCACCAGGTAAAGTCTTTCAGCTTCTTTCATCTGAGCAGGATTGATAGCAACTGTATCCAGGGGACTTTTCAATCCATTGGCTGCAGCAGTATCCGCAATGGTGATGTGGTTGGGAAGCGATTCGCCACGGGCTACAGTTCCCGGCACAGGCATTCCATTATACAGGATGCCTCTTTTTGCAAGGCTATCCCTTTCACCCTCAACGTTATTGTATCCATACGTTTCATAAGCTCGGGAATAATACATATCCGGCATGTAGGAATGTCCCGGGTCGTTACCTTTCGCACCACCGCAACCAACAAGGCCGGCGCCGATGGCAAAGATTCCTGTTATGATAGAGATTCTTTTCATTCAAATGTTTTTAATGGCTTACGGCTTCAATTGGTCTGGGAGTTGGCCTGTCATCCCTGTCATACCTGCCCAGCCACCAGCCTGTTTCGATAGCCTTTGTATACACTTCCTTCGCTCCGATGCTGCCCAGGAACTGGCTTACTTCTGTTTCATTGGTTTTTTCTGTACACTCGATAGCCATTACAAAAAGATCATCCGTTGAACGCAGATGAAAATGTTCCTTTTTTACAAATGGCGCTAGCTGGCAGAGATAACAGAAAGTCAACACCATACCCACTGAGGCAAAGAGAACGGTGAGCTCAAAGGTAATGGGAATCCACGCCGGCAGGGCGAAGAAAGGCTTACCACCAATGTTCATTGGCCAGTCGTAAGTGAATACCCAGCTGATGAAACCCAATGCTGTGCAAGTACCTGCTATACCGTAGATAAAACCTGCGGTATGCAAACTGGTATCACGCAGGCCCATGGCGGCATCAAGACCGTGAATAGGCATGGGTGTGTACACATCATGGATCTTATAGCCGGCCTTACGCACCTGCTTTACTGCAGGGAACAGAACCGCTTCATCATCAAAAGCCCCGACAACAAATTTTTTTACAGCCATATTTTTAGCTTTTAGCTATGGCTCGGGATTTCTCCCGGCCTTATTTTTAAACCTAACTATTTCAAAGCCGGCATCAGCCGAATTAATGAGTGTAATCGTGCGCAAATTTTTCAACCGGCGCCTCTTCCACTTCGTCCATTTTCTCTTTATAGTTCTCACCATTTTTCTTCAGGATATGCTTGATCTCCGCAATGGCGATGACAGGCATAAACTTCGAGAATAGGAAATAACAGGTGAAGAACAATCCGAAAGTACCGAGGTAAAATCCGATCTCCCAGATTGTGGGCGAATAATACACGCTCCAGGATGATGGTAAATAATCGCGGTACAATGAAGTCACGATGATCACAAAACGCTCGAACCACATACCGATGTTCACAATGATGGACATGAAGAAGGTCACCCAGATGTTTCTTCTCATCTTCCTGAACCAGAAGATCTGTGGTGAAAGAACGTTACATCCCATCATCAGCCAGTAGCTCCAGCCATAAGGGCTGTTCAGATTCAGCCTGTTTTCAAAGAATGCATAGGCTTCATAATCGTTCGCACCGTACCATGAAATGAATAACTCAGTGAGATAAGCAATACCAACGATAGAACCTGTCAGTACGATTACCTTGTTCATCACTTCAATATGTTCCAATGTGATATAATCTTCAAGTGCCAGTACTTTTCTTGTTACAAGCAATAGGGTTTGCGTCATCGCGAAACCAGAGAAGATGGCACCCGCAACGAAATAGGGCGGGAAGATGGTAGTATGCCAGCCCGGTATTACGGAAGTAGCGAAGTCGAAGGATACGATCGTGTGTACCGAAAGTACCAGAGGGGTTGCGAGACCCGCCAGCACCAGTGAAAGCGCTTCGTGTCTTTGCCAGTGCTTGGTAGAACCTGTCCATCCAAAGGCAGCCACACCATAAAACATTTTCCTCCACTTCACCCTTGCACGGTCACGCAGAGTAGCCAGGTCAGGGAGGAGACCAGAGTACCAGAACAATAGGGAAACAGTAAAATAAGTTGAGATCGCGAATACGTCCCAGAGAAGTGGTGAATTGAAGTTCACCCACAAAGGTCCGCGCGAATTGGGATAAGGTAAGGTAAAGAAGGCATTCCACACACGACCCATGTGCCAGATCGGGAACTGGCCCGCGCACATTACAGCGAAGATGGTCATGGCCTCAGCAGCACGGTTCACACCAGTTCTCCATCCCTGCCTGAACAGCAAAAGGATCGCGGAGATCAGCGTTCCGGCGTGACCGATACCTACCCACCATACGAAGTTGGTGATGTCCCAACCCCAACCGATGGTCCTGTTCAGATTCCACTGGCCTGTACCAAACCAAACCTCCCGGGTTACTGAAACAATACCAAAAATCAACAGCGCTACAGAGAACAAAAACCCGATCCACCAAAGTTTGCTGGGATTGGCTTCAACAGGGCGACAAATATCTTCCGTTACCTGGTGATAATCCTTGTCCCCGTCTACCAGTGGCGGTCTTACCTGTGATTCGTATTTAAGTAATGCCATATTATTTAGCTTCGAGCTGGAGCTCCAGTTGGTATTTCCTTTCTGAAACTTTTCGCTTTATTTTTTAGTCAACTTTTTAGTCTTCAACATTTAACTGCACCTCTTAATGCCCTTCTGGCTGAGGATGCGGTGTTACTGATTCCTGGTGCTGCTGCCCTTCATGAGATACTCCACCTGTTGGAGGATTTACTTTTTCCGTGTTCCTGATCTTGGCCAGGTAATTCACATTCGGTAAAGTATGGATCATTTCAAGGACATAGAATACACGCTGGTCGTTTTCCTCACGAACCTTAGCCACCTGGCTGCTCTTGTCGTTTACATTACCAAAGACAATAGCGTTGGTAGGACAAGCCTGTGAACATGCGGATTGCACCTCATCACCACCCAGCTGCCTGTTTTCCTGCTTGGCTTTTAATTTACCAGCCTGTGTACGCTGAACGCAGAAAGAACATTTTTCCATCACACCACGGCTCCTGGTTACCACATCTGGATTCAGCACCATGCGGGTGAGTTCATCATTCATCTGGTGTACTGCATAATTCAACTGGCCAACACCACTGTCAGGTCCCAGTTTACCATGTGTACTGGCACCGGTATAATCAGACCAGTTGAAGCGGCGAACTTTATAAGGACAGTTGTTAGCGCAATACCTGGTACCGATGCAACGGTTATAAGCCATCTGGTTGATACCTTCAGAGCTGTGCATGGTAGCCGCAACCGGGCAAACATTCTCGCAGGGAGCATTGTCGCAGTGCTGGCAAAGCATGGGCTGGAATACAACTGTTTCCAGCTGGTCAGGATTTTCTTTTGCAGAAACAAAGTAACGGTCGATGCGCAGCCAGTGCATTTCATGGTGGCGCAAAACTTCATTCTTACCTACAACAGGCACATTGTTCTCTGTATGGCAGGCTACCACGCAGGCGCCACATCCGATACAGCTGTTGAGGTCGATGGACATGCCCCATTTTGGACCAGGCTGCACATGGTCGCCATATAAAGTGGCTTCCTTACGGTAGTCACCGGTCTTTGGTGCATAATCCTTGGTCAATTCTTCGCGGTATTCCTTAAAGTCGTTTGGACGCTGGAGGAAGGTGGCCAGTGTGGTTTCTTTCAAAACTTCCGTTCTTCCTTCGTAGGAATTGTGCATCTGAACGCGGGCAATCTGGTAAGTTCCAACGCTCTTTGCTGATGTGGTTACATCATTATAATTCACAATGGTATTGCCATTGAGTTTTGCGAATGGGTAAACATTGGCCCTGCCCACACCCTCTTCCTGCTCTGCTGCTTTTGCAAATTCAAGGTTGCGGCCAAATCCTACTGCAATGGCGATGGTATGGGGATCCATACCAGGAACCACCATCACGGGCAGCTTCACGGTTTTATTGTTGGCCGTTACTTCAATCAGTGGCCTGTTCTGGTAATATTCGAAATCAGTACTGGTATAGTCGATACCCAGTTCTTTAGCTTTTGATGTTGAGATCAGAGCGTAGTTGTCCCAGGTTGCCCTTGTGATTGGATCGGGTAACTCCAGCAACCAGGGGTTTCCAGATTGCTTACCAGTTGCCAGGGAAACTTTTTGATACAAAACTACTTCATCCTTAGCGTTGCTCTTATAACCTGCAATGGCTGCAACTGCTCCTGACACACCACCGCCGCTGAATGTGCCTCCACCTGTTACTGGTGTGGGTGTTGGCTGATTGGTGATCACCGGTGTCACAGTTTTAATAGAATCAGCTGCCTGGTGTTGAGGCATCTGGCCGGTCTGGCTGCTCATAGGATTCTCCCCTGATGCGCTACCATTCAACATTGATGAACCACCGCTTACTGTACGGCCATTCACGAGGATGCCATCCTGCAGGGCCCTGTCCAATGCAGCCTGGCCACCCAGTTTGCCGGACCAGTAAGTGCGGAAATAAGTTTCGTAATCAGTATTGTTACCGCTCCATTTCAATAAGGAAGTCTGGAATGGACGGGTTTTGAAAAGAGGGAAGATGGTTGGCTGGATAAAGCTGATGTGGCCTGTTCTTGGCTCAGCATCGCCCCAGCTTTCCAGGTAATGATGTGTTGGAAGAGAATACTGGCAAAGCTTTGTGGTCTCATCCATTTTTTCATTGAAGGAAACACTTAGTCTCACCTTAGCCAGTCCTGTTGCGAATTTCGCCGCATCAAAATAATCATAGGCAGGATTGGCTCCCCAGATCAAAAGGGCACCTACCTGGCCGGCATTCATGGCATCAACCAAGGCAATCATATCGCTGTCGATACCCTGTTTGGTGTTGATGGTAACTGAAGTATTGATAGTAGAACCATAGGCGCCGATTGCGCTGTTGATGGCGTTCACTACCGTTTGCACATTTACATCATTGCTATCTGAAACCACGAGGGCAGCACCACGGTGTGCCATCAGGTCTTTTGCTACTTTCTGTACACCTGCATTCCATGCTGCATTTGAAGCAGTTCCGCCTCCGCCGATCGCTGCCAGTAACGCTGAAGCCACGGCCCCTGTTTCTGAAGGACGGTGAGTAAAGCGTTCGTCTGCACAGGCACCGGTCATGCTCAGGAAGCTTTCGAACTGGTAATGCTTGCTCATGGAAGGATTCTTCTGATCGATCTTCCTTCCCGCTGCATACTGGCGGGCAAATTCAACTGGTGAAACCCAGGTTCCGAGGAAATCGGCACCAAGGCTAACGATCACCTTTGCCTTGTCGAACTGGTAGGCAGGAATCGCTCTTTTTCCCATGGTGGCCTCATTGGCCAGGAGCATGGCACTGCTTGAAGCAGCATCGTATTGTACATGACGGCTTCCGGGATATTTAGCCAGGAAATCCGCAATGATTTGTTTTGTAGAAGGCGAAGAAATAGTTCCGGTCAGCAATACCACCGGACCCGCAGCAGCAATAGCGCCAGTGATCTGCTGATCGATCTGGTCCCAGCTGGGAACTTCCTGGAAGTTATTGCCTGATTTGCGTTTGGGATTGGTCAGACGGAAAGTATCGTAAAGATCAAGAACTGAAGCCTGGGCTCTGGGTGAGGTACCGCCTTTTGTAAAAGGATAGAGCTCATTGCCTTCGATCTTGATAGGACGTCCGTCCCTTACTTTCACCACAACTGGAATAATGTCGGCATCCTGAACAAAGGTGCTTGCATAATACTTGGGAACACCGGGAATGGTATTTTCAGGCCTGTTCACGAAAGGCATGGCCTTGCGAACAGGGTTCTTACAGCTGGCAGCCAGCGTGGCAGCTGCGGTGCTGAAACCAAGATATTTCAGGAAGTCGCGGCGGGGATGCTTGGCATCCATCAGTCCTTTATCGCTCAGATCTCCAAAAGGCAGGTCTTCGCTAAACTCATCTTCAGTCAGCTTTTGGATTTCTTCCTTGTTATTCAGTGCAGCGAAACTGGTCCAATACTTATTATCGCTCATAGTGTAATATGATATTGTGATAATTTGCTCTTCTGCTAATGGTCAATTTTCTATCAACAATGCATCAGCACAGTAGCAAATTGCTAATAACCTGATTAATAGTGACATTTCTGGCATTCCAAACCACCGATATCTTTCACGGTAACGCTGTCCATTTTACCAGCCTTCATGTCATTATGGAACTTCTCGTAAATGCTATAGAACTTGTTACCGGTGCTGTCGCTGTAATTGAAATTCACCTTTGATTCGCGGTGACAGTTGATACACCATCCCATGCTCAGTTCTGCCGACTGGAATACTTTATCCATTTCCTGGATATTGCCATGGCAGGTCTGGCAGGCTACACCACCCACTTTAGTATGCTGGGAGTGGTTGAAATATACGTGGTCAGGCAGGTTGTGGATCTTAACCCACTCTGGTGATTTAGCCTTGGAAGGATCCCATTGGGCGCCAGGTCCGGGCGTAAAGCCTGCGTATTTAAATAGTTTTTCGATCTCCGCGGTGCCATTTACCTCGTTTCCATTTGCATCATAAAGCTTGGCACTCTTGTCGCCATAACTGGTCACAACTTTGTGACAGTTCATACAAATGTTCAGGGTAGGAATACCGGCGTGCTTGCCATCGAAGGCAGCGCCATGGCAATACAAACAGTTGATCTGGTTGATTCCTGCGTGAACTTTATGGGAGAAGAAGATAGGCTGGTCGGGCTGATAGCCTTGCTGGCGTCCCAGTCCAATAGCGCCTTTGGCAACAAAATAACCACCCACTACAAAAAGAACCAGGGAGAAAAGGGCGATGTAGATCTTATTGCGCCAGAAAGGAACTGGTTCAGGGCGGATGATATTTTCTTTATCGTCAGAGAGTTTTTTAAGGTTGCTGTTCACCTGCATGAGGATCAGAAAAACCAGGGCCAGTATCACGGAGATCACACCAAAGATCACAGCATTGCGGCTGGAATCGGCTGCTGCAGCTGCTTCTCCGCCACCACCACCTTTATCCTGGCCAGGAACGGGAGCAGTTTCAATGTAATTGATCACCGCGTCAATTTCCTTTTCAGACAGGGTTGGGAAGGGTGGCATTACGGAATTCCAGGTCTTTTGCAGATCCTTGGTATACTGCGTGGTAGGGATAAAAGCCGAAGGATTTTTAACCCATTTATAGATGTTAGCCTTATCCTCGGCCCAGGGTCCCCTTGTGGTAACTCCACGAAGTGCCGGAGCAGAAAGTGCCTTGTCTACACCATGGCAGCTGGCACAATTTGATTTGAAGATCTGAGCGCCGTCCTGAGCTATTACTGTATTGAAAGAGAGTAAGGTAACGAGTCCAACCAGTATAGATTTCTTTGCATCGAATAGAAAAAGATTCATAGAAACAATTGGTGTGAAATGTGGATAATTTCCCAAATCGGCTGCAAAAATATGACAGGAACTTAACAAAACCCCAACGTTGCAAAATTTTTTTTAAGCCGCTACCAGCCTGCATTTCAGCCGATTTCATGGCTTTTTCCGATATTCTTTAAAATATCTTGTCATCTGTTCGTCACCTGGTTCAATGCATGTTGATTTCTGTTTCATCAGTTAAAACACTTATCCTTTTTTGCTTGGCTTTTAAGACTAATTTCGCCGCTTTCAACCCCCTTTCATGTTTGAAAGACTTCAGCAAAAATGGAAAGTGAGTGGCTGGCGGCTGCTGTTGATTCTCATGACCTTTGCCACCGGAGGCAGCCTTACCGGGCTCCTCGGTAAAAAGCTGATGAAGCTGATGGGTATTGTGAATCCCGCCATTTATGTTCCTGTATATATTATTATCATCACCCTGATCTGGCCCCTGATGGTATTGGTGGTGAGCATTCCATTTGGACAATTCCCTTTTTTCAGGAAATACATCGGCCGTATTGGTAACAAAATCGTCAGGAGGAAAACCACCAGTGAATAATCAGAAAACCATCGTCATTTTTGCTTCGGGAGCAGGATCCAATGCTCAAAAGATCATTGATTACTTCCGTGGAAGCACTGTAAAAGTGGAAAGGATCCTTTGCAACAAAGCTGGAGCCGGCGTGCTGGGCATAGCAGAAAGAGAAAATATACCGGCAGTGCTGATCGATAAAGAAAGGTTTTTCAGGGGCAATAGCTATGTACCGGAATTGCAGGAAATCAATCCTGACCTCATTGTGCTTGCAGGTTTTTTATGGAAGATCCCGCAATCCCTGATCAGCGCATTCCGTGGCAGGATCATCAATATCCACCCGGCCTTACTTCCCAATTATGGCGGCAAGGGCATGTATGGTCATCATGTGCATGAAGCCGTACTTGGCGCTGGAGAGGTTCAGTCGGGAATTACCATCCATTACGTGGATGAGCATTACGATAATGGGGATATCATTTTTCAAACCGCCTGTCCCGTACTGGAAGGAGATACTCCTGAAACACTGGCTCATCGCATCCACCAGTTGGAGCATCTGTATTATCCGAAAGTGATAGAGGATCTCTTGGGGTCGTTGTGAAGTTTAAGGGTTTAAGGTCTAAAGTTTAAGGTTCTTTAGGTCGAAGTGACTCTTTAAAGAGTTCACGAGTTCACAAGTTCTTTAGAGAGGTAAATGCTGCAGCAATGGAGTTAATGGAGTTGGTTATTGGAATGAATTTTCTCTTTTAAGAAACGTCTATGGACCATGGACTATTGACCATGGACTCAACTAAGCTTATTGATCTCAAAATTGCAGCGGTCAACAAACATCCTGGCTATTTCTTCCAGATCGCCGTAGTTCAAAGGCTTGGTGAAGAGTTCTACATTCCATTTTTTGGCAAACTGCTGGTCGCCCTGGCTTGAAGAAGTGCTGAAAAGAACAATTGGGATCTTACTGGTTTTTTCATCCTGCTTGATCCTCGCCAGTGTTTCCTTTCCATCCAGCACCGGCATATTAATATCCAGTATGATGAGGCAGGGTGACATTTTTTGCTTTACCATCTCCTGCAACATGCTCAGCGCATCCTGTCCGTTACCTGCATGAACGATCTGTATGTGATCATGTGATTCAAATGCTTTTTTGATCATGAATACATCATCTTCGTCATCTTCGGCGTAAAGAATGGTGTGCCTGCTAATCATGAATTAAATGTACAAATTGAAATGATTTAAAAATCCGGGTCAGGACAATTGTACATGAGTATCTACACCACGACCCAAAGCTTCAATTAGTTCGCTGTCCTCAAAAGCTGAAGACCAGCCCATTTCAGTTTTATAAAGCCTTATAAAAACCGGTGGCCTCTTGCCCGAAAAAAACTTTAACCTGGCAGTGAAAGAGATGCTGTCTGCTCTTTCAGTAATGTAAGTGGCATTGATCCCTTTTTCAGGGATTTCGATAAGTATTTCCATGAATATTGTATGAGTGGCCTGCTGGAAGGGGAGAATACAAATCTAGATTGCAAACTCACAGAATTGAGCCTGAATCGGCAGACTAATCAATGCAGAAGCCGGGATAGGATACTAAGGCGATAAGGATCAGAATAAGATCACCAGAATGATCACCCACATCAAAACAGACAGTGGAAGGGCCAGTAAAAACCCCTTACCCAGCTTTAACCTTTCCAGGTTTTTTTGATAATAATATGAAGGTTTGAATCTCATTACCCTCATTTCCCAATTTTTATTCCAAATATGTATTGACTTGCTTTCCAAACCATTAAACTGTTTAAAGCAATCCCGGCCATGCCGTAGTGATGGCGGATGGCAGATGGCTTATGGCGGATGGCAGATAGCAGGTTCATGGTTCATAGTTCATGGCAGATAGCAGATTCATAGTTCATGGCTTATGGCAAATGGCAAATGGTTGATAGTATACTCACCACTCACTATTCACTACTGACCAAAACTCACCATTCACAATTCACCACTGACCAAAACTCACAACTCACTATTCACCACTTACCATAACTCGCCATCTTTTATGTTTGCGTTTAGATTTTGTTTTGTTACTTGCCCCAAACCTCCAATTGAACTTTAAGGCTGCCTATACTGCTTCCCTGTTTTTTTTGCTGCTGCTTTTCGGAAGCCATACTTCATTTGCACAATACAAGGTTAAAGGAACAGTTTATGACAGCTCAAGAATCTACCGCATCCAGGCTGTAACCGTGATGAGTACTTCCGGAAGCTTTGCCATCACCGATTCCATGGGAAGATACCAGATCAGTGTTGGTGAAAAAGATTCCATCTGGTTTTCCTACCTGGGAAAGCCTACGCCTAAGTATGCCGTTTTGAAAATGCCTGATGTTACACAGTTTGACATCGCCTTGCAGCTTAAAGCCATTGTAATGGAAGAAGTGAAGATCAAAAGCCGCAGCTATCGCATGGATTCCCTGCAAAACCGGCTGGATTATGCTAAAGTGTTCGAGTACAAAAAGGTTTCTGTTGGTTCACTTACTTCAATTGGTCCAGGCGGCGCCGGTATTGACCTGGATGAACTCATTCGCTTGTTCCAGTTCCGAAAGAACAGGTCCATGCTTAGATTTCAGCAAAGACTACTTGACCAGGAGAGAGAAAAATACATTGACCACCGCTTCAATAAAGGCCTGGTCAAAAAGCTTACGAGTCTGGAAGGCGACAGCCTCGATCAGTTCATGATCAAATACCGGCCAACTTATGAATTCACTGTAGGTACCAGCGATTACGATTTCCAGCTCTATATCAAATCCGCCGCAGACCAGTACCTGAAAACATTTTAAACTGCTGGTTCTATCTTATCATTAAGGCTGCTCCGAAATCACGTAATTTGACTAATAATCTTTTTATGCCAAAGCTGCTTTTTATACTGGCCATCCTCGCTGGCTTTACTACCAATGCACAATCGTACAGGAAACTGCATCAAAAAGCCATCGTAATAGATACCCATAACGATGTTCTATCCACAGTTAGCCTTCGTGGACAAAATCTTGATGATGATTTAAAGGGCAAAACTCATTCGGATATCAATCGCTTTAAACAGGGCGGCGTTGACATCCAGGTGTTTTCCATTTTTTGTGATGAACGTTTTGGCAAAGACACTGCTTTTAAAATGGCCAATCTTGAAATTGATTCACTCAATGCCATCATCAGCAGGAACACAAACCGGATGATGCTGGTTAAAACTCCAGCTGACCTGGAATTAGCTGTTAAACAAAAAAAGCTGGGATGCATGATCGGTGTAGAGGGCGGACATATGATTGAAGACAGCATGGAAAACCTCGTGCGCCTTTTTGAAAGGGGAGCCAGGTATTTAACTCTTACATGGAATAATTCCACTTCCTGGGCCTCTTCAGCATGGGATGAAACCAGGAATCCAGATCCCTCTGATGGTCTCACTGCTTTTGGTAAAGACATCGTAAGAAAAATGAACGAGCTGGGAATGATGGTTGATGTGAGCCATGTAGGAGAGAAAACATTCTGGGATGTGATCAGCACCACTTCCAAACCTGTCATTGCTTCTCACAGTTGTGCTTATGCGCTTTGTCCTGTACCAAGAAATTTAAAGGACGACCAGATCAGGGCTATTGGTAAAAACGGTGGTGTGATCCATTTGAATTTTTATTCAGGGTTCCTTGACAGCAATTATCAAAAAAGAAAGTCAGCGCTCCTTGATCTGCACCGGCAGGAAGTGGATTCTTTAAAAGCCCTGAAGAAAGCTAATTGGGAAATTGAAGAAGCCATCATAGAAAAATAT
The DNA here is from genome assembly GCA_023386045.1 of Bacteroidota bacterium. GTDB lineage: Bacteria > Bacteroidota > Bacteroidia > Chitinophagales > Chitinophagaceae > Flavisolibacter. The sequence goes on from JAEWKK010000019.1 coordinate 218,680, forward strand.
CCTGCAGAAGCAGAGGCGCTCAGGCCTTCTGTATCACTTCTGATTGATCACCTGGATCATATCGTGAAGCTGATTGGCATCGATCATGTTGGCATAGGTTCCGATTTTGACGGTATTGAATCCTCACCCAAACCTCTTGATGATGTGGCGGCACTGCCACTGCTCACTAAGGCATTGAGAGAAAGAGGTTACAAGAAAAAAGAAATCAAAAAGATCCTGGGGGGTAATTTTATCCGCGTATTCAAAGCCAATCAGGCGGCTTTATAAACTCATTCAACATGGAACAACTGAACCTGGGAATAGGAACAAGACTGCAGCACACACAACATGGACCCGGAGTGATCGTTGGCGTTCGCTATGCAACTTACCTGATCGCTTTTATCCACCACGGCATTAAGGAAATAGACAAGAATGATGGAAATCTTGAAGAGATCATCCCTGAAAATGTTAGTGAAGAAATAGAAACACATTCTGATATCGAAAAGTCCCTGCTAAAGATCCTCAGGCTCTGGAATGGTACAGGTGAAGTAGTAAAACTTGGTGATCGATGGATTGGCGGAACCATGCTTTTACAGCCTGCCGATAAAAGCCTGAAGCCCAAGGAAATTCCGATCGATGATTTCTTTCACAAGATCGTAATGCTTCGTGACCGGCTTCGCGTGATGGAACAGCAGATCAATGCGCATAAAAAGCTCAGCGATGAGGAAAAAGTTAACCTTCAGCAATACATCACCAGGATCTATGGCACGCTCACAACTTTCAATGTGCTTTTTAAAAACAAGGAGCAGTGGTTCGTAGGCGAAAAAGGTAGCAGCGGTGATGCTTAATAGCAACGACAATCTTCAATAATAAATTCTGATGCGGAATCATTTACGGCTTCTGCTAATTCCTGTTCTGCTTATGCAGACAATAGGTTTATTAGCACAAACAAAGCTTCCAGGATATTATAAAGAATCACGCAGCCTCTCTGCTTCATTGCAAAATATTTTAAAAGAAGCTGGCATTGACAGTAGTTACGATGCAGATGAAGACGGAAGGCTTAAGGTTTCGCTGGCGGTGATAGACCTCAGAGGTAAAAAGCCTTTGTTTGGTGGTGTAAACCATGACCAATTCATTTATCCTGCATCTGTATATAAAATGTATGTGGCCATGGAAGTACTCAGGCAGGTGAGCCAGGGTGAATATTCGCTTTTTAAAAGCTATGTAGTTCGTACACCCAATGATGTAGACCGTTCAAAAGAAATTTCCTTTGATCCGAGGCCTCTGTTAAAAAATGGTGATACAGTTACTATCAGGTATTTGCTTGATCTGATGATCACCAGAAGTGATAACACCGCGGCCAATTGCCTCATAGATATTGCAGGCAGGAAACGCATCAATCAAACCATGAAGGAATATGGCTGGGAAGGCAGTGAAGTAACCAGGAAATTTTTAAAAAGGTCTGTTGAAGATCCGGGATATGATACCATTAGAAGTACCGTGACCTGCGCTCTTCACGCGGCTGATTTTATGTACAGGATTTGCACAGGTCAATTGGTGAATCATTGGGTAAGTAATGAAATGAAAGTTCTTCTCGGAGCACAACTCGATACAACAAAACTGGCGACAGGACTATCCCGCGGAATGATGTTTTATCATAAAACAGGATGGTGGAGCATGTACACGCATGATGTGGGCTGGGCCGAGGATGAAAGTTCAAAATTTATCATTGCTGTTTTCATGCCTTTGAAGGAAGAAGAAGCCATTCCCAAAATGAAAATCATTGCTGAGAAGATTAGTAGTTTGATGAGGAAAGGAAAAGACTAACTAAATGCTGACACTGCGAAATTGAATGAATGGAATTTTTTAGTGAATTATTTATTTGTTCAATAGCATTACTGAACGATGAAGTGAGTGACACAACAGGTGATGATAGTAGCAATACTGCCAAACCTCAAAAAAAAAATAGATGAAAACCAATGATTGTATTTTAATTTTTAGCTAGTCCATATTCAAGCAAATCTGATATTAGCAGATTAATTTTTGTTAGTCAGCTTCAGCACCCTCTTCAACTTATGTTGCGTCGCACACTTCAGGTTCCTGTTCTTTATTGAGCCCTATTGTCAAAGATCTTAAGTCAAACGATAAACGGACCCTTTCAGGGTCACTATTAGCTATATGCCCTACTATGAACTATGAACTATCAACTATGACCCCCTAAACAGAAATGCCGCAACTCTCATTGCAGCATTCCTGATAGAATATAGAATGAACATTAATGCGGATAATTGGTAGCCACTTTGCTACTCACCTTTGTAGTCGTCATAGTATCATCACGACCAGGTCTTCTCCAGTCGTCCAGCATTATCCAGACAGCCCCCATGAGAGAGGTGGCTGCAAAAATGAAAAGTCCCAGGATCAGTCCATGTTGGGGTTCGCCATATGTAACCTGCCGGCCGTTTTCTTCGGTAATGATCACTTCGGCCGTTGAACGGTAAACCGCATAGGCAATGGTCAATACAGGCAGGATCAGCAGGATCCAGGCAAGGGCTCTTTTATTCATGGTGATGATTTTCTCAAAGACTTTCAAATTTGATACCACCCTGTAAAAAAGGCGGTCTGAGCTATTGTTAAAACTCTAACCGCCATCACTAAACGAAATTTTACAATACCTGTTTTAATATCTCACGGTGACTGCTTTCAACATGGGGTTTGAATTTTTCATACCATTGCTGCCATTCATCGGCCTTCATGCTGCCAGTTAACGACTGTTCAAAAGCATCAAGGGATGAAAAGCCTTCTTCAAAGATCAGGCGATAAGAGTCACCGGTAAAATCAGAAAGAACTCTTGCATGCTCGCGGTCGGGAAGCAATTCAGATTCAAGTGCCTGGTTGAGCAGTTGTTTGGCATCTTTGAAATGGCCGAATTTTAATTTAAAGATGTCGCGCACCAGGTAAGTTGTTTTGGGTGCAGCAGCAGATACACCCACCTGCTTCATCAGGATATCTGTCTGGAAATAGATCCTTGCTTTTTGAATGAGACCGTCTTTCAGATCATAAACCAGGCAGATAGGAACATCCACTTCTTTGTTTGTGGCAGCCATACCGCCGATTTCACCTATATGGCGGCCTTTGAAAAAACCTTCCACAACGGCCATGTCTTCTGTAATGTATTGATTGATGATCTCTAGTCGGGCTTCAAAGGCCACATGATAATTAAAGTGCAGCATGGCGCCCACTTCAGCGCGACCTTTATGAGTTTCTCCCGTGCTCATGTTTTTAAAGACCGCGTCCTCGGCAACATATTTCACATCGTGTGTTTTGAAATAGCAAGAAAGGTTTTCCTGTACAAGGGAAAGCTTGCTTTTTTGCATGATTTCTGGCATAAAATAATTTTTTATTGGTGAAGAATATTTCCACCGGGCAGGAAGCCGTTCATAAAACTGGAGGAGTGGTTTAGAGAGGAATACGAGGTATTAAGTTAAGACAAATCACAGATTACTCAGAATATTATCACAGATTACACAGATGGACACAGATTAGATTACTGATTGGTAAAAGGTTCACTAATAAAAGGTAAACTAATCATATTTAATCAGCGGAATCAGTGATTGTATCACAGATTACACAGATGAACACAGATTAGATCTTGATTGAAGAATAGATTAGTCCAAAAAGGTGAATCAATCATTTATGATCAGCGGAATCAGTGATTGATCATAGATTACACAGATTGGCACAGATTAGATTTTTGATAGAAGAGTGATTCTTCGATAAAGCATCCTAATCATTTTAAATCAGCGAAATCAGTGATTGTATCACAGATTACTCAGATGAGCACAGATTAGATCTTGATTGAAGAATAGATTAGTCCAAAAAGGTGAATCAATCATTTATGATCAGCGGAATCAGTGATTGATCAATAAAAGGATTGCTAATCATTTATAATCTGGGTTATCTGTGATCGATTAATATTCCATCAATGCCTGTACCAATTCATCCAGCCTTGCCCTCGCAAGAAAATTCTTTTCCAGCTCAATATTGAAAGGAACGGGCGTATCCAGCGAGGCGCAACGCATGATGGGTGCATCAAGATACTGGAAGCAGTTCTCTGCGATCCATGCAGACAGCTCGCCGCCAAGGCCACCGGTGAGTGTATCTTCATGTAGCAATAAAACCTTTCCTGTTCTTTTCACCGAAGCAGCTATGGCTTCATAGTCCAGAGGCAACAGTGTTCTCAGGTCAAGGATATCAATTGAGATCTCTGTATGTTCTGCGGCGTAATCTTCGGCCCAGTGCACGCCACTTCCATAAGTGATGATGGAAATATCCTCACCTTTTTGCACCAGTCTTGCCTTGCCTATTTCAACTTCATAATAGTCTTCAGTTACTTTCCCACTAACACTTCGATAGAGTGCCTTGTGCTCGAAATACATCACAGGGTTAGGATCATTGATGGCAGCAATCAACAATCCCTTGGCATCAGCAGGTGTTGCCGGATATACAACCTTCAACCCGGGAACGTGCGTGAACCAGGCTTCATTGCTTTGTGAATGAAAAGGACCAGCACCCACACCTGCTCCCGTAGGCATGCGGATAACCACATCAGCATTTTGACCCCATCGGTAATAGATCTTGGCCAGGTTGTTCACGATCTGGTTAAATCCTACGGAAACAAAATCTGCAAACTGCATTTCCATCACCGACTTATATCCTTCTAACGACATCCCCAGGCAGGCACCTACAATGGCGCTTTCACAAAGAGGTGTGTTCCGTACTCTTTCTTTTCCAAAATCCTGTACAAAACCTTCAGTGATCTTAAATGCACCACCGTATTCTGCTATGTCCTGGCCCATCAAAACAAGATTGTCATGTTGCTTCATGCTTTGATGTAATCCTTCCTTGATGGCATCGATCATCCGGAGCTCACGGTTAGAGTCAGCATTTGAATGATCGTTGTGAACCTTTGTCCCTGTATGGATCGCAGGAGCATACACATCTTTCATTTCTGCTGAAGTACTCACAATAATTGGTGCGCTATCAAAACCAAGCTGTAATTCAGCTTCTATTTTTTCCTTCATCTGCCGGCGAAGATTTTCGATATCATCTGTGCGAAGAATATTTCCAGCAAGAAGAAAGGTTTCAAAATTTTTAATGGGGTCCTTAACGCTCCATTCGTCAAAAAGCTCTTTGGGAACATATTTGGTACCGCTGGCTTCTTCATGGCCGCGCATGCGGAAAGTCATGCATTCAACCAGGTAAGGTTTCTGTTCTTTGATACAATAATCCCGTACACCCATGATGGTATCGTAAACAGAAAGTACATTGTTGCCATCAATCGTAATGCCTTCCATTCCGTAACCACTGGCTCTTTCGGCCAGCTGTGCACAACGGAATTGTTCATTTACGGGCGTACTCAAACCGTAACCGTTATTTTCAATGATAAAGATGACCGGTAATTCCCAGACAGCAGCCACGTTCAGTGCTTCATGAAAATCACCTTCACTTGTACCGCCATCACCTGTAAACGCAAGCGAGACCTTGTTTTCTTTTCTGAGTTTGTGTGCAAGGGCCACTCCATCTGCAATTGCCAGCTGAGGGCCGAGGTGAGAGATCATCCCGCAGATATGATGATCTTTTGTTCCAAAATGAAAGCTTCTTTCCCGGCCTTTGCTATAGCCGTCCTGCGCACCCTGCCATTGTTTAAAAAGCTTGTGGAGCGGCATGTTACGCGTAGTAAATACACCAAGGTTTCGATGGAGGGGCATGATCCACTCATCTTGCTGCAGGGCCATGGTTGCTCCAACAGAAATAGCTTCCTGTCCAATGCCACTAAACCATTTTGATATTCTTCCCTGACGCAAAAGGACCAGCATCTTTTCTTCGATCAGCCTGGGCCAAAGCAGGTTTTTGTATATGTTGATTAGCTGTTCGTCTGTCAGTTCTCTCCTTTGAAAATCCATGTAAGTTCTTTTGAATTTTATTTCCTTTCACCAGCAATGCTGTTCAATATGGCACTGACCAATGAAACAATCAGGCTGAATAAAATTGCTGACCACCAGCCATCAACTGTGAAACCTGCAATCAGCCTGTCGGCCCATAGCACCATAAGTGCATTGATGACCAGTAAAAATAAGCCAAGTGTAAGAATGGTGACGGGTATGGTAAGCAATACAAGTATGGGTTTGATGAATGTGTTGAGCAGTGCCAGCACAAGTGCAACAATGATGACTGTTTTGGCATCGCTGGCAATGTGCACGCCATCAAGAAAATAATCTGCTACAAAAACAGCAAGGGCTGTTACAAGGACCTTGATCAGGAATCCCATTTTATTTCATTTGGACAAAAGTAATTCTTTAAGAAAGTTATTTCCTTATCCATCTAAACAAACCAGTAAGCGGCAAACTGCATGAAGGCACCCATCAGAAAACCGGCATAGATCTCCGCGGTACTGTGGTTGGAATCAATGAGCCGCGAAGTGCAGGTAATGCCTGCAATTAATACGGCAATTGTAATGAAGAACCCCAATTGTATTCCTGTTGTTATTCCTGCAATGATAACAAAGGCACTAAGTGTTCCTACAGCTATTCCATGCATGCTGATCTTCAGATAGCTATTCATGATCAATCCTACGGAGCAGGCAAGAAAAACAGCCAGCGTGAACATGATCACCAGGTCGGGATAATGCAGGTTTTTGGAAACATACCATCCCCAGAAATAAAAGATCTCGCAAACAACATAAGGAAGTATGCGGTCTTTTTGGGTTTTCAATTGGATGGATTGCACAAAGCCCAGTGCTTTCATCAGCATGATGGTGATCAGAGGAAGCAGTGTATAGCTGACCAGGAACTGAATGATCACCAGTTTTTTTCCCCAATCATCGCGGTCTGGAAACAGCCTGAGTTCATAAACCAGAAAAAGGATAACATAAACAGGTATAAACAGCGGATGGAATAAATATGAAAAAATCCTGGCGCCCATCTTCGTTACCGGATGAAAAGAAGGTAAGGCAGTCAGTTCCTTGTTTGAAAGCATTGGCAAACTTAAGGAGTTAGTGGCAGATGGTGAATGGTGAGTGGTCAGGGGTGAGTGGTGAGTATTCTGTGGTTTAAAATTCATTCCTCCACCTTCCTGGAAGGATCGTGAACTTGTGAATTATTGAAACCAACAATTTCCCGAACTTAAAGCTACTCACCACTCACCACTCACTATTCACTATTCACTATTCACCACTCCCCATTCACCATCTTACAGCTCTTTTCTCAACCGCGCCACAGGAATATTCAATTGCTCTCTGTACTTGGCAACTGTTCTGCGGGCGATGTTGTAACCTTTTTCCTGCAGAAGTTCTGTCAGGCGTTCATCGCTCAGCGGCTTTTTCTTGTGTTCATTTTCAATGAGGTCGCTCAGAATCTTTTTTACTTCCCTGGTAGAAACTTCTTCTCCGGTATCAGTGGTCAGTGATTCGCTGAAGAAAAATTTGAGGCGGTAGGTTCCAAATTCAGTTTGTACGAATTTGCTGTTAGCCACACGGCTTACCGTAGAAATATCAAGATTGGTTTTTTCAGCAATATCCTTGAGGATCATGGGTCGCAGGCTGGTTTCATCACCTGTGATAAAAAAATCATACTGGTGATTCATAATTGCGGTCATGGTACTCAGCAGCGTATGTTGCCTTTGCTTAATGGCATCGATGAACCATTTGGCCGCATCAATTTTTTGTTTGATAAAAAGAACAGCTTCTTTCTGGCGCCTGTCTTTTTTGGCACCACGATCATATTCTTTCAGCATATCCCGATAACCTTCGCTGATCCGAAGCTCCGGGGCGTTTTTGGAGTTGAGGGTAAGTTCCAGCTTGCCGGCATTATTGAAAATGAAAAAATCCGGGACGATATAGCTTTCTGCTTTTGTGGCACCTCCAAGGTTACCGCCTGGCTTGGGATTCAGCCTGGTGATATGCTGCATCACTTCTTTCAGCTCGTCATCATTCAGGTTTAGTCCACGCTGAATTTTTTCATAATGCTTTTTGGTAAACTCATCAAAATACCGGCTCAGCGCCTGTATGGCCACCTCCACATCCTTGCCTTCTTCTTTTTGCCTGAACAATTGCAGCAGCAGGCATTCCTGGAGGGTTCTCGCCGCCACACCTGGAGGATCAAACTGCTGTATGCGCATGATGATGCCTTCCACTTCTTCATTGGTGGAATCGATGTTCTGCCTGAAAGCCAGGTCGTCAACTATAGCAGATGTTTCCCTGCGCAGGTAACCATCTTCGTCAATGCTTCCTATGATCTGCTCAGCAATCCTGAATTCCCGATCATCGAGCTTGAGCATCCCCAACTGCGCTTCAAGAACTTCATAAAAACTTGTTTCAACGCGGTAGGGCATGGTAGTTTTTTCTTCCTGTTCACCATAATTCTCATCGCGAAGTTTGTAATCAGCTATATCATCATCGCCTTCCTGTACATAATCAGAGATATCAATGTTTTCATACTGGTCTTCGCTGCTTAACTCACTTTCCTCGCTGTAATCTTCATCCGCGGTTGTATCCGTAAATTCATCCTTGGCTTCCATGCTGTCATCATGCTCATCATCTGAAAGTTCCAGGGCGGGATTTTCTTCGAGTTCTTCCTTAATTCTTTCGTCAAGTATAGCGGTAGGCACCTGCAGCAATTTCATTAACTGAATCTGCTGGGGTGATAATTTTTGAAGTAATTTCTGTTGTAAACTGGTGCTAAGGCTCATGTTCAGGTTTCGTCTGTGGCAATCTCCTTCCCGCTTTGGCGGAGCAAAATTTTGCCGGGTTCACAAAAATCAAGCCGTAAATTTACTGCAAATCCCAATCCATGGCCAGAACGATGGTCTTTTTATCGGTGCTGATCCTGTTAAATTGCCGGAAAGCCGCATCACAGCTCAATTTCAAGCCAAAGAATGATACCATGGTAAAAAGCCTGACGATCCGGGTTTTGCCGCAAAATTTCTACAGTAAACAGCTTGGGTTCGTCTGTAGGAAGGAGATTCAGATTCAAAAACTGACCCGTCTTCCCTTATTTATCAGGCTGGGCTCGAAAGATCAGACAGATTTCCTGGAAGGGAAATCGAATGTTTTGAAAAAGATAATCAGATGAGTTCTTTATGATCCTTTTCTATCTCCGGGAACAATGGCAGCTGGGGTGATGCCACTTGTAGTATTATTTCTCCTGTTGGGATTTTCAGGCAACCAGTCCATGGGAGGAATGATAGCGGGCTGACTGTAATAATTATTTCTCAATGAATCTACCCATCCATTTGGATTGTGTTCAAAAGTTTTACTGCTGAAATAAACGCTACCCTGTATGCTCGGATAAGATCTCAGCAACCTGATCTGCCTTGGCAGTTCTTCAGGGTTTCTCCAGCCGATGCTTGATTTGCTGGTTTCAAGTGCGCGGTAAATTCCCTGTCCGATATACATATGCCTGCCATAAGTGTGCTTGCTCCACCAGTCGATCAGTGTTTCATAAGCAACAAGCCTGTGACCTGTTTCCCAGTATAACTGCGGAGCCACATAATCTATCCAGCCTTCTTTCAGCCAAAGTAGAATATCAGCATACAGGTCGTCATAATTTGTAACACCGGCTTTTGTAGGGCTACCCATGGGATCCTTATCCTGGTTGCGCCAAACACCAAAGGGTGAAATACCAAATTTAACCCAGGGCTTTTCTTCCTTAATCACCCTTGCAATATGTGTGATGATGGTATCTACATTGCTTCTTCTCCAGTCTTCCTTATTCAGTCCGCGGGGATCTTTGGCGTATGATTTCGCATCAGGAAAATCTTTGCCCGGAACTTTATAAGGATAGAAATAATCATCCATGTGCACGCCATCAACATCGTATCGTTTCACGATATCCCTGATCACATTTAGAACCCATTGCTGGCCCTCAGGATTTCCTGGATCAAAATATTGTTTGCCTCCATAAGAAAGAAACCATTCAGGATGAATTCGAGTGATATGTGAAGGTGCGATGGAAGCTTTCGCAATGGAAAAATTGGCGCGGTAAGGATTCAGCCATGCATGAAATTCAAGACCACGCTTATGCGATTCCTCGATCATGAATTGCAAAGGATCATAGAAAGGAACCGGAGGTCTTCCCTGTTTTCCTGTAAGCCACTGGCTCCAGGGTTCGTAAGGAGAAGGATAAAAAGCATCAGTAGCAGGACGAACCTGGACAATTACCGCGTTCATCCCGTTGGCCTTGTGAAGGTCGAGCTGTCGTATAAAATCTGTTTTCTGGCTATCTACATTGAATTCATTTCTCTGTGGCCAGTCGATATTATCAACTGTAGCGATCCACACGCCCCTGAACTCATATACAGGAGCCTGCTGTGCAAACGATGTCAATAGAAAAAGGGACAAGCAAATGGTAGCGATCAGGTTTTTCATGTTTCAACGGTTCAGTCAATAAAATTACTGGTTATTCTGAGCCGCGCAACCTGTCGAGAAGAGAACTTAACATTTCTGCATCATTTTCAGTAAGGTTGCCCATGATGTTTGCCACGTAATCAGTGGATGCATCAATGCGTTTAAGAAGAGCCTGTCCTTTATCTGTGATGACCACATCAACAAGACGCTTATCTGCAGCGCAAATGGATTTTTTTACAAGATTCTTTGCAACCAGCCTGTCTACAATCCTGCTGGTGTCGCTCATTTTATCCAGCATGCGTTCCCTGATCTGGAGTGTTGAAAGAGGTTTGGGAGATGCGCCTCTTAAGATGCGCAGGATGTTATATTGCTGATGAGTAATGTCTTCTTTTGCAAGAAAGGTTTTTATTCTTTCAATGATCCAGCCATAGGAGAAAAGGATATTGATCATGGCCTTCTGCCTTGAGCTGATAAAATTTGCCTGGTTTATATCTTTTTCAATACCCATTCAAAAAATTCACGGTGAGGATTAGGGTTTGGCCGGAAAAAATAAATATAGCCTGTTATCAAGAATAAAAAAGAAAGTTTCATCAGCCCCAGACCTTCACACCTTCCGAACAATTGGCGCAGATGTCGATATTTTTCCTGCTTTGCAAAACCTGGCTTCTGAAATTCCTGTACTCCTCGTTCTGCCAAAGTTCTTTAAAGCTTTGATTTTTCAGATCTCCCAGTTTGTGTTGAGCATCCTTATCAAAACAGCAGGGCACAACTGCACCATCCCAGGTGATCACGGGATCATGCCATAATCTCCAGCAATGATTTTCATTGTTGCCTTTAAAGATCACTTTGCCATTCCTGTCTTTTTTATAGCGACTGTATTTTTCATTTTTAGGAATGAGCTGGTTGGGATCATTAACATAATCATAAACCTGTGCTGTTTTCAAACGCACCTGGTCAACACCTATTTTTTTTGCCAGGCTCTTCACCTCTTCTATCTGGTGTTCATTGTGACGCACAACAAGGAACTGGAATATGATAAATGGAGTTTTACTCTTTAGTTCTTTTTTCCATTTTACAATATTGGCGGCACCCTGCAAAACCTTATCCAGCTGGCCACCTACACGATATTGCTGGTAGGTTTCCTGGGTGGTACCATCAATGGAAATGATCAGGCGGTCAAGTCCGCTTTCCACTGTCTTTCTTGCATTTTCATCATTCAGATAATGTGCATTCGTGGAAGTGGCAGTATATATTTTTTTTGAAGCTGCGTATTGAACCATCTCGGTAAATTTTGGGTTGAGATATGGTTCTCCCTGGAAATAAAAAACCAGGTAAAGCAATTCCTTAGACAACTGGTCAATTGTCTCACTGAAAAAATCCTTTTGCAGCATGCCGGTGGGCCTGGTAAAAGCTCTCAGCCCACTTGGACATTCCGGACAACGAAGATTGCAGGAAGTGGTGGGCTCAAAAGAAATAGATACAGGAAAACCCCACTGCAAAGGCTTTTTACTCCACTTGCTAACATAATAACTGGCCAATACCTTCATACCGTTCCAGCTGCGGCGAAGTGTGAGCTTGCCCAGGAGGTTGAGGGTATCGTTCCAGTTGAATTGAGGCATGACGCAAGATACTGGTGAATGAGGAAATGGCAATGCTTTATGGTGAGTGGTGAGTGGTGAATGGATAGTGGTGATGTTGATAATAATAAAATAAAATGTTAGAATAGGGTTGAGTTTGTGACTGAATAATTATGATTGGGCTTTCATCACTAACATTGCAAGGTGGCGGCAAAAAAATCAAGGAAACAGTTTCTAAGGTTCTTCGTCTTTCTGTCGGTAATGGCTATTTTTTTATTTGCCGGCTACCTGATGTTTCTTTGGTGGGAAAGCAGGCAACTGCGTTTTGTTCGCTATCCTGAATTTGGCATTCATATTCCCAATCAGTACGAAATACATGGAATTGATGTTTCAAAATACCAGCAAAACATTTCCTGGGATGCGGTAAAAGAGATGCAGGTCAAAAACATCCGCCTGGGATTTGCTTTTATGAAGGCTACAGAAGGCAATGGCAATACCGATCCATTTTTCAAGCGTAACTGGAGAAAATCCAAACAGGCTGGCATAATCCGTGGTGCTTATCATTTTTTCATTGCTTCTAAAGATGGAAAAACACAGGCAAAGAATTTTATAAGTCGCGTTGACCTTGAATCAGGTGACCTTCCTCCCGTTCTTGATGTGGAACAAACCTATGGAGTAACAGTGAGCCAGTTAAGACAGGAAGTAAAGGCCTGGCTGGACATGGTTGAAAATTATTACGATGTAAAACCCATCATTTATACCAATGTGGATTTTTATGAGCGATACCTCGCAGGATTTTTTGATGAATATCCATTGTGGGTGGCTCATTACCTGCAACCTGAAAAGCCACGTATTTCGCGCGAATGGTCCTTCTGGCAGCATAGTGAAGAAGGCAGGGTGAATGGCATTCTTTCAAAAGTTGACTTCAATGTTTTCAATGGCGATTCCATGGCGCTGGAAGAATTACTGGTTCCCTGATCATGTAAAACTACTCCTAACTTTATGCTATGGATGAATATAATTCCGGTATGGATCCGGAGATCAAACGTTATTTCAGGAAGATCATCAATTCTTTTTCCTGGGGATTATTATGGTTGATGGTGATGGCCACAGCAGGCATATTTTTTAAGTTGGGATACATCAGCAGTTCCATACAATGGTATCATTTTCTTTTTTACGCGGTAGCCCTGGTGAGTTTCTTTTTTCTTTTGAGGTATTATAAAAAAATATGGAGCCTTTAATCAATGATCAGGAACTGTGATCAGCGATGATATACCACCGACCCTTTATTTTTTTCAGAAGCAGATCGAAATGGCCGCTCAGATCTCCAACCGTTCTTTTCAACATCCACTTGCCAACTACGTAATAATATTTTTTGGAAAGCTTTTTAGTCTTTATAAGGTCGAAGGATAGTTTTCCCATTGCGGCTGTATCCGGATAACCTTTCTTATAATTATTCAATGTTTGCTGCCAGCCCCTCGTGACACCATTTTTACCGATAAACATCAGGGAATCACTATGCCAGTAGGTCTGCATGAAACCTTCAATATCACCATTGTTCCAGGAAGCAGTCTGACTGGATAAAAGCTCCCTGATCTTTTTGTCATTTCCCGTTTGGGAAAAAGATTGCATTGCCATTAAAACAAATAGGAAAGTAAATCTGAATTTCATCTTAAGTATTGTTAATTAAAGATATACATCCGTCGCTGCAATTAGGTATTTCCATCATTTCATGGCTGTGTCAAACTTTTCAAAATGGTGTTAATCCTGCATTTACCTGCTCCTGCTAAATTAACTTTGCGGGCACAATCCAGCATATGCCTAAAAGAAGGATCTTTTACATAGTATTTTATTCATTGCTTGTAGTTGGTTTTTTTGCAGCCCTAAGCATTGCCATCCCCGGCTATTTAAAAAAGCAATGGAAACCTATCAGCACTGTTCAGCCTTTTGCATTTACAAACCAGGAAGGAAAGATCATCACGGAAAAAGATGCTCTTGGAAAAGTGAATGTTGTAAATTTTTTCTTTACCACCTGCACAGGCATTTGTCCGCGCATGAACAATAACCTGAAGCCGGTCTATGAAAAATTTAAGAGCAATCCTGAATTCCTGGTCCTTTCCTATACCTGCGATCCATCAACGGATTCTGTTCCGGTATTGAAGCGTTATGCGGATTCTATTGGTGCCGATCCAAATAAATGGATCTTTCTTACAGGTGAAAAAGACAGTCTTTACCGAATGGCCAGGCATAGTTATACCATTGACGATCCCAAGGCCGTTGCCGATTCAGAAACAGATTTTTTACATTCACAATTCATAGCTTTAGTAAACAGGAAAGGTGAAGTGGTTGGAATTTATGATGGCATCAAGCCATCAGAAGTTAGTGAGATGGAAAAGGATGTTGAAAAATTATTGAAAGAGTGAACATGAGCACAGGTGAAACAAGAAGCATAAATGCAAGGCTGAATGATATACTCCGCCGCAGGCACCTGAGTGTAACCGACAGCCGCAGGAAGATCCTTTCGCTTTTTCTCAGCAGTGAAGATGCATTGACACATGGCGATATTGAATTGAAAGCCGGTGAAAAATTTGACAGGGTGACGGTGTACCGCACGTTACAGACCTTTGTTGAAAAAGGCATCATCCATACCATTCCCACATCAGACAACACGGTGCGTTATGCTTTGTGCAAGGATTGCGAAGAAGGCCACCATCACGATGATCATGTTCATTTCATCTGCAGCAATTGCAACCGCACCATTTGCCTGGATGATATTGTTTCTCCCCGTATCGAACTACCCGAAGGCTATATTGCAGACAGAGTACAGGTGTTGATCAACGGAACCTGCAAGGATTGCAACAGCAAATAATTGAATAAAATCCTTCAGTATTTAATTCATTCAATTTTGATAAACTTCTCAGGAATGATCCGGCGCAGTGATTCTTTCCATTTCATTTTGTACAAACAGCATCAGTTCACTGATATAATCCGGTGAAAAGCTGAATTGAAGTCCGGCAGCTTCGTATAACTGGGGAAGTGTTTTGGTTCCACCCAGTTTAAGCGCCGTGATATAATTATTTATGGCCGTCTCTTTGTTCTCCTTGAATTGCTTCCACAATCCAATGGCTCCCAGTTGTGCAATGCCATACTCGATGTAATAAAATGGAACTTCATAAAGATGCAACTGGCGCTGCCAGGAATATTTGCGATATTCCTCCAAACCTGAAATATCCAATGCTACTGAACTGAAATCATTTAGAATACTTCTCCATTTCTCTGCTCTTTCTGCTTCGGTATGAGCAGGATTTTCATAAACCCAGTGCTGGAATTTATCAATGGTAGCGATCCATGGAAATATGGTGAGAACTCTTTCCAGCTGTTGCTGTTTGGCTCTTTTAAGGTCATGTGGATTATCAAAAAACACATCCCAGTAATCCATGCTGAAAAGTTCCATGGTCATGCTGGCAACTTCAGCAATTTCCATTGGATATTCCTTGAAAGCAGTCAATGGCAGGTGATGTGCAAGAAAAGAATGAATGGCATGACCGCCTTCGTGCACCATGGTAGTTACATCTCCCATTTGTCCGGCAGCATTCATAAAAATGAATGGTGCGCCGGTTTCAGGAAGAGGGCAATTGTATCCTCCTGGAGCTTTTCCCTTGCGGCTATCGAGATCCAGTCTTCCCATTTCTTTCATCTTCACCAGGCATTCACCAAAAAAAGGATTCATGCGGGTGAAGCATTCTATGGTTTTGTTGACAAGTTCTTCGCCGGAATTAAAAGGATGAAGAGGTTGAATTCCTTCCGGCTCTGCATCAATATCCCAGGGACGTAAGGAATCAAGTCCCAGTTTTTGTCTTTTACGATCATAAATAAAATCAACAAGAGGAAGAATGCCGGTCTTCACCGCTTCATGAAACTGGAAGCAGTCTTCTTTTTTATAATCAAATCTTCCCAGGTCCTCGAACTTGTAATCACGGTAATTTTCAAAACCCGCATTTTTTGCAACCTGCTGACGCTTCTCCACCAGTTTGTTGAAAAGCTGATTCAGTTGATCCTTATCCTGCATGCGGCGCTCCTGTATCTTGCGATAAACTTCTTCACGAAGCTTTCTGTCAGGGTTTTCAAGAAACTTCGTTGCCTGCTGTAAGGTATATTCCTGCCCATTAACTTCTACCGACATTTTACCGGAGATCACACCATATTGTTGGGCCAGAACTGCAATTTCTGCGTTGATCTGAATATTTTCCTCGCGGAATAACTCAATATTCTTTTTTACATTTCTCAGGTAAACACGGTAAGCATCTCCTTTCAGTTGGGAAGTATATTCATTGTCAATCAGCTTCCTGTTCAGCTTATCAGCGTAAGGCTGGATTTTCGGCTGGATCTCCATCACAAAAAATGTAAAGGCATTTTCCAGCTCTTTGTTTTCGGTATCGCAGGTCATCCTGATCTGTCTCCAGGCTGCATCTTCACCAATAACGGCTTCCACTTCGCTCATATCCTGAAGCCATTGTTCAAGGATTTCCTTTGAGGTCAATGGTCTTTCCAGTAATTCTTTAAAATATGGCTCAAGCGTATTCCAGTCGGTAACCTTATAATCCTGCGGAAGATATTTTCTTGGAATGCTGGTGATCTGTGCCGTAAACTGAAGTTCCTGTTCCTGCATAATAAAGATTTGTCTATATAAAAAATGGTCCAAAGTGAACGGTCACCGGAATACCCGGCAATGATTCACGATCGACCATTCACGAATCTGTTACAATAATTATTCCTCTGTCTTTTTCTTTCTTGTTCTCTTAGGTTTTTCTTCTCCTTCGACAGTTTCCTTTTCTGAAGCTTTTGCCTTGGGCTTTGCTTCTGATTTGGTTTTGGCTGCAGCTTTTACTTTGGGTTCGTCAGAGGCATTTTCTTCAGTGGAAGTTGCTGCCTTTGCTTTTGATTTTTTTGCAGGGGCTTCCTCTACAGGTGCCACCTCGACAGTTTCTTCTGCAGATTCTTCCTCTGCTGCTGTGCTGAAGTCAACTTCATTAGCCTGCAACACTTCAAACCACTTCACCATTTTTTTCATATCGCTGGTATAAACTCTTTCAAAGTCCATATCAGGATAAACTTTTTCAAAATAACCCCTGAGGGCTTTATTGTCTTTCACATCAGGCATTTTCTCCTTGCTGTCTTTCATGGCATTGAAGACATCTGTGAGAGAAACATTATCCCTTTGTGTATAGATCTCAATACTTTCCAGGTGTGAAAGGTTGTGCACACGTGAAGAAACAAACTTTGTACTCTTGTCATCAAGCGAACGCACAATAGCACCGTCAGCTTTACTGCTCAATACTTCATAAAGACCAGGCATGCCTGTAACGGCTACAATTCTTTTAAACTCCATAGACTGAATTTTGGGGCTGCAATATAACCCGATTTATTAGCATTAATTAACCTCATGCTCCTTTTATAGGGCACGGTTTTTATTAGTTTTCCTGTTTGAGTGGTCTTAAATTAAGAAGATGCCAGCACGAATTTTATTGCTTTTCCTGCTTTTTTCAGGCTTTCAGCAGTTATCTGCACAAAATTTATCCATTAGCGGAACTTTAACCGACGGAAATACAGGCATGCCTCTTCCAGGGGCAACCATTTCCCTGAAAAAATTCACAGACTCTACTATACAGAAAAGCATCAGTGATTCAGCCGGCTATTTTCTTTTTGATCATTTATCTCCTGACAGCTTTCTACTTTCTTTTTCCTATGTAGGTTACAACCCGGTATCAAGATGGATAAAGCTTGACAGTACTGATGTAAGCATTGATATCAGGGCGGCGTCAAATGAATCGCAACAACTCGAAACGGTGATCATCAGGGCCACAACACCAGCAGTCACACAAAAGGGCGATACGCTTCAAATGAGTGCCAGCCAGTATAAGGTGAATCCTGATGCCAGTGGAGAAGACCTCGTGAGAAAAATGCCTGGGATCACGATTGAAAACGGACAGGTGAAGGCCCAGGGAGAAAACGTACAAAAAGTAACAATAGACGGACGTGATCTTTTTGGTGATGATGCCACAGCCGCATTAAGAAACTTGCCGGCAGAGATCATAGACAGGATCCAGGTTTTTGACAGGTTGAGCGACCAGGCGCAATTCACGGGAGTTGATGATGGAAATACTACAAAGGCCATCAATATTGTTACAAAGGCCAACATGCGCAATGGACAGTTTGGAAGAGTCTTTGCCGGATATGGAACTGATGAACGCTATGCTGCCGGCGGCAACGCAACGATTTTAAAGGATAACAGGAGAATTTCAATAGTTGGAAATTTCAATAATGTGAATCAGCAGAATTTTTCACAACAGGATCTGCTTGGAGTTACCAGCAACAATCAAAGAGGTGGCGGACAAAGAGGAGGCGGACAGAGAGGAGGCAACCGTGGGCCTGGTGGTGGAGGAAATTTTGGCAACAGCAGTAATTTCCTTGTAGGACAACAGAATGGTATCAACAAGACGAATGCACTGGGCGTTAATTTTTCCGACATATGGGGAAAGAAGCTGACAGTAACCGGTAGTTATTTCTTTAACAACAGCAACAATAGCACGAATGAATTGTCGAACCAGCAATATTTCACCGGCAATATCATAGAACAGTCCAACAACAATTCAAGTAAAAATTTTAATCACAGGATCAATATGAGGCTGGAGTGGAGGCTTGATTCTTCCAACCAGATCATCATCATACCAAACCTGAGTTTTCAAAAAAATAATTCAGACAGACTTGTTACAACCAGTGTTTTTTCAGAAAGCAAACAGATTAGTACCACCAATAATTCCACCGATAACAAAAGAGATGGCAACAATCTGAATAATACCATCCTCTGGCGACATTCATTTGCAAAAAGAGGAAGAACATTTTCAGTTAACCTGAACACCTCATCCAACAGCCGCCAGGGCGAAATATATGTAAACACATTGCAACAAAGATTTGATTCTTTAGGAACGCCAATCAGTTCAAGTACGAGCAGGTTTACCGACCAGGATAATGGTGGTTATCAGGTATCAGCAAACTTCGTATATACAGAACCGATCAGCGAAAAAACACAACTGCAACTTAATTACAATCCATCCTATTCCAGGAATAAGGCCGACCAGGAAGCTTTTCGATATAATGCAAATGAGGAGAGATATAATATTTTTGATACCAGTTTATCCAACCGCTTTGACAATACTACCAAAGCTCAAAATGCAGGATTTAGTTTTCGAATTGGTGACAGGGACAAACAGATTGTATTTGGAGCCAACTACCAGAGGAATACCCTGAGCAGTGACCAGGACTTTCCAAGAACTTTGAATGTTGAAAAGACTTTCAACAATGTATTACCCAATGCACAGATAAGATGGAAGCTCTCACCAAAGAGCAATATCAGAATCTTCTATCGTTCTAATACAAATAATCCATCTGTTACTCAATTATCCGATGTAGTTGATATCACCAACAGGCCTTTCATTACTGCTGGAAACCCGCAATTAAAGCAGCAATTCATGAACATCCTGAGTGGCCGTTATACTTTCACCAATACAACTAAAGGACTCTTACTGGTTGGTAATGTATTTTACCAGACTGCTAATGATTACATCACCAATGCTACCTATATCAACTCAACAACTACCAACAGAACCATAAATATTAATAACAATCCTTTGGTGCTGGCGCCTGGCGAACAGGTAAGTATTCCTGTAAACCTGGATGGTTACAGGAGTGTGCGTTCATTTCTGACCTTTGCACTTCCTGTGAAATTCATCAAATCCAATATCAACTTGAATGGTGGAATCAGTTTCACAAGGCTGCCGGGTGCCATTGACAGTATCAGCAATATTTCCAGAAATACAACTTATTCAACAGGTGCTGTGATCGCCAGTAATGTAAGTCAGTATGTAGACTTTACTCTTTCCTACACTGCCAATTTCAACAAGGTCAAGAACCAGGTCCAAAAAGAATTTGATGATGATTATTTCCAGCATGTGGCAAGTATTCAGCTCAACCTGTTGTCAAAAAATGGATGGTTTTTCCAGAATGAATTAAGCAACCAGCTGTTGCGTGGCCTTGCCGAAGGCTTCAACCAGGATTATACACTTTGGAATATGTCGGTTGGAAAAAAATTCCTGAAGGACCGCAAAGGCGAGTTGAAACTGGGCGTATTTGATCTACTGAAACAAAACCAGAGTATCAGCCGGAATGTGACTGATGCCTATGTTGAAGATGTTAGGAATGAAGTGCTGCAACAATATTTCATGCTCACATTTACATACAATCTTCGAAACTTTGGTACTGCTGCTGCCAGGGCTGCAAACAGAAGAGCTTCAGGAACAAGGAATTGAAAAAGCTGGTGGATTGGATTTAAATCGCTGAAAGCAAATCAAAAGGTCTTCTTAATTTAAGAAAAGATTTATCATGAAACATGCTATCAGCTGGTTTGAAATTCCGGCAAAAGATATTGACCGTGCACAGAAATTTTATGAAACAATATTTGGGATTCAACTCACTCCATTGAATATGCCTGACATTGAAATGCGTCTTTTTCCTATTGATGATCCCATGAATGGAGTGGGAGGTTCTATTTGCAAAACGGATGGTTTTCATATTCCCTCTACTACAGAAGGACCGCTGATCTATCTGAATGGCAATCCGGATCTTCAAATAATACTTGATAAAGTGGAAGCCGCCGGTGGAAAGGTTACTGTTCCCAAAACACAGATCTCACCCGAATATGGATTTATGGGTGTATTTATCGATAGCGAAGGGAATAGGATTGCATTACATTCCATGTAACACAGATTACACGGATTAGGTATTATCACAGATTACACAGAGAGAAATGAATCACAGATTACACAGATTGACACAGATTAGATCTTAATAAAAGGATAGATCAATAAAAAGAAAATCAATCATCTTCGGAGTAAAGATTTCCACGTGTAATAAATTTAGGAGCGTAGCCCATACATCTTCTTAGCAAATATTTGCAGATAGAAGGCTTAAGGGGCGTAGCCCTGGAATAGCTATTCCAGGGCTACGCCCCTTGGTTAAATGATGGTTGGAGTTTTTACGAAGATTTTTGGGCTAACGCCCCAGGATGTTTGTGGTTGTAGTTTTTACTTCCTAATCACCGATATCAGTGATTGTATCACAGATTTCACAGATTGGCACAGATTAGATCTTGATAGCAGAAAATGATTGATTGATAAGAGATAAACTAATCATACCTAATTAGCGAAATCAGTGATTGTATCACAGATTTCACAGATTATAACAATATCAAAAGTTCGTTGATTTGGGCCGATCGTTTTGGGATACATTCTTAAATAATTCCTTTTCCCGATAAATGCTTTTAAATTATTTGGCCGGTTTTGTAATCGTGTAACCGATAATCTGTGCCAATCTGTGTATCTGTGATAATTCCTAATCCTTGTAATCTGTGATTCATTTCTCTCTGTGTAATCTGTGATTCTTCTTATTCAGTGGAATCCTTATTGATTTCTGATAATACTTTATCAATCCTTGCCTTCAGTGTTTCATAATCGGTATATCCGCTGGCGAGTAAATAGAATTTGGAATCTGTAACCTGAAGGAGTACACAGGGAAACCCCGTTACCTGTAATTGTTTTACAAGTGCAAATTCGTAATAAGCCTTCTCTTTATATTCTTCTGATTTTAGTTTGGTATAAAACTCCTCTTCAGGGATCTGGTATTGAATTACAAGGTGGCGGTAGGCTTCATTATCGGTAAGATCGCGGCCTTCATAGTTCAATGCATATTGCAGGTCGGATGCCATGTACACCGCTTTTTCAGGATAGTATTCCTTCATAATGCAAAGTGCGATAGCGGGTTTGGTTGAATCGGGATACCAGTCTGTTTCTTCAGGATGAAATACATGCCAGAGAAAGTCCTGGCCGAATTTAATGCCGGTAAGTTCTTCCACGCGCTTGTATGCGTTTTGAATATATTGAGCCATCGGAGCAAAATGCGTCGGCTCTTCCGGCATGATCATGCCGCCCGAAAGCACATCAAAAGCAAGCCTGCCTTCATATTCCTTAGCGATCCTTGTAATTACTGGACTGAATCCATAACACCAACCGCAATAAGCATCATAACAATAATATATCGTTGGCTGTATTTTATTTTCCATTCTTTATACCTTCAAAAACCCGGCTACATTTAATATCAAGATATTCTCATCAAAAACTAACTACTACTACAAACTCTCTCACAACTTCCCACTCACCACTCACTACTCACCACTCACAATAACACACCACTCACCATTCACCCACCTCAATGCGCTTCCAGCCAGTTCACTCCTTCACCTACTTCTGCTATCACAGGCACGCCATTGGGCAGGCTCATGGCAGATTGCATGCATTCCAGAACCAGCGGCTTCAGCGTTTCAACTTCATCCTTATGTGCATCGAACACCAATTCATCATGAACCTGGAGGATCATTTTGGAACGGAAACCTTTTTCTTTCATCGCTTTTTGTACACGAACCATGGCCAGCTTGATCATATCGGCAGCCGTACCCTGGATCGGTGAATTGATCGCATTGCGTTCTGCATAACCACGAACTGTGAAATTGGAAGAATTGATATCTCTCAGCCATCTCTTTCTTCCCATGATGGTTTGTACATAACCATGCTCGCGGCAATAGTTGATCATGTCATCCATGTAACGGGTAATGCCAGCGAATTCTTTTTTATAATTATCGATGATGGTCTTTGCTTCAGTTCTGCTGATACCCAGGTTTTCTGCCAGACCAAAAGCGCCCTGTCCATAAATGATTCCGAAGTTCACACTCTTGGCCTTACGGCGCATTTCTTTTGTGACAGCTTCTTCCTCCACACCATAAACTTTTGCTGCAGTAGCCGTATGCACATCTTTATGTTGTCGGAAGGCTTCACACATCACTTCATCAGCACTTAGTGCAGCAACGATCCGCAATTCTATTTGTGAGTAATCCGCGCTCACAAGAATATGATCTGCATCTCTTGGAATAAAGGCCTTACGGATCTCCCGGCCTCTTTCGGTTTTGATGGGTATGTTCTGCAAATTCGGATTGTTGCTGGCCAGTCGTCCTGTTACAGCAACTGCCTGTCCATAGGTAGTATGCACCCTGCCCGTTTTTTTGTTGATCAGCAATGGCAAGGCATCCACATAGGTAGACCTCAGTTTCGTGTATTCGCGGTAAGCCAAAATATCATCCGCAACCGGATGCAATACTGCCAGTTTTCGTAACACATCCTCACCTGTTGCATACTGACCTGTCTTTGTTTTTTTAGCCTTGGGATCCAGTTTTAATTTTTCAAACAAAACCTCACCTAATTGCCTGGGAGAACCAAGGTTAAAACGAACACCCGAAGCTTCATAAACTTTCTCTTCATGCACACGGGCTTCAATTTCCAGCACTCTTGAATATTCATTCAGGAAATCAACATCCACACGTACACCTTCAAATTCCATTTCCATCAGCACAGGCACCAATGGATTTTCTACTTCATCAAATATTTTCCTTACGCCAACTTCCTGCATTTTTGGAATAAAAATGTTTTTGAACTGAAGAGTGACATCTGCATCTTCAACAGCATACTCTTTTATCTTTTCCAGCTCAACATCTTTCATGCAACCCTGGTTCTTTCCTTTTTTACCTATCAGCTCTTCGATATGGATGGGTTCATAGTTCAGAAATTTTGCACTGAGCCAGTCCATATTGTTTTTTCCATCGGGATCAATCAGGTAATGCGCAAGGAGGGTATCAAACAATTGACCTTTGATCTCAAACCCATACCATTTAAGCATGAGCAGGTCATATTTGATATTATGTCCTACCCAGGTTTTAGAGGTATCATTAAAGAGCGGCAAAAATCTTGAAATGATATTTTTTGTTTCCGCAGCATTCTCACAGGGAACAGGCACATACCATCCCTTCCCTTTTTCAACTGAAAAACTAAGCCCTACAAGGTCCGCGGCATTTGCATCAATGCTGGTTGTTTCTGTATCAAAAGAAATTTCCTGGTGCTGGTTCAAAGCATCTATCAGGGCTTTGAATTCAGCTTCGCTCTCCACCAGCTCATAAGAATGCGGTGTATTATGAATATTATTTCCAGGCTGCACCACTGATATCACTTCGGCTTCATCTGCAGAAGCATTATTAAACAAATCGGCCTGTACACCATTTGCATTTTTTCTAGCTCCTGGTTCGCCACCAAATTCTTCACCCAGTAATCTCCTGCCAATAGTTTTAAATTCAAGTTCATTGAACACTTCTTTGAGCATTTCCTTATTCCAGTCTTTCAGCAGGAAATCACCTTCATGAAAATCTACCGGCACTGAGGTGATGATCCTTGCGAGTTTTTTCGACATGATAGCATCATCCTTTCCTTTCCTGATCTTTTCTCCCAGTGCACCTTTGATCTGTTCTGCATTGGCAAGAACATTCTCAAGTGTTTTATACTCTGTCAGCAATTTGCAAGCTGTTTTTTGTCCCACACCAGCAATCCCGGGAATATTATCTACCGCATCGCCCATGAGGCCAAGAATGTCAACTACCTGGTCAACAGATTCTATGCACCACTTCTCGCAAACTTCTTTGGGACCCATGATCTCCACATCTCCTCCCTGGTATCCCGGCTTATAGATTTTGATCTTATCGCTTACCAGCTGACCATAATCTTTATCCGGTGTGACCATGAAAACTTCATAACCCAGTTTCTCTGCCTGTTTGCTCAAAGTGCCGATCACATCATCCGCTTCATAGCCATGACTTTCGATTATGGGGATATTCAGGCCGCTGATGATGCGTTTGATATCAGGAATGGCAGCAGTAAGGTCTTCAGGTGCTTCCTGTCGGTTGGCTTTATACTCAGAAAAATCTGTATGCCTTTCAGTGGGTTCGGCAGTATCAAAACAAACAGCCATATGGGTGGGCTTCTGGTTGTTGATCAGTTCTATGATGGTATTGGTGAAGCCAAATTGCGCATTGGTATTCTTCCCTTTGGAGGTCACCCTGGGATTACGTATGAGGGCATAATAAGCCCTGAAAATTAATGCGTAGGCATCCAGCAAAAACAATCTTTTGTCCATCCGGCGAAGTTAGGGAGATGTTGCGTGTTTGAGTTGGAAGATGGAATGAAGGAATTCAGAGATTATGACCGGATGAAAATAAAAAACCCCGCTGGTACGGGGCCTTTTGATTTGTAAAAATTGAGAATAAAAAGGGTTAGTAAAAGATTCTTTATTGATCAATTTTGAAATGCTGCTGCATGCGCCGGCTGACTTACTTCAACTTTATTGAGGTAAGGTTGAGGATCTGAAACAAGTACAGTTCCTTTGATAGCTGATACCTGTGCATGAGGTGTTGCAGTTTCCTGTGTGTTGCTTTCTTTATGTATGAAATTGAGATAAAGTGCGAAGAACAAAAGGTTGAATGCAAAAAAATTAAGTACCCTGGAGATACGCTTTTTCATAAATACTGGATTTGTGGTTTAACAAGACTAAAATATAAAGCTCCACAACAAGCTGCAAGACTTATCAATGATTTTTTGCAAAATCGAGGGAAACTGCTAAAGAAAAATACGTAGATCTACGATTTCATTGTCTCCAGACGCTTTTGAAGCGAGAACATTTCATCTCTTAAGCGGGCGGCTTCCATGAAATCCAGGTCGCGGGCAGCTTTTTCCATTTCCTTTTTGGTTTTTGCAATGACCTTTTCGATCTGGGGTATGGTTGTGTATTCATTCTCATCCTCAGCAGCCTTTGTGATGATCTCATCCACAGCAAACGGTGAATCAGGATCATATCCTTTAATATCAAGTACTGAAGTTTGCGCCATTACCTGCTCAATAGATTTTTTTACAGTTCGTGGAGTTATATTATTGGCGATGTTATAGGCAACTTGCTTTTCACGCCTGCGGTTTGTTTCATCAATGGTACGCTGCATGCTTTCAGTCATTTTATCCGCATAAAATATCACAAGGCCATCCACATTCCTGGCGGCTCTTCCAGCAGTCTGTGTCAGCGATCTTTCATTGCGAAGAAAACCTTCCTTATCTGCATCGAGGATGGCTACCAGCGAAACTTCAGGAAGGTCAAGTCCCTCGCGAAGCAAATTGACACCAACCAGTACGTCGATCTTACCCAACCTGAGGTCCCTGAGTATCTCCACTCTTTCCAGCGCGTCAATATCACTATGAATGTACCTGGATTTGATGTCGATGCGTTTCAGGTATTTGTCCATTTCCTCCGCCATTCTTTTGGTAAGTGTGGTTACCAGTACGCGGTCTCCTTTTTTTACACGCTTGTCAATTTCATCAAGAAGGTCATCGATCTGGTTGATGCTGGGCCTTACTTCAATAGGAGGTTCCAGAAGTCCTGTTGGGCGAACTACCTGCTCTACTACAAAGCCACCTGTCTGTTCCAGTTCATAATCACCAGGAGTAGCACTTACGTAGATCGACTGGTTGACGAGGCTTTCAAATTCATGAAAATTCAATGGACGGTTATCAAGTGCTGAGGGAAGTCGGAAGCCATAATCAACCAGGATCAGTTTGCGGCTACGGTCTCCTCCATACATACCACTGACCTGGGGTATGGTCTGATGGCTCTCGTCCACCACACAAAGGAAATCTTTGGGAAAATAATCCAGCAGGCAAAAAGGTCGTGTTCCTGGCTTTCTGCGGTCAAAAAACCTCGAATAATTTTCAATTCCATTGCAATAACCCAATTCACGGATCATTTCAAGATCATATTCTACTCTTTCTTTCAGTCTTTGTGCTTCAATGAATTTTCCAGTACTCTTGAAGTATTCTACCTGTGCAGTCATCTCGTCCTGGATCTCATACATCACATTCTGGATCATGTCTTTTGGAGCCACGTAGAGATTTGCCGGGAAGATAGCTGCATCATCCAATTTGCCGATCCTCTTGCCATGGGTCACATCAATGCTTTCAATTTCTTCTATTTCATCTCCAAAGAAGGTGATCCTGTAACCATAATCAACATAAGGAAGATTGATATCTACGGTATCACCTTTCACCCTGAAAGTACCCCTGTTAAAGTCAATGGAGGTGCGGTTGTATAAGGAATTGACCAGGGAATGAAGAAATCCCTGCCTGGAAATATTCTGTCCTCTTGATATCCTGATGATCCCACTTTCATAATCGGTAGGATTACCCATACCATAGATGCAGCTCACACTTGCCACAACGATAATGTCCCTTCTGCCTGATAACAGACTGGCTGTTGCTCTTAACCTGAGCTTGTCCAGTTCTTCATTGATGTTGAGGTCTTTTTCAATGTAGGTATCAGTAGTAGGCAAATAGGCTTCGGGCTGGTAATAGTCGTAATAGGAAACAAAATATTCTACAGCATTATCCGGGAAAAACTGCCTGAATTCTCCATACAACTGTGCTACCAGGGTTTTATTATGTGTCAGGACCAGTGTTGGCTTCTGCACTTCCTGTATCACATTGGCAACTGTAAATGTTTTGCCGGATCCGGTAACACCTAATAAAACCTGATGTTTTTCACCCTGTAAAAGATTTTGGGAGAGTTGTTGAATGGCGGAGGGCTGATCACCTGCTGGTTGATATGGAGCAACTAATTGAAAGGGCATTTTACAAATTTAAACAGGCCTCTGTTTAGGAAGGGCCATGATTTAAGGAATAAACACGAGGAAATGTGGATGGATCAGCCAACTCAAGAACAAAATAAGTTATTGAATTATAATGTCTTCTAAAGCATGTTTCAAGTAAGCTTAAGGGCGTATGGAAAAATTAAACGATGATAATCAATCTTTTACATATATGGCAATGTCTTTGACAACAAAGGGACGTTAACCTATGAATCTCATTTTTCTATGCCTCGTGTACAATCCAGTCCCAAAGAATCTTAAAACCCTAAACCTTTGATTGACCTGATCCGCCCGTTGTTTTTTCAATGGGCTTTTTAATGCATCACAGATTGCTCAGATTTGATCCTGATTGAAAAAGATTGATTAATAAAAGGCCAACTAATCATATTTAATCAGCGTAATCAGTGATCGATCACAGATTTCACAGATAGACACAGATTATATTTCTACAAGAAAGAAGATTAATCAATAAGAGTGATTCAATCATTCTTCATCAGCGCAATCTGTGATCGATCACAGATATCACAAATGGAAACAGATTATATCTTGATAAGAAGAAGATTGATCAATAAGAAAGATTCAATCATTTAAAATCTGCGCAATCAGCGATGAAGCACAGATTACACAGATTTCACAGATTATATCTCCTAAAAGGAACTTTCTCTTTAGTAAACAGCATCAATAATAATCGATGGAAATCCGCGAAAAAATCTGTTACCCAATCTGTGTTAATCTGTGCAATCTGTGATTAAATCTCAATCCATCTGTGATTAAAAAATCCTGCATAAAGCAGGATTTCAATATCAGTGTTTCAGGAAGGTCAGGCAGCCTGTAACTCCTTGATCTTTTCGCGGATCTTGTTTTCAATTTCTTCAGCCAGCTGGGGATTATCCTGCAACAACCCTTTCACTGATTCACGACCCTGTCCGAGCTTATCTCCATTGTAACTGAACCAGCTTCCACTTTTCTGAACAATACCCATTTCAACACCCATGTCAATGATCTCACCAACCTTGGATATGCCTTCACCAAATACAATATCAAATTCAGCTGTTCTGAACGGTGGAGCAACCTTATTCTTCACCACTTTCACCTTCACCCTGTTACCAATGGCTTCTTCTCCATCCTTGATCTGTGCCATACGACGGATATCCAGTCTCACTGAAGCATAAAACTTCAGCGCATTACCACCTGTAGTTGTTTCAGGATTGCCGAACATCACACCAATCTTTTCACGCAGCTGGTTGATGAAAATGCAAATGGTATTTGTTTTTGAAATGGTAGCTGTAAGTTTTCTCAATGCCTGTGACATCAACCTTGCCTGCAGTCCCATTTTTGAATCACCCATTTCACCTTCCAGTTCTCCTTTGGGAACCAGTGCAGCTACTGAGTCGATCACCACTACATCCAGCGCGCCAGAAAGAATCAGACGGTCTGCAATTTCCAGCGCCTGCTCGCCATAATCAGGCTGAGAGATCAGGAGGTTGTCTATATCAACACCCAGTTTCTGGGCATAACTTGAATCGAATGCATGCTCCGCGTCAATAATGGCGCACATACCACCTTTTTTTTGCGCTTCTGCAATAACATGAGTAGCAATGGTGGTCTTACCGGAACTTTCAGGACCATAGATCTCTATTACACGGCCTCTTGGAAGTCCGCCGATGCCCAAGGCTGTATCCAGTCCTATAGAACCTGTGGAAACCACTTCCTGCGGTTCCTGTGAGCGTTCGTTCATCATCATCACACTTCCCTTACCAAAGTCCTTGTCTATCTTGTCTATGGTAAGTTTTAATGCCTTTAATTTTTCAGCGTTTGACATATTTGTTGGTTGAAAAGTTAGTTGAACGATGGCCCTAAGTCAGGCTTACGAGCATCTATTCGTAAATTTTGATTTGTAGGCGAAGCTAATCTTTTTAGCAAAACAAAAGAAGATTTTCAGATGTTTTTTTGGCTAAATATCTGTGAAAGAAAACACTGGTTTTCAGGGTGTTTTTCTTTGCCGGTTTTCATTGGTATGTGTTATGGATTTAATGTCCATTTCCCATAACCTTCTTTTATTACACGCGCTTTAACAGCCACCCTGCCGAATCCTTTTTTTCATTCAGGAACTGCTGTTATATTTGTCTACCATAAAACTTCAAAATGAAAAAGATCTTATTTGCCGCCTTTCTTTTTT
Source organism: Bacteroidota bacterium (assembly GCA_023386045.1). GTDB lineage: Bacteria > Bacteroidota > Bacteroidia > Chitinophagales > Chitinophagaceae > Flavisolibacter. The sequence continues at coordinate 248,487 of JAEWKK010000019.1, forward strand.
GCGCCATTGCCACCCAGGCTCAAGACACTCCTGACAAGGAAAAAGTACAAGCTGCCAAGGGTGTGGTTTATGGAAAAGTATCTGAAGAAAGAAACGTGGTGGCTGTGGATGAATTAAAAAACAAGCTGGTTGACAATAAATTTGAAGGACAGGTGCAGGGCAAGGTCGCTGAGGTTTGCCAGGCAGAAGGCTGCTGGATCCGCATCCAGAGAAATGATGGTTCTTCTATGATGGTTCGAGCCAAAGATCACGCCTTCCTGATGCCAGCCAATATTGTTGGAAGAACTGTTGTTATTGAAGGATCTGCAGTGATCAAGGAAGTTACAGAAGAACAGCGCCGCCACTATGCTGAAGACGCCGGAAAATCAAAAGAAGAAATTGCTGCTATCAAGGGTTCTGAAAAAGATGTTCAGTTCTCCGCAAAAGGTGTGAAAGTTTTAGATTAATAATCTCTACATTATTGCTGAAAGTCCCGCCCACAGCGGGACTTTCCTGTTTTAAACCACTGGCACGGGATTTTCATTTTCATGGAAGTGTTTAGATCCTTTGCGACCATATCTCTTCTTTTCTTTACGGCCTGCCAGTTACCTGCTGAAAAAAAAGCTAAACAATTAGAGGCAGATAGTTCGTTAACTGAAATGCTGGCCAATGATTCCAACCTGGCCATTGAACCAGCAGAAGAAAAAATCATTTTACCTGCCCGGGAAAAGATCCAGGAACCATCAGGAGTTTACCAGACCGTTCTTCCCGGAAATATTGGTCACATCGTTGCCTTCAACAGCGATCATACCTTCCAGCTCCAGGAAAGCTTTGCTAATGACAGTACCATTGTAATCACAGGAAACTGGTCACCCTCCAATGGATATATCTGGTTGTATAAGGACCAGGTGGTTAGAGCAAGGTACAGGTGGAAGGGAAAACAACTTGAATATTATAATCCCGCACAAAAAAAGGGTTTCCCAATGAACCCAATGCAGGATATAGCCACTAATACAACCTGGCAAAAGAAAAAAGATGAAGGCATTTCGTTTTTCGGCATCGGCAATGAACCTTTCTGGAATGTATCAATTGACAAAAATGACTCACTGAGTTTTCGACTGGCTGACTGGAAGGAATCATTAAAGACAGTGGTTGTAAAAAAACAATCGGGAGATAGCCTGTTGTATCATTCAGGTGATTCTATTCATCTTACCATACTGCCTCATTTCTGCAGCGATGGCATGAGCGATAATGTTTACCGGAACTCGGTAAAAATTCAGTATAAAAAAGAAGTGTTCCGTGGTTGCGGCATGCGTTACTGATCAATCTCTTTCAGTCATTGCTTCTTTATGCTTCTGTTCCAGGTCTGATTCTTCTTCAACATTGGTCGTGCTTTTTTCATCTTCCACGCTTTTTTCGTTGAATGCACTGGAATGCCGCTGAGATGTCTGCTCCTTAGGAGCCTGCTCTTTTTCCTTAAGTTTTTTGTCCTTGTCCATGATGAAAACTTTAGTCTTATAAATTTACACCCATTCTTTCGCGTTCATCAATTTCTTTAATCTGGTGAGGATAGGCAGGAAATAACAAAATTCCTATCTTTCTACGTTTAAACATCAAACCTTAGAAATGAAAAAACTGACGATCCCCTTTTTACTGGCAGGCCTTTTTGTATTCCAGTATTGCTCCACTGCTAAAAAAGCTCAAAAAGAACCGGCTAAGATCACTTATGAAGCCAATGTTCAATCGATCATCTCCAATAATTGCGCTCCCTGTCATATTCCACCCAATGGCAAACGTGAACCGCTGAATACTTACGATGCAGCCAAAACTCATATCGATGAGATCATTACACGCATTCAGAAAAATCCTGGCGAAAAAGGTTTTATGCCTTTCAAGCACGACAAGTTATCTGATTCTACCATCCAGGTATTTGTACAATGGAGAACTGATGGATTGCTGGAGAAATAAATCCAGATTGCAGGAGATGAAGAACTAGTTTTTCCAGATACCTGTAATGGAGTTGGTTTCTCTTTCCCATACAAGGGCTGAAGTTTGTCCAGGCTTTACTGAACGTACCAGCACTGGTTTTGAAATCAACTTCCTTCTTCTCTTATCACTATTGCTTTCACTACGCATTTCCATAATCACTGTTTTCATTAGAATTTTGAAAAATCATGCCAATTTTTTAATGGATGATGATCAAAAAAAATCCCCACCGTAAAGTGGGGATCAATATCAGGCGTTTTGATTTTTAAAGAATTTTCTTTTTCATCGGAACGGACGCCTTTGTTCTTTCAATGGATAGGAATTGTTTTCCCGGAATGGTTTTACAATTGTTTTCCTTAGGATGATGGTAATGGCTTTACTGGAATAGGACCTTATGGCTTTGCATCGGATTGGATCATAAACCAATCAATGTATCACAAACTTACTACCTGTCTCTTCAGTAGTCAATCGATTAAATGCCCTAATTATTTTTGATGGTTATTACTTAGAAAAAATATGCAGTGATAGGTCGTAAAAATGATGGCGGGGTGTTGAATGGACAAAAAAAAAGGCTGGATAGAAATCCTGCCTCGTATAAAATCCAATATCCTATGAAAAACCGAAACGAAGATAGGAGACAAGTGCTTATCCGGCAATAGGAAAACTACGTGTTTAAAAAAATGGGGAAAACTATTTAGGTGTGATTACCTCCCCGCAAATGATTTTATTTACCCTGCAACCCAATGGCAGTAAGGCTTTCGGAGAGAAGAAAAGAAATAAGACATATATATCGACTTTACCGGGCAGCAGCAAATAATTATTTTTTATTTACTTCCTGGTCCTGCTTTTATCATTTCACTAACAAGTGGTGAAGGACCAGGTGATAAAAACTTACCAATCTTGTTTTTAATTTTTTTCAGTTTCTACCGGTTCAAGAGTTTGCAGGAAATGATAGATGGCTTTTAATTCATCATCAGTCATACGGCCATAGGAAGCCCAGGGCATATGACTATGTTTTATCAGCTTGCCCATACGAAAGCGCTTGATGAAGGTTTCCTGCGACCAGTTATAGATCCTGCCGGAAGGATGCGGTGTCAGATTGGGAGTGATCAGTGTAGGCTGACCTTCTTCTTCGAATTTATTTCCACCTGCCATTGTTTTACCAATGAATTTACCCACGCCATCTCTTTTTGTATGACACTCATTACAGTTAGCAACCACCATAGCCAGGTGACGGCCATAATCTGCGGTTGTATCTCGCCATACGGCTGAATGAATGGTTTCAGTTGGACTCTCAGGCTTGATGAGGAAGGCCTTGATCACACGTCCCATCAGATTATAATCATGTTCAGGAACAGCATTCTTTACCGGCTTTGTGGACCTCAGGTAAGAAATGATGGCGGTAAGATCTTCATCACTCATATTCTGAAAAGGCATAAAAGGCAATGCTGCTTCACCATTCTTTTTTACACCATAGCGCAATAGCCTTGCAAACTCACCATCTGACATATTTCCAATACCTGTTTCAGCATCAGGTGTGATGTTGCGTACAAAGAAATTACCAAAAGGAAGATCGAATTTGAGTCCACCACTTAATGGAGGATCCTGACCCAGACTGAGCATGGAATCAACATTCTTCACCGGACTGTGGCAATCAACGCAATGTGCAGGTCCTAATACCAGGTGCCTGCCCCTGGCGATCATTGCTGAATCTTTAGAAGCTGTAATTGCCGGGTAGGGCGCATCATATTTGAGGTGCTGCCTCGACATCACGGTTATCACCAGGCCAACCAGTACGATCAGCAAAATAAGTCCGGTCCATTTAAGGATCTTCTTCATGTTTTTGGTTTTCGAATGGCGAAACTAGCTGCAGGCAAGGGTTTCAGAAACCCTGCTTTGCATGAATTGAATGAACTATTGTATGAAGTGTAAAGGAGATCCTTACCAGGGTGACAACCCAACTTGTGAACTCGTGAACTTGTGAACTTGTAAACTCCTATTATTCCCTGGCATAATAATATTCCTTTCTTTGTCAAAAAAATGCAACAGCTGCCGCTTACCGTCCGGAGATCCATAGAACTCCTTGGGGTCTATTTCCTGGGCATGATCATATGGGTTGGTAAAGATGTCATCACTCCCTTGCTGATGGCTTTTTTCCTGGCGATCATGCTGTTGCCGGTATACCGTTTTTTCAGGCGCAGGAAATTGCCTGAGGGACTGGCGATCTTTTTATCCATTCTTTTCCTCGCCATTTTGATAGGCTTACTCGTCTGGTTTTTTTCTTCGCAGATCAGCATGCTGGTAAATGATTTTCCCCAGATAAAGCAAAATGTACAGCTCCATTTAACTACTTTATCTAAATGGATTGATTCCAGCTTTGGCCTTTCAACGGAAAAACAAACACAAATACTCAATGAGCAAAATGAAAAGCTGCTGAATTATGCAGGCTCCATGCTGGGTGGTGCGGCTTCTTCCATCACTGGCATCTTTATTTTCATTGGTTTATTGCCGATCTACATCTTCCTTTTTTTGTTTTACAAAAACCTGTTGATCAGGTTTGTATTCATCTGGTTTCCACAACCCTCGCAACATAAAGTGGAAGAGGTGATCCGCGAAACAGAAGTCATTATAAAAAGTTACCTGACAGGGCTGCTCATACAGATCACCTATATCACGATATTACTGGGTGGATTGCTCATGGTATTTGGGATCAAACATGCAATACTGATCGGAGCCATCTTTGCCATTCTGAATTTGATACCATATGTAGGCGCCCTGATCGGAAATATTATTGGCGTCCTTCTTACTTTATCATCCTCACAGGAATTGTGGCCCATAGTTGTAGTTCTGGGCACGATCGCTTTTGTGCAGTTCCTCGATAATAATATCCTGATGCCCAGAATTGTAGGGTCCAAGGTAAAGATCAATGCCCTGGCCACCATTGTAGGTGTGATCATAGCCGGAGCCCTTGCCGGAGTTTCTGGCATGTTCCTTTCATTACCTGTAATTGCCGTTTTGAAGATCGTTTTTGACCGTACAGAAAACATGAAACAGTGGGGTGTATTGCTGGGTGATGAAAGACCCCAAAAAAGTCCCATGCAATTTCCTGTTTTCCGGAAAAGCAGCCAGAAAGTTCAAAAAACCCTGGAAAAACAGAATAAGATCAAGCCAGCTGATAAAAAAAAGGGATAGAAGGCAGATAAAGTTTCACCCAACTTTAGGAGAGGGAAAGACTGATTGTTTTTGCTACCCACTTTAAAAAGACGACCTTCACCGACATCAAAAAATATTTAGTAGTATGGGAAGAGGGATCACATCCGGTAAAAAAGAAAAAGAAAAGAAAAAGGCCAAACAGCGTCAGGAGAAAGCTGAAAAAATGGAAGAGCGTAAAGCAAATGCCAAAAAAGGCAAGTCGCTTGATGAAATGATGGCCTATATAGATGAGGATGGGAATCTTTCCTCCACTCCGCCTGATCCTAAGAAAATGAAGGTATTCAATCCGGAGGACATGCAAATTGGTGTTCCAAAACATGTTGCAGGAGAAGATGAAGATCCGGTTCGCAACGGAAAAGTTTCCTATTTCAATGAATCAAAAGGTTTTGGCTTTATCATTGATGCCATTTCCGGAGAGCGTGTGTTTGTTCATATAAATGGACTTAGTGAGCGCATTCAGGAAGGTGACAAAGTAAGCTTTGAAGTAGAACAGGGTCCTAAAGGATTGAATGCTGTGAATGTGAAAAAAGGATAATTAAGTTAATGGTTGAGTTCTAGATGAAAATATTGCTGTAAAAGCAGCATTTTGATGGATTTTTCACTCTTTCAAAAAACACCCTTATGTTTCCTACAGCCAAACTTCCCCGTTTCATGGAGCATCTGTTCCTGCACTATCGAAATCTCTATACTATTTATAGCGGCCGACTGGTGGAGCTATTTCCCTGCTTTGACGGCTCAGTAAATAACCTGGCTATTGCAGAAGATAAAAAGACCAGTGAGGAAGAAGATAATTTCCTTTTCAAGTTATGGAGACAGTTTCAGTGAGAAATTATAGTTCACGAGTTCACTAGTTCACTAGTTCACAAGTTGGAAAAGCAGCAAATTTTACCACTTACTGCTTGTTAATTGAATCGCCGTTCATAATCATAAGCGATACGCCATATGCTATAAGCTATTTGCCTTCTGACATCTACTATGAACCATGAACTATGAACTCCCCCCATACCTTGCCCTCACAAAATTGAAAATCCCGTAAGCAATTACTCCAAGTCCAATTGCTCCGAGAATATAGGAACCATAGGTTTCATTCTCTACCAGCCTGAATGCCTTACCAGTATCACCGGCTTCAGAAGCCTTACTGAACCAGGCAGCGCGAGCCAGTAAAAAAGAAAGTAAGAGCCAGACCAACCCTCTCGACACATAACCGATCTTTCCAAATTTCAATAAGAGTTTGGCTTTTTCATCCTGCAAATTCAAACCTTCAATATGTTTTTTGTACTTGCCCGATAAACCATAATGCAGCTGGTAAATACCAATGGCAACAAAAATCAGGGCTCCTATACCAACAATTATTTCTCCATAAGAATTACTCAGGGCTTCACTCACCCAATGTTGATTGCTGTCACCATCATCTTTGTTTTTGTGCAGGGCCAGTCCGGCTGCAGTAAACGCCACTGAAGAGTAAGCAAGACCACTGAAAAAATAACGAAGACGCTCCCTACCTTTTTTTGTTTTATCAGTAAAGGCCTGTACAAATCTCCAGATACAATAACAGGCAAGTCCTACGGAGATAACAATTAAAAGAAAATTACCTCCTGTATCCTGGAGCCATTCAAAAACTCCATTGCGGCTGGCTTCCTTTTCATCATGTCCCGCCCATTCAAATGCAGCCATGAAGGCCAGAGCCCCCATAGCAATGTATACAATGCCCTTGGCGACCAGTCCAATACGGCCCAGTTTATCGACAACCTTTTTTTGTTTGTGGTTCATATGCATCATCCCAGCTTTCCTGCAATTATTATGCAGTGCCAGATGAAGGCGATGGAAGAGATTCCGTTGTTATAGGATTAGATGCATCACTCTCTCAAAACTGAATTCAATTCAAAGAACCAGATCATTAAAAGCTTTCTCCATTGAAGGCTTACCTTTAGCCGGAAATCACATTAAGCAAAGAAGTTGCACTACTACGCAACGCTGTATTTAATTTTTCATATGAATCTTTTTGTTTCAGGACTGGGAAGAAATATAACAGAGCAGGAGCTCAGAAAAATGTTTCTTGAATTTGGAATGGTAGTCAAAATTAAATTGGTGGTGGATATTAAAACCGGAACTTCAAAGGGTTTTGCTTTTGTAGATATGCCCATTGAAGAAGAAGCACTGAAAGCTATTGAGAAATTAAACAAGGCGGTTGTGAAGGGAAAATCACTTTCTGTACAGGCAGCAAGGCCTAAAGAAGAAAATCCTAACAGGGAGCGTCCACGTATCAGGCGTTCCTGATCTGTTCTAGTTATTGAATTCGCCTGGTATATATTCCAGTGCTTTTACAGAAAGAAAATTTCCATCAATACAGATCTTGTCAAGTGCTTTCACTGCCTGCTCACCCTGCGCCTGGTTGGGCATTTCAACAAAGGCCTGTCCCATCGAGCGGCCATTTTTTTTATTGCGAACGATCACCACAAAACTCACGGATCCATAAGCCGAAAAAAGAGAACCCAGATCGGCTTCACCAATATTGACACTTAATCCTGCAACATGAATGTTCATAAAAAGAATTGAAATCCTGCTGTCTATACAAGTTACGAAAAAGGAACGCGCTCAAATGTTAAGACATGAAACCAAGCTTCAGCTTAAAGCTTTCCATTTATAAGGTCGCAGCTTTGATGATGAAATAAAAATTGGAAACCACATAAAGAAAAAGCAGGATCTGCGCAGCCAACATATCAAATCTCCTGGCCTTTTTTATCTCATTTCTTTTTATAAGTACCATGGAATAAGCTGTACAGGTGATAATAATAAAAATGGCAAACAAGGTAAGGCCATGCAAGGTGTCAACGAGTGTAAAAGAAGTGGATTCAGGAAGAGAAGAATCAATAATGTATTTATTACCTACTACTGCGAACAGGGATCCAACGCTGAGACTGAATCTTGAATCCATTCCATCAGCATGGATATAAAAACATACATAGGCAATCAAAAATGCGATGTACATACCCAGGAACATCTTCCAGAACAAACCCGAAGCATCCCTGGTGATTACCAGTCTTAGCTGAATGCACTGTATTCCGACCTTGGCTTTGATGCGGTTTCATCGCTAAAAGCGGTTTCATAGACCTTAGGGCCTGTGGTCATCACACAACTGTCAATAGACCATCCGCGTAAAGCGAATCGGGGATCGAAATGCTGACCAACTGTGTCGGGTTGAAAAATCAATGCGTTTTTGTCAAACTGGGAATTTTCTACAGAAAACCGGAGTGTTTGCCTGTCAAAGGGAAAATTATCGATGCGCCATGAATCTTTCATAATGCATTGCAATTTCATCTGCACATACACCATTCCACCAGAAGTATCCACAGTGGAAAAGGATTTTTCAACCTGTTTGGCTTGCGGTATTTCAAGATTTTCCGGGAAATTGAATTCCTTGTTTTTATACTTTAGCCAGAGCCAGAGATTTACTGCGTATTCTTTCTGCTTAAAATCTATATCGTGGATGCTGGTAATATAAACTCCGATTTTGACGGTATCGGGTGGTGTATTCTGTGCGAATGATTTAAATGAAAGGAGGATTATAATGAGAAACAGGAGCAGTCTGGTTTTGGCCATAGTAAATTGAATTTCCGGGCTCCAAAATAATTGTAAAGCCATGTATCAGGAAATTTCAGCGCGGTTATTTTTCCTAAGTATCTAAAAATCAATGATTGCTATGTCTGGAAATAAATAAAGGATGATAATTCTACTAGCTTAGTGCGAGGACAAATACGCGGCTTTTTATAAGTTTTCCCTCATACATAATAAGAGCTTACACATATTGCATTTGGGAGAAATCAGTAGCAATTTTGCATTTCGATTTTCAAATATGTTTTGAATATCAAATTCGTAACCAAAAATCCACCTTATGAGAAATCTCTACACAGCGATTTTATTTCTTTTTATTGCAAACGCTTCATTCGCGCAGTTTAGTGGTGATTATGCACCTTCCAACTGGACTACCTTTCTTTCTCCCGGCTCCACTGGTTCCGTAGATCCTTCCGGCGCTCCCAATACAATCATTATTAATGGTAGTGATGGAAACAATGCCAGCAATGTTGACGTTGATTATACCATTACCCTGACCAACGCAGGCAGATGGCGTTTTACCTGGTCTTACCATACCAACGACCAGGATGCCAGCGCAGAATTTGATATTGCCGGTATTTTGATCAATGGAGTTTTCACCCAGCTCTCTAATAATTCAGCTGGTCCTGACCAGTCAGGAAATTATACTTCAGCCTTTCTTTCCGCTGGAACTCAAATAGGTTTTCGCATCCGCGCCACTGATAATATTATGGGAGATGCCTCTCTTACCATCAGTAATTTTTCAGTTCCTTCACCTTCATTGCCGGTGAACCTGTTTTCATTTAACGGACAGAATAAAAATGGAAATATTGAACTGGAATGGAAATGTGGCCAGGAAGAAAATCTTGCTTTTTACCAATTGGAACATTCCACCGATGGAAGAGTCTTTGGCCTTATATCAAATGTTCCGGCTGATCATAAAACATCATATACTACTACCCATGGATCACCTGTTGCAGGAATGAATTATTACAGGCTTAAAATGGTAGATCAGGATGGAGATTTTGCTTATTCTAAAATCATAGCAATTAAGGCAACTGGAATCAGCTCGATTCGCCTGTTTCCCAATCCGGCCATTAACACAGTAAATATCGGGTTCAATGCTTCAGAAGCAGGAAAAGATGAGCTGCAGGTTTATGATGCAACCGGCAGAATGATCCTGTCCCAGTCATTAGTGATTAAAAAAGGTTCCAACTTTATACCAATCAGTATAAACTCATTATCGCAAGGCAGTTATACTATCAGGTTGGCAACAAATGGATTGAATCTTTCCTTCATGAAATAATTGCTTTATCATTTTTCTTACTTGCCGGTCCATGTGGCCGGCTTTTTTTATTTAACCATTTCATCAACCTGGAGCGGTTTTGAAAGCTGTGCATGAAGAGCGTTTCCGTCAATCATGGCCCAATGTTGAATGATCTTTCCATCACCAAGGCGAAAAAAACGAAAGCCTTTAACTTTAGCTGATCTCCCTGAAGGCGAAAGCCCCCGCCACAAACCGATATGTTTTACCTGGAAGCTAATTCTAATGGCCACCATGTCATCCTCTGCAACCATTGATTCTATCGCGGTAAGATGATCAAAAGACTGTGAGTTAGACTGGATCCATGATCTGAGGCCGGCCTGGTTGGGTGGAAAACCATCCGGTAAGGAATCATCCCTGTAAGATTCATGCAGGAAATCATCGAGTAAATTTAAATGCCGTTTGTTCCAGATCTCAGTCATAAACTCGCTGACCAGGTTTTTGTTTGATTGATTGCTCATATATAGTAGTTGGTAATGAATATTTTTTAGAAACTTGATTTTGTAACTTCAACATTATCGTTGAATGATCAAAACTACCCTGAGTCAAAATGGTGTTCTGTGATTTAAATCAAAAACCAGGTCAAACGTTCTATTCATAAAAAAGCAATGGAAATAAACAGGGAGGCAGCTCTACAAAGTTTTAAAGAAACCATTTCAGCTTATTGCTACCTGGATGGAATTTCCTGGCAGTTACTGGAAGGTATTCTTGAAATCAAATCCGTACCTGCAAAACAAATGATCCTGAAAGAAGGAAATACCTGCAGGTTCATTGACTATTTATACCAGGGCAGTTTCCGTACATTTTACAATAAGGATGGCGAGGAAATTTCTACTGCACTTTACACCAGCGGCCAATTCATAACCAATATGAAAAGCCTGAGCAGGGAAATTCCTTCTGAAGTAAACATACAGGCGCTGGAAGATGCTATTGTAGTTCGACTGCAAAAGAAGGAAATGATTGGCTTGTATGAGAAATCTGCGGAATTGCAGGCAGCTGGAAGAGCCCTGCTGGAAGCCATGGTGATCCGAGAAAATGAATGGAAAGAAATGTACAGTTTATTCGATCCTGCAGAACGGTATGAATTCTTAATGAAAAAAGAACCTGAATTATTGCAACAAATCTCTCTGCAACATATCGCTTCCTTCCTGGGCATGAGAAGAGAAACATTAAGCAGGATCAGGTCAGCATTTAATAAACACTAATCAGGTCTGTTCTACATGAAGCATTTTTGATAATACTCCCTGCCAGTCCTTTGCTCTTTTTTGAAGATTAAAAAATAGACCTGCATCATCTGTTGCTTCATAAAATGGAATGTTCTTTACCTGGTTGCCCTTGGTGAGACGAAATTGCAAAAGCAGCTTCTTTTCAAACATCCTTCCCTTCATCTCTCCTGATACTTCAACGCTGCAGGTTTTTACCTCGCCGAGATCAATGAGTTCCGTTTTCCATTTACCGCCATTGCAATGAAGAAAGAGAAGTTTTCTTTGTACGCCATCAAGTCCCATAGCCCGGTTATTCCAGGCCTGCTCGCTGGTGAAGACAAGATTGTAGGCAGAACCCAGGTAACTAAGTCTCCGTAAAAGCCTTTTCTTTCTTCTTCTTTTTTTCTGTTGTATCCGAAGCAGTACCATCAAACTGGCAACAGAAACAATAGAAATCAATATCGTAATGGTAAATGGAGACATCATCATTTTTTTAGCTGCTGTTTACCTTTCAATAAAAAAAGCTTGTAAAAAAATAAAGGAATGGTTACCAGTAAGAGCAAATACCAGTTAGACTGGTAAATAAAACCGGCCTGTACAATTATGATGTTGATCAGAACGACCATGAACAGAATGCTTCTGTTGACTGAAATCTTTTTTGGATCCCTGTACATATGAACTATTTAAGTGACTGATACGATAAGCGGAAAAAGTAACCCCAAGCGCTGAAATCAGGCCTGGGTAAGCGTATTGAAGTCCTTAAAATTGGAGAAGTAATAAAGCTTGGGACAAAAGGGAACAAATTCGGGAAATGACCAGGTGAAACAGTCGCTCATGTCAACCACAAGATGTGTTTTGACAGGTGCTTTTCTGACTCTAATTTCCTTCATGGCCATGTAAACAAACTTAGCAAAATTAATTGGCAGCAAAAAGTTATAAGCCGGCTTCATGTAATAGGGATTATTGTTAATCTTTCCAAATCTGCCATGTAGTGATACGACCACAATTTGCAAATGCCGCATGGGTAAGGTTTACCTTGTATGAAAACACGCCAATGAACTTACCCTTTATTCATATACTTCATGCTGATGATGATGAGGAAGACCGGTTTATCTTCCGCGATGGTGTAAGAGAAGTTGGAGAAGACATTAATCTTTTACAATTGAACGACGGTCTTGCAATTATCAATTATCTCAATTCTTTGAAGGATCCAGAGGCCCATCCCGGCGTCATCGTAAGCGATATGAAAATGCCTTATAAGGATGGAACCGAAGTATTAAAAATTATGAGAAGTCACGAAGAATGGCATCGCATACCTATAGTGATTCTCAGCAACTCCTCTACTGATCACGACCGGAATTTATCACTCAGCCTTGGTGCCACTGCTTTTTTTTCCAAGCCAGGTTCTTATGCCGAAGTAGCCAGGATTGTAAGGCAGGTCATGAACATCTGCAATAACGTTCGCACCAGAAACAGGCTGAAACTGAATTGATTTTTCTTCAGCAGTTCATTTGATCATCAGAAATTTTTGCCAGTGGTATATTGACTTCAATGGCACATCCATCGCCAGGTGAAGATTGGATATTTATACTTCCATCCATCACTGCCACGCGGCTTTTCATATTTAAAAAGCCCATCCCTTTTTTGTTTTCTGATAAATGAAATCCTTTACCATCATCTTTAATAGCGAGGTAAAGATTCTGATCCCTGAATTCAAGCCCCAGGTATAAGTTCCTGGCTTCAGAGTGCTTCATAACATTGGAAACCTGTTCCTGCACGATCCTGAATATGGTGGTCTTTACCTTTGAACCAATTAATGATTCATCAGGTAGTTTGATCTTTTTTTTGATATTGATGTCACCAGAACTGATGACATGACCCAGTAATTTCTCGAGGCCTTCCACCAGGCCTTCTTCTTCAGCCGATGTTTCCAGTAATGCCGCACTCAGGTTCCTGATCTCCGACATTGCTTTTTCAATGAGATCATGTCCTGATTTCACCAGGTCTTTTTCAACAGGTTGTTTTTGCAATGATCTTCCCAAATACCATTTGGCAGCAATAAGTATCTGGTTGATATTATCATGAAGCTCACGACTGATCTCCATCCTTTCCATTTCCTGGGTAGTAGAAACCGCATCTGTGATCTGCTGCTGCGTATTATAATCACGAATACGAAGTCTTTGCCTCATGATTTCTATATCTGTAACATCTTCTATCGAATGAATGATGCATTGGAGTTTGCCTTCTTCATCCATAACAGGAACATTAAGTGCACTCCAGTATTTAATGTTGAATCCACCTGTGACTTTATTTTTTGTATCATAACGATGCACAGGCATGCGAAGCGCCTGCTTTGTTTCAATGACCTTATTCAATGCCGCTCTAATACTTTTTTCACCCGAAGCACGATGCTCCTCCGGGTGATCAGGGAAAACCTTGAAAAGAGGATGACCCAAAATCTCCCTGGTGGTATCCGTAACTTTTAAAAAGCCATCACTGACTTCCAGGATCAAAAAATCCGGTCCTGGTTGAATAACAAGGTAACAACCAGGCAATACCTGAAAAACATTTCTTGTTATATCCATACATTATAATTCTACCCTTTCCATCTCTTCAAAATCCACATGTGCAGGGCTATATTACCTTATGCAATTTTTGTAACAATTTTAATTGGAGGGCGCAAAAACTAAATTTTTATGGTCTGATAAATGATTTGTATTTTCCTGATTATCAGGTAGCTTATGACCAATTTAAGACAGGTTTATTACGGCCTAATAATATCCTGCATAGCACTGAATTTCTGTAGATGGTGAAGGACAATCCTGTAGAAGTTTGACGACAATGGCAAGAATTTTGAAAAATAATGGTTTAAAAGTCGCCAATGAAGAATATACTGTTGTTGGATGATCACATGGTAATCAGGATGGGCCTCAGATCCATGCTGAATGATTATTACAGTCAGCTGCGGTTCTGGGAAGCAAAAAATGAAGATGATGCCTTACAGGTATTGAAGCATAACCGCATCGACTTACTTATCATGGACCTTCAGATCCCCGACACGGATGTCATTGGCCTCATCGAGATGATCTCAATTAAATATCCCCGAACCATCATTCTTGCATTTTCAATGCTGCCGGAAAAGATCTATGGTAGAAGGGTTTTAAAAGCAGGGGCTTATGGCTTCCTGTCTAAAGATTCTACCCAGGAAGAAATGCGAAGGGCATTTGACCTGGTGCTCAACGAAAAAAAATACATCAGTCCTGTTTTGGCTGCACAATTAAAAGATGATGCAAAACACCACTCAGAGGGAAATCCTTTTGACCGGCTTTCTCACAGGGAATTTCTGATCGTTAATCTCCTGTTGAATGGAAACACCATCACTCATATTTCCAAATTGCTCAACATCAAACCGTCAACAGTAGGCACTTATAAAACCAGGATCTTTGAAAAGCTTAAAGTGGCTTCTGTTTTTGAACTCAAGGAGCTGGCCATGCTTTATGATCTTTCTAATTCCTCATCTGCTGCTTAGGAAATTTCCCAGCTCTCATCCTCTCTGAGACGCAAATAATCATTGTGGCCAATGGTGATGTAATATAACACGGGTAAAAAAGCGAGAAATGCCAGCCAGATCAGGTGTTCAAAGCCAGTAAATCTTTTGATCAGTATATGCAGGATCAAAATGCCAAATACGAGGGGAGTAATGATGCCTGAATATTTAAATCCTGAGAGCCTGAAGTATTTTTTTTCATTTTCACTCACCAGGAAGGGAAGTTCCTTACTCCGGCACCAGTCTATTTTTGCCATCAGTTGATGTGTACCCGGAGGCACATCAAAAGTTTTGGTTTCTCCATTTGAAATGGTGCCCAATTTTTTACCATCAACGTAAACACCAATTTCACGAAGCCTGTTATTCCACTCTTTCTTTCTGGTAATGACGATCCTGCTCATAGTTAATATTACAAAATTCCAGTCGTTCTGCTAGCTTTCCTCCTGGTAGTAGATCTTATAATATTTCCTGCCATCCATATCAGTGCCCTTTTCTATGAGATCTGTCCTTCCATGAATATAAATATGAAAATTGCGGTCAAGCTTCACAACACTTTTATAGATCCTGCTTTGTTTTTTCACTGCATCAGCAGAAATTTCAAACTGGGCGGCAATGTCGTAATCACTGTTTTCCACATAGCTTGATCCAAAACGCCTGAAAGAATCAATGAATTCTTCTTTTTCAAAAACCTCTTTCTGGAAATCTTCGATATCAAAATTGTCATTGCTTTTGAAGTAGTTCAGTGACTTATGCAGCAGTTCCACCTGTTCCGTGCGATCAACTTTCATTTCAGATTCCAGTTGGCCGGTGATGAATTGTTTGGCAAGTGAAAGAAAATGTGCTGTGTGGTGATATTCGTTTTGCTGTGGTGCCAGGCCTAAAAATTTTTCCTTCCAGTATTGTGCTTCTTCGCCCCTGTTCTGGTTGTCAAAGATCAGCACATCAAATCCCTGTTCCTCATTATGGTTGATGATAAGGCATCCCTTGTCGATCTTGTTCACCTCCACTCCTTCCTTCATTTCCAGGTTCAATTGTTTTTGTTTTTTATGAACATCCAGGAAGAAGGATTTGTTTTCTGTCTTGAACAGGCCTATCGCTTTGTGTACACGGCTTTCTACGGGCAGTCCTTCAAACAATGCAACATACAATTCACCACCTTTTACTTTTGGATGTGTTGATTGTTCATAGAGATGCTTTGCGATGGATGCACTGATCTCTTCAAACTCTCCTCCCTCAAACAACTGCCTCGCAAATTGAAACACTTCGTTGAACTGCAGGGATGAAGGATGTGTGAAAGAATAGTATTCAGTATTATTCCTGAACCTTTGCAAAAAACTGTCCTTGAGGATCTGGCTGGAAACATCATCCAACTCAAGAGGTGCAGTTGATAAAAAAACCGGGTCAAGGTTATTTTTACTGCCTACATAATGTATGATGATATTTTTCAGGATGGCTGGTGTTTGCATAGCTTTCCTTTAAAGGACCGCAAAAATGGGGCTTTCCTGTTTAACCGGGTGATCTTTCTTCCCCATGATTCTTACCAAAAAGGGAAATCTGACTTTTTGACTAATGCGACTCTTGCTAATAGCTGCTGCCTTTTTTCCTGATCCTGTTTTGTACTTCATCTGTACAATGATCGATGATCTGGTCAATGATCTGGTAGATCTGCGGCGTTACAATTGGTTTGGTAACAAAGCCGGCCTGAAAGCGTTGTGCAAAGATCTCATCGGCTGGCATGGAGGAGGTGGTAAATATGACGGCAGGAATATCTGAAAAACCATTTGTATTACGGAGTCTTCGTAAAGTCTCCTTACCATTCAGCCTGGGCATATTGATATCAAGAATGATAAGGCAGGGCAGGTGATCATCTGGATTCATTTGACCTACATAGTCCATCAATTCGATACCATCATTAAAGGTTATTAATTCAACATTCCTTGCATGTTCATTGAATGCATCAATCACCAGTTGCTTGTCATCTTCATCATCATCCGCATAAAGCACCAGGCTTCTTGGTGGCAGTGATTGTGTCATAAAATGAGGCTGTTTACAATATTATGAAATGCAATTACAATTTTGAATCCCTATTCCCTGGTATTCCGGAAATAATTACCTGTTCCAGGTAAGGCATTAATATATCCGTATTATCAGAAGTGATGATGCGGTCAATGGTCTTCCTGTATTCTATATAGAACAACTCTACATAAAAGCCATTCAGCTGGTAAAGAATAACAGCGCGGTTCTGCAACTTACGTTTTCCAATAAAAACGCCATGTCTGTAAAGGGCTTCAAACTGCATGTTTTCATGCAGCCCTGCAAATTCGGAAATTGAAAGTTCTTTTTTTGTCATAATAAAACTACAAAGTGGGATCATCGATAATTGGCATATCTAAATCCCCTGGTTTATTTATCAAAATCTTGGACACCTGGTTGCATTACTACTCGAACTTTCCCTGTTCAGGAAACCCAGGTACTTCAATGAAAGTTCAAAGCCTCCACGGCCTTTCGTTGTTTGAGATAAACTTGAAATAGTAACATCATAGCTGAGAGAAACAGAAAAAGGCTGATAGTCCAGTTCCAGAGTAGGTATTACGGCATCATCCCACCGCAAAAAAGCTCCTGCCTGCAGTATATAATCAGGTTCGTCAACATAGGGACCGATCTTTAATCCATACAACATACCGCTGATGGTTTCATGGTAGCTTCCCTGCCTTACATGATCTGTATGTACTGTAATGAATGACTGATCATTCATGGCCATTTTTACATCTGCCGAATAAACCCATTTTGGCTGGATGATAATATTATTATTTGCAAAAAATGAATTGCGTGGCCTGTTGAAATGGTGATAAGCCACTCCGAGTACCAAATTGTTTTCTTCGCGCTGTCCCAACTGGCAGTTATAACTGATACCAGCACTTCCATCAAGGTATTTATAAGTAGGTATCAATGCAGTTTCACCATCAAAACCCGTCTGGTAGCTATTGGTTGTTTTCATTTTACTCCTATCTATACTGCGCTGTACAAGTCCTCCCATAAAACCTAATGAGAGGTACATGTTTCTTTCCGTGCTTAACGATTTATGGTAATTCAATGCAGGCAAAAAATGAGTGGTTGTCAGGTTGGTGGTTCCCGCTCTGTCGTAAAACACCTGCATACCAACAGTAAGATAATCGTCTCCGTGTGCAGGCAGCTTGTATTCTGCATTCAGTGAGCCTGTTTTATAGGCATTGGTTGTGCTGTTCCATTGGGAACGATATACAGTCTGCACCCTGATATCGCCATTCAATAAACCCGCCATTGCCGGATTGCGATACAATGGTGTTGAAAAGAATTGCGAGAAATGAATGTCCTGGGCATTGCTGAACAGCGAGATGGCTGTAAAACCCAGGAGCAGTAAGGTTGCTTTTTTCATAAGATTGGATATTGAGCAGTTGGTTTTGGTTGCTTTATCTGAGCAGGGTAATATCACCCTTATAACTTAATACTTCATTGTTTTGACAAACTACTTCGCAGGCGTACACATAAACATCCGGAGGCAACACCTGTCCTTTGAAAGTTCCATCCCAGCCAATTGAAGCGTCATTTGCATTGAAGCCTGTTCTTTCATAGACCACCTGTCCCCAGCGATTATACACTCTTAATGATTTGATCATGGTGATTCCTTTTCCTGAAGGATAAAAGCGGTCATTCATGCCATCGGCATTGGGCGAAAATGTATTGGGTAAAAACAAATTACCATTGTTGCAGATCACGTTTACCGTAATATTATCCTGGGCTGCACAGCCTCCGGCATTTGTCACTTTTAAGGTATAGGTGGTCGTATGCTTAGGTTTTGCCAGAGTTATGGGACAGGTAGCACAGCTTAATGTTCCATCCTGACTCCATTGCCATGTGATAACATCTGCCGATGCATTAGAAGTTAACTGGATAGCATCGCCTACAACCAGGTCCTGGTCGGCACCTGCATTTACCGTTGGCAATGACCATACTTTAATAAAGACTTCACCAGTATCAGTAAAACAATGCTGGTCATCAGTTGCAACCACATGATAAGTGGTGCTTTGCTGGGGTGATGCATTTGTGTTCCCACTATTACTGTTTTGAATTCCAGTAGATGGGTACCAGTTATATTGATCTGCACCGCTTGCGAACAGTTTTACTGATTCACCCAGGCAGATGGTATCGTTTCCTCCCACCTTCAATACAAAGGGCTTTCTGACACTGATCATTACAGAATCTTTGCTGCTGCAGCCAAAGCTGTTAGTTCCGGTTACAGTATAAATAACATTCTCTGTTGGTGATACCTGCGTTGTGGCACAGGCGATGCAGGCAATGGAAGGATGCTGATTCCAGGTATAATTGGAAGCACCAGTAGCCGATAACTGAATAGATTCACCAAGGCAGATAGATCGATCTGGACCAGCATTTGTTGAAGGCAATGGATAAACAGAAAGCTGGTGGAAAGCTGTATCGCGGCAACCATTGGGTGCAGTTACAATAGCACTGATGTTATAATTACCATCAGCAGTATAAGTTTGTGCAGGAGGTTGATGACTGGCAGAAGTATTACCATTTCCCAGGTTCCATTGCCAGCCAAGCGTAGAAGCATTTCCGTTCATGGCCAGTCCATTCAATTGAATAGTAGCAGGAGCGCAGGCGGAGCTATCTCCATTGATCCTGATCTCGGGTTTTTCAAGCAATTTGATTCCATCGATTAAACTTGCAGTATCGCGACAGCCATTTGATGTAACGGCAATCAACTGAATACTGTAATTGCCTGGCTGCTGGTAATGATGTTGTGGTGCTGGTAAATTACTAAAGCTTCCATCACCAAAATTCCACTGATAAGAAGTAATCAGGTCATTGGAGACGGTATAATTAAAGAACTGTATGCTGCCTGCACCGCAAAGTGTTCTTATGGAAGGAGAGAAAGCGGAATTCACATCATACACATGAATTGTATCAGAACCGGTAATGGGAACACTGCAACCTGCAGTATCTACCAGTATCAGCTTTGGAATATAATCTCCGGCAGTAGTGTAGGTATGAGCAACCTGGTTACTAACAGAAGATTGGATAGCGCCATCACTGAAGTCCCATACAAATGAAGAAGCATTGGATGCGACCAGGTTATAATTTACAGTCAGCGGCAGGCAACCTTTATTTGGTGAATAGCTGAAGCTTCCTGAAGGGCCTTTTACAATGATTTTTCTTGTAGCAGTATCAGAACATCCTCCTGGACCTGTTACTATCAGCTTTGCTTGAAATACACCTGCTGTTGTATAATAATGAGAGGCATTCTGAAGAGAAGAGCTGCTTCCATCACCAAAGTTCCAATTGTGTTGTGTATAGCCAGTTGCATTATTGGCGAAATGCACCATCATGGGCGGACAGGTACCAATAGAATCAGAAATACTAAATGCAGCTTTAGGAACAGAGATCTGCACATAGGCTGTCTTCACCATTGTATCCTTACAGCCATACTGGTCCTGAACTATTAGGGAAACATCATAAAGCCCCGTATTGTTATATTGATGTACAGGCATGTCAATCGTTGCAGATTGCCCATCACCAAAATCCCATGAATATTGTAGTCCAGACCCTGTTGACTGGTTGATGAAGCTGATATTTTTTGAAATGCAGGAGAGCGTATCAGCTGAGTAAAAATAGGCTGTCGGTTGAGCGATCACCAATGGTGAAAAAGTAGCGGAATCGCTGCAGCCATAACTGTCTTTTACTACCAGCCTGATATTGTATGTTCCTGAAGTGAGGTAATGATGCGTAATACCTCCTCCCGAAGCCGTATTGAGAATATTTCCATCACCAAAATTCCACTGCCATTGCTGTATGGAATTCTGACCGTCGATAAGAGAAGAATCGGTAAATACCACCTGGTTGCCGCTAAGGCAGGTACTGGAAACTGAAGGTGAAAAGATAGCCCTTGGTCCAAATACTTTAACGGTATCAGTTGATGTTTGCACACACCCAAGAATATCTGTTAAAGCAAGAGAAACGATATAGGTTCCCGGCGTTGTATAATAATGCACTTGTGGCGCAGTACCATTGCTGCTGGTTCCGTCCCCAAAACTCCATTGCCAGGTAGTGATATTGTCTGGATTTACTGCTGGTGTTGTAAAACTATCAGCCACTCCTTTACAGATCACATCATCGTAATTAAAATCAGCTTTCTCGTCGATTACATTTGCCCAGGCATAATTTACATTCCAGCAGCTTCCATTGGATACAGTAAGTGTTACATAATAGTTTCCGGGTGCAGCATATGTATGGGAAGGATTCTGCGCTGTTGAAGTGGTGCCGTCACCAAAATTCCAAAGCCAGGTGGTAGCACCAAAGGATGCATCCTTGAATTGCTTGACGTATTTATCCTGGCAACTATTCTGTACGGAAAAAGCAGAAATGGGTGGCAATATGGTAACAACATTCACCTTGGTAATTGTATCTGCACAGGTATTACTCCAGGCGATAAGTGTTACCGTATAAATGCCCACATCGCCAAAGACATGTGAGGGATTTTGTTCTGTGGATGACATGTTATCTCCAAAATCCCAATGCCACTGATCAACATTCCCTGTACTGCTATCGATAAACTGTACGGGCTGACTATTACAAACAACTGCTGGTTGCGGGAAGAAGTTCGCAACAGGTTTATCGCCCAGCCTTACACCATTTATCATGGTAACGGAATCCTTACAACCACTTGCAGTTGTTATGACCAGTGTTACATTATAATTGCCTACTGTAGTGTAAGTATGAGATGGTGTGGGCAGGTTACTAATGCTGCCATCACCAAAATTCCACGACCATGTTTGCACCGGTTCGCTGCTTAACACATTGGCAGTAGGATTTGCTGTAACAGGGTTGCAACCTGTTTGAGGCAAACCCGCCAGCTGGATCACTGGCTCTTTGATTTGTATGTAGGAAGGCCTGATTAAGGTATCGCTGGAACCGGCTGCATTAGTAACTATTAATGTTACTGTATAGTTTCCCTCTGCGTTGTAAGTATGTGCTGGGTTTACCAGTGTTGAAGTCTGACCATCACCAAAATTCCATTGATGTGCAAGTACTGCTCCCGTCGAATTAAATTGAACAGTTGAAGGAGTCTTGCAAAAAACTGTCTGTCCTGCCAGGAAAGAAGCTGTTGGTTTTGATGCTATGATGATCTGCTTTGTAACAGAATCCGCACAACCACCAAATGTTGCGATCATCTTTATTTGATATACACCAGGAATATTAAATGTCTTTAAAGCGTTGATAGCGGTTGATGTAGTGCCGTCGCCAAATTTCCATAACACACTGCCTGGTGATGGCGAAGAAGTGTTATTAAAAACCACTGCTTGTCCTTCACATGCGGTAATGGGTGCAGAAAAATCTGCATGCTGGGTGCCGATGTTCAAGATGCCATTCATTTGTACCGTATCTGAGCAGCCCTGTGCGCTGGAAGCAATAAGTGTAACAGAATAATTTCCATTGCTATTATAAGTATGTGAAGGATGAACTGCATTGCTGTTGCTTCCGTCACCAAATGACCATTGATAATTAAGATTTCCCGGACCGGTTGAAGTATTATTGAACTGCACTGTTGCAGGTGCGGCGCATATAAAAGGTGCCGTGTAATTAAATGAAGCCGCTACACCATTCTGCACCTTGATGTATTGATTTTTGCTAACCGATTTTACGCAACCATGGTTGTTGGTTACCTTAAGTGTTACAGTGTAATTACCGGAGGCCTGGTAAGTATGAGAAGGATTTTGTTGTGATGAAATGCTGCCATCACCAAAATCCCATTGCCATGAACTGATAGTTCCACTACCCGCTGCACTGCTGTCGCTGAACTGAACGTTCATGGGAAAACAACCCGAAGTGTCAGAAACACCAAAGTTCACCACCGGAGTTGAATGCACTGTGATGTACTGCTGTTTTGTAATTGAATCAGCACCAGATGCATTTTTTACTACCAGCTTTACAGTATAGGTTCCGGGATTAAAATAGGTAGCAGAAGGATTTTTTAAAGTAGAAACAGCACCATTACCAAGATCCCATTTCCATTGTGTTGGGTTACCAGTTGATAGGTCTGAGAAATATACTATGAGAGGAGAGCAGCCGCTTTGTGGTGTCGCCGTAAATTGGGCAGTCAATTGCGCCGCAGCTGCAAACTGCAGGCCGAGGAAAAAAATAACGGCAAGCGAACGACGTTGGCATTTCACCAAGGCATTCATAGGATCTGATTTTTAAACAAGGATATTGGTACGCAGTATAAAAGTATATAATCTTTTCCCGGATTTTCCAATAAGGAAGCCCGTTAGTTGGGCATTTTGAAAAGAATGAGGAGTTCTACTTAAGATGACATAGGGATTCTACGAAAACCTGCCGGAAATATCATCTAAGTCAATGCTGGCAAGGAGAGCGAAGGTTTTACTTCATTTGTTTTTTGATCAGTCCACCCAGGATCTTCAATCCATAATCAACCGTATCATCATATGTATGTGCATAGGAAATGCGGATGCAGTTGCGGTAATCCTTGCCTGCTGAAAAAATCTGGCCCGGAGCGATGGAGATATTATATTTCAACGCTTCCTGGTACAGGATATAGGCATTCACTTCCTTATCCATTTCCACCCAAAGCACAAAGCCACCTGTAGGCCGACTTAGTTTTACATCCTGAGGGAAGTATTGTACTATACCCTGAACATATCGCAGGTAATGCGTGTTCAAAACCTTGCGCATCTTTTTTAAATGATGTTCATAACGGCCAATACTCAGGAAGTGGGCCATTGTCAGTTGCGTGAGTGTTGTACCAGTAACCGTATGCATGAATTTCATGGCCTTCACTTTTTCAAGGAATCGCCCCGGAATGCACCAGCCAATCCGGTAACCTGGCGCCAGTGATTTTGAAAGTGATGAACAGTGAAGCACCCATCCTTCCGTATCATAACTTTTACAGGTGCGTGGACGGTGCCTGCCAAAATAAAGCTCACCATAAATATCATCTTCTATCAATGGCAGCTGATAACGTGTAATAAGAGAAACAAGTTCTTTCTTTTTCTCATCAGGCATGCAGGATCCAAGCGGGTTATTGAAATTAGGAACAAATACGCAGGCCTTGATATCAAACTTCCGAATCGTTACTTCAAGGTATTGCAGGTCGATTCCGTCCACCGGATCGGTTGGGATCTCCACAGCTTTCAATCCAAGACTTTCCATCACCTGGAATATTCCGAAATAGGTAGGGCTTTCAATGGCCACAGCATCACCCGATCTTGTGATGGCTTTCAGGCACATGGCCAGTGCTTCCATACATCCTGCGGTGATAATAATATCTTCAGGCTTGATCTTTCCACCCCAGTTGAAAGAAAGCTTGGAGACCTGTTTGCGTAATTCGCTGTTGCCCTGGATATCTTCATAATACAGGCAGCTGTTCTTTGAGCTGCGTAAGGCATGCATTACAGATTTATTGATCTTGGCCGCAGGTAACAGTTCCATTTGAGGAGCAGCAATGGAAAAGTTGATCAAATCACGGTCAGTGATATTACTGAAAACATTGGCGATCATTTCCTGCGTGCTTACTTCATTGATCACAGGTTCCGGCTTTTTGATGCTCAGCATGCCCGGGAAACGCTTGTTGTTGAAACGCACATAGTAGCCAGATTTGGGCCTTGCCTCAATCAATCCCTTTCCTTCCAGGTGATAATAAGCCTGGAAAGCTGTGCCCATGCTGATCCCATATTCCTCGCTTAACACACGTACAGAGGGAAGTTTGTCGCCTATGCGCAGCACTTCATCATGGATCATTTGCTCAATGCCATCGGCTACGCGGAGGTATTTATGGTCTTGTTTTAGGGAGGTCTGCATGAATCTGATACAGTCAAAATTAAAAAATCTGCATCTGTTTCAAAATGCTTTTTTTTGAGATTTTTGTGGAACATGAGCTATGACAGGAAATCAGCCCATAGAGATCGTAAATTACTCAGCCATTCACCAGCCTTTTTTTGAAGGTTTCAACAGGGCCTGGATCGAAAAATATTTCTGGCTGGAGGAAATAGATCTTTATGTATTGCAGCATCCTGAGAAAGCAATCATCAACAATGGTGGCTTCATACTAATGGCGCTATTTGAAGGAAAGGTGGCAGGTACGGTAGCCAACAAAAAGATTGACGAAAAAACCTACGAATTCACGAAGATGGCTGTGGATGAAAATTACAGGAGAAAAGGAATTGCTGAGGCGCTCAGTTATGCGTCGTTTGAAAAGGCAAGAGAAAAAGGTGCTACCAGGCTGATCCTGTATTCACAAACTGGTCTGGTTCCTGCGATAAATATGTATCGCAAACTTGGTTTTAAAGAAGTGCCGATGGATACAGGTTTGTACAAACGTTCGGATATTAAAATGGAAATAGACCTCTAAGGTCAACGATTGCTCATATTAAAAAAGTTATATGGAAACAATGATAGAGATTCCCGTAAAGAAGGTCAGCAAGTCAGCCATTCAGGATGTAAACTGGAGTGCTTTGCAGTTTGGACAGCACACGGCTGATCATATGTTTGAATGTACTTACAGTAATGGCGAATGGCAGCAGCCGCATATCAGGCCATTTCAAAACCTTTCGCTTTCACCAACCACCCTGGCAATACATTATGGTCAGTCTGTGTTCGAAGGAATGAAGGCTTTCCGTATGGAAAATGGCCGTATCAATATTTTCCGCATAGAAAAACATTTTGAAAGACTGAACAGGTCACTGGAGCGCATGTGCATGCCTTCCATTCCTTATGATCTTTTTGTTACTGCTCTTCATCAGCTGGTGGAACTGGACAGAGAATGGGTTCCCGGTGAAGAAGGTAGTGCTCTGTACCTGAGACCCTTTGTATTTGCTTCTGAAGGAAAGCTGGGTGTAAAAGTTTCCGATGAATATA
Source organism: Bacteroidota bacterium (assembly GCA_023386045.1). Lineage (GTDB taxonomy): Bacteria > Bacteroidota > Bacteroidia > Chitinophagales > Chitinophagaceae > Flavisolibacter. The sequence goes on from JAEWKK010000019.1 coordinate 274,261, forward strand.
AATTCCTGATTGTTTCTGGTCCAGTACCTACCCTATATGCTAAGCCCATCAGTGTAAAGGTGGAAAGAAAATACATCCGTGCAGCAAGGGGAGGTACAGGCTATGCGAAATGTGCCGGGAATTATGGTGGATCTTTTTATCCTACGCAGTTAGCAAAAGAAGAAGGTTTTGACCAGGTGATCTGGACCGATGCTTTTGAACATGAGTTTATCGAAGAATCAGGCACCATGAACCTGATGTTTGTAATAGATGGCAAACTGGTAACTCCACCAATCTCGGATTCTATACTTGACGGTGTAACCAGGGCATCCCTGCTTGAGCTCGCCGGAAGCATAGGAATTGAAGCTGTAGAAAGAGCAGTTAGTGTGAATGAATTGAAAGCTGCGTTAAACAATGGCGGACTTACCGAAGTGTTTGGCGCAGGTACTGCTGCAGTCATTGCACCTGTAAAATCTATAGGAATTGATGGAGAGATCTACAATCTTCCTGCTTATACTTCCAATAGCGTAATGTACCGTCTGAAAAATGAGCTGGAAAGCATTCGCAGCGGAAGAAAAGTAGATGTTCACGGATGGAATAGTGTGGTTGAATAAACTGACTAAAATCACCGTGCTTATGGCTTAGTATTTGTACCTTTTAGGTGGCGCTCTTTCTTTATTCATCTAAAACGGTTGCCATGAAAAAGTGGATCCTGTCTGTTGCGTTTATAGTGGCCATTAGTGGTTACGCATCAGCTCAAAAGCAAACGAAGGTTACACCTGTAAAAAAAACCGAAAAGAGTGGCGTTCAAAAAGCAAAAGGAACAGATACTAAGCCTGTTATTAAAAAAGATACTACCAGCTACAGTGCCAAGATCAAGCTGGTTTTACCACCCGTAGATACTACAGGAACAATCCCCAAAAACAAGGATAACTGATTACTTTGATTAATGTAATCACAGATTGCGTGGATTGGATATGACAATCGCAGATTACACTGATTTGATATGATTGCAATCGCAGATTACGCTGATTGGATATGATTTGTTTTCTATTTCTTGATCATTATCTCCTTTTATCCAGAGCTAATCTGTGTTCATCTGTGTAATCTGTGATACAATCGCTGATTGCGCGGATTAGAAATGATTGGCTTTCCTATTATTGATCATTCATTTTCACCTATCTGGAAATAATCTGTGTTAATCTGTGAAATCTGTCATAGATCGCAGATTACGCAGATTGGATATGATTTGTTTTCTATTTCTTGATCATTATCTCCTTTTATCCAGGGCTAATCTGTGTTCATCTGTGTAATCTGTGATCCAATCGCTGATTACTTTGATTAGGAAGTAAAAAATACAACGACCATACATCCAGGGGCGTTAGCCCTTAAATCTTCGTAAAACCTACCACCATCATTTAACCAAGGGGAGTAGCTCTGTAATCTTGATATCAGGACTACGCCCCTCAAGATTTCTAATCTGCAAACGTTTGCTATGAAGATGTTAGGGCTACGCCCTTAAATTTATTACGCGAGGAAATCTTTACTACTAAGTTGATTGGCCTTACAATTATTAATCACTATTTTCTCTTATCTGGATCTAATCTGTGTAATCTGTGATATAATCTCTCGTTTAATCTGTGTTCATCCGTGAAATCTGTGATTCAATCTCTCATTAATCAGTGTTCATCTGTGATTCGGTGAGCTTATAATGAATCGCATGAGGCAATGCCTTGATAGGCTGATTCTTGTACTGTCCCCAAATCTTGGTAAATGCCGCACCGTAATAAAGGATCAATGCGGAATAAAATACAAAGAGTAGCAACAATACTATTGATGCAGAGGTTCCATAGAGTGTATTGATATTACTGTAAGAAAGAAGCCAGTGCAGGATGATCTTGCCAATATTGAAAAGAATAGCAGTCAGCAAACCACCGGCAAAAGCAATATTCCATTCAGGCCTACCATCGGGCAGGAAACGGAACAGGATAGTAAACCATAAAGTGACGATCAGCACAGAAAACAAATAATTCAGGAGAGAATTAAAGTAAAAAGAAAGCAAGGGAGAGAACTCAAAAATATATTTCCCCACAAATGCCTGCAGGCCTTCGGCAAATAAGCCTACCACAAATAAGATCCCTGCAACAATGATCACGGCCACAGCCTGGAACCGGCCACCCAGGCTACGGACCAGTCCCGACTTCCCTGCTGGTTTAATTTTCCAGATCTGGTTCACCGAGCTTTTGATGACCCTGAACAAAGTGGTGGCTACAAAGAGCAAGAAGATAAATCCACCAATGATAATCCACCAGTTTTGTGCAAGGCCTCTCAGTGCTCTAAGAATATTCCTGATGGGCTCAACACTTTCTTCACCAATGATGGATGATAGTGAATTGAATAATTCATTGCGGACCATCTTCGGATCCAGTACAAGTTTTAATACCTGTATGAGGATGACAAGAATCGGAGGCAGCGCGAATGTGGTGAAAAAGGCCGTGGCGCCGGCCATGCGCAAAGGATCATTTTGAAGCAACTCTTTGAATGATCGCCTGATCAATGTAATGAAACTTCTGATATGCTTTTGTACCTGATATCTCATTGCATTGAAACAAGGATTTCGAGCAAAGTAAATAAAATCATCCCAAGCAATCCTCCAACAATACTTGCTACTGCGTCCATAACATCATGATGACCCTTGCCGGTGATCTTTGAAAACAGTTCAAATCCATAGCTGATCACAACAACTACAGCAAATACAATTGCGGCACCCATAAGCCGGTGTTGTGGTAAAACAAATATCGCGAAGGCCTGAAGCAGGATGCCCAGAACAATACCCGCGAAAAAATGTTTCCATTTATCTGCTGCAATTTTTTTCATGAATACAATTGTTTGATGGAATTGATGATGGTAATAATGCCCATCCAGGTCACGGTAACAACAACCAGCCAGCCCAGAACCTTCATCCATAGAGGATGACGGTAGTCCTTCATCATTTTCCTGCTTTTAGTTGCCATCAAAAGCAAAGCCAGTGCTATAGGAAGAATCATACCATTTACAGCGCCGGCGAGAATTAATAATTGCACCGGGTTACCCATGAACATGAAAATGATGGTGGATATAAGAATAAAAAAACTCACCAGGATTTTATGATGATGCTCAATAAACGGATGCAGGGTTTTAAAAAAACTGATGGAAGTATAGGAAGCGCCTATCACGGAAGTAATGGCAGCGCACCACATCACGATCCCAAAAAAGCGATATCCAATTTGTCCGGCAGCTTGTTGAAAAACCGATGCGGCAGGATTTTCAGATGATAAAACGCTACCCTGCCATACTACTCCCAGGGCAGCCAGGAAAAGAATATAACGCATGAAAGAGGTGAGCAGGATACCTCTGACCGCTGATGTGGTAACTGTGGGTAGCGATGCTTTACCGCTGATGCCCGCATCAAGCAATCGATGAGCACCAGCAAAGGAAATATATCCACCAACAGTTCCTCCAACAAGAGTTATGATCTTAAGCAAATCGATCTTTTCAGGCCAGAAGGTTCGATACAATGCTTCATTTAAAGGTGGTGCTGATGAAAAAGCAATATAAATGGTGAACAGGATCATGATGAGGCCAAGCCATTTTACAAAATGATCCACAAGACGACCAGCTTCTTTATACCAGAAGATAGCAAGGGCAATGACACAACTAAGAGCTGCGCCCAGCCTGGCATCCAGGCCAGTGGCTGCATTGAAACCGAGTCCTGTGCCACCAATATTCCCGATATTGAAAACCAGTCCTCCAAAACCAATGAGGCAGGCAAGGAAAATTCCCAGTCCGGGTAAAAATTCATTGGCAATGTCCTGTGCTCTTTTACCTGTTACTGTAATGATGCGCCAGATGTTGACCTGTGCGCCTATATCCAGCAAAACAGAAATAAGGATCACAAAACCAAAAGAAGTCAGCAGGTCTTCTGTGAATTTGGAAGTCTGGGTGAGAAAGCCCGGGCCAATAGCTGATGTAGCCATAAGAAATGCAGCACCAGCTATGGCGGAATTTTTCTTCATTACCTAACAAGATAACACCTGTTCGATGTAATGCGTAAACCAACAAAAGTGACAGTCAAATTTTAAATTCAAACACATTCGTTGCGAACTATGATTGAATGGCTTTCCAATTTATATTTTAAGGCTAACCAGGTTTTATCCCTTAGTGTGCCAGCGGGATAAAACTTGTTTCTAAAATCATTCGTAATAATTCTCAAACAATTTGGCATCTTACCCTGAGTTTCAAAAACTACTTCTTTTATATCAGCAAGGAAGAACACCTTATTCTTCCAAAAAAAATTGTGATTTTTTACAACCAGGAAATTCTCAGACACTTTAAAATAATGCATGAGGTAAGAATGGGCCAATAACCAGAGGCCTGATATGCTGAAATACAAAAGAAGTGGCGCCGAACTTTGTCTTTTATCCACGAGTAAGAGATATGTCATGAATCCAACAAAACCCCACAAGGAAATACCTCTTAAAGAGGTGAATTGATTTCCTTTGAAGGTTTCATAAACATCAGCTTTAACAGCTTCTTCATTGTCCTTTAAAATCGCGATTTTTTTGAAATTCTTTTGATCAATGAGAATCTGATGTAAGAAAGATTTTATCTCCCAGATATTTGAATACATATCATCAAAAAGATATTTTATTTCCCCATTACTAAAAACAATAGTGGCAGCTTCCATTGGAAATTCTCCAACGTACTTAAATGGTTTTTTCCCTGCTAATTCAACTTTCTCAATGTCACTAATTGCAAAGATTTGTTTGTTAAAGGAGATGAAATTTTGGTCAATCGTAATTTTGGGAACATTTTTAAAATAACGATACAGAGTATATCCTGTTAAAACATAGCAACCAAAACTAATTATGGGCATCAGTTTCTCTTTGGCAGTCATTTGATTTTTATCAAGAGATTTTCTGTACTGTATAATCAGACCTGTACCTACGCCAATAAAAAATACAGTTACTAAGAAAATTGGAAAGTAAAATTTGAACAGGTGTCTTCTTGAAATTATTGGCATCATAAATCCGGGTAAGTAACAATTCTTCAAATACTCGAAGCAGCGTTTCTTTTCAACCTGCTGAAAATGGCCTTGGCAAATTCCAGAGCATGCGCATGATCACCATGCAAACAAATGGTATCCACTTCAACCGCGATTTTCTTTCCATTCATGCTGGTTACAGTGCCTTCTGTAATGAACTGCATCACCTGTTGCACTGCAACATCTACCTGCTGAATCAGGGCTCCGGGAAGGGTTCTTGAGGTGAGTGAACCATCATCATTATACGTTCGGTCTGCAAACACTTCATTGTATGCCTGCAGTCCTATAGCCATGGCTTCACTGATCATGCAGCTTCCACTTAGTCCATACAAAATCAGTTCTTCATTAAAATCCTGTACAGCTGTTGCAATGGTCCTTGCCAGCTTAGGATCTTTTGCCGCCATGTTATATAGGGCACCGTGTGGTTTTACATGGTGCATCACCACTCCTTTTTCCCTGGCAATCAGGTCAACCCTGATCAACTGTTCCATCACCAGCGCATAGATCTTGTCGTAAGAAAGCTGCATTTCCTTTCTTCCAAAATTTTCCTTGTCGCGGAAAGATGGATGTGCACCAACATGCACGCCATACTTAATGGCAAGGTCAATGGTTCGGTTAATGGTATCACCACTACCGGCATGAAATCCACAGGCAATGTTGGCTGAACTGATAAAAGGCATCAGCGCCGCATCATTACCCAGGCCTTCGCCCATATCGCAGTTAAAATCAGGAAACATGGAGGAAATTTTCCATTCTGAATTTACAAGCTATTCCGATCTCATCCAGATATTTTTGCTGTTTTAAGAGTTTTTCCTCAGCGGTAAAAAGATCAGTCATTTCAAAGCGAAAAGCATCGCCTGGTTTTTTTTGAGCGAGCAATGGAAGATGCGCAGAGATCACATGAGCGATCCTTGGAAAACCACCCGTTGTCTGGTGATCTGCCATGAGTACGATCAATGAACCACCCGGCAGCAATTGTACGGTACCAAAACTTACACCGGAAGAAACCAGTGGTTCCTTATCCATCATTTTAAGTGGCTGACCTAACAATCGATAACCCATACGATCCGATTCCTTGCTGACCTGGTACCAGTGCGAACCAAATTCTTCCCGTGAATCTTTATTCAGCGAATGCCATTCACTTCCGATAATGCATTGAATGGTATTTCTATCTTCAATAGTTTCTACTGCCTTCCAGGGAAGAACCATGAATTCTTTTTCTTCCAACACTGTTGCAAGCTTATGGTTTCCAGTAAAGGGGATCACGTCGTAACGCGACAAAGCCTTGCCCTTATATCCACCTGTTTCTGCATTCAGGTTGGTACTATAACTGCCTTCCCATTTGTCCAGCTCCATTTCATCCAGTAAAGCAACATAAACCCTGGCGCCTGATTCCATATGACTAAAATGAAGCAATGAATTTTCATTGAGCGCAATGGGATGATGAGACGGAACTGGTTTGTTATTGATCAATGGCTTAAAGTCTGCACCGCAAATAGCGATCACGGTTGGTGATTCAAAAAGAATCTGCGCTGCGGGAAAGTGCAATTCAAGTACCGGTGCATTCAGGGGCTTGCCCAATAAGGCATTGGCAAGTTGTGCAGAAAACCTGTCCATCGCTCCACCGGGATTGATACCAAGGTGTTGCGATCCGCATCTTCCTGTATCCTGTATGGTGTCAAGAATTCCTTCTTTGATAATCCTCAAACTCATCTGATGTAATTGAAAAAAATTTTACGGTATCTCCCGGTGCAAATAAAGTAGGCTGTGTCCATTCTTTATTGAAAATGGGCAGTGGTGTGCGACCGATCACCTGCCAGCCACCGGGTGTTTCAAAAGGATAGATGCCGGTTTGCATACCTGTAATGCCTATTGATCCAGCCATTACCTTCCTGGGCTCGCGTCTTGGCATCCTGAGTTTTTCATCTACTTCTCCCATGTAAGGAAAGCCTGGAAGAAATCCAAGCATATAAATGTGATAAGGCTTTTCGGTATGTAAAGAAATGATTTCTTCTTTCGAGAGTTTTCTGTTTTGTATGACTTCCTTTAAATCCGGAGCAAACTTCTCATCATAACAAACCGGCACCTCAAAAAATCTTGATGCCTGTTGTTCAGGACTAGCCATTTCTTCTGTCAGGTTTTCTATCATTTCTGCCATGACCTCAAAAGCTGTTGCATCCTGGCGATGCAATGCAGAAACCCGATAGTGTACAGTAAGCGAACTATATCCCGGAACAAGATCTGTGATGTAAGGAATATTTGCTTCACCCAGCTGCCTGAAAAGCGTCAGAACTTTTTTATTGATCTCCCTGTCAATAATGTTGCTGAATTCAATGGTGAGTGCAGTATCGCCTAAAGGGAATATGGTGTATGGATGATAGGTCAGCATAGCGAAGGATGAAAATAGGAAAGTTCCATTGAAAAAAGGCTTTCAACCTGCTTCTTCGCAGATCGAAAGCCTTTTCAATTTTATCAGCTAATATATTTATGCCATTACAGCCTGACCGTACATTTCTTCTCTCAACTCTCTGACTCTTTTGTCCTCAATGTATTCATCAAAGGTGGTCAGCCTGTCAATAATGCCCTTAGGCGTTAACTCTATTACACGGTTGGCCACGGTTTGTATGAAAGTATGGTCATGAGAAGTGAGCAGCACTACACCCGGAAATACCTGGCAGCCTTCATTAAAGCTTTGGATGCTTTCAAGATCAAGGTGGTTGGTGGGTTGGTCAAGAACAATAACATTCGGGTTTTGAAGCATCATTCGGCTGATCATGCAACGCACTTTCTCACCTCCGCTCAGCACATTTGTTTTCTTCATGATGTCGTCACCACTGAACAGCATTTTTCCTAAGAAGCCACGCAGGAAGGGTTCATCCGCATCGGTAACATGTGGTGGTACATACTGGCGAAGCCATTCCATCAATGACAAGCCAGGTCCGAAGAACTGGTTATTTTCCAAAGGCAGGTAAGCCTTAGTGATGGTGGTGCCCCATTCGTATTTTCCTTTGTCAGCAGCCAGGTTTCCATTGATGATCTCAAAGAAATTGGTAACAGCCAGCGGATCACGACTCAGTATGGCGATCTTATCACCCTTATTAACAGTGAAGCTTACTTTACTGAAAAGAGGACGGCCATCAACAGAAGCACTCAGGTTCTCCACATTTAAAATCTGGTTACCTACTTCACGCAGTGGCTGGAAAATAATTCCAGGATAACGACGGTTGGAAGGTTCTATTTCTTCAATGGTCAGTTTCTCAAGAGCTTTCTTTCTTGAGGTGGCCTGCTTTGATTTGGAAGCGTTGGCAGAGAATCGTGCAATAAAGTCGATCAATGCCTGTCTTTTCTCTTCTACTTTTTTATTCTTATCACTCAGCTGGCGGGCCATCAATTGGGATGATTCGTACCAGAAAGTATAGTTACCTGTGAAGACTTTGATCTTGGACCGGTCCACATCGGCAACGTGGGTACAAACAGCATCAAGAAAGTGACGGTCGTGTGAAACTACCAGTACGATATTCTCATAATCAGCAAGGAAGTTCTCCAGCCAGCCAATGGTTTCAATATCCAGTCCGTTGGTAGGCTCGTCCATTAAAAGAATATCAGGATTTCCAAAAAGTGCCTGGGCTAATAAGACCCTTACTTTTAAAGTGGAAGGAATATCTTTTACAAGGCTCTGGTGGAATTCTTCTTTAACACCCAGCTCGCTTAATAAGGTAGCGGCATCACTTTCTGCAGTATATCCGCCCATCTCACCAAACTCGGCTTCAAGATCACCGGCTTTCATGTAATCTTCTTCTGTGGCATTGGGGTCGGCATAGATGGCATCCTTGCGGTGCATCACGTCCCACATTTTTTTATGACCCATCAAAACAGTATTAAGTACGGTCTGCTCATCAAATTCAAAATGGTTCTGCTTCAGCACAGCCATACGCTCACCGGGCGTAATGTCCACAGTTCCTTTATTGGGTTCGATTTCCCCGGCAAGAATCTTTAAAAATGTGGATTTACCGGCACCATTGGCACCAATCACACCATAACAGTTGCCCTTAACGAAGTTGATATTTACCTCGTCAAAAAGCACCCTTTTACCAAAAGAAAGAGAGATATTATTTACAGAAATCATTGGCTCTAAAAGATTTTGTTTCGTCTTAGCGGGAATATTCCCTTTAAGGGAGGCGCAAAGGTAGGTTTTTCAGCCGGGGAAGGGAAGGAATAAACGTTAAGAATTCGCAGATCACCCGGCTTTGTGCGGCATGAAGGGCAACAGGTAGAATTCCCGGAATTATTCCATAAACTCAATGAACACATATCCGGCAAAAAACTTGTAAGTACAACCCAAAGCCTGATCATGAAATTGATATTAATGTTCCTGATGGCCACGCTCCTTTATGCCTGCAACGATAATGCAACAGCACCAAAGCATAGCCTTGACCATACGGATAATGACGATACCCAGCCAAGGGTTACTGATACTTTGAATGTGATAGATAGTTTACGCGGCAGATAATTAAAAATTTAAATCATGAAACGGATATTGGTAATAGTGCTCAGCTTTATAATTCTTGAATCCTGTAGTAACAATGGAGGAGAAAGTGGAACAGTAAACGATGGTTACAATGGCATCAGCGACCCTAACGGAGGTTTGCCAGACACAGGAGAGGCACGCCTGAAAAATGATTCTTCAAGATTAAGGGTGGATACTGAAAAAAGAGATTCGCTGCATTAAGCGGCGGAAGTTTCCGGCACCGGCGGTGCTGTAACCACTTTATTCAGTTTGCTGCGACTGTATTTTTCCATACGGTTCAGCAGCCATACGGCAAAGATGAGCCAGAGAAAACCAATGCAATAGCCTGCCACCACATCACTGTAATAATGTTTGCGCAGATAAATCCTGCTGAATCCAATCAACAATATCCAGCATACCAGCAAAACAATTACAAGCCAGCGAAGCATGGGGTTTTTGATAGCATGCCATGCCATGTAAGCAAGCAATCCATAAAAAGTTACACTCATCAATGCATGTCCGCTGGGAAAACTAAAATTAGTAGCCTGCTCCAGAAGCTGGTCCCCAGGACGTGGCCGGCCAAATACGCGCTTCATACCAAACATGATCAGCAGGCTGCTGATAGCCATTGCAGGGATCTTGATGGAATACCATTTATGTTTTTTCAGGAAAAGGAAATAGGCTATAAGAGCAAGGTTGGCAGGTATCAGGAATTCATGTTTTCCAAAAAAGGTGATAAAGTTCATCACCGATGTATTGGTATCCGAGATCAATGGTTTCACTACTTCAAAAACCTTTTGATCCAGCTCTTCATTCTTCAGGAGAAATACCCTTCTGACAATAAATACAAAAGTCACTAGTGAAGCAAAAAAGATAGCTGTTACAACTATCATTTCAACTGACAACAGCGCCGCAGCCGCCCAGAATTTTTTTACACCTTTCGATACATGTTTAAACATATGCTATCAATTGCGAACAATAGGCAACAAAGGGCAGGATCAATACTAATTATTCTAAATAAGCAGGGGATGGATTTCATCCCCTGCAAGAGTTTTATAGAAACATTTTTTTCATGGTTTCCTGGTCATGACCATAAAGGTCATTACGGAAGTTCATATATCCAGTTTCATCAACAAATGCCGTAAAATAACTGATGGTAACGGGATAAGGATGTTCCAGTGTTACTGTTTGTTCTTTATTGCTGTTCATCGCATCAGCTACTGATTTTTCGTTCCAGTCTTTTTGTCCTTTCAGGAGGAACTGCGCCAGCTTTGTAGCATCTGCCACGCGGATACATCCATGGCTCAGGGCCCTGTCTTTTTTGGCAAAGAGGGATTTATCAGGTGTGTCGTGCAGGTAAATATCATGAGTGTTGGGGAAAAGGAATTTCACCCGGCCCAATGCATTATCCTTACCTGGAAGTTGCCTTAAAACAGGAATGCTGTCTTTCTGACTGACTATTTCAATATTGTTTTTCTTAAGGTAAGTGGCATCCGCTTTCATTTTAGGCATGATCTCATTCTTCACAATGCTTTCGGGGATATTCCAGGTTGGATTGAACACGACCTGATTGATAGCACTGCTGAACATTACTGTATTGTTTCCTTCCTTACCAACGATCACCGGCATTTGCATGGTGCGACCACTATCTGAATAAACCACCAGCATTTGTAAAGGAATATTCACTTCAATACGATTGCTGTCTGTTCGCGGCGTCAGCCACAAACTCCTGTTCATATTGATTAATAGCTGCTGAATACGTTCTTCAACAGGAACGTTCAGCATGGTTACCATAGAATCATTAACCACTCCTGTTGGCTTCAGTCCGTTGCGTTCTTGAAATGCTTTTACAGCAGTTGCCAGTGAATCTGAATAAACTGCTGAAGTATCTGTTCCGCTGTAATCGTTTGTAGCTATCAGTCGCTTTTTCAGGGTAGCTACGGCAGGTGATTTAGAACCTTTCTTTAACTGGGCTCCGGCAGGAATGGTTCCCCATCCGCCATTTTTTGCAATGTTATAATAAGATGCCAGTTGATTTTTTAATTGCGAATATGTTTTGTTACCTGCATAAAGCGCAGTATCCTTTTGCTTATTGAGAATGGAATCTGCATAGGTCATTGCATCCACTTTTTTTGCAGGCACCATGTAAAAAATATCATTACGACTGATGTGTTGCGGATGCGCTGAAGCATAATGAATAAAATTTTGCGTCAGTGCAAGCTCGGTTTGAATAAATGATGAATCCTCTTTTGCAACCGTCACCGAATCCTTCTGTAAAAGCGTATCCATCCTGTTACTCAGATTTCCCAGAGAGTCATTTACTGAAGCACTGTCTTTTTCACTTGCATACAGGCTCCACAGACCTCTCGCCTGCTCTGTTGGTCCTTCTGAAGAGAACCAGGCATACTGGTAATTACGTACTTTATAAAAACTGCGCATCACATTAGCTGTGGTATCGGGCAGCTTTTGCTGTTGTATAAATCTTTCTACAGCATTACTGTCAAGAAATAAATCTGAATAGGCATTGGCCGCTGTTATGCTTTCGTCCCTGGCATAAGCTGCATAGGAACTGCTGTCAGCATTGATCTGGGTACTATCGGTATTATTGCCAAACCAGCCGGCCACCTGCGTGCAGGAGCTGAATGCTACTACTGCCACGATTCCTGTCAACATCTTTTTCATAACAGGGAAGTTGACAAAGCCTGTGCCGGGATGAAATGAAGAGACGGGTTATGAATTTGATTTTATCAGTGAATGGCCGTTACATTCACTTTCTTAATGTTGATCAGCTCTACAGAAATATTCCTGTCACGCGCCTTATTATCATATTCACTGATGATCTCGAGGATATCATAATCAATAAAATTACAGTGGCTGGCATCGATGGTTAGCTGGCTGCCTTCAGGAATATCTTCAAGGGCATCCCTCAGTTTAACCTTGTTCAAAAAAGTAACGTTTGAATTCAGCCGCATGAAATAATACTCTATTCCATCTTTTTCGGTTTTTGTCACCCTGTATTCGGCCCTGAAATTATTTTGTATGATAAAATAAATGGAAAGTAAAAGTCCAATGCTTACACCAATCAACAGGTCGGTTGCCAGGATGACAATAATTGTAAGAAGAAAGGGCAGAAACTGTTTCCATCCCAGTTGCCACATATTTCTGTAAAGCTTTGGCTTGGTAAGATTGTAACCTGTCACCAGTAAGATGACAGCCAGTGCTGCATTTGGAATCATGTTCAGGGCAAAAGGAATCAGTAGAACAGCCAACAATAAAAACAAGCCGTGAGTAAAAGCAGAAAGTTTGGTACGTGCGCCTGCATCCACGTTAGCAGCACCGCGGACGATCACTGCTGTAATGGGTATGGCACCCAGCAAGCCACAACTGATATTACCAATACCCTGGGCCACCAGTTCGCGGTTCACTGGCGTAATGCGATTGTGCCTGTCCAGTTTATCAATAGCTTCTATGCAGAGAAGGGTTTCTAATGTAGCCAACAGTCCTATTACAACTCCATCTTTCCAGATAGCAGTATTGGAAAAAAGAAGTTTGAGGTTAGGAAAGGCCATCTCTTCAAAAATATTCAGGGGAATGTTTACCAGTTGTGTAGGCTTCAGAGAGGAGACCGGGAGTTTGATGAAAATATAATTGATCAGGATGCCCAGCAACACTACAACTAATGGCGCGGGAATGATCTTCAGCTTTTTGTTTTTCGATTGTTGCAGAAAGATCATTGCCACCAGGGAAATGACCGTAATAAGAATTGTGATCAGAGAACTATGCCTGCCCACATATTGAAACTGCTCTTTGAAATTGTGCTGGGTGAAGAACTGCAAAAATCCACTGCGCCAGAAATCTGGCTGGTCGTATCCAAGAGCCAGGGGAATTTGTTTGGAGATGAGGATAATGCCTATGGCAGCCAGCATTCCTTTGATAACAGCAGATGGAAAATAATTGGCAATGCTGCCGAGTTTTAAAACACCTAATAAAATCTGGAAAATTCCTGCAACGATCACTGCGAGTAAAAAAACCTGGAAGCCTCCCAGTGAAATGATGGATGCTGCCACTACAGTGGTGAGGCCTGCTGCCGGGCCGGATACTGCCAGTGCGGAGCCGCTGAATATAGAAACCACAATTCCACCAATGATGCCCGAAAGAATTCCTGAATACAAGGGAGCCCCTGAGGCAAGTGCTATGCCCAGGCAAAGTGGTAAGGCAACTAAAAAAACCGAAAGGCCTGCAGGAAGATCATACTTGATCCAGAGCAGGCGGTAATACCTGATCTTTTTTCTCACGGATAAAAGAAATGGTGGAGCGCAAATTTACAAAATTGATAAAGGACTGGTCTATGATTATTGTCAGATGCTTTTTAGACCATAGTCGATAGACCATAGATCATAGACGATCGCTATTCCCAAATAAACTTTTCAAATACGATTAAAGTTTTTTTTGGTTTGCATTCCAGACAAAAGCATAGGTATGGATATTTCTTTTAGATTATTCGATGCAAAGGGATCGAATCCCCCTGGTTAAAATTCGTTGGACGATGATGGAACCCCCGATCGAAGCACAACCCGACCCTGAGCCACAAGTTGTAATAATATACCTTTATGAGAGTGCAAGGCAAATGAACTTGCCCAAATTATATAATTGCTTTTCATTCCTTAGCCCCACTTTTTCTCCCCAAACAGTAGTGAGTGGTCCATGGTCCATCGTCTATGGTCCAACCCCACCTTTAACAATTATTCTCCCCTTCAGGTTATTTCTCCCCTTAAAAACCCACTGCAAAAATTTACCTTCGTTTCTTCGCCGGTCCGGAAGTCGCGTTTCATGAAAAATGCAGCACCGCGGACTAAAATCTCTAAAATTTTATGCAAGATTACCTGAAGGGTTTGAACGAGCGACAGCGTGAGGCTGTATTGACAACAGAAGGACCACTGATGATAGTTGCCGGCGCGGGCAGTGGCAAGACCAGGGTTTTGACTACACGCATTGCACACCTGATGGCCCAGGGTGTGGATGCATTCAATATTCTGGCACTGACCTTTACCAACAAGGCGGCCGCCGAAATGAAAGAACGCATTGGCCATATTCTTGGCAACCGCGAAGCACGCAATCTTTATATCGGCACCTTTCACTCTGTTTTTGCCCGCATCATGCGCGCCGAGGCCCATCGCATTGGTTATCCCAATTCATTTACCATTTATGATACCGATGATGCCAAGAGCGTGGTCAAGGCCGTGACCAATGAGTTGAACCTCGACATACAACACTATAAACCCAACACTGTATACAACAGGATCTCGGGCGCAAAAAATGCCCTCGTGGGGCCTGCTGAATACAAGAACGATTATTATATACAACAGGAAGACCTGCGGGCCAACCGACCCATGATCGGGCATATTTATGAAGCCTATGCAAAAAGATGCTTCAAGAATGGCGCTATGGATTTTGATGACCTGCTTTTCAAAATGTACGAGCTACTCAAGACCTTTCCTGAAGTATTGCACAAATACCAGCACAAGTTTAAATACATTTTGATTGACGAGTACCAGGATACCAATCCTGCCCAATACGAGATCATCAAGCTATTGGGAGCGGTTCATGAAAATGTTTGCGTGGTGGGTGATGACGCTCAAAGTATTTATTCTTTCCGTGGCGCTACCATTCAGAATATACTGCAGTTCCAGAAAGATTATGATGAAGTAAAAGTGATCAAGCTGGAACAAAATTATCGCAGCACACAGAATATCCTGAGCATCGCCAACGAAATCATTAAAAACAATAAAGGACAGATCCCTAAAACCCTGTTTACGGAAAACGCAACTGGTGAAAAAATCCGACTGGTGCGAACGATGACAGACAACGACGAAGGAAAATTTGTTGCCGACCAGATACAGGAACAGAAACTGCGCAATCATTTTAATAATAAAGAATTCGCCATTCTTTACCGTACAAATGCACAGAGCCGTTCATTCGAGGAAAGCCTTAGAAGAATGAATATTCCTTATACTATATATGGAGGCATTTCTTTTTACCAGAGAAAAGAGATCAAGGATTACATTGCTTACCTGCGCATCATCGTCAATCCAAAGGACGAAGAAGCTCTCAAGAGGATCATTAATTATCCTGTTCGTGGTATTGGTAAAACATCCGTTGACCGCGCAATACTTGCCGCAAATGAAAACAATATCAGCATGTGGGAAGTGCTTGAGAATGCCCCCATGTTCGGGTTTAAGTCTTCAACACTTCAGTCCATTGAAGAATTTGTACTTATGATCAGAAGCTTCAAAAGCATGCTGCAAACGAAGAATGCTTATGATGTTGCTTTTCATATAGGCAAGCAAACCAATTTTGTAAAAGAACTCTTTAATGATAAAAGCACGGAAGGTGTGCAACGCTATGAGAACGTCCAGGAATTATTGAACTCCATCAAAGAATTTACAGAAACGCCATTGAGTGAAGAGAGTGGTGAAGTGGGAGATAAAAGTCTTGCGGCTTACCTGCAGCAGATCACTTTATTGACTGATGCGGATGAAAAAGATCCCAATGCAGATACTGTAAAGCTGATGACCATTCACGCTGCAAAAGGTTTGGAGTTTCCGGTTGTTTTTGTTGGAGGACTGGAAGAAGGACTTTTTCCAAATGCCATGAGCATCAACACCAGGGAAGAGCTGGAAGAAGAACGCAGGTTGTTCTATGTTGCCATTACCCGCGCCAAGGCAAGGCTCTTCCTGAGTTATGCCAATACCAGGTATAAGTTCGGTTCTCTCATTCAAAGCGACCAAAGCAGGTTCATTGATGAAATGCCTGCCGAGTATATAGATAAATCATTTGCAGGTGGAGGTGTAAAAAACCAGAGCTCATCCAATTTATGGGGAAGTGCATTTGAAAGAATGCAAAGAGGATTCGGTGGCAAGAGTCCTGAGCCTAAGGAAAAAAGCTTTGTATCAACTCTTCTATCCGGCAATGCAAAGCCTAAAGAAGTCAATCATATTCCTTCACCTGATTTTGTACCCAGCGATATTACGAAACTGGAAGTGGGTATGCGTATTGAACACCAGAAGTTTGGTTTTGGTGAAGTCACTAAACTGGAAGGATCCGGCCACAATCCTGTTGCTACCATAAAATTTGATGTGAATGGCGAAAAAAAGATCATGCTCAATTATGCCAAGCTGATGATCGTGAATAGCTGATCATAGATTTTTTTAATCAGTAAAAATGCCGCTGTAATGAGCGGCATTTTTTATTGCCATCAGGCTTTAGTTAAAAAAATGTTACTGCAATTTTTAAACTTTTTTGGATTGGCAGGCTCTATTACCCCCGAAACCTTTAAAAACACTTAATCTATGAATGCAAGAAAATCAATGATGCTGATGGCAGCATCGATCCTTACCGTTACTGCTTCTTTCGCACAGGTAAATCTTGGTGTTACCAACAGCACCAATGCTACAGTCAACAAAGCAATCCAGGTAAATGCCGGCACACATGCAGCAACGCAGGCGGCAACAAAAGCAACAGCAGCAACCAAACAAACAGTGGGTGTTACTGCATCAAAAGCAGCTGAAGTAAAAGCTTCAACTAAGGCAACAGCAAAAAACACAGTTGACAACTCAGTGAAGCTTACGAGTGATGTAACGCAAACAGCAAGTGACAATGCCGGAGCCAATGCGCGAGTTAAGGCGAAGGCAGAAGTGAAGGCTTCAGAAAAAGCAAAGGCAAACGCCAACGATAATTCGGCTGTATTTGGAGTAAAGACAGGAACTGAAGCAGGCGCTGATGCAAGTGTTGATGCAGATGGAAAAGCCATCACAGACAAAGCAGAAGCCACTGCAACAAAAGCAAAGGCAAATGCCGATGCAAAAAAAGATGCGGCAGTTAAAAAAACAAAAGAAGTAAAAGCAAAAACCGAAGAAAGAGTAAAGAACACCAGTGCCGACGCCAGCCTGGAAAGCAAAACTGAAGTGAATCATTCTTCTGAAGTGAAATTCTAGAATCCCTGTTTTTTCTGCCTTACCATCCCGCATTGAGCGGGATGGTTTTTAATCAACCCAACATATGAAACCACATCTTTTTATCCTGACCTTAGCTTTCACAATTAATACCGCTTCACAAGCACAGGAAGATTCAATCAAAAAATGGAAACCCATTTTCAAGCTTGGCATCAACTACAACAGCAATCTTAATTATTACGGAAGGACCGATAGCATAAAAAGTTCAGGACTTTATCCTTTGGCTGAAATCTGGCTGGGTGAAAAATTTTATATTAATGCAGCTCCTGTCTTTATCAATAACACAATGCAGTCGTTGGATTATGCAGGAACTGTAACAACAGCAGGTTTTCTAAACATGCGCAAAAAATGGATGACCCATATTTATCTTTCCAAACCTTTTTATGAAAAACAGGCAAGGCTGGTACAATCATCCCTGCAATGGCAACCTGGAGCAAGCCTAAGTTTTTTAAGCAAGGCCATCAACCTTACTATAGCTGGCGATGTAAAATTTAGTGATCAAACCGATCTTGGAGCAAGTGCAGGTCTTGATCATCTCTTCAAAAAAACAATTGGAAAAAAGAACGTATTGGTGGTGGATCCTTCCATTTATGTTTTCGCAGGTACCCAAAATCTCACCAGCACCTTTTATAAAACCAGTCCGGGTTCCATATTATTCCCGGGAAGCTCGCAACAATTTACTTCTGTTGAACAAAAGTTCAACCTCCTGGCCTGGGAAGTATCTGTGCCGGTATTTTTTGCCAGGGGTAAGCTGCTTGTATCTATCACACCTTCTTATGTGGTACCCAAAAACCTTACGGGAAGGGAGCAGGGCGGCAATACATTTTATTTGACATCAGGTATCAAATACAGCTTTTAGCTCATCTGAGCAGCCCGCCTCTTAACCTTTTCTTTCCTTTTGCGTAAATGATTTCCCCCTTACATTATGTAATTTTGTTCTTCAATTCGAGAATTATGATCAAGACTGGAAATCCTATCATTAGTATATACACGGAAATGACGCCAAATCCGGAAACCATGAAGTTTGTTGCCAACAAGCTTTTATATCCTGGCAAAAGCATCGACTTTCCTGATATGGACAGCGCCAAGGCCTCGCCCCTGGCCATAGAACTCTTTGGCTTTCCCTTCATCAGGGCCGTTTTTATTGCTTCCAATTTTGTTACCCTCACAAAAACTTCAGATACAGACTGGAATGACGTGATCCCTGCGATCCGTGATTTTCTGAAAGAATACCTGGAAGAAGGAAAGGCTGTCATCAACGAAGAGGAACTGGCCACACGTAAAGTTGAAAGCAGCAATGATGTGCATGCCGATGACAGTGATGTAGTAAAACGCATTAAGGAATTGCTTGATAATTATGTTCGTCCTGCAGTAGAAATGGATGGGGGTGCCATTCAATTCAAATCTTATACAGATGGTGTGGTGAACCTCATGCTGCAGGGAAGCTGTAGTGGCTGTCCTTCATCCATGATCACATTAAAAGCTGGAATTGAAGGAATGATGAAGCGCATGATACCCGAAGTCAGGGAAGTAGTTGCCGAAGCTGAATAAAAATTTTCTACCGTTATAACTCTCAACTTAACAAAGAAAGAGCATCCTTCACAGGATGCTTTTTTGATCAGGATATGACGAAGACAATCACCATTCTTATTTCTTCCTTATTATTTGTTTCCTGCGGCATGCAGTACAAATTTGCCAACCAGGAACTTGCCCTGAAGGACAGTAGCTATGTTTATGCACTGCCCTATCCATCTGGTCATAAGAGTTTGGTGGTACAGGGTTACCGCTCTAAACTATCACATAAAAACAGGCTGGCTCTTGATTTTAAAATGAAGAAGGGTTCCATAGTTACAGCGGCAAGAGAAGGTGTGGTAGTAAGAGTGGAGGAAAGATTTACAAAAGGAGGTACCAGTAAAAAATATTTGGGCAAGGCCAATATGGTGGTGATCAGGCATGCCGATGGATCGCAGGCCATGTATGCCCACCTGCAGCACAATGGCGTTCTGGTAAATATTGGTGATACGGTAAAGAAGGGACAGGATATTGCCAGGAGTGGAAGTACCGGTTATTCTGCGCTTCCACATCTTCATTTTATAGTATGGGGACCCATACCTGGCGGCGGACGCTCGCAACTGCCCACAAGATTTTATACTCACAAAGGCGTACAATACCTCAAGCCTGGCAAAAAATATACAGCACCACAGGAAAAGGACTATTAAACCAACAAGCAAGCCATCCCCGATCCTTATTTTTGTTTCATGAACAGGCTTTTCTCAAGGCATATCCTTTTACTTGCTATTGCTGCAGCCCTGCTCATTTTCGCTATCCGTTTTTTTGAAACAGCTTTCCATGCGGGTGAAGTATCTACAAAACTATATATCACCTTTATTGGAATCATCTTTCTCACAGTAGGCGCCTACGCAGCTACCCAAATGGTAAGAAAGAAAACCATTATCCACTATGTTGAACAATCTCAGGAAGCAGCCATCCTGCCCAATGACCTTTTGACAGAAAGAGAATGCGAGGTCTTAAAAGCAATTGCGGTCGGCCTAACCAATAAACAGATCGGCCAACTACTTTTCGTATCTGAAAACACGGTGAAAAAACACATCAATCATATTTATTTCAAACTGGACGTCAACCGGCGCACGCAGGCGGTGGCAAGGGCAAAAGAGCTAAAGATCCTGAACATCTGAAAGAATATCACTCGAAAGTACCAGGCAAACTATCCTTTTGGGTGAAACAAAACATCTGGTGCTCACACAACTTTGCCATTAAAATTAAATACATGAAAAAGACGGTACTCAGTTTCGGCCTCTTATCTGGCCTGATCATTATTCTTTACAGTTTTGTGGTATTCCTGGTCTTTGGAGATTTTTCAAAAATGAATTCAGCTGATTTCCAAAAGGTGGAAATGCTGGGCTACCTGCGTTATATCATCCTCTTGTTGACTGTCATTTTTGCCGTTCGATATTTTAAAAAACAGAATGGTGGCGTTGGAAGCTTCAGATCCTTATTTCTTGCCGGTGTTTATACTGTCCTGGTGGTAGCATTGCTGGTAGGGATCATGGAAATGGTATACATGTACATGAACCCTGGCTTTATGGAACAATACGCCGAGATCACCAGCAAAAGAATGATGGAGCAGGGCGCAAGCGCTGAGAAGATGGCGGCTTATAAAAAAGAGATGGAGCAATACAAATGGATGGCAAGCCCGGTGGGAATGGGCATTTTTTATTTCTTTGAGACAGCGGTGCTGGGAACCATTATGTCGCTGATTGTTGCGCTGTTTGCAAGAACCAAAAATGCAACATCAAAATTCACTTCGGTTTCCGTCTGACCCTGCCTACAAGTTTTTTAATGACAGGTCTTGAAAGAGATTTTTCTGTTTCATCATCGCCCATGATAAGTGCAAATGGACGGAAGGGACCAATTTCTTCAAAACTCACCTTCATAATAGCCAGTATAGGTACAGCCATGAAGGTTCCCGGAATTCCCCACAGTGCACTACCAACGATGACACCAATGATGGTTGCCAGGGCATTCATCTTTACTTTGGATCCCACTATTTTAGGCATGAGGATATTGCTGTCGATCATATGGATGATGATGAGGGAAACCACCACCCATAGCACTGTTGTTGGCGTATTGGTAGTGAGTGTGATCAGTGCGCTGAGTACACAGGCGATAAAGATGCCTACATAAGGTATGATATTCAGGATAGCTCCGATCACGCCCAGTAGCAGTGCGTACTTTACGCCAAGCAAAAAGAAAATGGAGCAGTTGGCTGCAGCCACGATCAACATCTCTATAAAAAGACCCACAATGTATCCCCGAATAACATACTTTGTTTTTGAAAATATGCTGTAGATCCTTTCCGTGTATTCGTCGGCAAACAGCATGGTAAAAAACTGCAGGATCAGGCCTCTGTATAATAGAAGAAGAAAAGTGGTAATGAAGATCATGATGCCGACAAATATGATCCCTGTTACCGTATTCACGGTGGTATTGACAATGGAAGATGTGGAGGGAATAATATTATCGGTTGAATTCTGGAAAATGGTGCTGACTTCTTTCTTATCAACGTCAAATGTTTTCTGGATCCAAACCTGCAATTGCTGAATGGACTGTTCAATATTTTTTGACATCAAAGGCAGGTCTTCCCTGAAACTGACGATAGAGTTATAGATGAAATAAAATATGATAAAGAATATGATCAGTCCAAATAACAGTACGATCATGGCCGCCACCCCTCTTGGGAATCCCTGTCTTTCAAAAAAAGCACAGGGCGAAACAAATAAAAGTGCCATCAGGCAGGAAAAAGCAAAGGGCTTCAATATATCCTGACCTATGTATAAAATGGCCAGGATAATGATAAAGCAAAGCAGGGGGTTCACCATTTTGGCAAAAAGGGTCGAAGTAGAACTGTTCCGGCAAATACCCATATAATAAATGTAGCTATTAAAACTGTTTTCTATTTTGTCTTATGAAAATATCATTCCCAGCTTTACTTCTGCTCTTAAGCATGAGTGCCGGTGCTCAGGAATCTCCAAATCTGCGAGACCTTAAAGCCGGCCGTGTTGCCAATGACAGCAGTTTTGTTTATCGGCTGCCTTATGAGGCTTCACAATCTTATTTACTGATCCAGGCTTACCAGTCAAAGTTTTCACATAAGGGCGAGTATGCCCTTGATTTTAAAATGAAAGAAGGCACAAAGATCTGTGCAGCCCGCAAAGGAGTGGTGGTTGCTTTACGTGAAGATTCTGATAAGGGTGGCCTACAGCCAGAGATGTTATCGGAAGGAAATTATATCATCATCCTGCACGAAGATGGTTCAACCGCACATTACTGGCATCTGCAAAAAGATGGAGTTATGGTGAATGAAGGCGATAGTGTTTCACAGGGACAGCCGATAGGTTTGAGTGGCAATACAGGTTATTCGGCTTTTCCTCACCTGCATTTCGAAGTAAACGTTCCAGGCAAAGGACAGGTACCAACAAGGTTCACTACAAAAAAAGGAATTAAATACCTGAGGCCCGGCAAATGGTACAAAGCTGTTTGATTCTTACTTAGGTTTGCAACTCATGAACATCGACAAAGGCCTTGAATACATTGCAGTGATAGCCGGCATTGCCAGTGTATGGTTCTCCAAAAAAGAGAACATACTGGTGTATCCTGTTGGACTTGTAAACACCATTGTCTATGTATATCTCAGTTTCAAATATCATTTGATCGGTGAATCATCCGTCAATTTTTATTATACGGTGATGAGCATTTATGGCTGGATCGTTTGGGCCATGAAAGATCAGAAACAAAAACCCGTTCTGCATATTACCTTCTCCAGCAGGAAGGAATGGAAGGTGCAGCTCTTATTCTTTTCTATTTTATACATCATTATATTTTTAGTGCTTACCTATTTACAGAATGCTTTTTATCCGGGAGTGATCCCATGGGCTGATGCCTTTGCTTCGGCTACTGCTTTTACTGGTATGTGGCTTATGGCAAGAAAAAAAGTAGAAAGCTGGTATTGGTGGATCGCCACTAACATTGCATCCATTCCACTGTATTATGTAAAAGGACTTTCTCTGACAAGCGGATATTACCTGGTGCTGCTTGTTCTTGCTTTTATGGGTTTGAAAGAATGGAGGGATAGAGTACAAAACCAAAAGACCATTGCTGTACTATGAAAAAAATCGTGGTAATAGGACCGGAATCTACAGGCAAAAGCACATTATGCGAACAGCTGGCAGCACATTATCAAACTGCATGGTGTCCTGAATTTGCCAGGGAATACCTGATGTCCAAAGGAGGGAATAATTATGATTTTGCGGACTTACTAAATATTGCACACGGACAGGTGGAGCTGGAGGAGATCATGCTCACGGAGGCAAGGAATGGTCTTTATTTTATTGATACAGATATGTATGTAATGAAGGTCTGGTGCGAAGTAGCATTTGAACAATGCCATACCTGGATACTAAAACAAATTGCCAGGCAATCTTACGACCTCTATTTTTTATGCAACACCGACCTTCCATGGGCGCTTGATGAATTAAGAGAATATCCTGACCTGGCTTTCAGGAAAAAACTTTTCAATATCTACAAGGATATTTTAGTGAATAACAAAACTCCCTGGGTTGAAATTTCAGGCACTGATGCACAAAGACTGCAATTAGCCATCAGTGTAATTGACACAGTTTTCCCGGCAAATCCAGGATGATTTATTTGGAAGACTTTATTTTATTTTTCGGTGCAGGTTTTGGTTTTTCTTTTACCGGGTTGATGATCTCCTGCACATCCGGGTCTCCTTCCAGGTGAGCCATCTGCCTTTGGATCCAACCGCTTCTTACCGTAACATAAGGAGATGCAGGTTTTACAGAATATTTGATAGGATTGGGAAGACAGGCAGCTATCATTGCTGCTTCCTGCCTGCTCAGTTTTTGCGCCGGCTTTTTGAAATATGCCTGGGATGCGGCTTCTACACCAAATATGCCTTTACCCATTTCAATAACATTGAGGTATACTTCAAGTATCCTTCTTTTACCCCAGATCCATTCAATCATCTTGGTGAAATAAACCTCCAATCCCTTTCTAACCCAGTCCCGTCCCTGCCATAGAAAAACATTTTTTGCCACCTGCTGACTGATGGTACTGGCGCCCCGGATACGACCCGGCTTCTTCTTATTATACTTCATTGCTTTTCCTATGCTCTTCCAGTCAAACCCAGAATGATCGGGGAAGATCTGGTCTTCAGATGAAATGACGGCCAGCTTTATATTGTAGGACATTTCATCATCATTCACATAGTCTCTTTTCAAACCCTGCCCGGTTAACAAACTTTGTAATTGTGTGATGGTAAAAGGAGGATCCATCCATTTCAAAAGGATGATGTAAACAAACTGCGCTATAAAAAGAATGAGCAGTGTTCTTTTGATAATGCTCCACGCACGCTGCCATTTGTTCCTTTTTTTCTTCATGCCTGCTGCAATATAATCACTTCAAAAAAGAACATTAAAAATGCAGGTCCAAAGTATGGAGCGAGAACTTTCTGCCGATATCATATTTACGCCTTTTGATTTTGGGTAGAAAGCGAATAATGTAATTCCCATATCCAATAACAGAGGAATAAGCGAGTGCCTCTTTGAAGTCTGCCCAGTTGGCAAGCGTCATGCCTGCAGTGGAGAGAGCCACACCTGCTGTAGTTAGTAATAAAGGAGAAGCAGGAGTTTTTTGCTTTCCCCGAAGGATGATGCTTTTGATCTGTCCCGTGCGGTACCAATATCCATTCACTCTAAGAGAATCACGTTTGATCAAAGTGATCATACCACTAATGGTTTGATTCTGATCGGTTTTAAATTGAATAGGATCGCCCTCTGCAAAAGTTTTTACTTTTTTATAGCCACTCTTTTTTACATAGAGGAATCCTCTTTGCGCCTGTGTGATCTGCGTGATGAAAAGGAATAGTAGAAGCAGCCAGCGTTGCATATTTAAACTTAGGCTGAATTGAATAAAGCGTTTTGTTAAAACAGAAGGAAGTGTGTCTAGGCAGGATGAGGAAAAAACAAAACACCCGCTATCAGTGCAATGCCAAAGCCAATGAGGATAATGCCATTGATACGATTCAGCAGGGAAATGTTTTTGATAGTAAGTCTTTTTCGGAGTTTGCCTGCCAATACAACCTTGGTCACATCAGAGGTAAGTACAAAGCCAAGAGCAATGGAAAAGATCAGCAGTTTCTCATTGAAGTTATGATCAATGAATGCGGTAGAAGTGGTCAACCAGAAGATGATGATGGCGGGGTTCAAAGTATTCATGAAATAACCGGCGAGAAAGATCTTGATATAATCCCGCTTCCTGAATTTTATGAGCTGGGCTCCCTGTTCGTTTACCTTTACCTTTTTAAAGAACAGGTAATACACACCTACAGAAATTAAAAATGTACTTCCGATGATGGCGATTTCTGTACGCCTGTTATTAAGATTGATAAATAGCTCTGTAAAAAAATTACTGGCAACAACCAGCGAAAGATCACTCAATGAAACGCCTATGACAAAAGCCAATCCGCCCTTAACTCCATTGTTTACGCTTTGCTTGATGATGGAAAACAAAACCGGTCCCACCGCAATGCTTAAAAACAAGCCTAAAGCCACTCCTTTCCAGATAGTATCCATCATAGCCAGGGACTAAAAGTAAAAAAAAGGTCGCAGTTGGAAGAGAGGTTATGGTTCATAGTTCATGGCAAATAGCATATGGCATATAGCTAATGGCAAGTTCATAGATCATGATTCATGGATAATAGAAGTTGAGAGCGGAGAGTGAATCCGAAAACAGAGACGTATAAAGAGATGGAGAAATAACTATAAAGAATGTTCTAATTAAGATTACTCACAACTGACCCCTCACCACTGACCACTCACAATAACTCACCGCTCACTACTGACCATTCACCATCTTGTATTTTTCCAAAAAAGCATTCCAGTCCTCGAGCATCTTACCCTTCATAACCCTTGGAAATTTATGCTGGCTACCGAGCTTGCCTTTTGATTCCATGAACTTCATAAATGCTTCTTCCGGTAATTTTTCCAGGAAAACATTTTTAAGAGCGCTGGTCCTTTCCACTGCATAATCATCATTCAAACGACAGAGGTGTTCATCAATTTTTTTTGCCAGCACTTCCGGTTCTATTCCATCATCGCAGGCAACATACCATTTATGAGCAAACAGGTTTTCATACGGAAAACCAACAACAGTAAATTCCGGTATGCATATATTGTATTCCTCGCTCACAAGTTCTACCGCCTTGTTCATGTTCTCCACGCTGAGGTGTTCTCCTACCAGGCTTAAAAAATGTTTGGTGCGTCCCGTAATTACGATCTCTGATCTTTCCAGGTTTACAAACCGAATAGTATCACCAATCAGATAACGCCAGGCACCTGCATTGGTGCTCATAAGCAGGGCATAATCCCTTCCTTCTTCCACTTCATGTATCATCAGAGCTTCGGGATTATCAACCATTTTCCCATCTGCATCAAAATTGCCATCGTTAAAAGGAACAAATTCCATGAAGATATTATTGTCCAGGATCAGCTTCATGCCTTTTGCATTTTGATGATCCTTATAACCTATAAAACCTTCGCTGGACAGATAGTTCTCGATGTATACGATGGGCTTCCCCAGTAGTTTTTCAAATCCTTTTTTATAGGGTTCGAATGCAACGCCTCCATGAACAAAAAATCCAAGGTTGGGCCATACATCATGAATAGTTTTCACCTTGTAATGCTCAATGATCATTTCCATACACATCTGGCACCAGGCAGGAACGCCAACAATGTAACCAATGTCCCAGTTGGGTGCATTCTCAACGATTTCATTAAGCTTTTCATTCCAGTCCTTGATCTTTGCGATCCTTCCACCTGGTTTATAAAATGTCTGGAACCAGAAGGGTCGGTTCTTTGCCAGGATGCCACTCAAATCACCTGCATACCAGCCTGCCTTACCTTTCTGCAGGTCAGTGGCTCCGCCCAGCATCAGGAATCCTTTGGTAACCGCATTGCGCGGCAAATGTTCGTAGGAAAAAAGTGAGATCAGCTGCCGCATGTAATTAATACGGTTACTGCGAAGCATATCTTTTGTAACAGGAATGTATTTGCTGGCCGATTCAGAAGTTCCCGAACTCAGTGCATAATATTTAATCTTCCCCGGCCAGGTAACATCGGGTACGCCTTCCAGTGTTTTCTGCCACCATTGTTCATAGATCTTATTGTAATCATGAACAGGAACTGCCTGTTGGAATTCCTTACCGATATGCCTGCTCATTAAAATCTCATCAAAATGATATTTCTGTCCGAAAGCTGTAAACCTCGCCTTCTTCAGCAACTTCTTCAAAACCCTTAATTGCTGGCTTCTGGGATCATTCCCGGGAAGACGCAGGGCTGAAGCGATCGCTTTCGGAATTTTTATATCAATGATTCTCGCCATTCAGTCAAACTTAAATGTTATCAATAAAGATACCAAGATGCACCTTCAACTAAGAACCAAGGTGTCGGTAGTTTTTGAAAATGATCAACAGATCATCCATGGGTTCATAATTATGCGCATACCAGTAATCCACCATGTGCAGGCTTTCTTCGGGAAGCTCCTGCTGTTTGATTTTAGGTCCACCCGGTGCCAGAACACCAACTCTTAATGCAGGTAAATAATTGGCTGGCAATAAATATCCCACCCAGGTTTTTTTACCTCTTAACACATTGAAAGCATTGGCAAAAAACTGCAATGGATCTTTCACCAATAAAAAAGAAAGAGGAAACAAAACAAATGCAGAAATAGCTACAACTACATCGACCAGTCGTTTGGTTCTTCTTGCTGCGGGACGGGCGAGCCTGTATTCAGTTTCCGCAGCAATGGTTTCACCTCTTGTTGTTTTGTCGTCGCTACCTACAATGCTGTTGCCTGCAAAAAAGCGGGCCTTTAATTTTCCTTTGAGTTTTTGCACCTGTGCGATCATCTCCTTATAAGGAAGTGCGCCGGCACAAAAAATAATTTCCGTTGCCTGCAGCGAACTGGCCGCCTGCTCAATGCCATCCATCCTGGTAACATACTGGTCGCCATTACCATTCACCGAAACCCTGCCTATGATCTTGTCCGCAATCTTTTTTTCTCCAAGGAAAGATTTTACTTCTTCAAATTCCTTTGGTGATGCAGCAATTAAAAGATAAGGCCTTGATACCTGGTCGATGGGTTCATATAAAATGCCGGCAGAAATCAGCAATGCCCTGACAATGCTGATCAGCACAAAAGCAGACAGCGCACCAAAAACTACAATGCCTCTGGAAAACCTTAGCGTTTCCGGTAATAATGCATAAATAGCAAGCAAAAAAAGTGTGGCAATAAAAGTTGATCGTATGAGGTTGATGGCTCGGTAATATTTATCATACAGGCCTGCATAATACGCTACCACCAGATATAGTCCCGTGAAAATTGGAAAGGAGTACAAGAGCAACTCATTAGGATAAACAATATCCGTACGCACATAATTCACCCATACCTCTTTCACCAGCCAGAAAGAAAAAAGTATCAGCAAGGCGTCGATCACAGGAAGGCCGATCCACCTGATAAATTTTGCAAGAGCAGAGATGGCTGCCCTCACCCAGATGGCAGAATGAATGGCCGCATTAAAGAAACCTGCTCTTGTGCCTCCATAATGCTTCCTCACAAAAATGCTCATGGCATTATAGAACATCCTCACATAATTGAGGCTTCCTCTTTTGGTGCTTTCACCTTTGAAATGAATGATGGAAGTTCCCGCGAAATAATAATTCTTATAACCCGCTTTTTGAATTCGGTAACTCAGGTCCACATCCTCACCGTACATAAAAAAAGTTTCATCAAAACCACCTACAACATCAAGTATCTTCTTGCGGACCATCATGTAAGCACCTGCCAGCACATCCACTTCATGGTCTTCATCCTTGTTAAGATGACCCAGGTGGTAGCGTGAAAATATTCTTGAAGTTGGAAACAGGCTGGACAGCCCGAAAAGCTTGAACAATGAAGTTTGTGGCGAAGGAAAGGAGCGCTTGGATTCTTTTAAAAACCTTCCTGATCCGTCAATCATTTTCACACCAAGTGCCCCGCAATCATTATGTGTATTGAAAAAATTTACACAGGAAGACAGACTATCCTCGGCAATGATGGTATCAGGATTGAGAAATAACACCAGTTCACCACTCGCTATTGCAGCTCCCTGGTTACAGGCTTTTGCAAAACCCGAATTCTTATCGTTACTGATGATGGTAAGCCCCTGGAACTTATCATGCAGGTATTCAACACTTCCATCTGTAGAAGCATTGTCCACTATAATGATCTCTACATCCATTCCTGCGCCTGCTTTCTGAACAGAATAAAGACACTGCTCCAGAAAGTACTTCACATTATAGTTGACTATGACAATCGAAATCTTCAATGGCGGTTGCTTGGCTGAACGGGCAAACCTAAGGAATGTAAAACAGAGGAACAAGGAATTCAGAAAAGCGGTTGATGCTTCATCACCCATGTCTTATTATAGAATCATTCAGTTTGCCGGATACCTGATACTCCCGGCCCATGGCATTCTTCCATTATCTTTGCGCATGCTCAAAAGCACACTACTGGAGGCTGTAGAGGCCGCGGCCGCCGAGATGCGGAGGTTCATTGATCTTGATTTCAAAATATCAAACAAGGAAGGCATCAACAACCTGGTTACAGAAGTTGACCATGCTTCTGAAAAAGCCATCATAGATGTGATCAGGAAAAACTATCCCGCACATCATATTCTTACCGAAGAAAGTGGCGACCTGATTCAGGACTCAGAATACAAGTGGATCATTGATCCTATTGACGGCACTGTGAATTTTGCGCACCGCATTCCCATCTGCTGCATTTCCATTGCAGTGGAGCATAATAAAAAAATGGTGCTTGGCGCCATCTACAATCCTTACATCAATGAATTTTTTGTTGCTGAAAGAGGAGAGGGTGCTACTATGAACGGTAAAAAGATCAGCGTCAGCAAAAAAGAAAAAGTGATCAATGCCTGCCTCGTAACAGGATTTCCTTACACTTATTTAGATGAGCCCAATGGACCGCTGCAGGTATTTGAGCGTTTCATCAGGAAGGGTATTCCTGTAAGGCGACTTGGCTCAGCTGCTATTGACCTGGCCTGGGTAGCAGCCGGAAGGTTCGATGGATTTTATGAACATCAGCTGCAGGCCTGGGATAGCGCCGCGGGATTTTTACTGGTGGAAGAAGCAGGTGGTAAAGTAACGGATCTGAAAGGTGGACCTTATTCACCCTACCAGCCAGGTATAATCGCAAGCAATGGCATCATGCACGATGAACTACTGCAGTGGGTGCAGGGCAATGTTCCTCCAATTTCTTAACTTATACAGCTATGAGCGAAAACAGAACTGAAGTTTCCACATTGGGTGAATTCGGGTTAATTGATCATTTGACAAAGAACATCGAAATACAAAATGCTTCCAGCATTGTTGGTGTGGGTGATGATGGTGCCGTGATCGATCATTTCGGCAAACAAACTGTTATTACCAATGACCTTTTACTGGAGGGTGTACATTTTGACCTGATGTACACGCCGCTCAAGCACCTGGGTTATAAATCTGTTGTGGTCAACTTAAGTGATATCTATGCTATGAATGGCAATCCCACACAGATCTTGCTGGGACTGGGATTCAGCAACCGCTTTAGCGTGGAGGCTCTTGATGAATTTTACGAAGGCGTTTATGCCGCCTGCAATGAATATGGTGTTGACCTGATAGGTGGTGATACCAGCACTTCACAAAAAGGATTTATAATTTCTGTTACAGCCATTGGCGAGGTAAGTCCTGATACCTATGTAAAAAGAAGTGGCGCACAAAAAGGAGAATTACTTTGTGTATCCGGTGATCTGGGTGCTGCCTTTTTGGGACTGACATTATTGGAAAGAGAAAAAAAGATCTTTTTGGAAAGCCCGGGCGTTCAACCCGATCTTGAAGGTGAAAAATATGTGATCGGAAGACTGCTCAAACCCGAAGCACAAAAAGATATGGTAGCTTTTTTTGCAGCTAGTAAAGTTTTACCCACCAGTATGATCGATGTGAGTGATGGACTGAGCTCTGAGATCCTTCACATCTGCAAGCAAAGCAATGTAGGTTGTGTGCTCTATGAAGAAAAGATCCCCATTGCCGAAGAAACAAAACTCGCTGCCTTCAAATTCAACCTCGATCCAACAGCCTGTGCCCTCAGTGGTGGCGAGGATTATGAATTGCTCTTTACCGTTCGTCAGGATGATTATGATGCCATTGCAAAAAATCCGGATATTAGTGTGATAGGATATCTGACCGATGCGGAAGCCGGCGCCCATATCATTACCAAAGGTGGTAATAAGCATGCGCTTACCGCACAGGGATGGAACTCCCTCAAACAATGAACCTGTGCCATGAAGAATATTTTTGCCGCCCTGTGTATGATGATCATATTGAGTAGTTGCGCGGTTAGCAAAAATTATTCGCCGGGAAGAAAATTCTCGCCAAAGCAATTACAGAAAGACTACCAGGTATTTCGCGAAACACTGGAAGAATCACATCCAGGTTTATACTGGTATACTTCAAAGGACAGTATGGATTATTATTTTGACTGGGGAGCATCACGTCTCACCGATTCCATGCAGGAATACCAGTTCCGAAACATTCTCACCTATGTTGTTTCGCATATCAGGTGCGGCCATACTACGATCCGTGCCTCAAGACCTGCCATCAGGTTTTCACAAAGGGTAAGAAGCTATTCTTTTCCTCTTGGAATTAAGGCATGGCCAGATACAGCCATCATCACCACCAACCTGAATCGCAAGGACAGCACGGTCACCAGGGGCATGATCCTTAAATCTATTGACGGGAAACCAATGAATACCATTCTTGATTCTCTCTTCAAACATATTTCTGCTGATGGCTACAACCTCACGCATAAATACCAGACCGTTAGCAATTCGGGGAACTTCCGTACACTCTATGCTTATTACTATGGACTCAGGCAACGTATGAATGTGGAATACATTGATACCAACGGCAACTTAAAAAGGGGCAGCATTAATGTTTACAATCCCGCTGCTGATACACCAGTTTTCAGACAGGTAGTTAAAAGACCCTCAAGAAGTGAAAGAAAAAAAATGATCCTGCAGTCGCAAAGAAACCTGCGCATAGATACCAGTTGGAACACAGCCTGGCTGGAGCTGAACTCCTTCACCAGTGATTATAAGATCAGGGGGTTTTTAAGAAGGTCATTTAAAAAAATCAGGAAAGAAAAGGTAAGCAATCTTGTAGTGGACATGAGGGGTAATGGTGGAGGCAATGTGATTCTCTCTAACCTTCTTACCAAATACATCAGCGATCAGCCCTTCAAAATAGCGGATTCATTATATGCCGTCAGTAATAAAAGTCATTATAAACAATACCAGTCGAAATACCTGCTCAACCGTTTGTTCTTTATTTTTTTTACGAGGAAGAAGTCTGATGGCAATTATCATTTTTCGCTTTATGAGAACCGATATTTCAAGCCCAAGAAAAAAAATCATTTCGACGGTACTACCTATATCATGACCGGAGGCAATACTTTTTCTGCAGCAGCTCTGTTTACAAAGGCATTAAAAGACCAGGAGAATGTCATCATTGTGGGAGAAGAAACGGGAGGAGGCGCTTATGGAAATTCAGCCTGGCTGATCCCCGAAGTTACCCTGCCTCAAACAAAGGTGAGATTCAGATTACCGCTTTTTCGACTGGTAGTTGATAAGGATGCTGCTAAAGGAAGAGGTGTGATGCCTGAAGTGGAAGCGCTGCCCAGCGTTGAGGCCATCAGACGTAACGAAGATTACAAAACCGACAAGGTGATTGAATTGATCAAGGCAAATGCTGTAAAAAAACCATGATCAGTTTAAGTGAGTATGTTGAACTGGTCTGCGTCTTTGATAAAAGGAAATTTCATCCTTGTACTTTCTAATGATTCCTTGTCAAGACCGATGGTGAACAGGTCTTCTTCGTGTGCCTTCTGATAAAGGATATTTCCCAATGGATCAATGACCATACTATCGCCGCTGTAATAAATATCCTTTCCATCATTTCCTACGCGGTTCACACCAATCACATAACACTGGTTTTCGATGGCCCTGGCTTGTAATAGAGTTTTCCATGCAAGGTTTCTTCGCTCAGGCCAGTTGGCCACATAGACCAGGACATCATATTCGAAATTCTTTTCTTCATCGATTTGCTGCCGCGCCCATACAGGGAAACGAAGATCATAACAAACCATCAGGTTGATCTTCCATCCATTTACAGAAGCAATGAACCTGTTAGTACCCTGCGCATAATGTTGGTCTTCCTGCGCATATGCAAAAAGATGTCGCTTGTTATAAAAGCCCACTTCACCATTTGGCAAAACCCAAAGCAGGCGGTTGTAGTACAAACCTTCTTCTTCAATGATCAGGCTTCCTGTAAGGATGATCTTTTTTGCGGCCGCCATTTTTTTCATCCATGAAACTGATGGGCCGTCCATTTTCTCTGCCAGCTTTTCAGCATTCATGCTGAAGCCTGTGCTGAACATTTCAGGCAATACCACTACCTGGCTTCCCGGTGCAAAAGCAAGGATCTTTTTTTCAAGCATTTCCAGGTTGGCAGTTTTGTCTTCCCAAAAAAGTGAAGTTTGTACCAGGGTGAAATTTAGTGAGGACATGATGCAAATTTAGGAATAGTGAGTGGTCAGTGGTGAGTGGTGAGTTGGAGAGTTATTCTTAATTTCAGGTTTCCTTTATGAAAAAGCTTACCGTTATTCTTGTGCTCTTCTTTTTGTGCTCTTCTGCTTTTGCGCAGGACAGTCTGGCCTATTTACAGAGAGCCTGGAAAGGAATCGGTATGCAGTATCACAGAAGAAACGAGGTTTTGGTGAATTTATCAGAAAGGATCAAAAACATCGACAGCATTGCTGTGTTGGAAGTCAAAACTACAACACGTTCTATGGATCAATTCATAGATGCAGATAGAACACTAGATAGTTTGATGGTAGCAGAATTCATAGAAAAGAATAATGCTGTAAAAGCTTCTTTTGGGAAAATCTATGCCGTGATTGATAAACATCCCGAGATCAAAAACAATGAAGAGGTCAAAAACCTCATTGGCCAGTTAATGGGCACTGAAAACAGGTGCAATGCTACCAAAAGTCGCTACAACGAACTTTGCCTGAATTATAAAAGAAAGGATCTCTACCTGCCTTAAGGATTTGAATTTTCCTGCACTATAACTTTAAGAATGATATTGGGGGCGTGCCCCTTTGGGTCGGGCTATCCGCTGCAAGTCCGGCACAGACCTGCGCACAATGCTTCACCGGGCTTTCCGCTCCTATCCCTCACGCATCCAGACATCGTTGAATTATATGCATGATGATACATTCCTGTTAATGCATGATGATGCATATCTACGTGTTGAAATTCCTTTGCTCCACATAGAACCGGAAGATGAAAGGATTGCGACGCAACGAAGATCCATCAGGGAACCGCTGCTGGTATTGAAATCACCTGATTGATTCAGGAAGGCACAGGGATCAGGCCATAGCGCAACATGATTTCTTTTGCTTTTTGCTGGTCGGGAGGAACACCTGGCTTAATTAATTCGCTCATCTCCCTGAAGTATTCAGGACCAATGGAAGCAGGTGTCATAATGATCAAAGATTTGGCATCTTCAGAATGCCGGTTGTCGTGATGGTGCACTACTCCCCTGGATATGTATACCTGATCGCCCGCGCGGATTTCAACTGTTTTTCCATCGACCGTTGTAGTAGTAATGCCGGACAGTCCATAAATGACTTCATCCACATCTTTGTGATAGTGCGGGATCGGCACTTTAGCTCCCTGGGGAATTAAAAATTTAAACATCACCAGTTGGTTGTTGGTAGTTCCTCCGTCCAGAAGAAAGTCAAGCTTCAGCTGTCCGATCTGAATGGTTTGTTTGACAGGTTTCATATTTCAGGCTTTGATGATGAAAGTTAAGAATGATCCGGCAATGCCTGATCTGCATCACCAATTATCCATTTTACCCACCTGTTTCAGTATCCGGTGCATCAACAGGCTTGGATTGAGGAGAGCCTTTCTCTCTTAGAAAGATCGTTAATACAACGATGGCAAACACAGAAAGAAATTCACTTTGCCAGTTTTGAAAAGATTCAAACCAGAACCTTGAATTGGAAAGATATTGCGTGGCTGATTCCAGAGGCAAACCTTTGATTGCCTGTTCTTCATTGTAGTCTTTGAGACTGCCATACCAGTGCGTAATAAAGCTTAAGATAAAGATGATGGAAAGTGCATAGCAAAGTGAATGTTTGTAAATGGCCAGATAAATCCCTCCTTTCTTTACTGGCCATGGAGCATCCTTTTTTTTGGGATTTGGTTCGCGGTCTACCTCTTCTTCTTTATCAGGATCCTTTGATTCCGAAGATCCTTTCTGGTAAAGGAACATGGTGAGAATAACAAAGAGAGCCATTTGCAAAAATTCGCTTTCCCAATTTTCAAAAGTGGCCTGCAAAAAATGACCAGACATAAGATACTGGCTCAATCCCAACTGCTTTCCGCCTTCTTCGGCCATTTCCTGGTTATGTTGTTTAAGTCCGGTAAAAACCTGTCCACCCAGTGAGATCAAAAACAAAAAAAAGAAAACGACTGACAAGCTGTTATTCTTAAGCCATTTCATGTTGAGGATTTTAATAGAACAGTAAAATATCATTCCACAGTTAGGCGGTATCAGGAAACAAATAGCAAACAGCTAAGCTTCAGTGGCATCTTTACTTAGCTGATCAGGTTGCTCAAAATTTTTTGAATAAAAAAATGCCACCAATAAGGTGGCATTCAAAATATTTATTGCTGTATCAAAGCGTTTCTTTCAGCCATCGGAAAAATTCACGCTGCCAAACCAGGGCATTTTGAGGTTTCAACACCCAATGATTTTCGTCTGGGAAATAAAGCAGCCTGCTTTTGATACCCCTGAGCTGTGCCGCCTGGAAAGCCTGCAGTCCCTGTTCAATAGGAACGCGATAATCCCTTCCTCCCTGCACGATCAGGATGGGTGTATTCCATTTGTCAACAAGATCGCTGGGATTGAATTGCGTGAAGGTTTTTTGAGCAGTTTTGTTTTCTTTTTCCCAATAGTAACCGCCAAAATCCCAATTGGTAAACCATAATTCTTCAGTTGTGCCTGACATGCTTCTCAGGTCAAAGACTCCATCATGGGCAATAAAAGTTTTGAACCGGTTGTTATGAATGCCTGCGAGATAAAAAGCGGAATATCCTCCATAGCTGGCACCTACACAACCCAGTCTTGATTTGTCAACATAGTTTTCCCTGCTCACATCATCAATGGCACTGAGATAATCTTTCATGACCTGTCCACCCCAGTCCTTACTGATGTCTTCATTCCACTTAACGCCATGTCCTGCCATGCCCCTGCGGTTGGGAGCTACAATGATGTAATCATTTGCCGCCATCAGCTGAAAGTTCCAACGGAAAGAATAGAATTGCGTGAGGGGAGACTGTGGTCCTCCCTGGCAATAAAGAAGTGTTGGGTATTTTTTGTTGCGGTCAAAGTTGGGAGGATAGATCACCCAGACCACCATCATCTTCCCATCAGTGGTTTTCACTATTCTTTTTTCAACCTTGCTTAAAGCGAGTTTGCTGTATGTGCTGTCGTTCACATGTGTGAGTTGTTTCATGTCGCCGGTCTTCAGATCAACCGTATACAATTCACTGGCATGGTTCATGTCACTGCGACTCACTACAAAAAGATTTCCTGACTGTCCAACCAATCCGTTCACATCAAAAACTCCGTTGGTGATTTGCCTGATAACAGGATTGGTACGGGCCCCGGGGTTATAGATCAGTTCAAACAATTGAAGTGTGCCACCAACAGGTGCTTCAAAATAAATGCGGCTACCGTCGTTGCTCCATTTAAAAGCACTAACGGTGCCGTCCCAACGCTGGGTAAGGTTTACAATGTTTTTACCTTCCATTACCACGATATCGTTTTTATCTGCTTCATAGCCATCTCGTTTCATGCTCAGCCAGGCCAGGGTTCCTTTTGAAGAAAATTCGGGAGACATATCATATCCCATCATACCGCTGGAGAGATTGGATGTTATACCTGTAGTGATATCGTAACTGAAAATGTCGGTGTTGGTACTTAAAGCGTAGGCGGTACCTGATTTGGCCTTGGTTACATAAACAATGGACTTGCTGTCGGGACTCCATACAAAGTCTTCATCGCCGCCGAAAGGTTTTTGAGGGCTGTCAAATAATTGGCCGGCCATGATATCCTTTCCTTCGCCCGGTTGTCCGTTTTGCATCCGGTGTAAGAAGATATGGCTATAAGCGCCGTCCTCCCATTCATCCCAGTGACGATAACTCAGCTGGTCATAAACCTGGGCATTGGCCTTGGGGAGATCGGGATAATAGTCGTTGCCAAATACTTTCTGGATCTTAACTTCTTTGGTGCTGATCATATAATTGCCATCCGGAGAGATCAGTTTATTTTTTACCAGTTGTGCAGTATCGGGGACAAGAGTAGTCTCACCCGAATTTATCTGAACCGTAAAAGTTTTGCGACTGCTTTTATTGGCTTCAACGTTGGGTGTGCTGACCGCGTAAACCACGCGACTTTGATCGTTGGTTAATCCAATAGCACTGACTCTTCCCAGCTTCCATAACAACTCCGGCGTCATCCTGTCCTGGGCCATTGCAGGCAATGCAATGATGATAAAAAGAATTCCAATAAATTTTTTCATACTCAATAAGATTTGCTCTCCCTGAAAATATTCATTTAGTGGCAAATGGCTTCTGATTTTTAGCAGGATGAATGGGTTTCTTGTGTTTTGAAAACCACATAATTTTATTCATCACCAATCACTCAGGATCATGATCACCAGGACCGATGCTTCCCATCCCGATTTCATGGAGCTGGTAAGGCAGCTGGACGCGGAGCTGACAGAAAGAGACGGGCCGGAGCATAGTTTTTATGCACAGTTCAATAAAACGAATACCATCAAATATGTAGTGCTGTATTATGAAGATGGGAAAGCAGTAAGCTGTGGTGCCATTCGAGAACTGGAAGAGGGAATCATGGAAGTGAAGCGAATGTTTACCCTGCCGGAGTACAGGGGCAGGGGCATAGCTGCAAAGGTTTTGGCAGAGCTGGAACAATGGGCGGCAGAATTATCCAGTCATACCTGCAGGCTGGAGACAGGAAAGAAGCAACCCGAAGCCATTAGGCTCTATGAAAAGAACGGTTACCTGGTGATTTCGAATTATGGTCAGTACCAGGGAGTGTTTAATAGTATTTGTTTTGAGAAGAAGCTTTTCATTCGGGAAACGTGAGACGGCAAACGTGAATCAGGAGAATAATGATGGAAAACGAGAAACGGGAAACGAAAGAGATTTAATACCCTAAAATTTCGATGGCAAAACCATCTGCTATAAGCCATATGCCTTACGCTATCTGCTATACGCCACCCGCCTCCGCCAACTTCAGTCCGCCTTCAGGTCAATCTCAGTATCCCCTTCTTCTTCTTTTTTCTTGCGATAGTCCTGGTTTAGCTTGTTCTCCAACTCCTTTCGGTCTTTTTTATTTTGTTTGATGAAGAAGACAACCAGGAGGAAGGTGGCGATGATGACGATGGCTAAGATGATGGAGGTGAGCATGACTGGCATTGAAGTTAATCATAACAAGTTCCGTATTTTTTGGAGTATAAATTTTAGACGTAAATAGCTTAATAAAAAGTTAATATGCTTTTTGAGATTAGAAACCTACCGGACAGCGTACTTTTTCCAAAGAGCTATTTCTTATGTTCAAAAAATTACTATAGGAAAGCGTGACTTCAAATCCTCCACGGGCTGCAGAAGCTGATCTAAGTTTACTAATATTGACATCATAAGTAGCTCCAATAGCCCAAGAATAATAATTCAATTTTATTACCGGAATGATGGCATCATTCCAACGTATAAAAGCTCCTGCAGCTAAACTTACACCCAGATCTTCATCTTCCTGCATAATATCATGAGAAAAAAGCAAACCACCCTGAGCCTGTCTATTGCCACCCTGCATGAAGTAATCAACATAAAGTGTAAGACGGTCATCTTCACTTGTAGGAGTTGATAAACCTGCATTAAAAACGTATTTCCTATTTAACCTGATATCGTTTGCTGAATTGAAGGCTACTTTTGGATTATTAAAATGGAAATAGGCTCCACCAATATAAAACCGGGTGTCATAACCCAATACGCTGCTTAATTTAACACCAGCAGCACCGTCCAGGTAAGTGACATTTGTATTATTAAAAGTTTGTTGTGTTGGATTTGTAGGCGAGTATGCACCATTCACAAACTGATCATCAAATTTTAATTGTGTCGGATCAAACCTCTGCTGTACAAATCCGCCCATAAAGCCAAAAGACAAATAAGTATCTGTTTCACCGCTGAGTGACTTGTGATATGCAAGCAATGGAAGCACTTGTGTTTTTCCAAGTTTTGAATCGCCTGCCACATCATTAGTTATTTGTACACCCAAGGATAAATAGTCATCGGAGTTTTGTGATATTCCTAATTTCATCTCTGCTCCTAAGGCTTGTGTTTTATATGGAACCGTAACGCTATTCCATTGATTACGATATGCAGTAGTTATTCTGATATCGCCCCTAAATGTTCCAGCCAGAGCAGGATTACGTAATAGGGGTAGCTCATAGAATTGAGAAAAGTTTATATCCTGTGAATTAACTGCCTGCGCTACAGATTGCAATACAAGCAATATTATAATTATTTTTTTCATGTTGCTTTCTATTTGATAATGGAAACGTTTCCTTTATAAGTAAACATTGAACCGTTCTCACATATGACTTCTGCCGTATAAACAAATACATCTGGTCCTCCTATCGTGCCCCTAATGGCGCCAGTCCAGCCATAGGCAGGATTGTTAGTAGGAAAATTGGCTTTTTCAAATACAACTTCACCCCATCGATTAAAAATTCTGAATGATTTTACCATAACGATTCCATTCCCTCTTACCATAAGGATATCATTTATACCATCACCATCTGGTGTAAATGCATTGGGAATATATACCTGTGAACTTTGGCAAAGAGCCTTAATATTAATTGTATCGCTGGCGCTACAACCATAAATATTTGTAACATGAACTGAATAGCTAATGTCCTTTTTAATAACTGCCAAGGGTTGGGGGCATGTAGTACAGCTTAGTTCTATTGGTGGCGACCACCACCAGGTAGCTATAGGTCCATTTTGTATAGTTGCAGTAATAGGCCAGATTGTTCCTGTGTTTAATATTACATCGGGGCCTAGGCTAACCAAAGGATACTGCCCAACAGTTACCATAACAAAGGATGTATCGGTGAAGCAATTATAACCATCATAACCTACGACCCTGTAATTAGTGGTAACCATTGGTGAAGCAATAGGATTTGAAATAGTTGTATTACTTAACCCTATTGCAGGAGACCAGTTATAACTACTAGCCCCACTGGCGAGCAAATTGGTCGATTCTCCTATACAAATTGTATCGGAAGTATTAACGTTAAGTTCAAAAGGTTGAATTACAGTGACTACAACTGTATCTGCATCAGTACATCCGAAAACGTTTGCCCCTGTAACAACATATGGGGTAGTTACCAAAGGCGCTGCAATTGGTGAAGCACATGTGGTACAACTAAGCCCCTGTAAAGGTGTCCAGTTGTATTGTACAACACCGGTACCATTTGTGTTTAAGACAGTGCTGTTGCCTCGACAGAGTGTAAGATCAGACGCCGAAATAACTGTTGGTGATGGATTAACCACTATATTATTTGTAACAGTATCGTAACACCCATGAACCGTACCAACTACCAAATCAATTTTATAGCTACCAGGCAGGGTAAATTTATAAGTAAATGGATTGGTTGTAGAAGTGACGCCGTTGGAAACTGTCCATTTTATAAAACTAACAGCATCTATTGATTGGATATTGGCACTGTAGGTATTATTATTTCCAAGACAGACCATAGTATCACCCAAAATTGTAGCCGCAGGATTATTTTTAATATTTAGGACCAACTGCATGAAAACCGTATCGGTACAATTACTGTTACCTTTTACAATCATCCTGACAGGATAGCTTCCAGATGTTGTATAATTATGAACAGTATTTAAGCCGAATCCGGTAGTGCCATCTCCAAAGTCCCATATCACTGATGCGGTACCAAAGAAAAAGTGTGAGGTGTCAGTAAAGGCCACCTTTGTATAACCACAATTAGCCTGCTGAGTAACTGCAAACCCCGGACTGACGATGTCAACTTTTATTGAATCTATACCAGGAAGTGAAACTGAGCAACCAAGTGAGTTTTTTAAGATTACTGTGGGATAATAAATTCCGGGGTTGGCATAGGTGTGAAAAACCATATTGCTAGTTGTAACCAGATTATTTCCATCTCCAAACTGATATATCAACGTATCTGTGTTAGAGGCATTGACTTGAAAATTGGCCGTTCCATTACATATATACCCAGTTGTATGTGTCCATGTGCCAGAAGGTCCCTTAACTTGAATATTTTTCACTGCCTGATAACTACAGCCAGTTGGCGCTGTAGCGATCATACTTACTAGATATGCACCAGCCTGTGTGTACGTGTGTGAAACGGGACTTCCTGTACCAGAGGTGCCATCTCCAAAATCCCAGGAAACATTCATAGCGGGAACACTCAAGTTGGTAAATGTAACGGTAAAGGGTGCGCAACTGCTTATACTGTCAGAAGCAATGAAAGAACCGGCAATTGATGATACAACTTGTATTTGTTGCACTAGAGAATCCAAACAAACTGACCCTACAGCATTATACCGGTAAGCAATTAACTTAACAGTATAAATACCCGGGACATTATACGTTTTTGTTGGATTTGTTGCAGTTGATGTGTTACCATCGCCAAAATACCAGAGATAAGAAGTGGCACTGTCAGATTGGTTGGTAAATTGTACAATGTTCCCTACACAAACCAATGCAGGTGTCGCAGTAAATGCCGCAACTGGCTTTGGATAAACTACAATTGTTTCTATAGATGATGTATCTGAGCATCCATTGGAACCATGCAGGATTACTGTATATATACCAGATGCCAAGTAAGTATGGGTGACTGTATCTATATTTTGAACTGTATTGATAATACTCCCATCTCCAAAATCCCATGTGAAAGTCGAAGCACCTTGTGAATTGTTGATGAAACTTACTGTATGTGGGATGCATCCGGATTGCTGGTTGCCGTTAATAGCAAAGTCAAGCACTACTGTATTAGGGGAAACTACAATTGCATATGTCATCGAATCTGAACCGCAATCATTAACTGCTATAAGTTTTACAAAGAATGTATCCTGTATCCCTGTGATAAATGTGTGTGCGATAGGTGTTGTTTGAGCAGTTGTAATTGGTAAACTGCCATCTCCAAAATCCCAGGTATAAATATTGCCCAGGCCTTTAGAAATATTATTAAATGTTACTGTCATTGGAGAACATCCCACACTCGAATTTGGAGTAAACAAGGCTTTGGGTTTTGACTTCACACGAATTGCTTTGCTTATAATGATTGTATCACATGCTGAAATCACTTTCATCTTGATAATATATACGGTATCACCAAAAGAAGGATTGGATGCAAACAATACCGCTCCGGGCTGGGGAACAAGAGAAGTTTGTCCATTGCCAAAATCCCATTGATAACTAAAGAATCCCACATTAGGTGTGGTGTTGATTGGCGTAACGGTCAGAGGGCCGCAACCGACTGTATCACTGAGAGTAAAAGAAGGCTGAGCCTCAACATAAGTGTAGAATTTGTGTTCCATGCTGTCGTTCCGGCATCCATGAGAACTAATTGCAACTAGTTTAATAGTTACAGAATCACCATTATTCATCATTGTGAACCCGGGAAAGGCTGTTCCCGCACCAATAAAATTGTTATTTACATACCATAAATAGCTTTGATTTCTGCCGGGGTATTGTTGCAATGAAATGATGCCGTTGTTGATGCCGAATGGAGCACAAGAAGTGTCCTTTACCCAGTTGAATACGGCTTTTGCATCAGGATTCACTATTATAGCAATAGGGAATGCCGCACCCTGACAATTTCCTGTATCGCCAGAAACTGGCAAAACAGAATAATTCAGGGTAGCAGGGTTATCTGACATATTAAATAACTGTTGCCCAATAAATGACTGAGATACACCCTGCGCACTTCCACCGGTTACTATTCCTGGAGGGTTGCTAACAGGATTGCTCCATGTATAAGTAGTTGCAGATGGAACTATGGTTGATGGCTGATTATTTTGAGGTGACAGTGAAAAACTGTTAGAAGTACAGATTGTTGTGGTCAAAGACGGTATTTGTGGTTTTGGAGCAACTCTAACCTTTACTATAAAATTTGAGCCCCCACATGATCCTGCAACTGTTGGTGTAACTGTATATAATATTGATGCAATTGTGTTAGTATTATTGATTAATGTCTGACTTATTGTAACCTGATTAGACATTGCACTTCCTCCGCTGATTGAGCCAACGGGATTGATAACAGGATTAACCCAATTATACATTGTTCCAGCAGGTGCACCTACGGGTGCCACATTGAAGGTGCCACCACTACAAACAGCAACAGTTGTATCTGAAAGGCCAGGTTGAGGATGAACTGTAATGGTAACATTGAAAGGTTCTCCAATACAATTACCACCCACGCCTGATGTTGGAACTACCTGATATGTAATAGTGGCCACTGCATTTGTAATGTTGGTTAGCTGCTCACTTATGGATGTTTGACTCAACTGATCACTTCCACCTACAATAGCGCCTGCGGGATTGCTGACAGGATTCGACCAGGAATAAGTAGTTCCAGGAGGAACTATTGTTCCTGGAGTATTATTTACAGGAACCAGATTGAAGGATTGTCCACTGCATATAACCAAATTATAATCTGGCAGCTTTGGCTTTGGATTCACCGTAATTGTAATTGTAAAATTCTGACCTGTACAGTTTCCTACTTTGGGCGTT
Source organism: Bacteroidota bacterium (assembly GCA_023386045.1). Taxonomy (GTDB): domain Bacteria; phylum Bacteroidota; class Bacteroidia; order Chitinophagales; family Chitinophagaceae; genus Flavisolibacter. The sequence goes on from JAEWKK010000019.1 coordinate 318,466, forward strand.
ACATTGTATGTGATATTTGCCGGTTGATTGGTCACATTTATAAGTGTCTGGCCAATAGTTGACACGCCTGTGAGTTGAGCAAAACCTCCTGTTATGGCCCCAGATGGAGCAACAGTTGGGGTATTCCACGTGTAAACAGTACCAGTAGGAACTATATTTCCTGTTGGCACACCATCCATGGGAGTAATGCTAAAGTTAGCACCACTACATATTGTATCTGTGTAAATTGGAATATTGGGCTTTGGTAAAATTTGTACTGAAAGCTGGAAGGTATCAGAGGGACAATTGCCAGAATGTGCTACTATAGTATATACTGCTGATTGTGTAGTACTGGTATTATTCTGAAGAGTGCCCAAAATGGTGGTTCCGCTTCCTGCCACACCTCCACTTAAACCTGTTGTCATGACGGGTGTCGTCCAGGAAAAGGTTGTGCCAGCAGGTACAATGTTTCCTCCAGAATTTGTTGGGGTATATGAGAATGACAAGTTACTGCAGGTAGAAATCGAAGTATCTCCAATAGCTACCGACGGGTCTATCAATACAGTGACACTAAAGGGTGCGCCAACACAGTTTCCATCGGCACCGGATGTGGGAGTAATATTATAAGTAACCGTTTTAGTTGTGTTGCTATTATTCACAAGCATTCCAGAAATAACTGAACTATTACCTGAAGCTGCACCACTTACTCCTGAGGGCATTGTGGGTACATTCCAGGTATATGTTGTCCCTGCAGGTATTATTGTATTCGGACTATTTACCGGTGAAACATAAAAACTATCACCTGTACATATAGTTACAGATTGATTTGGTATAACTGGCCTTGGATTCACTGTAACGGTTACCGTAAAACTTGAACTTCCACAAGAACCGGCTGTTGGGGATACGGTATAAATTAAATTAGCCGGTTGGTTGGATTGATTAGTTAATACTTGGCTGATTGTTCCTATTGGAACCGTCTGAGCCATACCTCCTGTAATTATTCCTGAAGGAATACTCACAGGAGCAGACCATGTATAGTTGGTTCCCGCTGGAACTCCTGATGGCGTGGCATTGAAAGTCTGCCCACTACAAATAGTTGTAGCCTGATTGCTAGCACCAGGTTGCGGACTTACAGTAACAGTTATTGTAAATGGTGACCCAATACAGGCGCCAGTAGTGCCTGAAACAGGCGTAACGGTGTAGGTAAGTGTTGCCGAGCTGTTAGTTGTATTTAGGAGTGTCTGACTTATTAAACTTTGTCCTGTTTGTGCACTGCCGCCACTAATAGCACCGGCTGGGCTGCTAACAGGTGCTGGCCATGAGTAAGTAGTTCCGGGGGGAACAATTACAGATCCTGAATTAACTGGGATAATACTAAAAGTATTCCCACTGCAGATTGTTATAGCCTGAGTAGGAATTACAGGTTTTTGATACACAGTAACTGTAGTATTCACTGTATTTGAGCATCCATTTGTTGTACCTGTTACAGAATATGTTGTGGTAATGGCAGGGTTAATCGTGATGCTATTGCCGGATTGTCCACCTGGTGACCAACTGTAGGTATTTGCCCCAGTGGCAGTAAGTGTTACAGAAGATCCACTACACAAACTTGTATCGGGTGTAATTGTTATTGCAGGTATGGACTTAATATTAATGGAAGTCGTAGAAATTGTGCCAGTTCGGATGCATGAATTGTTATCGCTGATACTAACAAGTTGTACATTGTAAATGCCCGGAATACTATTGGATGGCACAACAGTAATAGTTCCTGTATTTGCATTAATTGTCTGATTCAACGTTGTAATGTTGCCTGCAGGATCAGTCAAAAGAAGCTGGATTGTATAAGGAGCAAGACCCGTTGCTGAAAAGTTTATGATTCCTGAAGAAGTAGCACAAACTGCTGTTGGGTTGGCTATGATAGTTGCATTAGGTTTGGGCTTTACTGTAATCAATACACTATTTGAATTGGCAGTACATTGACCACTAACAACTTTTCTTCTGAAATAAGTTGATGTTAAAAGAGAAGAGGGCGAATAATTCACTCCTGTGGCTCCAGTTATATCACTCCATGGACCGGAAGCATTAACAGCGCTTTGCCATTGATAGGTAAAGCTACCGTTGCCTCCAGTTGGTATAGCCCCTAAAAGGGTTGATGGCGCATCGCCTTCACAAATTGTTTGGGGAGCATTTATATCATAATTAGATAGTGCCCCTAAAACAGTTATGGTTACATAATTGGAAGTATCCGAACAGGTGCCGCTGTTTACAATCCGACGGAAACGTGTAGTTGCATTAATATTACCAGGGTTAAAATTGCTTCCGTTAGCGCCTGTGATAGTTGTCCAGCTGATGCCTCCATCAACAGATTGTTGCCACATGTAAGAGTATGTACTGTTTCCTCCGCTTAAGGGTGCCCCAGACTGTGTAATTAAACTTGCCGAAGTTCCCGAACAAACTGTTTGATCTGAAGCTATATTATTATTGGATATGGCACTGGTTATGGTAACTTGTAAAGATGCGACACTACTTGTACAGCCATAAGAATTAGTTTGTGTAACATAATAAGTTATAACACCTGGTGTAGTGGTGGAAGGTGTTGGTGGTGTTGACAAGGGGTTATTCAAAGCAGGATTATCAAACCAACTTATAATATTTCCAGGTGCAGTGACTGCAGTTAATGGCTGTGAAGGACTTCCCTGGCAATAGGTTATTGAAGAAACTCCAGGAATAGCGGGCTTTGGATTTACTGTTATTGTAAAAGACGCTTGTGAAATACACCCTCCCGATGCTGTGGTGGCTGTGATGGTCGCAGAAATTGGATTAGTCGTATTGTTTGCTGCATTAAAAGAACTAATATTTCCTACACCGCTCAAAGATGGAAGCCCTATAGAAGTTGATGTGCTGGACCATGAAACAGTATTTCCTGAACTAATAAAATTGAAAGGACCGGTTGCTTGCCCAGGGCAAAAAGAAGCGTTTGCCGGTACTTGCAATGTAGGTAGTGGATTTATAACAAAGGTTTTTACTGTCGTGTTAGTGCCGCATTCATTCGTGACTGTTAAACTAACCGTATATGTACCTGGGGTGCCGTAAAAAATACTGCCCGGACTAGAATTTGTAGATATCGCTGGCGTCCCTCCAGGAAAACTCCATGCATATGTAACTGGCCCTGTACCACAATTAGTAACTGTTGAAGATGGGGTAATATTTGCTGATCCGCAAAAGTTTGGAATGGTGCCTATAGTCGCCTTTGGTGGAGCTTTAACTATAATATTCTTATTGCTTACTACAGTGCCACATTTTGTAGTTATAGATAATGTTATGGTATAATTACCGCTGTTATTGAACCTGATTACAGGGTCATTTGAATTTGCGTTTGTATTGGATATATAAACAAAATTATTAGCAGAATCTCCAACACATGCACCGCCATTGCGAACAACACTCCATGTTCTAGTATATGGACCACAGTTTGGGATATTTGTTGAAGTATTGGCTAGAGAAACAATTAGAGGACCACATCCTTCAATGGTACTTGTTGTAAAGGAGGGTGTTGTTACAGGTTGTATGCAAACCTTAATCTTTGCAGTATCATTTCCACAAACATTTGCTGTAGCAATTGAAATTGTGTATTCACCTGGAGTGGTAAATTGAATTCCAAGATTTGTAGATCCCCATGTATTTGAATTATTATTAGGATTTGAGTTTCCTAAAGATCCGCTTGCGATGTTCCATCCTGTTGATGGAGATATAACCCAGTTATTTTTAGTAAGATTATTACAAACACCATTATTATCAACCACAACTCCGGCAATGGAAGTGTTGGTGAATGTCAAAATGGAATTAACACAAGCTACGGAATCGGGTGAAACTTTCAGTTTTGCTTTAGGCTTAATATTCGTGGTTATGGGTTGAATTGTTAGATCAGAGAAGCCACATGGATTCTTTGCTCTGATATTAATGAAAAAAGTATTGGGGGTAATCCCTCCTGTTGCCCCGCAGGAAGAATTTAAAAATGTATGTGTGTATGTTGGAGGCAGACTAGTTAAGGTATCATTTGGAGATCCATCATTTGTTGAAATTATGTAAATAGTTCCCGGAGGATTATTGGTTGGTGTGCTTGGAATGGTATAACTAAATGGTACGCATTGCCCAACAGATGAACCTGGATTTTGAAATGGAACCGCTGGATTACTTCCATTATAAACCGAGTAAGTTCTTGAATTGCTGCAGCCATTCTGACCCGTTACTGTTACGGTTAAATTAAAATAACCCAACCCGTTATAAGTATGAGAAATAGGTGCTGAAGTTGGAAAAGAAGTAATATTCAAAATGGGAGTATTATCACCCCAATTAATTGAATAGGACGCATTGGTTGGAAAAGTCGAAGATCCATTATCAATTTGAAGAGTAAATGATGTTGAACCACTTCCGCAATGAACAAAGGGTGTACTGCTATAATTATCCTGAATAGTAGGATCTGGTAGTTGTTTTATTGTTACAGGATGAGTTACAGTATCCTTACACCCATTATTGTTGGTGACAATAAGCGTTACATTGAAGGTTTGCATCCCATTGCCGGCACTACCAATGAACAGATGATTTGGGTTGATTTCAGTTGAACTATTAGAAGAGCCTGAATTAGGGTCATCGAAAGACCATTCATATGTTAATCCGGTGCCAGTCGAAGTATTTGAAAAGTTTATAGGAATACTTCCGCACTGATTATTTGGAATAAATGTAAAAGCAGCATCGGGCTTAGGTAATACTAATACTATTACTGCAGCATATTCCGAAGAGTTAACAACTACTGTATAATTGCCTGAGGTTGTAGCGAGATAGGTATTTCCGTTAGCACCCGGTTCTGGAACGCCATTTTTCTTCCATTGAAATGTGGGATTCCCTTGTACTCCATCTGCCTCAAGCAACACACTACCGCCTTCGCAAAAAGTCAATGGCGTAGTATACTTAATGGTATCATTATTAAAGACCAATTCCAATGTAGTTGTAGAGGAAAACAATACACTTGATGTGGTGGCTTGAGCATGAGCATAGATATATAGGCACAAAACGGCCAGGAAGGTGGCGAGAAATTTCTTCATTCTGCAGTTAGTTAGTTATGGTTCTGAGTAGGAGCGAAACGGTAAGTTCGGCTACGTTGCAATCAAAAATATACAAATATTTTTGAATTCGAATAATACTTGATAGGTTGGGCCTTAATCTACCTCCTTACTATATAGTACTATCACTAAATATATATGTGGAAATTTATTATCAGGTTTGGAATAAACATAAAAAAAGCCCCGGAATTAACCAGGGCTTGTGGTGTGGGGCGGGATCGAACCGCCGACACAAGGATTTTCAGTCCTTTGCTCTACCGACTGAGCTACCGCACCGAAAGAATATCAAACAGAAGAACAGGGAAATTGATTGTCGAAGTTCTTTCTGTTCTTGTTCCGCTGCTGCATAAACAGCTGCGGGGCAGCAAAAATAGGGGATTTGATCAAATATCTGCTCCTCCCTGAGTGAAAAATATTCATTCAGGTTTTCATTTTCAACCTACTGCACTCCTAATTCCCATACACACTCAAAAACTTGATCCGCATGATCTTCAACTGCTCCCAGTTGTAATTGCCATCCGACAATTCCTGCAGCGCCACATCAAGTGATGAGGTTTCACAGCCTTTGAAATATTCCAGGATCTCGTCCTGCTCATACTCATCCAGCATCTGGTCAATGGCATAATCCAGGTTCAGCCTTGTACCGCTGGCTGCAATGGTTTCCATCTCTTCCAGCAAAGAATCCAGCCTCAGGTCCCTGGCCTTTGCAATGTTTTCCAACGGAATTTTTTTATCTACCTGCTGAATGATGTGCACTTTATTACTGCTGCGGTTCACCACGCTCTTCATCACAAAATCATCCGGCTTTTCAATATTGTTGTCTTCAACATACTGCGCTATCAGGTCAATAAATGGCTTGCCATACCTGATGGATTTACCCTTGCTCACACCACTGCATTTTTCCAGTTCAGCGGTTGTGGTTGGATACATGGTTGCCATGTCCTGCAGGGAGGTTTCCAGGAAGATCACAAAAGGAGGCAGGTTCTTTTTCTTTGCTTCCTTCTGACGCAACTCCTTCAGCATCTCAAACAATTTCTCGTCTGTTGCAGATGCTGCAACTGTATCCGGACCTTCATCATCGTCCTCGTTGGCTTCTTCAAACAGATTGTTCATAACAATCTTGAATGACTTCGGCTTTTTGAAAAACTCTTCTCCCTTCTTTGTCATCTTCAGCACACCATATTCTTCTATATCCTTTTTCAGCATGCCTTCCAGGAGGAGTTGCCTGATTAAAGAATTCCAGAAATGTTCGGGTTGACCCTTTCCAATTCCAAATTCTTCCAGTCCTTCATGCCTGAACATCTTGATTTGCGGTGTCAAGTGTCCCGTGATGATCTTCACTACATAGTCCGTAGCAAAACGCTCATCAAGCGCTTTTATGGTTTTGAGTGCATTTGCCGCTTCGTCTTTTGCTTCGATACGCTCTTTGGGATGTTTGCAATTATCACAGTTGCCACAGTTCTTATCGCCATAATCTTCACCAAAATAACTCAGGAGAATCTTGCGGCGGCAAACACCACTTTCTGCATAGGCCACCGATTCGTTGATCAGCTGTGCACCCACTTCCCTTTCACTCAGCGGCTTGTCGCGCATCAGGTGTTCCAGCTTGGAAACATCCTTGTGGGAATAATAAAGAATACACTTGCCTTCCAGTCCATCGCGACCGGCACGGCCTGTTTCCTGGTAATAATTTTCTATCGACTTGGGAATATTATAGTGCATCACAAAACGGATGTCCGGCTTGTCAATACCCATTCCAAATGCAATAGTGGCCACAATCACCTGGACATCTTCATTCAGGAACTGGTCCTGTCTTTCAGCACGAAGCTTGGAATCCAGTCCGGCATGATAGGCCACAGCCTTGATGCCATTGGCCATCAGCACATCTGCCAGTTCCTCGGTGGTTTTCCTGTTGAGTGTATAGATAATGCCGCTCTTGCCCTTGCTCTGAACAATGAAGCGCACCATGTTTTTGATGGTGGTTTCCTTGCTTACCTTGGGCTGTATCTCGTAATATAGATTGTCGCGGTTAAAAGAAGAGATGTAGATCTCAGGCTCACGGAGCCCAAGATTTTTGACGATATCACTCTGAACTTTTGGCGTTGCAGTAGCTGTAAGGGCGATCACCGGGATTGCAGGATTGATCTGGTCCATCATATCGCGAAGGCGGCGATATTCAGGCCTGAAATCATGTCCCCATTCAGAAATACAATGGGCTTCGTCTACGGCAAAAAATGAAATATTAAGATCACTGAATATGTTCAGGTTATCCTGTTTTGTTAGTGTTTCCGGAGCTACGTAAAGCATTTTGGTGCGACCGGATTTCAGGTCGTCATGAACCTGCTTGATCTCTTTTTTGGAAAGTGTTGAATTTAAAAAATGGGCTACATCGTCGTTGCTGTTATATCCTCTAACCAGGTCAACCTGGTTTTTCATAAGGGCGATCAGCGGACTTACAATGATGGCCACACCCGGAAGTATCATAGCCGGAAGCTGGTAGCAAAGGCTTTTACCACCCCCTGTTGGCATGATCACAAAAGTGTCCCTGCCTGAAAGCAGGGTTTCTATAGCCTGTTGCTGTAATCCTTTAAAATCCTTAAAACCAAAATGCTCCTGGAGAGCTGCTTTAAGATCAATGGTATGAGTAGTTTTAGTTGTTGTGCCGGATTTTGTTTTCTTTCCGGGGTTTTTCTTTACGGTAGGCATTTTCTACAATTTGAGCTTTTAAAAAAGCCATGGATAATTGCCTTTATGATAACGCCTGAACAAGCCTGCTTTGACCAGATTTATAGCTGATGTATAAAAGAGGTGGAGCGAACAGCTGTTCGGGGCTGTCGGTCAAAAAGGCAAGCGAATTTACTACCGGGCAGGCGGATTCTGTAGATTAAATAGTTAAAATGACAACTAATCTGGTCCAAATCAAAACCTCTAATTTTGAAGCCTTGGAAAAACAGATTACCATCAAAGAAGCTGCCCTCAGAACCATTCATATGGAAGCGGCTGCCATTAACCAGCTGGCCTCACAACTGGACGATCAATTTGAAAAAGCTATCGACTGCCTTGTTGCCTGCAAGGGTCGTGTTGTCATCAGTGGTATTGGCAAGAGCGCCATCATTGCGCAAAAGATCGTAGCTACTCTCAATTCCACGGGTTCACCCGCCGTATTCCTTCATGCTGCCGATGCCATTCATGGTGACCTGGGCATGGTGCAACAGGAAGATGTGGTGGTGATCATCAGCAAAAGCGGGGAAAGTCCCGAAATAAAAGTGCTGGTTCCTCTTGTAAAAAATTTTGGAAACCCGTTGATTGCAATTACCGGTAATATGAAATCTTACCTGGCACAGAAGTCAGATTTTGTATTGAATACAACGGTTGACCAGGAGGCCTGTCCCAACAACCTGGCACCTACCACCAGCACCACTTCTCAAATGGTCATGGGTGATGCCCTGGCAGTTTGTCTTATGGAGAAAAGAGGATTCCAGGTTGAAGATTTTGCCAGGTTTCACCCCGGCGGAGCGCTGGGCAAGAAATTATACCTGCGCGTGAAAGACCTTTATATAGATCATGAAAAACCTGAAGTGCAATCCACTGCTTCAGTGAAAGAAGTGATCATGGAGATGACAAAAAAAAGACTGGGCGTAACCGCAGTTTTGGGAAGAGATGGGAAACTCGTGGGCATCATTACCGATGGTGATCTTCGGCGCATGCTGGAAAAAACAGATGATATACGAAAAATAACAGCCATGGAGATCATGACTGAAAAACCCAAAACCATTGAGCCACACGAAATGGCTGTGAATGCACTTGACCTGATGCGCCAGAATTCAATTACCCAGCTTGTTGTTGCCGAAAAGGAAACCTACCTTGGCATCCTTCATTTGCATGACCTGGTAAAAGAGGGACTTATTTGATCAGAAAGAAAACTACCATTCATTAAAAGCACAATTCAAGAGTTATCAAGGGGAGCAGGTGAAAACCGCCATCCCGAAAAAAACTGGGCATGGAAAACGAAACAAAGAAAAAAGATCAGAATACCTATATAGCCATCATGGCGGGAGGAATTGGCAGCCGCTTCTGGCCACTGAGCAGGGTGAATTATCCAAAACAGTTCCTGGACATACTGGGAACTGGAAAAACGCTCATTCAGCAAACCTTTGACCGCTTCTCAAAACTGGTGCCCCTGGAAAACATTTTTGTCATCACGGCCAATGAATACCTGGGCATTACGCAGGAACAACTGCCGCTGATTCCCAAAGAAAATATTCTTGGAGAGCCCTACCGGAAAAATACCGCTCCCTGCATCGCTTACATATCTTTCAAACTGCAACAATTAAATCCTGAAGCATCGCTGATCATTGCTCCGGCAGATCACCTGATCCTGAATGAAGACCGCTTTCTTGAAGTTTGCAACGATGCACTTGATTTTGTGAATCACTTCAATGCCCTGATCACGATCGGCATTACACCTACCTATGCCAACACAGGCTATGGTTATATTCAGCACGAAAGCATTGAAGCTGTTCCTTCAGTATACAAGGTGAAGACCTTTACTGAAAAACCAAATAAAGAGATTGCAAAGACCTTTCTTGCCAGCGGTGATTTTTTATGGAACTCGGGGATCTTTGTCTGGCAGATCAAAAGAGGGATTGAAGGATTTCGCAAGCACCTCCCGGAAGTTTATGAAGCCTTCGTCAGCGAACAACATTTGCTGAATACCCCGGAAGAAAAACAAGCCCTGGAAGTGATCTATCCTCAATGCACCAATATTTCCATTGATTTTGGTGTGATGGAAAAAGCAGATAATGTATTTGTGATCCCCGCTTCATTTGGCTGGAGCGACCTGGGTACCTGGAACAGTGCCTGGGAGAACATGGAAAAGGATTATTTCGAAAATGCCGTTGCCGGCGACCATGTGATCGTTTTCGACACCAACAAATGTGTGATCAATGTATCCAACGAAAAGCTGGTAGTACTCCAGGGACTTGATGACTACATTGTAGTAGACACCAAGGATGTTTTACTCATTTGTCAGAAAGAAAAAGAACAGGAAATCAAGGAGTTTGTAGCCGAGGTGAAAAGAAATAAAGGGGATAAATTTCTTTAAGGTGAGAGGTGAGTGGTCAGTGGTCAGTGGTCAGTGGTGAGTGGTGAGTATTTGGTGTCCTTTTAGATGTATATATTCATTATGTTCTTACAGCTTGCACATACAAAACTTGAAGTATTCCATGCTGCTCGTTTGTTGGTAATTGAGTGTTATAGAATCACCAAATCATTTCCCCAGGAAGAAAAATTTTCGCTTGTTCAGCAAATAAGAAGAGCTGTAGTTTCTGTACTTTTAAATATTGCGGAGGGTTGTTCAAGAAATACCCTTGCCGAAAGAAATCGATTTTTTGTTATCTCTCGTGGCTCATTAATTGAACTTGATACGGCTTTTGACTTAGCATATGAGCTTCATTATTGCTCGGAACATGAGCTTGAAAAACTTGGTTCTATGATTATACAAACTTTTAAGCTCCTATGTGGACTCATCAACAAGAAACAATTCACCACTAACCATTGACTACTGACTACTCACCAATGACCACTCACCATTGACCACTCACAATTCACCATTATGAATTACAACAACATTCTCTTTCTCGACATAGAAACGGTTTCACAGTTCGAAACCTATAACCATTTGCCGGATGACTGGAAAGAACTATGGGACCTGAAAGCGGGCATCATTAACCGCAACAGGGAAGATGAAACCAGCGAATCGGTTTACCACCGAGCCGGCATCTATGCTGAATTCGGAAAGATCATCTGCATCTCATGTGGTTATATCATGGGTTCTGGAGAAGATAAAAAACTGATCATCCGTTCCTATTGTGGTGACGATGAAAAAAAACTACTGCGTGAATTTGCCGATATGTTGCAGCAATGGAGTGGTAACATGGAAAAATATCTCTGCGCTCATAATGGAAAGGAATTCGATTATCCTTACATCTGCAGGCGCATGATCATCAATGGCGTTGGCATTCCCGAAGCATTGAAGATCTCAGGCCGCAAGCCATGGGAAGTGCGCCACCTGGATACCATGGAGCTTTGGAAGTTCGGCGATTATAAAAATTTTACTTCTTTAAAGCTGCTGGCTAAAGTCCTGGGCATCCCTTCGCCAAAGGATGACATCGATGGAAGCATGGTCAATTCGGTATACTGGATCGAAAAAGATATTGACCGCATCGTGGAATATTGCCAGAAGGATGTGATCACGCTTACACAGGTACTGTTGCGTTTTCATTGTGAACCTATTATCAAACCCGAAAACATTTCTATCAAATATGCAGGGCAGAATCAATTATAGTTCAGGTGCCGTTTGGGAAGATGTAGTGGGATACAGTCGCGCAGTAAAAATTGGCAATCAGGTTGAAGTTAGTGGCACAGTGGCTTCAGATGAAAATGGAAATGTGGTAGGACGTGAAGACGCGTACCAGCAAACTGCTTTTATTCTTCAGAAAATTGAACGGGCCTTATTGAAGGCCGGCGCCTCGTTGAAAGACGTGGTCCGAACAAGAATGTTTGTTACAGACATTTCACGATTTAATGAATATGCCAAAGCACACTCAGAAGCTTTTTCTGATATCCGGCCCTGCACCTCCATGTATGAGGTAAAAGCGCTGGTAGGTCCTGAGTTCCTGATTGAAATCGAGGCCACAGCTTTTCTTTCATAGCCGAAAATCTTTATATTTAGCCGCAATCAAAATTAACGTACATGAAAAAACTTATGGCTGCCGCTATTGGCATGCTATCCATGCAAATGATTTTTGCCCAGACTTATAAACTAAGCTGGGGCGAAGAAATGAAATTGAAAAAAGGCACGACTGATATCGACATCATCGCTGCAGACAATTCGGGACTTTACTTTACGGAGAAAAGGCTGGCGATGACAGGATACTTTGTTATTGGGGCCAGTTACGGAACAGCAAACAAGCTTTATAAGCTGGATAAAAACTTCAACGAAGTTTTTGAGAAGGATTATAAGAAAGAGCTCAAAGGATATGATTTCCATAGCTTCCAGATGCTGGACAATGAGCTGTTCATGTTTGTAACGGACTACATAAGAAAAGAAAAGCTATTCAAGGTTTTTGTGGCCAAAATTGATAAAGGAAGCGGCGCTCTCCTGGGAGAGTTTTCAGAAATCGGAAGCTACGAGCTGGAGAACAAACGTGAAGATTTTGACATGGCGGTCAATCCTATCCGCAATGGTACAGCCTTCCTGGCTGTGGCCAACATCTCGGGCAAGGAAAGGGTTGCTTTGGGTGTTACCGTTCTGGACAAAAACCTGAAGAAGAAAGAAAGCGCCATCATAAATATGTCAATCGAACCAGGACGTTATAGCCTGGAAGACGTTCAACTTACAAATACCAACAAGATTGTTGTGCTGGGACGCGAGTTTGAAGAGACCACTATAGGAAAAAAGAAAAAAAAGAAACTGGTCTTTAAACAGTTTACCATGTCTATTTACAACAATAAAGGCAAAAAAGAAAAAGATGTGAGCCTTAACTCTGGTGACAGGTTTGTTATTGGTGGGAAACTGATAGAGTCACCGACTGGAGAAATGCTACTTGCCGGCTTTCATAGCAACACTTCAAAAAAAGAAGATCTCAACGGTTTTTTTATTAATAAGGTGGATGCCGAAAAAGGTGAGGTTGTATTGAGTTCTTTCAAGGAGATTAATACGGCCATGCTTGGAAAAAGCTTTGAAGATCCTTCTGATGAAGACGATGAAATAAAGGAAAACAAAAAGGAAAAAATGAAGGTGAAGGAAGATGACGACCAGGATGAATTACCCAACAGGTTTATCATAAAGTCTGTAGACATCAACCCGGCAGATAATTCCATCATCATCACCAGCGAAATATCACAGTATTCCTACTATTCTTACACCAGGTCAAGCTATAATTCTTCTACAAAATCGTGGAGCACCTCAACTACTTATATTCACCGCTTCACCAATAAGGATATCCTGGTGATCAATGCGGATAAAAATGGGAACATTAAGTGGATCAATGATATCCCCAAATCTCAGGTAGAGGAGATCCGCAGTTCTTCAAGCGGGAATATCTCAAACGGAATCGGTGTTACTTCTGAATCATCCACAGCCGGTTATTTTGTACGTGGAGGTGGTATGCCTTATTATTCTTCCTATACCCGCCTGCTGACCGACAAGACCCTTGTGCTGCTCATTAACGACCACGCCAGTAATAATGTGATCAGTAGTTATGGCGACAAAGTGAAGACCATTTATAATTTCAAAAAACAAAGCAACGCTTACGGGATTTCCATTGACCTGGCCACGGGTAAAATGACTAAACGCATGATTGCTGAAAATACAAAGGACGCGATACTTACACCCCGACATGCAATGGTGGTTGGCAGCGAGATATATATGCCTTCCTGGAGAATGCATGCACTTGCCAAGTCTGAACTCAAATTTGCTAAGATCTCGGTAAAACCCTGATAGCTTTTACGCTCGCGATACAAACGCAAAATGTTCGCTCCTCTTTAGGGGCGAACATTTATTTTTATGAGAAATAAAAACCTTGCACCCTCATATTACTTCCAGGCTTCCCAATGTAGGAACAACCATTTTCACTGTCATGAGTTCTCTGGCTGCCAAACACCAGGCGATCAATCTTGGACAAGGGTTTCCTGACTTTCCTATGAATGATGAACTGATCTCTCTGGTGAATGATGCCATGAAATCGGGTCATAACCAGTACGTGCATATGAATGGCTACCCTTTGCTGCGCGAAGCTTTGGCAGAAAAGGTGGAAGGTTTATATAAGACCCGCATCAATGCTGATACCGAGATCACGATCACACCTGGTGGTACTTACGCTTTATATACTTCATTAACCACGATACTTCAACCCGGCGATGAAGTAATTGTTTTTGAACCTGCTTACGATAGTTATATTCCAGCTATTGAGTTGAACGGAGCAAAAGCCATCACGATCGAATTGATTTATCCTGATTATGGCATCAATTGGGAAGAAGTTAAAAACAAAATCAACAGTCGCACAAAGGCCATCATGATCAATTCACCGCACAATCCATCCGGATCTGTGCTCACTGCTTCCGATATAGAATCGCTGCGGCGGATTGTTCAAAACACCAATATCTTCATCATCAGCGATGAGGTTTATGAACACCTGATCTTCGATGAAAAAGAGCACCTCAGTATTTTAAAATATCCTGACCTGTTTGAAAGAAGCTTTGTTTGTTTTTCATTTGGCAAGGTCTATCACTGTACCGGATGGAAGCTGGGTTATTGTATTGCGCCGGCCCCTCTTATGCAGGAGTTCAGGAAAATTCACCAATTCAACTGCTTTACCTGTGATACACCCAAGCAGGTGGCATTGGCTTCTTTCATCCAACAAAAAGAGAATTATCTAAGCCTCGGAAAATTCCTGCAACAGAAAAGGGATTATTTTCAACAGCTGATGTCTCAAACCAAATTGAAAGCCCTTCCCAGCCATGGAAGCTATTTTCAGTTGTATTCCTACCAGGGACTTTCTGAGCTTTCAGAAAAGGATTTTGCAATTGAGCTTACAGCAAAGTTTGGGGTTACTACCATCCCTGTCTCCGCGTTTTACAGTAAGGAAGTAAATCACCAGGTACTGCGCTTTTGTTTCGCTAAAAAAGAAAGCACCCTGGAAGCCGCCGTAGAAAGACTTCTCAGTCTTTAATTTTTTTATTTTAAAAAATATTTGTCCGTCTGATTTCTTTAATCGTATATTTGCGATATAAGATTATAAAAACATGGCAATTCATAAAAAAGAAGCCTTTGGTAAAAAAGAACAGGAGCTGGCAGAATTTGCCAAAGCATTGAGCCACCCTGCAAGGATCGCCATCCTGAAAGTACTGGCACAAAGAAACGAATGCATCTGCGGCGAACTGGTAGACATGCTTCCCCTGGCTCAATCCACCGTATCTCAACACCTTAAGGAATTGAAAAATGCAGGACTGATTGATGGTACCATCGATGGACCACGAAGTTGTTATTGTATCAACTGGAAGGCTTTTGAAAAGTTCAGCAATGATATCGGCAGCCTGTTTCTTAACCTCAAAGCAAAAAACGAAAAATGCTGTTAGGATGATAAATGATCGTGGCCACTTTAATTTATTATCCCGGCTATTGATTCACCATAAAAATTAAACGTAATGAATAACGAAACTCAATTAAAAGAACTGGTCAAAGAAAAATACAGCCAGATCGCTTCACAGTCAAAAGAACAAAACAGTTCTTCCTGTTGCGGTGCCACAGGATGTGCCACCGATTCATATACCATTATGTCCGACGACTATTCCAGTCTGGAAGGATATAATCCAGATGCAGACCTGGGACTGGGATGTGGCATTCCTACCCAATATGCAAAGATCAAAGAAGGATATACGGTGATCGACCTCGGTAGCGGGGCAGGAAATGATGCATTTGTTGCCAGGCGCTATACGGGTGAAACAGGAAAGGTCATTGGTATTGATTTCAGCGAAGCCATGATTGAAAAAGCAAGAGCCAACGTGGACAAACTGGGTTACAACAATATTGAATTCAGGCAGGGCGATATCGAGAAAATTCCAGTAGCTGGTAATAAAGCTGATGTGGTTTTAAGCAACTGCGTCCTCAATCTCGTTCCCAATAAAAAGAATGTTTTTTCAGAGATCTTCCGCGTATTAAAATCAGGTGGACATTTTTCTATTTCTGATATCGTTTTACAGGGCAGGCTTCCTGAAAAACTAAGAACAGCTGCTGAAATGTATGCCGGTTGCGTATCGGGAGCGATTCCTAAAGATGATTACCTGAAACTTGTACACGAAGCTGGCTTTAAGAATATTTCCATTCTTAAAGAAAAAAAGATCCTGATACCAGATGAAATCCTCCGCCAGTATTTGAACGAAGAGGAATTAAAGGATCTCCAACACAATGATCCGGGGATTTACAGCATCACCGTATATGCTGAAAAGCCTTGCTGTGATCCAAAATCGGGCTGTTGTTAATCTTCACCAATAAAAAAGAAACATGCAAACAAGATCAGACAATGCAGAACCCTGCTGCACAAAACCATGTTGTTAAACCACGGGCTCTCCGGAGCCCTTTATCTTTATAGTATGCAGATCATTCCTTTACCATCAGAACATTTTGAAACGGCCATTGCGCTGTTAAAGCAAAACAACCTGCCCATTGAAGACATAAGCTCTGGTACGCAGTTGTTTATTGCCGAAGAAAACAATGAAGTGCTGGGTACCATTGGAGTTGAATATGATTTTAATGATGCCCTTCTTCGCAGCCTTAGTGTGAACACGAACAAAAGAAATAAAGGAATCGGACTTTCGCTGGTGAACTTTATTGAAGACTATGTTCAAAAACAGGGAGTTGAAAATATTTACCTTCTCACAACCACCGCTGCTGATTTTTTCTCCAGGCATGATTACCAGGAAATCTCCCGGGACTCAATACCTCCTTTCATCATGCAATCATCTGAGTTTACTTCGATATGTCCTTCAACAGCCATAGTAATGAAAAAAGAGCTGCACAAACTCCATTAACATTTTAAGTTGTGAGAGACTTCTTTATTTTGTGCCATGTTCAGGGACAAACTCACTGCAATTGAAAAAAGCATCCTCCTCCTGGTTTTGCTTTTGGTAGCCGCCGGCTTTGTACTTTTCTATTCCAACCTCAGTGCTTTTGAATGGTATGTTAAGGAAGACAGCCTGGTTGAATGGATTACCGTTTTTGGCCTGCTCCTGGGTTCTTTTGTGAGCCTTGGTCGATTCTTTAAATTATTCAAATTTAAAAACTGGTGGTTCCTTACTGTTACATTTTTGCTTGGCCTGCTTTTGTTTTTTGCTGCAGGTGAAGAGATCTCCTGGGGACAAAGAATTTTTGGTATCCAGAGCTCTGAATATTTTCAAAAGCACAATGCCCAGGGAGAAACCAACCTGCACAATCTTGTTGTAAATGGAGTGAAGATCAATAAGCTGATTTTTTCATTGGTACTGAGCATTGCCCTGGGGATTTACCTGATCGTAGTTCCCTTGTTACATGCAAAGAATAAAAGCATGAAAAATTTCCTGGATCGCAGCGGGGTGCCTGTTGCCAGGCTTTACCAGGTTATTGCTATCATTCTTGTGTTTGGATTAACTGCCCTCATACCACATGGCAAAAATCCTGAAATACTTGAAGGCGGAGCAGCTCTTCTATTTTTCCTCATCGTACGTTACCCGGCGAACCTCTATGTTTTTAACAGGGAAAGTTCAATGCTTAATAATTCTCGCAAGCATTAAAGAATCCATTTTTGAATCTCTTGTCTTTGGATTGACAAATGGAAGACTAAGTCTTGCAATGTTATAGTCCCTGATTTGTAAAAGGGGTTTTGTTTCATACCCTTTCTCCGCAAGATATTTCCTGATCTCGGGAGTGAGTATAAAATAATCATCTTTTACCGAAGGATAGACTTCATCCATTCTTTCAGGTTCCAGAATCCTGTGATTGTGTCCGCGGTAAAAATCAAAACTGTGCACATGATAATCGAGCATGATGATGTTGCTGTCAGGAATGACAATATTATCCTTCTTCATTCGGGCAACCATTTCATTTCCTCCCTGGTATTTCAGCAGGCTGGGGAAAAAATTATAGTTCACAAAGAAGTTGGCCATGATGGCTATACCAGCGCTGATATATAAAAATCGCATCGCCTTATTTTCTTCAGGTCTGAATAGTAAATAAATAAATCCTGCAATGAATGCTGTTCCAAGTATCCAGACAAATGCATTACGTGGAGGAAATGCGTAATAGTTCAAAGCAATGGTCAGTATCAATACCAGAATGCCAAAAACAATTTGCATGGGAAGAAATATTCGGGGAAATTTTCTTCCTTCAAAAACAGTCCTGATAAAACCAGCAGTAAAAATAGATGCCAGCGGCAGGAGCATAATAATATAGTGCGGCATCTTGAATTTGGAAAAAGAAATGGTAAACAGCAGGAAGGCAAATGCTACTGCAGCCCAGCCAAAAAGTTTTGTCCACTCATTCCTAAAAAATAAGGAACGGATCCAGTAAACCAGCGCGGTATAAGCAACAATGCTCCAGGGAAAAAATGCCCAGATGAATGTATGGTAGAGGAAAAAATAATCAGAGTTTCTTCCCCCTTCATCAAAACCTTTATAACGTTCAAAAAGCTGGTTCCATAATATGAAAGCAACTCCTGAACGGTTGTTCTCGCCCCTGATTACTTTTTCAGGATGGAGATCGAACTGGAGATAATAAGCATAGAGCACAGGAGAGATGAATAAAAAGAAAAGGGGTATGAACAGCCAGGTTTTTGGTGAGAAGAAAACCGCCCATTTTTTATCCATCAGAACAAAACTGAACACAGAAATAAAAATGATCACAGGACCGAGCCAGCCCTTGGTTGAAAAAGCAATGGCAGCGCCCAAAGCAGCCATGAGCAGGTTCCAGAATTTCCTATTGTCTACATAAACGATCATATGCCATAGACCTAATGCAATGCCAGCCGTTAATGGAGTTTCCATCCTGGCATCGTTGATTCCAAGGATCACACCCTGGGCAGTAGCAAAAATCAGTGCGGCAATTCTTGCTGTGGTTTTATCAGAGATATGCCTGGTAAGCCGGTAAATGCTATAAATGGAAATCAGAGTAAACAGCAGTGCAGGAAAACGATGAGCAAAAGTGTCTACTCCAAATAATTCAAAAAATAATAAGGAAGTCCAGAACAGGAAATGGGGTTTGTCCAGGTAATCCTTTCCGCGGTCCATGAGAGTCACATAATCATCATGCTCATACATGCGTAAGGCAATATTGGCATGATGGGCAGCGTCTTTATCCAGTAAAGGAAAAAATAAAGAACCCGCGTAAATAAAAAGGATCAGAAATCCAACCAGGTATTGAACAGTCGTATCTTTTTGAAGATCGATCTTATAAATTTTCTGCATGTCGTTGTCTTAGCTGGCCAAAACTAACCAAGCTTCGCAAGAACAATCCTTAAAAAAATACAAAACAGAATTTAAATGGGTTTTTATGTCTGATTCAAAGGAGTGATTATTGTTTTGAACCATTGCCCGATTTATGAATGACCTTTTAGCTCAATCATGAACAGAACCCTGAAGTGAGTGACACAAGAAAAGCTTAATAGTAGCAATCAGCTGGCTACCAAATCCATATTTAAACAGGTAGTATGTTATTATTCTAATTCCTGGGTTTAGTATCTGATATTCCAATATGAGGAAAGTCCATACTCATAGGACAATCAAAATCTTCATTTACAGAGAGTGTTTTGACATTTACATACACTTTTTTACCCTGTGTCAAATAACCAGGATCCATGCCTTTGGCAATACAGAGAAAATTATCAGAACCAGTAAGTGACTTGATGCGAATGGAATCTTCTGTAAAATCTATCATGGGAAGATTGCAGCCCGATACCGAGGTATTTACCACCACGCCTTTGAAATAATAAACTTCAAAAGGAACAACACAATCGCATTTCTTCCTGCAGGCTCCTGCAAAAAATAAGAGAGCCATAAAAAAGGTCGCCATTCTCATATGATGAATTTCACCTTTGACCAGGAAGCCCTCGAAAGCGCTGCATCCCTTACAAACCCAATTGTGCACTGATCTCCAGCATCCGGTCCAGGGATTTTTTAGCCTGAACTCTCAATTCTTCATCCATCAGGATCTCGGGTTCTTCGTATTTCATGCAGAGGTACACTTTTTCAAGAGTGTTCCGCTTCATGTGTGGACAGTCGTTACAGGCGCAGGCATTATCTGGCGGAGCGGGAATAAATGTTTTTCCCGGGGCCTGTTTCACCATCTGGTGCAGTATGCCGGCCTCAGTGGCCACTATAAACTCATTGTGGGGCGTATTTCGTGTATAGGCAAGGAGTTGGGTGGTTGAACCGATGAAGTCCGCAATTCGAAGCACAGGCTCCTCACATTCGGGATGGGCGATCAGCTTTGCGTTCGGATGTCTCACTTTCAGCTTCGTGATCTTTTCCAGGCTAAAGATCTCGTGAACCATACAGGCGCCATTCCATAACAGCATATCACGTCCAGTAACCTTGTTCACCCAGGCTCCCAGGTTTTTATCCGGAGCAAAAATGATCTTCTGATCCTTTGGCAGGCTGTCAACAATGGCCTTGGCATTGGAAGAAGTACAGATGATATCACTCAGGGCCTTGATACCGGCACTGCAGTTGATATAGGAGATAACGATATGATCGGGATGCTGTTCCCTGAATTTTTTAAATAGTGGGGGAGGACAGCTTTCACTGAGAGAGCAGCCGGCCTTGAGGTCGGGGATCACTACTTTTTTAGAAGGATTGAGGATCTTGGCGCCTTCAGCCATGAAATGAACTCCGGCAAATACAATCATGTCGGCATTGGTCTTGGCCGCCTGCTGTGCCAGTCCCAGTGAATCCCCGATATAATCAGCAATATCCTGGATATCGGGTTCCTGGTACAGGTGCGCCAGGATGATGGCATTCTTTTCTTTCTTGAGTCTTTCGATCTCCGCAAAAAGATCCAGCGTGGGATCAATATCAATGTCGAGGAAGCCGTTTTCTTCCAGCTCATTTTTCGCTATCAACAATTCCTTATCCATATAATAATATATAGTATTCTTATTTATTTATAATTAACCTATTACTATTAGGGCTGTGAATTCGGGGAAAAATCATTTTCAAAGAATTTGGTATTACAAAATCCATGCTTTATCCCCATCATCACCTGAATAATCCACAACAAAGTTACCGCAGCTACTGCATTCCTGCTTCATATTAACAGGATTGTGGATTAACCTGACTGAATAAAAACAGCATTGTTTGAGATTTTTTCTCTGTGGATTATGCAGGGATAAACCTTGAATAACCAACAAAATTTTTGAGGCAGCTCCGGAATTTAATTTTGCTGTCCGGCTTTCAACGTTTCATATCACAGTTCCACGATGTTTATTCACAACAGAATGAGGATATCCACAGCTCATTTTGAATATCTGCGAGCATCAATGCAATGCAGTTTCTGTACCACGGTTTTTCTTTTGACTCTTATTGACACAGGCAAAGTAAATTTGACCTGATATTTTTTTCTCACTCCTTATTATATATACATCATGATGAAATTAATCAAAGGGATCAAACTGTTTACGTTGTTGCTGATTGCACACGTAAGTTTTGCAGATGAAGGCATGTGGCTGCCACAGCTGCTGGCGCAATTGAATGAAAAACAAATGAAGCTGCTGGGCATGAAGATCAATGCTTCAGATATATATAGTGTGAACAAGGGTAGTCTGAAAGACGCCATTGTAAGCTTCGGCGGATTTTGCACCGGTGAAGTAATTTCAGACAAAGGTCTTGTACTCACCAACCACCACTGCGGATTTGATGCCATACAAAACCATTCATCTCTTGAACATAATTATATAAGGGATGGGTTCTGGGCAAAAAACAACGGAGAAGAAATCCCCAATCCTGGCCTTTTTGTGACCTTTATTGTGAGCATCAATGATGTTACAAACGGTGTATTGAAAGGTGTTACTAAAAGCATGGCTGAAACGGAACGCCAGTCAATAATAGATAAGAACATTGCAGAACTCAGGAAGAATTATAAAAGAGAAACTTACCAGGATGTAATGGTGCGCCCTTTTTACGATGGCAACCAGTATTTTCTTTTTGTTACAGAAACTTATACTGATATCAGGCTGGTAGGAGCTCCGCCATCTTCCATTGGAAATTTTGGTAAGGATACAGACAACTGGATGTGGCCACGCCATACTGGTGATTTTTCCATGTTCCGCATTTATGCCGGCAAGGATAACAAGCCAGCCGCTTTTTCACACGACAATGTTCCCTATAAACCAAAAAAGTCTTTGTCCATTTCTCTTGATGGCCTGACTCAAAATGATTTTACCATGGTCTTTGGTTTTCCCGGTAGAACCATGGAATACCTGCCGGCATCTGCTGTGGAACAGATCATTACCATGAATGATCCTACAAAGATTGCTATTCGCTACAGGGCATTAAATGTAATTGATGCTTTCATGAGAAAAGATGAAACTGTCAAGATCCAGTACGCTGCCAAATATGCTTCCATCCAGAATGCCTATAAAAAATGGCAGGGCGAGGTGCTGGGTATGAATCGTACAAAAGGTCTTGAAAAGAAAAAAGCTTATGAAGCGGCATTTCTTCAAAAAGTAAATGCCAATGCTCGATGGAAAGAACAATATGGTACTATCCTGGATGATCTCAACGCTGCTCATGCAGAATTCAAACCTTACAGTTTTGCCAGGGATTATCAGTCGGAAGTAATAGGAAGGGTTGAAATCTTTACTCTTGCGGCAACCATTAACGCACTAAAAAATGCATTGGAAAAAAATGGCGAGAAAGGAATGAATGAAGCACTGCCTGGCATTAAGGAAAGACTGCAGGATATGTATAAGGAATACAATCCTGAAGTGGATCAAAAACTTTTTGCCGCGCTTATGGAAATGTATGTGAAGAATGTTGATAAAAACCTGCTTGCACCTGAACTCCTGGCTGCCATTGAAGATTATCATGGCGACTACGATAAGTTCGCAGAAAAGATCTACGATAAGTCAGATATTGACAATGCAGACAAAATATTAAAGAAGCTTGATAAGGATCCCAAAGAATTACTGGAAGATTTTAAAAAGGACGATGCCACTAATTTATACATAGCCATAGTAAATGCCTATGTAAAAAATGTAGGCAACAAGATCAATCCTTTACAGGCGCGCATCAACCAGCTGCAGCGTACTTATATGCAGGCACAGATGGATGTTTTTACTGGTAAAAAATTCTATCCCGATGCCAACAGCACTCTTCGTGTTACTTATGGCAAGGTAAATGGCTATGAAGCAAGGGATGCCGTGAAGTATGATTATTACACTTACCTCGAAGGTGTTATGGAAAAATATGTTCCTGGTGATTATGAATTTGATCTCCCTCCCAGGATGATCGACCTGTATAAGGCTAAGGATTTTGGACAGTATGCTGCTGCCAACGGTAAAATGCCGGTTTGTTTCCTCGGCACTAATCACACCACAGGCGGCAACTCGGGCAGCCCGGCTCTTGATGCTTACGGCAACCTCGTGGGCCTTAATTTTGACCGAGTGTGGGAAGGAACCATGAGCGATCTGAATTATGATCCTTCCATTTGCCGGAATATCATGGTGGATATCCGTTATGTTCTTTTTATAGTGGATAAATATGCCGGAGCCACCCATCTCATAAAAGAAATGAAACTGGTGCATCCTAAAAAAGGAAAAGCAGCAACCGGCAAGCTCTCCTGACCAGTAAAAAGGCTTGTAAAACAATACTTAAAACCCTTGGAATTTGCGGATTCCAGGGGTTTTCCACATTTTGTCCATACGAGGATTTCCCCTATTTTCGCCATCCATTTTTTTATAAAGGAACCACCACATTTATGTCAGTAATCCAGAACATCAGAGACAAGTATGCCCGTTGGGCGGTGATCGCCATTGCACTTTCTTTATTAGGCTTCATTTTGATGGATGCTTTAGCAGGAAAAACAAACATGTTTGGCAACAATGGCCCGGGTACCACTCTGGGAAAAGTTAATGGTAAAGAGATCGAATACGTGGCATTTGCCCAGCAGGTGCAGGAACAGGAAGAAATGGCCAGGCAGCAGGGCTACCAGGTTGATGAAAACCAGCGCCAGCAACTGATGGCTTCTCTCTGGGAACAGGAAGTTACCAATATCATCATGGCAGAAGAATATGAGAAGCTGGGACTTACTGTTACTGACAAAGAAATGAGATCTGTACTGATCTCAAATCCTCCGGATCAATTAAGACAACGCTATACAGACGAAACCGGCAATTTCAATACAGCAGCTGCACAGCAGGAAAT
Organism: Bacteroidota bacterium; assembly: GCA_023386045.1. Taxonomy (GTDB): domain Bacteria; phylum Bacteroidota; class Bacteroidia; order Chitinophagales; family Chitinophagaceae; genus Flavisolibacter. Next base: position 342,516 of record JAEWKK010000019.1, read on the forward strand.
CAATAACATGCTGAGAGATCCAAGGCAAAAAGAACAGGTAAGAAATTACCTGCTGATGAAAAAATATACAGCCATGCTGACCAACACGGTGAATGTTCCTAAATGGCTGGTGGAGAAAAAGAATGCTGATCAAAGTCTGCTGGCGAATATTTCTTTGGTTACAATTCCTTACACTTCCATTCCTGATTCTACCATCAAGATCAGCGATGAAGAGATCAAATCATTTATGAAAGAACATGAAGACCAGTACGAGCTGAAAGAAGAAACAAGAAATATAGATTACGTAAAAATCAGTGCTGCGCCTAGTTCAGCAGACAGCGCTCAGATCCGCAACAGCCTGCTTGCTTTGAAAGACACTTTTGCCCGTGTGAATGATAATTATGAAACCTTCCTTCAGGCAAATGGAAGTGCTTTTCCTTTTTACAATGGGTTCCTTAGCAAAAATGCAATCCAGAACGGCAATAAAGATTCCATCCTGAACGCACCTGTAGGTACAGTTTATGGTCCCTACCTGGATGTGAACCAGCAAACAGGTAAAGGATTGTATGTGATGTCAAAAGTGATCGGGATGAAGAACTGGGCTGACACAGCAAAAGTTCGCCACATCCTCATTGCTACTACTCAGCGTGATCCACAGTCCGGACAGTTTTATCAGGTAAAGGCTGATACTGCAGCAAAGAAAACCGCGGACAGTATTCTGGCATTGATCAGGAACGGCCAACCTTTCGACAGTCTTTTAAAATTTTCTGACGATGGTGGCAGCAAGGACAAAGGTGGTGAGTATGAAATTACTGCTAACGGTGGCTGGGCTGAGGAGTTCGTACAATTCAGTTTTGATAATAATCCTGGCAAGATAGATATCGCCAAGACCGTATTTGGTTACCATATCATTGAAGTGCTTTCTCATAAAGGAAGTGCACCTGCTTATAAAGTGGCTTATCTCACCAGGGAAATTATTCCAGGCGATGAAACAGAGCAACAGGCAGCCAACCTTGCCAACCAGTTTGCGGGTGAAAGCAGGGATGAAAAATCTTTCAACAGCAATTATGATAAGATGCTCAGGGGTAAAGGCATTCTTAAAAGCACAGCCTCTCTGCGTCCACTTGATTATAACATACAGGGATTACAGGGTTCTGCACGCAGCTTTGTAAGAAAAGTATATGATGAGGATGAAGGCGACATCATTGGCCCCGAAAGAGTGGGTGATGATTACATTATTGCCGTGATCACCAATGTTATGGAACCGGGTCTTCCTTCAGTGAAGAGTGTGCGTTCCAATATTGAACCCTTCCTGATCAATAAGAAAAAAGGTGAGCAGATCATTAAGAACCTGGGAACTGTGAACAGCCTTGAGCAGGTGGCTACAAAAACAGGACAACAGATCATGACTGTTGACTCTTTGCGTTTTGAAAACCCGAGAGATCTTGGCTATGAACCCAAAGTAATTGGCGCAGCTTTCAACCCGAACAATAAAAACAAAGTAGTTGCTCCTATTGCTGGTGGCCAGGGAGTTTATGTGATCCGTGTTGATAATACCATGACCACACCGGTGGAGATGGGTATTGAAGACCAGCGCAGGATGATGGAAGCACAGGAAAAACAAATGATGGATCCTAACTACGGAGGCAGCCCATTGCAGGCTTTAAAAGATGCCGCCCGAATCAAGGATTACAGGTATAAGTTCTATTGATCCTCAAAATCTTAAGAAGCCGTCCTTTCAGGGCGGCTTTTTTATTTCCATCTTGCGTAAACGGATTGGCATATGCTTAACCCCCGGGCTTCAGGCGATTGTTTAAATTTGCTTTATGAGCGAGGTTTTAGTAAACAAGGTGGCCAACAGTGGCCTGATCACCCTGGACCTGGAAACTTATCTTCCGCAGGGTGAAATGAAAAGCTTTGATCTCAAGGATCATCTTTTTATGGGCCTTATACTGAAAGAAAAAGATTTCAGGGAAAAACTTAAGAACCTGGACTGGCAGGAATACAGGGATAAGAATGTTTTTATTCATTGCAGTGTTGATGCTGTGATCCCTGTCTGGGCCTATATGCTGGTAGTCACTTACCTGCAACCCGTGGCTTTGAATATTTATGTGGGTGAAGAAGCCGAAATGTTCAAATTCCTTTTTTTAAAAAAACTTGGAACAATCGATCCTTCAGGCTTTACCGACCAAAGAGTAGTAGTAAAAGGATGTGGTGAAATTCATATTGACAACTACGCCTACGCGGAAGTGAGCAGGGTCTTATTGCCTGTTGTTAAAAGTATCATGTATGGTGAACCCTGCAGCACCGTTCCGGTATACAAAAAGAAATAATGAAATACACGCTGATCATTTTCGCGGTTGCAGTATTTTTTGCTTCCTGTTCTAATTCTGCGGACACAAATCAAAGCTCAGGAGTTGATACAACTGATTTTGAAGTGGAGGTTGCCATGCTGCCTTTTGAGCAGTCATTCCCCGAATTGAACCAATATTATTCCTCGCAGGATAGCAGTTTTGATCCTGAAAAATTTGAACCAGGGGAAGTATTGATTAAAGAAAACTCAGGGCTCGCGCTGGATACCTCAGAATACCGCATTTACAAACCTTATTATTTATACAATGCCGACAGTTCATTTGCCCTTGACCTGGTCAGTTATAATTACCTGCCGGTTGAAAGAAAAGGCAAAACGTTGATGGCTGATCAGGGTCCTGATTTTGAGGCGGCCATCATCGATTTGAAAAATAAAGAACGCTCAAGGCTTTTGTTTTTTGGTCCTTCCGGTACTGCCATTCTTGATGCGAAATGGATAGATGCTTCAACAGTGGTGATGGCAGGAGCAGTTGACTGGAATGACGGCGACAGCCTTCGTCCGGCTGCATGGAAATATAATGCAATTGAAAAAACCTGGCAGCAATACAATTATCCCGAAATGATCAGGGCAGACTGGAGCAAGTATGGAAAAAGATTGTACCAGTTGAAATGATCAGAACCAGCCTCTCTTCTTAAATATCCATAACATCCAGATGGGAATAAAGAGCATGAGACATACAGCAGTATAGAAGCCCCATGGCTGGTGAAAGAAGTTTACATTGGCATCAAAGTTCATCCCGAAAATTCCACCAATAACAGTTGCTGGTGCCATGAGACAGGTTACGATAGCCATCACCTTCATCACTTCATTCATCCTCAGATTTACATTGTTGATATAAAGGTCCTGCATACTGATCATGATATCGCGGTAGTTCTCACTCAGGTCATAGGCCTGGTGAATATGATCGCTGACGTCCTTGAAGTATTTCATGGTTCTTTCATCAAGCAATTCACTTTCGCTGCGTATGATGCCATTGACAAGGTCTCTTACAGGCGCAATATTTCTTTTTAACACAATGAGCTCTTTGCGGAGCTTATTGATTTTTGCAAGAGATCTCGTATTGCTATTGCGAACCACTTCTTCTTCCACCTGCTCTATTTTGTCGCCAAGCTTTTCCATCACAAAGAAATAATTATCGACAATGAGATCTATCATCGAATAACAGAGATAATCTGCCGTGCGTTGTCTTAGCTTGCTGTTAGCGATCCTTAGCTTATCTCGAATAGGATTAAAAACATCCTTGGTAGGATCTTCCTGGAAAGTAATCACGAAATCATGCCCCAACACAATGCTCACCTGCTCCTGTTCCACCGTTTCAGTAGTATCGTTGTAATAAAGCATGTTGAGCAGGCAATAGAGGATATGATCGACTTCATCCATCTTGGGTCGCTGGCTGCAGCTCACAATGTCTTCTGCTATCAGTGGGTGAATTCCAAACTGTTCACTAATGCGGTCAACATCACTCCTTCTTAAACCATCCATGTTTATCCATGTGATCCTGTTGTTACCTATGAATGAAGAACACTCTTCAACACTGGTCAGGTTATATTCTTTCAGCGTAGATTCATTATAATCGTATACAGTAATGATCACCTGTGGTGCATCCTTTCGAACTTCATTAGTCACCGGATTCACATTCAGGATCTCTTTGGTTCTTGTAGTACCAAAAAGAGAAAGCGGGATGATATAACCAAGATATTTCTGAGCCTTTGTCATGGAATATTAATGTAAGATAATTTCTTGCATGATTTTTTTCTCAGAAAACTTATCGGCTCTAAATATTATGGCTGAAATTCTACGTGAAGGCGAGCATGAGTCGGATGGAATACCTCCTGCAGTTCCGCAATGCCAAAAGCAGCATGAATTCATTCCGGCCATGAAGGTTGTTCTGGATAAATTATTAAAAGGAAGTTCGTACAACTGTATCAACAAGAAATTGTCTGAAATAGGTAGTAAAACTTGAGTCTTTCTTTTCAGCTTCTATCCAATCCTCAACATCTTTTTCTGTAAACTGGGTTTTATAACAATTCAATGAGTTGAATAGTTTCGCTCTGTCCTCTTCGCTGTATTTGATACGTATGTTCCTGTATTTTTCATGAACATAGTTTAATGAGGTCATACCACCCTGGGGAATAGCTACTTGTTTTTCCTTTGCCCATGCAAGAAAGTACAAGGGATATTTTTCATACCAGCCTTCTTTTAAAATTACTTCTGTTACAAGGTCGCTGATCCCTCTATGATCCAGGTGACCAGTGTCACCATCTGGACCGAAGGTGATGATGATATCGGGTTGAATTTCCTGGATAATAGTTACAAGCTTCTCTTTTATTTGATTAGTCTGGATAAAGTATTCGTCAAGGCCATTCAGTAAACCAAAAACATCATGAAGGCCAAGAAAAATTGGAGGCTTGATGCCAAGAATTTGAGCGGCACATATCGATTCCTGTTTTCTTACCTTGGCAAGGCTATCACCGGCAGGGATTCCGGCATGCTTTTCAACTCCATATCTTCCATCGGCTGCAATAACGAGATATACTTTCTTTCCTTCGTTTGCAAACTTTGCCAATATCTGTCCGATTGCCGATTCATCATCCGGATGTGCAAGAATTGCCAGAATTATATTAGGATCCTTTTTGGGAATTGATTCATGACTTGTGCAAGAGAAAAGGAAAAGGGCTAAATAAAGTATTGATCTTCGCATGTGCTTTTTGTTTTGGTTGCATTTCTGAGAAGATAAATCATTAATGCTATAAAAGTGATTTGGCTTTTTCCAGGTCTTGTGGCGTGTCTATTGAAACACCCATATACCCCGTTAATGCCATGCGCAGGGGAATACCGTTTTCCAGAAACCTGAGACATTCGATCTTTTCCGCATCTTCCAAAGGTGTCATTTGCAGTTGGGTGAATTTGAGTAGTGCTTCTTTGCGAAAAGCATAAACACCCACATGTTCGTAGTAGGGCGCTGCGGCATTTTTATTTCTTGGATAAGGGATTACACTCCGGCTAAAAAACAGAGAATTGAAATTCTTATCAACACAAACCTTTACACGATTGGGATCGCGTATGGTTTCTTCATCAGTGATCTGCTGCATCAATGAGGCCACTTGAACTGTTGGATCATCAAAAAGTGATAATAATTTTTGCAGGGGTTCTTTCTGGATAAACGGCGTATCGCCCTGTATGTTGAGAATGATATCAACTTCCATTTCTTCTGCCGCTTCTGCAATACGATCGGTACCACTTTCGTGTTCTTTTTTACTCATGACAGGACTTCCTCCATAGCGGCTGATCTCTTCATAAATCACTTCACTGTCCGTAACCACAATCACATCATCAAAAAGCCCGCTATTTTTTGCTGCCAGGTAAACTGTAGCGATCACGCTCTTGTCACCCAACAATTGCATCAATTTTCCAGGGAACCTGCTGGCAGCATAGCGTGCAGGGATCATGGCTATTTTTTTCATGGTAACGAAGATAGGAAGGAAAGATGCTGTTGTTAAGGCGAAGCGGATAAGCTGTTACGATTAAAGCGGCTTCGGTTTGCTAAATGGCTGTTTCATGAGCATGGCCAGGTCTTCGTCATTTTCATTTGGATAATACCTGTCCAGTCCATAACGGATATTGGCCGGATCAAGTTTACGGTAGGTGCCAAAGAAGCGGTCCCAGATGGAAAGAACTGCTCCGTAATTGCTATCAGTATAGGGCTGTTGCCAGTGATGATGCACCTTATGCATATTGGGTGATACGATAACATAACTCAATGGCTTGTCGATCCATTTTGGAAGATTGATATTGGCATGAGTGAACTGCGTTGCAAGAACAAGAAGTGTTTGAAAGATCATAACTGCATACATCGGTGCACCGGAAACCATAACACCGGCAAGAAAAAATATTCCGCGTAAAACACTTTCTACAGGATGATGCCTTAAGCCAGTGGTAACATCAACATTGTTATCTGAGTGATGGATCACATGAAATCGCCAGAGTAAAGATGTTTTGTGTTGTACCAGGTGCACAAGCCATCCTCCAAAGAAATCAAGTGCAAGGAATGAGATCAGGATGGTCATGAAAACAGAAGAGTGAAACCCGTAGATAAGTCCCAGCTGGTATTCTTTGCAATAGTCAGAGAGTAAAATGATCAGCACCGCAAATCCTGTATGGATCAGCAGGTGTATCAGGGTAAAACTGAGATTGATGTATGCGTGACGTAGCTTGTTCTTTTTGTATTGTAAGGAGAGCAGGGGAATGGCACCTTCGATCAGCCAAAGAAGCAGCATGCCGCCAACCAGAATCACCAACCTTTCCAATGGCCTGCTTTCGAGGGTTTGAAAATGGTCAATGATCTTTTGCCACATGGTTTTCTTTTCAAGTTAAAGAGAAGCATTGAGGCGCGCAAGTTAAATTGTCACCGGGGCAGTTCTGTGAAGTCGTATCCGCAGCGGCTGCACTTATACACCATGTTGAGCTCAATGGAATGTCCGTTTAATACCATGGAGGCCAGTGCCGATAATTTGCAGCTGTGAGTGCGGGTAATGCTAACCACTTCAAGGGAATGGGAATGGCAAACAGGACAGGGAATTTTGCGGAGGTATTCCTGTTCGGCTTTTTCCATCAGGTTCCATGCAGCTTCAACATTTGTATGATGAACCATAAGCTTCAGACCACCAATTGCAGGACGAAGGCTCGCATCTGCACAGATATGTTCATCTTTTAAATAGCAGTTCATACCTGCCCTGCGCAACATGCCAAGTACGCTGCCGGCTTCCCGGTTATTTTCAAAAGCCCTTAATTCCACAAACTCCATATCCTGCTTTTAAGAATCGCAATTGACCTGCAAAAAAACTGCCGGGCTTGAGGGCCCGGCAGTGGATTATTGGTAATAAAGTTATTTCTTTTTGAAGTATTGCATCAGCCTGTATATAAAGAAACTGATGAAAAGACAGGCGGTAATTCCCAAACCATAGGTTAACAGGTCGGGAACTTCTTCATGGGAAGATCTATAAGTTCCATAGAAAACAGAAAGCCCTACCAGTAATAAACCAAGTCCGATCAAAAATCTGTTCATGCATTATTGGTTTAGCATCAGGGGCATCACCAGCATCAGCAGCTCTTCATTATCGTCAATATCCGTGGGTTTAATAATGCCGGCCTTTGTTGGCGTTGAAAGTTCAAGCCTTACTTCTTCGCTGTCTGAAGCATTCAGCATTTCTATAAGGAAGCGCGCATTAAATGCAATGGTAATATCCTCACCATCATAACTGCATTTCATTCTTTCGTTTCCTTCGAAAGAAAAATCAACATCCTGTGCTGCCAGCTGCAACTCGCTGCCACTGATATTTAGCGCCACCTGGTTGGTGCTTTTATTACTGAAAACACTTACGCGTCTAAGAGCGCTTTGAAAATCAGATTTGCTAACCATCATTTTGTATGGATTATCCGCAGGTATCACTACTTTATAATCAGGGAAGCGTGCGTCAATAAGGCGGCAACTCATTTGCGTGGTGCCATGTTTTACAAAAAGATGGTTGCTGTTATAGCTGATGGTGATCTCATCTTCATTGGCTGGCAAAGCAGCTTTCAGAAGGTTCAGCGGCTTTCGGGGAACAATAAACGAATCTGACTTTGGACAATTGACATCTGTTCTTTTATAACGCACGAGCCTGTGCGCATCTGTAGCAACAAACTGGATGTAATCTTTATTTAATTCAAAATACACACCTGTCATGGCTGGCCTGAGATCATCATTGCTAACAGCAAAGAGTGTTTTATTAATTGCAGTGATGAGACCGGAAGAGGTCATGGTGAAACTAGTCGTATCATCAGCAGCGGGCTCTTTGGGGAAGTTGTCTGGATTTTCGCCCATTACCTTGTACTTACCATTATCACTTGTGATTTCTATAGCAAAGTTTTTATCGATATTAAAGCTCAGCGGCTGATCCGGAATGTTCTTCAGCGAATCCATCAGTATCCTCGCAGGAATACAAACCTTACCACTGTCTTTGGCTTCAATATCCATTTGAATACGCATCACTGTTTCCAGGTCAGTGGCCACAACGGTGAGCTTGTTCTTTTCAACTTCAAACAAAAAGTCTTCAAGAATTGGAAGCACTGTATTGGCATTGATCACTCCGGCTATATGTTGCAGTTGTTTGAGTAACTGGGAAGAGGAAACAATAAATTTCATGCAGCTTAAGTTTGAAAATTGAGTAGCGGCGAAACTACTGATTTTTAAGGCACAATGCTACCCTGTTTTGACAGTTATGGCAGATTCTGTTCAAATGACGGCCATCTAACCCCGGCCCGTATTTTGAAGCAAATTATTCCGGTTTTTAAAAGATTCTCCAGGATAAGTCACGATTACGGAAATTTGATCTGGGAATTAGCCTAACAAGGAGATTGCAATATGCTGGAAAAGATTTTTAGCTGGTCAAAGAAAAAAACGGATGAAGTGGAGGAAGATGTGCCCTTTATACAATTCGGGCGCTATTCAGACAATAATAAAACCACCCAGAAGGTGGAGAAATGGAACGAGGCAGAATCTCTTTTTAAAGAAAAGAAATACCACGACAGCATAGAAGCCTTTTTTGTTTACCTGAAAGATGAGGAAACGGCCAATGTTTCGCATCGCCGTGAAGACAAGGGAGGAAAGTTTGAATTTTACCAGGGATCCAAGATCATCAGGGGATTTTATAACGAAGAATATCTTGAAGCCGAAGTAGCACTGGCATTAATGCCAGCCCCCAGTGTACCGGTAATGAGAAGACTCCTGGAAATGAATTTCAATCTCTATTACAGCCGTTACGCCCTCACTGAGAATAAGATCACCATGCTTTTTGATAGCGACGTGGAAACGGCCAATCCCAGCAAGCTCTATTATGGGCTGAAAGAATTGGCAACCAAGGCCGACAAACAGGACGACCTGCTGGTCCAGGACTTCACCTCCCTCCAATTATTGGAAACTGACCATATCACCTCTATACCGGATGAAGAAAAGGCCATCAAGCTTCGCTATTTCAAAAAATGGATCAAGGAAACTATTGACCTCATAGAAAGCGTTGACAATGATAAATATTCAGGCGGCATTGCCTACCTGCTACTTGCACTGGCTTACCGGATAGATTACCTGATCCTGCCCGAAGGGAAACTGCTCAGGGAACTGGAAAAAGTGGTTGAGATCTATTTTAGGAAAGACGACAGACTGGTTACTGAAAAGAACCAGGAAATGATTGAATGTTTTCAAAAGATGCTGAACAAGGATAAGGAAGAATTTAATCCTTACCTGTTCAGGTCAAAATATACTTTTTCGATTGTAACTCCACAGAACTATAAAACCATTGCAGATGCTATTTACAATGCCAACCAAAATATAGGCTGGTACCGGGAAAATAAGCTCGCAAGTATAGCAGCCAGGATCAGTGAATATGGTTTTTCCTATTGCCAGTATTCCTATAGTCTTCCCAAACCTTTGACTGAACTTTTTCACCTGATGATGATGGTGAACTATCCTTACTATTTTAAAGAGCTGGGATTTGGAGAGAAATATTATCATATCGAAAACAATGAATTCAACAAGGATGCTATCATTGAAAAAATCAGGTCTATCTGCAACAAGTGGAAATCAAAATATCCTGAACTTGACTTTAAAACCGAGAAGCTGAAGTTTGATAGTTATCTCTCGTTTAACCAATCTTTTACCACCGAAGTAGAATACCTGAACCTTGAAACGAAATGATGATACAGGTACTGGTAAAGTAAAGAAGTGAGCATGAATACACAGCAGATCATAGAATTATACAGGCCGGCCATCATACAGATCGCCACGCAGTCCAGCACGGGTACTGGTTTTTATATCAGGGAATTTGACCTGATCGTAACCAATGAACATGTGGTGGGGAAGAATGCCGAGGTAACAATCCAGGGGCGATTGTTTGAAAAAAGACTGGCCCGCGTATGGTATACAGATAAAAAACATGACCTGGCTTTTTTACAACCTCCTGCTGATGTACAGATACCTATAGTAAAGCTTGGAAAATATGATGAAACCCATGATGGCGAAGTGGTAGTGGCCATTGGGCATCCATTTGGATTGAATTACACAGCCACACAAGGTGTGATATCAAAGGTTGACCGAGTGAGGGAAGGTGTGAAATATATTCAGATTGATGCCGCTATCAATCCCGGTAATTCCGGTGGACCACTTGTAAATAAATCCGGTGAGATCATTGGAGTGAATTCTTTTATTATCCGTGGCGGCGACAACCTGGGTTTTGCACTTCCGGTGAGCTATCTCAGGGAAGCGCTTGAATTATACAGTCCTTATCGCGGACAACCATCTACGCGTTGTCATAGTTGCAATCACCTGGTTCTTGCTTCCAATATAGAAGCAACAAAATATTGTCCGTACTGTGGTACAGAAGTCAAGCTGCCACAGATGCCGGAAAGAGAGGCAAAGCCGGTAGGAATAGCAAAAACAGTTGAAGAGATACTGAAGGAATTGGGTAAGGATGTGAAGCTTGCCCGCGATGGAAACAATAATTGGAGTGTGAAGGAAGGCAATGCCAAGATCAAGATCAATTACAACCCGGATAATTATTTCGTGGCAGGAGATGCCTATCTCTGCCAGCTTCCTTCAGACAGCATGCAGATCAAACCACTTTACCAGTTTTTGCTGCAGGAAAACTATGAGCTGGACGGGTTGGTTTTGAGTTGCGTTCGGCAGAACATTGTTCTTTCCTGCATCATGTATGATATGGATATGACCAAAGAAAATGGAATTGAAATGTTCCGTAATCTTTTTCAAAAAGCAGATTATTACGATACCCTGCTTGAAAAAGATTTTGGTTGTATGGAACTGCTGGAAGAATAATGTTGGATTAAGAGATCTACGGTGCAAAGAAAATTTCTAACAAAAGAACAGGCCTTACAAAAGCTGAAGCAGTATTGTGCTTATCAGGAAAGAAGTCATGCCGAGGTTGTTCAAAAATTGTGGGACCTGGGCATCCGTCGTGCTGATCATGATGAAATACTTTCTTCATTGATCGAAGAGGATTATTTAAATGAAGAGCGATTCGCCAAAGCTTTCGCGGGCGGGCGTTTTCGCATGAAGAACTGGGGAAGAAAAAAAATCATCTACGCGCTGAAGGAAAAAAAAGTCAGCGAATACAATATCCGCAAAGCACTCAATGAAATCAACGAGACAGATTATCATGCTACGTTGGTAAAGCTTGCCGAAAATAAATATGCTGCTCTGAAGAGTGAACAATACCTGTTGAGAAAAAAGAAAACGCTGGATTATCTTTTACAGAAAGGTTTTGAAATGCAATTGGTGAATGAAGTTCTGAGCAGGATCACCACAACAAAATAATGGGAACGGTTTTATTCTCTGCCCGGTAAAATGATCAACGAGGTAACATATACTTTTTGCATTTCTTCAAGAGCAAGAGCGGAATCAATGATGCCCGCCTGGGATACTTTAATAAACCCGCAGTTCATGCAGCTCAGTACAATGCTGATATGAGCAAAATCAATGGATCCTTTATTCTTTGGGGTGAGGTAACCTGGTGATTCGGTGTTCCAGTTAAAAAAATTGATGGGTTGCTGGTTCAACCTTTCGAGTTCCTGCAGGCTCATGCCACAATAAGGGCCCAGTCTTGACCGCCAGGCATTGAATCCCTGTGCTTCCACATTTATTTTTTGAGAATGAAGGCTTCCGCCAATCAGTATAAAAGAGATATCACGCAGGTTGACTTCATCTTTCCAAACAATAATGGCCTCACGCGAAGTGTTGGGAAATAATATACTGCATATGCTGGAATCATCTTCTGCATAGTAAAAAACATCTTTTTTTACCTGGTCGCTTCCAAACATTTCAGAGAGGTAAGCATGCGAATTCAGGATCAAAAGATCTTCGGCAAATAGCAGATCCTTTTTTTTGGGAAGTTCTTTTCTTGAAGCCTTTAAAACATAATAAATAGTGCTGTCTTCTGTTCGTGAGAAGGTTTCAATAGTAAACACCTGTTTCTGGTATACTAACTTTTGGATGGTTGAGGAATCATCTTTTGGAGAAGTAAACCCGGCATCCTTGATATCTTTTCTGAGTGAAGCAAATTCGTTTTCAGAATTGGTTTCATAGACATAATTATTTTCCGCATCCAGCCAAAGGTATTGGGTAAGAGATCCATCCTTATTGGTTCTTTGAAAAATTAAGGAAGCTTCGTCACGGGTGATGAATCCGTTTTTCCTGAAACCTTTTTTCTGCACCACATTGGATAATTTATTTGCAGGCAGATCCAGCAGGTCGGTCAGTTCCTTCAGTTCCATTTTTTGTGCGTAACAAAAAAGGATTAGTAATTGTGTAAGACAAAAAATAATAAACGCTTTCATGGCAGTAATGATTTGTGATCAATTGCCATTCAAAGGATAATAGGAGGCTTATTTCATAGTTAGTTGGATGCTGCAGGTTCTTCTTTTTTCCGGACTACCAGCAGCCAGTCCTGTTCAAGCGGCATGTAGCCATAATCATAACAAAAGAAATAGGTATTGCCCCTGGTATTTGTATAGGTATGTGTGATGTATTTGAATAAAAAGCCCTGTTGAACCAAAGTGTCTTTAGAGATTCGTTTCATCTCTTCTTTTTCAGGCAGAAGGTTAGTCAGTATCCGGCGGTTTTTTCTTAAGGCATTATTGATGTTGCGAACATAATTGTTATCACCCGCTTTCAAATGATTGTTGTAATTATTACGACAGTAGTCATCACAAAACTTCTTATCACTGCGACCACGGATAGTTTTACCGCAGGTAAGACATATTTTTTGAACGACTTCCATATCTCCAAGTTAAGGGAAAATAATAAAGTGTACAAGCGTTTACAAACGCTTCTTTTCGGCTGAAAGCCAGGCCTGAACCGGGCGCTACCATTTTGTCGGGATCAATACTTTAAGAAAGTCTGATGTTTTTTCATGCATATTTCATTGTTGTTTTTCTCATAATCCAACCGTAATAATTATGAGTTTTAAAACAGTGATTCACTAGCAATTGAATTATTTTTAGAGCCCCTGAAATGTATACAAAAGACGACTCCAATAGAATATTTAATCTGGCTGCAGAACTGGTGAATTATACCGCCAGGCATGTGTTCATTACTGGCAAGGCAGGAACGGGGAAAACAACTTTTTTAAAGTGGATCAGGGAGAACACCGAAAAGAATACGGTTGTAGTAGCGCCTACTGGTGTGGCAGCTATCAATGCTTCCGGGGTTACAGCACATTCTTTTTTTCAACTTCCTTTCGGTCCCTTTATTCCCGGGCCGGGTAATGCAAATGCCGGAGGAGCCACGGACAGGAACCAGCTTTTCAGGAATACCCGGTTTGCTTCTGCAAGGAGAGAATTATTCCAGGAAATGGAATTGCTGATCGTTGATGAAGTTAGTATGATCCGGTGCGATATGTTAGATGCTATTGATGCCATTCTCCGGCATTTCAGGAAACAGCCGCAGCTTCCTTTTGGTGGTGTACAGGTAGTTTATATCGGTGACATGTTCCAGCTGCCTCCCGTTATTCCCGCACACGAATGGGAGATCCTGAAGGATTATTATGCAAGTCCTTTTTTCTTTGAAGCAAAAGTGGTGAAGGAAGCGCCACCGCTCTATATTGAACTTAAGAAGATCTACAGACAGAATGAACAACATTTTATAGATATTCTTAATCGTATCCGAAACAACAAACCTACTGCACAGGATCTTGCAGAGCTGAATAAGAAGTACGACGCCGAATTTGATCCACCAGAACATGAAAATTATATCACGCTTACTACGCATAATCGCAAAGCAGAGGTGATCAATGAAGCAGCCCTTGCTGCCCTGGAAGGAAAGCTTTATAGTTTCCAGGCAGAAATTAATGGCGAGTTTTCTGATAAAGCCCTGCCTACAGAACAAAATCTCCAATTAAAGGAAGGCGCACAGGTGATGTTTATCAAAAATGATACGGGTGAATCGAGGAGGTTTTATAATGGCCGGTTGGGAGTGATAAAAAAGATCAGTGAGGAAGAGATCATTGTTTCATTAGGCGAGGGAAATCAGGATCTTAAATTAGAAAAAGAAACCTGGAGAAATATCAGGTACAACTACAATAAAGAAAACAACCATATTGAAGAAGAGGAATTGGGAAGCTTTAAGCAATACCCTATACGACTGGCTTGGGCCATCACCATACATAAGAGCCAGGGACTGACTTTTGATAAGGCGGTAATTGATGCTGGTGGTTCGTTTGCTGCTGGACAGGTTTATGTTGCATTAAGCAGGTGTACTTCCTTGTCAGGACTGGTATTACATTCTAAAATCTTCCAGGGAGCCATAGCAACGGACAGACGTATTCTTGAATTTGCACAAAGAGAAGCCAATGATAATTACCTGGAAGAATTATTGGTTGAAGAAAAGAAAAGATTCCAGGCGGAAACTTTAGTGAAGGCATTTGGATGGGAGAAAATTTTAAGAACCCTGGTTGAATGGAAAGAAAATTTGGATGGGAAAAAAATCCCTGCAATTGAATCTGTTTTGGATTTAAACAAGAAGTTGATTCTTAAAGCGCGTGAACAGGAAACAGTAGCCAGTAAGTTTCAGATCCAGTTAAGACAATTGTTGAATGAGGGTGATCTGCATGTTCTGGAGGAAAGAGTGAACAAGGGAATACTTTATTTCTCAAGAACACTCCTTAATGATATTGTTGATCCCATACGAGAGCACGTGAGTGCTATGAAGTATGTAAGCGGAGTGAAAAAATATCTTCAGCAAATAAAATCCATGGAGCCAGTGATTATTTCTTATCTGGATAAGATCAGCCATCTGCGATATGAGGACATCCATTTTTTGAAGTATGAATTCAGAAAACCTGCAGAAGAAGGAGAAAATGTTCGCAACAGTCAAAAATCTAAAAAAGAGAAAGAGGCAAAAGGAACTACGCAAAAGCTCAGCCTGGAATTATTCAAACAGGGAAAATCGGTTAAAGAAATTGCCGAAATCCGAAGGCTTGCTCCGGTTACAGTCGAAGGACACCTGGCTGGTTTTGTTTACAGCGGTGAAATTGATATTTCGGAGCTGGTAAATTATCAGAAAACTACAGCGATTCTTAAAGAGATAGAGGGACCCGAAACAAGGGCTACTGATATCAAAAACAAATTAGGCTCTGAATTCAGTTATGGTGAGATCAAAGCTGCCTTGAATTATTATCGCCTGATACAGGAGAATAAGTCCGCAGTTTGATCAGCGCCCCATATATACCATCAATATTTGTACATCGCTGGGATTAATTCCTGAGATTCTGCTGGCCTGGCCAAGGGTTTTAGGTTTTACTCGCATCAATTTCTCTCTTGCCTCCGCCCCAAGGGCTATAATACGTTGATAATCAAATAGTTCTGGGATTTCAAGGTCTTCCAGCTGGCGCATTCTTTCAACCAGGTCTTTTTCTTTGTCGATATAAACCTGGTATTTGATCTGGATTTCTGCCTGTTCCAGGGATTCGTTTTGGAAATTCTTCAATGCTGCATCAAGCCTTGGAACAGCTTTACGCATTGGGGAAAGATTCACACTTGGTCGCAGCAGGATTTTATCCGCTTTTTGTTTTTCATTGATGGCTGCGCTTTTGATTTCTTCAAAGTAGGAATTGACTTCAGCGGGTTCCAATTGCAGGGTGGAAAGAACATCTTTAATGCTTTCAACCTCCTTTCTTTTTTCAATCACCTGGTTCATTCTCTCCTGGCTGGCAAGACCCATCCTGTAGCTGAGTTCGGTAAGGCGCAAGTCGGCATTATCCTGGCGAAGCAGGGTCCTGAACTCAGCTCTTGAAGTGAACATACGATAGGGCTCTTGTGTGCCCTTGCTGATTAAATCATCTATAAGAACACCGATATAGGCTTCACTTCGTTTTAGAATGAGTGGTGACTCATTATTGATTTTTCGATGTGCGTTGATTCCCGCCATCAGACCCTGGCAGGCCGCCTCTTCATAACCCGTGGTTCCGTTGATCTGTCCCGCAAAGAACAGGTTGCTGATACCTTTTGTTTCAAGACTGTATTGAAGCTGGGTTGGTGGAAAATAATCGTACTCAATGGCATATCCAGGTCTGAAAAAACGGACATGTTCAAAGCCAGGCACTTTTGATAGAGCGGCGAATTGAACCTCCTCGGGTAGTGAAGTGGAAAACCCGTTGACATAAACTTCAACTGTATTCCAACCTTCGGGTTCAACAAACAACTGGTGCCTGTCCCTTTCCGCAAAGCGGTTGATCTTGTCTTCAATACTGGGACAATAACGCGGGCCCACTCCTTCTATCCTGCCAGTAAACATCGGACTTCGGTCAAATCCAGTTTTCAACAGATCATGAACTTCAGGACTGGTATAGGTAATCCAGCAGCTTCTTTGTTTTGATGGTTTTTCTGTTTTAAGAAAGGAAAAGCCAGAGATTTCTTCATCCCCTTTCTGTTCCTCCATTTTTGAATAGTCTAAAGAACGTCCATCAACCCTTGGAGGTGTTCCTGTTTTAAGCCGGTCGCTTTCAAAACCCAGGGACACCAACTGCTCTGTCAGTCCTTCCGCAGCCCTTTCCGCTACTCTTCCCCCTCCCAGTCTTTTTTCACCAATATGAATTACGCCATTTAAAAAGGTTCCATTTGTTAGAACAACTGCTTTAGCCCGGATCCTATGACCCAGACCTGTAACTACCCCAACAGCTTTTTCGCCTTCGATGATCAGTTCTTTGACCATATCCTGATAAAAAGAGACCCTTTCGGTAGATTCTAACATCTCCCGCCATTTGGTAGCAAAGGCCATACGGTCGTTTTGCGTTCTTGGGCTCCACATGGCTGGGCCTTTTGAACGGTTTAACATGCGGAACTGGATCATTGAAGCGTCCGATACAATTCCAGAATATCCACCCAAGGCATCTATTTCTCTTACAATTTGCCCCTTGGCAATGCCTCCCATGGCCGGATTACAGCTCATTTGAGCGATGGTCTGCATGTTCATAGTGATCAACAGGACTTCAGAGCCCATATTGGCTGCCGCAGCTGCAGCTTCACATCCGGCGTGGCCAGCACCAACCACAATGACATCATAATTCTGAAACATAAGCGGCAAAATTAACCCAATGTTCCACGGGAAACCTGTTAAAGCTTCTTCCTTGTTTCACGTGGAACAAAGTAAAGATTGAGGTAAAACTCTTCCATAGAACGCATGAGACTGACATCTTCTTTCTTCTTGTCTTTATATCCGCATAAATGAAGTGCCCCGTGAAATATTACCCTGTGCAGCTCACGGGAAAAAGAAGTTTTAAATGTTTTGGAATTTTCCCTTACCCTGTCGATACTGATATAGATATCAGCAATAAGCTCTTCTCCAACTGGAGAAAGTTGGAAAGTGATGATGTCTGTCAGGGTGTTGTGATTAAGATAATCCTGGTTGAGCGTAAGGAGGTAGTCGTCCGAACAGAAGATATAATTAACTGCATCTACCCTTTGGCCTTCTTTCTTAAAAAGCCTCTTCAGGAAGGTTTTCAAAATATTCCGGTTGGGGAAGAAGAAAGGTGCAACAAGGTAATGGAATTGAATTCCGGTTGGATGATCCATTTTTCAAAAATCGTAAACAGGAAACAATGTCAATATTTTAGTTTTGAATGATGAGGCTATCCGAATTAAAATCTGGCGAGCGGGGAAGGATCCTGAGCTTTGAAAGTTCTGACCTGGAATTGAAATTGATGGAAATGGGTTGTATTCCTGGCGAGGAAGTGGTGGTTGAACAAATTGCTCCATTGGGTGACCCGATCTCTATAAGAATCGCAGGTTATTCCTTAAGCCTTAGAATGAACGAGGCGCATCAAATTATTATAGACAAGTAGTTGATAATCAGATAATTAAAATGAATATTGGCCTTTATTTTGGTTCTTTTAATCCCATCCATACCGGGCACCTGATCATTGCCAATCATATTTTGAATGAATCTTCTCTCGATAAAATCTGGTTCATTGTTTCACCTCAAAACCCCTTCAAACAGGCCCACTCCCTTTTAAATGAATACCATCGTTTGCACCTGGTACAGAAAGCCATTGAAAATGACCCAAGGTTAAAAGCAAGTGATATAGAGTTCGGATTGCCAAAGCCCTCCTATACAATTCATACCCTGGCCTATCTTAAAGAAAAATATCCCTCCTATACCTTTTCACTGATCATGGGCAGCGATAGTTTTCAAAACATAGAGAAATGGAAAAATCCAGAAGCCATCATTGCCCATCATTCTATCATCATTTATGAAAGGCCCGGTTTTGAAATCAATAATAAAATTGGAGCCAATATAAATGTCATGCAAGCTCCCCTTCTTGAAATATCGGCTACCTATATCCGTGAGTTGGCAAGAGATGGTAAATCCATTAAATACCTTGTTCCGCCAGCAGTGGAAGAAGAAATTTTATTAGGCGGCTATTACAAAAAAATTCAAAGAAAATAGCCCAATAAAAGGCAGGCGGCTACAATAACAGGCGATGCGATCCTGGTATACTGCAACAACAGGAATGTTGAAATGATCACCGAAATATTTATGAGGCTCGCCATTTTGGCTTCCACCAAAGAAATATCTTTAGTGATATACAAGGTAGATGCGATCATAATCCCCACCACTGCAGCATTAATTCCTTCAAGTGAGCGGTAAACAACGGCGTATTTTTTAAGGTTGTTCCAGATAGGGAAAAAGAACAGTACGAGTAGGGCACTCGGGAGGAAAATAGCAATGGATCCAATGATGCAACCCATGATCTGCATGGAAACTCCATAATCCTTCAACGCCATCCCACCAGTGAATGAAGCAATGGAAAAAACTGGTCCGGGCATCGCACGCACGATTCCCATGCCAGTTGTCATTTCATCTTTTTTAATTCGTACTACATTTGAGGAATCAGCTGGTCTTTTTAGTTTGATAATCTCAGGCCTCACAGAAAACTGTTCATACATCATGGGCATCAGCACATGGCCACCACCAAAAACAAGACTACCCATACGGTAAGTGTTTTCAAAAAGGTGAATGGGCTTTCGATCTGGCCAGTCGTTTTTCCTGGCTGTCTCGCTTAAAATTCCTGCAGCAATAAAAATGATGGCAAACAGCCAGATATTCCACCACTTGATTTTCCTTCTGACTGTCTCCACTTGTGGAATCCTTTTGTGTGAGATATTAGTTGCTGCCCCTCCCATCACAATCAATAAAGGGAAGATAATGGGAGAACGAAAAAACAAGTAAGTGAAAATGATACAAAGCAGCATGATAACCCAGGTAATGGTATTCCGCACAGAAACGCCGAAAGCATAGACCGATGCATAAGCAAGGAAACCAACAGCCAGGGAAGGGATGAATTTGAAAATATCTGTTTTAAGTGAAGTTGTATCTATATAATGCAGTAAAAAAGAAAAAGCACCCATCAAAAAACAGGCAGGGGCGATCCATACCAGTAAGGTCACTACTGCCAGGGGTACACCGCCCCTTTTATAACCAACAAGGGTTACAGTTTGCGTAGAAGAAGCGCCTGGCAATAAATTACAAAAGCCATTATACTCTAATAATTCTTCCTTGGTAACATAAGGCGTTTTTTCAACAAAGATTTTCATCATCATGGCGATGTGAGCCTGGGGACCGCCAAACGCAGAGATGCTGTATAAAAAAACGTTTTTTAAAAATGGAACATGGCGCAGCATCATCGTGGGATAAATTTAGAAAATTCAAACAAGGGCCATCAGATTATTTTGTTTCTACAACTTAAATGCTGGATGGAATGCAACGAAAGGGCTAAATTTAATTGAATAATAAAACCATGAAAAAAAGCTTTTTATATTTTATTTTCCTGGTGTTGCCTATAACTGCGTTGACCCAAAAAATAAGCAGTATAGAAAATTATCTTGATCAGGCAATCAAAAAAATTGAACCTCGCTGTATCAATTGGCGAAGAGATCTACATCAAAATCCTGAATTAGGTAACCGTGAATTCCGCACATCAAAGATCATTGCAGATCATTTGAGATCTATTGGCATTGAAGTGCAGGAACATGTTGCAAAAACAGGCGTTGTAGGTTTATTAAAGGGAGCAAAACCGGGTCCTGTTATTGCCTTGCGTGCTGACATGGACGGACTTCCTGTAACGGAAAGAGTAAACCTTCCCTTCGCTTCAAAAGAAAAAGCCATTTACAACGGACAGGAAGTTGGCGTGATGCATGCCTGTGGCCATGATACTCACGTAGCCATATTAATGAGCGTTGCAGAAATACTCGGTGGCATGAAGCAGGAATTATCAGGAACTGTCAAATTCGTTTTTCAACCTGCCGAAGAAGGCGCTCCCCAGGGTGAAGAAGGTGGCGCCGCCCTGATGGTAAAAGAAGGAGTACTTGAAAATCCAAAAGTTGATGTGATGTTTGGCTTGCACATCAATGCACAAACACCAGTAGGTCAAATTAAATACAGGGAAAAAGGAATGATGGCAGCTGCCGATTGGTTCAAGATCAAAATAAATGGTAAGCAATCGCATGGCGCACAACCCTGGCTTGGCATTGATCCAGTTGTGATTGGAGCTCAGATCATCGAAGGCTTACAAACTATTGTAAGCAGGCAAAGCGAGCTCACAAAAAACCCTGTGGTTATCTCGACAACTATTTTCAAAGGAGGTGTTCGTGAAAATATTATTCCAGAAGAAGTGACTCTTGCAGGAACTATCAGGACACTGGACACTGCAATGCAAAAAGACGTGTGGATGAAGATTGAAAGAACAGTAAAAAATATTGCGGAAGCTTCTGGTGCAACGGCAAACGTTGAATTTGAATCAAAGACCCTGGTCACTTATAATGACCCTGAACTTACAAAGAAAATGCTCCCTTCGCTAAATCGTGCCACTAATAATAATGTGATAGAAATGGATGCTGTTACCGGTGCGGAAGACTTTTCTTTTTTCGCAGCCAAAATCCCTTCACTGTTTTTTTATCTTGGTGGAATGTCTCCATCAAAGTCTTCAAATCAAACAGCACCGCATCACACACCTGATTTTAATGTTGATGAAGCAGGAATGAAAACAGGGATTAAGGCTTTTTGCATCCTAGTGCTTGATTACATGAAAATGGCAGGAAATACAAAGGCCTCAAAAAAATCCATCTGATATGAAAAAACTTTGGCTACTTACTTTCCTGAGTCTTTTTTGTTTGTTGGCTTCTGCCCAGAAAAAAGATAAAAAACTACAATCCAAACTCGAACAGCTGGTAAAAGGATTTAACGGAGACATTGGAATTTATGTCCTGAATCTTAATAATAACAAAGTCGTAAGCATTAACGCAGATACGGTTTTCCCAACAGCAAGCATTGTAAAGGTTCCCATTCTCATTGGTATCATGGAGAAAATCAGGAAAGGTGAGTTAAAATACCACCAGGAACTTGTTTACCGCGACTCATTAAAATATTCTGATTACGACATTCAGGCTGCTTACCGCGATTCGCAAAAAACTGAACTTTCAAAAGCCATGATGCTGATGCTGACCATGAGCGATAATACTGCCAGCCTTTGGTTGCAAAGTCTTGCAGGTACAGGATCACGTATCAATGAAATTCTGGACAGTCTAGGTTATTCCAATACGAGGGTAAATTCCAGGACGCCCGGTAGAGAAAACAACAGACAGCAATATGGATGGGGACAGACCACACCGAGAGAAATGGCAGACATCGTAAAAAAAATCAGTCAAGGACAAATATTTTCAAAAGCAGCAGGTGATGCAATGATGCGGCTGATGAACAGGAATTATTTTGACAACGTAAGCCTCTCGCAAATCCCGCCTTATGCCAATATCATTTCCAAAAACGGAGCAGTGAACCAAACAAGAAATGAAGTGGTTCTGGTAAAAGGTAAAAAAGCACACTATGTATTTTGCGTGCTTACGAAAAATAATAAGGATCAAAGCTGGGAAGAAAATAATGAAGCCTGGGTGCTGACAAGAAAAATTTCAGAAACGCTTTGGAATTATTTTGAGCCTAAGGATAACTGGCAGCCTGCTATTGATGCCGGCCTGTTTAAATAAAAGAATCAACCCTACTTAAGGAGGTGGTAGAAAATAAAGCTCATGACATAGGCAAGTCCTGTCATATACAGCAATTGTACAACCGGCCATTTCCATGTTTTGGTTTCCCTTTTCACCACAGCCAGGGTACTCATACATTGCATGGCAAAAAGATAAAAGATCATCAGCGAAACACTTGTAGCCAGTGTAAATAAAGGACTTCCATCTTCTTTTTTAGCTGCTTTCAACTTATCTCTCAACAATAATCCTTCTTCATCTTCACCCACACTATAAAGAGTTGCCATGGTACCAACAAATACTTCACGTGCTGCAAATGAAGTGACCAGGGCGATTCCAATTCTCCAGTCATAACCCAGAGGTGTGATGGCGGGCTCAATAGATTTTCCAAGAATACCGGCGTAGGAATTTTCCAGCTTATCAGAAGTATAGTTAGCCTGCAATTCTGCTTCGTTCACACCTTTGGCCTTTGCCTGTTCATACCTGCTTTCAACAGCAGCCATTCTTTTTGATGGTCCAAATGAGCTCAATCCCCACAAAATGAGACTGATGATCATGATGATCTTACCTGCATCAAAAACAAAGATCCTTGCCTTGCTGACCATGGCATAGGCAACATTTTTGAAACGTGGCGAACGATAGGTGGGCAATTCCAGGATAAAAAAACTTCTTTCCTTAATCTGTATGAACCATTTTGCTATGAAGGATACCAGCAGAGCCATGAAAAGTCCGAGCAGATAAAGTCCCATCATCACAAGGGCCTGCACGCTGAAAAGTCCTAGAAGATAATGATTGGGGATGACCAGGCCAATCAAAATGGTATATACCGGAAGACGAGCAGAGCAACTCATCATCGGTGTTATGAGTATGGTGAGCAATCTTTCCTTGCGGTTCTCAATATTCCTTGCACTCATGATGGCAGGAACCGCGCAGGCAAAACCACTGATCAAAGGCATTACACTTTTTCCATTCAGTCCAACAGTTCGCATGAGCCTGTCCGTGAGAAAACTGATCCTGGCCATATAGCCACTATCTTCCAGCAGTGTGATAAGGCCAAACAGGATCATGATCTGTGGCACAAAAATCAGGATACCGCTAAGTCCTGCCACAATACCATTGATCAAAAGATCACTCCACCAGCTTTGTTCAAGAGTACTGGACAACCAGCTACTCAGGGATGAAAAGGTGATCTCTATCCAGGCCATTGGATAAGAAGCGAGCCAGAAAACACTTTGGAATAAAATGAAAAGCACGGCCAACAATATCAGGTAACCCCAACGCCGGTGCAGCAGAATATTATCCAGTTTATCGGTTAGAATGGTTTGTTGCAGGGGATCAGGTTCCGTAACCGCCACATTCATGATATGTTTGATGCGGCCATATCGTTGCAGGATCTCAGTTGCCTGCGTCTTTGTATGGTTAAAGTTGTGACGGCGCTCTACGTTTTCGATCGCCTCCTGCATTTCTTCTTTCAGCTCAAACTGTTCATGGTTGATCAGGTAATGAACTGCTGAATAATCGCTGGCTTCAGGAATCAGCTTTTGAAGATCTTCCACCGGCGCCGCTGCAAGCTGTTTGTTATCGATAAAATCTCTTGCAGGTATTTTGTAAAGATTGGAAGCGGTAAGCTCTATTGCTTTTTTTAATTGGGTGATGCCCTTTCCTTTCCTGGGATTGACAGCCACTACAGGAACGCCCAATTCTCTTTCCAGTTCTGAAATATCAATAAGAATCCCTTTCTTTTTGGCCAGATCTGCCATGGAAAGGGCCACTACGGTGGGTTTTTTCAAATCCAGGATCTGTGAACAGAAAAGAAGATTTCTTTTTAGATTACTGGCATCTACCACTACTACAAAAATATCTGCCCTGATATCCTTGTCCTGGTTCAATAAAACGCGATAGCTCACCCATTCGTCCAGTCTTTTTGGATAAAGACTGTAGGTGCCTGGAAGGTCAATGATATTGCCCATCAATGTATCTGAAACCGAAGTGCTGCCGGTTTTCTTGTCAACGGTAACGCCGGGGAAGTTTCCTACTTTCTGGTTCAATCCTGTTAATGCATTGAATAAGGAGGTCTTCCCGCTATTAGGGTTTCCGACGAGGGCGATATGTATTATGTTTTTGGCCATGCGGCTGCGCCGCAAAGTTAGCTGGAACTGCTATGCCTCAGTTTACGATATCGGAAGTTTTAGGATAAGCTTAAGGGAAAAGAATAGCTTAAAAAAATGTCATTTTCATCTGATTGAAGGTTACAAAAATTAGCTTTGTCGGGCAATCCAACAGAACCTGAATCCTTAATGCCAATTTGTTTTGGCTTTCATTCAGGGAGACTGACTTGTTAAGATTCAAGATTTTTCAACTTATATAAATTACGAATGGTGCGTACAAGAATTCTGATCCTGTTTTTTGTTTTTTCGGCCAGCCTGGTACAGGCACAGAAAAAAGAGGATAAACAACTGTTATCCCATCTGAAGCAACATATTCTTTTTCTCTCCGATGATAAACTCGAGGGCCGCCGAACTGGTACTGCTGGCGAAAAGCTTGCCGCGGAATATATTGCCATGCAATTCAAGAGCATTGGGCTTGTAGAAAAAGGTACTACGGGATATTTTCAACCATTTGAAGTTGATGAAGGCCGCCAGTTAGATCCTGCTACCTCGCTTCAATTAAATGGACAAAGCCTTTTGATCAATAAAGATTTTTTCCCTCTCGCTTTCAGTCCCAATGTAACCATCAATGCCACTCCTTCCATGGCTTTGCAGGAGCCGGGAATGCCATGGTTTTATGATCTGAAAGATTTACTGGAAGAAAATGCTTCCAACCCGCATTTTGATCTTCATGAAACCATTATCAATTCCGCCAGTCAGGTAGCTAAAAGAGGAGGCAGTGCTGTATTTATTTATAATAGTACTTCTAACAACGATGGTTTGAAATTCGATGGACGCGATAAGTCACCCATACTGAGTATTCCTGTGATCTATCTTTCCAAAGATGTTGCTCAAAAGTTTTTGCAGGATGAAACGGCATCTCTTGAAGTGAAGCTGAATATTGATATCAGGGAGAAAAAAAGAGCGGGAACCAATGTGGCAGGATTTATTGATAATAGTGCCGCCACCACTATTGTTATTGGTGCACATTTCGATCATTTGGGTCATGGAGAAGATAATAATTCAAGAGAAGTAGAAAAAAAATTCCAGGTACATAATGGTGCTGATGATAATGCAAGTGGAACTGCTGCGATAATAGAATTGGCGCGATTGCTAAAAAAAGCCAAACTGAAAACCAATAATTACCTCTTTATTGCTTTTTCAGGTGAGGAACTCGGACTTTATGGATCCAAACATTTCACACAGCATCCAACGATTGACCTTGGCCAGGTTAATTATATGATCAACCTTGACATGGTGGGAAGATTGAATGATTCAACAAAAACAATCACTGTAGGTGGTTATGGCACTTCTCCTTACTGGGGACAGATCTATAATCTGAAGGGCAAGAAGAAATTATTCGATAATGACATTTCTTTCAGGTTTGATTCAAGCGGTACAGGCCCCAGCGATCATACTTCATTTTACCTGAAAAATATACCGGTACTTTTTTATTTCACCGGTCTTCATGCAGATTATCATAAGCCTTCAGATGATTTTGAAAAGATCAACTTTACAGGCACTCTTCGCGTAGTTCGACATGTGTTGAGTGTGATTGAAGCAGGAAACAAGGAAGATCAAAAGCTGGTGTTTACCAAAACCAGGGAAGCCCAAACCACTACTTCCGCCAGGTTCAGTGTTTCCTTGGGTATTATGCCAGATTATACTTTCAGTGGCTCAGGTGTCCGCGCAGATGGCGTGAGTGAGAACAGGCCTGCACAAAAAGCTGGGATAAAAGCTGGGGATGTCATTCTTTCTATTGGTGAGCACAAGATCAATTCTCTGGAAAGCTACATGCAGGCGCTGGGGAAATTTAAAAAAGGAGATAAGGTAAAAGTTGTTTACCAGAGAGGAAGCGAAACGCTTTCAACTAACGTAGAGTTTTAGTATTTTGAATTCCACCAGCCAACTGTCTTATGAAAATGATGCTTGACACAAAGGGGCTTACCGATGGGTTTTTTGAAGAAACCAAGCTTCTCGGCATTATGGCGCCCATGAAGAACTACCAGTTTTGCTGGCATATCAATCAATTAATGGGCATTGATTTTCGCTTGAACAGTGAAATTGAAATCCAGCTAAGAAAAAAACAGCGCAGTTATTTCTTTTCTGTGTTCGAATACCAGGAACCTGCCACCTGCCTCAAACATTATTTATACAATAACCAGAACGACGGCGAATACCTTCTGCCGGAATTCAAACACCTTGATTTTCTCTGGTTGTTGAAAGATGACCTGGTTGCAGATGATACATTGAACAACCTGGTTCAAACGATCAGGACCGTCAGCGGTGTTCAATTGGTGATAGAGCTCACCAATGAAAAGATCCGCAATAAGGAACATCTTGTGTTCTGATCATTCTTTCAAAAGAATCAGCCTAACTTTAGAATGGTCCTGGATTAAAGTACAGGCCAGCCTGATATGAACTGGAAAGAAGAAAATAACTCACTATACCGCAAATTTGAATTCAGTGATTTTAGTGAAGCCTTTGCTTTTATGACAAGAGTAGCCATGATTGCTGAAAAGATGAATCACCATCCAAAGTGGACCAATATATGGAACACTGTGGAGATCTGGCTATCTACTCATGATGCCGGCGATATTGTAACTGATAAGGATAGAAAGCTGGCGGAAAAAATCGGATCACTGATTTAGGGAGATTGGATCAGAGATTACACAGATCACAGATTTCACAGATGAACACAGATTATATCTTGAATAAAAAAAAGACTAATCAATACAAGTATTACCAATCATGCTTGATCAGCGCAATCAGCGATAGGATCACAGATTACACAGATATCTTGACTTAAAAAAAGAATAATCAATACTAGTATTATTAATCATACTTGATCGGCGCAATCAGCGATAGTATCACAGATTTCACAGACGAACACAGATTATATCTTGAATAAAAAAAAGACTAATCAATACACGTATTACCAATCATACTGGATCAGCGCAATCAGCGATAGGATCACAGATTTCACAGATTAGAGTTTGTTGTTTGATAGACTTTAGATAGGCTTGGCTCTGCCTATTATTATTGACCAGTCATGCAAATAATAATTTCGGAATCATTCATGAAACATGTTTTGTCCTTTTGAATGCAGCGATACTCTCATTTGAGTTCCGTCGATTATTTATTTTGTCCTCCTGAACGCAGTGAAGGATATTTGCCCCATGGAAACCACTCCCATAAAACTGACCCAACACTCCAAAGGCGGGGGCTGCGGTTGTAAGATTGCGCCCTCTGTATTGCAGCAGATCCTTCAGACAAATGAAAAGGATTCATTTGAAAAACTTCTGGTAGGCAATGAAAGCGCTGATGATGCAGCAGTATATCAACTGGATGAAAAAACAGCGGTCATCTCCACCACAGATTTTTTTCTTCCCGTTGTTGATGATGCTTTTGATTTTGGCAGAATAGCTGCAGCCAATGCCATCAGCGATGTATATGCTATGGGTGGCAGGCCACTAATGGCCATTGCAGTTTTAGGATGGCCCGTTGAAAAATTATCCGTTGCAGAAGCCCAAAGAGTACTCGAAGGAGCGAGGTCAATTTGTAAAGAAGCGGGAATACCACTTGCTGGTGGACATTCGATTGATTCCAATGATCCCATTTTTGGTTTATCCGTAACCGGTCAGGTGGAAATGTCACACCTGAAAAAAAACAACACAGCCAGAGAAGGAGATGTATTATTTCTTACAAAACCACTGGGTGTGGGCATCATGGCAACTGCAGTAAAAAGAGCCCTGATGAAACCTGAACATTATGGTGCTGTTGTACAACAATTAGCGAGATTGAATAAAATTGGTGAAGACCTCGGCAAAGTTGAAGGCGTGCACGCCATGACAGACGTTACCGGTTTTGGATTATTGGGTCATCTTGTTGAAATGACTGAAGGCAGCGGTTTGAGTGCCGAACTTTATTACTCGCGTATCAAAAAAATACCCCGCCTGGAGGAATACCTGCAGCTAAAAACAATTCCCGACGCTACTTCAAGAAACTGGAACAGCTACAGCAATAAAATTGGTTTTGAGAAAGGAGTGAATGTAATGGAAGCATTCAATCTTCTGCCAGATCCTCAAACCAATGGCGGTCTTCTGGTTGCCGTGAACAAAAACGCAGTTGCAGCAGTTCAATCATTGATGAAAGAAAATGGACTGGAAGATTTTATTGAACCAATAGGGATGATGATTCCCAAAAATGAAAAAACCATTCTTGTCAAAATGTAATCGCAGATTACACAGTTGATTCCTTGCTTATTTCAATAAGTCTTTCTTAAATAAGACAATGGTTTCAAATTGAAAGTATCCTTTCGTAATGATGGACAAAAAAATAAAGAATGGTGGTTTATAATTAGATCCCACTTCATACTTGAGAACCACAAATCATAATTATACGTCACTAACACGGTTAGCAAATGACAAAGTCAATAAGGGAAACCTAATTGCATGAGGCGATAATAGGATTTAGCTTATTTCTTTCGCCGTATTACAATGGAGGCATTGGTTTGCATGTCTGCACTGAAGTTGACCTGGTAAACAGCATCACCATCTTTGATCGTAAGCAATCCGGTATTGGGTGGAATACTTCCCAGATTTTCAGCTACCAGCAGCAGGTGTATCTCATCAAGTCCTGCAACATTAACTGATTTTTTTGTAGCCGCAGTAGTGAGCCTTGCGTTGGACACAAGTACCTGGCCGTTCATATATACCGAGATTGAGTCGCCATCAACTACTCCATTATCATAAAAAGAAAGTATCAGACTATCCGAACTCACATTGAATGTTTGAGTTGCCCCGGTTTTTCTCTGATCAAATGGTAGTTTCTCCGGCGCTTTGTTAGCAATGACAGCCTTCTCTTCTTTTTCAATTTTGATCTTATCCTCAGCAACTTTCATTTTTTCTTCCCTGGTATCCTTTCCTCCCTTAGCTATTTTTTCTTCCTTTTGTTTAGCTTTTTCCTCTTTTTGTTTTACCTGTACTACATCCGGCTTCTCTTCTTTTTCCTTTATTTTTTCACGCTGTTTTTTATTGTCTGCTACTGCTACGTAGTTGTTTTGGTTAGGGATGATACCAAGCTCCTTCAAATGATTGATCAGGGGTGAATGAAGACTGTCTGAAGATTTGGCTAATTCAATTTTTCCTGGAACAGAATAGTAAATTTTTGTCCTGTTGGTTTTCCAGGTGCCATTAAGACTAACCACACTGTCCTGTCCCATCAGCGGCATACTAATGGTGCGTTTCACTTTCTTAGCAGGAGATTCAGGAAAATTATTGGCAACAAACTTATCATCCTCAATTACCAGAGAATCGCCAATGATCTGGCCTTTAACCTTTCGGATGCCATAATAAAAAGTATCATTCGCTACAAAAGTCACATAGGAATAACCTGAGACTTTGCCTTTATACATGGCGATAGCGAGCTCATATTGCTGGATCATTTTGGCGCTGTCGTTATGCAGCACTCCGGAATAAAAGCCGTCGATCTTTTGGGCTGAAAGATGAAGACTGCCCATTAATAAAACTAGAAGCATCAGGTTTTTCATACAGACTGGTATTTGATCAATAGTTGCGCGTTCGAGGTGCTGACCTTTTCACACGCTACTGTTGTTAATAACGCATCAAGGCCTTCCCTGTTGTGCAGGCCTTTAAGATAACGCTTATCATAGTAATCAAGAAGTACACGGAAGGCTTCTTTTACATTTCCTGCCTCCAGGCATTCTATTGCGTGTTTTGCATGTTGTCCGCCCAGCCTTTTCGTAATTCGCTGTACGCTATCCACGAGGTTTTCCCTGGGATAAGTCCCATATTCTTCAACAATGTGATCCAGTCTTTCTTCAAATGGAATATCCAGAAATAAAACAGGAGACTTCCTGATATTTTCCCATAGTGCTGCGGGTAAATTCAAATTGCCTATTCGCTGACTCTCATCTTCCAGCCATATTGGATTTTGACCAGCCTCTGTTTTCTTCCTGAGTAAAGCTTCGCTCAGCAGGTTTTCAAACATTTCCTGGCCGGGTTGTTTAGGCATTCCATAACCACCA
The DNA here is from genome assembly GCA_023386045.1 of Bacteroidota bacterium. GTDB lineage: Bacteria > Bacteroidota > Bacteroidia > Chitinophagales > Chitinophagaceae > Flavisolibacter. The sequence continues at coordinate 373,138 of JAEWKK010000019.1, forward strand.
AATGCCGAACCTTTATGACAGGCTAGACCTTCCAGGTCAATCACGGGGCCTCCCAGCTTTTGCAATTCATTCAATACTTCTGTTTTTCCTGAACCCGTATAACCACCAAGAATTTTAAATGAATAAGGATTCGAAAAACTTTGCAGCACATGGTTGCGATAAGCTTTATATCCCCCCGCCAATACAAAAACCCTGAAGCCATAAAGATCCAGTAACCAGGATACGGCTCCGCTTCTCATGCCGCCTCTCCAGCAATAAATATAAACTGTTGGAGGAGTAGCCGTGACTGCATCCTTTTGATTTCCCGTTGGCCCCGATATTATTTTTTGACTAAGAAGCGATTCCGCTCTTTCCACCATAGGTCGCATCCTGGGGCCAAAATAATCCAGCCCTACCTTGATGGCCTGTTCCCTGCTCTTTTGTTTGTAAGTGGTGCCCACGACTTTTCTTTCCTCATCTGTAAAAAGAGGAAAGCTGACAGCTCCAGGCAGGTGCGCATGTTCATATTCGCCGGGAGAGCGCACATCGAGGATCAGAGTGCCGGCGGATCTTTCTAAAAAATCATGGATTGGAAGCCTTTGTATTGCCACGATGGCAAATGTATCTTAAGACAGTAAATAAAAAATGCTTCCTTAATGGAAGCATTTTTTATAATAGAATCTGATCTTTTAATTAGAATCTGTCTTCACCTTATTATCATCGGCATCATATTTCACCTTGCCGCTTTTATCTTTTATCTTGATATCACCATCCTTGCTCACTTTGATCTTGGTATCACCTGATTTTGTTTTCCATGATTTGTCTATTTTTTCATCGTCTGTTTTCCAGCGCGTGTCATAACTTACCCAGTTACCATTATCATCCTTATACATCAACTGGTCCTTGTCCATTTTAGCTTCACCGCTTTGTTTCCAGGTCCAGTCTTCATCATCCAAACCATAAACCCACCAGCTCTGGCTGTCTACATAACGCCACACAGGCTGGTTGTTTTCATCTGTTACTTCACCTGTTTCACGGTTTACTGTAAGTTTTTTATAAGCCTTTCCTGTTTTGGGATTATAGTACCGTCCCTGTGTGCTATTGGTTTCCAGCTCATCTGCATAGGCAGCGTAATCGCCGGTAGATGTATTGGTGTTAACAGTGGTGTTAGCTGCAGTTGAATCCGCATTGTCAGCCGTGGTGTTGGCATCATTACCACATGATGCCAGTGCAGCAACACCCAGTGCCATTGCAAATGATAAGATCTTGTTCTGTTTCATGTTAAAGATTTTTGTTTCACCTTAACCTTACAAAAATGAGACCGCAGGAGAGGAATCCTCAAAAACAAAAATGCACAGCCCGCTTTACGAACTGTGCATTGACATTATTAAAAATGAAATTATCCATTCATAGAAGCCAGGAACTCTTCATTGCTTTTAGTTCCTCTCATTCTTCTCAGTAATTCATTCATGGCCTCATCTGTATTCATATCATTGAGATATACACGAAGCAGGTTCATGCGTTGTAATACATCTCTTTCCAATAAAAGATCATCGCGACGAGTGGAAGAAGCGGTAAGATCAATTGCCGGATAAACGCGCTTGTTGGCCAAACGGCGATCAAGCTGCAATTCCATGTTACCTGTACCCTTGAATTCCTCAAAGATCACCTCATCCATTTTTGATCCGGTGTCGATCAGCGCGGTTGCAAGAATGGTAAGCGAACCTCCATTCTCGATCTTTCTGGCCGCACCAAAAAATTGCTTGGGCTTTTGCATGGCATTGGCTTCAACACCACCCGATAAAACCTTACCGGAGGCAGGCGCTACAGTATTGTGAGCCCGTGCAAGTCTTGTAATGGAATCAAGAAGAATGATCACATCGTGGCCACACTCTACCAGTCGTTTTGCTTTTTGCAGGGCAACTGTGGAAACCTTTACGTGCTTTTCTGCAGGTTCATCAAAAGTTGAAGCAATCACTTCAGCTTTTACGGAACGTTCCATATCTGTAACCTCTTCCGGTCTTTCATCAACCAGAACTACCATCAGGTAGCAATCAGGATGATTTTTAGCGATGGCATTTGCCACAGCTTTCAGCAACATGGTCTTACCAGTTTTTGGCTGGGCAACGATCAATCCACGCTGGCCCTTTCCAATTGGGGTGAACAGATCCATGATACGGGTGGAATAATTATCCGGAGAATCAAAAAGGTTGAGTTTTTCGAAAGGGAACAATGGCGTCAGGTAATCAAAAGGAACCCTGTCGCGCACTTCTTCTGGGCTCTTGCCATTTATGGTTTCCACCTTTAAGAGTGCAAAATATTTTTCACCTTCTTTGGGAGGACGTACAGAACCATAAACAGTATCTCCCGTTTTCAGACCAAACAATTTGATCTGGGAAGGAGAAACATAGATATCATCGGGAGAAGAAAGGTAGTTGTAGTCAGAAGAACGAAGGAAGCCATAACCATCAGGCATCATTTCCAGTACGCCTTCAGCAAGGATGATCCCGTCAAATTCAATATTGAAAACCTGTTCCCTGCGTTGAGGGAAGAACTTGCTGACCTGTGTTCCTCTTTCCGGTTCAGGAATAACTGTTTCCTGGGAAGGTGCTTCTTCCTCTGCCTGGGGTATTTCCATTTGTGTGGAAGGACTTGCAGGTTGCAGATTTTCTGTTTCTTCCTCAGAAGAATCATCAGCTTTTTTCCTTGTGGTCTTTTTGGGTTTTTCTGCTTTTTTAGCAGCGGCTTTTTTAGCAGCAGGTCTTTTTTCAACCACGGGTTCATCTTCAACAATAGCTTCTTCCGTAGTATTAGCAGTGGAAGCTTTAATGATGCGCTTACGTTTAGCGGGTTCTCCGCCTGCAGATTTTTGAGCGCTGCTGACCACGGCTTGTTTATCAAGGATCTTGTAAACCAACTCCTGTTTGTTCAGCTTTTTTGCATTTTCAATCTTAAGGTCTTCAGCAATGTCCAGTAATTCCGGAACAAGCATATCGTTCAACTGCAAAATGTCGTACATAAGAAACTATTATTTGATGCTTTAAGTGGAGATAACCAGTCTGTTTAGTTATTGATTGTTTATTGAATGGGATCGAAAAAGAACCGGTGTTGCGAGTAAAAGGGTATGAGCTCTCAACTGTTTCTGCTGCAAGTTTACAGCCTAAAAGCAGAAAATCAAAATTTTTATTGGGCCTGGTTTAATTCTTAACGAAACCTGTTGGGAGCTGTTTTTGATTGATTTTAAGGGCTATGTGCATTAATTTCTCATTCAGCTTTTGCCCGGGCTATCCGCTTTGCTTCTATCCCGCAGCCCTTCGTCTATCACTGATGTCTGGAGAACATGGTAAACTTAATAAAAGTTTTATTCATTGAGCTTTGGCAACCGTAAGTATAGGACTTTCGATTTTTCAATGCAAGAGGGATCGCATCCTCCTACGTTAAACTTCGGTGGACAATGACGGAAATCCTCCGAGCGGAGCGAGGAGATTGGAGCATAATCAAGTGAAAAGCAACCAAAGTTGCTTTGAACGAAGATTACGAGCGAAGCTCAGCCCGACCCTGAGCCGAGGACTATTAAACACTACCTCTATAATGAAAGTAAGGCGAAGGGACTTGCCCAAAACCTTTAATTGCTTCTTTATCCTCTTTGCCTTGTTTAATTTACCCTAACTGTAGTGTTCATCTATCGATGATAAATCATTTGACCATGCAATGAAATAAGTTTTTATTTTAAGACATGCGTGCTGAATCCATAAATCAATGGTCAGCAATTATCTTTGCAGCCCTCGTGCAGGCGGCCTTACACTGCGTGACAAACAGAATCATATGTTTAACAAGCGAACAAAGATCAAAGAACTTCTGACCTGGACTCCGGAGAACCAGGAAGTAACAGTAATGGGATGGGTACGTACCTTCCGCAACAACCAGTTTGTGGCATTGAATGACGGCTCTACCAATAACAACCTGCAGGTGGTAATAGAGCTTGGAAAATATGACGATGCTTTTCTCAAGCGCATCACTACCAGTTCTTCATTAAAAGTGAAGGGAACCGTAATCGCTTCGCTGGGTAAAGGACAAAGCCTTGAAGTGAAAGCTACTGAAGTTGAGATCCTTGGCGACAGTGACCCAGAAAAATATCCGCTGCAACCCAAGAAACACAGTCTTGAATTTCTCAGGGAGATCGCACACCTGCGCTTCCGTACCAATACATTTGGAGCTGTATTCCGCATCAGGCATTCACTGGCATTTGCGATCCATAAATTTTTTAACGACAAAGGATTTGTTTACCTGCATACTCCCATTATTACCGCCAGCGATGCAGAGGGTGCGGGAGAAATGTTCAGGGTAACAACCTTACCATTTGACAATCCTCCCAGGAAAGAAGATGGGAATATAGATTTTTCAGAAGATTTCTTTGGCCGCGCTACCAATCTTACTGTAAGTGGACAATTAGAAGGAGAGCTGGGTGCTACTGCCTTTGGTGATATCTATACATTCGGTCCTACATTCCGGGCAGAGAATTCCAATACCGCCAGGCATCTTGCCGAGTTCTGGATGATAGAACCGGAAATGGCTTTCAGTGACCTGGAAGACAATGCGAATCTTGCTGAAGAATTCATTCAGTATATCATTCGCTATGCCATGGAAAACAATGCGGATGATCTGGAGTTTTTACGTCAGCGCCTGCTGGATGAAGAAAAGCAAAAACCCATGAACGAACGCAATGAACTGGACCTCATTCAGAAATTGCAGTTTGTAGTAGACAATCAATTTGAACGCATCACTTATACTGAAGCCATCGATATTCTGTTACAGTCGCCCGCTTATAAAAAGAAAAAATTCCAGTACGATGTCAAGTGGGGCATCGACATGCAAAGCGAACATGAGCGCTACCTGGTAGAAAAGCATTTCAAAAAACCTGTGATCGTTACCGATTATCCCAAAGAGATCAAGGCTTTTTACATGAGGCAAAACGAAGACGGCAAAACCGTAGCAGCCATGGATATCCTGGCACCAGGCATTGGCGAAATCGTAGGCGGTTCACAAAGAGAAGAGCGTTACGATAAGCTGGTGGAGCGTATGAAAGAAATGCATGTGCCGGCAGAAGAACTTTGGTGGTACCTTGATACCAGGCGCTTTGGTACCGTGCCGCATGCAGGTTTTGGTCTGGGCTTTGAACGTATGGTGCAGTTTGTAACAGGCATGGGAAATATCAGGGACGTGATTGCCTTTCCAAGAACACCAAAAAGTGCGGAGTTCTGATTCCTCACTTCGTTCGGAAGGACAAAGGACACTGCGTTCGGATCGTAATAAAATTAATTCCCGCTTTCCCGTTTTCCCGGCTATCCTCTCTACAGGGCTTATTCTTTTTCTGTAATGCAAACCAATGGAATGGTCAGTTTTCTCAGTAATTCCTCTGTATGTGTTCTGAAAGTAAGTCGCTCCAGGAAACTGTGCCTGTGCGGAAGGACCATCAGCATATCAATATTGTTTTCCTGCAGATAGGTTTGAATGCCATGAAGGAATTCATCATCACGAATAGTTTTCGGAACGATATTCAATCCTTCCACAACCGTATTGAATTCCCTGGTGCTTGTTTTTTGCGGCTGTACATGGATCACATGAAGTTTTGCTCCCAGCGCTTCTACAAAAGTTCTGATCTTCTGGTGGGGTAATATTTCCTTTTCATCAATGGCAAGTGCGATGGATCTGACTTCTTTTCGATGAGCATTCTCCGGAACAACAATCACAGGCGCCTGTGCATGTCTTACAATTGCAGATGAAGTACTCCCGAAAAAGAACCGCTCCACGCCACCTGCACCATGCTTGCCGGTAACAATGGCCAGGGTATCAGTTTCTTTGCAAACATCCTTCAATTCATCTGTTACATCTCCCATCCTGCTTTCTGTTCTGATAGTAATGGAAGGATATGATTTGGCAAGGATCTCTTTGGTTTTATTCAAACCCAGGTCTGCATTGTGTTTCAGTTCTTCAGCAGAGATCATCAATACCGGAACTTCGCTCATGCTCACTGGTATCTGGAAAACATGCAATAACAAAATACCGGCACCGGTTTTTTCTGCAAGCTGCCCGGCATAAAGCATGGCATTTTCTGCAGGCACTGAAAAATCGGTAGGAACAATGATCTGTTTCATTCAGGTAATTTTATTGGTAGTTGATGATCTGGTTTAAAAATTACGAAGTTTTTGACGATGAGGAAAATAGGAATTGTGGAAAAGATACGGGACTTCATCTTAAGTCAAAAATTATGGCTTCAATTGAACAAGGGATCCAAATGCCCGGCAACAGAAAAAGGCACACAGATTTTTCTTCCATAAGAATTGATATGACACCAATGGTTGATCTGGGTTTCCTGCTGATCAGTTTTTTATTTTCACAACAAGAATTTCACAGCCTGTTTCTCTTGGACTTATTATGCCTAAAGAAGCTTTGGAATCGGGAATAAAGTAAAGCCGCACATTAACTGTAATACCTGCAAAAGGGAATCGGGTTTTTGCCTATGAAGGGAAATGGGAAACTGCTTATAGCAGCAACAGTATTATATCCTCAAACTATCAGTCAGCTGATGGAATTGGACAATTGATCAGGAACAAGCAGAAAAAATTAGGTGTGAACAGCTCAAAGCTTTTCCTGGTCATCAAGCCTTCGGAATCATCTTCTTATAAGAACCTGGTTGACCTGCTGGATGAGACCATCATCAATGATGTCAAATATTATGTGGTCGTGGACCCCGGTGTGGAAGAAAAAAAATATCTTAAAGATAAGTTGTAACAGGGCAAAACGCACTACAGGAGCGGATTCGGCGTACATTTGCGGACTCAAAAAAACACCGATGAATATTCCCGTAGTTGATCTTTCCGATTTTTTAAGCGGCGATGAAACCCGCAAACAAAATTTTGTTCAACAATTAGGCAGGGCTTATGAAGAAGTAGGCTTTGTTGCCGTAAAAAACCACGGCATTCCCGATGCGCTGATTGCTGACCTCTACCAGTATGTTGAAGCATTTTTTCAACTTCCTTTTGAAACAAAGGTTAAATACGAAAAGCCGGAATTGGCGGGACAGCGAGGTTATACTTCATTTGGAAGAGAGCACGCCAAAGGTTCAGAAGCGCCGGATCTGAAAGAGTTTTTCCAGTTTGGACAAACCGTTGAAGACAATGATCCAATAAAGGAAGAATACCCGGAAAACATTACAGTTACAGAAGTACCGGAATTTACACCAACACTACTCGCCTCTTACAAAAATTTTGAAAAATCAGGTCGTGCACTTTTGAAAGCCATTGCACTGTACCTGGGTCTTGATGAAAATTATTTTGAGTCTTTTGTACACAATGGGAACTCGATCCTGAGAGCCATTCATTATCCTCCTATTACTTCAGAACCAAAGTCGGCTATCCGTGCAGAACAACACGAGGATATTAACCTGATCACCTTACTGGTTGGTGCTTCTGCGGATGGATTGGAAATCCTGAGCAAAACCAACGAATGGGTACCGGTAACTTCTTTGCCGGAGCAGATCGTGGTTAATGTTGGCGATATGCTGCAACGATTGACCAATAACAAGCTGAAATCAACCACACACCGCGTGGTAAATCCACCGAAAGAAAAATGGGGATCTTCACGTTATTCCATTCCATTCTTTCTTCATCCCAAAGGAAAAATGAGCCTGGCCTGTCTGGAAGGATGTATTGATGAACAACATCCCAAAGCCTATGAAGATGCAACAGCAGGAGAATACCTTGATGAAAGATTAAGAGAGATCGGATTGAAGAAATAAGATAAGTATTCCTGCCAATAAAATTTTAAAGCTGCTGAAATGCAGCTTTTTTAATGCGTTGAAACTGAATACCAAAAAAATGATTTAATGTCAGAACAGCCGATTTAACGCATGCTTAACCGTTGTCGATAGTAATTTAGTCTTCTGCATTTACCAACCAAACCAAAGGATATGAAAAGATATCTACTCTCAACCGTCTGCTTTTTAACAGCACTTCTTGTGATGAATTCTTTATCAGCACAGGAATTGGCACAGGATCAAAATCCTAATTATGATCTAAGTAGGAAAAAATATATGGGACTTTCCGATTCTGTTACTCAGTTGCACGGAACAACCGTACAGCAAACCTATAAAGCTTATGACTGGTATGAAGCCAGGCAGGAACGCAGACGAGAAAGAATTCAGTTCAGAAGAGATTTACGTAGCGAAAGAGTGAGAAATCGCTATCACTACCAGCCTTATTACTATCAACCTTATCAAAATCGTTACCGTAACCACTGGTGCTATTGGTGGTTTTGATTTTTCTTACCTCAAATCTTTTATATGAAGAAAGTTTTACTGTATAGCTCTTTGGGCTTTGCCCTGGTCATGACAGGCTGCGCCCGCAACGTTACCCGCATCGATCCTTCTGAACAGGTTGATATCAGTGGCAGGTGGAACAATACCGATTCAAGGCTGGTGGCAGAAGAAATGATCAACACTGTTTTAAAAGACAACTGGCTTGAAAAACACAACCAGCAAAAAGGACAAAAGCCAGTAGTAATCGTAGGCTTTGTAACCAACAAAAGCCATGAACATATAGATGCTGAGACTTTTGTTAATGATGTAGAAAGGTCATTTATCCAGACACAAAAAGTTCGCCTGGTGCAGGGAGGTAAAAAACGTGAAGAGCTCAGGGCTGAAAAAGCAGACATGCAAAGCAATGCTTCTGTCAGCAGTATGAAAAAATTTGGTCTTGAACAGGGTGCGGATTATATTCTTCAGGGTTCCATTAATTCTATTGTTGATTCGCACAAAAGAAAAAAAGTGGTGTACTACCAGGTAAACCTTGAACTCACCAATATCGAAACAAATGAAGTGGTTTGGCTGGGTGATAAAAAAATTGCCAAGTTCGTAAAGAACTGATTTGAATAGTGGCCATGAAGTTTGTAAAATATACAGGGAAGGCAGTGATGATTTCAGCACTGCTTTTTTTGTTTTCATGTGCCAGCTATCACCAGCAGTCTTATGATTATTATTCCAACCTGAAGCAGGGAAATTATCAGAAAGCTTCCACTCGCCTGGACCATAACAGGCTTTTACAAAAGAAAAGAAACCGGCTTTTATTCCTTCTCGAAAAAGGAAGAGTAGAACATCTTCTTCAAAACTTCGAAAAAAGCAATGAATACTTCAATGCAGCGGACTCCATGATGGAAGGCCTGCGAACTTCTGCAAAGGATATAGTTCTGGGTACGCTGTTGAATCCTATGATGCAAACCTACCAGGGCGAAGACTTTGAAAAATACATGGTTCATTACTACAAGGCTCTGAACTATCTGCAGCTGAATAACACAGAAGAAGCACTGGTGGAAGCCCGCCGTATCAGTCTTCGGACCTATGCCCAGGACGACAGGTATGATGGTAACCGTTATACCCAGGATGCATTTTCTTTTATACTTCAGTCGCTGATCTATGAAAAAGCGGGAGACCTGAACAATGCCTTTATTGCCTGCCGCAATGCGGCTGATTTATATATGGAACACAATGAAGAGTTCTACGGCACTAAAATGCCAATGCAGTTAAAAAAAGATCTCTTGAGACTTGCCTGGCAGAATGGTTTTATAGAAGAACTGGAATGGTATGAGTCCAGGTTCCAGTTAAAATGTGAACGTAATGAAATTAAAGATGATGAAGTAGTCATCTTTTGGGAAAATGGTACGGCGCCGGTTAAAAAAGAAGAACATTTGTTTTTTACACTGGGAGGTAACGGTAACGACCAGTTGTTTTTTCAGGACCAGACGGGAAGATACCGTGTGCCATATGATCAGCGACAAGGTACTCTTTCAGGAAAAATAAGTGAAACGCATACTTTCCATGTGGCACTGCCAAGATATGAAACACAGGTTCCTGTATACCAAAACGCTTTTGTAACAATTGATGGAAAACAGTTTGAACTTGAAAAAGCCCAGAACATCAATGAACTGGCTTATGCAACATTGCAGGAAAGATGGTTAAAGGAATTGTCTTCAACCTTAAGCCGCATGGCGGTAAAGAAACTGGCAGAAGAAGCTGCAAAACCCAAAAAAGATGAAAAGGATCATAAGAAAAAACAACGTGCTGAATTACTGAGTTCAGGAATCAAGGTCTTCAACCTGTTTTCAGAAAAAGCAGACACGCGTAACTGGCAAAGTTTACCCAACTCAATTTATTATACCAGGATTGCTGTTCCAAAGGGAACAAATCAGATAGATCTTAATCTTGATCAGCGTAACGGAACTAATACAAAAAGAGAGATCCTGCTAAAAAACAAAGGCAGATTGCAACTCTATAACATCTCCACTCAATAACCAGCCATCAGATTTTTCCGCCATTTATCAATTTAAAAATTTTATTGAAGATCGTAACTCTTTGGAAATCAATGATTATTTCTGATTAACCCTCCTGTTTATTGATCATTACTGGAAAAAACTTGGTACTATGTGTTGCATAGTACCAAATAAGACCTTAGCTTTGTTCTGTAATCGAATCAAACATCTGCCTCCCAACCGGGAAGCAACAAACAAAGGATCATGAATATAGAGAATACACAGAGCCAGATGCGGAAGGGAATCCTGGAGTTTTGCATTCTCTCCATCATTCGCCGGGGTGAGGCCTATCCCAGTGATATTGTTGAAGAAATGAAAGCCGCCAACCTGAATATCCTGGAAGGCACCCTGTATCCCCTGTTAACCCGACTTAAAAATGCAGAAATGCTTACCTACCGCTGGGTAGAAAGTAATTCAGGTCCGCCCCGTAAATATTTCTCCCTAACCGTAAAAGGAGAAACTTTTTACAAGGAGCTTGAACAGACCTGGAACGAATTGTCAAACGCAGTCAACACACTTGCAAAAACGAACACAACTGATAACCCGTCTGTTTAAAGCAGGCTTCAACCAAAGTATAAAATCATGAAAAAGATTATCAACATAAACCTGGCCGGAAGGGTAATCCCGATCGAGGATTCTGCTTATGAAAGTTTGCAGCGTTATATCGAAAGTCTCCGGCGCTATTTCGCACATGAAGATGGAAGGGATGAGATCATCAATGATATTGAAAGCCGCATCGCGGAACTGATGAACGACAAGATCCGCAAAGGCGCTGCTTCCGTAACTGATGAAGACATCCAGGAGATCATCCATTCCATGGGCCGCGTAGAGGATTTTGAAGCAGCCGATGCTGAATCAGAAACCAAATCAACTTCAGGTACCTCTGCTTCCGATTTTACTGGAAGCAAGGAAACCAAAAGACCCAGGGGAAGATTGTATCGCGATGTTTCTGATAAATTCCTCGGAGGTGTTTGTTCGGGCATTGCCAATTATATGAATGTGGACCCCGCTGTGATCAGGCTTTTGTTTGCCATTATCACTTTTGGTGGATTTGGTTTTGGATTCCTTCTTTATATATTCTTATGGATCTTTTTGCCAGCGAGAGACCTGGATACTTATGTAGGTAAAAGGCTATTCCGCAATCCTGATGACCAGATCATTGGTGGCGTAGCGGGTGGACTGGCAGCCTATTTCAATAAAAGCTCTAGAAATATCCGGCTGATCTTTGCAGCACCACTATTGCTGAATATTATTTTCAGCATGCTCAACGCAGTTCTTTCATTGAATCATTTTGAGAATGTGAGTCCTTTCGATATCGCATTCGGCTCCATCAGCTCCACATTTATCCTGGCTTACCTGGTCTTGTGGATCGTACTTCCGCTTGCAAAAAGTCCTTTTGAAAAAATGGAAATGCGTGGAGAAAAAGTGGACGTGAACCGCATCAAACAAAATGTGCAGGAAGGTTTGGGTGATTTCAAAACCAGGGCACAGGCCTGGGGTGAAGAAGTAAAAGACTCTGCAAAACAATTCAGTCAGAAAGCCAGGGAGTTTGCAGGAACCAGGGGTAAAACATTTGCAGAAGAAGCAAAACCTGTAGCCAGTGGTATCGGTCATGCCATAGCCGTTATCATCAAGGCTTTCTTTTTATTCATCTTTGGAAGCATTGCTTTCGGTCTTTTTGTAGGGCTGATGATCCTGATCTTTGGTGGCGGTGCCGTGATATGGCCATTAAAACAGGCCCTGCTTGATTTTGTTCTGGATGGTTTCTGGCAAAAAATATTCTTCTGGGGCACGCTCCTGTTCTTCATTCTAGTACCCATTCTCGCCTTCATGACCTGGCTGGTGCGCCGCATTATGAATGTTCGCTCTCAAAGAAATTACCTGGGCTGGATATTTGGGGGACTTTGGACCCTGGGTTGGATCTCCTTTATTCTACTTGTTAGTTTATTGTCAAGGGATTTCAGAACCGACCAGGAAACAACTGAAGAAGTAAGGATCACACAACCGGCAACTGGAAAGATGATCATCACGATCAGCGAACCTGCCATCAGGTATAAGAATGACCTGTTTTTTACCGATGCTGATAATAATGGCTGGGACTTTACCGAAGACACACTTAAGCTGGCCAATGTAAAAATGGAATTTGATGCCAGCAGGGATAGTAATTATTACGTTTCTGTTATCAGACAGAGTAATGGCAGGGATTATAACCAGGCCATGGCATTAGCAGGTAAGATCAGCTATCATGTAGCGAGTTATGATAGTGTGCTGGATATAGGAAGCGGTTATGCTATCGCTAGATCTGATAAGTTCAGAGGCCAGGAAGTAACACTGGTGATCAGTGTTCCGGTAGGCAAGAAGATCTTCTTCGATCCATCAGTGGCAGAAAAACTGAATCCTTACAGCTTCAGGGTTAAAAGAAGTCGCCGTGGTGTAAGTGTGAGGTATGATGACCATTATGTTTTTGGTTACAGAACTGGCATTGATTATACGATGACTTCCAGGGGTGAACTAAAGAAGGATGAAGATTTGAATAAAGCGAATATTCAAAACAACCGGCTTCCTGCTGAAAAAAACGAACCAGTTCCTTCTGTGAATACAAAAGATTCTCTGAACAGGGTTCTTGAAGAGGAAAGAAGAAAAAAACAGGAATCTGAAGAGCGCATCAGGCAACTGGAAGAACAAATGAAAACACAAAGAACCGGATTCAGAAAGGAATCCCTGGATAAGGATTACTCATCCAACATTCCTTTTCTGCCCAGTCTTTTTATATGACTCAATTAGGTTGAAGTTGTCCCGCTTATGGCGGGATCCCGAAGGGCTCCTTTTGGAGCCTTTCTATTTTTTATTAAGGTAAGCCATCTGCACTTCAGGCGCATTATTTACTTCAAAAAACATTAATTCACCCAAATCAGGCTATAGACGGTTATTTTTGCAAACCTAAAATCTATTCATGAAGCAAACACCTTTTACCCAAAAGCATATTGAACTTGGTGCAAAGATGGCCGAGTTTGCGGGATACAACATGCCAATCAGCTATAGCGGGATCAACGATGAACACAATACGGTTAGAAAAAATGCCGGCGTTTTTGACGTGAGCCACATGGGAGAGTTCATGCTCAAGGGTGAGGGAGCGCTGGACCTGATCCAGCGCGTTACTACAAACGACGCTTCAAAGCTCACGGCAGGAAAAGCCCAGTATAGCTGCATGCCCAATGCTGAAGGTGGCATTGTAGATGATTTGCTGATCTATTGCATAGAAGAGAACAAGGTTTACATGATTGTAGTAAATGCATCCAATATTGAAAAGGATTGGAACTGGATACAAAAACACAACGATCAAAAAGTTGAGATGCATAATATCTCTAATGATACCTGCCTGCTGGCCGTCCAGGGTCCCAATGCTACACGCATTTTGCAGACACTGACCGATATGGACATCATGAACCTGAAGTATTACACTTTTGCAAAGGGTAAATTTTCTGGCGTTGACAATGTGCTGATCAGCTCTACAGGTTATACAGGCGCCGGAGGTGTTGAGATCTATTTTAAAAACGAAGACGGTAACGCTGATAAGGTATGGAATGCCATATTTGAAGCAGGTGCAGCACAGGGAATAAAACCCATCGGTCTTGCTGCCAGAGATACACTCAGACTTGAAATGGGTTATTGTTTATATGGTAATGATATAGACGATACTACTTCTCCTCTTGAAGCAGGACTGGGCTGGATTACCAAGTTCACAAAAGATTTTACTGCGAAAGATATATTGCTGAAGCAAAAGGAAAATGGTGTCATTCGCAAACTGGTGGGTTTTGAAATGGTCGACCGTGGTATCCCACGTCATCATTATGAGATCTGTGATGAGAATGGCAAACAGATCGGATATGTAACCTCTGGTACACAATCACCCAGTCTCAATAAAGCCATAGGAATGGGATATGTGGAAACTGCTTTTTCTACTGTTGATACACCAGTGTATATCAAAGTGCGCGACAGGCTACTGGCGGCTAAAGTGGTAAAAATTCCATTCAGTTAAGAATGACGCTCCCTATCCTGTAGTTATTCTAATCATCAACCCTTAGCCTTTATCCTATGCCTCTCATTCATCTTACAACATTTATTGAAGCAGCACCTGAAATGGTGTTTGACTTAAGCAGAAGTGTTGACCTTCATAAATATTCCATGAAGCAGCACCAGGAAATGGCAGTGGATGGTGTAATGAGTGGGCTGATGAATTTGAATGATGTGGTAACCTGGAAGGCGAAGCATATGTTTCGTGAAAGGAAGCTAACAGTAAAGATCACCCGATTCCAGAAGCCCGACTGTTTTATTGATGAACAGCTCAAAGGCGATTTCCGGATGATGAAACACGAACATTATTTCAAGCCTGTGGAAAACGGCACGATTATGATAGATCAGTTCCATTTTGAATTAAAAAACGGATGGTTCGGAAAAATCATCAGCAGCCTTTACCTGGAAAATTATTTGAGAAACCTGCTTCTTGAAAGAAATGCGGCCATCAAAAAAGCCGCTGAAGGAAGCCAGTGGAAACAATATTTACATTCATGAGCAAACCTAATTTACATACCTGTTTGTCACCCGCCCTCTTGCATCTTTATGATGTTCGTGATTGTATTGTTGTGGTGATTGATGTATTGAGAGCAACTTCCACCATCGCTACAGCACTTTATAACGGGGCAAAAGAAGTTATACCTGTGGATAGCGTGGAGCGTTGCATTCAGCTGGGTAAAGAGCTTGAATGCATTACCGCAGGCGAAAGAGATGGACAGGTGGCAGCTGGTCTTCAATATGGAAATTCTTCTTTTGAATATCCTGCGGAATTTATCAATGGCAAAACTCTTGTTCTGACTACAACTAATGGTACGAAACTCCTGCACATGGCCCTGGCAAAAGGAGCAACTGAAATCATCACAGGAGCTTTTCTGAATTTATCTGCGGTTTGTGATCACCTGGTAAAAATGAATAAGAATGTGATCCTCGGTTGCGCAGCCTGGAAGGACAAACCCAATATGGAAGATACCCTGCTTGCAGGCGCCATTGTTTCAAGGATCAGGGAAAACTTCGAGATCAATTGCGACTCTTCACAAATGGCGAGGAATCTCTATCAGATAGCAAAACCGGATCTTTATGAATTCATGAAAGTCAATGATGCATCACATTATCACAGGCTCACAAACTTCGGTCTTGAAAAAGATATCAGGCATTGTCTTACGGAAAATATCGCCAATATTGTTCCTGAATATGTAGATGGAAAACTGGTAGTGCAGCCGCAGTAAGTCCTAAATTTTAACGCAGAAATACTCCATTTTGTCAGGTTTTCTGGAAAGGATTCAGTTACTTTTGCAGATTGCCCTTTTTCGAACAGCTGGCAGTGGGCAATTGGCAGTTGCGTTGAAAGCAGCTGCTTCTGGTCAGCTGCAACTTATCTATGGCATTACCACATTTACTCAAGTTTGTCTATACCCAGGGAAGCGATGAAGTGATCCGTCGTGGAAAAAAGATCCACGCTATGGGTTTTGTTGAACTGGTGGAGCACGATGATCTATTTGGTTCGGTTGTTTACCGGGTGAAGGATGATAATTATTCCACTTATTACAAAGTTTATATCTCCAATTACAAGGATCCCAAAACAGTATCATTGCGTTGTGCCTGCCCTTACAACCTGGGAGATATCTGTCGCCATGAAGCAGCTGCGCTGATACGCTTGCAGGAAATGATTGATCGTGGTGAATTGCAGGCAGGCGATATCAGCTATGATCAGCGCCATACCGTAGCAAAAATGAAAACAATTGATCTGAGAACGATCCAGTTGTTATCAAGTCATGAAATCCTCATGCAGGCAGAGGAATACCTGAAAAACCAAAAGCCTGTTATTGAATCCGCGAAGGATGAAATGGTAAAAGCTACAGTTACCATCGATGGTGAAGATTATTCTGTTATCATCCGCCGCAATGAAGAAAGAAATTTTGATACCAGCAGCGATTATGTTGACACTGACCATCTGCTTTGTCTTCCCAAGGTGATCGTTTTTCTGCAGCTTCTTTATACAAAGGGTCAGCACTACTTTGAAACCATTCGCAATTGGGACAAGGAAAAAAATAAATTGCTTGAAGCTTATGGCTATTCACTGAGCGATGACCTGAAAGGCAAATTTGAATTTAATTATAAGGATGGCAAACCATTCCTTAGAGTTCTTGATCCATCCATTAAAAGGATCGCCACACCACAACCTTTGGCAAGGCCCAAAATAGAAAATATTACAACGGTGGAGGAAGAGGAACCAGCACCAAGAGAACAGGTGATTTCCAAGAGACTGGGTATTGTCATCAACTTCAACAAAAAAGCCTATCCTTATTTTTCTGTTGACCTGGTTGATGGTGAAATGGATGAGGAGAATAAATTTACTGGTACAGTTGAAAAACTGGAGCTGGCAAAATATATCAATACAGATTCTTACAGCGAAGAAGACAAAAACCTGGTCAATGTTGTTCGTAAACTCCAGGATGCCGAGATTGATAAGTATGTTAGTCGCAACTCACCTTTTTCTGGTATCTGGGAAAACATCATTCACAATTCAGAAGATGAATTGCCGGAAGAAACCCGCAGGCTGATCATAGAATATTTCTTTCCCAAGCTGAAAAAACTTTTTGCTGAACCGGGAAAATCTCCTGTATATATTCTCCAAAAAGGAAAAGCTTTTAAGACAGCCAATTTAGAACGCATTGAAGTCAGCGAAGTATTGTTGCAGCCTTATTTCAGTGTAAGTGCCAAAGAAAAGCATTACGAGATCGAATGTTATGTGAAACCAGGCGCTGTTTCCTATGCGCTCAATGATAATGAGGTAAACTCACCCTTGCTTTTCATTTACAATCACCAGATGCACCTCTGGCAAAGCCAAGAAGCAATTGAGCATGCAGAAAAGTTTTTACCTAAGGGAATCCTTAAGTTCAAAAAAGATGAATGGCCTCAGACACTAAGCAAAATGGTGATGCCATTGGCTCGTGAATACAAAGTTGATTTTGACAGATCGCTGGTATCAGAAATAAAGGATGGCCAGCCTGAAGTGAAGCTTTTCCTTCACGAAAAAGGTGAATACCTGGTCTTCCAGCCGATATTTAATTATAAAGGATACGACACAAAGGCAAAGGATAAGGATGAACTGGTAATTCCCAATGGCGACAAAGTGATCATTGTTCACCGCAACCGCGAAGCAGAACAGGCCTTCATAGAAAAGTTGAGGATACTCCATTCCAACTTTATCTCTTTTGAAGATGGTTCAGCACTGGCGCTCAAAGGTGCTGAGGTGTTGAAGAACAACTGGTTCTTTTTATTTGTTGATGCCATGAACGATTCAAAAACACCGGTATACGGATTTGAGTCGCTCAAGAATTTCCGCTTTAATACAGCTAAGCCGCAAACGCACATCTTTATCTCTTCCCATACCGATTGGTTTGATGCCAAGGTGGACATCATTTTTGGTGATCAGAAAGTAAGTGTGGCGGAAGTAAAAAAAGCCCTGGCTAACAAACAACAGTTTGTTCAGCTGAATGACGGAACACTGGGCATTCTTCCGGAAGAATGGCTGAAGAAATATGCACTTCTGTTTCGTGTGGGCGAAGGAAGGACAGACAAACTGAAACTATCACGCTATCATCTTAGCGTGATCGATGAATTATATGAGAATCGCAATGCTGAGGAGCTGACCATTCAGCTCGAGGAAAAATATGAACGCATCCGCGAGTTCGACAAGATCAACGAGATTGATGCACCAGAAAATCTGCAGCCGATCCTGAGGCCTTACCAGGTTGCGGGATTTCAATGGCTGAATTATCTGCATGAAGTGAACTGGGGCGGCATTCTTGCCGATGACATGGGTTTGGGTAAAACAGTTCAGGCTCTTTCTTTTCTTCAGCACTATTACGAGCACAATGATGGTGAAATGATCGCGCTGGTTGTATGTCCTACAACATTGATCTATAACTGGGAGAACGAGATCAAAAAGTTTACACCATCACTTGAATACTATATTCACCACGGACCATTGCGCACCCGCGACATGGCTGAACTGGCAAAGCACCATGTGATCATCACTACTTATGGAACATTGCGTAGTGATATCAAGGTCTTTGCACAAATGAAGCTGGATTATGTGATCCTTGACGAATCACAGGCCATCAAGAATCCTTCCAGCAAGGTGACCAAGGCAGCTTCCCTCCTGCACGCCAGGCACAGGCTCTGCATGAGTGGTACTCCTTTGCAGAATAATACTTTTGATATCTATGCCCAGATGAATTTTTTGAATCCCGGCATGCTGGGCTCAGTGGAATTCTTCAGGCAGGAATTTGCCATTCCCATTGATAAATTTGGCGAGAAAGAGCAGAAAGAACACCTCAAGAAGATCTTATATCCCTTCATTTTACGTCGAACAAAAGAGCAGGTGGCCAAGGATCTGCCAGATAAGACCGAGACCGTACTGTTTTGCGAAATGGATGATGAGCAGCGCAAGATCTATGATGCTTACCGCAACGATTACCGATCAAAAATCCTGGGTTCCATTGAGGAACAGGGTATTCAGCGTTCGCAACTCACCATTCTCCAGGGCCTGATGAAACTGCGACAGATCTGCGATTCGCCTGCCATCCTGAATGAACAGGAACAATTCCCTAATCATTCTATCAAGCTGGAAGAAATATCAAGAGAGCTCACGGAGAATATTGGTGATCATAAAGCTTTGATCTTTTCACAGTTCCTCGGAATGTTGGGTCTTATCAGGGAGAAGCTCACGGAGCTGGATGTTAAGTTTGAATATTTTGATGGCAGCACGGCTGCGCCTGACCGTGAGAAAGCCATACAGGCTTTTCAGAACGACGAAGAAACCAGGGTTTTCCTGATCTCCCTGAAAGCAGGTGGAGTAGGTTTGAACCTTACGGCGGCCGATTATGTTTACATTGTTGATCCCTGGTGGAATCCGGCAGTGGAGCAGCAGGCCATTGACCGTACCCACCGTATTGGCCAGACCAAAAACATTTTTGCCTATCGCATGATCTGCAAGGATACCATTGAAGAAAAGATCATGTTGCTGCAAGAAAAGAAACGATCCCTCGCCAAAGACCTGATCGCCGACGACGCAACTTTTGTCAAAGCCTTGTCCAGGGAGGATGTGGAATACCTCTTCAGCTAATCACAGATTGTTTAGATTTTATCACAGATTACACGGATTGCACAGATTAAGAAGATAAAAAAAAGGCAGATTGATTTTATCAATCGCTGATTTCGCTGATGAGATATGATTAGTTTGCCTTTTTATTAATCAATCTTTCTCTTATCAAGATTTAATCTGTGCAATCTGTGATCCGATCACTGATTTCGCTGATGGAATATGATTGCCTTACTTTAATTAATCATCTTTCTCTTATCAAGATTTAATCTGTGTTCATCTGTGCAATCTGTGATCCCATCACTGATTACGCTGATGGAATATGATTGCCTTCTTTTAATTGATCAATCATTCCACTTTCACATCTAATCTGTGCAATCTGTGATCGGATCACTGATTTCGCTGATGGAATATGATTGCCTTACTTTTATTAATCAAACCATTTCTATTATCACAATCGTAATCTGTGCAATCTGTGTAATCTGTGATCCGATCACTGATTTCGCTGATTAGAAATGATTAGCCATCCATTATTGGTCAATTGTTTCCGACTATCAAGATCTAATCTGTGTTCATCTGTTAATCTATGATTCTCTCTAATCTGCGATTGAGTATCAATTGATTCAAACATTTCTTTAAAATCACCCTTCAATTCATTATATTCAGTATCCCAAAAACTGACTGGCTATGCGACTGCTTCTTTCCTGCCTGCTTTTTACCCTGCTTGTAATTGGCTGCAAAAAAAATACGGATGTTACAGCGGATCCCGCTAATCCAACTCCGACTCCCACATTGCCAATGGGAACAGTAATTGGAAAAGTGGTAGCTGCCAATAACACAACGCCTGTAAGGAACGCGGTGGTTTTTATTTCATACGGATCTACCATCTATCATACTTATACTGATGTAAGCGGACAGTTTTCATTGAAGGCACCTGCGGGTCAGCGGGTATTGAATATTCAGTCGGGATCAGGCAGGATCTTCCGCACACAAATGAATATAACTGTGGAAGCCAACCAGGTTCTTCCTGTTTCCTCAGATGCAGTCAGGCTTACACAGGTGGCCTCACTGGCATATGTCTATGGCATTTACGACGAAATACAGACCATACTAATGGATAGCCTGGGTTACAATGCATCCGCAATTAATTATAACGATCTGCATTCACTGAATACAATGAGCCAGTACAATGCCATCTTTATCAATTGCTCCAGCGGTATTCAGGTCGACTGGCTTCAGGATTCTCTTCTGGCCAGCTATGTGGCCAATGGCGGCAGTCTTTATGTTTCAGATTGGGCGGTCAGTACTTTAATTGGTACACCGGCAGGTTCCTGTCCTGCACCCAGGCCTGGAGGCTTCATCCCCGATTCAAAACTTTGCACACAAAAAATCGGGAACTCCGGAATGCTGTTCAATGCATCTATCGTTTCCCCTTCTTTACAAACCTATCTCAATAAAAACATCATGGATGTGAGATATGACCTGGGGTCATGGGAAAGCATTATGAATTATGATACGGCTTTTTGGGAAGTGATGGTAAAACATCCGGCCACCAATGCTCCATTGCTGATCAGGACCAGCAATTTCACCAACGCTACTGCAGGTAATATCAATATTGGTGGTACAGCCAATACCAATATGGTTACCATTTGCCATAAACCACAAGGTTCATCACCCATTACACTTACTATTCCTGTTTCGGATCTCGCCTTTCATATGGCGCATGGAGACTCCATGGGTTCCTGTTCCAGTGCGAATGGCGCGGGAAGAATTTACTTTACCACCTTCCATACCGAACCCAATGGATTAATCAGTCCTGATATGAAGCACATACTTGATTACATAATCCTGAATCTCTGACAAGGCAGTCATCTAAAATATCCGGTGATCATTTGCATAAGCACATTCAGATTCTTTCCTGGAATATTACTATGTCAAGAACGGGATAGAAACCTTCCAGAAATGGTGATTTTCTCTTGTATTGCCTGAAGCTCTCAGCTAGGTTTGTCCTATCATATCCTGGAAAGAGGATTCTCTTGTTCAGGGATGGTAAAAGCCAATTATCAGGAGACTGGAAAAACTATTTTGAGCCAAACGGTATTGCTGATGAAGGAACTTCCGTTGCGTCGCACTCTTGTACTTCTCCAATTCTATTGAACATTATCAACCTGGTTTATGGGCAAGGAATTGATGGTGTTCAGTGACGGTAAACAAAAGCAAGGGGTCTAATGACCCAAACTATATGGGCAACCTGGTTTTATTCATGCAAGAACAAAGCGCTTTGTCAGGTAAGAAGAAGAAAGGAGCAGCCTTATGTAGCAAGTCGGACTGCAAAAGGGATATTCCCATTCGACCAAACCAAATCAAACAAACAATGAAAAGGATCACTTTATTACTGGCCTTTATTGCTCTTTTGGCAACAGTGAGCCAGGCCGCCACAACAGAAATCAATGCAGAAAAGGCAACCGCTTCCATCTACCAGAAAGAAAATGTAACTTTTAAGGTGGCCGCTGTTGCTGACGATATTTTGAAAGAGTATAACTGTACGGTTACTACCAGTTGGACAAATGATGATGGCACAACCAGCTCAGTTACGGTTACGGTCAAGTGCGGCGATTGTACATCCCAACAGAGTGCATGTGATAAGGCATATAAAATTGCCAGCATAGTAATTCCGGATTAACCCTGATGGTGGCTTTCCTTATAATCATGGGAGGCCACCATTTCAACATATGTACTTAAAGGTTACCGCAAAAGATCAAACAATCTAAATTTTGCTTATGAGAAAAATTTTTATAGCCTTATTCATTTTACTAAAGATCAATGTAAGGGCTCAAAATACTCTGGTTAGCTATGAAGTAATTAGCGGCGGTAATACCAACCTTTCTAATTTGATTTATAATGATTCTATTACGGTTTTTAAAGAAGAATCCATTGCAGCTCCAGGGTCAAATGACCTGAATGGATTTGAGAAGGATAAAAAAGAAAATCTGTCATACGGCAGCTATCGCTTCCTGAATGCGGTTTTTCATGTAAAGGATTCCCTTCACAATTTCAAATGGGAATTAACGGAAGACACCGCTATTATCCTGGGTCATTTGTGTTTCACTGCAAAAACGCATTTTCGCGGCAGGGATTACATCGCCTATTACACGCCATCAATTGCAACACAGGAGGGGCCCTGGAAATTCGGCGGATTGCCAGGTTTGATACTTGATGTCAGAGCATCAGATCATTATGTGGAATGGAAAGCTGTAAAGATCATCCAGAACTATGAAGGTGAGATCAAACCGGAAGCCAAATCAAAACATAAAATGCATAGCTGGGAAGAGTTTTTAGAAAAATACCATAGCACCGTAGAAAAATATATCAAGCTGGTTCGTTCTAATGGAAGCTTATCCGCCAATAGTACAGCTGCGATTAAAGTTGAATCAGTAGAGATTTTTTATCCGGAGTTGCAAACAGGTAAAGGCATTGAATTTTAATGCAACTGGCTCGCACCATATGTATCTTTTTTCTTTTATCCCCACTACATGCAATTTCACAAACCGTATCGGGAACAATAGAAAATTTACAGGGCGATAAAATTCTTTCTGCAAACGTCATGTTCAAGGACTCGTTAGGAGCAATTGCCATTAAAGAATTCACTATTGCCAGAAATGGATCTTTCGATTTTACACTGAAAAAATCCTATAGAACGCTGGTAATCGAAGTGACTGCCAATGGCTATAGGAAGGAGATCTTCGCAATCGAAAACGCTGCGTCCACAAAAACCTATCATCATAAATTTTTCCTCCAGAAGGATACAGTGCAAAGCCTGGAAAAAGTCATTGTTACTGCTAAAGCCAGGCCATTCCAGGTCAGGGGTGATACAGTAAGTTATAATGTAGCAGCCTATCGCGACGGCACGGAGCGCAAAATTCAGGATGTTATCAAAAAGCTGCCTGGTATTGAGGTAAATGAAAAGACCGGCGAAATAAAATACAAGGGAAAACCGGTAGAAACTGTAAAGCTGGATGGAGAAGACCTGTTTGCTTCCAATTACTCTATTGGAACTAAAAATATCAATGTTGACCTGGTAGAACAGGTGCAGGCTATTGAAAACTATTCGGATAATCCACTCCTCAAAGGCATTGAAGCAGAAGAAAAGGTGGCACTGAATCTTACCCTAAAAAACAAAAAAGCAGAATATTCAGGGAGTCTGGATTTGGGCGCAGGTTTGTTAGGCTCGGGTGCAGCGCTGGATCTTTCCACCAACGTGCTGGGCATTTCTAAAAAATATAAATCCTTTGCCACTGCATCATACAATAATATTGGCCAAAACAATTCACCCTTTGATTATTTCTCATATACCCCGGGTGTAGAACGCCAAAGGGAAGAGATGTTTATGGCTCAAAAATATATACCTGATACCTATTTTAATACAGGTATAGATGAATCAAGAAATCATATCAATCATTCTCTTTTCGGAAGCTATAATGCAGCCTTTAAGCTGAACCAGCGATTCAATCTTAAAACTAATTTTTATTACCTGTCAGACAGGATCAATTCAAATCAGTCAAGCCTGGCAGCAAACCAGATTAACGGCCAGAAATTTCTTACTTCGGATCTTTATTCCATTCAAAAGAAGCCGGAACAATACCGCGGCGACCTCGAAGCAAAATACCTGGCATCAGAAAATTCTCTCTTGGAATATACTATTCGATATAGGATTGAGAATATCCTGACAAAGAATGAAATGCTTCAGAATGATCTTTCGCATTATTATACTAGCCTGAAAACGAAAGATAATTTTTTAAAACAGACTGCTGTTTATACGCATAAGCTAGCTGCAAACAAAGCCATTCAGATAATGGCAAGACATTCCATGAACGACATCCCACAAAATTTTATTTTTAATCCTGCCATATATAATGCTTCAGCCTTTACCTCGAATCAGCAGAAAAGTCATTTCAACAAGGACTATTATAATCTACAGGCAAGCCTGATGGGAAACTCAAAAACAAGCGCTCATAAATTTATTTTGGGCACGGAATTTCATGACATTGGATATGCCTCTGCATTAACAGGTACCGCTAATAATAATGAGGTTCCTATAAATGGGTTCAGTAATAAATTTAATTACAGGCAAAAAATGATTTATGCGCAGGCCTCTTATAAGTTGAAGCTGAAAAAAATCAGATTGATGCCTGGTTTAAATCTTTCTTATCTAAATCAGGAAATGATTGCTTCGGTAAAAAAGTCAATCATTCAAAGAATTTTACTGGAACCTTCCCTGTCAGTTCATTTAAAAATCGGCAATTATTCCGGTTTTCTTGTTTCTGCAAGTCTTAGGCAAAGGCCGTTCTCAGAAGAATATCTTATTGAGCAACCCGTATTTATTTCCAACCGGGTAATCAGGTCCAATGAGCAATCTCTTTCCATTCAAAAAAATAAAGTATTAAGTGCTTATTATGTTTTGAATAACCTTTATCAACAGGTCCAGTTTCAGCTGGGCACGATGTATGTGAACAGCCAGGGAAATTATTTTTCAGACCTTTCCATAGATCAAAACAGCACCTACTTCCATTCCTTTTTCCTGCCTGAAGCAAATAAGTTTTTTTCATTGGCAGCCATGATCGAAAAATATGTAGACGATTTGCAAGGAACAATCCGGTTAAACACCGATTATTCCGTTCAGCAATATAAAAATATAGTGAATGGATCTTCGCTCAGGGATAATGTAAGCACCAATTTGACCAGCAAGCTTTTTTTTAAAACAGCCTTTGACGGAAAGTTCAATTTTGAAAATGAATTTAGGTATTCATGGATAAAATCTTTGAGCGAAGCCAGCCCGGTTTATGTCAATAAATCTCTTGGTAATGTTTTTAAAATTATTGTGAGGCCTTCAAAGGCTTTGCTCTTCCTTTTATCCACTGATTATATCATCCCGGGCCTTGGAGAGAAACACCAGGACTACCTATTTTTTGATGCAGATATCAGCTATCATTCTAAAAACAAACTGTATGACCTGGGCCTGAGAGCAAGGAATATGAGCAATGTAAAGTACCTGAAGGAGGTGGAAACCAATGATTATTCAATCATCAATTATCAAACAGATCTGCTTCCTCTTCATTTTATCTTCAGGGTCTCCAGGAATTTTTAAGAGCTCCGGCCTATCGTTTCCAAGAAAAATTTATATTATCTTGGCTTCTAACCAATCCTTTATACCTATGTGCACCTTCAAAAAACCAGCTATCGCTACAGCCTTGCCTTTCATCCAAACCTTAACCTTTATTAACCACGCTTAAGGCAATGTGCGAATATCTTCGTACTCAAATCGAACTATGCTTATGAAAAAGATTTTGCTTTTTCTGTTGGTGATAACATTCACATTCATCAGCGCTTCGGCGCAGAAGGTGGCTGGTACCGTCAGGGGTTATTTACAGGACTCTGTTTCCTCCGCTGCACTTTCCGATGCAACAGTCTCAATTATACGCAGCAGCGACTCTACACTTGTTTCATTTACCATTAGTAATGAAAAAGGATTTTTTGAGATCAGGAATATCGAAGCCGGAGATTACCAGCTCATCTCTTCTTTTCAGGGATTGCAGACCTTCAAAAAAAGGTTCAGTATCAGTGCAGAAAAGCCAGAGGTGGATATGAATACCATCAAAATGTCGCGATTCTATAAAACCATGGATGAAATCGTGATCAGGGATGATGCTCCCGTAAAAGTGAAAGGTGATACCATTGCTTACAATGCTGATGCTTTTAAAACCAAACCCAATGCAACGGTAGAAGACCTGCTGAAAAAATTGCCTGGAGTACAGGTAGACAAGGACGGCACTGTGAAAGCACAGGGCGAGAACGTGCAGAAAGTTTATGTAGATGGAAAGGAATTCTTTGGAACCGATCCAAAGCTGGCAACAAAAAATCTCAATGCAGACATGGTTGACCAGATAGAAGTATATGATGACATGAGTGAACAGGCCAAGTTCAATAAAATTGATGATGGCAGTCGCACAAAGGCCATCAACCTGAAACTCAAAAAGGAAAAGAAAAAAGGAATATTTGGAAAGGTATATGGTGGCTATGGCAATAACGACCGTTATGATGCCGGAGTGACTACCAATTTCTTTAAGGGTGCCACACAAACCTCCATCATTGCCAAGTCAAACAACACCAACAATATCGGTTTTACTGTTAGCGACATGATTGGCATGTTCAGCACTTCTGGTAACCTGGGAGGAATGATGAACAGCGGTATGAGTAATATAGTAACCGGAGGTGGTGGACTGAATATAGTTAGAGCGGGCGGCTTTGGTGGATTCAGTGGCGGGCTTGGAGGATTGAACCTTGGATCAACAGGCAGTGGCATTACACGGTCTTCGCAGGCGGGTATCAACTATCGGGATACCTGGAGCAAAACCTTCGATGTCAATGGTAGTTATTTTTTCAACAGTGCAGGAACCAATAACCTGAAAAACAGTTATAAGCAAACACTTTATTCAGATTCAACAGGTCTTACAGATGAAACAGTACTGAGCCGGATCAATAATTACAACCACCGCTTCAATATGAACATGATCATTTCGATTGATTCTTTCAATTCAGTGATCTACTCACCGAACTTCAGTTACCAGAAATCTGAAAGCTTTGCCGATGACAGCCTTACTGCTGCAGTACAAAAAAATTCTTCGATTTATACAGCCAATCAAAGCCAGAACATCACCAACAGCACAGGCAATGGATTTACCTGGAATAATAACCTGATCTGGAGAAGAAAGTTCAGACGTCCGGGTAGAACGCTCTCCGTTAATTTCAATAATAGTTGGGGAGAAAACGACAGGGACAGGATCAATGCCATCACATCCAGGTTTTTTGACGAAGGCGGCAGTAAATACAATGAATTCAGCAATAATAACCTCAATACCACGGCCAGCACAACGAATAATTATTCAGTTACGGCATCATACACTGAACCCCTTGCCCGGGATAAGATCATGGAGATCAATTACAGCCATGGCAATAACAGGAGTAATTCCGACTGGCGAACTAATGATTTTAATACTGCAACAGGAAAATATGATCTTGTAGTTGATTCTCTTACCAACGATTTTCATAACCAGAATGTTTTTGACCGCCTGGGAACCAATTTCCGTGTTGTGAAGAAAAAATACAATTACCAGTTGGGATTTGCAGTGCAGCAAACAGTTCTCGAAAGTGAAAACCTCACAAAAAAAACTGCTGTAAAACAAAAGTATAATAACATATTTCCTACAGCTTCTTTCAATTACCAGTTCCAGAGAAGCCGCAGCCTAAGGTTCAACTACAGGGGAAGAACCAGTCAGCCAGGAATTACACAACTGCAGGATGTTGAAGACAGAACAAAATATCCTTACATCTACCGTGGTAATCCTAACCTGAAGCAGGAGTTCTCCAATAATTTTATCCTGAGCTATAATTATTTTGATATCGTCAAATTCAGCAACCTCTTTGCCTTTATATCGTTCAACAATACCATGAATAAGATCACCAATTCCCGCGAAGACCTTGGAGGTATTGTACAGTTGACGCAGCCGGTGAACCTGAATGGTTATTTCAATGTCAATGGAAATTTCAACATGGGTTTCCCAATTAAAAAGATGAAGGGAGGAAATTTCAATACTACTACCCGCATTTCTTATAACCGGGATGTGAGCCTGATCAACAGAGTAAAGAATTACACAAAGAACCTTACACTGGGTGAAGACCTTAGGTTGAATTATAACCATAAGGATAAACTGGATATGGGATTAACGGCCAGCCTGAATTATAGTTCAGTAAATAATACCATGCAAAAAGCAGGAAACAGTTCCTATTACACCCATACCTATTCAGCTGACATCAGCCTGAATTTACCCTGGGGCTTCCTTCTTGCAACAGATTTTGATTATACTTTTAATACAGGCAGAACCAATGGGTTCAACCAGAATTATGCACTCTGGAACGGAAGTCTTGCCAAACAGCTATTCAAAAATAAAAGAGGAGAGATCAAGGCTTCTGTATTTGACATCCTGAATCAAAACACCAACATTTCACGTAATATCTACGATAACAATATTGAGGATGTAAGGAATACCACATTACAACGATTCTTCATGCTCACCTTTACTTATAATATCAATCGCATGGGTGGCAAAACAATGCCCGCCATGTTAGAGCGGGCAACAAAGGGTATAAGGATCACCCAATAGTATTAAAAAACCCTCCGTTGTTGCGGAGGGTTTTTTTTATTTGATCATTCTTTTCCTGTAAGTGGCCTGGCTGGCAGCAGTGGTTGTTCCAAACAATAATAGCCCCAGGATCGACTTCATAAACCGCCACGGATTCAGCGAAGGTTTATAGTAAGCACTGTAAATCTTTACTTCCTGGCGGGCATGGATAATTTCTCTGTTTTTCATACTGGATGTTTAGAATGTGGAAAAATAGTTTAGAAAGTTAGGAAAACCTGTTGATAAAACGAAGCTTTTCTCTATTTTGTTGCCCAATTACAATCAATCCTTTCTATGAAATGCGTTAAAAACCAACTGTTTGGCCTTTTTTTATCGGTGAGTTGCCTTTCTGCGACGGCACAGGTCAAGTTTCCTGTGACCGACAATGATCTCCGGCAGAACCTCCAGAAAGTAGTTGCCGATTTTCCCAATGCGCTGAAATCACTTAAAACAGATACCATTGAAGTCAATGCCCAGACCATTGAATTTGCCTCGGCTCTTGACTTTCCCATGGCTACCAGGAACTGGATCACAGAGTATAAATCCATCAAGCCTGTTCACAGCTGGGAAGCCGTACTGCTTGAAACCGAAGATTTTGAAGAAGCGGAAAAGAAATACAAATGGTTATACAACCAGCTAAAGGCCATGACTATTAAAATTAAAGGTGGCTACTCCTTCACCCTCGATGGCAAATATGATGCTCCGGAGGAATCAAGGACTTTCAGCAGCAGCATTTTTAAAATGACACCCAACGCCGTCAACATGCCAAAACTTAAAATTGAAGCAGCCATGCAGTTCACCTTTCCTGCGGAATGGAAAGTGAGTCTTCTGGTTTATGAAAAAGAAAGAGAAGACCACGAAAGAGGTGATATCAACGGAAATTAATACTCTATAAAAAATAAAGCGCTCAGTGTTTTGGCTGAACGCTTTTTTATGTTTCGACTTATTATTGCATGGTCCGGAACCTCATCCCTCCGCCATTGGGCATATTCTTTTGCATCTCTTCCATGATCTTTTCTCTTTCTTTTGCGAATACTGCAGCTGTTACTTTCTTTCCTTCTTTAGGCGCCTTGATCTTATTGCTGTTTACTTTACCTGATACTTCAATGGCTTTATAAAGACTGGTGCCGTTAGCAATATCAAGTTCAAGAATGGCCCCTGGTAGTTGTCCCTGGTATTCAGGTCCAATGGGAACAGGAATATCTGTTGTGTACCAGGCCACTACCTGCGCTGTATCCTGGATCGGAGTTCTCTTCATTTCCCCATTTTCCATGCTTACCTGGTTTCGTGTGGCAATTCTTGTGGAAGTAGCTTTTTTACAGGTATAATTCAGAATGGTTTTTGTTTCTTCTGTTAGTTTCCATTCAAGTTTTTTTATGCTGTCCGAAATAAGAAAGGTTCTTTCCATCACTTCTCTTTGATCCAGTTTAGTGCCCTTGTTGAAATCATAAAAGGAAACATCGTTATTGCCGCTGGCAATACGTAAAACCACACCTCCGCCGCCAAAGCTATGATCACCTCCTTCATTGGTTGCATCGGGAAGGTATTGCCATAAGGACTGGTTATTGGCAAAAAGAAGTTCAAACTGGTCGGTCCTTGTTTTTGGGATCTGCTTTGCGATTTCAGGATCCAGGTCACGGAAATTTCTTACCGGAAGTTGAACAGTGCGTTCATATACAATGCGGCCTTCTTTCTGCTGGGCTAAAGCAGTTAAAGAGAAGGCAAGGGTTGTTAAAAGCAATAGTCTTTTCATCTCAAAGCGTTTTAACAAATGTAAACGAGGGTTATCGTAGTAGCTGTTAATTCATGTTGAAGCATGGTTAATAATGGTTAAATAGGTTATGAACGGTAAACGAATACTATAAATTTGTCCGGATGTCCAGGCTGAAAAACATAAGGTCTTTGCCAATCTTAATGGTATTCACCATTTGCGCAATTGCAGCATTCCAGGTTTACTGGTTAAAGAAAGCATATGAGCGCGAAGAAAGAACACTGGAAAGACAAACCAATATGTTGTTCCGGGAAACAGTTGGCAATTTGCAGGTGAGCAAACTAAAACTGGACAAAATGGTGGATACTGCCACCAGTACAAAAATCTTCATCCGCAACGATAGCTCTGTTAAGTTGGCCATGGGTCCAACTGCACAGAAAATGGCTACAATGATGAATGTAATGATGCAAAAAATGAAGGATTCTGCTCATTCAAAATTGATCATTAAGGAGTTTGGAAGAGTGGATACGGTTCGTTTGAAAACTGGTTTGTCACCCCGCAAGGACAGGCTTATGCAATTCATGTTTGATGTGGATTCTCTTCAGGATAGCATTAAGGTGAAGGAATTGAGGACAGTGTATTCCAAAAGACTTGATGAACAAAACCTTGACGTTCCATTTACCATTAGCAGGGTACTACCAAGAGAAACAAAAGAACCCGTTTATAATGAGGTAACTCTTGGCTTTCGAAATCCCATCACTTACCGGATAGACCTGGGCAATACCACAACATTTTTATTGAAGCGAATTGGTACACCAATTTTATTTTCCATTTTCCTGGTAGGATTTACCATTCTTTCCTTTTCAGTTTTATACAGGAATCTTTTGCATCAAAGAAGGCTGGGAGATATCAAGAATGAATTCATCAGTAACATCACCCATGAATTAAAAACACCTATTGCTACCGTAAGTGTGGCCATCGAAGCATTGCGAAGCTTTAATGCCTCTATGGATCCACAAAGAACAAAAGAATACCTTGATATATCGGCCAATGAATTACAAAGACTTTCCCTGCTGGTTGACAAGGTGCTGAAACTGTCCATGTTCGAGAAAAAGGAAATTGAATTGAAATACGAACCACTGGATATGCGCCAGCTTGTTGAAGAAGTTACAACATCCATGCGTTTGCAGTTTGAAAAACACAATGCCAAAGTAGATGTACATTCAAATGGCGATACTTCACTGGAGGGCGACAGGCTTCACCTGGTGAGTGTTATCTTCAACCTGATGGACAATGCTCTTAAGTATAGCCAGGGAGAACCAAAGATTGATATTGACATCCAGGGTTCGGAAAACAAGGTGACCCTAACCGTCATCGACTCGGGGATCGGTATCCCTGCTGAATATCATGGAAGAGTGTTTGAAAAATTCTTTCGCGTACCCACAGGCAACCTGCATAATGCAAAAGGCTATGGGCTGGGTTTGAGTTATGTGGCACACGTGGTAGCCAGGCATAAAGGCTCCATCAATGTGGAATCTGTTGAAGGCAATGGCAGCCGCTTTGTAATCAGTTTACCAAGGCACAGCTGAATATTGTAACTTAAAGCACAATTGAATTCATGAAGAAAGCAAAGGTTCTTTATGTTGAAGATGAATTATTTCTTGCAAAGATTGTAAGTGAGACGCTGCAGGACCGTGGTTATGATGTAGTTCTTGAAGGCGACGGTGGCAAAGCCCTGGAGCAATTTGAAAAAACAAATCCAGACATCTGCGTTCTGGATATCATGCTCCCCAATAAAGATGGATTTACCATAGCAGACGAGATCAGGGAAAGAGACAGCCAGGTTCCCATTATTTTCCTGAGCGCTAAATCACAGACAAATGATGTGGTGAATGGTTTCAGGCTGGGAGCCAATGATTACATACGAAAGCCATTCAGCATAGAGGAATTGATCGTTCGTATTGAAAATGTTCTTCGAAATAAAAGCGCTCCCACCGAAGTTGCCGAAGAAGTTCAATTGGGACAATATGTTTTCAACATGAAACGGCAAACCCTGGCTCACCCAAAGGAAACAAGGAAATTGTCTTACCGCGAAAGCGAATTGCTTAAGCTGCTCTGCGCCAATAATGACAAGATCGTTGAGCGAAGCGACATTCTCACGCTCTTATGGGGGAGTGATTCTTTCTTCAACAGTCGAAACCTTGATGTTTACATTACCAAGCTTCGTAATTATCTCAAGCTTGATCCTTCTATCGAGATCATCACCATAAAAGGAATAGGCTACCGTTTTGTCACGGGCTGATGGCATGGCTTTTTTACCGCTAAGTTTCCATGGCTACCATCGCACAGATCAGGCGCTTCAGAAGGCTGGTGATTTACCTTGCTTCAGCTTTGCTGGCCATTTTTTTTATCTTCCTCATTTTTGTTGACAAATTTGTTGAACCCATTCTCAGGGATCGCATACATACCCTTATCATTGAAGGTTCAGATAGTCTTTATACCTATAAGCTGGGAGATCTTAAAGCAAATTTTTTCGGAGGGAAGGTTGAGGTCAGAAATCTACAGATCAATGTTGACAGCAGCCGTTACCGTTATCTTAAGAATCATAACCGCCTGCCAGTATTAACCATGCAGCTTGACCTGGAATTGGGAAGTATTAAGGGCATCAACATCCTTTCCCTGGTCTTTGGTAAAAAAATCGGGGTTGAAGAACTTAGATCGAAAAAAGCGGACATCAAGCTGTCAAGGCATTTGCAGGTGAAGGGCAGCATGGAATCAGACCAGCCTTTATGGAAATCCATTCAACCCAAGATTCAGAGTATTATTGTAGACCGGATCAAACTCGATGGGGTAAAATTGTTGTACAAGAACGCCGACACTTCTGAATCAGTGAAGTTGCAGTTCGATGAATGTAACGCCTTGTTCGAAGATATCAGGATTGACAGCGCCTCAGCTTTTGACACAACCAGAATAGGCTTTACAAAAAACATCTCCCTGCGTTTTCACGATCTCAAATTCAGAACAGCAGATTCCAGCTATAAAATGAAAGCGGAATGGATCAATTATTCAAGTAAGGACAGGATACTGGAAATAGACAGTTTTAAGTTGCAACCCACACTTGAAAAAGACACCTTTTACAAAAGCCACCCTGTTCAGCAAACATTATATTATGTCGAATTCCATAAAGTAAGGTTTGTGAACACAAGGCTTGACCGCTTTATCAATAATGATGTGATCAATGCGGATAGTGTGGTCTTCCTGATTCCGAACGTTAGGATGTATATGGATCGAACCATGCAGCCACTATTTCAAAGTAAGATCGGTAAATACCCGCACCAGAAGCTTCTCTCATCATCATCCATTATTGATGTAAAAACTGTTGTGGCTCGAAATGCAAATCTTCTATACACTGAAAAGAATGCAAAAACGCTTCAGGAGGGTAAAGTTTTTTTTAATGATTTTGATTTCATCGCCGAAAATATTACGAACGATCGCAGGCTCATTGCAAAAAAAAACCTGTTGACAGCTGCGGCTCATGGAAAAATATTGGGCAGCAGTGATTTCACACTCAATTTTAAATTTTTCCTTGATTCTCTCAATGGTAGTTACGAGTCCTGGGGCAATATAAAAAATATCAATACAGAGCAGCTCCGGCCACTGGGAGCAGCACTGGCCAATGTGCAGATCAATTCATTCAATATTCATAACCTTGACTTTAATATCCGTGGTCGTGACTACGATGCTTCAGGCAATGTGAGAATGCGTTATAACGGCCTTTCACTTACTTTGAAAAAACTGGATGAAGAAACAGGCCAGGTAAAAACACAAAAATTCCTGACAAAGATCCTTAACAAATTCGTGATGTGGTCCGATAACCCTGGTCCTGATGGCGTGGAAAGAACCAGTAATGAGGCCAAAGCCCTTAGATTAAGCACTCAATCATTTTTTGGCCTTTTATGGAAAACTATTTTTGATGGCATGCAGGACATTATGATGAAGTCGGGCAGATACGGATAAGACTTAGTTTTACAACATGCAATCTGCAATTGGCGCTTCAAAAATATTTACCGGCGAAACCTGGATCAAGGACGGCGTTATTGTGGTAGAGAAAGGCCACATCCTCGATATTGTTGAACGTGATTCTTACAAACAATCATCTTTTCATTTTTATGAAGATGGACTGATCGTTCCTGCTTTCATTGATGTGCAGGTATATGGTGCAGGAGGAAAGCTGCTTGCTGTTGATCCAACCGAAGAAACATTGAAACTGATGGAGGGGATTTTCTCCAGGAGCGGAACTGCGCTCTTTCTACCAACTGTTGCCACTAACACTATTGAAGTTTTCAGAAAATGCATTGATGCGGTGAGAAGTTATTGGCAAAGTGGTGGCCGGGCGGTTTTGGGAATACACCTTGAAGGACCATGGCTGAACCCTGAAAAAAAAGGTGCCCATGTTAAAGAATGGATTCACGCTCCATCGATAGAAGAAGTAAGAGAACTACTGGAGTACGGCCGGGATGTAATCAGGATGATCACCCTTGCTCCCGAAATAATCAGCGCTGAAGTTTTGGATTTATTACGTTCTTATCCGGTGGTTCTTTCGGCTGGTCATAGCAATGCTTCCTATGAAGAGGCTGCAAATGGTTTTAATAATGGCATTAATGCCGTTACGCATTTATACAATGCTATGAGTCCTTTGCAACACCGATCACCCGGACTTGTGGGTGCTGCATTCAATCATTCCACTGTAAAGGCCAGCATTATTCCTGATGGCATTCATGTGGATTATGCAGCAGTTTCCATAGCAAAGAAAATTATGGGAAAGAGAGTTTTCGCCATTACAGATGCTGTAACCGAAACCAACAGCGGTCCTTACCAGCATCATCTGGCCGGCGACAGGTATGAATGCAATGGAGTGCTCAGTGGTTCTGCGCTTACCATGCACCAGGCATTTCTCAACCTGGTTAATCATGTTGGAATTGAAGTGGATGAAGCTTTGAGAATGTGCAGTCTTTACCCGGCGCAGTTATTAGGATGTGATGATCTCTATGGAAAAATTGTCCCGCAGGCTGCAGGACAATTTCTTGTGATGAATAAGCAATTTGCGCTGGTGGATTGTTTACCTGACCACAGCTTCCATTGACTCCACTGATTTTTTTCTTTTCATGTATTGCATGAACCAGGTAATTGTGAAAGTGGGGATGATATCAGTTCCTGGTAATAATTCCTCCAGGAAGTTCAACCCGCCGCCAAAAAATCCTTTAAATCCTCCAAAGGTTCGCCAGTAAATAAGTGCTGAAATGGGTGCCCAGATCAGGTCGAAGAACTCTCCAAAAAAAGGAACAGCGAAAGTGGCATAGCCAAGCAGGTCCATCAGCAAACAAAAGGAAAGTGGTGGCAGTGGCTTCTGCTTTACAGGATAGTATTTCGTTTTACTTCTGAAAAACAATTTCTTCACGTGCTTGAGTGCTGCAGTTTTTTCCGCAACTTATCTAGGACGAGTACCGGCATCATTTTGTTGTATGTCTGGTTTCTTTAGCAAAACCTTTTGAAAATGGAGGAGCCTATTCATATTGGTACTTCAGGCTGGAGCTACAGGCACTGGAAGAACATCTTTTATCCTCCCAGGCTCAAATCAGGGAATTGGCTCAGTTACTATGCCCAGCATTTTGATGTAACAGAAATAAATGGAAGTTTTTACCGGCTGCCTGCAGTAGAAACGGTAGAGGACTGGATGCGGAAAGTGCCTCCGAATTTTTTGTTCTGCCCCAAGATGAGCCGCTTTCTCACCCACATGAAAAAATTGCTTCATCCCGAAGAATCCATGGAAAGATTTTTTGAAATTTTTGAACTCATGAAAAAAAGACTGGGACCTGTGTTGGTGCAGTTGCCGCCGGGTTTCCGGTTTGATTATGACAGGGCAGAACATTTTTATAGGTTAGCCAGAAACAAGTACCGTGAATATGAATTCGTAGTGGAGGTTCGGCATGAGAGCTGGCTTCACAATGACAGCCTGACCCTAATGTCTAAATATGATATCGGTCTTGTGATTTCACAATCAGGAAACGAATTTCCTTATTCAGAAATGATAACAGCAAAGAATATTTACGTCAGGCTTCATGGTCCCCGGGAGCTCTATGCTTCTTCCTATGATGAAGAAATGCTGAAAAGCTTTGTAAAAAAATTCAGGCAATGGGTGAAGGAAGGACATGAGATCTGGGTGTTCTTCAATAATGATATTCACGGTTATGCCTTTGAAAATGCAAAAACAATGAAGCAGCTGCTTATAAATTAAAAGAGCAATGAAAAATCATTGCTCTTTTAAATGTTTGATCGTGTTTTTTAAAGGTCATCTTCATCGTCGTCGTCATCATCATCTGTATCAATCACAAGATCATCTTCGTCCAGATCCTCTTCATCAATATCTTCTTCCAATTCAACTTCATACTCATCTTCATCTCCTTCCAGTTCGTCTTCATCTCCCAGGATCAAATCATCTTCCGTTTCATCATCATCCTCATCATTATCGTTTTCATTCGTACGGGCTGCGTTACCATTCACAGGGTGGAATTCTTCCATAGAAAATGGCCTTTCAATCAACACATCTTTAACCCGGTCAATATTTTCATTAGCCGGTTTGTTTTCAAAGGTTTCATCTTTTGTAACTATGACTGTATCCGAAGTACCGTTAACCATAACCGTTCTTTAGTCTT
Source organism: Bacteroidota bacterium (assembly GCA_023386045.1). Classification (GTDB taxonomy): domain Bacteria; phylum Bacteroidota; class Bacteroidia; order Chitinophagales; family Chitinophagaceae; genus Flavisolibacter. Next base: position 410,320 of record JAEWKK010000019.1, read on the forward strand.
ATCACTAAAAAACACGTGCCAGAAATAGTGTAGTTGCAAGCGTTAGAAATTCAGCGGCTTACAAATGAAATTCAATATCGGTGCTTTAAGGAATTGAGGAGTTTTTTGCCAGTAAAAGGTCGCTGTAAGACTGGGCTATGAAATCCTTTTCTTCCAACCCGAACACTGAAGCCCAGTGGCTGCATTGTTCTTTTAGTTTATCAATTCCAATTTTGCCGTCTGTATCAATTGCTTCCACTTCAACAAAGGATCCCAATTCTCTAACTTCATCAAAATGGAACTTGATATTGTCTATGAAATAAATCTTTCTTTTCTTATCAACTATGACGAGGATGCCCAGTGCTTTCTCCAAAACTTCCATGAGTGAGTTGGAAGGTGCATGCTGATAAAGGGTTACGTCAGATTGTTTAGCTCCTGCAATATTTTGGCGATGGTAATGGATCAGTGCATTTTCAATTCTGCCCTGTCTGAGTTTCAACCTGCCATGAGTCACATGAAAATAAGTATCTACCTGGTGATCAAGTCCTTTGTATTCAGGATGATATTGCAGCAAAATCTCTTCCAGTTGATCTATGTTTTTTGAAGAAGCCTTGAACTCAAAATTGATATGCATGATGATCTTTTCTGCAAATAAAAGAAGAGGGTGGCATAATTTTTTCGGCTTTCCTGCAAACTCAGTCTATGTATTCTTTCAAAAGTATCCTGCTCTGTCTGGCAACCGCTGTTATCTTCAGTTCCTGCATCTCTCAGAAAAAATACCAGGCCGCCCTCGACAGGGAGCAAAGCCTGCTGGCAAAAAGAACTGAACTCGAAAATGACATCACCAGGTTGAAAGGCCAGATCGAATCACTTGAAACTGATAATGCAAAACTGCTCAAGCAAATAGACGATGCGATGAAAAGAGCGGCTGATGCGGCTGGCATGGCCAATATGACGCAACAGCAGCTGGAAGCAGAGCAAAAAAGATTGTGGGACCTTCGCAAATTGCTGGACCAGCAACGAAAAGCCGTGGAAGACCTGAGACTGAAAATGGCGAATGCACTTACTGGTTTTAATTCCAATGAACTGCAGGTATTTGTAAAAAATGGAAAAGTATATGTGAGCCTTCAGGAAAACCTTTTGTTTCCATCAGGAAGTGCCGTGGTCAATCCAAAGGGGAAGCAGGCCCTGGGTACTTTAGCACAGGTGCTCAATACCAATCCCGATATTAATGTTGTAGTTGAAGGCCATACAGACTCTGTTCCCATTAAAGGCCGGTACGAGGACAATTGGGCGCTGAGTGTGGCGCGTTCTACAGCTATTGTACGCATACTAACGGACACCTATAAGGTAGACCCTACCAGGGTAACCGCGAGCGGTAGAAGTAAATACGAACCTGTAGATGATAATGCCACTGCTGAGGGCAGGCAAAAAAACCGCAGGACAGAGATTATTCTTGCTCCAAAACTGGATGAGCTCATGCAAATACTGCAACAGGCGCCGGCAGATTCTGCGGGTACCCAATAATTCAATTTCAGTGGAGTGCAGGCAAAAAAATTAATTAATGGAATCTTTATTCAATACAAGGATCAGTATCAATAACCAGGATGTTCCCTACCATGTGATCTTCGACAAAGAAGAGTATCAGTTTCAACCAGAGCAGGGCAGCAGTGAATCACCGCGTTTCTTCTTTGTTCGTGAACATGATGAATGGCACTGCCAGCAGGAGCTGTCGGAAGAGATCAAAACGCAGGCGGTTGCGGCGCTGGAAAAATATCTGATGAAACAGCATTGAATCAGTAATTAACCACCTGCTCTTCGATAGTTTCAGGGATTTCTCTCCACTCATATTGCTGGTTGCGCAGTTGTGGTTCAAAGCCCGCTTCCCTGATCGCATCCTGTATGCTTCTGTAAGTAAATCGGTGAGGTGCACCTGCAGCGCTTACTACATTTTCTTCGATCATGATGGATCCAAAATCATTGGCACCGCCATGCAGGCAAAGTTGTGCTGTCTGTTTTCCAACCGTCAACCAGGAAGCCTGGATGTTTTTGATGTTTGGCAACATGATGCGACTGATCGCGATCATACGAATGTATTCTTCAGGAGTAGTCAGGTTTTGGACACCACGAATTTTAGTGAGCAGTGTATCCACGTCCTGGAAAGTCCATGGAATAAATGCCAGAAAACCTTTGGCATGCGCTGGCTTCTTCGCCTGCACATCGCGGATCTTCACAAGGTGTTCAAATCTTTCACGAACAGTTTCCACATGTCCAAACATCATGGTAGCGGAAGTGGTGATGTCCAGTTTATGTGCTTCATGCATGATGTCCAGCCACTCATCTGCCCCGCACTTACCTTTGGAGATCAATCTTCGTACACGGTCAACAAGGATTTCTGCACCTGCACCAGGAAGTGAATCCATGCCCGCTTCTTTCAGTGCTCTGAGTACTTCATGATGCGTTGATTTTTCCAGTTTGGTGATATGCGCTACTTCCGGGGGACCCAGTGCGTGCAGCTTGATGGTTGGAAATTCCTGCTTGATCTGCCTGAAAGTATTGGTATAAAAATCCAGTCCAAGTTCAGGATGGTGGCCACCCTGTAACAGGAGCTGGTCACCACCGTACTTAATGGTTTCACTGATCTTTTTCCTGTATGCCGGCATGTCGGTAATATAAGCTTCGGCATGGCCAGGTATGCGGTAGAAATTACAGAACTTACAATTGGCTATGCAAACATTGGTGGTGTTGACATTGCGATCGATCTGCCAGGTAACTTTTCCATGTGGCACCTGCTTCTTGCGCAATTCATCAGCCACATACATCAGTTCCGATAATGGTGCATTTTCAAAAAGAAACATGCCTTCTTCAATGGATAAAAATTCAAATTGAAGTGCTTTTTCGTAAAGGGAAGTCAGTTGCATAGCGCCGGCAAAGTTACAGATGAACGGGGGCAATTATGATAAATGGTTTGCATGCCGCCAAAGCTTACCATATTTTTAATAGTGAAGGTCCTGCAACATTTAAAAGCCAGGGCTTGTCTTACCAGGGCCGGGCATGAGAAAACTAACGACCATACTATTGCTTTGTATCAGTCTGTGCGCTACTGCGCAGGAAGAATTCATCCAGCCCTCACGCTTCATCACCAGCTTCCCATTCAAATTGTATACTGGAGGAGTGATTGTGATGGAAGGCCAGCTGGCACCCTTTCCCGACACGCTGAACTTTATTTTGGACACTGGAAGCGGCGGTATTTCAATTGACTCCACGACAGCAGTATATTTTGGACTGGAAGGCATTCCTTCGGACAGGATCATCCGGGGCATTGCGGGCATCAGGAATGTGAGCTTTGTAAACAACAGAACCCTGAACCTTCCCGGCATCACCATCGACAGCCTCAATTTTCACATAAACGATTATTCCATTCTCACAGCTGTTTATGGAGAAAGAATTGATGGTATCATCGGCTATTCTGTATTGAGTCGGTATATTCTAAAAATAAATTACGACAGCACCCAGGTGGAATTCTGGACCCGCGGTACTATAAAATATCCCAGGGGAGGCTACCTGCTTAGGCCGTATATCAATACCCTGCCAGTTCAAAGTCTCAAGGTGCGCGACGGGCATTCAGTAACTGCCCGTTTTTTATATGATATGGGGGCGGGACTGAACATGATGCTCTCCACTGATTTTCTCAAGGACAGTACGCTGCTGCACAAAAAACGAAAGCTTTTTGCCAAACAGGCCGAAGGTTTAGGTGGCAAGGTGGATATGCATCTTACTGTGATACGTGAAGTAAGACTGGGACCCTATAAATTCAAAAAGGTTCCTGTTTATGTTTTTGATGATACTTATAATATCACTTCCTATCCTTCCCTCGCTGGCATACTTGGAAATGATATACTGCGTCGCTTCAATGTGATTCTTAATTATGAAAGAAGGGAATTCCACTTACTGCCCAATTCTCATTTTGGTGAGCCCTTTGATTATTCTTACAGCGGCATTGAACTCTACCAGGTGGATGGAAGGATCATTGTGGGCGATGTGGCCAAAGGATCTCCCGCAGAAATTGCCGGTGTAAAAGAAGATGACATCGTAATGGCTGTCAACAATAATTTCAGCCAGGACCTCCAGCAATACAAGGCCTCTATTCAAAAAAGCGGCGACTGGCTCAAGCTGATCATCCAGCGTGATGGCGAACTCAAAGCCATCAACTTCAGGGTCAAGAGCATACTCCGTTAACTTCAATCTGTTTCCTGCCCTTCGCCTGATTACATTGTTTTTTGAGATATTTTTACAGACTGCAAGAATTGCAGAATACGGAACTAAAACCTTTGATCAGTGGTTAATTTTGAACGTTTTACTTTATCGAATGGATTAAGAGTGATCGTACACCAGGATACTTCCACCCCCATGGCCGTGGTGAATGTTATGTACGATGTAGGCGCAAGGGATGAAGATCCCAACCGTACCGGCTTTGCCCACCTTTTTGAACACCTGATGTTTGGCGGATCCATCAATATCCCGGTATATGATGAACCCCTCCAAATGGCCGGAGGCGAAAACAATGCTTACACCACTAACGACCTGACCAATTATTATATTCAGCTGCCTGCGGAGAATATTGAAACGGCCTTTTGGCTTGAAAGCGACCGCATGCTTTCCCTGGCCTTCACCGATAACAGTCTGGAAGTACAGCGCAAAGTGGTTTGCGAGGAATTCAAAGAGCACTATCTCAACAAGCCTTATGGAGATGTATGGCTTCGTCTGCGTGATCTTTCCTATGAAGTGCATCCTTATAAATGGATGACCATTGGCAAGGAACTTTCACATATTGAAAACGCACAGCTGCAGGATGTTCGCAATTTCTTCTTCAAACATTACAGGCCAGTGAATGCAATATTGGTTGTTGCAGGAAATGTTACCACAGAGCGTGTAAAAACCCTTGCTGAAAAATGGTTCGGGCCCATTGAATCAGGAGAAAAATACAACAGGCAATTGCCTGAGGAGCCACGTCAAACAGTTGCAAGAAAACTTGAAATGACTGCCGATGTACCGCTCGATGCTTTGTACAAATGCTGGCATATCTATCCGAGGATGGATCATAAGTATTATGTTTCTGACCTGATAACGGAACTGCTTAGCGGTGGAGGTTCTTCACGTTTGTTCCAGTCACTGGTTAAAGAGCAAAAACTGTTCAGCAATATTGAATGCTATCACTTTGGAACTGTTGATGCGGGCCTGCTTACCATTGAAGGCAAATTGGTGAAAGGTGTGAAGATGGAAGATGCCGAAGCTGCCATCAGTAAAGAGCTCGAAAAATTAAAAAATGAAAAGGTCAAGGAAGAAGAGTTGCAAAAGGTGAAGAATAAAACTGAAAGCATGATTGCTTTCGAAGACATGAGCCTTATGAATCGCGCTAACAGTCTTGCATTTTATGAACTGCTGGGCGATGCCAGGTTAATGAATTCTGAACTGGACCGCTACAATAAAGTTACGGTGGAGGATGTGCAGGAACTAAGCAGGGAAATTTTCCGCGAAGAAAACAGCAACACCCTCTGGTATTTATCAAAGAATTAAAAAGAAATGGGAACAATTATAAAGGAACTGGACAGAAAGCTTGCACCGCATATCAAGGATGCCGTTGACCTGGACCTCAGGTTAAGGCCTTATGAAAAACATGTGCTCAACAACGGTGTTGATGTCTATGCTGTCAACGCAGGTGCTGAGGACGTACTGTTGATAGAATGGGTTTTTTATGCAGGAAACTGGTTTGAAAAAAAGAACCTGGTAGCAGCAAGCACCAATTTTTTATTAAAGAATGGCACCAGCGCAAAGAATGCCTTTCAGCTGAATGAGCATTTTGAATATTATGGTTCATACCTAAATAGAAGCTGTTACAACGAAACAGCAACCATTACACTTCATTGCCTTGCCAAACACCTGGAAGCCTTACTGCCTGTAGTGCGTGAAATGATGGTTGATGCCATCTTTCCTGAAGAAGAGATCCGCATCTACAAGCAGAACATGAAGCAGCGACTGAATGTGAACATGAAGAAATGTGATTTTGTCGCTGGGCGCCTGATCGATGCCTATCTTTTTGGAGAAGAGCATCCTTATGGCAAGTACACAAAATTTGAAGACTATGATGGTGTGACCAGGGAGACACTGGTTGATTTTTATAAAAACTATTACCAGGATGGAAAATTCATCATGTTCGTAGCTGGTAAGGTTCCTTCAAATCTTTATGCACTTCTGAACCAGAACTTTGGCGACCTGGGAAATAAACCGGTTGAGGTTTTTGATATTATAAGAAACAGTGCAGAAGAAAAAAAATACAGGGTCATCAACGATCCTCAGGGTGTACAGGGAGCGATCCGCATGGGTACGCATTTCCCAAACCGGCATCATCCTGATTTTGCAAGAACACAGGTGCTGAACAATTTATTTGGCGGCTTCTTTGGTTCCAGGCTGATGAGTAATATCCGGGAAGAAAAAGGATATACTTACGGAATTTACAGCTACCTCGAAAATCACATCCAGCAAAGTGCCTGGATCATCAGTACGGAAGCAGGCAGGGATGTTTGTGAAGCCACCATTGTTGAAGTGTATAAAGAAATGGAACTGTTGCGAAATGAACTGGTGGAAGATGATGAATTGTTACTGGTTCGCAATTATATGATGGGATCCATTCTTGGTGATCTTGATGGTCCATTTCATATTATCAACCGCTGGAAGAATATCATCCTGAACGGACTGGAAGAAGATTATTTCTACAAGCAGATCGAGACCATCAGGAATGTCAGTGCAAAAGAATTACAGGAACTGGCCAATAAATACCTGCTCCCCGAAAAGTTTTATGAACTCGTAGTAATATAAATCACAGATTACACAGATTTCACAGATTAATTCCAGTAAACAGAAGTAACATTGTATATATAGCTCTAATCTGTGATACTGATTGCGTTGATTAAGAAGTAAAAACTACAACCGACATATATCCTGGGGCGTTAGCCCTTATATCTTCGTAAAATCTACCGCCATCATTTAACTAAGGGGCATAGCCCTGTAATCTTGATATCAGGGCTACGCCCCTCAAACCTTTTACAGCAAACGTTTGTTACGAAGATGTAAGGGCTACGCCCCTAAAATTTATTACGCGGGGAAATCTTTGCTACGAAGAAGATTGAGTCTCTTTTTATTGATCTATCTTTCTCATCAGGATCTAATCTGTGTTAATCCGTGTAATCTGTGATCCGTGTAATCTGTGATCAATCACAGATTACATGGATAGGAAGTAAAAAACTACAACCACCATACATCCTGGGGCGTTAGCCCTTATATCTTCGTAAAATCTACCGCCATCATTTAACCAAGGGGCATAGCCCTGTAATCTTGATATCAGGGCTACGCCCCTCAAGCCTTCTATCTGCAACCGTTTGCTAAGAAGATGTAAGGGCTACGCCCCTAAAATTTATTACGCGGGGAAATCTTTGCTACGAAGATGATTGAGTCTCTCTTTATTGATCTATCTTTTCCTATCAGGATATAATCTGTGTAATCTGTGATCCGTGTAATCTGTGATTCCATTAAAAAAGCCCAACCATAGGGTACGGTGGGCTTTTTGTTCATCCATCCTTGTTTGCGTCCAAAATCAGCCGTTGAGTATTGTTGACCCGTGCAGGTAACTCTTTGACGGATGATAGACAAACAAAGCGGAACCATCTTTAATAAGATTGATCACTTTTGATGATTGTGATTGTGGTACGGCAGGGCAACCAAATGAACGGCCCATATAAGCTGCGTCGGCACGGTTCTCACCAATATATGGTGCACCATGTACTACTACGGCTCTTCTTTCGGCGTTATCGTTGAAACCTTTGTCCTTGCCCGACAAGCGCAGCGAAAGGCCATGCTTGCCAAAATATGTTTTTGTAGTTACATAAAAACCAAGACTGCTTTGCAGTGATTCAACTTTGTTGGAAAACTTTTCAGCAAACTGCAAACCTGAATTCTTTCCATGAGCTACATATGTATTCATCAGCAGTTTGAAATTCTTTACATCAATGATATACATGCGTTTCTGGCTGGAAGGTTGTGAGAAGTCTACAACAGTAAGAATGTTTTCCTTATCAAGCGCACCCTGACTTGCAAGAACCTGCTGGCCTTTATAAGCATAAGTCATGGCTTCTTTTGAAAGACCCAACTCATCAAGTTCTAAACTATCGTAGAGTTTGTTACTGATGGCCTCAACTGAAGCATTATTATTTACTGTGGATGTTTCTACTTTGACATTCTCTGTAGCATCTGCTGTTTTACCTCCTGCTTTTACTACTGGCAATAAAAGGAAGCTGAACAACAGGCAGAGGATGGATAGTGGCAAATAGGTTTTTCTCATGTATTATCTTATTTCGGGATTATTGGAACGCCAGTGGCGTGAAAATATTATGCAGACACAAAACTAACAAATGTGAATGGAGAAAATATTCAACAATAAGTGAAAACAATAAAAAGAAATGTAAATATTACGGCGGAATAATACGATGCCAAACTCTTATTTCACTCTTTTCATTTCTCTCTTCTTAACAAAGAATTCTGATGAGTAAACTTTTAATAATAAGATGAAGAGTGAAATGAGAACTGGTCCAAATATGAGCCCGATAAAACCAAACAGCTGGATTCCAACGATCACACCGAAAATTGTTATAAGAGGATGAATATTTCCAATTCGTTTATTTAAGAGGAACCGGAAAAGATTATCTACCAAACCGATCAGTAAAAACCCCCACAATGCCATCGCGATGCCCTTACCCGTTTCTCCCTGTGCAAACAACATAATGGTTAATGGTACATAGATCAGTGCGGCACCAACCACTGGCATCATTGCGGCAATACTGGTTGCAACAAACCACAACCAGGGTTCTTTCACTCCAATGATCAGGTAACCTATCAATCCTACTACACCCTGTAATAAAGCAATCAGTGGAATGCCAACCGTATTGGAGATGATCAGGATCTTAACTTCCCTGCCTATGCGCTCTACATTACCATCTTTCAGTGGGATGTATTCGTACAATGCTTCTTCCATTCTTCTCCCATTCACCAGCATGAAATATAGAATGAAGTACATGCTACCAATAATGGTGATGGTGTTTAATGTTACACCCAGCACCTTGGGCAGCAGCTGTGTAACAAAGCTACCCAGTTGGTTGATAGAGTTCTGTGTAATGAGTTCGTATCCTATTTTTTGTTTGATATTGGCTGCAAGGGTTTTCAGCTGGTTGATGTATTCACCCGAATGTGTAACGATGTAGCTGACCTTTGAATAGAGAATATTTCCCAGCACACCAATAGGCACAAGTATCACAAAAAAAGAAAGCACCATAAGCACCCAGGCGGCTGTGCTGCTTTTCCATCCTCTTTTTTCTGTGAGATAGAACATGCGTTCGCGCATGATCACATAAAATGTTACCGCTCCCAGGAAAGCTGAAGCAAAGAACCATAATTCACGAAAGAGTACAATGCCAAGAAATAAAATGAGCGCAATAAAAAATACCTGGCGTAAAAGGTTCGTATTGATGGTGTCATTGGTCATACAGGCAATGTGAATTGAAATTAGGTAAACATCATCAATAAAAAGAAATGCCGCGATCAGCAGGAATCGCGGCATCATCAGATCAGTCATCTATACCTGTACCGACTTCCATTTTCCTTTCCTGAAAATTAAATAGGCCGCTACAGCTATCGCTGTTTCTGCAACCGGGATAGCAATGAAGGAACCAGTTTCTTTCATATCAAATGAAGTGGCCAGGAGAATTGCCAGTGGGATCTGGAAAAACCAGAATCCAAAAAGATTCAACAGGGTGGGCGTTTTGGTGTCACCTGCACCATTTAATGCCTGTATCATCACCATTCCTACACCATAAAAAATATAACCCGTTCCAATGATCTGCAAGGCCACCTTGCCAATATGGTGGACCTCGGGATCCTTTGTAAACACACTGATGATTGGTCCTGCAAAAAATACAAACAGCAGCATCACTCCCGTCATAAATACCGCATTGTATTTTGCTGTCAGCATCACGCTTTTTTCCGCTCTTTCCGGCTGGTTGGCTCCCAGGTTTTGTCCTACCAGGGTAGCTGCTGCATTGCTCAAGCCCCATGCAGGCAATATAAAGAATACAACATTGCGCAAGGCTACCTGGTAACCCGCTGTTGCTTCGGTTCCCCCGGTCTTTGCTACAATTATTGCCAGGACGATCCAGCTTCCTGAAGCAATGATGAACTGGAAGGTAGCTGGCCAGGCAATTTCCGCAATATGTTTGATCATCTTCAGATCAATCCTGAAATGCCTTGCCTTCAGATGAATGGTGCTGGAGCCTTTCAATAAATGATACAGCTGGTAAACCACGCCAATGCCTCTTCCAATAGTAGTAGCTATAGCAGCTCCTTTTAATCCGAGTTCGGGAAAGGGACCATAACCATAGATCAGCAAGGGACAAAGAATAATATTGGCAAGACTGGCCAGCCAGAGACTTTTCATGGCCATGGCAGCATTACCGGCACCACGAAAAATTCCATTGATCAGGAAGAGCAGGATGATCACTACGGATCCACCCAGCATGATGCGGGTAAAGTCACTTCCTTCCCTGACCACTTCCGGTGCGGCTCCCATCAGTTCAAGGATATGAGGTGCGAAGATGATTCCCAGCACGCTGATTACAATAGTAACAGCCAGGGAAAGTATAATCGCCTGCATGCCTGCTTCGGCTGCGGCCTCCTCGTTTTTTTCACCAATACGGCGGGCTACAAGAGCGGTGGCTCCCGTGCTGAGTCCTATGGCAATACTATATACAATGGTGACTACCGATTCGGTCAGTCCTACGGTGGCAATGGCATTTTCTCCCAGCCTGCCCACAAAGAACATGTCTACTACGGCAAAAACAGATTCCAGGCTGAGTTCAAGGATCATGGGAATGGCAAGCAGTATGATGGCCTGCCTGATGCTGCCCTGGGTATAATCGTACTGGGCTCCATTAAGTGAACGTTTGGTCAATGACCATAACAATGATATTCGTTGGTAAACGCTTCTTTCCTGCGTCATGTTGAATGAATTTAAGCTATAAGAAATGAATGAATAGAAAAGCCGGAGGCAGTGCCAGGCTGAAATTGTAGTAAGAATTGGGTCTTAGAATGGGAGGCGACCCTGAGCGAACTTCATATGCGGTGCTTAAAGAGGACGAAGCTATTCATAATGATTGAAAAGATAAAAAGCGCCTGGATCATTTTGTTATGAGCTGCAGATATTGCTGTATGAATTGCGGCACCTGCTTTCTTCTGTATTGCATAATGAAACGCGGATGTGGTAAGGGTATGATCTCTTCAAACCAGTTCATTTTTTCATTAAGGCGACTCAGGTATTTAAAATTCTTTTCACCACCGATGCTGAAAACCTTCCTTCGGTCGACAGGCGCCTCCAGTAATTTTTGAAGATTGGTAATGATAAATGGCTCCACCGCACGAAGCAGAGCCGGGTCATCATAATAATTAATGTTTTTGCCGTTTTTGACAAATCCCAAAGGGCATACCGAACCGATAAAAAAATGGCTGTAAAATTTTTTGACGCCGCCATAGGCCTCGATCATGGAATAAATAAACTCTGCTGAAAGCTCGCTTTGATCCCTGAAAGGATGTTCAATTCCTAAGATGTTTTTGAGTTGCCTGGGCGCCGTGAAATTGACTCCGGTAACACCTGCTCCGAATCGCCCGGGATTGATGCCCAGCATGAGTTTGCGGGTTTTTTTATCATTGTAAAACAGTTCAGTAAATTGCCTGAAGACCTCCATGACCTGTTTGTCTTTTTGAGGATAAAGCCAGTCGATCCCTTCCGGCAGATTGGCCGGTGGCTGCAGATTATAATACAAAGAATATAAATGTGTTGACCAGTTTTCGGGTTTCATATTTTCATGCAAAGAAATATGAGTTAAGGCTATACCCCTATACTTAATTTTTTGATGAAAAAAAAACTGATTTTGGGCACGAAATCTCGAACACTCCCCTTTGTGGTAATTAATAATTGCTTTATCTTTCATCCCCGTACCCAAGATCCTTTATTGAAACTCCCCACCCAGAGCAGAAGCCAGAATTAGTGCGAATCCCATTGAAAACCCGGACATTTCAACTTAGAGAAAACTTATGAAGAAATTTTACAGCTGGAGTAAGCAAATAAGCTATTGTTTGCTATTGATCTTAATTGGACAAAAAGGTACTGCTCAAAACACCTGCCCTCCGAATATCGACTTTGAGGCTGGAAACTTTTCCAACTGGCAGTGTTACACCGGAAGCACTACAAGTGCTGGTTGTACACCAGGATCAAATTCCGTAACTGCCACTCCATCGGCTCCTATACCAGGCCGTCACACTATCATTACACCAGCAGCTGCTGCCAATGACCCCTTTGGTAACTTCCCCATGTGTCCGGATGGTAATAATGTAGCAAGGTTGGGTTTTGTTGGTCAGACAGGAGCTCAAATTGAGCGATTAAGTTATGATATCACAATTCCTGCAACAGCTACGGCCTATAGCCTTACTTATAAGTATGCTGTGGTTTACCAGGATCCTAACCATTGCGAACCTAACCAACCGCATTTTGAGGCCAAGGTATTTGATGTAACTACTGGCCAATATATTAATTGTGCATCTTTTGAATATTATGCGACACCGGGTCAAAATGGTTTTTTACTTTCTCCCAACACTTCACAGGGAACAGTTTATTATAAGACCTGGACATCTGTAACTTTTATCCTGTCTGATTATATAGGACATAATATCAGGGTAGAATTTACAAACGCGGATTGTACTCAGAGTGGTCACTGGGCTTATTGTTATGTTGATGTTGTGAATAATTGCAGTGCACCTGTACTTGGCGGTCAGTTTTGTGTGGGAGCTACTACTACTTCTTTAACCGCACCTTTTGGTTATGCTCAATACAACTGGTTCAACGCTGGTTATGGTACGCCTATTTCAACATCTCAAACTCTTACGCTAACTCCTCCTCCAACTGCACCACAAACAACATATAATGTTGAGGTTATCCCGATACCAGGATTTGGTTGTCGTGATACGATACCTGTAACAGTGAAACCCTTCCCTGTAGTGCCGGCAGATGCCGGCGTGGACCGGGTCAATTGTAGTGGCGGTAACCAAACGGTCGCACCAATAGGAACAGCGGCGCAGCCGGGATATACCTATAGCTGGTCCCCTACCGCTGGATTAAGTGATCCTAACATAGCTCAACCGGTGGCCACACCTACCAGCAATACCAATTATATTCTTACAGTAACTGATGTGGCAACAGGTTGTACTAAAAAAGATACAGTCACTGTTAATGTGGCACCACCGATCACGCCAACATTCACTATTAATAACGCCAACCAGTGCCTCGCCGGTAATAATTACCAGTTTACAGCAACGGCAAGCAACCCAACAGGATTGACCTATTCCTGGTATTTTGGAGATAGTCCGCAGGGAACCAGTAACCAGCAAAACCCAAGCTATGTTTACACAGCTCCAGGCACCTATACAGTGAAACTGATCATGAGTTCTTCAACTGGTTGCGTGGACAGTTCCTCTCAAACAGTAGTGGTTTCACCAAGCCCTCTGGCTGATGCAGGTCCTGATAAATTATTATGCGGTGGCTCATCTTCATCTACCGTTATTGGAACTCCTGCCGTTTTAGGTAGCACTTATAGCTGGTCACCTGCAACAGGATTGAGCAGCGCTACAGCTGCACAGCCTACAGCATCACCTTCAGCTTCCACACAATATATTCTTACAGTTACCGGTACTGGCGGCTGTATTAAAAAAGATACGGTGAACGTAAATGTGGCGCCTTCAATCACACCTGCATTTACTGTAAATACTGCCAACCAGTGTTTGCTGGGTAATAATTACCAGTTCACATCTAGTGCCAGCAATCCTTCCGGATTGACCTATACCTGGACCTTTGGAGATTCTCCAATGGGTTCTAGCACACAGCAAAATCCATCTTATCAGTATACCACCCCTGGCACTTACACAGTGAAACTGGTAGTATCTGCATCAGGCGGAAGCTGTAAAGACAGCTCTACTCAAACAGTGGTGGTGAATCCTACTCCTGTTGCCAGTGCTGGTCCTGACAGGTTGATCTGCGGTGGCAGCACACAGGCTGTTACTATTGGTTCTCCTGCTCAGGGTAGTAATACCTATAGCTGGTCTCCTTCAACTGGATTGAGCAGTGCTACAGCTGCGCAGCCTACTATTACAGTTGGCAATCCTTCCAGCATTCAAACCACCAACTATATTCTTTCTGTTACTGCTCCGGGAGGTTGCGTAACAAAAGACACTGTAGTAGTAACCATCTATCCAACAATTACCGGCGTATTCACTGTGAATACTGCCAGCCAGTGTTTGAATAATAACAGTTTCCAGTTCAATACCAATAATCCTGCAGGAACTACTTATGCCTGGGATTTTGGTGTAGCCGGACAAACCAGCAACCAGCAAAACCCTACACATGTGTATACCAGTCCGGGTACTTACACTGTGAAGCTGGTTGTATCAAATGCCAATGGTTGTAAAGACAGCACTACGCAAACCATGACGGTAAGCGCCATGCCGGTTGCCAATGCCGGAACTGATCTTACTTTGTGCGGTGGCTCTGCTGCTTCACAAACCATCGGTTCTCCTGCGGTTGCAGGCAATACCTACAGCTGGACCCCTTCTACCGGATTGAGTAGCGCTACTGCTGCCCAGCCTACGGTAACACCGGGTAATCCAACGTCATTACAAACAACCAACTACATCCTGACTGTAACTGCTGCAGGTGGATGTTATGTAAAAGATACTGTTTCAGTAACGGTAACGCCAACCCTCACCGGTGTGTTTACAGTGAATGCTGCAAGCCAATGTCTCGCCTCTAACAATTTCCAGTTCAATACCAATAACCCTGCAGGTACTACTTATGCATGGGATTTTGGTGTAGCCGGACAAACCAGCAACCAGCAAAACCCATCTCATTCATATACAGCAGCCGGTACTTACACCGTGAAGTTGGTAGTGTCAAATGCTAATGGTTGTAAGGACAGCTCAACACAGAATGTATCAGTGAACCTGACTCCAGTGGCAGATGCTGGTACAGACCAAATGCTTTGCGGTGGCACAAATGGTAGTGTAACTATTGGTACTCCTGCTCTTGCAGGTTATAGCTACAGCTGGTCACCTTCTGCCGGATTAAACAATCCAACAGCAGCGCAGCCTGTGGCTTCTCCATCTTCTACTACTGATTACATTGTTACAGTAACAGGAGCTGGCGGCTGTGTGAAAAAAGATACAGTTAAGGTGGTGGTAACACAAACCTTATCAGCTGCATTCAATGTCAATAATTCCACACAGTGCATCACAGGAAATAACTTCCAGTTCACCATGGCCAATCCAATTGGTGGATTGAATTATCTCTGGACATTTGGTGATGCGGCTAACGGAACCAGCACTTTGCAGAATCCTACTTACCAGTATGCTGCTGCAGGTGCCTACACTGTGAAAGTGGTAATCTCTACACCTAATGGTTGTAAGGACAGCTCTTCCAAACAGGTTACAATAAATAATCTGCCAACAGGAACTATTTCATCAACAGAAACCAATATTTGCGAAGGCACACCGGTTGTTTTAACTGCAACAGGTACTGCCAATACCTACCGCTGGTATAAGAATGGCACCCTCGTAGCTACTACTTCTACCAATACTTATAATGCAACGCAACCTGGCGTTTATACATTTGACCTGAACAATGGTTGTACTAATGCAGGAACAGGTAGTGTGACATTGACGCTCACCAAAAAGCCAACGGTTGACTGGTCATATAGCACCATGTGTTTGGGCTATCCAACAACATTCACTGATAACAGTAATGTATCAGGAAGCCTGCCTGTGAATTACTCATGGGATTTTGGAACCAACACACTGCCTGGCTCTAACCAGCCAAGTCCAACAGTGACCTACGGTGATGCCGGAACCTATAATGTGCAGTTCACAGTTACACCTCAAAGCTGTCCGCAACTGGCAACTACATTGCAAAAGAATGTAGTGATCAAAGGACCAACACCTGGTATCATGTATACAGAAAAAGCGGCACTGGAAAACATTCCTTTACAGTTGCAGGCCAGGAATTTTGGAGTGGATTATTCATGGTCACCAGGCACCAACCTGAATTTGACTGATATCATGTCTCCTGTATTTCAGGGAATGACCGATCAGCTCTATACCATTACTATTAAAGACAACCTGGGTTGTGTAACCGTAGACACACAGCAAGTACGTGTTTACAAAGAGGTCAACATTTATGTGCCTAAGGCCTTCACACCAAATAATGATGGACTGAATGATTATATGTATCCATTTACTGTGGGTATTAAGGAAATCAAATTCTTCCGCATTATTAACCGTTGGGGTGTGGTTGTTTACCAGGCTAAGACAGACCTTCCAGGCTGGGATGGTAAATACAAAGGTGCAGCACAGCCAATGGATGGCTATGTATGGGAAATACAGGCAATCGACTTCTTTGGTAAATCGCATGTACGTCACGGTTCATTCACGTTAATCAGGTAAAACATCAATATGAAAAGAATTTTATTGGTCGGTGCGATATTGTTTGGTACAGCCTGTATGGCGCAGGACCCACATTTTTCACAGTACTACGCCTCGCAGGCAACTGTGAATCCTGCAACTGCCGGTTTGTACCAGGGTGATATGAGACTATCCGGTTTATACAGGCAGCAATGGCCACAGTTCGGCAGTGCCTTTGTAACCGGTACATTCGCCTTTGAGTGGAAGCCACAGGGCTTTAAGGATGGACAGAACATCAACCGCCTTTCCCTGGGTGGAATGATGATGTACGATAAAACTCCTGATGAAGTATTGAAAGGACAGTATCTCTATGGTATTATCGCTTACCATAAAGCACTGGATGCAGAAGGCAACCATAAGATAGGCCTTGGCTTCATGGCCGGATACAACCAGAGAATGCTGGATCCCAGCAAGCTTACTTTCGGTAACCAGTTCAACGGAAGTGGATGGACGCCTGGAATGGGAGAGCTGATCAAATCAAGAAAAAGCGGAACCTTTGATCTTCATTCAGGCTTGCTTTATTCTTATGAAACTGAAGACAAGTTGATCTATGCAGGTGGTTCTGTTTATCACCTCCTTGCTCCACAGGATTATTTCATGAATGATAATGATGTATTGGATTATGTACCACGCAGGATGAACTTCAACGCTGGATTTAACATGGTAGCTGAATCAGGCTTGAGATATGCCGGATCTGTACTGGTAATGAACCAGGCAAAGGTTAATGAGATCATGGGCGGTGGTGCTGTTGGTTTTCCTTTTGCCCAGGATGAAGGTGTATTGTATGCAGGTGCCTGGTACCGCGTGAAAGAATCTGTAATCCCTACCGTGAACCTTCAATACAAGAATATGAACCTGGGTCTTAGCTATGATATTTTCATGAGCTCAGGCAAAACAGTGACCAAGCCAAAAAGCTTTGAATTAAGCCTTGCCTACCGCGTAATACCATATAAAAACCCCACCGGGTGTTTTGTATTCTAAAATTTTGATCCCGCTGAAAAGCGGGATTTTTTTTGCCTTTTCATGATCCTATTTCCGGTTTGGTCAAACAAAACCGGGCATTGGTATAACGTTTTTCCCCCTGCAGACCTCCTTCTCTACGTTTGTGCCTGAAATGAAACGGTACAACTTATCAAACCATAAAATCAACGTTATGAGAAGAATTTTGACCTTCCTGCTGATCATCGGCGGGTACGCTGCCCAGGCGCAGCAGGTGCAGGGTATCACCACTGATACAGAAGGCAAGCCAGTACAGGGTGCCACAGTATCCTTATTAAAAGACACAGGAAACGCCATCCTGAAGTTTACAGTTTCCAATGAAAAAGGATCTTATGTTTTCACTGGAGTTCAGGATGGACAATACAGGGTTAGCATCACTCACGTGGGTTATCAGCCTACTGTATCAGGGATCTTTAAAGTTGCTGCTGCTCCAGTAGCGGTTAATGAGATCAGGCTGACAAAATCTTCGGGCAATCTTTCCAACATTACAGTTACCGCAAAAAAACCCATTGTTGAAGTGAAGGCTGATAAGACCATTCTTAACGTGGAAGGTACCATCAATGCGGTTGGATCAGATGCGCTTGACCTGCTGCGTAAATCTCCTGGGGTTACTGTAGATAAGGATGATAACCTTAGCCTTGCCGGTAAAAATGGTGTCCAGGTATATATTGATGGAAGACCTACACCGTTAAGTGGACAGGACCTGGCGCAATATCTCAAAACCCTCCAATCTTCCAATATTGAAGCAATTGAACTCATCACCAATCCTTCTGCTAAATATGAGGCAGCAGGTAATGCAGGCATTATCAATATCAGGCTAAAGAAAAACAAAAGCCTTGGAAGCAATGGCTCTGTAAATGCAGGAGTCAATGTAGGTACTTATGCAAAGTATAATACCGGAATCAATTTAAATTACCGGAATCGTTCAGTAAACATTTTTGGTACCTATGGATTAAACAAGGGAACCTATCTCCAGAACCTCGATATTAAAAGGTCTATTGGTGACACCTTATTTGATCAGAAAGGCCGCATCACAAATGAAGCCAACAGCCATAATTTTAAATTGGGAGCAGACTTCTTCCTGAACAAAAAAAGTACGCTCGGTATTTTAGTGAATGGGACACTTGCTGATCCGGAAGTAAATAATTACAGTCGTACACCCATAACTTTTATGGGAACTAATACAGTAGACAGGATCCTGGTTGCTGATAATACAAGTGATTTGAAAAGACACAATACCAACCTGAATCTTAATTATACATATAACGGTGCAGACGGAAAAAGTCTTACACTTAATGCCGACCATGGCCGATATGATATCAATAACAACCAGCTGCAACCCAATTATTATTACGATCCAAGTGGTAACAATATCATCAATAGCGTTGTGTATAACATGATCACTCCTTCTGAGATTAGGATCAGCTCCTTCAAGGCAGATTACGAACAGAATCTTTTGAAAGGAAAATTGGGATTTGGTGGAAAGGCGGCTTATGTAAAAACAGAAAATGACTTCCAGCGTTATAATGTTTTCGGCAGCACCAAAGAACTGGATAAGGACAGAAGCAATCGTTTTTTATACGAGGAAAAAATCAATGCCGCTTATGTTAACTATAACAGGGCCTTGAAAGGAAAGATGTTTCAACTGGGTGTGCGTATGGAGAATACAATTCTGGAAGGAACATCTGAAGGGCAGAAAAACAATGGCAGCGGCTATGAGAAATATGATTCAAGCTTTAAAAGGAATTATATTGATTTCTTCCCCAGTGCAGCACTGACCTTTAATAAGAACCCTATGAAGCAATGGAGCCTTACTTATAGTCGCAGGATTGACAGGCCTGCGTACCAGGATCTGAATCCATTTGAATTCAAGCTTGATGAATATACTTTTCAGAAAGGGAATATCAATCTCCGGCCACAGTACACCAATAGTTTTGGAATTACGCATACCTACAAATACAAGCTGAATGCAACGCTGAACTATAGCCATGTAAAAGATCTTTTCACTCAATGGATCGATACTGCGGAAAAGTCAAAATCATTTATTGATAAAAGAAACCTGGCAACACAGGATATAGTGAGCCTGAATGTGAGTTATCCCTTCCAGTATAAAAATTATACAGTGTTTGGAAACATCAGTACCAACTACTCTAAATACAAGGCCAATTTTGGAGCTGGTCGCGAGGTTGATGTAGATGCCATAGGCTTCAGCTTCTTTACGCAAAACAGTTTAAAGTTTGGTAAGAACAAAACCTGGACAGCAGAAGCAAATGGATTTTTTAATGCACCAACAGTATACATGGGCAGCTTTAAAGGAAAGACCTTGTGGAGCATGGATGCCGGTATCCAAAAACAGCTGTTCGAAGGAAAGGCAACCATCAAGGCTTCTGTAAGTGATGTTTTCGGTTCTCTGAGATTCAGAGCTACAAATGACTTTGCAGGTCAGCATACCAATTTTTCTTCCAGGTGGGAAAGCAGGCAGTTTAAATTGAACTTTATTTTTAGGTTCGGAAGCAATCAGGTGAAAGCTGCAAGAAACCGTACTGGTGGTGCTGAAGAAGAAACCAAGAGGGCCAGTCAGCAGGGCGGAAATGGGGGAATGAGTATAGGTCAATAATAAAATCAATGAAACGGCACGGAGCTTTGGCTTTGTGCCGTATTCCTTTATAAACAGATAATCCCTATCTTAAAATTTGAAACTCAAAAATTGAAAACAGAGAAAAGATATTCGTTTGGAAAGGTTTTTCTAATGGTGCTCAGCATCAACCTTTTCTTTACTGTTCTGGGAATTATTGCCATGTTCATTTCACCAGGAGCGGGTAACGTCTTAAACTGGGAGAAGTTTTTTAACTGGCGCGCTATCCTGAGTAATGTTGCCAGCATCGCTTTCCAAACGCTTTTCTATTATTATACAGTCAATACCTATTACAAGCTTTGGATCGATAGAAAACAGGCTATTGATTTCATTAAGCCCACACTATTAGCCATCCTGGGACTTATTGTTTATTATACACTTACTCATTTATTGTTCGTCAACGGCAGGGTGAATATCGAATTTAAAGATGCTGGCCTGAACAGAAAGCTAACACTAGGACTGATCATATTTTCTTATGCCATATCAGCATTCTTTTTCCTGGGCATTTCTTTGCTGATTGCTTACCTGACCAGCCTGCGCGATGAAAAAAAACAGCGCAAGGTTCTCGAAGAACAGAAAATGCAGCTGGAGGTTGAAAAATCACAGGCGAATTTTAATTTTCTGAAGGCACAGATCAATCCGCATTTTCTGCATAACACGCTCAATTTTTTATATGCCAAGTCGCTGCCTTATTCACCGGAACTTTCCGAAGGCATACTGACCCTGAGCGATATCATGCGTTATGCACTTAGCGAAGGAAACGCTAAAGATGGCAAGGCACCACTGAAGGACGAGATCGAGCACGTAAGAAATGTAATCAAGATCAACCAGCTGCGTTTTTCCAATAAGCTCAATGTGATTTTTGAAGTGGACGGTGTGGTAAATGGGGCCACTATTATTCCTTTTGTATTGATAACCTTAGTGGAAAATGCTTTCAAGCATGGTGACCTTAAAAGTATGGAGCATCCTATCGAGATCCATTTGAAAATTGAGCATAACCAATTGTATTTCCTCTGCCGTAATCACAAAAAGTCCGGACCAAAGGAATTGTCAACAGGTATTGGACTGGATAATATCAAAAAAAGACTTGAACTTGCCTATGGCCAGGATTATATTCTGAATATTAAAGACGAGACCGAGTTTTATTCCACTGAATTAATCATAAAAAAGTTATGATCAACTGCATTATTGTTGATGATGAACAACATGCTATTGACATTCTTGTTCATTATGTAAGCCAGACGCCCTACCTGAATCTTGTGGGCTCCACCACCAATCCCATAGAAGCACTGGAAATGGTGGCAAAACAAAAAGTTGACCTGGTCTTTCTCGACATCCAGATGCCTGAGCTTTCCGGGATTGATTTTGTGAAGGCCATCAATGGCAAGGCCAAAGTAATATTGACAACAGCTTACAGTGAGTTTGCACTGGAAAGTTATGAACTGGATGTTGTTGATTATCTTTTAAAACCAATCAGGTTGCCTCGTTTCCTTACAGCAGTACAAAAGACCGTAAAGGAAATGGAAGCTGCACAATCAGGCAAGCCCGCTGCTCAAGAAGAAGATGATTATATATTCGTAAAAACGGAATCGAAAGGAAAACTGCTAAAGATCAATCTTGCCGATATTGATTTTATCGAAGGGATGAAAAACTACATGGCAGTTCATTGCGGTGGCAAAAAGATACTGGTTTATACCAGCATGAAAGACCTGGAAGAAAAGCTCACAGGAAAAAAATTTATCAGGGTTCATAAATCATTTATCATACCTATTGCAAAAATCACTGGCATAGAAGGGAATGTTGTACGATTAAAGAATGTAAATGAAGAAATTATGATCGGCGAAAGTTACAAGCCTGCTTTAATGGAAATTATCAGGAACCGGATGATACAATAGTTTAAAAAATAAATAACGCCCCTGCATAAGAGGCGTTATCATTTTAGAAATTAAATCCAACACCTACTTTGAAAGTGCGGTTATAGGAATCTGCATTTTTATTGGCGTCTACTTTGGACAAGCCATGATCATAGGCTGCTGTTACATTGAAACCATTCCTGAACTGGTAACCAATACCACCAGTGATGGCTGCGTCCCAACGGTTAAATTCATCTGTCACGTCAAAGGATTCATTCAGTAAGTTAAAGCCAAGCACACCTGCTTTTGTTTTAAGATCAGCCCTGGTGAGGTAGGAAACCTGTGGGCCGGCGAAAACCTGGAATCCATTGAAATTTCCTTTAACCAGTACTGGCATATCTATGTATTGTGATTTTAATTGGGCCTTTGCATTGGCACCTAAAAACTCAACTCCTTTTAGATCAAGTGAACCATGAAGCTCATATCCTTTCTGGGAATAAAATATCCCCGGTTCAATAGAGATCTGCTGACTAACTGGGATTGCAACATTGGCTCCGGCAAAAAAACCAGTTTGATTTTTTGTCGTGATCATGCCATCAGTTACTGCAAGTATATCCTGGAGGCTATTAACAGCATCACCTTTCATGCTGGAGGAAGTCATACCTGCACGAATGCCTAAACTTGTTTTTGATTGAGCTATTGCCAGGGTTGAAAGAGCTACAGAAGCGAAGAGTAGAATTTGTTTTTTCATAAAAATGGGGAACGTTGGTTTTTCTTCCGTTCTGTTTGTTGAGAAAGCTTCGGGAAAAATTTGATTAATGACACTTCGATAAGCTTATGTTAAAGGAAGTCGGCAACATTCCATTAACAATTGTCGACGAAAGCCACTTGTCTACATCCATTAACTGTCTGGACTTACTCTGATGCTGCAAGGCTATAATTCAAAAATCCGGAGTCTCTCGCTATTAGCTTTATTGTCTGATGATTGATCACCCTTTAAATAAAACGCAATGAAAAAAACATTCCTGCTGCTTTTGCTTTTTTCTACTATGGCAGCTTCAGCACAAACCAAAAAACAGCCAATGCCTGCAGAAGGATTTTGGGTAATAGAAAATAATGTAAAGTCGCCCAAAGAATCCACTGTCTTTTTTTATAACCAGGATCAAACCTTGATTTATAAAGAAAGCATTTCTGGTAAAAAGCTGAATGTAAACCGGAAAAAGATTGTTCGTCGTTTGAATAATGCCCTTACCCAATCTTTGATCGCCTGGAATAAAGAACAGGTGTTCAGGCAAAACCTGCAGATGGTTTGGAACAGGCGCTGACAAATATTTTTCTCTTAAGCAAACAAGACCCTGCCGGCTGTAGCCGGTGGGGTACTTGTCCCTATCTTTTGTCGACAAAAAACTGCTGTATGGCGACAATCGTGCAAAAAGACTTTAAATCGAGCAGGCAGAATCCTAACTTAGTAAAGCCTATGCAGCAATATCCATTCATATTCTCCGAAGAAAGGAAATGGAAGGTCAGGCGGCATTTTTATTTCTGGCTCTGGTGGTGGATTTTCCAGTCATTACTGTATTCCTTCGTGGCGTACAACCTCAACATATCCTATGCTGAAAGGCTGCCTGTATCTGCACTCGAAGCATTTTTCTACCTGATCCCACATATGTTCCTTTCCTATAGTCTTATGTACTGGGTAATTCCCCGGTATTTACTAAAAGGACGATATGTTGTAACCGCTTGTATGGTGGGTTTACTTTTTGTAACTACTGCGTTGATTTCATCTCTTATCGGCATCTATATCCTTCAGGATTTGCGTTTTTTCTTTTTCGGTCATGTAGAAGGGATAGCGCACCAGAGAAATTATTTATACATCTTTCCGGCTTTGCTTGCAGGACTCAGGGGTGCTATAACAGTTGGAGGATTGGCGGCTTCTATCAAAATGATGAAGTATTGGTATGTTAAAGAGCAGCGAAACCTAAAGCTCCAAAAAGAAAACGTGGAATCGCAGCTGGAATTGCTGAAGGCCCAGGTGCATCCTCATTTTTTATTTAATACGCTGAATAATATTTATTCATTTACCCAAAATACATCGCCCATGGCTTCGAGGCTGGTGATGGGATTGTCTGAGATGTTGCGTTATATGCTATACGAATGCAATCAGCCACTGGTTCCTTTATCAAAAGAATTGAAAATGATGAAGGACTATATCACGCTGGAAGAGATACGCTACAACGACCAGCTGGATATCAACCTTGACCTGCCAAGGAATACAGATGATCTTTATATTGCTCCGCTTTTGCTTCTTCCCTTTATAGAAAATTGTTTTAAACATGGTACGAGCCAGATGCTGGAAAACCCATGGATCACCATGCACATTGTATTAAATGATTCTCAACTTGAAATGAAATTAATTAATGGGAAAGCCGGCGGCTATATCAAAAAGGAAGGCTCAGGTATTGGTATTGAAAACGTTAGGAAAAGACTGGAACTTCTGTATCCGGGAAGGCACTCCCTGAAAATCAACCATGAGGAAGATGTATTTATTGTTACGCTTAAAGTTAAACTGGAGAGAATAACTTCCAGGAATCAGTTGAGTAATTTCAAAACAGCGGTGGCATGAATGAAAACAAGCTTATAAAATGCCTGGTTGTGGATGATGAACCACCGGCGCGTGAAATAATTGGGCGCTACATAAAAGAGGTGCCCATGCTGCAGATGGCGGGCGAATGTGGAAATGCCATAGAAGCACTCAGCTTTTTACAGCAGAATGTGATTGATCTTGTTTTCCTGGATGTGCAAATGCCGCAATTAAATGGAAACGAACTGCTAAAGATTATCAAACATCCTCCCAGGGTTATATTTACTACAGCTTACCCTGAATATGCCCTCGAAGGTTATGATCTTGATATAGTGGATTACCTTCTCAAGCCTGTTAAGTTTGAACGTTTTTTAAAAGCAATACATAAAGCCACACAACAGGCCAGTTCAATTGATACAGAACTGGTTCAACATGAAAGCAGGAATGAAGCCTTTGTGTACTTCCGTGCCGACAGGAAGATGGTTAAAGTGATGCTGGATGACATCCTCTTCATTGAAAGCATGAAGGATTATATAAAAGTGATTACAACAAAAGGAACGATCATCACCAAACAATCCATCACTGCCGTAGAAGCCATGCTGCCCGAACATTTGTTTCTGCGTACTCACCGCTCCTTTATTATTTCCCTTTCCCGCATCAGTTCTTATACCAGTGAACTCATTGAGATCGAGAAACATGAAATCCCAATTGGCAAGTTGTTCAGAAATGGTGTACTGAAAGCCATTGATAAGTAAAGCCTGGAGTATTTATGGATGGGTTAGCTAAAATCGCCGGGTTCTAACTTCCAAAACAAGGAATTCAACCCTTAATCATCTTGAATGAACAAAATGAAATGCAAAAATCTTCAATTTGCCAGATGCCTGATTAGTTTTGACTAAACAATATCCACTTAAAAAGGTCTACTAAAAAAAACCACCATGGACACACAAATTATTACCTGGGAGATGAACATGGAGCAGGAACAAAGTTCAGTGCCGAGAGAAGAAATTGCAACATGGCCTGCAGAACCTTATACCCTCGACTGGGACACCATTAACTGGAATTAATCTCCTTTTATAAGCCAACATGATTCAACACCACGCCGTAGCGTGGTGTTTTTGTTTAACCGGTAAAAGCCACGGCCATCACTGTAATGATCAGTATGATGGTAAATGCCCAGACAAAAAATGCAATGCTGTTCACAATGAGGGCCACAACGGGATTGTGATGATAGATGTTTACGATGCGTTTCATAGGGTGTGTTTTTGTTAGCAATGAGGAACATCACCAAATTACAAACGCTGATCTCATAAAAAAAGCAAATCGAAATAAATCATTTCAATATGCATAGTTGTACTTAGGATATTTGCGTCCAGCATCAGTGATAGTTCCTATCATAGCGAGAAATATTCTTAGTTAAACTGAAAGGGCTAAAGCGGAAAGTATAGGGTCTTAGTATATTTGAGTATTGGAAAATAAAAAACAGGGAATTGATATCATTAATGAAGTGCTGGAGGCCTGTATTCTTGCCTACCCGGTGTCTTCATTTATTATCAGTCTTTATAAACAGTATATAAGCCGGGGATGGCTTACAAAGAAGCAACTCCAGGGTTTATATGACAAGGCCAAAAATATCAATGAGCTTCCCCCCGGAAAGCTTGCTGCCCTTGAAGCAACCATCAATAAAATGCCTAACCGCTTCAAATCTGAAAAACCATTGCACACTTCACCTCTCTATCAAAAAGATGAAGGCATTGGAAATATGATTATTACTATCCTGGCCAAATATCCCGAACATAAAAGAGTGCTCTTTCTGCAATCCAAATACAACAATAATGAAACACTAAATGCAGCAGAGATCTCAGACCTGAAAAGATTCAGTTCAATGGTTGAAAAAAAATCCTAAATACAATTAAAGCTTAACCAGCTTTTTAAATTTTGTTTTATTGTCAATTATCGATTGCCTTTTGACGAAACTAAAATTCTTTACACTCTGTTTTTATTGATACCCCTTTAATTAAAGTCTGGTAAACCACGCAATATCTTTCTGTAAGCCTGATCAATGTTTCTTTTTGTTCTATTGGAGCATCGGAGTCTAAGTTGAAAATCAAACGAATGGCAGAGAAGCCTACCGGTACTTCTTTGGAAACTCCCAGGGTTCCCCGGAAGTCAAGGTCACCTTCTGCCTTTACCAGGCAATCATTGATCTTTATGCCAATAGCAGTAGCTACAGCACTCATGGTAACACCGGCACAGGCTACAAGTGCCTGTAACAGCATGTCTCCCGAACAGGCAAGTAATCCGTTTCCACCAGTAGCGGGGTGAAGACCGGCTTCCACTACAGCTTTTGTTGTTTCAACCTTGCATGAAATTCCATCACCAGGCCTGCCTTCTGCTTTCAAAGTGATCAAGGCTGAAGAAGGGTCAGCACGGTATTGTTCTTTTATGGGATTTTGTAATTGTTTCAATTGATCAGCATCCATAAAATGTTTCGTTTCATTTAAAGTTATAACAAGACATTGAGAGCGAGACCTGCATAAATAAGCAAACCTGTCTCCCTTAAGAAACAGGTTGCCTTCATCACTGAAAATTTTCCTTCACCATTATCAATGCAAATGCACAAGTGGGTTGGTAGGGTTGAATACACCGTTTGGATTGTAAGACCATACCCATGCGTGTAACAACCACAAACCAAAACCGGTATTTCTATCCCATACGTCTGCATTGCCTGCAAATCCCTGTGGTGCATTATTGGGAGTAAGACTTATAGGAACTGCATATTCTACTGCAACCAGATCAACTTTTCCGTCTTCATCCATATTGTATACCAGGATCTCGGGATTCTTCATGTCAAAATTGGCATCGGCAAGCGTAGCTTTCATATAATGGAATCCCATCTGGGGCACTACTACATTGATATCTACATAACCGTCAGCAATGGCATTGTTGATGTTGCGATACCTGGCTGTAGCTGCACGTGCCTGCTGAAGCTCCCATTTGGTTTGAAAGGAAAGACCCTGGTACTGGTTTACTACATTACTTTCCTCAGCTTTGGCTGCAACAGGTGCCTCTTCCTGGATAGCAGCTTCTTTTTTGCAGCTGGTCAAAAACAGTCCTGCAAAAAACAAAAGGAATAATGCAGGCTTTGTAATTGAAAAGAATGATTGAGATGAGGCAATAGATCTTCCGTTACAGCGACTGGCGCTGTTGAGTGCTTGTTTCATTGTTTCGTTTTTTAAATTAAAAATGGAGAGAAAGGGCAGGACGAATAATGGAGATCAATAGGATTATTCTGCAGTTGCAGGACTGATTACAGATGATACTTCAGTGATGACATTGGCCGGGAAGCCTCCTTTTTTAGCATGTTCCCTGATCAGTTCTTCATTTGCGGCTTTGTAAATACAATAAATTTTATTGCCCGTTACATAACTGTGGATCCACTGGATCTGCGGACCCATTTCTTTAATGACATTGCAGGATGTCTGTGATACGGCCTTGAGTTGTTCGGGTGTTAATTGGCCTGCACCTGGGATTTCTCTTTCAATTACATAAGTCTTCATTTCTGTTTGGTTTTTTGTTTTTGCGTTTTCGTTTGATGTTTGTGCCATGGATGCATAACCTGTAAATAGCATGATGAACAGGAGGAATGCAAGTTTGTTGGTAATCGTTTTCATGATTTTGTTTGTTGGTTAATTAATGCTGTAAAATTAGCAGCACACCATGCCCATGGCATATAACAAATCATTCAATAAATGGTAAACCACATGGTAGAAATCATTCAATAAATGGTAAAAATGATTCTGCAATAGAGTTACTGCAGTAATTCAATATAGCTCATGGGAAGCAGGCCATATTTCTTCTTGAAGCATTTGGTAAAATAAGAAGGGCTTGTAAATCCGGAATCAAAAGTTATCTGTGAGATGTTATAATACTGTTTCTTCATCATTTCCTTTGCCTTTTCTAGCCTGTACTCCTTAAGTAAAAGATTGGGAGAAAGACCTGTAAGAGCAATGGTCTTGCGGTAAAGCTGCGATTTGCTCATGGCCATGTTTTGGCAATAATTCTCCACATCAAAATCAGGGTTCTGCCAGTTTTCTTCCAGTATGCTGAAGATCGATTCAAGCAATGTTTCATCCTGCGGACTGAGGGTTAAAAATCCATTCTCTTTATGCGTGTGATCTTTTAATACAAGATTTTTTACCGAAGATGCCATGGCTACTTTTGATCTGGCAATAGAGCAAAGACGTTCAGCTATCTGTATGGTATCGCCAAAAAGATCATTGCTTTTTTCAACTGGCTCGCCTCCATTGATGCTCATCCGGAATCCAATGGCATCGGAAACCGAAACAGGCAATTCCTTTTGAATAGCAAGAGCGCAGGACACAGCTTTGGCAGCCGCATTAAATGAAATAATAAAACCATTGCCAGAATGTTCTATCTCCCTTCCATTGAATTCTGCAAGGGTCTTCCTGATGATTTGATTGTATTCTTTCAAAACTGCTGTTGCCTTTTCGTATCCAAGTTGGTAGTGTAATAAAACCGGGTCTTCAGTTTTTGTAACAATAAGTATCCTGAATGATGGGTCGCTGAATACTTTTAAACCTTCTTCTGTGATATCGGCATCTATGGGATCGTAAATTCTTCCCAGGAAGGATTCCACCAGTGTGCTGTTAACTTCAATAATCTTATTGGGAATCAGTCCATGCGCTTTGCCATGAAGCTCTACTACGGCTTCTTTATTGGGTGCTTCTATCAGGCAAAAAACAGAATCCCTGGCTTCGTCTACCCAATAGGTCATGCATTTACACTTGTAATCGTCCTGATGAAAAACATCTTTGGTATGAGCCTCCGCAACACTGTGTGCTTTGACTCCAGGAACAATATGTACATCCATGTAGATGGGCATGCTGGCTTTCGCTTTTTTGAAGTTACATTTTTTTAAGCTTTGCCGGATTGATTGATTGGAGATGAGGGAGGGTATTAAAAAGATGAATTCACATAATAAAAAAAGCCGGATAGAAATCCGGCCTTGTATATAATCCAATATCCTATGAAAAACCATTAAGATGAAAGCAAAATCCAAACCAATTCCATCCAAAGCCTTAACGGTACCCACTATTTCCATTTTTATGGAAAATATGTAGAACTATTTGCCTAACTAATTGGTTGTTATGAGATTACTAGGGTTTTTACTTAGCAAAATCCCTATCCTGGGTTTTATTCTTCAGTAGTGATTTCATTGATATGTTGTGATAGTTCATCTTCCAGGGGAAGTAACCAGTCAGGTGCAGGGAGCATGATCTTCCATTTTCCTGCTTCCTGTTCCTTCATTTCAAAAGCCAGGGAATTTGCTTCATTTTCTGAAACAAAATATTTGATACCCTGCGGACAAAAGACTTTTCGGAAAATAAGATCGAGTTTCAGATCATTGACCCAAAAGCTCTTCATGGGGTTAGACATGCGAACAAATGTAGAATTATGAATAGGGGTAAATGATAGATTCTTTCCACATTACCTGCTTTTATGTAAATAACCCGAATTGAGTAGAAGAATTGGTATATTTCAGTTGTGGGAAATTAGCAATGCTTAGTAAATTTACTATTGCAATTGCGGTTTTTACGCAGTAGGTTTGCTCTTTCGAATTCCTTACCTTATGTGTACAATTTCCTATTATAAGCTTGGCAACAAGTGGTTTTTTGATTTTCCTGAATACCTTGAAAAAGGAAGCGCTGAAGATTTGGAGCGGATTGGCAGTTTTCATGACTTTCTAGAATTGGTTTCAGGCAATAAAAGCTTTGTAAGTTTTAAAATGGATGTGGAGCCCTTTGAAGGCGCAAATGAAATGAGTTTAACTGGCACCAGTGGACATGATTCGGGCGGTTATTATCATTTACCTGAATGGAATGGCCACAAGATCGATATGGAACTTTGGTACAATTCAGTTATTTATTCCCTGCTTGAAGAATTGCCTCCAAAGCTTTACATCCAATTATATAAGGAGTAATTAAAATTATAATCATGGAGAATAATCAACATGAACTTGAGATGCATGAGCATAAAGTCAGGAAAACGGCCATGGTGCTCAGGGCGATCAATCATCCTCTAAGACAAAAAATGATTCTTCTTCTCCATGAAAATAAAAGGATGACCGTAACCGACATCTATACAAAGCTCAACCTGGAACAATCTGTGGCTTCGCAACACCTTGCTGTTCTGCGAAGAGAAAATTTTGTGATCACGGAAAGGGAAGCCAAATACATTTTTTATAGTGTGAATTACCAGAGAATAAAGGAAGTACACCAATTTGCTTCCAACATCCTACATAAAGATGAGCTGATGCCGAACCTGTCATAACCTTTTCTTCTTCTGGCTTTCTTATCATTTCTTCCCACTAATCTCCTTTTCGATGCTGGCTCATGGTTTGATTAGATCTAAACCTTATGCCACGCAAGCAAAAACAAAAGCTGGTGCTCAGCAGCGAAATACGAAAGCTTTTATCTAAAGGCAGTAAATCTTCTATGCCTAAAAACATAGAACCTATGCTGGCTACGCTTGTTACGGAACCCGTTACCGGTGAAGAATGGCTCTATGAGATGAAATGGGATGGGTATAGAGCTATTGCTTACGTTAATAAAACCACCGAACTCTGTTCCCGCAACAATAAATCATTCAATGAAAAATTTTATCCTTTATACGAATCATTGAAACAGTTGGGGATTTCTGTGGTGCTTGATGGAGAAATTGTAGTGGTCAACGATGAAGGACTTCCTGATTTTTCCAACCTCCAGCTCTGGCGCAGTGAAGCAGACGGTCATCTTCTTTATTACCTTTTTGATATTCTCTGGCTCGATGGCATTTCATTAATGCATCTGCCACTGGAAGAAAGAAGAAAAATATTAAGAGCCATTGTTCCCAAAGATCATCCGCATTTCCGACTGAGTGAAAGCCTGAAAAATGGTGGTGAAAAAGCATTTGCCCAGGCAAGAAGCCTCCACCTCGAAGGTGTGATGGCAAAAAAAGCAGAAAGCGTTTATACCATTGGTCGCCGCACAAAAGACTGGCTAAAGATCAAAACAGAAAAAACACAGGAACTGGTTATAGGTGGCTACACTATTAATGAAGGAACCAATAAATTATTCAGTGCTCTTTTACTGGGTATCATGGAAGGAAAGAACTTCCGCTTTGTAACTCCTGTAGGTACAGGGTTCAATAAAAAAATGCAGGAACAGCTTCTTAAAAAGATGAAGCCCTTTGAAACTGCTACCTGTCCTTTTTCAACTGTTCCTGAATACAATAAGCCATCAAGGTTTCGTCCACATCCTCCCAAAGCTGAAGTAGTATGGGTCAAGCCAAAACTGGTGACAGAGATCAGTTACCGCGAATTAACTTCAAGTGGCGCCATACGTCAACCATCATTCAGGGGATTGAGAGAAGATAAAAAACCATCGGAAGTAGTTTGGGAAAAAGAAACCCGCACAAAAGATCTTTCATCACACCAGCTGGTCAAAGAAAAAGTGTTGGTAGCGCCTGTAAAAAAAGGAAGGAAAACCCTGCTTAATCCCAAAGAGGAAACACAGACAAGGCCTGTTAATGGTCATGACCTGAAGTTCACCAACCTGAGTAAAATATTCTGGCCAAAAGAAAAATTTACCAAGCGTGACATGATCAATTACTATTACCAGGTAGCCCCATTTATGTTGCCTTATATGAAGGACAGGCCGCAGATCCTGAACCGTCATCCTCATGGCATAGAAGGTGAAAGCTTTTACCAGAAAGATGTGAAAGGAAAGGCTCCGTCATGGATTGAAACCTTTCCCTATTACAGTTTTATGAATAAAAGAGAAAAGGAATTCCTGGTTTGTACCAACGAGGCCAGCCTTCTTTATATTGCTTCTTTGGGTTGTATTGAAATGAATCCCTGGCATAGCAGGAAAGAAAAACCCGACAATCCAGACTGGTGCATCATTGATCTCGACCCTGATCAAAATCCTTTTTCACAGGTGATACAGGCGGCTAATGTTACCCGTGAGATCCTCGAAAGCATCGGCATCGTTTCTTATCCCAAAACATCCGGTTCTACCGGCATTCATATTTACATTCCCCTGGGTGCACGCTACAATTACGAGCAGTCAAAAGAACTGGGAAGAAAGATTGCAAAATGCATTCATAAGGAACTGCCCAATTTCACTTCAATAGAAAGAAAAACGCAGGACAGAAATGGCAAAATGTACATCGACTTTTTAATGAACCGTCCGCAGGCTTCTGTAGCCGCGCCCTATTCATTAAGGCCAAAGCCTGGAGCTACGGTTTCCATGCCCCTGTATTGGGATGAAGTAAAAAAAGGCCTGAAGATGAAAGACTTTACGTTAGCAAATGCCATGACAAGATTAAAGGAAACAGGTGATCTGTTTAAAGGTGTTCTGGGAAAAGGAATTGATATCGCAAAAGCAGAAAAAAAGATCCGCAGCCTGTTTGGAGATGAAGTAATGTTGAAAGGATACTAAGATCCAATTCACAAAAACATAAGTAACAGAAACAGGGATTATTTATCAATAAATGCTTAGAATTATTCTGCAGAACAAGGGAGCGTCGCAAGCAAAGCTTAATAGCAGCACCATTGCCTGGTACCAATTAAAATTCACATGATTCAAGGATTGCTAAAACAAACTTTGCTCGGCACTATCTATGCCTAAAGGCGGAAGACCGGGCCAGTCAAAAGCCTCCAGCTTTTCCTTTCCATCGGGCCTTTCTTTGGTCGTACGGATGGTAAATACAGCTGTATAATCTATTTCTTCAGAAGGCCATTCATAATCAAGGATGGATTGAATTTCTTCATCATTAAGATCCTGCTGAAGCCATTTCAATTCCAGTTCCTTTGGTAGAAAGAGCGGCATTCGAAATGCCTGATCGCCGCTGTTGTGGATCTGTGACATCAGGCTGTTGGCAGCGCGGGTAACCACTGTAAAGGTTCCTGTAATCTCGCCGGTTTCCACATCTGCTTTATCGGGGTAATGATATAATCCAGGCAGGCAAAAAACTTCCCTTCCTTTTAATTTCACGAGATAAGGCACTTTGTTTTTGAAACCTTTTACCTCGCGGTGTTCAAAGATGCCGGTAACGGGAATGAGACAGCGCTTTCTCCTGATTCGGTGCCAGTAACTTTTTCTATCAGCAATGATCTTTTCACTGCGGGCATTGCACATACTGGTGCGCATTTTTTTGATCTTCTCTGGTGTATTCATGTACTCCGCTATCACACCCCACTCAAAAGCCTTCATTTTATAAACACCATCCTCAAGGATGATCACTGGATATTTTCTGAAAGCCTGTGCCTGCGCATGCAGGTTCATATCATAGTTGATACCGATCTGCGGATCAATCACCAGGTCAGGTAGATAATCGGTTACCAGTTCAATAGTGGTGGAGAAAGAAATATCATAACACATCAGGAAAGAAGTTCTATTTCCTCAAATTTAACCCGTGCTTCTCTTTTTTTATACTTCAGGCAAAGATAGAGTTCACCAAAGCGAACTTCGTAAGAGGTATCTACCACATCTTTTCCTGCAGGTGACCATCCAAGAGCAGAGATGTATAGCCTGATCTTTTCTCTCAATGCATCATTGATCTCCCTTTCCCAACCTAATTTAAAAACCGCGGCAAATACGCGGTACTCCTTCATTTCGCTGGCAGCGATCTTTAATTTGTTGCGGTCTTCTTCCCTGTTCCAGTCGTAAAGGAAGCGGTAAGGATCATGTGCTATGGCCCCATAATGATCCTGGGCCGTAGTGAAATTATCATAAGCAGTGATGAGGAAAGATCCTTTTACGCCTTCATCGGTTTTGTTCCGGCCGCGAATGAATTGCTGCCTGACGAAAAATATTTTTCCCTTCTCAATGAAAGCCTGCAGAAGAGGTGAAGTAAAAGGATAAAATGGATTGAACATCAAATAGCTTTTGGAATTTGATCAAGCCTCGTTGTATATGCCTGGGATAAATTGGTTTGCTTGAGGTGCCAGTTCTTTCCATAATCATGCGTGGCAAAACGCACAAGGTCACGTCCAAAGGATTGGTTCAGCTGGTCAATGGATTCCATGAGTTTTCTTTTGTTTCCTGTGGGCTGGGCTTCAAATAATCCAAGCTGTATTTCTTCCTGTGGCACCAGGTCCATTACAATCACTCCTGCCTTTTGATAAAGGTAACCGGGTCTGAAGATGAGATCAAGCCCACGCATGGCATGCTTCATCAGTTCTGTTGTAAGATTGGAGGCCACAGGGAGTTCCATTGTGATCGCCTGTTCATATTGCGGATCAGTAGGACGGTGTGGATTTGTTTTTATAAAGACTTCAATCTTGCGTGCACAGGTTTTTTCCTTGCGCAACTTCTCTCCGCAGGAAGCAGTGAACTTGGCTATGGCCTGCTTCAGTTCATTTTTCTTTGTGATCAGGTTTCCAAAAGACCGCGAGGTGCATATATTTTTCCTGGTTGGCTTTTCTTCTTCCCAGGGGAAACAGGAAATGCCTTTCAGTTCATTGTATAATCTTTGTCCTACTACTGTAAGTTCTTTTCTCACCCATTCTTCCGGTGCCTTGGTAATAAAATCATGTGCTGAAAGAAATCCTTTTGACAGCAATAAGGCTTCCAGTTGTTTGCCTATTCCCCATGTATCTCCAATGGGGGTGGCCCTGAGCATGGCATGGATCTCTGCCTTGCTCTCCGCCACGTAAACACCCTCATCTTTCCTGGTTTTCTTTGCATAACGGTTGGCCATTTTTGCCAGGGCCTTTGTAGGTGCGATGCCCACACTTACCGGAATGCCCGTGGTGCTTTTTACTTTCCTGATGATCTCAACTGCCAGTTGATGAAGGTTGGTATATTTCATTCCAGACAGGTCGGCAAATACTTCATCAATAGAATATTCTTCGGTTCGTGGCACCATTTCATTGATCACCTGCATCACCCTTTTACTCATATTGTCGTAAAGGGTATAGTTGGATGAATGCACCTGCACCTGGTGCTTTTGTATGAGCTCATTGATCATAAAAGCCGGCTGCGCCATTTTAATACCAAGAGTCTTTGCCTCCTCGCTGCGTGCAATGGCACAGCCATCATTATTGGATAAAACAATCAGTGGTCTTCCCAGCAACAGCGGTTGAAACACCCTTTCGCAGGAGCAATAAAAATTATTACAATCAATCAGCGCTATCATAATTTCAATGCGTAAGAATTACGACGGCAGTTACAACTCCCCAGACCTGGAATCCCATTTCTTCTGTGATCTGTATGGGCTGGTATTTCGGGTTGGCTGATTCAAGCCGCACACCTCGAATGTCCTTCACATAATACTTCACGAGGAAGTCTCCATTCAGAGAAGCAATGACGATGGAATAGTTTTTAGGCTGCGCGGCCTTATCCACCACAAGCAGCGCACCGGGAGGAATATTGGCCCCGATCATGGAATCATTCACCGCCCTGAGGTAAAAGACTGAGGGACGGGGTTTCAATATCTTTTCCAGGTCTATGCCCTCCTCGCTATAGTCCAGCGCAGGCGAGGCAAACCCGGCCTGCACGTATCCAGAGATCGTCATCTTGCTTTCCATCTTACTAATTTATTTAGCAAAAATGAGACTAAAAAATCAATGAACAAAAGACCTTGAATGACAATGAAAGGGTATTTGACAGCCGGGTGGATTGTTTTTCCTTCATTTACGCTTAAAATGGCTGTGGATAAATGCAGTTAAAAAGTTTTCAACAGGAGAAATCAATGGAAAAAAGGGCTAAAGAATAGTACCGCAGAACTTGCAAAACACGGCATCCTTATCATGGCCTTCCCTGCCGCACCCGGGACAGGCTTCTGTTCCATGCTTCTTACTTCTGGCGGCAAAAGCCATTTCAGTGGTAACAATACCGGTGGGCACTGCAATGATGCCATAGCCAATAAACATCATAATAGAGGCAATGAATTTTCCAAGGGGCGTAACAGGAGAAATGTCTCCGTAGCCAACCGTGGTAATGGTAACAATGGCCCAGTAAACACTTTCGGGGATGGTAGAGAACCCATTCTCCCTGCCTTCCACCAGGTACATGATAGAACCCAGTATGATTACGAGGCTCAATACCACCAGCATGAAGATGGCGATCTTTTTAAGGCTTCCCCTAAGTGCAGCCTTGAGGAAAATGATCTCGGTAAGGAAATGAGTGAGCTTGAAGATCCTGAAGATGCGAAGCAGTCGAAGTGCGCGAAGCACCAGCAGGGATTGCGCACCTACAAAAAATATGCTGAGGTAGGATGGAATAATTGCCAGCAGGTCAATGATGCCAAGGAAGGAAACCACGTAACGCATGGGTTTTTTAATGCTGACCAGTCTGAGGATATATTCAATTGTAAATAGAATGGTGAAAACCCATTCAAGGATATTGTACACTTCACCCCATTTGCGATGGGTGCTCTGGATGCTGTCCAGCATCACAACTGCAATGCTGGCAATGATAAATAGCAATAGGGTAATATCAAAAGCTTTACCGGCTGGCGTGTTGGATTCATAAATCACTTCGTGCAGCCTCAACTGCCAGGGTTTTATTTTTGGATCAGTGCCTGCCTTCATGAATAATAAAGATAATCCAGTGGCCCGCAAAGCCCAAGAAATCAAAATATTTGAAATGAGGGTATCATCTTTGAAGGTATAGATCTAAATTTCAAGGCATGAAAAAGTTCAGCCTGTTCAGCTTACTAATCTTAGCTTCATTGGCATCCATAGCAGG
This sequence comes from Bacteroidota bacterium, assembly GCA_023386045.1. Classification (GTDB taxonomy): domain Bacteria; phylum Bacteroidota; class Bacteroidia; order Chitinophagales; family Chitinophagaceae; genus Flavisolibacter. The sequence goes on from JAEWKK010000019.1 coordinate 447,784, forward strand.
TGATAGCATACCCGCGGTAGAGCCGGGCTATGAAACCAGTTTCACCAATACAGAATTATGGTTGATTGTGGCCGTAGCCTTCCTGGTGCTGGTAGGATTGTATTTTGTGTACAGGAATAGAAAAATAAAAGCCAGGTAGCATCCTGATACATGCATATGTTAAAGTGAAAGGCATCCACTATGCTCAGTGCTGAACCGAAAGTACAAGAGAGCGACGCAACGAAAGTCCAATAGTAGCAATGGAGCTGGTAACCAACTTCTTTTTCTTTCTAATAACTATATCTGGATCATTTAATTTTTACTGAAGCAATTCTTAACCTTTCACCATTGCTATTGCAGTGTTTTTAATACCAGCATTGGTTTTCCATGGCATCTTCGTTGCGTCGCAATCCTTTCATCTTTCTGTTAGTAATTGGGCTTTGATATTTTATCAGCTATTGATCTTTGTCAAACTAACGCTCAAAGATCTCCGCATTGAATACAAATCCAATATTGGCATTGAAGCCACGCAATGATCTTACAGGAATCTTTTCTTCGCTGCCGAACACATGCCGCATGTCAGCATAGGCCTGGAAATTATTGTACTGAAAGGTGACCTTAAATCCGAGCGACCAGATGGCAGAAGGGAGCTTAGGGCTTTCAAACAGTGTCCTGAAATCCTCGTTATCCTGGTCTGCAATATTGGCCAATGCAAGGAAAGTGGCTAATGAAAAAACAACATCATCATCACCTACAGAATGAAGAAATGAATAGCGGCCGCCAAGCACATGGTTGATGCTGGTAAACTTCAGGGAGATGGTATCCTTTTCTCTTTTGATACTCTTGGTAGAAAATTCATAGAAAGGTGTGAGCAGATGAACTCCTTTTAACTCGCTTCTTTTCCTAAGTATTTGTATAGAATGCGATACAGTGCCCAGGAAGGCATTGTTGCCAATATCAGGGAAGAGAAAAGTGCTGGCCATCAGGGTATCGCGGTTGGTAGCATTTTTATTAAAGCTGAAATTGATGGTAGTGAAGGCAGCTGAATCACGAAAAGGGCGAATGAATCCTGAAAGCTTACCGGATGCATTCAGGCTGTTGAATACTTCTGTATTGATATTGCCAATGCCGTACAATCCAAAGGTGGAGATGTTGTCGAAAGAAACATAATCTCCTGTTTTCCCTTCACGGGGATTGGCGTCATAAAACCTTTGCTTCTCATTATTCTTGTCTTTCCTGGTAATTCTTTCAGTAAAGGCCTGCTGGCTAAAAGCAGTGCCACTACCAAGTAGCAGCAGTGAAATCATCATGATTCTCATAACAGTGTTTTTGGTTGTGAAGAATTTCGTTGACAACAAAGCTTGAGAATCGTACTCCCTCAGGCAAGAAGGGAATGACTGAAATAAAAACCGTTGATTAACGGTAAAGGACCCTTTTAAAAACGGAGGCCTTTAATTATTGCCTATATGATATTTGATCTCTATTTTGATCACCAAACCAAAACAACATGAAAAAGATCTTACTGCTACTGCTGGTTTCCGGCCTCGGGCTGCTTGCCTGTAACGATAAAGAAGATGATGATCACTCCAAAAAAGCCACAGTTGATTCAACGGCTATGAATTACAACAAGGGAAATTTTGGCAGGGTCCAAATTCTGGATAAGGAAGTGGACAGCGTGAATGCGCGGAAATGTATCGACTCCATGCAAGCCCTTTACGAAGGAACCGACTACGATGCCATCAAGGCCTCTTACACCAGGTCTGTAACATTCGGAAGTGAAAATCTCAAACAATGGTTAACGGACCAGCATATTTTTGAGAGCAGCGATTCTATTGTTTTATGCCTCGGCATTTATACTAAAGACGCGGTGAGAGATTGGAACCTTCCTGAAGACCACTACGGCAGAATGACCATTTTTGTGTGGCCATATAAAATAGGAATTACCGGGGAGATGGCTTCCTTCGTTAACCCATTTAATGTTGGTAGCCTTCATCCCTGATGCCTATTCCATTTTACATTATCATCATTCTCTTAAGTCTTACCGTTGCCCTGATGGCATGGAAGTCCATACGTTCCAGCTTTCTGGTATGGTTCATTCCTTTTTTGCTGATCACACTGATCACAGAATTGGGAGGTGCGTATTACAAATATGTGCTCGACCGGAATAATGCCTGGATCTACAATGCTTACCTCCTGTTGCAGGTAGCTTTTTTTTCCGTACTCTATTTCCACTACCTCAGGATTGCTGCACAACAGAAACTCATTCTGATCACCAGCTTTATTTATTTGTTAACCGCAACAGGATTCTATGTTTATACAGGTTCATGGAATTCGTTCAATGCGATCATTTTTGCTACAGGTGGCTTTATGGTGACTTCGTTTGCCGTATTATTCCTGCTTTATTATTTCTCTCTTGATAATAGCGAGGAAGAAGCAGCGCTGCTGCCACTGATTTTTATTTGTACAGGAGTGATCATTTATTTTTCCGTAGTCAGTATCACCATCACCTTATACAAATACCTGCAGTTTTATAATTCGGAATGGGGTGGCGTCAGGCTCTATAACCTCATACCAAGGATTTTGAGTATTATTATGTATTCACTTTTTACCTATGCATTTTACTTATGCAGCACAAGGAAAATATTGAAGTACTGATTGCTGTTATCTCCGGCAGTTTGTTTATCCTGCTTTTTGCACTGGCTGTATTTTTATTATTCAGGATCTTCCTGAAAAAGAAAAACCGGCTGATGATTGAGCAGGAAAGAATGAAGCACAATTTCAGGCAGGAATTACTCCACGCACAAATAGAGATACAGGAGCAGACACTTAAAAATATTTCACAGGAGATCCATGATAATATTGGCCAGACCCTTAGCCTTGCCAAGCTGAACCTGAATACCATTCACGATAAGAAAAATGAAGTGGTTGATGGGAAGATCGAAAATACCAAGGAGCTGGTAAGCAAGGCTATTATTGATTTGCGCCATCTTTCCAAGTCGCTCAATACCGATTCCATTCTTTCTGCAGGCTTGCTAAAGGCTATTGAACATGAGCTAACCCAGGTACAAAAAACCGGAAGCTTTATCACCAGTTTGCAGATCGAAGGAAATCCATTCAGACTGGACCCGCAGAAGGAATTAATCCTCTTCCGCATTGTTCAGGAGGGCATCAATAATATCATTAAACACAGTGCCGCCAGAACTATTGGTGTGCGGATGATCTTTCAACCTGGCCTCATGGAACTGCAACTCTCTGATGATGGGAATGGCTTTAAGCATTCCGAAACTGACAGTGACATGAATAGCGGTTCCGGGCTTCGCAATATGAAAAGTCGCGCAGTAATGATAGGTGGTCTTTTGGAAATCGTACAAAACAAACCCACAGGAACAATCATCAAAGTGATCTTACCAAATACTGAATCATGAAAACAAAAATGGCGCTGGCAGATGACCATGTATTGCTTAGAAATGGATTGGCCAATCTCCTGAGAGACCTGGATTATGAAGTACTTTTTGAAGCGGACAATGGAAGGATGTTCACGGAAAAACTGAACAGCGATAACCTGCCCGAAGTAGTACTCATGGACATCAATATGCCAAAGATGGATGGTTATGAAACCACCCTATGGTTAAAGCAGCATTATCCTGACATCAGGGTATTAGCTCTTTCCATGTATGATGATGAAAATGCTATTATCAGGATGCTGAAGAGTGGTGCAAGAGGTTATATACTGAAGGATAGCGATCCTTCTGAATTGAAGGCCGCCATACAGGCCATTCTCACCAAGGGCTTTTATCATTCTGAACTGGTGACCGGAAGACTGATCCACGCCATCAATACCCTTGACCAGCCGGCAAATTCCTCTGTAAAAAACATCCTGGGACTTAACGACAGGGAGATCGAATTCCTGAAGCTGGCCTGCACTGAAAAAACTTATAAGGCGATTGCTGAACAAATGCACCTGAGTCCCCGGACCATTGAAGGTTATCGCGATGCCCTGTTCGAAAAGCTGGATCTTAGAAGCCGCGTGGGACTGGTAGTTTTTGCCATAAAAAATGGCATTGTTACTATTTAATGATAACAAAAAATGACCGCCAGGGCAGTCATTCTTTCTTGCTTTCGAAAAGGTATCGACTAATTGAATTCGAAGTTGAGTCCTATGCTATAAGATAATTGAGAGGTTTGCGTGCGATACAGGGATCCAATGCTGTGTGAATGAGTACCATTGCTGGTTTTGAACTTTGAAGTATAGGGCTGGGTGTTTTCTCCATCTGGTTCATCACCCAGTTTGATATAGCTGGCCTTTGTTCCAATAGTATAACCAACGCCTGCCTGCGCATACAACTGGCGTCCTGATTGTTTTCTCAGTCTCACCTTAATTCCTGATTCCGCATTAGCAGCCAGTGAGAAGCTCATTTTTACATTGCGGTTTTGTTCCGGGCGACAGAAATCATTGTCATAAGGATCGTTGATGTAAAACTTTGTGCGGTACCATACCGTGCCGCCCTGTAATGAAACATAAGGCGTAATAAAGGAGCCGTTCAAAGGAGCGTATACACCACCCACCATAAATTTATTCATGGTGGAAGTGTAATCCACATCGGTATTTCCATAGACACCACCGAAGTTCAGGTCGATCTTTTTTGTTTCGGTACCGGCTATGGCCCAGTCGTAACTCACCAGCACTCCGAGCTTGGAGTCAGGCTTCTTAAATCCCTGGAATTGAACACCGAAGCCACCGGCTTCGAATTTACCCTGTTGCACATCCTTTCCCTGAATATAGGTAAGGCGGGGAGCGATGAAGGTCTGAATATCGTCAAATGATTGCTGGGCGCTGGCCACAGCTGCGGTGAGGGTGACCATTGAAAAGAGTATAATTTTCTTCATAACGAGCAGTTTGAAATATGATTGGTATTGTTGGTTCTACTATAAATACGGCAGGAAGGGTGGAGACCCCTATGGGAGAGTTAGAAGGATTTGTTAAAGGGTTCATAGATCATGGTTCATGGTTCATAGTTTTTGGCAGATGGCTTATGGCGAATGGCAGGGTTCATAGTTCAGGGAAGTTCACGAGTTCACGAGTTCACAAGTTGTGTTGTCACCCTGTAAGGGGAACAATGATCGAAGGATGATCGAAGGATGAACGAAGGATCATTGTAGGATGATTGTAGAATGATTGTAGAACGATCGAACAACGATCGAACAACGATCGAACAACGATCGAACAACCATCGAGGACCGGTCCATGGACTCAGTCTATTCCCTTTGTCATCCTGGAAGTAGAACAATGATCGAAGACTAGTCCATGGTCCATAGACTGAAATCTTTAATCGTAAAATTATGTACTCATAAACATGTGAGCGACCAGCACCGTGTCCTTCGTGCCCCCTTCCTGTCCTTCGTGTTCCGCTATCTTCTCATCCAATAGCAACATGTTGATTATTCGAAGAGTTTTAGGAACACAAAGGCCACCATGAACCACGAGGGACACGAAGGATGTCGAACATGAAAAATAATGAATGATCAAGTGAGGGATGGATTGCTTTCTGTTCCATCCTCCGCTCTCACTGTCACCCTGTAAGGGGAACAACCATCGGGCTGGTCCATGGTTCATAGACCTTTAATCGTAAAATTATGTACTCATAAACATGTGAGCGACCAGCACCCTGTCCTTCGTGCCCCCTTCCTGTACTTCGTGTTCCGCTTTCTTCTCATCCAATAGCAATATGTTGATTATTCGAAGAGTTTTAGGAACACGAAGGCCACCAGGAACCACGACGGACACGAAGGATGTCGAACATAAAAAATAATGAATGATCAAGTGAGGGATGAATTGCATTCTGTTCCATCCTCCGCTCTCACTGTCACCCTGTAAGGGGAACAACCATCGTAGGACTGGTCAGAGCGGGAAACAGAGCGAGAGCGGGAATGAACAGTCGTTCAAGAATTCACTCTTGTCACCCTGGAAGGGCCCCTCCGGCCCACTTCTTGTTTTACTCTTCCCGATTCCCCAGGATTGAGGAAGCGATTTAAAAATGTGGAAATGGGAACTATAATCCGTAACAAAGCAATCATACTCCTTTTAGGAATATTCAGTACAACAATCGCATTCAGTAATGGCAATGAAGGTTTTCCTAAGCCTGAGCAACTCCAGAAAGCCATCGAACGCTACCAGGAAATCCAAAAAAATGGCGGATGGCCAAAAATTAAAGCAACAAAGAAATTTTACCAGAAGGGACAAACAGACCCGGCCGTTATCACCCTAAAACAAAGACTTAGGGTTACCGGAGACTATACATCCGATGACACTACTTCCGTATTTACTGAAGAATTGGCCACGGCAGTTAAAAAGGTGCAGCTCCGTTTCGGGTTTAAGGAAAATGGGGTGGTGGATGCCCAGCTGATCAAAGAATTAAATATCCCGGTAGAAGCCAGGCTCAGTCAATTGGAAGTGAACCTGTATAGACTTCAGAGCAGTCCGGTTACAGGTACAGGGACGAGGCTGGTGGCTAATATCCCGGAGTTCAAACTCCATGTATATGAAGGGGACCAGGAAGCATTTTCCATGAATATCGTGGTAGGCTCTGAAAGCAATAAGACCGTCATTTTCAATGATGAAATGACCCATATAGTTTTCAGTCCTTACTGGAATGTACCGCCCAGTATAGTTGAAAATGAGATCCTGCCCGCCATGAGAAAAAACCGGAGTTACCTGCGCAGGAATGGCTATGAACAAACCGGGACAGAAAATGGACTGCCCGTGATCAGGCAAAAGCCAGGGCCCAAAAACTCATTGGGACTGGTAAAATTTGTTTTCCCCAATAATCACAATATTTATTTTCATGATACTCCCGCCAAGAGCCTTTTTGAAGTAAGGAAGAGGACCTTCAGCCATGGCTGTATTCGCCTGGCTGAGCCCCGCAAGCTGGCGCTTTACCTGCTGAAAAATTCTTCAGACTGGAGCCCGTCTTCCATAGATGCCGCCATGACCTCAGGCAAGGAACAATGGGTCAAATTGCAGGTGCCGATAGCGGTTTCTCTCACCTATTATACGGCCTGGGCCGATGGGGAGGGCAATGTACACTTCCGGGAAGATGTTTATGGATACGATAAGAATGGAGGAGATAGGGTGGCGGTAGCTTCGGAGTAGTTCATAGATCATAGATCATAGATCATAGTTCATAGTTCATAGATCATAGTCCATGGACCATAGACTATGGACCATGGACTAGTCGTTTAGGCTATGTCTATCAAACCTAATACGTGAGCTTATTTGATTCTGCGTTGTGTCCTCTGTGCCTTCTTTTTGGCCTTTGTGATGCGGCGTTCATCCTCGCTCTCACTCTGTTTCTCGCTCTAACGTTTTTTAGTAACACAAAGAACATAAAGAACCACTAAGGGCATCACTTACAGGGTCCCTTCCAGGGTGACAAAGGGAAAGGACCCAGTCCAAGGACCATAGACTATGGACCATCGACTATAGGCTACTCACCACTCACCCCTCACCACTCACCATCCCGAACTTTAGACCAATTTAACATACGCCCATAAAACTTCTTATCCTCCTCCCTGTCTCATATGGGTTCCTAAAAACAGGATCATTTAAAATCAAATAGTATGAAAAAATTTTTACTCATTTCTGGTGCAGCATTATTCATGGTCGCTTGTAACCAGGTTCCAGACCAGGTCGCTGGCACTTCAGCTTCCAACTACATACAACAACAGGTACAGCCTGTTCCGGATACAGCGGGTCTGGCCAGTTTCCAGGCCTGGAAAGCTCAAAACGAGCTGGCTGATATCCAGGAATTTCAGTCCCAAAAAGCAGTAGCATCTGCTCCAGTTAAAAAGCAGACCGCAAAAGCCACACCTGTTAAAAGATCAACTCCAAGAACCCAGAAGTCTTCAGCTCCTTCGCAGAGTACAGCATCCAATGAAAGCAATGCGGGTAGTGGTACCATGAACAATGAATCTTCAGGTACCGCCCAGGCCGAAAAAAAGGAAGGATGGAGCAAGGCCGCTAAGGGTGCCGTGATTGGTGGTGTTGCCGGAGCAGCCGGTGGTGCGGTGATCAATAAAAAGAACCGCGTGGTAGGTGCAGTAGTAGGTGCGGTGATCGGAGCCGGTGGTGGTTATGTGATCGGAAGGCAGATGGATAAAAAAGACGGAAGAATAGAATATAGTTTGAAGTAACTTTGATAAGAGCCTGCCTTGTGCAGGTTCTTTTTTTTATACGATGGTTACTTCGATACCCATTCCTTTCATGGTATCAACGAGGTGCTCTGAAATATTCCGGTCGGTGATCACCTGCTCAATGTCTTCCACACCGCAGATCCTTCCAAATCCTCTCTTACCAAACTTGCTCGAGTCGGCCAGGACAACGGTTTTCTGAGCAGCTGCTATCATCTTCTTATTGAGCTGGGCTTCCATCATATTGGTGGTGGTCAGTCCAAATTCCAGGTCAATCCCATCCACTCCCAAAAAAAGCTTGCTGAAAGAAAAATCATTCAGCATCTGTTCTGCATAGGCACCGGTTACCGAAGAAGAGGTTTTCCGGATCAGCCCGGGAAGCTGAATTACTTCAATGCCGGGATGATGAACCAGTTCCATGGCCACATTCAGGGCGGAAGTCACGACAGTCAGGTTACTACTGGGTTGTATGTTCTTTGCAAGAGAAAGAACAGTTGTTCCAGAAGCAATCAAAATACAGTCATTAGGAACGATCAGTCTGGCTGCAGCTTCCCCAATCCCCAATTTTTCATCAGACCGGATCTTTACTTTTTCATTAACCGGCCTGTCGGCTGTGTATGGATTGGTCTGGGTACCACCGCCATGTGTGCGAAAAAGCAAGGCCTTGTCTTCAAGCAGTTTTAAATCTTTCCGAATGGTTACGGATGATACATCCAGCTCGTTACAAAGGTCCACTACATTAACAGTGCCCTGCTTTTTGAGCTTATTCAGGATATATTGGTGACGTTCAACGAGGTTCATTCCGGTGGAAAATTAGGCATATGCCACAAGAATTCAAACATTTTTAAGGATTCATCCCTGTTTAAAACCTTCGAATGGCTTCAGTTTACTTAAAATTAATTTCGTATTTCCCGAAAAATCGCTAAACTTGTTTTCGTTTTGTTACTATTCTCCCTGAAATCGAAACCAATAGAAACTTAAATTTCATGCAAGGGATTCAAAATGTTAATAGAAGTGCGGAGATCGGAAAGCTTTCAAATCCTTCCAAAATATGGGATGTCCTGGTGATCGGTGGAGGTGCCACCGGACTAGGAGTGGCGCTTGATGCTGTGGCCCGTGGTTACCAGACGGTATTAGTTGAACAGGCAGATTTCGCCAAAGGCACCTCCAGCAGAAGCACCAAGCTGGTTCACGGTGGCGTGCGTTACCTGGCCCAGGGTGATGTGAAGCTGGTGAGAGAAGCCAGTATCGAAAGAGGCCTGCTTTGTCGCAATGCACCGCATCTTGTCAAGAACCAAACATTCATCATTCCTGTTTATACTTTTTGGGACCGGTTGAAATATACCATCGGTTTAAAGGTCTACGACTGGATCTCCGGAAGACTTACACTGGGATCCTCCATCTTCATCTCAAAAGAAAAAACCATTGCTTCTTTACCCGGGATCAAAACAAAGGGTTTACAGGGTGGCATCCTTTACCATGATGGTCAGTTTGATGATTCCAGGCTCGCTATCAACCTGGTACAAAGCATTTTGGATAATGGAGGTACTGCCATCAATTATACAAGGGTAAGTGGATTATTGAAAAACAGTGAAGGCAAAACTGCAGGTGCTGTAGTTCAGGATATGGAAACCGGATCGGTTTATAACATCCATGCAAAAGCAGTGGTAAATGCAACCGGTGTTTTTGTTGATGATATTCTGCAGATGGACAATGCCGCTGCTCCTAAAAGTATTTGTGTGAGCCAGGGCGTACACCTTGTGCTGGATAAGAAATTCTTTCCTTCCGATCATGCGCTGATGATTCCAGAAACCAGCGATGGAAGGGTATTGTTTGCTGTGCCCTGGCACGACAAGATCGTTCTGGGTACTACGGATACGCCAGTTGATGAAGCATCACTGGAACCACAGGCACTGGAAAAAGAGATTGCTTTTATATTGGAAACTGCAGCAGATTACCTCGCGGAAAAACCAACCAGGCAGGATGTATTAAGTGTTTTTGCCGGACTGCGGCCATTGGCGGCACCAAAACAGGGAGAACAAAAAACAAAAGAAATTTCGCGCAGCCATAAGATCATTGTTTCCTCTTCGGATCTTTTTACCATCCTGGGTGGTAAGTGGACTACTTACCGCAAGATGGGTGAGGATATGGTGAACCGCATCGAGGAGCAATTATCATGGAAGCATCGCAAGCCTGCCACTTCAACGCTACATATTCATGGATACGTGAACCAGGTGAACTGGAACGACCCGCTTTATTTTTATGGCAGTGATGCCACAGCATTGAAGCAGGGAATGAATGGAAGTGCAGGAAAATGGATCAGCGATAGTCTCAAGATCCACAAGATGCAGGTGAAATGGGCCGTTGAACATGAAATGGCCCGCACAGTTGAAGATGTTTTATCAAGGCGTACACGTGCTCTCCTGCTTGATGCCAAAGAAAGCATTCGCATTTGTCCTGAAGTTGCCCGGCTTATGGCTGAAGCACTTGGCAAGGACGAAGCCTGGATCAGCAGGGAGGTAGAACAATATACAAAGCTTGCACAGCAATATATTTTGAAACAGAACTAAAACGATTGGTCTTCGCTATATGGGTGTGATGCAATTTTTAAAACCTGCAGCTCATACATCTGCTTTACCACCGGATCAGGTGGATCCTGTTTATAAAAAACTCAGGTTGCAGGTGTTTATCGGCATCTTCATAGGATATGCAGGTTATTATCTGGTGCGCAAGAACTTTTCCATGGTCATGCCAGACCTGATCGAACGTGGTTATAGTAAGGCCGACCTGGGAGTAGCACTTTCTGCCATCTCCATTGCTTATGGCATCAGCAAATTTGTAATGGGCACGGTTTCCGACCGTAGCAATGCCCGGATATTTCTTTCCCTTGGATTAGTATTGTCCGCATTTACCATGATCGTGATGGGACTAATGCCGCTGGCAACAGTTTCCATTGCCGTGATGTTTGGACTCTTGTTTTTGAATGGCTGGTTCCAGGGAATGGGATGGCCTCCCTGTGGCCGTGTAGTGGTGCACTGGTATTCAGTGAAAGAAAGAGGAACCAGGATGTCGATATGGAATGTGGCACATAACGTGGGCGGAGGACTGATGGCCCCACTAGCTATTGCAGGTCTGACAGTATTTGGAACCTGGCACGGCAAATTATTATTTCCTTCGATCATTGCAATCTTTGTTGCCTTCATCACCTACCTGCTCGTAAGAGATACGCCACAATCCTGTGGACTTCCGCCCATTGAAAGGTATAAGGACACTTACACCAGGGATTATAATGAATCACACGAAAAAGAATTGAGCACCAAGCAGATATTGCTGGATTACGTTTTGGTTAACAAACTGATCTGGTACATCGCCTTCGCCAATGCCTTTATATATTTGGTGCGATATGGCGTTCTTGACTGGGCTCCCACTTACCTGAAAGAAGCGAAAGGATTTTCTTTGAATGAAACTGGCTGGGCTTATTTTCTTTACGAATGGGCAGGCATTCCCGGAACATTATTATGTGGCTGGCTGAGTGATAAGGTCTTCAGTGGCCGCAGGGCTCCCGCTACCATTATTTACATGGTGCTGGTATTTGTAGCTGTATTTGTGTACTGGAAAAACCCTCCGGGACAACCACTCATTGACAATATTGCACTGATCGCCATTGGCTTCCTGATCTACGGACCAGTAATGCTGATAGGAGTTCATGCGCTTGACCTGGTGCCTAAAAAAGCAGCGGGCACAGCCGCCGGTCTCACAGGATTATTTGGATACCTTGGCGGTGCTGTATTTGCCAATGCGGCCATGGGTTATGTGGTAGACGCGTGGGGATGGGATGGTGGCTTTTACGTATTGCTCACCTCCTGCATTCTTGCCGTGGTATTTACAGGACTGACCTGGAGAAAAGAACAAAACAATTCAATCCATTCTTAAACATACAATCAACATGAGTATGAGAACAATTGCTACTGCTTTATGGAATTTTGAAAACCGGTGCAGGTTACTGCTGCTCACCGTTTTCATTTTTGCCTGCTCCGCATCATGGAGCCAGTCAACGATCACGGGTACGGTTACCGCTGCTGAAAATGCACAACCTGTTGCAAGGGCTACCGTGCATGTAAAAGGAACCAGTATCACAGTGTTTACCGATGCCAAAGGTGCTTTCAGTATCAGGGCTAATGCGGGACAAACACTGGTGGTGACTGCTGTAGGTTACCAGCCTATGGAAAAAACAGTGGGCTCACAAAGCGTGATCAATTTTACCCTGGCTGAAGCCAACACCCAAATGGAAGGTGTGATTGTAACGGCGCTGGGTATCCGCAGGGAAGAAAAAGCCCTGGGTTATTCCACTACCACTGTAAAAGGCGAGCAGTTGACAGATGCTGTATCAGGCAACTGGACTGATGCCTTGTCGGGAAAGGTAGCTGGCTTGAACCTGGTTCGTTCCAACAGCGGTCCTGCAGGTTCCAATAAAATCATTCTCAGGGGTGAGAACAATCTTACCGGTGATAATGAAGCACTGATTGTAGTTGACGGAGTAGTGATCAACCAGGGAAGCGGACGTCGTAATGCCATTGGTGGTGAAACCGCCTATGGTACCGGAAGTGATAACATGCCGGCGGATTACGGAAGTGGTATCAATGATATCAACCCAGAAGACATCGAATCAGTAACAGTATTGAAAGGCCCTGGTGCAGCTGCTCTGTATGGACAGCGTGGTGCCAATGGAGCCATCATCATCACTACAAAATCAGGAAGTAGTAAAAGAAAAGGATGGGGCATTACATTGAACTCCAATGCCAATATGGAGCGTGTGAATCGCTGGCCCGACCTTCAGTTTGAGTATGGACAGGGATTGGATGGTTCACCTTACTATTCATTTGGAGCGGGTCCCGATGGATCCAGCACCAGTGCAACCAGTTCTGCATACGGTCCGCGCTTTGACGGACAGATGTTCTACCAGTATGATCCCCTTACACAAAAACAGGGCACTGAAAGAACACCATGGGTTCCTTATAAAAACAAACTCAATAATTATTTTGAAACCGGGCATACCTTAACCAATAGTGTCAGCATTGATGGTGGTACGGATAAAACATCTGCACGTTTTTCTTTTACCAACGTAAAGAACAAATGGATCATTCCTAACACTGGTTATGATCGCAACACGGTTGCCCTCTCTGTAAATTCAAAAGTGAATGACAGGCTGCAGCTTTCTTCCAAACTGAATTATACCAACAAAAAAAGTGATAACCTCCCAGGTTCAGGTTATGGTAACCAGTCTATCATGTACTGGTATATTTTCTGGATGCCGAATGCGGATCTGGACTGGTTGAAAGAATACTGGATCAGGGGCCAGGAAGGAAGAAAGATCTTCTATCCTTTCTCTACCTTCCCTGAGAATCCTTATGCAGTAGCTTATGAATTCATCAACCGCTCCAACAGGCATGTGGTTACAGGTAATATCCAGGCTACTTACAATTTCACAAAAGAGTTAAGCCTGCAGCTGCGCACTTCAATGGATCTTTCCTATGAGCAAAGAGCGCAGGAGCGTCCATACGATGCGGGTTCCAAATTCCAGAAAGGAAGCTTCCGCACACAGAATCTTTTTTCACAGGAAGTAAGCACTGATTTCCTTTTGAAATATGGAAAAAAGGTAAGCAGTGATTTTGACTTTTCTGTAAGTCTTGGTGGAAGCACTCTGACAAATAACTACAACAGGGATGAAACAAGAGCTGACTCCCTGATCTATCCTGGAGTATACAGCTTTTCAAACGCTGCAGGTCCACTGGTTGACATACCGTGGAGAAGCAAATACAGGATCAATAGTTTTTACGGACTGGTATCAGGAGGTTTCAAGAATTTTCTTTACCTCGATCTTACTGCACGCCAGGACTGGGCGAGTGTGCTGGCAACGCCATCACGTACAGAGAATTCAGGTTTCTTCTATCCTTCTGCCAACCTGAGTCTCGTTGTGTCAGAACTTGCGAAACTGCCTACTGCGATCAACTTCGCCAAGCTTCGTTTTTCTGTATCGAGTGTAGGTAGCGGTGGAACCATTCCTTATCTCACTGCCTATAATTATACTACAGCAGGAAGTCTGTACGCAGGTGGATTGCAGAATCCTTCACTGCTGGCCAATCCTGATCTGAAGCCGCTTCGTACCAATACAGTTGAAGCAGGAACCAACATCAGGATGTTCAGAAGCCGTCTGGAATTTGACCTTTCTGTTTACAGGGGAAATACAAAAGACCAGATCCTGGAAAGAATTGTTGACAGGTCTTCTGGTTATACAAGGAAAGTGATCAATGCAGGACGTGTGACCAATAAAGGACTGGAGATCTCTTTAAGCGGTACACCAATAAGCAACAAGGATTTTAAATGGACAACAGGAGTTGTATTCTCAACCAACAGCAACAGGATTGCTGAGCTGGCAGATAGTTCAGTAGTTCTGCAAACAGGACCAGTAGGTGGTGGACAGATCGTTGCAAAAGTAGGTGGCAGTATGGGTGACCTCTATGGAAGAGGCTATGTCCGTTCTCCTGATGGACAGGTTGTTTATGATCCTGTAACCGGCTTTGCCCTGATCTCTGAAGATGTGGTTTATCTTGGTAATACCATTCCGAAAGGAAAGGTTGGCTTCAACAACAGCTTTAGCTATAAAGGTTTCCGTTTGAATATTCTTTTTGATGCACAATATGGTGGTGTAGCCCATTCATTGATGCATTATAAAATGGCAGAACAGGGTAAAACAAAAAATACCTTACCGGGCCGTTACAATGGCATCATTGGTAATGGTGTGGTGATGACACCTGATGGTAAATATGTTCCTAACACCACCATTGCTACCGACATTGATGAATACTATCGTTCACACTATGGTATTGATAATGCTGAAGGAAGCACTTTCTCTACCGATTTTATCAAGTTCAGGGAGGCAAGACTTGACTATACCATTAACGCGGCTGTAATTAAAAAGCTGGGACTGCAGAAAGTAACTGTAGGTGTGTATGGACGTGATCTTTTCATCTGGTCTCCATGGCCTATGTTCGATCCTGAGTTTGGAACCCTGAGTGGTACTGATATTGTTCGTGGTTTTGAGATCGGGCAGTTTCCTTCAACGCGTTCTCTTGGTGTGAATCTAGTTGTAGCATTCTAATTCTATTAAACATGAAAAAGACTATCAATAATAAAATAGCCGTTGCTTTCCTGATGTTCAGCCTTGCGCTTTCATCCTGTACCAAGGATTTCCAGGAGATCAACACTGATCCAAATAATACGCCAACAGCATTGCCACAGCAATTACTGGCGCCGGCTCTTGTGAGCACGATGCAGTACAATATGCTGCGCAACCGCAATTTCAATAATGAGCTGATGCAGGTAACTGTTGACCTGAGTGATGCAGAAGGCAAGGTGTTCCGTTATGATTATCGCGCCAACTGGGCCGATTATTTATACAATGGCTGGTACACAGAGCTTACCAATTTCAAGGACATCTACAAGGTTGCCAGTGATACAGCTACTCCGGATTACAATAGATCCTACATGGCCATTTCACTGATCTGCCAGTCATGGGTGTATTCCTTGTTGACGGATACTTATGGTGATGTTCCTTATTTTGAGTCAAACAAAGCAAAAGAAGGCATACTGGAACCGAAGTTTGACAAGCAGAAAGATATCTACCTCGATATTTTCAAGAAGCTTGATTCAGCGAATGTATGGTTAGCAGAAGGCAAGGCTATTTCAGCAACCAGCGATCCGGTATTTGGAGGTAGTGTTTCCAAATGGAGAAAGTTTGGTAATTCCTTATACCTGCGTTTACTGCTGCGTATTTCAGGAAAGGCTGAAGTATCTGCAGATGTGATCGCGAAGATCAAGGACATTGTTGAAACCAGTGCCGCTGATTATCCAATCATGACCAACAATGATGAATCAGCCATTTTAAGATGGACAGGTGTAGCTCCTTATACTTCTCCTTTGCTTACTGTAAGGGAACAGGATTTCAGAGCTCCAGCCATTGCGAGTTTCTTCATCGATAACCTGGTGGTATGGAATGATCCAAGGATCGATCTTTCTTATGGAACCGGTTCTCCTACCATTACTAACCGTTGGGCCATTGCACCATCAGCTGGTGCATTCATAGGAGTTCCCAGTGGATATTCTGCAGGTAACCAGCCCACGAAAAAATCTTATTTCTATTCTACCAGCAATAATAACAATACCGGTCCTACGCTCATGACAGAGCCATTAGCAGGTATGATCATGAACTATGCTGAATTGCAGTTCATCCTGGCAGAAGCAGCAGCCAAGGGTTTTATCACGGGTTCTGCTGAGACTTACTATAACAAGGGTGTTGAAGCCAGCATTAAACTGTGGTTACCCAATTGGGCAGTTCCTGTAACTACATATTTAATTGCAGCTGATATGCAGTGGGATCCAAATGAAACACTGGACGAAAAAATGGAAAAGATCCATCTGCAGAAATATTATGCATTGTTCCTTACCGACCTGCAGCAATGGTTTGAATACCGTCGCACAGGTCATCCTAATTTACCCAAGGGTGCAGGACTTAGAAACAATGGTATTATGCCTGCAAGAATGACCTATCCTGTTTATGTGCAGTCGACCAATCCTACTAACTATAAACTTGCTATTGCATCACAGGGTCCGGACCTGATCTCCACAGAAGTGTGGTGGCAGAAACCATAACCAGGAAGTAAATCATTGAGAAATTAAAAATATTGACATGAAAAAAATATTCTTCTTCTCCCTTTTACTGGTTTCAACAGCCATGTTCTGGGGTTGTAAAAAAGATGGCAACTATCCAGGCGGAAAGGTGAGCCAGTACATTTCGATCTTCGACATCAGGACTATTTATAAAGGTTCAGATGTTACATTGACCTCTGAAAATATGTTTGGCGCCACTACCATTGCTGGTGTGGTTACTTCAGATCATTCAGGAAACAACCTGCCGGATAACCTTGTATTCATGCAGGACAGCCGCAGGCTGGGCCGACTCAGGGGAATAGCTCTTGATCTCGGTGCAGGCCAGGGTGCCAGCTACAATCCTGGTGATTCTCTGGTGATCAATGTAGAAGGTGCTGTTTTGAAAAGAGTGAATGGCATTCTTCAAATTACCGGACTTACCAGTGAGGACATCACACTGGCAGATACAGGAATTGTGGTGATGCCCAATATTGTAAAAGGAAATAGCATCATTGATCATCCTGGTGACTATGAAGGCACGCTGGTTTCAATCACCAAGGCTGGATTTGATCCTTCCTACCCTCCCGGATCAACCTATGCAGGTGACAGGACCATCAATGATGGTTTTGGTAACCTGACTTTGCATACCGAACCAACAGCTGTTTATGCGAATAACACGCTTCCTTTTCTTTCCAATTTCACTGGTATTGTTATTCCTAATGCAGCAGGGGAACCTCAACTAAGACCACGCATCGAAGCGGATATCAAGATCCTGAGCGCTACAGCTCCCAAGATCGCACCGATAGTGATTACAGGCTACCTGGCCGATCCAACCGGTACAGATGCCAATTATGAGTACATCCAACTGATGGCCACAAAGAATATTGATTTCTCCGTAACACCATTTGCAGTGGTAACATCTAATAACGCGGGTACTGCACTTCCAACTGGCTATCCTGCAAACGGATGGGCCACAGGAGGCGGTAGAACCTATAAGTTCAACCTTACTTCAGGAACCGTGAATAAAGGTGAATATTTCTATGTAGGCGCCAATAAAAATATCTGGGGTGCAGGATCTACCGACATTAGTTCTTCCAAATGGTTTGGAAAAATGTATGCCACGGTTGATGGTGATGACTTTGGTACCAAGACCACCAACCTGCTTGCCAATAGTGGTAATGCAGCCGGCATCGCAGTCTTTGATTCCATCAATGTTCTGGAAACAACAGTACCCGTGGATGTCATTTTTTATGGCGGTGGCGGACAGGTGTATACTGCCGGTCCTCCGGAAAAAGGTTACAGGATCACCAACACCGATTACTATGATGTAAACAATCCAACCACACTGGCATTGCAACCATTTTATGCTATGGGCTCTAACACAGGAAAGTTTCCTTTCCCTACTGCAGCCAATTTTGCACAGCTGGGAGGAACCTATAATATTCTTACAGGTCGCTGGTCTTCAGCAAGGATACAGGTGAGTGTTCCGCTTACAGCAACAGCAAATGTGTCGGCTATTGAAGGCGCGACCACTATTGAAGAATAAGCAGTTTATAAACTGAAATATGCTAAGAAGGAAATTCATACAAAATATTGCCTGGGTTACCGGTGGATTGCTGCTGACAAAATGCTCTCCTGCCAAATCCATGCTGATGGATGGCGATCTTATAAAAGGATCGGTTCACTCCGATGGAAAAGGTGTTCCAGATGTGATCATGAGTGATGGCTATTCTGTAGTAGCTACCGATAAAAAAGGAAGGTTCGAGATGCGGCTTCATCCCGATGCCCTTGCTGTTTTTGTATCTACACCTTCCGGTTATGCATTCAATCATGAAAAAGGAATTGCCCGGCATTACCGATTGTTACAGGATCATACCAGGGGCACAGAAATGAATTTTGAACTGCAGCAACTTACTGTAAATGATGATGAGCACCAGTTCCTGATCTGGGCTGATCCTCAGGTCAAGAATGCCAAGGATGTTCAAAAGATGATGCAGGAATCTGTACCCGATGTAAAAAACCTGGTATCATCAGCTGGTGCAGGAGCCCTGATCCATGGTATTACTGTTGGTGATATTGTTTGGGATGAATTGGCTTTGTTTGCTGATTATGATAAGGCAGTGAATGAAATGGGCATCCCTTTTTTCCAGTGCCTCGGCAACCATGATATGGATTATCGCAAGGGTGGTGATGAAACTTCAGATGATACTTTTCAGAAAACCTATGGACCTACTTATTATTCCTTTAACCGAGGACAGGTGCATTACGTGGTGATTGATAATGTGCGTTACCTGGGAACGGAAAGGGAATACGATGGCTATGTGCAGCAACACCAGCTCGACTGGTTACAGAAAGATCTCGCCTATGTTCCGATGGATAAGCTGGTAGTGCTTTGCCTGCACATTCCAGTATTCAATCATACAAAGAACAGGGAAGCGCTTTATGCCTTGTTGCAGAACAGGGAAGTGCATATCATGTCTGGCCATACGCATCTGAATAATAACGTGATCAGTGACCGCATCTATGAACACAATCATGGAACGGTATGTGGCGCCTGGTGGACGGGAGAGATCTGTGAAGATGGAACTCCCTGCGGCTATGGCGTATACAAGGTGAAGGGAAAAGAATTAAGCTGGCAATACAAGGCCACTGGTAAAACCCTGGACCACCAATTCAGGATCTATTCCAGTACTTATTCTTCTTCGGAAAAACAGGTGCTGGTGAATATATGGAACTATGACCCTGCATGGAAAACAGAATGTTGGGTAGATGGCGTGAACAAGGGTGCACTGGAGCAAATAGAAGGCTACGATCCCATTGCTTATAAAAACATGCTGGGTCCCGATCTGCCAAAGCCACGCGGATTTGCAGAACCCAGAATTACCAAACATCTTTTCCGGACCCTGGTTCCCAATGGAAGTAAACAAATCAAGGTTAGTGTAACGGACAGATTTGGAAAAGTATATACCGACCTGCACACGATCGCTTAGTGTAAAACCTACAATATGAAACGATTCATCCTTTCTTTCTTTGTCATACTTGTTAGTCTAATGGCAAGTTCACAGGCTGCTAAATGGGACAGTACATTTCGTCCCAATAATTACGCATTGAAAGTAGAACTCTTTCGTTCTTTCAAGGATTCAAGCCGTGATATCATTTTCCTGGGAAACAGTATTACTGCAGGAACCGACTGGATGGAACTGCTTGGAAGAACCGATGTAAGGAACAGGGGTATTTCAGGTGATATCAGCTTTGGTGTGCTGGAAAGACTGGATGAAGTAACAGAAGGTCATCCTTCCAAAGTTTTTATACTGATCGGCATCAATGATATTTCAAGAAATGTTCCTGATAGTTTTATCATCGATAATTATAAAAAGATTATTTGCCGCATCAAAAAAGAATCGCCTTCAACAAAGATCTATTTCCAAACCCTGCTTCCCGTGAATAATGAATTCACTCAATTCAAAAATCATTACAACAAGGATGCGCACATTCTGGATGTGAATAAGGCATTGAAGCATCTGGCTGAAAAAGAAAAAATTACCCTGATTGATCTTTATCCTCATTTTTTAAATGCGGACAAGAAGCTGGATAAAAAATATACCATCGATGGTCTGCATCTTAATGCTGCAGGTTACAAAGTATGGGCGGAGATTTTAAAAAAGGGTAAGTATCTTGACAATTAATATGATGAAACCTTCCATACTGATCGCTGCCATCGCTACTATTGCATTATCATGCAGCACAACAAAACCCACCACGCCATTTGTGAAACAAAGTTTTGAACTGCAGGGCCACCGCGGCTGTCGCGGACTGATGCCCGAGAATACCATTGACGCCATGATCAAAGCCATTGATCTGGGTGTGACTACACTGGAGATGGATCTGCATGTTTCAAAGGACAATTATGTAGTGGTATCGCACGATCCTTATTTTAATGAGAATATCACCACCACTCCTGAAGGTAAATACCTTGAAAAAGGTGAAGGCCCCAAGCGATTGCTGTACCAGATGAATTATGACAGCATCATGAAGTATGATGTGGGAATGAAACCTCATCCGGATTTTCCGCACCAGCAAAAAATAGAAGCCTTCAAACCAATGTTGGTGGAACTGCTTTATGCCACTGAATCCTATGCAAAGGAAAAGGGCAAGAGCATGTTGTATAATATCGAGATCAAATCAAAGCCGGCCGGTGATGGAAAGAAGCATCCGCCAGTAGAAACCTTTGTTGACCTGGCGATGGATGCCATCAATGCTGAAGGGATTACGGAACGTACTACCATCCAGTCCTTTGATCCGAGAGCATTGAAAGTAATGCATCGCAAATATCCAACTGTATCTACATCATTGTTAATTGAAGGCGATGACAAAAGAACGCTGTCAGAGCAATTGAAAGAACTGGGTTTTACCCCCAACATTTACAGTCCTCATTATTCACTGGTTACACCCGAATTGCTGAAGACATGTCATGATAAAAATATCCGTGTCATTCCCTGGACCGTGAATAAGCTGGAAGATATGAAGCGACTGAAAGAGATGGGTGTTGATGGACTGATCAGCGATTACCCGGATCTCTATTCGAAATTGTAATTCAGGTTGATTACATCCAGAGTCAATTGCAAGGTCTCTTGTTTCTAACTGAAATATCATCAGCATGTCCCAATACATTTTATCCTTCGACCAGGGCACTACCAGTTCACGTGCCATCATCTTTGATAAAAAAGGAAACATCGTATCTGTAGCACAGAAAGAATTCACCCAGTATTTTCCACAGCCAGGATGGGTAGAGCATGATGCCAATGAGATCTGGTCCACCCAGCTGGGAGTAGCCACAGAAGCCATCGCCAAGGCAGGACTCACCATTCATGACATTGCAGGTATTGGTATTACCAATCAAAGAGAAACGGCAGTAGTCTGGGACAGGAAAACTTCGCAGCCCATACATCATGCCATTGTATGGCAGGACAGGCGTACGGCAGCGTATTGTGACAATTTGAAGAAAGTAGGCAAAGAAGAAATGATCAGGCAGAAGACCGGCCTGGTGATCGATGCATATTTCTCAGCTTCTAAAGTAAAATGGATGCTGGATCATGTAGAGGGTGCGAGAGAAAAAGCGGAGAAGGGTGAATTGTGTTTCGGTACCATTGACAGCTGGCTGGTATGGAAGCTCACTAACGGTAAGGTGCATGTTACCGATGTGACAAACTCATCAAGAACGCAACTTTTCAACATTCATAGCATGCAGTGGGATGAAGAATTACTCAGGTTGTTTGATATACCAGCCTCCATGTTACCTGAAGTGCGTTCGAGCAGTGAAGTGTACGGCCACACGCAACAGTTGCTGGCAGCAGCGGAACTTCCTGTCTGTGGCATTGCCGGCGACCAGCAGGCTGCTTTGTTTGGCCAGATGTGCATACATCCAGGCATGGTCAAGAACACTTATGGAACCGGATGTTTTATGCTGATGAATACAGGAACCAAACCCGTTACCTCTAAAAATAATTTATTGACCACGGTAGCCTGGAAGATCAATGGCGAAGTACAGTATGCACTGGAAGGAAGCGTGTTCATTGCAGGTGCAGTAGTGCAATGGTTAAGAGATGGACTGAAGTTGATACAAAAATCTTCTGATGTGGAGGCTTTGTGTTTGAAGGCAGAAGACAATGGAGGTGTTTACATGGTGCCTGCATTTACCGGTTTAGGTGCGCCCTATTGGAACCAGCATGCAAGAGGAATGATCGTGGGATTAACGAGGGGAAGCAGCGATGCCCATATTGCAAGGGCGGCCGTAGAAAGCATTGCCTACCAGACCATGGATGTATTAAAGGCCATGCAGGCCGATGCAGATCTTGAAATCAAAGAAGTGAGGGTGGACGGTGGTGCAACGGCTAACAACTACCTGATGCAATTTCAGTCCGACATACTCAATACAACAGTGATCCGACCACAGATTACTGAGACAACAGCTCTCGGTGCTGCTTATTTAGCAGGACTCGCAGTAGGCTTCTGGAAAGATCTGAATGAAATAGAAGGCTACTGGCAGAAAGAGCAGGCCTTTGAATCAAGGATGAATGAGGATACAAGAAAGGATCACCAGAAGAACTGGAAGAGAGCGATAAAGGCGGCGGAAGCGTGGGCAGAGTGAGAGAATCGGGAAACGGCAAGCGGGAAACGAGAATGCGTTGTGTTCTTTGTGTTTTCTTAGTGGCCTTTGTGATGCGGCTGTTTAAGAAAAATATCGAACAGATGAACAAGGAATAAGGAATGATGAAGTAGAGGGATCTTCAGACGGCAAAGGGCAATTGAGAGATTCGCTTAATGATTTGCGTTGTGTTCTTTCTGTTTTCTTAGTGGCCTTTGTGATGCGGCTGTTTGTACAAACAAACTGAGACTATTTCAGAATTGAAGTTGCAATTATAAACTAACTACCATGAACATTTTCACCGGAGAGATCATAGGAACATTTTTACTGATTCTTTTAGGCAATGGTGTTGTAGCCAATGTTGTACTCAACCGTTCCAAGGGACAGAACAGCGGCTGGATCGTGATCGCTTTTGGTTGGGCCATCGCTGTATTTGTTGGTGTGTTTGTAGCAGCAAAAGCCAGCAGCGCGCATTTGAATCCTGCTGTTACGCTGGCACTGGCTTACCTGCACAAGATCAAATGGGAGGATGTTCCGCAATATATGGGTGGACAAATGATCGGTGCCATGCTCGGCTCCGTTGGAGTATGGGCAAGTTATCGTTTGCATTTCAATGCCACGGATGATGTGGACCTGAAGCGCGCTGTATTTTGTACCGCACCCGCTATCAAAAGCCCTCTTCATAATTTGATCACAGAGATCATTGGGACCTTTGTCCTGGTGTTTGCTGTGTTGTTCATCATTGCTCCTTCAAGTAGTTTGGGAGCGTTGGATGCCCTGCCAGTAGCCTTACTGGTATTGGGTATTGGATTGAGTCTTGGCGGACCAACAGGTTATGCCATCAATCCGGCCCGCGATCTTGGACCAAGGATCATGCACTCCATATTGCCGATAGGTAAGAAAGGCCCGAACGATTGGAGCTATGCATGGATACCAGTGGTAGGACCATTGATTGGTGGGATGCTGGGGGCCTGGATATTTACATTGTTAAGTTAGCAAACGGCAACCGGGTCAGGGTCAGTAGTGAGGTGTCAGTAGTCAGTGGTGAATGGTCAATGGTGAGGGTAAGACTATTCAAACGACAAACGTCAATCATCAAACGAGAATCGCTTGAGCGAAGATGATCTTTCCCGACCTGTCTCCGCGGCAACAACTTTGAATACGAACTATCTATTGCGGGACTCCTCGGTATAATAATCGTTTGTATTTAAGACTAACTACGAAATAATCTGAACGAGGTTTGTAATGGCAGATGCTTTACCATATTTATTTCCGCCTTACCGGTTAAATTTCCTTCCTGACCGATGAATCTCACGGTAGCTAAACAAACCTAAGTCATAATTTAATTTCAACTCATTTGTAATTTTATCCGCATGTAGTTTTTACAACAAAAAACAGAGAAATTGTAGTGGAATGAAAAAATGAATTGAACGGTAACCAATACTTATCAGGATGTATAGTGTAAGTGGTTTTATAGTCTGCGCCATCATTATCTTCTTTGCAGGCCGTAAGCTTTCGTGGTATGGCGATAAGATTGCAGAGAAAACCGGTTTGGGTAAGGCCTGGATCGGCCTGATATTGTTGGCTACTGTAACCTCGCTGCCCGAACTGATGGTTGGTATTAGTTCATCAGCCATTGTACAATCTGCCGATCTGGCTGTTGGTGATATTTTAGGAAGCTGTACTTTCAATTTGGCCATACTTGCAGCACTGGATATTTTTGTTCCAAGACATCAACATTTATTCTATCTCGCCTCCAGCCGCCATATTTTATCGGCTGCACTTGGAACAGTATTGGTAGCATTTGCTGGCCTGGGCATCTTTCTTCCGCAGGAATTGGTGATCCTCCCTGGGATAGGCATATTCAGTCTTGTTTTTGTCATGATTTATCTCCTATCCATTCGTGTGATTTACCAAAGGGAGATGAGAGATAAAGAATCAGATCAAGGAATTACAGAACTCGCGCAACTGCCTCCACTGCGAAGGCTCGTTTTAGGTTATATTGTTTATGCCTTTATAACGGTAGGTGCTGCGCTCTTTATACCACAATTTGCCGATAATATTATTGAACAAACAGGGATGGCTGCCTCCTTCATGGGAACAGTGTTTGTAGCTGCATCAACTTCTTTACCCGAAATAGCTGTATCCGTTGCGGCTGTGCGCATGGGAGCTATTGACCTGGCAACAGGAAACCTACTAGGCAGTAATATCTTCAACATCCTGATTTTGGTGATAGATGATATCCTGTATAGAAAAGGAATTTTATTAAAAGATGCGTCAGATAATCACCTGCTGACCGTATTTACCTGCATTGCTATGTCGTCCATTGCTATGGCCGGATTTGCTTACAGGGCGCCTTCCAAAAAATATTTCATTGCCATAGATGCAGTGCTGATCCTCCTACTTTATTTTTTGAACATCCTGTTATTGAACTATATGACATGATGAGGATGCAATTTTGTTTTTCTTATAGTAACACTCTCGCAATAATAGTTATTCAGGAAACAATACTTAATCTCAATTTCTTCCCTACTTACCGGTTAAATTCTCTTTACCGTTTTCCCGGCTACCCCTAGCCCAATTTTTGCAATACTAACCCCAAACATGTTCTTATGGATAAAATGGAAAAGCTGACCTTAATGGATAAGATCCTCCGTGAACTGGACGATCTGAAAAACAGCCAAACTTCGGTTCTTAAAAAGCTAGCACAAATTGAAGCAGACAATATCAACCTGGGTGTGGCCCTCCTTGATAAGAAGTTACCCGACCTGCACGAAGAAGTGGATTCCAGCGTTGAAATTGTCACAGCGCTTACAGATGAATTCAAAGAACACAGGGATAAGTTCTTTAACGATAATAACCTCGGTGAACAGCAGAACCCCACTGCCTAATATTTTCCCGACGAGTCTACGAAAAGGCAACTTTGAATTTAAACTATCTAGTGAGGGACTCGTCGGTTCAAAATATCAACAACAATATTTTTTCTTTCCGCCTTACCGGTTATCCCTTACTTTTTTTCTTAACAAAAAAAGTAACAAAAAAGTCAAGGCGATTTCGACCCGGTACATACTCTATGTTCATACTTTTCCTCTCCCGAAATCGCCATCGGCGAAAAAACTTTTTATTCGACCATCCTCAGGACGTAGTTCATGCTGCGTGCTATGCGAGACCACTGGAGGCGCTGTTCCCCGTTGGCAAACTTTATAAAATAAAGATTCACTAAACCAACCCACGGGAAAAGGCGCTGGGACTTTTCCTATTTCTTTTCTTTTTTTCTGAAAGTCTTCAGAGCATTAATTGTGAATATTGTTAATAGTATGAACACATTGGTACCAAACACAAAAACACAAATTACCGCCTTGCCGGCAATGCTTTTTATCAACTATAGTGATTTGAATGTAAGTCCTGTAATATCAGAATCTTTACCATATTCTTCCCGTCCTCCCGGTAATACAAAAACATAACTTACTGTTTTACCGTTTTCCCGGCTAAATGCTCCCAATGAAAAGCCCGAATGAAAATCATCCGGGCCTACATCCGTCCAGCTTCTGTTCTCAACCGAATGAAAGCGGACATAAGAAACTTGTCTTATTTCAGAAACTTCAATTGAGTATCTACATTCTGGGCAATCTTTTTACCCTGCTTCCATCCTTCTTCTATTGCATACCTGATATGGATGCCTCCATATAATCTTGATATGCCTATTTCCTGTGACATGGCTTCAAATGATGGATAAGTTCTTGTACCCAGGTTTACCAAACCACTACCCAGGTCTGCCATCACTCCTTCGTATGTGTGATTTACAAAAGGCGTATTGTGTCCAAACAAAGAACCGAGTGCAAAGGCTACACTGCTGCTGAAAACAGCATGATTAGAAGGAAAATCAGGATAAGGAGGTGTAGGAATAAACGGTTGCCAGGCAGGATTGGCAGCTGGCGCAATTACAGAACGAATGTACTGGAAAGGCCTTTCGTTCAGGTAAGTGAATTTTGCTTTGAAAGAACCTGTGGTGGCATCAAAAAGCGAGATACCCGTTTTAGCATAAGCCAGTGCCGCAAGGTCTAAGGCAGGATTGAACTGTTCCATCACCTGCTTTAAGATAGAGATGTAATGTGCTCCGGCAGGATAACCAGGATTGGCATCGTTATAATATTTGGCGATCAGTTTTTGTTGACTGGTAAGATTCTGCGATACCTGGTAAACTTCATGGTACTGCGCATAATACGGAGAAGCGGGACTGGTGCTGTATGTGGGCGGTGGCGGAGATACCGTGTTTGTGATACTGCCCGGCACCATCAACCTGTTATAACCCCAGTAAGGAAAACCTATGGCACCTCCGGGAGTTTCGGGCTGCCACATTCCCGGGAAAGCGGCCGGTAACTGGTAAGGTGTAGTGGGCCAGGCAGCATTATCTGTTTTTGACCATTCAAAGATCCGGTCCGCAATTTCTTTTCCAAAGGCAACGGATCTGTCGAAGATCTCATTACCTGCAGCGGCACGGTAAGTTGTATTTAATTCATTTTCCAGGTCAGTCACTGCCTGTGCATTATAGGCAGCAGTAGTGCTAAAGAACTTTTTGGTCATGGTGGCAAGGGCTGCATGAGCGCAGGCAGGCCAGTAGTAAGCAAATCCCGGGGAGGTGGAAGGCATGGCCGGCATGTCGGTGAGCTGTCCGTAAAGCGACAGGTATGCAGGCATACCGGGAACAACAGATTCGTACAGTGCTACGCCGGTATAAGCCATGTAACGTCCTGCGTTGAGTCCGAATGGATTTCCGGTGGGCCTGTAAAGCATGCCGGTTTGCACCGCTAGCCACCGCTTGACCACATCTGATGAAAAGGTTTTGGTTTGCTTTAAATGACCATTGACTTCATTATTACGTGCCTGGGTCATGTTTGATGAAGAAGAGGAGTAGCTGTCTTTTTTTTGACAGGCTCCCAATGTGATGATAATAAGCAGCATCACATAAAGCTGTGTTTTCGTTTTGGAGAACATAGAAGCTGTTTTGATTGAAATGATTGGGTTGACAATAAAAAGGTAGAATGAAGAGGAAGCTGCTTCCAACTCTAATCGACAGGATGAATGCATGAAGAAGATATAGCATCAAATAGCAGCTTCATGGCGTTTGCTGTATTTTTCTGCTGTTTGTCGATGATTCATGCAGTTTGTCTATGTGGCTGTTAAAGCAACAGGAATTTGGTAAATTGTGTAAACAACATTGTCCATGCCGCTGACATCAAAAGATATCCTTTTCTCTCCCTCTTACCGTATACATCGCCATGTGATTTTCTGGGTATTGGAGATACTGATATGGGCAGGCTTTTGGACCATGAGCTTTGCTACCTACTGGGATAATATCGTCCTAATGATTTTATGGGTGCCTGTAAAAATCCTGTACAGCTATCCATTCATGTACCTGGTCATTCCACGGTGTTTATTCAAAGAAAAATATTTGCAGTTCGCAACAGTTATATTGAGCTGGGGAGTGGCCGGGTGGTTCTTAAACTATCTTGCCATCTCCTACTGGATCTCACCTATGATGCACGCTGCGGGCAAAACCATGAACATCAATCCCTGGAACGCAACCACTTATTTATGTCTGACCACAGGAGCAGCAGGCACCATCGTTATAAAAATGTGCAAGTTCTGGGTAGAGAATCAAAGGAAATGGCTGATGGCGGAACAGGAGAAGATCACCGCACAACTGCAATTGCTTAAAGCACAACTGCATCCTCATTTTCTCTTCAATACGCTCAATAACGTTTATTCGTTTGCATTGGAGAATTCACCCAAGACGCCACAGATGATCCTCAAGCTTTCATCTCTGTTGAGTTATATGTTGTACGAATGCAAAACAGATGAAGTACTCCTGGAAAAAGAAGTGGAGGTGATGAAGAACTATATCGGCCTGGAAAAAGAACGTTATGGCGATAAACTGGATATCTCGCTGAATATTGAAGGCGACATCGAGGATAAATTTATCAGTCCATTGCTCATTCTTCCTTTCCTGGAAAATGCATTCAAGCATGGCACTTCTGAACAGCTGGAACGTCCCTGGATGAGTATTGATCTTGCAGTAAAAGATCATGAGCTGGTCTGCAAAGTGGTGAACAGCAAGAATGAATTGATTCCTTTCCATGAAAACGGTGTCGGCATCAACAATGTGAAGAAACGACTTGAACTGCTCTACCCCGGTAAACATGAACTGAGGCTGGCAGATGAAGGCGAGTTTTTTGTGGTGAATCTCTGGGTCAATCTCAGGAAAGAAGCGGTTGTGCCTCTCATACCCATATATGAAAACAACCAACGGTTAAGAACCAGCGCGTATGAAAATTCATTGCTTATTAATAGATGATGAGCCTCCCGCCATCAAGGTGCTTCAGTCACACATTGCCAAGATCAGCGAGTTGGAAGTGGTAGGCTGTTGCAGCAATGCCGTGGAAGCCATTGGACTGCTGCACAGCAAAAGGGTAGATGTGATGTTCCTGGATATCAAGATGCCAAAGATCATAGGCACGCAGTTTCTAAGGAGCCTCTCGCATCCCCCCAAGGTTATTTTTGTAACGGCTTACCGTGATTATGCGGTGGAGGGTTTTGAACTGGATGCAGTAGACTACCTGGTGAAGCCTGTTTCCTTTGAGCGTTTTTTAAAAGCTGTGAATAAGCTGCGAACAGTAGCCATTAACCCACCTTCAGCGGAACAAAAGCTTTATGCTGGCAATCCCGAGGCCTTTGTTTATTTAAAAGTGGATCGTGCCATGCAAAAGATCGTCATCAACGACATCCTTTATATTGAAAGTTTGAAAGACTATGTGAAGCTGTATTTTACCAATGGTCGTTTCCTGATGGTCAAGCAATCCATCAGTGCCATAGAGAATTTATTATCGGGTCATAAGTTTTTGCGGGTGCATCGTTCTTATATTGTTTCGCTGCACAAGGTTTCTGGTTACAGCAGTGGAGCCATTCATGTGAATGCTACGGAGATACCGATTGGGAGGTTGTATAAGCAATCTGTGATGAGTCAGTTGGCGGTTTGAGGATTAATGAAAAGATCAAAGCTTAATATTCGGAATAAACCAATACAATTACTTGACTCTAGTTGTTTCTAACTTATTGAACAAGAGAATTGAAAGACTACAGCCCTAAGCACACAACCAGCACACAATTTGTCGCATTAAGTAATTGCATCAATAAGATACTGTATCCTTCCTTTGTGATTTAGTTTGGATAACTTAAATGCATAAGAGCAGCTGTCTGTTAATCAGAGGATGTCAGGTTCAAGTCCTACAGGGGGCAGAAAATGAAGCAGTTAGTTATAACTGTTTTTTTATTTGCACGTAATTTGCACTTACTTTGTAAGACTTTCCTTTTACTCCATGTGAGTGGACAGGTTTGGGGAAAGTTGAAGAAGTTCTTTCTTTTAGTTTTTTATCTGATTTTGACTGTAATGTATGCATATCATGTAAAAGAGTCCTTTGAACAGCTATTTTCTAACAATCCTGAAAAAGCACAGGAACAAAAAACAAAGGAGGTTAC
The DNA here is from genome assembly GCA_023386045.1 of Bacteroidota bacterium. Classification (GTDB taxonomy): domain Bacteria; phylum Bacteroidota; class Bacteroidia; order Chitinophagales; family Chitinophagaceae; genus Flavisolibacter. The sequence continues at coordinate 478,337 of JAEWKK010000019.1, forward strand.
CATGAAAAAACAAGAAACTGAACAATCAAAGCCTGAAACAGAACGGAATCAACATAACCAGCCTGCGTCATTTTCTCCATAAAATAGTAGCCCGAAAGGGCTATTATTTTATCCCTACTTTTCTGGTTTGTTGTGCTGTGTTATTCATCACAAACTTTATTTTGCCAAAGGATGAACTAAAAAATGTTCACGTAATGCCTTGTTAATTGTCTTTTCCTTTGCTGATTTGGAAATGGCAAAAACGTCGTTTCCGTTTTTCCAATCGATTGGGTGCTTAGTTCTCTTTTGTCGTTCTTTTTTCAAAAGATCTAATGCATCTTCAGAAAAATTTCCAGTAGTCCAAATTTCAAAACTAATTTTAGCTTCAGCGAACCTTCTCTCTGACTTAAAATAGGCTAGAAAGATCGGCAATCTTTTCAACCATGCTTCTATTTCCTCTAGTGTCACAATACCGCCTGGGTTCTTTCCTTTACATTCAATCGCAATACATTCACCCTTGTTTGGAATTCGCAATACGTCTATGTCGGCAGCCTTACCGGAATCTTTATCCTTCGCAGTAATGCCAATGTCTATTGAGCCACCCTGAACTTTCGCGATGTAGGCTGCTATTAACTCAAACAAAATACCTCGCAAATTTCCTGCTGCACCTTCTATATCTTTAAGCTGCTCAATTAATTTCAATAATCGATCAGGGTTTGCAGCTGCAATTGCAGCTGCATTTTTTAAGGTTTCTAAGAGATTTTTTAAGCCGCGAGCTATAGCATAGCCAAATAATGTTTCGGGTGTCGCCAACAGCAAACCTTCACTGCGCCCCTTTGTTAATGCCGCTCCAGTAAATCCTTCAGCTATAAGTATAGGTAAGAAACGCAAATTCTTTTGGCTTGCTTTAAGTAATTGAGATTTTCTAATCATGTACTTAATTGCAAACTCATCCAAAACAGTATCCGCAAAAACATCAGCTACTAAAAATCCAGGTTTCGAATCCTCCCCTTTAAGAGGGAGTAAATAGCTTGGACCTGTAAGGTCCCAGGCAAAAGCACCAACTCTACGCTTTTCTAAGCTTTCGGTACGCGTAACAATGCTATTATAGCTTGCAAATCCCATCTTACGGGACCACTCACGGACACCATCTAGAATGATATTTTCAGTTATTGTTCTTGGCTTATGCCCGAAAAAATCTGCAATACCTAATTCAGATCTTTTAAGAACATAACACTCTTCTCCATTCACTTCCTGTTTTTGAATAACTCCAGAGGATTCAAGCGTTCTTGCAACTCTCTGTGAAGCAACTTGCCCTCTCATTGCTATTGGAGCACCAGAAAACACAGCAAACTCTGATATTTTTATTATTCCCCCTCTTGCAATCAAGCTATCTATAGCAAATCCATAGACTGAATTTGTTTCCCGCATTGCTTTTAAATATTTTAACCAGAAACCTTCCGACGTTCGTTGTTCAATTAGATAAACAAAACCCTCTCTATTGGGTAACAGGCCATAAGGAAATTTCTTAATCGTCCCTCCAGCACGGGAAACTTTTTGTCTTGCATTTTCAGCAGACATTCCTGACATTGCCTGTAGAATCTTTACGATTTTTGAGGAACGAGCTGGCCCAGTTTTGTTCAGTATTGATACTATATCTTTCATTTGTCACACCGCTTAATTTATTAATAATTTACTCCTTGGTGTCATGCGCATTTTTTGACGAAATCCTTGGTATTTGAGAATCAATGGGTTAAATGATAATTTTGTATGATTTTAAACAATCTGATGTCACACTGCCTTAAAATCTAAGTTAGATAGTTTCGCATATATCCTATTGCAACAAAATTCCTACTATTCAGTATACTCTCGAAAACAATCAGTATTTAATAAATAGCCTAATGGCTATTTTTACAACAGTTATGATATTGCCATTTAATATAAAACCCAAACTAGTTTTTGATAATCCCGACCAACATTGGGATTTTTTGACGGCTCAAAATGATAGGGATTTCGAAGGACAATTTTTTGATCGGAAAGAACTTTGTCGTGCAGCAACAAACGGCGTAGTGAGATCGCAGGACTTAAAAGAATTCAAACTTGAACATATTGCTCAAACTATTTCAGCATTTGCCAACCAAAATCATGACGGCGGACTTCTGGTATTAGGCATTTCAAAACACGGGACCGTAACCGGACTAAAGTCACTAACTGAGGAACAAATAAATAGCCTTGGAGACATAAGCTATCTAAAAAACCACAATAGTCAATTTAAACTTCACAAAGTCATTATTGATGGTCAAGAGCTGGAAATAGGACTTGTATATACTCCTTATTGCTCGAACGGCATATGCGAAACAGTTGCGCATCCGAAAAGATCATGGAAAAGAAGCGGCATGCAAAACATAGAACTTACGGACGATGAACTTCAAAGGATCAAACGAGAAAAGCGAGTTGTCAATTTCGAAGTTACTCACTGCGCCAAGTTTGAAGATGCCGATCTAGAGCAGGGCGTTTATAAAGAATTTTCGCACAATTATTTCGACAACTCTACCTATGCGCGAACCACTTCTGAAATACTATTCCATCTAGGTGCAACTACTTCTAAAGATACTGAGGCTTGGTTTACTAATGCTGGTGCCCTATTTTTCTCAGTAAACCCAGAGCGTAATATTCCCCAAGCATTTATCCGGCTTTTAAGATTTGATGTGCCATATGAAGAACGACAAAAGAGGCCTACACCAACTTACGATAAAAAGTTTTCAGGCCCCATCACGAAGCAAATTAGAGACTTCAGGACATTTATAAAAGACTCAGCCTTTTTCGATGTTTATCAAATCAGAAAGGGCACAGGAGGTTTTATTGAAGAACCAGAATATCCGTCAATTGCCATTGATGAAGCTATCGTAAATGCGGTTGCACACAGAGATTATGGAATCGCCAAGGCCATTTATTGTGAAAAGTACACTGATGCGTTTGCGGTTACCAGCCCTGGTGGTATTATTCAAGGTCATAATTTACCCGAACACTTTTCATTGCAAGATGTAAACCTTGAGCACCTTTCACGGAATCCAAAATTGATAGAATGGCTGCGCCAGATGAAAGACGCACATGGAAGAGCTTTTGTGCAAGCATTGCAGGAAGGAACACGAAGAATGAGGGATGAAATGACAAAGCTCAATCTTCCAGCTCCTGAATACATCACGAGTAGTAGTGAAACGGTGGTGATTCTTAAAAATAACGCACTGCAAAGAAAAATAGAAACTACAAGTGCTTTCGTCGAAGACTCCCCTGAATTCACCAACTTATATCCATTGATCGGAGTTTCTATCTCAAGGGACATAGAAAAGAACTTTCAACTGAAAAAGGAAATTCTAGGTGCACTCAGAAATAAGTTGACAGCCAATGGATGGTTTATCGACAGAGCGAGCTATGGCATTGTTACTGCGCATAGGAAAGGGTTGTTCATCCCTGCTCCTGAGAGGGTCAGTAATGTAGTTAAGCTCTATCCATCTTATATTTTTCAAGTAAAAGAATATTTCGGTAAAGCATATTTATTAGCAGACTATACGGTCACAGTTCAAAGTGTGTGTCTGCTGAATGAGATCGTACAATATTTCCAGCTCAGCGAAGTGGCAAACTTGTCGTGTATTTGTCAATTTCAAGGTTGGTCAAAAGGCAAAATACTTTCAATTGAAAATGATTACAGTAACGTTTACTTGTACGACCAGAAAACGGAAGAAAAAATACCGAATAACAAAATAATTCCACGGCTTCCACCGACATTGATAAAGCAGTTATTGGAGAAAAAAAATATCTCATATGACCTTTCTAAAGAAATCAGAAGAGCAATATTTGGTCTTGATAATAACGCATCGAGGAAACGAGTGCAACAAACTCAAGCCGTAATTGATGATCTTATTGAAAATATCTTCCCGTTAAAGTCGGCGTCTTTATCCATCAATCTTTCAAGTGATACTTTAAAAGTTTCGCAAAAAGTCGATGGAACAACAATGCTAAGAGCTGATAGTTTAGGCGAACCGCAGGTAGAGTTTTCAAAACATAGGTCAAGTGCGGATGTTAGAGAGGGAATTACCCAATTTGGCTCATACGATCATAGCCCAAAAGATATTGAAGTAATTCCTTTATGCGGGCAGAGTTATGTATCAAATATGGAGGGTTTAATCGAGCGCCTAAGAACGGGGAAATATAAATATAAAGGAAGTGAAAGAACCTTTGGTGTCAAACTTACTTACAATACAGTTATCATATCTGAACCTGAAAACTTACAACGGGAAATAAGTAGGCTACTTTCACATCATCCCGAATGGAAGGGAAATGCTTATTTATCGCGGCTTTTTCTCATTCATTGTCCGGAAACTAATTATGCTATTGATGACGAAAGAGCACCTTATTACCAAGCAAAACGTCTTCTTTTAGAAGCTGGAATACCATGTCAAATGGTTGATACGCCTACTCTACTTAACGCTGATTTTAAAGATCTAAACCTTGCCTTAAATATTATTGCGAAGTGCGGCCAAGCTCCATGGGTATTACCTGAGTCCATACCCGATTGCGATTTTTTTATCGGACTATCATACACTCAAAATCACAGGAAAGACTCAAATAGAATAATGGCGTTTGCAAACGTATTTAACGAATACGGAAGATGGGAATTTTATTCAGGAGGAAGCGAGACGTTTTCGTTTGGCGAACGAACGAAACATTATGAAAGGCTAGTGCGTGATACGCTGGGTAAAATGAAGCTTTCGGAAAATCCAACAATTTGCTTTCACTATACGGCAAGGTTTTCGAAAGTGGATAGGGACGCAATTTTTAAAGCTGCACAGGAAATAAGACCAAATGGGAAATTCGTGTTCGTGTGGATTAACACGCAACATAATGTCAGATTTTATGATGAGCGAACCGAAACCAATGGCAGCCTTGCTAGAGGCAGGTATGTTATTGGAAGTCCAAATCAGATCTATTTATCTACAACAGGCCATAATCCATATCGAAAAACTTTAGGCACCCCTCAAGCATTGGAATTGAATATTACAATCGAAGGACCATCAAGAGTTTCAGATAACCCAGATTTGCGTGTCCTAGCGTCCCAGGCGTTGAGCCTTACAAAGCTCAATTGGGCTTCTACGGATTCTCTATGTGCAGAGCCTATTACAACAAAATATGCAGGCGACATTGCCTACCTCACTGCAGCATTTATGAGGCAAAGCGATAATTTCAAATTGCACGAAGTTTTGGAACGTACCCCATGGTTCATCTAACAAGCTGCCTGAAATTGAATTCTCGTCATCCACTCTGACTTTTGTTCCAACGAAGCACCATCAGCATATGCCGGCCGATTGAATTTATGACTCATCAAATCTGCTTGCACCGTATCAGGGCATTTACAGCTAATAAACGATCTTGAATGCGTCAAGTGCCAACCCAACTAATGGAATTTTTCTGGGTCGGTATTGAGTTTTCAGCGTATGCTGTTTGTGTTTTGAAAATGTCGATATATGGTATGTCGTTGTTAAGAATAATATTCTCGGGAAGTAAAACCCACTAATTCACTAATGCCAGCTCCGGTTTCTGCAAACGCATATAGCGCGTGTCTCGCCCATTTTACAATGCAAATCAATTTCATATGACTCGCTGGTTTGAAAACGAGATTTTCTTTCATAATTTCTTTGCAGTAAAATAAATTTATTTTTCGTGTTGGCAAGAGTAGACCGAATGAAATAATAGAATATCCAACACCATCCTAAGCAGAAAAATATGGCAAAAAATACACTTCAAAGTATTGAAACAGTCCTTAACAAAATCGATAATGATGAATTACTCCTGTTAAAGGGTCACCTACTTATAGAGGAGTTTCTAAAAAGGCGTCTGGAAATGGAGTATGGAAGTGAAGTTTTAAAAGCTTTGGACCTAAGTTTTTATAAAAAAACTATTCTTTTTGCTGGCATAACAAAACTCCCTATCGAGTCTGATATAATTGACTGGATACTTAGAATCAACAAACTTCGAAATAAACTTGCGCACACTTTAGAACTAGATGTAAGAATTGGGTTTGTTGACATTATCAGACACATCTATGGCGGCTTACCGAAAACCATAAACAGAAAGGTGACGTATTTCAATGCAGCAAAAAAGGTTTTCTATATCACGCTAGGATATATTTCAGGATTGATTGAAGTTAACGAGGCACTTAAAGAGCTTCATGTCAAATCAGAAGAGAAAAACCATTAGCTTGTATTTCAATACCGCAATCTACATGCATTAGTATACGAGGTTGCCGACTCTACATCGAAATGATATAATAGCTCATTAGGCGAACGTTGTTACTTGATGCGGTATAAGTAAAATAGTATCATCTATGTCTATGACGTTAACCTATAGTGGATGGCAGTCAAAAATTCTCGTAAAGGATGAACGATAGCCGGGTCATTGTGACTTAGCCATTCCAGTGCATTTATGATCCATCGAGACTTATTTTTCGATACAGGAACCCCATGCTGTTCTAGCCATCCCTCGAGAGAGCCACACGGGACCATAAATATTCCGGCCTGCCTAAGCAGCGTGTTCAATTCATCGAATGCTGTAGCTCCTGCTGGCATCAAGGCTGCCCGGCCTTCTCTTTTCACACGGGACCATCTGTTTGCCTCGTCAAAGGCGTTATCTACAGCAGTTTTGAAGACCTTTAACCTAGAATCTGCCTCCTGGCTTGCAGCGGCAGCAGCTGGGTTAATCGCTTCTTTTGCTTTTTCATCAATTACGCAGGTTTCAATAGAGGACATGGCAGCGTTATATCTATCGATCTCCGTTAATGCGCCAACTTCTGAACGGATAATTGTGATTAGTTCCATAATCCTCTGTTCGTTTGCCAGAATTCCAGTCGATTCCAAAATGTGATGCACATCATCAGAACTCCTTATAAGGTCTAAATCGACAATTGCCGCGAAATTTACCTTTGCCTTTCTGTAGGGATCAATAAGCTTTTTGATAGTCTGTTTGTTGTGCGCGTTAACAAAATGAATTTCATCAGAAGGAAACAAACGACGGTTAGCCCGTTCGTAAAATGCTCTATCGCTATCTCCTTCAACTATAACCACTCCCTGATAGAATAGACCATCCAGAACTTTTGCTGAATTCAATAAAGGACTATTATTGATTTCCTCGATATCAGCTGCACTTAAGATATTTGCATGCGTACCAGTCGCATTTCGGTGAAGCCTCACCACAGTTACGTTGTTTGTACCACTTAATACACCTCTTAGATAATCTACACTGTGGGTAGTAGTCATTAACCTAGTTTGTTGAGTGGCTAAGCCAGCCAAAATTCGACCTAGATCTGCTGCTTGGGGAGGATGTAAAAAAGCATCAGGTTCATCAATCAAAATAAAAGGTCGAGATGACAACAAAACGATCAAAAGAATTGTAGCGAAGCTTCGCAGACCATCACCTTGTTCTTCCAGCTTGGTTATTTGATCCATAATAGGCGCTGCATCCATTGGACGGTCGGGTACAGCAGAAAAATCAGGGTTTACTTTTATTGACAGACGACCAAGCTTGGTATCGTCTAATCTTATTTCCACACCAAATACCTGTTTTGTATGTCTTGAGACGGTCTGTTCAACTTGACGACCACCTTTATAAAAAGCCGTTAAGAGATTTTTATCTTCCTTTATATCTGTGGTTTCTTTTGCAGCCGTCAGCCGGTTCTCTGTTGATATGAGTCCTACGGCTGCTACTCCTAACCAATCTCGAAAATTGGCAACATTTGTCGGAGAGTGTTGTGCAAGCTCATTTTTTAGAAATTCAATTGACTGCGCATTGGTTGATACGTTCACACTAGAAAATGCGCCTCTGTGGGAAGTAATTCTAAGATTTGTGTTATCTGGAGTGAGCACAATCTTAAGATGTTCGAATATTGCATCTGCGTTTGCTTGTTCTGTATTCACGTTCTTTATTATAACTAGCGCCCCCTGATTGCTGGTTATCCATTTATGTAACTCGTTTAAGAATTTAGTTTTGCCGCAGTTATTAGGCCCAACAATAACCGTAATATTGCTGGGTGTGATGACGTTGTCGTCCTGCAAAATTATTTCTGTGATCTTAAAAGCCATAATATCACGCAGTTTCTTGGTATTAAAATTTACTTAGCAGCTAGTGATCTAATATAACATTTAAAATTTCTCAATGCTTACTCAGCTGCCATAGTCTCAAACGAAATAACAGTAGCAATCTTTTCCAGTATTACCACTGCATTATCAGATAGGGTTCTAGCTGGTAATTTCTTGTAAAGTTCCATGCTTTTGACGAAAGACGATGGCACACCAGCCAGACCAAAAAGCCTGTCAACTGCGATGGGTGGACAATTGGATATTCTGAGGGTTGGCAAGATTTCAGGATTTTTCTGTAATATGCCTGAGCTGATTTTCTTAAGATTTTTGGTAATTACCAACACATCTTCGACCTCTTTTGTGGTACGGATGCGGGCCTCCCTGAATGCTTTAGGCGCAAAAAGCAAAAACCATTCATTGTACATGTCCACCGAGGCTGCAATATCAGCTTTCCACTCTTGAGGCTTATTTAGATTAACCGGCATTCTTGAGACCCTTTTGTACCGCATACCTGCCGACGTTTACATTAAATAATATCCTATAGGAGGCCTATAATCATCAAATTTAAGGTTTTGAACCCTTATACTTTTTGCGGTTCAAAGGTTTTAGCTGTTAGGAAAATAACCTAAATAGTGACATCTACAGGTTGAATAGACTATCTCAAATGAATGAGACATAATTTAGAAAATCTGCGCCTGTAAAGTCCTGATCAATAAGGTGCACAAGAATATCACAGTATTTCGGATATATAAGCATCCAAATTAATCGCAGGGTAAAGTGTATTTGCCACTTTTTCAGTACTTAAAGACAACAAATCTCGGTGTATCATTATTTGTCCCTAATTGCGTTCTCACTATTACCCAGTCATTGACAAAAATTGTATATTTGTTTTGACAGGTAAAAGCTGGAAAACTGATAAACCAGCACGTCTTAGAGGCACGAATTTTTTTCACGACACAATTTTGACAAACGAAAGGTTTAAATAATTCAAGCTCAGAATGTAGCGATTACAGTCCTTGGCACAATTTGAATAGTATAATTTCTTTGTAGGCAATATAATCAAACCCCCTTTGTCATATTGAATCTTCATCCTAAGTTGCTCTAATGATAAAGTATCTATTGACCTATGAAGCATGCGATGGCAATTAGAACAAAGAGCAAGATTATCCTTCCTGGTATCTCTCGGATTCCAATACCAACCAAATGAATTTAATTATTGATTATTAAACGTCAGGGCTACGACTTCTGTACATTTAGAACATGCGTTACAAACTTATCCAGTGTTAAAATCTTTTCTCTGTACTCTGTTGGAAAACTTGTCAAATAAGGCTTTGGAACCACTAAACAAACGTCATATTTGTACATTTCCTCAAGTTGATTTTTAGAAATGCCCTGTTGAAGAGTAAATAAGTGCTTAATCTTAACTCTGTCTGCTTCATTAATAATTTGCCTCCACCTGTCTTTACATGTTGTCTTGGAAGCAAGTACAGTCAGTTTGTTTTGGTCATAGTTTTTATTTCTGTATGCAGCTTGATTTGGAAAAAGAAAGTCTGGCTTTTTATTATCTTCTGTTATTGCCTGAGCTTCATAAACAACACCAAAGGTTTTGAATACTTCTGATAAATGGTGTTCCAACGATTTACCCGCTCTGCTTTTACGCCTGTTTAGAATAGTGTTCGCAGTATCTACCAATTCTTCAACGCTTGCAAATGGTGTTTGTATACGGGTAGAATATCGATCGTTTTCAATCGTTTTGAACAATTGATATTCTGCATCAAGCCAGTTTAAAATTTCTTTGTCTGGGTTCGATATTATATGCTTTGAATTAATAGCATACGCACCGTTATAACATTGCCTTGCATTTAAGGCGAGATCAAATGTTGATGGGAAATCAATTTTTAAGGTTTGAACGTAGGCTAAAAAGCATTGAAATAATTTATCTTCCGCTTTATCTTCTTGCCTGGGAATTATTTTGTTTGTTTCTGTCGAAGAAATATTGACAGCTGCAAAAAAATCATCAATATCTTCATCGTGACTTAAGATATATGCATGAAAATAATTTTGCTCTACCTTGCATAGTACAAATAAATCTCCCGTATTGCTTTCTTCTCTAAAGGGGAAGTTTTTGCCGAAATTGGTTAATCGAAATTCATTTTTTGCAGCACCATAATATGTGAAAATGCTGCTGGTTTCAAAATCGTCCTGCCATTTAATTAGCAGGTTAAGTTTAATATTTTGCCCTTTATGGGGTTCATCTGCAAGAAACATCTGCCAGGCCGATTTGCTTACCAGATATCCTGCCTGATGTGCTTTAGTAGATTTTGTATCATTTGCTGAAAGGTATTTGCAATACGATATTTCAGATTTCTGAACTGATTGTATAGCTTTTACTACTATGCTTTCCATTAGAGCTTAATAATGTTTTTACTACCTGTCTTGCTACTGCCTGAATAAGTGGCACAGTAACAGAGTTGCCAAATTGTTTATAAGCCTGTGTGTCAGAAACTGGAATAATAAATTTATCAGGAAATCCCTGCAGTCTTGCACATTCTCTTGGAGTCAGCCTCCTTGGATTCTTTCCTTTTTGAGGTATCAAAACCTCTGAACCATCTTTGTAATATCTGGCAGATAATGTTCTTGAAATTCCATTCAGGTCGGTCAGACCAAAACCAAAACCATTACCTTTTGCTTTGTGTTTGTCCGCATAATCCCTGAGATATTTCCAAAGGTGATCAGTTAAGGTATATTTTTCATCAACTTGTGATTCTAAAATGTCTTTAAATACATTTTTAGGTTCTGGCATTTTCGGAAATTGAAAATTTTCCAGGCCTTCATATAAATCATTACGAAATCCAACAATTATAATACGCTCTCTGTGCTGTGGTACAAAGTATTTTCCATTTAAAACTTGTGCATATACAGAATAGCCTAGTTCCTTCAAAGTGTTTTCGATCACCATGAAAGTTTTCTTCTTATCGTGAGAACGAAGGTTTTTTACATTCTCAAGCATAAAAGCTTTAGGTTTTTTATGCTTTAATATTCTGGCTATATCAAAAAACAAAGTTCCCTGGGTTTCATCCAGGAATCCATGCGCTTTACCTAACGCGTTCTTTTTTGAAACACCTGCAATGGAAAAGGGCTGGCAGGGAAATCCGGCTAACAGTAGGTCATGATCAGGAATTTCAGCTTCGTTAATTTTCGTTATATCTCCAAAAGGAACTTCCCCAAAATTTACTTCATACGTACGCTTTGAATGTTCGTTCCATTCACTGGTAAAAACACATTTACCCCCCAGGTTTTGATAAGCAAGTCTTATTCCACCAATTCCGGCAAAAAGATCAATGAATTTAAATTTTGGATCTGTTGGTGGCGGGAATGGGATATCCCATTTAATGGGTAGATAATATTGAAATTCGGGGTCTTCAATAATATTTAGTTTTTCGTGAATCTTAGTCAGATACTCCTTTGCCAGAGGTTTATAGTATTGCGACACTCCATTTGTATGGTTTTGAAAATAGTGAGTAAGATAGGCAAAACCCTCATCTGGCGTTTTTGTTCCCGCTATTCCTAACCTTTTCCTTATTTCTGAATATTTTACTGGCATAATTTCTTTAAAGTCTTTTCAACTTGTCTGATGCAATTTGCTAAATCTTTTCGTATTTCCAACGTCCAAAATCTCATAACTGTCCACCCATTGTCCACCAGAGTTTCATTCACTAATTTATCTCGTTGAATATTGCTTTCAATTTTTTTCCACCAAAACTCCCGGTTGGTTTTAATACGGTGCTTTTCAATTTCCCAATTGTACCCGTGAAAATATTCGCCATCGATGAAAATGGCCAGCTTGCATTTGGCAAATGTCAGGTCGGGATTTCCAAAAACCTTTTTATTATTCTTACGATACCGGTGGCCCCTTGCCCATAGAGCCCGGGCAAACGTTATTTCGGCTTTGGTCTCCTTGCTCCTGATAGCCTGCATGTTGCGCCTTCTTTGCTCAGGTGTCAAAACATCCATTGAAGCAAAGATAAGCTGGCAAAAATTCGAATATTTTTTGAGATGGATTAAGGCTTTTATAAGCCATTCAGATGAAATAAGTCCAATTTTTTTCAACGCCTTGCACTGATCATGTTCAGTCTGCCTTGTTGACTGCAGCTTAATCCCTGCATGCTAATGATTTTATTTTAAAACCTATTTGAATGCCTGTGGAAGGCTTCTATTCTTAAGCACCTTTCTTTCTTCCCATACCAGCTCATTGATCCGTTTTACTCTTTCAGTAAGTACCAACAGGTCGGCATGGCTGATCGCATAATCATCCTTGTAGCGGGTATGGATATAGGCCTTTTGTAAAAATTGAAAAAGGCGCTTTTCTTCTTCTGTATGTTGTGGAAAAACTAATGGCACATCAAAACTTACCAGTACCGCAAAACGTAGGAGCCTGTCAATGCTATGGGTATTAACATGATATCCTGTAACTGCATTTACCAAAGCTCTTAATGTCTGCTCGGCCGACTGATGCAGCATGAAAGCAGCCATTGCATGCTGCTTGCGTACCCTGAACAATTCACTTCCTGCCAGGAACTCCCTGGCCTTCATCAATCCTTCATCAAACATCCTTTCCGATGATTTTTTAACGATAAAATTCTCATCCGGTACTGGGGGCAGTTCACAACTACCTGAATCAAAAATCAGAAGTGCACTGCTTCTCACCCTGCAGGCAAAACGGTGGCACTCACCAAGCCATGCCTTAAATAAGCTGCTCGTAATCACCAGTGCAGTTACAGTCATTAGCGCACTGCAGCTGCCTTCAATTTTTTCTTCTAACCGGTGCAGTTCTTTGCTGCAATGTTCTGGAACCAATACAAGCAAAAAACACTGCACCATTTGCTCATTATTTTTCACATCAGCATGAAAAATACTTTCACTGCAACTATGGCAATATCGGCTGCCCAGCAAAAAAATCATCTCAACTTCACAGGCTTTCTTTATCCTGTTAGCCAATTCGTTTTGAATACTGCCATATATGTTATGGTTGCTAAGACCTTTCATTGCCTTGTACATTTCCTTTTAGCCGTCTGGGTTGTTGAAATCTTTTATGAAACCACCATTTAAAATGTTCATCCCTCCAATCAGAATAGAGGTCTAGGAGATTGGGCTTTGCCTTGGTTGGGAACAATAATCCAACTGCGTCCATCTCCTTAAAAATTTCCCCTATCTCTTCCTCACGGAAGTGATGTTGCCCATAACCATGGGAAATAAAATACTGGATCAGGTGCTCTTTGGCTCTGTCCCTTCCTTCCCTCCTCCAACTACCACAGGACAGGTTATCCATAAAATCGCTCAATACTTCTTCTGGGGTAACCTCCATCAACCTGCATAAAAGGAGAAAGGGATACGGAAGGATAAACTTGAAACGGGCATTTCGGGCATAGTCTCCTTTTTGCCATTTCATTTTCGGTGTTGAACGATTGAGTTTTTTGCTGATTTTTACCTTTTTCATAAACAATAGTCTTCGAGAAGTGATTGGGGATTAAAATAACTTAAAATCATTTAAAGTAACTTAAAGTTACTGGTATTTCTTAATAAATCACCTGCTGTTGATTTTTTTGTTTTTTGTGGTCTTTAATTCAAATGGCAGTTTCCAAAAAAAGATATAACCGTATAAAAATCGTTTTATTAGAACACGATAAAACCAATATCTGGTTAGCTGAAAAATTACAAGTGAGCACTACTGCTGTTTCAAAATGGTGTACCAATCGAAACCAACCCACTATTGAATCTTTATACAAAATAGCTGAGGTATTAAAAGTCGATGTTTGTGAACTACTTGTCAGATAATTAATCTTGGACAGGGGGGAGAACTAATATTTATTGAATTACAATTGCCAAAGGGTGTTTTCCTTGGTCATAAAAGGAGTATACCCCTTTTTAAGAACTAAGTAAACTCTCTTCTTACCCATGAAACACAGAACCGGAAATCAACACCGTATAGTTAATCCAGGATTTATTTTTTAAACTGTATAGCTATTTCAAAACTAAACAGGGTGTCACCCTGTAAGGGTACTCCATAGCTTCGCCCTACCTACGCCCTACCTAATGCATGAAGAGTGCATGAAATAGCTTCATGCACTCCCTCCAATTTCCATTTCCAGATGTTTAGCTATATCCATTGCTCCATTTAACAAACAGAAGCAAAGCATCTTTAAATGTTTATTACAGAATTCACCTCTTTTCTCCTCAAAATCAATTTGGAGCGAATCGAAAAAGTACTATTTTTGCCGTCCTGAAAAACGGAACGGCTCGCACTTCGCATCCGCCCTCCGCTCTTCAGTTTATTCCTCCTTAGCTCAGTTGGTTAGAGCATCTGACTGTTAATCAGAGGGTCTCAGGTTCAAGTCCTGAAGGGGGAGCAGAAGCTTCAGAGAAATCTGAGGCTTTTTTATTGTTAGCTCATTAATTAGAGTCCCGCACGTGCGGGATTAATCAGAGGGTCTCGGGTTCAAGTCCTGAAGGGGGAGCTTGGCTATCAAGAGTTACAGCGATGTAACTCCTTTAATCTTTTACCTTTCGACACATTACTTAAATTGAACTTCTTGTAAGTTTTGTTTTGAAATCCAAATGGCAGGGAACCGCACTAATCAAATATTGCATTTCAAATCCAAGAATAAGAGGTTTCTTTTTGGAACAAGTAATAACTTCTAAGCCATCGTCGCTAACCAACTCAACAATCCTTTTAAATGGCGGACCTCTGTTTCCAGAACTACTCTATTACAAAAAGCACGATAACTAATCTATTTGCTCTTTTTCGGTCTCCAGGCTTGAAATACTTTTATTTCACTTGGCGACAATTTATTTGACACAAATTCGAATTCTCGTGCCATAAATAAACGATTCTTAATATAAGTCTCTACTCGAACTATAGGACAGTTTATGCTGTCCCCCAGAGGTTTAAAAAGCTGTACCAAAGGGGCGTCTAAGTCGTCCCTGCAGTATAGAATGAAACTAACTCCATCGACTCTATCGAGCAAAACTCGCCCATAGTGGATATTATTCACTGTTGTATCTCCAATTTTCGTTGAGTTATTATATCCAATGGATGTATTTGCAAAATAGTTCCAACCCCCATCAAGCGTTACAGAGTCCACAGAGTTATATTTTTGGAAAGGTTTTGCGGTGTCAGAAAAATTCCTATAGTGGTAGCAGACGTTTTCCTCAGTATTTAGATAACTGAAATGACTTAGATTAATTTCACTTTTAAAAGTTAGTGAGTCACCTCCAAAATCAAACCTTGGTACTTCCTCAATTAAATCTTTCCCATTAAAATATACCTTGACCTCTAAATGAGTTGGCTTATTTAAGGAACCGTCAGATCCATAAAAAAATGTATGCTCAGTTACCACTCCTTGCCCTTTTTGTGAATGGGAACACGCCACTGCAAAGAACATAAATATAAAACCAATAGTTATTCTAATTTTCATTTAAAAAGTAATTAGTTCCACACAAGCCCTATAAAAGACCAACTTCCAGTTCCCGAATAGTTATATGTCCGTGTATCAGGAAACTGAACAGTTCCTGTAGCTGTACAGGTTGCAGTCGTTTTAGTTGCGTTATAAGTGAAAAGATTCTTCGTATTTGAATAGGCTAATTGACCATTTCCCCCCTGAGAATTAAAGATAGAATAAAGGTTAGTGCCATATGCCTCGCCCGTAAATTTGTTCTTCTGAGGGTTATTATTATAAAACCGTCCTTCAAATGTTAAGTCCTGCACGAGTCCACCTGCCCCAAACTCTTCTGGGATACGTGTGAACATCCAACCGTTAACATGAGCTATCTTTCGACTCTCAGGTTCTTCTGACGGAGCAGTACCACCAGCTCCCCCACCTCCGTCCGTATTATCAACATCGCAGAATGTACCCAGCAAGTCAACTGTCACTTCTATATGGTCATAATATACGTCCGTGTGGACTAACCAAAGCGTTACACACGGATCCTCAATGCTTCCGGGGTTCCACTTGCTTTCTCTGTGAGCTTCCACTCCATCCTTGATTGTAGTTTCAAATAGGAATATATCAGCGAGATTGCAAAAAGCATATTTCCCGTCCTGAACAGAATTATTTTTAAATAGTTCTGGGAAAGTATTGTCAGGCAGCTCAGTGTAGTCCTCATCTGGTACATAATAAGCGAGCCTCATGCTGACAATATTTTCTGAACTATCTAAAATAGTAAGAAGGTTTGTGATAGCATTGGGATAACTGGTTGATTGAAATTCACTGCTCACCGGAATAATGACATAATCATATAGTGAATCAAAATTTTCAACGCGCATATTGTTAGTGTCCCACGTGGCTCTCAAGCTTGCTATAATATTTGCCTTAGTTTGACTTTCTCTGCTTTTTGTATCTAGCCAATCATTTATCTTTTGCTTATTACTGCTTGAATTTCCTACTCTTCCAAGTACCACGCCTTTATCAATATTTGAATCGGCGGTTACAATTTCCTTTTTACAACTTGTTAATTCTACGATCAGGAAAATGAAGAAAATGAAAATGGTATTAATGCGCATAGAATAATTTTAAAAACTAATGTAATAATACATTCTTGTAGCTCAAAGAACCCATTGTATGAAACGGGTATCTGTATTTCCTTTCAACCTTTAATCGATTATTGAAAAGGGAGAAAATGCTTCGCAGAAATGCTGAGTTTTTTTTAGAGAATAGCCGGTAAAAAGGTAAAAAGGAAACGAAATTGATGAACCGGTAAGGCGGTAAGAACATTAAACGAATCACTTCTCTTCTTCCCGGTTTTAAACAAACAACTCCTTCTTCAACACTCCCACCAAACCTTCAATATCTCCCACCACAGCTTCCTTCACTTTCTCCACTGCCTTGGCGGGCATGAGGGGGAATTCGGCAGTTTGGGGGTCTTGCACGAGTGCCAGTCCCCCGGCTTCTACAATGCGCTGGAGGCCTACAACCCCGTCTTCATTGGCGCCGGAGAGGAGGATGCCAATGGTGCGATCGCCAAAGACCTGGGCGGCAGATTCAAAACAGACATCGATACTGGGCCGGCTGTAATGGATCTTCTCGGACCCATCAAGAGAAAAGCTGCTGTCATCTTCAATCAATAAATGATAACCGGGAGGGGCAATATAAATTTGATCAGGTAAAATGGGATCCTTGTCTTCCACCTCGCTGACGGTCATGGTGGTGCGGGTGGACAATAATCTTTCAAGAATGGAATCGGCATCGTTGCGGCGGTGTACGATCAATACATATACTACGGACGCATCTCCCGGCAGGGCCGGTACCAGCTGCAGGATGGCTTCCAGGCTTCCGGCCGAGCCACCAATGAGCACCATCTTCCTTATTTCATCTTGCGCCATATCTTTTCTTTGCCAATCTGTGTGTATTTCCCCGCCAGCTTTGAAAATCGCAGGTTTTCCTTGGCTCCCAGCACCAGGAAACCCAGGTTCTCCAGGCTGGCATCAAATAAACCCAGCACCTTGTCCTGCAGATCCTTGTCAAAATAAATCAACACATTCCTGCAAAAGATCAGCTGGAACTCGTTGAAGGAATGATCCGAAACCAGGTTGTGAGTGGAGGCGATCATCTTGGAACGCAACTCCTCGTCAAACCTCGCCCACTCATACATGGTGGTGTAGTATTTTGAAAATTCCTCCCTTCCGCCAGCCGCTATGTAATTCTCTGAATACTGCTGCATGGCACTGAGGGGAAAGATCCCTTTCTTGATGTTCTCCACCGCCGAAGGATTGAGGTCGGTAGCATACAACAAAGACCGGTTCAAAAGGTTGGCTTCCTTGAGCAGGATGGCCATGGAATATACTTCTTCCCCGGTAGCGCAGCCTGCATGCCAGATGCGGATGAAAGGCCTGGTGGCCAGCACAGGCAAGACTTCCTCTCTAATCACGCGGAAGGTGGAGGGATCCCTGAACATCTCGGTTACATTCACCGTGATCTCTTCCACCACATGAGGCAAATAGGCCGGATCGCTTTTGATGCGGTAGAGCAATTCTGCAAAAGAGGTGAGCCGGTCAATGACCAGCAAACGGCTGATGCGCCGCCGCAGCGAAGCCCGCGAATAGGAAGTGAAATCATAGCCATAGCGGGAAAAGATCTCCTGCAGCAGGAGGTCCATATCCTCTTCCCTGATGATGGCCGTGTTAGCTTTCATGCAATTGTTCTTTCAATAACTCTACCAGCTTGTCAATGTCCACGGGTTTGGAAATATAACCATCCGCACCTGCTGCCAGGCATTTCTCCCTGTCGCCACGCATAGCCTGCGCCGTTACTGCTATCAATGGAATCTGATTCAGCTTTGGATCGTTCTTGATCTTCGGTATCGCTTCATAGCCATCCATACCGGGCATCATCATGTCCATGAGAATGGCTACGGGTAAAAAGCCTTCATCCATTATCTGAAAAGCCTGTTCCATACTGGAAGCAACAATGGGCTCGTAGCCACGGGTTTTGAGAATGGCCGCCAGCGCAAACGTATTGCGGTGGTCATCATCTATCACGAGTATCTTCTTTCTCATTTTTATTTGTTGTAAAGCCACACACGCAGCAGGGATACCAGCTGGTCCACATCCACCGGCTTGGTGATGTAGTCCGAAGCACCCGCATTGATACATTTTTCACGATCGCCGGTCATGGCCTTAGCGGTGACGGCAATGATGGGCAGGTTGCGGTAAGCCTGCTGCTGCCTGATGCGACGGATGCTTTCATAGCCATCCATCTCGGGCATCATCATGTCCATGAGGATCAGGTCAATACCGGGATGATTGCCTAGCTGCACCAGGGCGTCCTTCCCGTCAATGGCCGACAAAACCTCCACGCCATATTTCTCCAGGGATTTGGTAAGGGAAAAGATGTTGCGCACATCGTCATCAGCCACCAGCACCTTTTTTCCTTTGAGCACTTCGCCCAGCTCGCCCAGTCGGCGGTATTTGGAAGGGCCGTTTTCCTTTCCGGCTTCTTCCACCAGGTGAAGAAAGAGTGAAACCTCATCGAGTATGCGCTGGTAAGAATGGGCCGTTTTTACCACGATGGAATCCGCGTATTGCTTGATCTTTTTTTCTTCGATATGGGAAAGATTTCTTCCCGTAAAAACAATGATGGGCAGGTGTTCCAATCCGGGTGAATCTTTTACCTGTTCCAGCAGTTCATAAGAATGTTGCGCGGGCACGCCCATGTCCAGGATCACGCAGTCCACATCCTTGCGGTTGAGGGTGTCTACACCTTCGTTTACCGAATTGTGGATCTCCGCGCTGATGTTGTAATTCTCCAGGAAATAAGCCAGCGCCTGTGCGTGCTTGGGGTTTTCCTCCACGATCAGCACCTTGCGGGGATGTTTGCTCAGGGCCTGCTCGATCTTCCCGAACATTTCCGAAAGCTTTTCAAAAGCAACAGGCTTGTTGATGAAGTCCACGGCACCCTTGGACAGACTGCGGGTTTTGACCTCGTGAGAGGACATGATGTGTACAGGAATGGGTCGGGTTTCTTTGTTGTTTTTCAGTTCATCCATCACTTCCCAACCGCTTTTTACCGGCAGCTGCACATCCAGCAAAATGCCCAGGGGCTTGAAGCGCTGCGCCAGCTCAATGCCCTCATCTCCCCTCACTGCTACCAGGGCTTTGTAGCCTTTTTTTCGCGTGTAATCCAGCAGGGACCGTGCAAAAGCCGTGTCATCTTCCACTATCAGGATCACCTTGTCGCCGGGTTTGATATCCTCCCTGTCATCGGGCAGAGAGGCAGGGATGGTAGTAGAAATGTATTTGCCGTTGGCAGATGGCGTTTCTTTAGTATCAGCTGAACTCTCTTTTGCAGATTCTACTTCAGTGTTTTCGCGGGTTTCAGCCTGTTTTTTGCCATCAACTGGAAGCAATAAAGTGAACTCGCTGCCCTTGCCTTCCTCGCTTTTCAGGCGGATCTCGCCACCCAGCAAACGGGCCAGTTCACGGCTAATGGAAAGTCCCAGTCCGGTACCGCCATATTCGCGACGCGTGCTGCCGTCGGCCTGCTGGAAGGCTTCAAAAATGGTTTGCTGCTTTTCTTTTGGAACGCCAATGCCGGTATCTTTTACCGAGAAAGTAAGAGCTTCTTTTTCCTTGCCAATATTCAGTTCCACCGAGCCTTTGCGCGTAAATTTCAGGGCATTGGAAAGCAGGTTACGAAGGATCTGGTCAAGGCGCAGTTTGTCTGTGGTCAGCGAGGCAGGAAGATTGTCGGCGATGCTGATCTTAAAATCAATTCCCTTGTCGCGGGCAAGCGGACCAAACATGCTGTTGATCTCATCTGAGAGCGAAGCCAGCCTGACCTCAGAAAACTCCAGTTCCATCTTTCCTGATTCGATCTTGGAAAGGTCAAGGATCTCGTCGATCAGGGAGAGGAGGCCTTTGCCGGAAGACTGGATCACATTGGCATATTCCACCTGGTCGGTATTGAGATTCTTTTCATGATTTTCAGAAAGCAATCTCGATAAAAGAAGGATGGAATTCAATGGTGTCCGCAATTCGTGCGACATGTTGGCAAGGAATTCAGACTTATAACGAGTGCTTACTTCCAGTTCTTCTGCCTTGCGCTGGATCTCGAAATTGCGTTCGAGTATGAGCTCATTTTTTTCTTCCAGGAGTCGGGTTCTCTCTTCCAGTTCCTGGTTGGCCTGTTGCAGTTCTTCCTGCTGAACGCGCAGCTCTTCTTCGGAAGCCTGGAGCTTTTCGGCTTGGGCTTCCAGCTCAGCATTGATGTTCTCGAGTTCGGAGTGCTGCGACTGCAATTCTTCTGACTGGGCCTGCGTTTCAGCCAATAATTCCTGCAACCTTTCATGATCGCGGGCGCTGTGAATGGCCTGTCCAATATTGAAGGTGGCGGCTTTCAGGAAATCGATCACCTGTGGAGTAAAGGATTTGAGCGAAGCCAGTTCGATCACTCCTTTGAGTTTGGTCTCATAAAAAACCGGGATGGCCAGCACCGCATTGGGCTTGATAGAGCCGGCGGTAAAATCTACTGTCAGGCTGGTAGCCTGGATGTCCTCCAGGAAGAGCAGCTGCCTGGCCTGGGCGCTTCGTCCTGCAATGCCTTCACCTAATTTGATCTTAGAAGGCACCTTGTTATGCGTGATGGCCACGCTGGAAGCCATCTCCAGGTTTTCCTGGTCTTTGGTCAGGTAAAAAACACCCACAGGTATCCTGGTGTATTCGGTAATGAAGTTGAGCACCTTTTCCGCGAGCTGACTGATGTCTTTCTCACCGATCATCTGCTCGTTGAGACTGGCAATACCGGTTTGTTGCCATTCTTTGTCGGCCAGGTTGGTGAAGGAATAGTCCAGCGACTCGGCCATCTTATCCAGCGACTGGGCCAAAACACCCAGGCTTTCCTTGTCCTGTTCGGCCACGCGGGTAGAGAAATTACCAGCGGCAATGCGACTGGTGATGTTCTCAATGATGTGAATGCGGTTGATCACTTCGCGGTTCTTTTCCTGCAGCTCGTTCTGAAGGGCTTCCCTCTTTTTGAAATCTGCGCTCACGCGGTAGAAGGAAATAACGGTAACGAAGATGGCCAGCAGCGAGGCAATAATGATCAGTACTGGGGTGAGGCGGGCGAACTCATTCATCTTAGCCGTGCGTTCCGCCAGTATAGCCTGTTCTCTCTCACTCATGCGTTTTACTACTTCGGTCAATTGGGTCATGAGGTTTCGGCCATATTCAAGGTCGGAAGCACTTAATTTGCCCTGTTGCGTACTGTCGATCACCGCCTGTAATACCCGGAAACGGTCATCTACCAGGGTTTTTAGTAGGATGAGATCCTGTTGCTGGTCCTGGTTGTCTGTGATGAGGAGCCTGAGCTGCTGTACACGGCTGTTCGCCTTTTCATGGGCACCCCGGTAGGGTTCGAGGTAAATCTCATCCTGGGTGAGGAGGTAACCGCGCTGGCCGGTTTCACCATCCTTGGCAGACATGATCACACCGTCGAGTTTCTTGATCACTTCATTGGTGTGATTCACCAGGTCGGCGCTGGATAAAAGGTTCTGAATGCTGAAAAAAGAAGCCAGTGCGCTCGCTACCAGGAGGAAGAGAGAAACACCATAGCCAATCAGCAGGTTGCGTTTGAATGGATTCATATAGATGCCGTTGCTGTAACAGATTTTTGTTTCAATGGAAGTTCAATGATAAAGGTGGATCCTTCGCCTTCGGTGCTGCGGGCGGTGATGTTGCCATGATGCTGGTCCATGATCTTGCGTACGATGGCCAGGCCGATGCCGGTGCCTTCATATTCGTTGATGCCATGCAGTCGCTGAAAGAGGTTAAAGATCTTGTGCAGGTAGGCTTCGTTAAAGCCAATGCCATTGTCGCGGATGTAAATATGCACGCGGTCCCTGTGGTTTTCTTCCAGGCATTCCTCGCTCCAGATCTCTATTAAAGGCTTTACTTCTTTCCTGGAAAACTTGAGTGCGTTGCTGATGATGTTCTGGAAGACCTGGCGTATTTGTCCGGGTATGACCTCTACCGAGGGAAGCTTTCCCACACGGATCTCGGCACCTCTTTCCTGGATGGAAAGCTCCAGGTCGGAAAGTGTGCTTTCCAGGATCTCAGCCAGGTTGGTTTCCTTAAAGTAAGATGCGGCGGAAAGCTTGGAATAGTCAAGCAGGTCATTGATCAGGTTGCGCATTCTTTCTGCAGAAGCGATGGCTTTTTTAAAATACACGCTGGTCTCGGGATGTTGCGACAGGAGCTTGTCCTGGATGATATTGATAAAGGTGATGATCTTGCGTAATGGTTCCTGCAGGTCGTGGGAAGCGATGGAGGCATATTGCTGGAGTTCCACATTGCTTTTTTCAAGTGTCTGGTTCATTTCCATCAGCTCACGGGTACGTTCATTTACTTTTTCCTCCAGGAGCTGGTTCATTTCTTCCAGTTTTTTCTGGGCTTCCTTACGTCCTTCGATCTCCTTGCGAAGGTCTTCCTGTATGGTGCGCAGTTCTTTGGTTTGCTGGTAGAGACGGTAGAAAGTATTGACCTTGAGCATGAGCAGGTCTGGATCAAAGGGCTTGGTGATGTAATCGATACCCCCCGAATTATACCCTTTGGTGATGAAGGGTTTATTGGTATTGACAGCTGAAAGGAAGATGATGGGAGTAGACCTGGTTTTACTATAGCCATTGATGGCTTCCGCCACTTCAAATCCGTCCATGCCGGGCATTTGCACATCGAGGATGAGCAGGGCATACTCGAATCGAAGCACTTTTTTCAATGCCTCTTCGCCTGTTTGCGCCGTATCCACTTCATAGCCGTGCAGCTGTAGTAGGGATTTGAGCGAGAACAGGTTTTCCTGTTTATCGTCAACAATTAGGATCATTATGGTAGCATAGTAAGGGATGGAAAGATAGTACAGATCGCAGATTAAAACACAGATTTATGGAGGTGAGTGGTGAATGGTGAGTGGTGAGAATCACAGATTGATAAGATTGACACTTGATTAGGAATCACAGATTACACAGATTTCACAGATTAGAGATCTACAGGCACATCTCCTTCAAAAAGGGTAGTGACGGAAAATTAATTGACCAAGATTTTTGTTTTAGTAATGGAATTTGAATTATCACGAGCCTATCTGTGTAATCCGTGTAATCTGTGATTGTTTCTCTCAATTAATCCGAGTAATCAAAATAACCCGAAGAGTTTATTGATTTCGAATCCTACGTATACTCCATCTTCTCTG
Organism: Bacteroidota bacterium; assembly: GCA_023386045.1. Lineage (GTDB taxonomy): Bacteria > Bacteroidota > Bacteroidia > Chitinophagales > Chitinophagaceae > Flavisolibacter. The sequence goes on from JAEWKK010000019.1 coordinate 502,179, forward strand.
ATTTCTATTGGCCAGTGCTTGAGGTGATAACCTTCGCCGGAGATATTCCGGCCGTTCTTCATGCAGAATTTATAGCGGTGGAGATTGCAGATCACATTGCCCATGTTGTCTGTCCAGCCATCTACCAAAAATCCACCGGCGTGCGGGCATTTATGGGCGAAGGCAAAGTATTCGTCATTGTGCCTGCCTATGCAGATCTTTTTTTCTGGTGTGTCTACTTCTGCAATATCGTTGGAACGGAAAGGAATTTCTGAAATGGATTCTGCTATCTTGATCCACCTGTATTTCTTTTGGGACATGATTTAATTTTAACCGGGAAGACGGAAAGATATATTTTGTTTTACCTGTAAGACGAGAAGACGGAAAGATTTATTTGGTTTGACAAGGAAGATAGAAAGACATGATTGGTAAACCTACTTTCAAAATTTCACTTTTATTTCTTTGTCATGGTTGTTAACGTAATTGATGAATCTGAAAAAGTAAAGAGTCTTACCGCCTTTCCGGTTAACTAAAAATAAAACGCCTTACCGTCTCCCCGGTTAATTAATAAAGTAAAAACGTCTTCCCGTCTTCCCGGTAGCACCACTCAATAAAAGAAGTCGGTTTTATAAGGATACCTGATCCTGTACAATTCTCTCACCTTATCAAGGATCGTTGCCCTGAAGCTGTCGATGTTCGTGCGTTCAAGAGCCGAAATGAAAATGGCATTGCCATTGGTTTCCTGCTGCCAGCGTGCTTTCAGGTCGTCAAGGATTTGTTCTTTCGTCTCTTCATTCAGCCATTCATCAAAAGTATGCTTGATATAGAGGTCCAGTTTATTGAAAACGGTGATGATGGGTTTATCAAAAGCACCGATCTCCTGTAGTGTTTTATTCACGACACCTAACTGGTCTTCGTAATTGGGATGTGAAAGGTCAACCACATGCAGGAGGATATCTGCTTCACGAACTTCATCCAGGGTGCTTTTAAAACTTTCCACCAGGTGGTGCGGCAGTTTACGAATGAAACCAACGGTATCACTCAAAAGAAAAGGAGTGTTCTCATAAACCAGCTTTCGCGTGGTGGTATCCAGCGTGGCAAATAATTTATTCTCCGAGAGGACATCTGATTTGCTCAGCAGGTTCATGATGGTGGACTTTCCCACGTTGGTATATCCTACCAGCGCCACACGAATAAATTCACCGCGGTCTTTGCGTTGGGTGAAAGCCTGCTTGTCGATTTCAGCGAGTCTTTTGCGCAGCAGCGAGATCTTGTCGCGCACCATACGACGGTCCGTTTCGATCTCGGTTTCACCCGGACCTCTCGTTCCGATACCACCACCCAATCGTTCCAGGTGCTTCCACATGCCTCGCAGTCGTGGAAGGATGTACTGGTATTGAGCCAGCTCCACCTGTGCCTTTGCCTGTGCGGTTTTAGCGCGACGGGCAAAGATGTCGAGTATGAGGTCGGAGCGGTCAATGCATTTTACATTGGCTGCTTTTTCGATGTTCATGATCTGTGCGCCACTGAGTTCATCGTCAAAGATGAGCACATCAATATCGCGACCTTCCACGTATTGGCGGATCTCTTCCAGTTTTCCCTTGCCGATGTAGGTGCGACTATCGGTGTGCGCCAGTTTCTGGATGAATTTTTTGATGGTGATGGCGCCTGCGGTCTCGGCCAGGAATGCCAGTTCATCAAGGTATTCATGCACCTGCTGCTCTGTCTGTTCCTTATGTACCACGCCTACCAGTACGGCTCTTTCTTCTTTATTGATCCTGTTTTGATTTTCCAGCATGTTGGTGAATTCTGCACAAAAATACCAAGCCAGGGTGGGAAGGAAATAAAAAAGCGTGCAATCGGGGGCCGACCACTCCCTGCGGTGAATCCTTCCACGACGAGTCTCCTGCAGCAGCATCTTCAGCATACATTAATTCCTGCAGGGACTCGTCGTAAATCTTCATCTGGAAAACAGTGATTAGGGGTAAGCCGGCGAGTCCCTGCATTAACTGTCTCAAAGAAGGAAACTCAAAAAGCAGGAGACTCGTCGGATAAGAAAAAGAATAAAACTTTCCATGGCATGTTTCCTGCTGCAGGATTTTCATCTTCGCCGACTCCCTGCGGTTAATCCTTCCACGACGAGTCTCCTGCAGCAGCATCTCCAACATACATTAATTCCTGCAGGGACTCGTCGTCAATCTTTATATTGAAAACTGTGATATGGAAGTAAGCCCACGAGTCCCTGCGGCGGCTGTCTAATAGGAGGAAGGTTAAAAAGCAGGAGACTCGTCGGAGAAGTAAAGCGTGCAGTCGGGTAGGCCGACGACTCCCTGGAGTTAATCCTTCCACGACGAGTCTCCTGCCCACAGCATCTCCAGTATACATTAACTTCTGCAGGGACTCGTCGTTAATCTTTATTCGGAACTGTAAACTTCAGAAAGCACATCCTCATAATCAATTATTGGATATCCTTTTTTATTTCCGTTATAAAATGCAGCAGAACTGTGGGGATATTGATAAGGTTTTTCAGCCAGTTGCCATCTGGGAGTGCAAGGATTATTATGAATATAATTGAGCTTTTGAAGGATGAATTTTTCTGTTCTACACTCTTTTGCTTCAAAACTGGGCTGCCAGATCTGATGTTTTTTCCCTCTTTGACTATCCTTATTATTTACTGCTAACTGCATTTGCTTTAAAAGATTATGATCCTGAGAAAGGAAAAGTCGCTTTACTAATTCGTAGCCAATAAACCTCTTGCCATTTCCAATCATTGTATTGAGAGACTGGGCAATGTTTTTATAATAAATGAGACTGTGCAGGTGGTTGGGCATTATCACATACCCAAGTATGTCATTGCCCTTTGCTTTCAGGATATCAAACCAATTATAAAAAAGATCATACCCTGAGGTCATATGTATAAGAGGTTTCCATTGAAAGCACGTAAACGTGAAGAAATAAATTCCTTTGCTCTGTATGGGAGTATGGACTGACACATGGCTAAATTATATAGATAGGCAAAGAATAATCTGTGAGGATAACCTCAATTAAGAGGTTTATTAACTGGATAAAGTGTTGGATAGGACTTTACGATGGAAGATATTTCACGCGAGATCTTTTCCTTTTCCGACGAGTCTCCTGCTTCAGTATTTACATCACAAAGCATATTCTGCAGGGACTCGTCGCTTATTATTGTCCAACGAGTCCCTGGTATAAAAACTTATATGGGAAGATTCAACGAGACTCATAAGGGAAGAATGTCCGACGAGTCCCTGCAATAGAAACCTATGTTGGTAGATTCAATGGCAGGAGACTCGTCGGGGAAGGGAAGGGAAGGAAATAAAAAAGCGACCCGCGGGTGCAGGTCGCCAGTATAAAATAATAAAATGGTTATAGTCCGCTCAAAGTAAGACCAATGGTCAGGGGCTTCACATCAGGTCCCAGACCTTCACGGAACAGGGGAGTGATGGCATAAGAGCCATAGACACTGAAATGGCCAAAGCCGATCCTGCCCATAACAGAAAGTCGGTTCTTGTTGAAGAAACGCTTGCTGTTTTCCTTGACGATATAGTCGGCAAGGGCATTGCCATTCTTATTCTGGAGGTTCTTGCCTTTTGTATGTGCATTGACCAGGGTACCGATCTTGGCACCAATGGCAATCTTCACGCTGCGGCGGTCATCATCCGGGTTGAAGCGGAAACGTAGTTCCACAGGCAGTTCCAGGAAGGTGATGGCCAGCTTGTATTTTTTGTAATGAGTGGTATCAGAAACGTCAACAAAATTGAGCGAAGTAGTATTGTCCTTGATGCCGACATACATTTTATCGAAGAAAACATTCTCGGTTGAAACGCCAGGTCCCAAAGCAACGCTCCAGTGAGGATTGGTCTTGAATGGGAAGTCCATCATCAGGTAGGCGGCAAAGCTGCGCGACCAGCCCTTGGTACTGATTGTATCAGGTTTGTTGGTCCAGGTGGTATGTCCCAGCTGGATCAGGATATGGTCATTGGAAGTGCGGGTTTCCCTGTTAAGGACAGGTCTTTTTCTAACAGTAGTATCGGCTTGCGCAAAAACAAGGTTAACCAGGCAGATGGCAAGGGCAGTAAAAACAATTCTTCTCATAACATTACTTAAGGGGCAAATGTATTTTCCTAACGGTTAATGAAAGGTTAATGAAGCGAAGGTAAGTGGTGGAGGGGAGATAATGGCGGATTCGCGTGATTCGCGGGTAAAACGGTAAATCGGGAAATAAACTTTAGAAATACAATAGGCAGCAATATGTATTGCTAAGAAGTATTGTAAAAAAAATACGACAGTTGGCATTAGCTGTAAGCTAATGCCCGTCAAATAAAACAAATATCAAGTATGGCTGATTGTTGATGATGCTTATAATTCCAGGCACTGCTATAAATATAATCTTCAGGCGCTCGTACGATTCCCGCTCTTACAGGATTTTGATGGATGTAATTCATTTTTTGAACGGTGAACTTAGGTGAATAACATTCCATTGGCCTGTTATCCTGTATCCAAAATTGATTTTCTTTATTTCTTTGATTTAATTCTGCAGCTTTTCTGAAAACCGGTATCATCCAGTCTTTCCTGCTTTCAGCCTGATTGCTTAATATGGATTTTATTATTTGCTTGGAAGTGAACGATTTAAAATCACGTATAATGGCACTGAGATTTCCCTGTGTGGATGATAGGATGGTGTGCATATGATTGCTCATAATGCAATAGCAATGTATCAGCAAACCTTTTTCTTTCTGGCAATAATTAAGGCTGTCCATAATTATTTCAGCATAAAGCTTTCTGGTAAATACATCCAGCCATTCAACAACAGTAAATGTTAGAAAATGCATTTCATTTTTATTCCTGATTCTGTAACCACCACGTATCATGCTGCGAAAATGCCGCAAAGCATTATATATTGTAAGTGTAATTCAACACCTCTTTAAGGTAAATTAGTCAGAAATTGACGGGCATTAGCTGAAAGCTAATGCCAGCAGATTGAAGTGGCGGCGGAAGACTAAGGAGAACAGGTGTACTTCAACATTGATTTGAGCATAATTGATCAGAAATGAATGCGCATTAATTGTAAGCTAATGCTCCCGGAGCCAGGAAATATGCGAACATGATTGGTAAGGAATTTATATGACCAGAAGTCTATTATACTTTTATTTGGCAGCAATCGTGGTTATCTTATCATGCGGTGAACAGTATGGTTATAAAGGGAATTCTCAGAACTGGTTTCTAGATTCAACTTCTAACAGTGTTCCTCAAAGATTTCAGGGTGAGTTTAGAGAAAAATGGAATGCTAATTTATTGAAGCTAAAATTGAAGTCCATTGACAAAGGATTTGACGGCAGCATTATTCGTATTGTAAGAGCTAATGCTCTTGATGATACTATCCGTTTATTAGAGGTTGCAAAAATGGATAATCATTTTAGCGGCAGGTATCTCCTTTTTAATAATGACATTATCCGGAAAGAACTTCCTGGATTTTTTCTGCAGGAAGGTCATGAGCCTAAATCAGGATGGAAAGAAATTTTTCAGAGTTTGGAAAGATTGAATATTGCCAGTCTGCCCGATGAAGAAATGTTGCAGGGGTATCGCACTCCGATGGATGGTAGCAATGTGATAATCGAAGTGGCTAAAAAGAATGGGTATAGGATATTTTCTTACGGAACTCCAGAGTATAATCAGAATTTTGAGGAAGTAAAATACCTGATAAGAGGTTTGGAAATACTCAATAATGAGTTGGATACTAAGTTTTGGACAAGTCAGTAATTCTGGTAAGACTAAATATTTCATATGCGACGCAAACACCCACACTTTAGATACTACTTCGTCATTCTTGGGTTTTTGATTTCGGGCATTCATTGTTCCAGTTCAAAAAAAATTGGAACGAGGTATTCCAAAGACTCACTTTGTTTATACATTAATAAACCAGCTTCAGATTTAATTAATAATTTGAAAGAGCAGATTATAGATACTATAGGTCCAGTAAGTAGTACAGGAAATATATTGGCATATTCACTCTTCCTAAATAATAATAGATCATTTTATATAGTACCTATAATTCCTTCTGGTACTAACACTAGTTCCAAAGCCTTTAATGCTGCACTTTACGTTAGCTTTAAGATCAGATGTATAGAATATCGCCAGGCAAATAATGTTATTGATTCCTGTGGTTGTGAAATATTTTGAGGTGAGGACTTTTGTCTGTTGATTAGTAACGCCAGGAAGGATGATTAAATACAATCTATGAGAACAATTTCTTTTCTGCTAGCTCTATGTTTATTCGGATGTAATCGGGTGGTGCATACTGAGGAATATAAAGAAGTGATTAGTCAACATACATCGGAAGAACAAGTTGATAACATAAAACTTATCCCTAAAGACACTTAAGATGAAAAAGCATAATTTAATTTTGTTTCTTTTTGTTTTTGTATGTTGTACGACACGTTTGAAAAATAGAGAAAAAGCGATGTCTGATTCTTTCATGAAGACAGAAGTATTTAGCAAGAAAACGATGGATTCATTAGGTATGTACAGCTCTCAATTTACAACAGGCGTGCCCAATCAAAAGTTTTTTGATTCACTGGGAATATTCCATCTGATTGAAGAAATTAAATGGACTATTTATTGTATAAACATAGATGATACGTGTGAATGGAAGCCTCAGTATGTGAATTTTGGTAAGACCTATGTTAGCTCATTGCCATTAATTCCTGATGACTATTCCATCCAGGGAGATACGGTTTCATTGATATTTCACTATTATGTCAATGATTCTATAATTTGTGATTATAATGTTGTGTATAATTTCAACTCCATTATAGATGGTGTTTCGATAAATATCAAAACAAAAAAGCAACTGGGTTATCTTGGAAGTTTTGGAAGTTTTACAGTAGAAGGTTCACGAAACCGGTATGTTAATCCCCTGCAGCCAGAAGTCATCCAGTTTATAAAGTCAAATAAAAATTTGTTACATCCTTGGTTGAGAGAAGAAGCAAAAAAGAGAGGCATCTTATAGTTTTTTGCTCTGAAGAGTTAAAGAAACTACTTACTCTGAGAGAAAAATTGCAACTCCAACCCTTATTCAGCAAGTTTGAGTCCCTTAGTGAAAAAGATCGCCTGTCGATTGCCGAAGACGAGGAATTGCTTCAACTTTTGAGTGCATTGAAAGACAAGCTTGATAAACAAAATCCCGATGCTTAGCCCTACCGACTCGGCAATTTCTTTGTTGAATGATATCGGTTGGTCTGAACCCTCAGACATGAATATGGAGGAGATTGCATGGTCATGTGGTCTGGTTGTGAAATTTGCTCAGATGGATGGATCCCAGGGACGAATTATCATGAACCAAAATGAAGGGATTATTTCGATTAATAACACAATTAACTACCAGCCTAAAATTAATTACATTATTGCGCATGAAATTGGGCACTCGCGACTACATCGTCACCTTTCTGTTTTTAATGATAGCGACAAGACACTTTCTGAGTGGTATGCTCAAGGACCTCAGGAAAAAGAAGCGAATGCATTTGCAGCAGAACTTTTGTTACCTAGTGATCTTTTTGAAAGGAAAGTGAAAAACAAAAAATTGAATCTTCCCCTTATCGAGGAAATCGCCAATTTTTTCGGTGCCTCAAAAACAGCGACTTTCCTTAGGTATAAAGACCTGGGTCCATTCCCAGTGATGCTTGTTTTTATTGAGGATGGCGTTATTAAATGGAAAAGTCATTCCAGAGATTTTCCGTACACCTGGCTCGTTAAAGGAAGTAAGGTTCCTCCGTTTACTGTGGCTGGCGATTATTACTATAAAAACACTGAGGAAAAGAAACCTGCAAAAGTAGACGCCATGGAATGGTTCCCGGAAGACTATAAATGCCAAAAGGATGAAAAACCGAAACTGTGGGAGCAATGTTTTCCAACAACTAAAAACAGTATCTTAACATGCCTTTGGACTACCTGATGATTTGTATGCAAATCGTATGCAAATGAAAAGGGCTCCAAGAGCAATTCTCCTGAAACCCTTTACTGGTTTGTGGATCCTGAGGGACTTGAACCCCCGGCCCTCTGATTATGAGACGAAAAATTCATTATTTCTTATTAATTCTTTTCTTTTCCGATGCTTTCATAACGGGTTCATAATGAATCTACAGCATCATTTTTACTTTCTTTTGTTATTAGATGTTGACCGATTATTTGCCCGCTTACCGTGCAAATTTCCGTGCAAATTTTATAATCAGTAAATCAAAACAAATGGAAACCTTTAAAGCAACAGCCACATTATTTCTTGATAAAAGAAGATCAAAAAAAGAAAATAAATATCCAGTCAAATTAAGAATATACTTTGATTCAGAAGACCTCTCATATAGAACGGGTATTGATTTGACCACAGATCAATGGGAAAAAATTGATACTGTCAAAAATCTTAGGGATGATAACCTCAGAGTAGCTAAAAGAAAAATATACAGTTGTTTAGAAAAAGCACAGAAAATCATTGAAAGAATGGATAGCTTTTCCTTTAAAAGTTTCAAAGAACAATATTTTGACCAAAGAAAAATTAGAAAGTATTCCTCACTCAAGGATCTTTTTGATGAATATGTTCAAAAATTGGAATCAAATGAACAAATCGGCACGGCTATATCATATGCTACCACTATAAATTCTATTACAAAATTTGCGGCCAATCCCAGAATAAGTGATGTTACCCTTGATTTTCTATACAATTACGAGAAATGGATGAAAGAAAAAAAACTTTCGCCTTCCACCATCGGAATCTATATGAGACAGTTAAGATGCATCATAAATATAGCTATCAATAAAAGGCTTATGAGTGCAGAGAACTATCCGTTTAAAAAATATGAGATTCCTACCTCACGAAATATTAAAAAGGCGCTTAAAGCAGAAGAGATAAAAGCTATACTCCAATATGAAACTGATAACCAAGATAAAAGGAAAGCTGTCGATTTTTGGGTTTTTAGTTACCTCTCCAATGGTATGAACGTGGCAGATATCTGCCATTTAAAGCCCCAGGATTTAGAAGCTGAGTTTTTTCATTTCTTTAGAGTGAAAACGAAAAACACAAAGAAGAAAGATCTCCGACCAATTAAGGTTCCATTGACAAGCAGAAGTAGGCAAATAATAAGTAAATGGAGAAATACTGATGCGGCAAATCCTTACTTATTCCCAATACTTCACCAAGATTTAACGGCTCGGCAGATCAAATTCAAAATCCAGGATTTCATTTACTTTATTAATAAGCAAATGAAAGAAGTTGCCAAAGAATTAAAAATTGACTCCAAAGTTGGTACATATGTCGCCAGGCATTCGCATTCCACAATTCTGAAAAGGAAAGGTATTCCCACAGAATTTATCAAGGAAAACCTCGGACACTCCAGCGTTCTTACAACAGAAAATTATTTAGGTGATTTTACAGATGATGTCAAACTGGATTACGCCAAATTACTCACGGAGTTGTAATTTGTAGCAAAGCATTCAAGATGACCGTATACAAGTTATTTAATATCATAAACAGCCGATTGGCTGAAATTGAGAACCCCATAATACGGACTGAAGGATACGATCCTCCTCATTATCTTGAATTAATGAGTTCCATAGAGAATAACATTGACCTTTTCTCCGTATCGGATGCTTGTGATCATTTAAAAAATTACTTAGGAAGAATAGAAGTTCAAATCAAGCGTTTAATTGACGAGGTTCCGAAAGAAGCTCGTGAAATAAAAAGACCAGTACCTATAACGAAAGAAGTTCTAAACATTCCTCCTGAAATATTCATTATAGAGGAATTGGAATATTATCATGAACGTTTGCAGTTTATGCTCGATGTTAGATCAAAGTATTTTCAAATCCCCGTTGTACAAGAGCTGGTAATTCAGCTTCCGGAAGGTTTCCGCGTAAGAGAACTTGAACAGCACTTCAATCAGTATTTCACTCAGGATCAAGCAGCGCTTTTGTTATATTATTTTAGAGAGAACAAACTCATTCCCAACTATTCAAATACTCATCTTGGACTACTGGCACAATACTTTTTTGGGAGGGATAAAAGTGACGTAAGAAAAGCAGTTGGACGAGTACATAGCTTCAAGGAGAACCGAGAAGATCTTTTATACATTAAAAAGGCACTTTTATCTCTGGTGGAAAGTATCAATGCAGATATCGAAAAAGCTCATTAAGCAAATTTTGGGGGCATTTTGGAGGCGCCCCCAGCTTTCCTTTTTTACATTTTTGATGGGTCAAACCAATCAGGCCAGTCAGGTTAACCCTCAGCCTGGCTAATGCCTCGAGGGAGATTGGAATTATAAAATTTCAAATTGGACCCCCCATGTCACATCCATTGTTTTTCGAAATCAACTTAAAGTTGGACCAACTGCTAACCTCTCTAAATGAATTAAAAGTTGGATCCAAATCTTTTCTGACACTTAGTGAGGCGGCAATTTTCCTGGGTATATCGAAATCCACCCTCTATAAGCATACTTCAGCAGGTGAAATTCCCTATAACAAACCTAATGGTAAAATCATCCTGTTTCGCAGAGAAGATTTGGAAACCTGGATAAATAGAATGCGTATACCAGCCAGAACTGAATTTTAAACCTCTTCAAACTATTTTATGAATACTTCAATGCAGCAATTAAACCAAATGATTGTAAAGCCAAAATCTAAAATTGATCATATAGAGGACTTCTTAAATGCTCGTTATGATCTGAGATACAATATAGTTACAACAAGAGTTGAATTTAAATCCAAAGAAAATCAAGCTTTTGAAGAACTATCTGAAATGGCTGCCAATTCCATGTATCTGGAAGCCCAAAGACATTTTCTTGGTTGTAAAGAGAGCGTGTTTTTTAGAATTTTAAATTCTGACTTCATTGAAGCATATGATCCCTTTAATGAGTATTTCAGCAATCTCCCCTGGGATGGGAAGGATTATATTTCAGATCTTGCTGGGACTGTAACAACAGAAAACCAGACTTTTTGGAAGTTTATTCTTAAAAAGTGGCTCGTTGCTGTAGTAGCTGGAGCTGTATCTGATAATCCTAACCATTCTGTTTTGGTTTTGAGTGGAGGTCAGGGTATGGGAAAAACCACCTGGTTGGAAAATCTTTTACCTAAGAGTTTAAAAGGATACATTCATAGTGGAAGCATAAATCCGCACCATACTGATACGCTGACCAACCTTTATGAAACACTCTTAATTAACCTGGATGAACTTGAAAACCTCAATTCGTATGAACAAGGAAACCTTAAGGAAGTGATCACAAAAAGAACCATCAGGCAAAGAAGGCCATATGCGCGTTTTCATACTACATACAAAAGAAGAGCTTCTTTTATGGGGTCCATAAACGACAGTGAATTTTTAACAGATGTGACTGGTAACAGACGATATTTGTGTTTTACTGCTCAGCATATAAAAGAAAAACACGGGATCAACATGGATGATGTTTATGCCCAGGCATATCATCTTTTTAAAAATGGAGAAAATGGCGGACCTTTTAGATATTGGTTCAATGCCGAAGAAATAAAGCAGATAGAAGCGCATAACGAAAACTACCGCAGAATTCCTATTGAAGAGGAATTAATTAACAAGTACTTTCTACCAACATCTGATGACTTACCTGAAGAGTTTATGACTCCAACAGAGATCTTGTATCATATAAATGATTATGAGGGAACTACAATGCTATATCCAGCCTCTTTAAAACGTATGGGACAGGTATTGCAGAAAAAAGGTTTTCGCAAAAAAAGCACTACTTCGAGCAAACCATATCGTGTTTTTAAAACTGATGCCAGGAAACGTTCTGCACATAATATCGGATTTCAGTATGAATAGGAAATATAGGAAAGGGAGTTACTGCTTTATAAACACTACAAATAACATTGTGAAACATCCTTTCCTATGTTTCCTTACTATCTCTTATAAACACTAACAGTTACGACAAAGCATAGTTAGCCCTTTCAAGACGTATTAAGCCTTTATCATTAACTGCAAACCGTTCAACTGGCTCTCTGCAATCATTTCAATTCAGGATTTTTCCTCGTAGGTCTTGCCTTTCGGCTTTACCCTGGTCGCTGTTTTCTTCCACTGACCTACATATGTAGGTAACAGCACGGGAATCACCCTAAATTTTGCGCTTCTATTGGGGACAAGCTGAATAACTTTTATTGATATCTTGATGATATATTGAACTGTTATTCAGAAACCCAACTTCTGAAAGGTGCTCGGTCATCCTACTTTTGGACAGTACACACCTCTGGTCAACTTAATGTTGGAAGCTCTTACTGCCATGCCATACTAACTATGGAACCATGGACTCTTTGTAATACAAATATACAATAAACATTTAGTGTAATAAAATGATAAACAAATAATTATTAAAGTTTGATGGAGTTTTCTCAGATATTTTGTAAGCCAGGCTGAATTTATTAATCAAAGCCTTCACTAAAAAACTCATCCACTGAAAGGCCAAAAGCAGTAATGATTTTGATTAGTGTTGAAAAACGAATATCCTGTCCATTTTCATAGCGGCCGAATTGAGCTCTTGAAATATTGTGTTCATAGGCAAAATATTCGTAGGAAGTATAACCGGCCTTTATTCTTAATTGTTTTATCCGGGCACCCAATTTCTTAAGCTGATCTTCAGAATTCAGCGCATATGGCACCAAATTTTTTTGCGGCCGTTTCCCTTTGGACTTCATGGATTAAAAATCCATCATGCACTACTCTTATGTTACCCTTTTAAAATAGGCTACTTATAAGTAGCTTTATTGATCACTTAAATCTTCAACAATGACATTATTTGTAAAATATCAAAGGCTTAAGCCATGGCTTAAAAAAACCATTTTCTTTTATGTTCTTATCCACCTTGTAGCGATAATCAGCTTCTCTTTCTCGATCCATCCTGTCCTAAAATTTGAATCCTTAAATGCAAGGGAACAAGAACAGATAAGAAATGAATGGGATCAAAAGAAAGCAGAAGCCAGGTCAGAGAGGCATCAGAGAGAAAGATCTCAATGGGTTGAAAGAATTGCCTTTATTAAGAAGTATTCGGATGCTAATGTAGATATACCCATGGATAGGAATGATCCATATTTTTTGTATTACGCAAACAAGGCTTTAGAAAACGTAAAAAATGCCAGCAATGTTTCTAAAAGGGATATAATTGTATTGGTTAGCTTAAAGTCACTTATCGAAGATCCAAACTATGAATCTGGTTATGGAGAAACTACCTATATCCCAATTAATGATCCCGGATATCGAGTGAACGTAATTAATGAATACTTTTTATTAACGAACGATGATGCCAAACAAGGAAATTTCTGGCCATTTTCAAAATACAAATCAGAATCGTTTCAGGTTGGCGAATTCAACAAGTACACTTTTTTAGGAGTTTTTTCGGATTATGATTGGACTGAATTTACAATATATATTATCCTACCGATTTTAGTTTTGTCGCTAATAAGGTTCTATAAGAAAGCTACGCAATCTTAATCCGTGTTCAGGACTGTAATCTTTAAATCCTGATCATCAATTATTTGAAGTCTTTGTGTGTCAAATTTGCGTCGCAGAAAAAAGAACGTGCCGGAAAGTGTGCCGATTTTTCACTTTTTCACAGTTTCTACCTGTCAAAACAAAGATAACAATTTCTGACATCGGGTAGGGGAGAAAATAGATATTATAGCCCAATATCTAACATAGATCTCAGTCCTTAATTGCCGCAGAGCAATTTGTTCTGATTCTACTTTTTAGCAGAACTGAATAACAAACAAAAAGTTGGGAATATATTCGTCGCCCCGCAATTGACAATGCATTATTGTACGTTCGCCCTTTTGTCGTTACCATTTAAAAAGGGCTTAATCCTTCGATGTCATCAATTCCATAATTAAAGCGATGGTTTAGAAAGTCTCGAATGGCCGGGAAGTTAGGAAAACTTGCAAGATTCTCAAGGCCCCAAGTCTTCATGACAAGATATCCTGTATGATTTAGCTGCAGCTCGAACTCTTGCCCATTGAAGTATTCTAAAGGAAATTGCACATAGTTTACGCTCTCATCATCTCGCCTAATTTTTTGAAACTCGCTTTCGAAAGCACGGCGTCGTCTTTCTTCATCGGGAAATGATTGTTCTCTGATTGGAAGACTGGCTTTGTACGACAATATATGATTATACATGGCCATTAATATCTGCCAATCAAGCCAACCTTTATTTCGCAAATCACCAATCCATTTTTCGTACCCTAAATCTTTCTTAAGATGCTCTATTGTTAAATACGCTCCTTTCAAAGCATTTTCATATCTACCTTTTATCTGAGCTAAAGAAGCCTCTTTTGAATAATAGGAACTTAAATCCGCATTCCAAGCCAATGGAATCGCTTCGCCAATTTCAATAGGTATGGTTTCTTTTTTAAATACATGCCGTTGTGATTCTTCGAATGACTCCTTACTAAAAAGTCCCCTGTAAATTCTTTGGAATATCGAACCAACCATCGCTTTATGATCTAAGCCGCCATGTTTTAGTAAGTCCATCACAATTTTTTCTACATCTTCATCTTTAAGCATACTAACATCACGCAATAGCATCCTGGCAGTAACTGTCAATGACCCCATCTGGTACTTTTGTTCAAATTCATCTGAGGATTCTGTTATTTTAGTAAACAATTTCCATTTGAAATTATTGTTGGATGGTAACTGTTCAGGTTGTTTGACGCCATCTATTATCACCAGTTCAATTTCTATATGAGTTTTTATACAATGTAAATCGGTATTAGTCGACGCCAGCTCAACCAGCAAAATCTGCATGAATGTGGCTAATTCCTCACCAACCGAACAGTATTCCCAAGTGTTTGGAAAAGTTATTGACCACACACTGCCAAATGCTTTCCACTCAATTGTTCTCGTAGAACCAATATCGTTTATAGGAGAGGCATCGCATAACCGGCTTACTAATTCTGTCAATGATTCTTCATCCAATTGTTTTTCGAAGATCTGTTGAAGAGGTTTTAAATATTCTGTATAGATGGGACCCATGATCTGCTTATGGAATTCAATGAAACCTGATAATTGCGGGGTAATCTTTGGAGCTATAGATATTATTCCCGCAACGTTCATAAATGTCTTTTTCAGAATATCATCTGGCTCATCAATTCCTTTTTTCTCCCACTCCAATCGTGAGCGAACATAATACCTAAAACTATCCAACGCACTAATCCAAGACCCTTGTTTGAAGTCTGCGTCACACATTAGTCCAAATGCAGCGGTCATACGAGGTATGTATTGCTCTGGATTTGTATGCACACAAAACCAAACAGCACTCAATGCATAATACTTCGCAGCAAAATTCATGTGAAAAGCGCTATATACCTGTGAAATATTTAACAATGATAATAAGTACCCTTGCTCAGTACCTGCTTTGAACCAAAGTTCTTTTGCCTTGTGCAAGTAGGATAAGGCGGTACCCAACTGCACAGGATCTTCAGATTCAAGATATTTAATTGCTCTATCACGATAAACCTTTGCCGTCGCATGAGCACCACCTCGATCATTTACATGAGGCATGATTTGATCACTTAGTTCTTCTAAACGGCGTACTTTATTGCTATCCATTTTTAGCTGGATGTAAATCTTAATTATCTGGTTTATCCTGTCAGATAATCTTGAAACATTATAAAGCGGAGAATGTGAAATCAATTTTAAGACCTCACCATAAGTTTCAAAGACTTTATCCATGTCTGGTTCTTTTCCGTCTATTCTCAGTGGATGAGCGAGGTATTCTGCTTTTAATTCCAACCAGTAACATTTTTGAGCAGGATCAGCAGCCGCCTCGACTTCTTTTTGAATTGTTTCACCAATAGCCTTTAACCAGTCATTAGTTTCCTCCATCGGTACATCACATTTGTCCATAGTAATTGAAGCACGAACGATTTGCAATAAACTGAAATGATCCTCAACTGAATCATGATCATTAAATTTTCCAATTTTTGAGAAATACTCCCGAATCAGATTGGCATGGTTGACAAGGGTTCCATTTGGTATTTTAAACCACTTGGGTCGTAGTGAAAGCCAGAGCAATTCATAAATCGCTGTTTGGCGATATTTATCAGGTGTGTCAGCATGACTTATGTATAGCGAGAGCAGATTCAACCAAAGCACAGAATGTTCTTCGAGGTAGGTGGAAACTCTGCAATAATTTGCACTATTCAGCACTTCTAGGAATTCACCAAGTCTGAAATACTTGATTTCTGCTACACCTGACCAAGCTTGAAACGCTATGCTATATTGCTGATCTGCTTCATTTCCCAAGTCAAGCAAGAGTTCATCCATACGTTGGAGGGTTAAGCATCTTTCCCCTGAATCTTGTTGGAAAATTTTTTCAGATACTTCGTAGTATAGAGCTGTGAATGCTAGTTCCGATTGGTTTTTTGAGGCTGGGAATGGAAGTGATTTGATAAGGTTTTTGATTGAATCGTTGACTTTTTCGATTGCATCGTTGGGAGATTCTTTATTAAAAATCCACTTTATGCTCTTTGCAAAATCTTTCCATACTGCTTCAGGCATATTTGCAAATTCAAGTTCTGCAACTTGAGCAAGCGATTTATCCACTTTGATCAATTCTGGAAGTCTTTCTTGTACAAATTCAGTTACAATGGACTTTAATTTTGCTGCACATCTTTTCAAAAGATCGCCTTCCAATTGTCCTGTATTACCAGCCCATTCAGTTAGTAGCTCGCTATCATTCCCGCCGTATTTACCTGCTATTGCAGTATTCGTTTCAAAAACAAATTCGATTTCATCAAATTTATATTCCCCTTTAACAAAAAGCGAGAAAAAGTTGGTAATAGCCTTTAGTACCTCATTGCTTTGAAAACTGAAGTTTTTTGAACCGTATAATTTTAGTTGGGTGAATTTTGATTTACCCTGTTGGATGTTTTGTTGGAATAGATCATCCTCATATTCACAGTAGATATTCTCGTCGATACCATTTACTTTATTGGACAACCAAATCTCCAAAGAGCGAAGCTTCTGATATTCGTATCCTTTTAGTGTTTCATCAGCATCGGTCTCACGGCTGAATACAGATAGTTTTGATAATGACATTTTTTATTTTGTATTTAGTTAGATTAAAACTTAGGGTTGAATAATTTTGGGTGGTGATTTGAGTATTCATTAATTGATTTTTAGTAGGATGCTCATTGGGCGACGTAATGTTCAGGGTTTGCCGATGTGCTGGCATTAGTATACTGTCTGTTTGGTAAATTATTTAAAAGCCTAATAAAGAACAAATATTGAATGATAATTCGTCAGCCGGTATATTGGCAAGCCAACTGTTGGATAAACGCAATTGTTAGCAACTCCAAAATTTGCAAGTTGTTGAGTCCCATTTGAAGTTGATTGCGTAATAAATATTGTCCATTGCGGCAATCGTCCATCCCAATTAACAGATTCCGTGTCTTAGACTGGATTCCTAAAAAGAGATTTTTAAGTAGCTTTTTATAAAAGCATGTCAATTTGTTGTGATGAAAACTGATTTGCTTAAGTCAGGTTTGAATACGATTTCACTTTCTACCTATCGCAACAGATAATGACAATAATAAAAATGCATTCCGTTGAAACACAGAAAACAGAAACTGAGCTACATCGAAGTTTGATATACTTAAGCACTAAAAAATCAACATTAATTTCTAGCCTGGTTGGAGTTGGAGGATGAACGAATGATATACAGCAGCACGAATCTGGCGTTATGATTTCAACCGAAAGGAGAGTTATAGTTTAATTAGATTTGTTCTTAAATCACTTTTGTAAATAAAATATTGAATGTATGTTATTAGAGTCCTTCAGACATGATCCCGTTGGGACTTTGATTTTTACGATTAAGACCAGAGCATCCAATGCTTCAGTTCAAGGGACTTATGTAGATTATGCATTCAGAGCTTTTTATCTGACCATGCAGGATATAGAAGAACTGGAGTTGGCAAAGGGAGACTTGGTACCGGATGGAAGGAATTCTATAGTTGCAGCATCACTCTGGTTTCTTTGTCTGGAATCGTATATTAATTTGCTACTAAAATTATCCTGTTTCAACAGCAACACGCATTTTGAAGAGTACAAGTCTAAAAAGATTACCGAAAAGCTTTCTTGCTTGCTTGAACTATTGAAGATTGACAGTTTAGAAATAAAAAAAACTGGACTTTATAACCGTCTTAATGAATTCGCTGTTTTCAGAAATGAAGTTTTTCATGATCGGAACGTTGGCAAAACCGTTCAATTCAATAAGACCGTGTTTTCAGAAATTCCAGTGAATTGCAATTTAGTAGATGTATTGCAGGGCTTTTTGATATTTCTCGAAGTAGCAAATTTGTTCAGGTATTCGATATCTGGTCTGGACACGATGCCAGATATTTTCATTCATGCGAATGGCAAAGCATTTTATAAAAAATTGGATTTCCTCTTTTGTATTTTGCTGAAACCTTCATTTGAAGAGGTCTTGAAAAAGCACGGGCTCAAAACCAATTTGAATTTAAATTTTCAAATTTTGAAACCGTTTGTGAGCGAACTATTTGATAAGAACCATATTACGGCATCTATTGTGGTAAATTCCCCCAAACAATTCTATTATCAATTAAATCCCGCTAAAACAAGTATTTGCAAAGAGCTTCTTTCAAAATTGGTTGATGCTGAAAATATTTCTCCGGAAAAATTTGGTATAGGTAAATATATTGTCTCTTAGTTTGGGGTTGCGAATTCTGCGTGTGGCTATTTAAATCCTAAGAGTTGCGTGTCAGATGACTCTTTTGAATGAAAAAAAATTATGTACTACGGAGTTAGTTTTTCAATGCGCGTTCTCAAAAGAAAGTGAAACGGCTAAGAATTTATCTAAAAACAATATCTCATATATTTTTATGTATGCAAAGAGTTAATCCAAATAGTTCAATCAGAAGAGGCTATAGTTTTGAAGACCTTTTTGTATTAAAGATTTATGCGGACTGGTTAAAAAGTCCAGATAAATTCTACGAAGTTCAGATTCAATATGTACCTGACGAGTTGAATATGAAACGATTCTCTATTGACGATGTTGTAGTTATCGATCAGAACGGAAACTATTTTTTTCATCAATTAAAATATAAACAGCACCCAAACCGGGATCTTTGGAGCTTTGACGAACTTATTAATAAAGGGTTAATAAAATGGATTGAGTCATTTGAAGCAACTGGCAAACTTTCAGGGTGTAAGGGTTATTTAGTCACAAATGGTCATCCGGCAGAAGACGTGGGAGCTTGCATGGTGGGATCACGATTGGAATATTCCAAGCTTGGCACTTTATATCCAAATGTCCTGACCAAATTAAAACGAACCTTAGCAGTAAAAACGATCAAATCTTTTTTCTCAAACTTTCATTTTGAATTCTCTTTTCCCGATTTAAATCAGTTTGAAAGGGAAATAAGGAATCAATACTATTATGATCTTAAAGCAACAAAAAACGGTGTTGACAGCCTTCTCCTTCACATAGCCAAAGAAGGTTCGGAACCGTATCCGCAGTCGCTAACATTACATGAAATAAGAGAGCTATTGTCGTGGGACCGCCCAAGGCCCCTGAACCAAAACTTTGAAGTACCCTCAGATTTTGAGTTTTTTGATAAAAGTACCCATGAAGCCATCGTTAAAAATTTAGCAGATCCCAAGGGTGGTATTCAGGTAATCATTGGAAAGCCAGGAACGGGTAAGAGCACCTATCTGTCAAAATTATATCAACTATTGAAGAATCGAGGAATTCCCATAGCAAGGCATCATTATCACTTAAACCCAAAAGATACCTCATTTCGTGAACGATTAAATTCTGAAAGGGTTAAGGAGGCTCTCAGGGCGGAATTTAAAAAGGAAAAAGAAGAGATTCTTGGCGTACTAAGTTATCAAAACACAGAACATATTCCCTTAAATGAATTTATTGAAAAAATAGCGGCCTATTACGCGAAAAAAGAGAAATGTTTCGCGTTGATTGTTGACGGACTTGATCACGTTTTGAGAGAAGGGAAAAGCGCTGATGATTTAAGAGAGTTTTTAAATGAGATACTTTATCCTCAAAAGGGATTTTACATTTTGATTGGCACTCAGGAAATGGCGGTGCCCTATCTGCCAAATGTCATATACCAGTACTGTTCAAAAGAAAATTGGATAGAGATTAAAGGGCTGAGTAGAAAGGCGGTTGAAAAAATTGTGCTGAAGCATAAGGCAGAATTAAACTTACACGAAGACAAAGAAACCATTCATAAAATCATTCGGAAAGTTTTTGAAAAGACGGCAGGCAACCCACTTCATTTGAGATATGTCTTGACGCAACTTGTTGTACGCGGAGGCGCTTCTGACATAGAGGCAATAGAGGCGATCTTACCTTACAAAAAGGAGATTAAAGACTACTATGAGGATTTATGGAGGCAACTTTCTCCTGTTGCCAAATCGATTTGTTTTGGTATTGCTTTTTTAGATTTCAGACTTCAGGAAGAAGAACTTCTAGATCTCGCAAGATATTTTACTCCCTATCCTGCTGAAATTTATTTAGGGTATAACCAGATTAGACATTTAATTAAAAATGATCTTTTTGGAATTTCAGTGTATCACAACAGTTTCATGGTATTTCTTTTGAATCATGAGGAACTGTTACTTCAGAAAAAAGCAATTTATGTTCAGATCAGGGACTGGCTCAAGAGTTCTTCGAATGAAGATTTGAAATGGTCTGAAATACCTAAGATTGAATACTATCTTGGTAATGATAAGCCATTAATGGAACTAAATAGGGAGTGGGTAATCAATAATTTTATTGCTTGTCGCGACGAACATCAAATTGAAAAGTTGCTGCACCTGGCTGCAGAAGCAGCATTTCTTAAAAGCGACTATAAAAACGTTATTCAATTTAGAATTTTAGAAAACTATTTCGCAAACCGGCGTTATAATTTATTTGAAACTCTCCAAAAGATTTGGGTAACTGCATTTGGTTTGAATGAAAGAGCATTTGCACGTGTGCCTGAGTTTAGCAAGTTTAACCATTATCAGTTAAAGGAGATCTTACTCACGCTTTTGAGGACGGGAAAGGTATTTTTAGTCCCCGACGAGGTCATTGATCGTTTCAACGACTTTCTCCATGATAACGACTATGAACAAAATGAAGTTATTAAAACATGGATAGAAATATTAGCTGCCTTTGAATCCAAGGGTACGAAAGATGCTTATGATTTTATTGTGCAGGGTAGGAGGGAGAAATTTGCGCCAGGTTATTTCGCCCACTATTGCGCCTCGCTGGTAAGAGAGGGAAATCGTAGTAGGATTGAAGAGGTGCTCAAAACACAATTACATTGGAATGAGAAATTAGTTATTGCAGAAGAACTTGCCATCGGCGACTTGTTAAATAAATCCTTTTCGTGGAAAAAGCAACTGGAAAAATTTGTTCCGATAGGTAAAAGACAAGGACTTGTTCAATTTTATTTTATTGTTTCAGGGAGTGTTGTAAGCAGTAATAATAAACTTCCCTCCAGTTCGCTCTTTCCTGAAAAGGTAGACCTCCACTCTCGTGCGATTGAGCAAATATCTTTATATGAGGAAACATTTTTCAACGGTTTGTTTTTGGTCTTGAACGGACAGAATAAAATTGTAAAGGCTTGGATTAGCCAAGCAGAAAAAAGATGGCCAGTTGAGTTGATGACTGTAGGCTTGCAGGTATCAACTTATCTGGGTTCCTGTATTTTGGAAAAGCAACGATGTGACATTGTACAGGTCTTGAGTTTTTTTGACAGTCTTGAAATGCTGGACTATTATGACGATCATGACATCTACGAGCTAAGAAGGGTTGTTGTTCCTTACTTGATTGAACTTTCCTTGCAATTACATACCTACATTAATATTCATAACAGCTTTAAGGGCACACTTTCAAAAGAGCAATGTTCGTTGTTATTAAACAATAAATGGCTCTATAAAAATGAAATAATTTCGCTTTTTACTTCAAAAAAAGTATTGCTTTCTGATGAGGGGTTTGAAGAATACAGGAATAGAGAAACAGCAAGATTGTCTGCGGAATTTATTCCCTTCAAAGATAGAGCGGAAAGGCTCGTAAATCTAGCCATCTTAGCTAAAGGACTGGATAAAAAAAAGGCAGCAGAAGAATTGGTTCGAGAGGCTGCGCAAAATATAATCGCTTATGGGAACCATAAGGATATGCTTTTGTATTCAATTATGCGAAGCATTGAAATCTGTCATGAGGCGGGATCTAAAAAAGTTAAGTCTTATATAAGGCAGATTGCAAAATATATTTATCACATAACTGATTTGACGGACGGAGATGAAACGAGCAGCTTTATTTATGATTATGGGCAATTGTTGGAGAAGTCAGATCCAGGTCTTTTGTACAATTTGTATTTTGATGCATTAGAACAAAGACAATATAATTTGACCGAGTCTTTGTTTGGGGATATATTATCGACAATCGATTTGTCTACTCCACTCGGAAAAGCAATTGCAGGAACTTCAATTGAACAGAATCCTTATAATTCACTCTTATTTCTTTCGAGGCAAAATTCTGAAGCAAAAAAAGTTGTCAATCAAATTCAGTCTGTTTTCGGGCGAATCGATTACACCAGCGACAGGGGAGATGGATCTAGGTTGTCTTCCAAAAAAGAAAAAGAGAAAAAAGTTTCTTACAATCATGTTCTGCCCGACGATCTTGAGAGCTATTTTAATTCAATTACGGGTAAGAACTTTTACCATAGAAAACATGAGCAGTCGGATTTTTTGCTGGCTTGGGTTAAATATTGGTTGAATCAAAAGTCCGTCGACCTACAGCAAATAATAAATCCTCTGAGTCTTGTCTGCGAATCTAATTATGCAGATATAAATGAAAAAGTCTTTGATTATATCTATCCATATGCATTGAAAGTGAAAAAACAATTCGCGTTTAAATGTGCTGTATGGGCATTTGCAAACAGCAGTTCCTGGAGTGAAGAATATATCAGGAAAATGACAGACGCCAGAAAGCGGTGGCTCAAAATCATCGAAGATTTTCCGGAAAAGAAGATTGAGTTTTTTGAGAAAAGTATACGGTATTCTGGTAACTATTATGGCAGCGACGACTCTTCTCATTTTATTCCGATCCCAAAGGCCACCCAGTTTTTTGTCGATTGTGGTCAGTTGGAAATTGCAGAATCGTTTACGGAAGCTTATTTAAAGTCACTCGAACTTTTATTCCCTGGTTTGTACCTATGCGATCCGAGTTTTATTACCAATGAAAGAACCATTCATCCTTTTGAAATTCTAATTACAAGGTTTCATTCTGTAAGTCCGCTTGCAAGAGAAAGGGCGGGATGGCATTTGGCAGAACTGCTGGAGAAAGACCATTCGGAAGAGTTCCACCAACATTTTTTAAATGAATTATCAAAGATTAATTTGGAAATGCGAGCGTGCAACTTTCTGCTTATTATTATTAAATCGATGTATGCTAAAGAGAGTTTTAGTCATAAATATTTGTCCATTTTATCTTTAGCTGAAAGCTTATCAGTTGGCGGGCGTGCAATAGAGTTGCTTATGCATAAAATAGGTAATCTTTTAGGCCAGTCTGCAAGATTGGAGATACTGTCTGTTATTAGTGTTACGCACCAAAGGCCTCTAATTTCTGAAGAGAAGTTTATAAAAAAGTTGCGTACTTATCTTCCACTGGCTTATGAAGACTATTTGAAAGAACTTCAAGAAAAATCTACAATGCCTATATGGGAAATTTGGTACAATATATATGATGAGATCTGCAACGAGCTCAATTTGATCGAAACCCAATCTGACCAGGATTATGGCAATAGCAGAAGAGATTATATAACAGCTAGAACAACGATATTTTCGGATGTATTGCGATCAAGTTTTTTTAAGCTATTGGATTATTTATCGGAGTTGTGGATAATCTCCAATGACGAACTATTCCATTACACACTTAGAAACTTCCCCATTGATCCTTCAATCTGGAATATAAAACTTTCCAAAAAGCCTAAATGGTGGCCGAGGATCCAGGAAATTCAGAAAGAAGACATTGTTCTAAAAAAAGCGGAATTGATTTCTTCCATTTCTAAGACATTAAGCTCAGATTCTAATTATCAATTGTTACATCTTAGCGGCGCGATTTCACCACCACGGCAATTTTATGAAGACACAGTAGAAGGTACTATACATATCCTGCCTTTTGCTTTCAAAAAGAGCAGTAAGCTGTCGGACGCTAGAAAAATTTATTCCTCAATTGAGAAAGCGCATTTTCGATGGTACCCTAAGGTCGTGTCTTATCTTAATTTTGGGGTATTTGAAAATGAGTTGGGGTTTATCCCAGAAGAACAATCCATTTTTGTCGATAAGACGGAGATTATTCCTTTAGTGGGCGGGTTGTTATTTCCTGGGCCTCATATGTGGCAGTATTTTCGGTGGAGATATCATTTTAGACTCTTATCGCCGTTACTTGCAACCAGTTTGAAATTGGATACATCTTCCAATTTTATTCAATACCTCGATAATAAAAAAATAATTGCAAAGGTTATTGATTTTGCAGATGGGTTAAGAGACCGTGCAGAACATCAAAAGGTAATACCTAGTGGAAATTATATTACGATTAGTAAGGAATACTTAAATGAGGTTTTGCGTTCAAAAAATTTAAAGCTTGCTTATGTTGTTAGACAGAGGCATTCATTTCGACACTATTCGTTTTCTAAAGAAAAGGAGGATGTTATTGTGTTTGATATTTTGTACTCAGACGCAATTGCAAATGGCGGAAGGTAAAAAGGTCTTAATATTTTGAAACCATTGCCTGTATGGTATGGAGCCGTGCACAACGTTTCAGCGCTTGCTGCTATGTGGCCTTGTAAACCTCTTTCAACACTTTCCGAAGGAGGTAGACCCTCTGAAGCTTTCTCAGCAAGGCTTGGTTTGTATTCTTTGATACATAAAAAAACGTCGCTTGCGTTGGAAACGTCTTAATTAATACAGCTTTATATTTCTTCAACTTGCATTTTCAATCTAAGGTTTGATTCACCTTTGAATTCAAATGAATTTATAGGTTAGGATGCTACATTTAAGCCCAATTGCAATTGACTTCTTTGTTAATTCGACAGCTTGAAGGACTGGCACTTAAATGTGCAGTGCAACAATGGGAGTTAGGTCAAACGAATTTGGAAGTTGCACTATGCAATCAACAAGAATAAACAATAGGAAACCACATAAGTCAATGTGGTTTTGCTGTCTAATTATCTTGTATTACGCGGCGTCAAAAATGCGAGAGACCGCAAAGCCCTACACGCTGGCAGGGCTTATTTTTTCTCATCACTTCTTTCTCACTATCAGCCAGATTATACAATAAGCTATAATGTTTGAAAGCACATTGATAAAGAGTGCGGTTAAGAAGTTTTCCATAGAAATGGATTTTTTTCAGTTTATCATTCAGTTAAAAAACTGAATACGCATAATCATAAACAAAAGATTCTGGATTGTCAACACTTGACTTTTTGATTGTTATTTCATTGTCTGAAACCTTTATCCAGCAAGCATTTCTAAGTTATTGCGTAAGTGAAAGAGTCTCCAAACGTAGACCCACAAAGCGTTTCAGCTTAATAACGCTACTATTTTGTAACAGAAAATCCGTCGAAAGCCTTAATTGGTGGTGATATACAAATTGTGCAAAAGGTTATCCACATTGATAGACTTTTTAAAAAGGGCAATGACATAACCACCAATAGCCCAAATGGCATTGGAAGCGAGACCTATTGTTATGTCATATAAGAAAGACATATAGAACTAAGTTACGAAATTTCAAGGATAGGAAGTGGGGCATAACGTTCACCTGATATGGTGGGTTCGCAATGAAAACATCTAAATGATAATCCGCCTGTGCCAGCAAACGGGTCGAAAACTAATGTTTGACCTTATCAAAAATGTCTGCGGCGATAGTTCCAATACCTAAGAAATTTTTGATTTTGTCAATTACATTCTTTTTAGCTTGGGAAGGAGTGGCAGCTTTAGAAACATCATTATTGACGTAGATGTTATAGATGTTGGTTACTTGCTTTTTCTTTTTCTTACCCATGTTGAATTAAGGAGTTTTATCCTAATTGTTATTTCTTATTGTTGACGTAAAAGAAATAAATAGAAATCAAATTCCAATTCAATTTGCACAATCTGCGTTCAAAAAAAAGCAGTGATTTTATTTGGCTATGTCAACTGTTCACCAAATATCTTGTAAAGCAATATTACTTAAAAGGTTTATCTTTTCATAACCAAAACTGCATACAATGAAAATAGTTGACGACATCAAAGAAATCCTGTCAAATCATTATGACCAGATGGAGATATATGATTTAATTGGTCAGTTAGAAAATGATGAAGATGATATGAGTTTCGCTACGCAGGGTAATGAAATGAATGTAGTGTTTACCAATGATGGTTATGAAATTGAAGTCAACTTTACTACTGAGTATAACGTCAATAGTGGCTACATCAAAGTAACTAAGGATGAAGACTTGAAAGAAATGATTCCATTCAAGTATGAAGTGTAGCCTTTCCTCATACCGTGCAATAACTACATCACGAAAGTAATCAGACAGTGAAGCATATCATCTATATAATTGGTCATTCGCCAAATATCGCCAGCGTATTCAATCAACTCACCATAATGAAAAATCCCGAAAGAACCATGTCTATATTCAGGAACTTGTAAGCATTATGACTTTGCAGATGGGTGATTCTTTTTGAGCCAACCTTAATAGGTCTTGCCATAATAAATAAACTCATCAAAAATCTTGTCTTCTGCAATGCTAAGATAATTAGTAAATCTAATGCTGTGCTTGTAACAATTCAAGTAAATTTGAATGATGAAGAAGCTGTCTGTAACAAAAGAACGGGCGATACAAGTGCTTTCCGACCGTTTGAAAGAATTGAACCAGTTTAATATGCAGGTGCCCTTCAATGCGAAAGCTTGGAAGGATAAAACTGTAAACGACCTAAAAGAAATATTTCAATTTGGACAACAGTGGTTACAGGTAAGCGGTATTCAGTTTGATACATTTGTAACGACAGAAAAAAGCA
The DNA here is from genome assembly GCA_023386045.1 of Bacteroidota bacterium. Lineage (GTDB taxonomy): Bacteria > Bacteroidota > Bacteroidia > Chitinophagales > Chitinophagaceae > Flavisolibacter. The sequence goes on from JAEWKK010000019.1 coordinate 529,261, forward strand.
AAGTGCTTGAACAAGGAAAACAGCATGCAAGGGAATTATTGATTTCCTATATTGATTGGGTGAAAGCTTATGAACCTGAAAAGGATACTATTTGGGAAAACATGCCCGAACTGCGGCAACTGAACGATTCATACAAAATCAAATTTGATCAACTATTAAAAGAATGGAATGAAACAATTCCGCAGTACAATCAATTGATGGAAGACCACCTTACGCTTACCGAAGAATCAAATACAAAAGATGATGAAATAGCATATCTGAAAGGAAACACACTTCAACTTGATAACATGAGTTTGAAAAAAGTTTTTAAGGCAATGGGAAATCTTCCACTTCCACAAATAGGTGCTATCATTGGCTTCTTTTTAGCGGTTGCAGGTGCTGGATTTTGGATTGGTTCTACTATAAAAGAAAATTCTACAAACACAACAATATTCAATTTGAATAAGGAACTATCTGATGAAAGGGCAGAAAGTAAAGCAAAAGATGATACTATAACAAATCTTCAACAAGAGTTACATAAATTAAAAAGCGACGCAACCAAACGTAAATAGCAAGCCAAGTCAAAGCAATATCCAACATGTTAGGTGAACTCAAACGTTACTAGTATGGGTTGGTTGTTAGTTCAATTTGCTTCGGCAGTCAATTTCATTTTTAATTCGAGATTGTTTCCATCAATAAGGGCATTATAAATGTCTTCGTCATTCAAGACATTCTTTCGCGCTTGATTGCTTTGATAGTTGTGATTGAAAGCGACAAAAGCATGAGTAAACCATGCAGTAAAAAAGAATATGGTAGGTAATTGAGTGAAGCTAAACCCTTTGATTATCCAATACACAATACAGAATACAAGTATTGCAAATGTAAATTGTACGATCTTCCTTGATGCGAACCCAGCAGCCAATACTGAAATTGGAATGCCAAATAAAACCCACCAGTTGTTTAAGTAGTATGCAATGAATGGAAGAATTAATAGCGGTAAGAATTGGCTATAGAATAGTAGTTTATAAATCCATACCTGTTTACCAAATAACAGTTTGTCATGCCTAAAATTTACAATTCGGAAAGTCATGTCGCCTTTGCGAACACAATACCCAAACATATCATGGTCAATTCGGTAAGGTTCAACTTCTACAAAAGTTGTTTCCATACTTATTAATTTTGGTTGCTAATGATTGGAAACTAAAAGTAGTATAAAAGTGAATAAACCTTTGATGATGTAGCAATTGACCCAAACAAAGCACACCTTATTACTTAAGCGTAGGAGCTGACGGGTTCGAACACCGACCCTATGCTTGTAAGGGAGATACCTGTACTAATTTGCATTGTCCTAAAAGATTGATAAGGATTTTGCGTTTGTTTTGTTGATAAAAAAATGCTGTGCTAGTTGGGTGCCTGGGGCTGTAATCTTTAATAATTGACATCTAATAATTTGGATCGATATGGTGTCAAGTTTGTGTCTCGCTAAGATTATTCAAATGTATTATCTATTAATGCTGAGTCAATATCGAATATTTCTACTACTACGCACATTTGATTCAATTAAGAAAAATTAAGGATGTGGAATAAAGGGTATTAATATCCAAATTATGTATTAGTAAATTAAATAAATACCCCGCTCTCACTACCTCCTCCACAATAACCCCCCGCTTGTCTGGAAGGGTCGGGATCCCCGCCCTACACTCAAACCAATTAATTAATATTTAAAAACTTAACTATGGTTATCATTACCAACTATCAGTTACGCACGAACAAGGAAGGCAAGCAATTCGTTTCTCTTGAATTGACAGGTGAAGTTGAAATGGTCCAGTCCTCAAACACTGGTCGTTTTTATGCGACTGCAAAAAGATGTTCAGTTACCTGCACCTTTTCGGAAGAGATTGCAAAAACTCTTATTGGAAAGGAAATGAAAGGTCGTATCGAAAGGGTAAAAAGTGATCCTTACGAATATACTGTCAAAGAAACCGGTGAGGTGATTACGCTGACGCACACCTATAATTACCTTCCAGAGGAAAGGGAGGTCATTGCTCCACCTCAAAAAACGCATGCATTAGTAGGTGCTTAAAGACTAAGAGCGGGCTTATCCCCGCTCTTTTTTTATCGGACAATTTAAAAATCATTTAGTATGAAATTGCAAATTGCAAAAAGGCATCAAGCCAAGATCAAACTTGGGATACAAGGTTGCTCAGGTAGCGGTAAAACCATGAGTAGTTTGCTCATTGCGTATGGCCTATGTGGGGACTGGTCCAAGATTGCGGTTATTGATACTGAAAATTATTCAGCCTCTTTATACGCCCACCTGGGTCCCTTTAAAGTTTTGAATATCTCAGCACCCTTTTCACCCGAAAAGTATATAGATGCCATCGCTCTATGTGAAGCAGCAGGGATTGAAGTAATTATTGTTGATTCCATTTCTCATGAATGGGAAGGTACAGGTGGCATTTTGGATATCCACGGCAATATGCAGGGAAACAGTTTTGCGAATTGGGCAAAGCTCACACCAAGGCATAATGGTTTTGTTCAAGCTATCCTTCAAAGTCCCTGTCATATCATAGGTACAATAAGAACCAAGCAAGAGTATGTGCTTAGTGAGAAAAACGGCAAGCAAGTTCCTGAAAAGGTAGGCTTGAAAGGCGTTACCAGAGAAGGCATGGATTATGAATTTACCATTGTATTAGATGTAAACATAAAACACCTGGCTTCCGCTTCTAAAGATCGGACAGGGCTGTTTATGGATAAACCTGAATTCAAGATCACCAAATCGACAGGAGAACAAATACTTTCCTGGTGCAAGGAAGGTGAACCACAACAATTACTTGCTGACTTTCATTGATTAATGACTGTAAGAACCTGGAAGAACTTAGTCAATTATATAAGTCCTATCCCGAGTCCAGAACTCCATTTCAAAGGATTTATCAAGAACGTAAACTGCAGCTGACTTCTGCAGTACAGAATGTAATCAGATTACCTAATCCAAATAATTTACAAAATGGAAGTAATAAACAATAAAGATGTGCAGCTACCAGAAATACTGCAATCAACGCAAAAACCATTTATTCAGGCAAACACTTTTGAAACGTCGCTGCATGAAATAAAAAATGGGCATGTAATCCCAGTGTTTATAAAGGATAATGAACCCGTGATTTCTCATTCAGATTTCATAGAAGCTACTTTTGAAGTAGTTTCATCAATATTTCCTTCAGAGACTGTATTATATCCTTCAATCAGAGTTTCTCATCCAATTAAGGGGCGTATTCCGGAGGCTAAGCATAAGCCTGCAGACCAATTACTAGAAAGCGAAAAAACGCTTTATTATGAACGTATGGCTTTCATCATTGAAATACCAACAATTTATGATGAAGTCGGAGAGAACACTTTGTCTTTAACTGTAGGAGGTATTAAGGCGTATAACCTGGATAACCTTTACAGCAAAAAAGGAGCTGATGAACACTTCAAGATTTTTATTGGCTTCCGCAATCAGGTATGCACCAACCTTTGTGTATGGAGTGATGGTTTCCAGGGGGATGTGAGAGTAAAAAGCATGGGACAGTTAAAATTAGCCATGCATGCACTTTTTACAAGTTATAATGCTGCTAATCAAATTGATGTATTTAAGCAACTCAGAAAATATATTTTAAATGAACAACAATTTGCGCATTTGATTGGAAGGTGTCGTATGTTCCATTACCTCCCCGTGGCAGAAAAGGAAATGCTTACTCCTTTATATTTGAGCGATACACAACTTGGAGCAGTGGTAAAGGATTTTTACAAAGACAAATCCTTTAGTCGGGACAGGAGTGGGAACATCAACCTTTGGAAACTGTACAATCTATTTACAGGATCCAATAAATCCAGTTATATAGACACATTTCTGGATCGGTCAGTAAATGCCTCTGATTTTGTCCTGGATCTAAAAAAGATCCTTGACAGAAAAGAAACAAGTTGGTTTTTAAACTAAATGCAAGGCTGGTTAATTACCAGCCTTTTTATTTTATGAGTCAATTATTTATCCCAAAATATTGTGATGCCAGAAGTATTCTGCTAGTTAATCAAGCTGGCTTTATGCGCAGATTGTATTGTCCATTTTTGGTCAGGTGCAAATTCAAAGTTTATCATTTCGACGTAAATACAAGGCTATGGGTAGAAGAAGTGGCTTCGAATGAGTATGATGAACTTATTTATTTCATACTTGGAGATCGATTTCATTTTTCAAATTTTATAATTATCGCTTCTTTCTAAACTCTTGAGATTCCAGTATTACATCAATTCTGGTCATTACTCAAAAGACAATGCATTATTAATTATTCAATTGATTTTTTATGAAGAAAATAATAAAGGAAATAAAGGTTTCGGAAGTAGATCTGATTTATAAGTCCAGAGTTAACATCAGCCAAAGACCTGTTATTAAATCATCGACTGATGCCTATCGAATTTTTATGGAAAATTGGGACGTACTTAAAATTGAGCTGGTAGAGCAATTCAAAGTGTTGTATGTAAACAGAGCAAATATAGTGCTTGGGCTTTATCTGATTTCAACTGGGGGTATTACCGGTACCATTGCGGATCCCCGGATAATTTTTAGTGCCGCATTAAAAATTAATGCCTGTGCTATGATTTTGGGGCATAATCATCCATCCGGAAATCTAAAGCCAAGTGGTTCAGATATAGAACTCACGATGAGACTTAAAAAGGCAGGTAGTTATTTTGAAATTAAAGTATTAGATCACCTGATTGTCCATTCTTCAGGATACTACTCTTTAGCAGATGAAGGTGAGATATAATATAGAAAATGGATGCTTTATAAGGATTAGGGAGTGATGGGGGGCAATGAAAGCTTTAAAGCGATCCACATAATTTGAGTCCTATTTGAAATATTGAATGAATCCTCGTAAAAATAGCATTTCAAATATTAGACATTAAATTTCTTAGTAGTTACTGTAATCTCTATTTGCATGGCAATTTGTTTAAAGGCTTGTGTAAAGAAGAGGTGAATAAGCCCTACTATTTAAGGATATTTTTCTTCGCTTTGGTTTTTCCATAACTATTAATAAGAGATAGCTATTTAGCCTATTCAACATTTATAAATGGTTGGTATCTCTCCCTTATTTCATCTGCATCTTAGATCGCATACGAAAAATATAAACGCTAGACAAGGGGGTTTTTCCGGTAAAATTTCCGGATTAACCCCGTTTTATTTATAAAACAAGTGAGATACTTTCGTTTCAACAACATGCTGCTTAAAAAAAACCTGCTTTATTTCATCTTATTCTTGCTCATATCTTCACGTTCCTATAGCCAGGATTCTATAAAAATTAAGACGATTTCAAGTCCATCTGATCGCCTTCTTTCTCTAGTTAACAAGAAAAGCTTATCTGTCACAACAAAGATTTCGCTAAAAACAAGCAAATACCTTAATAAACTGGAAAGGAAGGAAAAGAAGGTATTCCGTAAAATGTTCCGTAAAGATTCCCTCCTTGCAAAGCAAACATTTGGAAACATTGACTCAGTTTATGCAAATCTTAAAAACGGCAAAACCAGTAATTCCAGATTCAGCCAGATCTATTCAGGTCACATGGATTCTCTTTCAGTTGCTTTTCAATTTCTAGGCAAGCAAGACATATCCCATATCGATGGTATTCAGCAAAACCTCGAAGCCTATGGAAATCTGCAGCAAAAGTTAGATGCAACTGAATACATTAAAAAGGAATTGACCAAAAGACAAAAAATGCTCAAAGAGCAATTTTCCAGTCTTGGCATGGTAAAAGAACTAAAGTCAATTCAGAAGACTGTATACTATTATAATGCTCAATTGAAAGAATATAAAGCTCTTTTTGAAAATCCTTCTAAGACAGAGCAAAAGATTATGGAACTGGTAATGCAAATACCTGGTTTCAAAGATTACTTTAAATCGAATTCAAGACTTGGACAACTCTTTGCACTCCCTGGGACCAGTAATGTTTCCATAGCATCACTGGCTGGTATTCAGACAAGAAATTCTGTCAACCAATTACTGGTCAATCGTTTTGGCAGCAGCGCTTCTTCAACGCAGGCTTTACAACAGCAAATGCAATCAGCACAGGCTGAGCTGAACCAGTTAAAAACCAAGCTTGTAGGTTTTCAAAACGGAAGTTTTGGAAATGGAAGTGCGGATTTGCCTGAAGGTTTCAGACCCAATACTCAAAAAACAAAATCATTTTTTAAGCGGTTGGAGTACGGGTTTAATGTGCAGTCGCAGCGATCCAGAACCTATTTTCCTACTACTTCTGACCTGGGACTTTCACTCGGCTATAAAATGAATGACCGATCTATTATTGGAATTGGCCTTTCCTACAAATTAGGATTGGGTAGAGGCTGGGATCATATTTCATTTTCGCACGAAGGAATTGGATTGAGAAGCTATATGGATATAAAGATGAAGAGGAACTTATGGATCACCGGCGGTTATGAAAAAAACTACCTGAGTGGGTTCAAGAACATTACTGTATTAAGCGAAAAAAATGGTTGGCAGGAAAGCGGACTTATTGGGATCAGCAAGCAGTATAAGGTGAGCAAGAAATTTAAAGGCGAAATGAAGCTAATGTGGGATTTTTTGAGTTATCGGCAAATGCCCAAAACACAAGCAATTGTTTTTCGGGTTGAATACAAATTAAAATAGTTGAATAATGTATAAGGGTTTAATCATTGTTTGTCTTCTACTAAACATGAATTTGTTTAGTCAAAGTAATTACCAAACCAGAAGTGTGGTGCCTCCTTCTCCCAACGCTGCTTCACTTGGAAAATATGGAGAAGTACCCGTCTCTGCTTATACAGGAGTATCTAACATCTCAATTCCCATACATACGATAAATGCTGGAAGGATAACGGTACCTATTTCTTTAAGTTATCATTCAGGCGGAATTAAAGTAGAAGAAACAGCATCTTGGGTTGGCCTTGGATGGTCTTTAAATGCAGGTGGAAGGATTACAAGAACGATTCGTGGCAGACCAGACGATGATCCTATTCAGGGTTTAGGCTATATGAATTACCCTTCAAATTCAATGACAGTTCATCAGGTCTTTTCTGCAATGCCCACCACTCAAGACTCGATCCAATGGTATATGCAAAAACGCATTAAATATGTAACAAGAGCCGAAGATGCGGAGCCTGATCTATACTACCTGGATATTCCAGGAAACAGCTTAAAATTTTATTTTAATCAGGAAAGTCAGCAGTTCTATACCATTCCAGCTTCCAAGTTCAAGATAAACAAAGAAACAAATGGTTGGACTGTTAAGGATCAAAATGGATTGGTATATACTTTTTCGGTTGCTGAGATGTGTAATTCTCCATGGGATAGCAAATTAGGTGTGACAGGTTATGAGACTTCATGGTTACTTACTTCCATTTATGATCCATTGACAGATCAAACTGTTACTTTTAATTATACCCTTATCAATCTTGATTTTTATAATGGTGTCAGTGATGTAGACTACTGGGGGCTTACTTCGGGTGCTGGAAGAGAAGGCAATCTTAGCTATCAAGCAAGTTACGTATCCCAAGCCAGGCTGAATGCAATTAGTTTTAACACTGGAGCAGTAATTTTCCAGGTAGGTAATTCAGCGCGAATGGATCTGCCAGATGACAGGGCTCTGGAGACGATTTTAATTCACAATTTAGTCGGAGATACGGTTAAAAAATTTACCTTAAAAACATCTTATTTCCAAGGTAGCCCAGCTAGTTTTTTGCCTCCTAATGGTCCTTCTGTTCCTTCCGAATATTCTTATAGGCTAAAGCTTGATAGTGTGTTATTGGTTGACAATGGAAACATTTTAACCTGCCCTAGATACAAATTTGAATATAACACAACAATGATGGCCAATAGACTTTCGTTGGATCAGGACGAATGGGGCTATTACAATAACAGAAATAACACCAGACTGGTAAAAGATGAATTTAATAACGTTGGTAGTATTGTAGTTCATATGACGGGTGGGGATAGGCGAGTAGATACTATAGCAAACCAAATGGGGATTTTGAAAAAAATTATTTATCCCACTGGAGGTTATTCTGAATTTGAATATGAAACTAACAGGTATACAATTTCTAACCCAGGGGGTTATGTTCGAAATGATCAGATTTTATATGTTTACCCATGCGAGAATGGGAATTGTCCAGACGCAAACGTCAACCCTCCTTATATATACAAGGAAGTTCCGTTTTCAGTTTATAACCCGGGTGGCTTTACCGAAGAGGTCTGGGGTGAGATGACCCAGCTTGATGATGATTATCTCAATGGATGCCCTAATCACCTTGCAAATTGTTATGTGCAGGGTACTGATTCTGCTAATCAAAATGTACATGAAATTCTTAACGGTACTAGTTATCCATTTAGGTTATACAATGGTAATTATAAACTTGTGGCTGAATTTTCTTCAGAATGTTATTGGGATTACTTTCAAAACGCGCAGGCAATTTTACATTTAAATAATGTATATGTGTATACGGGTGCTAGTTTGTTAACCAAGTACGTTGGAGGGCTTAGAATCAGGAGCATCAAAACTACAGATCCAGTATCTGGGATGAGTTCACTTAAAACCTATGAATACTTAAAACCAAATTCAGTTGAGTCAAGTGGCATACCTCCTGAAGGAATGGAATATAATTATGTTGTTGTGAGAGGTACTTCAAATACGACTGCTCCTGGAAGTAACAATCCTGATTATTTGTATTTGAAGCGTCAGTCGACTTCTTGGATTCCCTTATGTACAACTAAAGGTAGTTCTATAGGATATTCTTCCGTAAAGGAAAAACTTTGGGGAGATGGAGAATTAATAGGATTAACAGAATTCTTTTTTGTATCCTCACTTGGTTATCCAGATTACAATTTTACAGATCATGAGAATTCTGCTCCTTTTCTTCCCGTAACAAACAGGGATTATATGCGCGGTGAACTTCAATCAAAATACGAATATTCTATAGTGGGCAATAATACCCAATTAGTACATTCAATAGAAAATGAATATGCCGATATAAAAGACAGTACACAGTCTTCATGGAGTTACGGATATTGTGGTGGAGCAATGATAGATTATTCTGGTGGTGTGGCAGTAGGCGAATATTCATCTGAAGACTATTCTGGTTTTCTTATTCCTCCAATTTTCGGCGCATATAAGGAATTTGCTGATAGACTCCTGTTGAAGAAAACCATCGAAACGACCTATGATCAACAAGATCCTTCTAAATATGTACAAACTATTACAGAATTTGAACATTCTCCATTTAACTATGAGGTTTCTTCTATAGAAAACTATGTTCTTAATTCTGGTACTAAGGATATAAAGAAGATAAAATATCCTGGAAACTACTTTTCTTCAACGTCTTTAGCGGTAGATAATGATATCATGGCTTTAAAAGGGCTTAATGATCTCAATAATGTAAACGAACCTGTTGAAATTGCATTGCTAAAAGACAAAGGAAATGGGCCAAAGCTTGTCGGAGGATCCCTTACGCTGTTCAACGAAAATTTCCTGCCTAAAAGGATGGAAGGGATGGAAATGTCTGAGCTATTAAATGACGACGCTATTTCATCTAATCAATTGGGGTACCTGAGCAAACACAATAACCTTAAATCCAAAGTAGAGTTCAAAAAATATGATTCACAGGGTAATTTATTGAGTCAGGGTATAGCTAATAATGTAGTAGAATCTTATACATATGGATTCTCTAACTATCCATTCTCCAAAACCATAAATGCTGAATTTAATGAGGTTTATTTCGATGGATTTGAAGAAGCTACAGGTTGGCAAAGCGGAGCTTTAATTCTTGACAATACTGTTTTAAGATCTGGCAGGCAGTCTGGCAAATTGGAAAAACAAAGCATTGGCGAGTTAAATTGTTCCAGTACCAATACACTGAGTTTGACATTAACCTCAGCAAAGGAATTTCAATATTCGGGCTGGGTTAAATCAAATGGGCCTGCCGCAAAAATTTATTTGATTATGAAGCGAGCAGGTGAAACTAATGATTACACATACATTGATCAGGTCCAAACTTCATTAACAAACCAATGGGCTTATATCCAAAAGGTTATAAGCGTGCCAGCTGATGTAACGGAAATTTATGTTAGAGTGAGTAACAGTGGAGGGGGTATAGTATGGTTTGATGACATAAGATTCCACCCTGCCTCAGCAGTTATGTCTACCTATACTTATGTGCCACTTTTAGGATTAACCTCAGAGACAGATGGTAACAACAGGACAACATATTATGAATACGATGAGTATGGAAGACTGAAATTGATTCGAGATCATAATGGAAATATTAGAAAAGTAAATCAATATAAATATTTGGACTAGGAGTCATCCAATCCGTTAAAAAAACAATTATGATATTAACTGTTAAGCGGTACAATAAAATATTGCTGTTTATTTTTTGTCTTTTGGTAATTATAAATAGCTATGGGCAGCGCATTGCACCCTTCGCATATAATAGCAATTCAAAAATAAACTATATCAGGAACTGGGATTCTAAAGCTCCTCAGTCAGATCCAAATAAAATTCTATTGACTTCTTCAATAGATAGTTTTCAAATAGGAACTGTTTATTTGGACGGATTAGGTAGACCTATACAAACTGTAGCAAAACAAGCATCACCTTTGGGGAAAGATTTTGTTACAGCTGTTATCTATAATGATCGAGGTTTGGAAGAATATAAGTACCTGCCTTTTGCAGCTAATTCAACGGATGGCAATACTTCAATATCCGATGGTTTATTTAAATTGAATCCTTTTCAACAGGATTCTACTTTTTCCAGGTTGCAATATCCTGGGGAAAATTACTATTACTCTCGTTTTTTTTATGAAGCTTCTCCATTAAACCGAACAATAGAGAGTTTTGCACCAGGAGATAGTTGGGCTGGAACTAGTTCCATAAATACTGCAAATAATCGAAGGTCTGTAAAGACAGATTACCTTATTAATACAATTTCTGATTCGGTAAGAATATGGAATATTTCTTCGACCATTTCAGATGCACCCACATCATCTTCTATTTACGATGCAGGTCAACTTTACAAAACTGTCATAACTGATGAAATGTTGAGTAAGGTAATTGAATATAAGAATAAGGAGGGGAAGGTAATTTTAAGAAAAGAACAGTTGGTGTCGTTGCCAAGTACTGGGCATGATGGTTGGCTTTGCACTTATTATGTTTATGATGATTTTGGAAATTTACGTTTTGTTATGCAGCCTAAAGCGGTAGAAAATCTTTTATACGCTAGCAATTGGGTATTAACCAATAATATTCGAGATGAGCTTTGTTTTTATTATGGGTATGATTCCAAACAAAGGATGATTGTCAAAAAAGTACCTGGTGCAGGGGAGAGTTATATGATTTATGATCAAAGAGATAGGCTTGTTATGTCTCAAACAGCTAATTTAAGGGGTGAAAATAAGTGGTTAGTAAATCTTTATGATGAATTAAATCGAAATATCCAATCAGGGTTAGTAGACAATAATCAAATTGGAAATAAAAGTTTTGCTAATCACCTTTCAGATGCAAATACATCAATATCATATCCTTTTAGCTTAAGTTCGATTCCTTTTACTGGGTATGAAGTATTAATCCAAACTGGTTATGATCATTATAATTCCATGCCATACGGCGCGTCACCAGGTACCATCGATAATTCTGGAGTGAATAGTACAAATTTTATGACCAGTTACAATACGAGTCCAATGTTTGCTCAGCCAATAGTTCAGTCTACAGCTGTCAGGGGTAAGATAACTTGGATGAAAGTTAAAGTGCTGGGAACAACTTCAACCTATTTTTTTACTACTAATATCTATGATGAATATGGACGATTAATTCAAACAAAAAGTTTAAATATTTCTGGTGGTTGGGATATTATGACATCTCAATATGATTTTTCTGGAAAAATTATTGCATCGCACATTATACATGATAAAGCAGGCAGTAACCCTGAAATTTATGAAATACTCACTAAGAATGAGTATGATCAACAGGGCCGATTGTTGAATATAAAAAAGTCTGTTAAGTTAACAGGAGAAGATTATTCGCCAGAAAAATTGCTTTGTGTCAATCAATACAACGAGCTGGGACAGCTCAAATCTAAAAAACTTGCTGCTGATTACGATAATGGAAATGGACTGGACATTCTGAATTTTGATTATAATATTCGGGGATGGTTGCTTGGAGTTAACCGCGAGTGGGCTAAAGTAACTACTCCATTAAGCCATTATTTTGTTTACGATCTTGGATATGACAAAACGATTATTTCTCCTGGAGGTAACTCAACAATTGGTAATTATAGCACGGCCCAATATAATGGGAACATTGGAGGTACAGTATGGAGGAGCATTGGAGATTTGGAAATCAGGAAATATGATTTTGCTTATGATGCGGTCAATCGTTTAGGTAGTGCAGATTTTAATCAATATACTGGAGGTAGTTTCAATAAGTCTGCAGGTGTAGATTTTTCAGTAAGTAATTTGGCATACGATGCCAATGGTAATATCCTGAGCCAGTTACAAAAAGGGTGGAAGCTTGGAGGGAGTGTTGTGATTGACAACCTTTCCTATAATTATGAAGTTAATAGCAACAAGCTTAAAAATGTAGTAGATGCTAGTAATGATATAAGTACAAATTTAGGAGACTTCAGGAGCTCTAGTTTATATATGGCCTCAATGAGCAATAATAAAGCTTCAACGGCAACGGATTATTATTATGACGCCAATGGTAACCTTGTAAAGGATCTAAACAAGGATATTGAAACCTTTTCAGGAACTAATGGAATAGAGTATAATTATTTGAATCTGCCATCTAAAATTACTGTAAAGACAGACAATTCAACTAATAAAGGTACAATTGAATACACCTACGATGCAACAGGCAACAAGTTGAAAAAGGTAGTAACAGAAGGTAGCAATATAACGACGACCTTGTATATGTTTGGACAATATGTAAATGATACTCTTCAATTTTTTCCTCATGAAGAAGGCCGAATTAGAATGTGGCCAAGTACACATGAACAGGAAATTCAAAATGAAACTTCTGCTATTGTGTATTATGATTACTTCCTCAAGGACCATCTCGGTAATGTGCGTATGGTGTTAACCGACCAGGAGCAGACAGATATGTATTTAGCTGCCACTATGGAAGATGAAGCAGAACCATCTGAAGTACAATTGTATGGTAACATTATCGAAACAAAGATAAGGATAGATGAAATTGATGAATATCCCACAGATTCGTATACAGATCCGAACGAGTTTGTGGCTAAGGTGATGGCAGAAGACCAGATTATAGGTCCAAACATTACACTTAAAGTGATGGCTGGCGACAAGGTAAATATTCGGGTATCTTCATATTATAAATTAAGCTCCTTGCCTTGGGACAATGAATACATAGTGCCAAACCTTATTGCATCTGCAGCTGGAGGTGTTGCAGGTCTGTCTAATGGCAAGGGTACACAGGCATTGTTAGAGGCTTATGGTAGTCCACTAAATAGTGGTGTCTTTAGTTTCTTATCAGATCAGTCTTCAGATTACGATAATAGTCGCCCTATGGCATTTCTGAATTGGATCTTATTTGATGAGCGTTTTAATTACGTCGCATCAAGTTCTGGTTACCAGCAGGTGGGCGACAATATGGAGTTTAAGGTTCATTTGCTTAATAATCTGCCAATTGATAAAAACGGGTATTTGTTTGTTTATGTAAGTAATGCAAGCACAACACAACCGGTTTATTTCGATAATTTGCAAGTGACGCATATTAGAGGGCGGATTTTGGAAGAGAATCATTATTATCCCTTTGGGTTGATCCAACAAGGTATAAGTTCAAAAGCTCTGGCATTTCTTTCTCCTTTAAATAATATGAAGTACAATGGAAAGGAAGAGCAAAGGCAGGAATTTAGTGATGGATCGGGTTTGGAGTGGTTAGACTATGGAGCAAGGCTATATGATAATCAAATAGGCAGGTGGCATGTAATAGATCCTTTGTGTGATATGTACAAAAATTATAGTCCCTATAACTATGTGGTCAATAATCCAATTCGATTAATAGACCCAAATGGGATGGAGGTAGAAGAAATTGAGGGAGGAATAACACTTACAGGTGAGGATGCACAGAATGCGTTTAAACAAATACAAGAAATGATAGGTGGACAGAAGTCTGATGAACATGATTCTAACAACGATGACCCAGGCGATGGAGCTAAAAAACGAACTGCTGAATTTAGGCAAGCAAAAGAGATTATTAAAATTGGTACAAAAGATGAATTTAATAAGTTCATCGAACAATTTAAAGATAAGCTTGATATTGGAAGCTCTATTACAGATTTATGGGAACTTTCTGTAAGCGGTACACTAGAAGCGGGGTATTATAAAAACGCGAAAGGTTTATTAGTTCCATATGCTAAATTAAAAAATTACGACCCAACAAAACCGCTTTCTCAACAAACTAAGAATCTGTCTCTAGCCTTACAAAAATATGCAGGACTTAATAAGGCTTTAGGAAGGGTGACATCCGTATTACCTTTTGTCAGTGTAGGTGCAACAGAATACTTATATTCACAGGGAGCAATCAAAAAGGAAGATGCCTGGAATGGAAGAGTAGGCTTTTTATTTTCCTTTTTCCCAAATCCTTTAAGCTTTGCGGCATGGGGCCTATTAATAACAGATCCAGGACCGGATTTAAACCCGTTGAGGCATCCAAATGCAATAAAACATACAGAAAAGGATGGTACCGTTTGGTATGACTATATATGTTTTAAAAAAGGCACAACTGTATATACTGAAAAAGGAAATATAGAAATTCAGAAGCTGAAGGTTGGAGATGCAGTTTATTCCTACAACGAAATTACAGGTGCTATTGAAATAAAGAATGTAATTACTCTACAGGAACATCAATCTGCCGAAATTTTAGAAATTGTTATTGGTAGTGAGACGATTTGCGTGACGGAAGAACATCCATTTTATATTGTTGGTAAGGGTTGGACTAAAGCAAAAGATATAAATATTAATGATGAATGTAAATCTTTGAACGATAATCTTGTTCTTAAAGTCTTATCGATTAAAAAAATTGAAGAAAAAAACTCGGTGTATAATTTAGAAGTGGATGGTAATCATAACTATTTTGTAAGTAGTTATAGAGTCTTAGTTCATAATAAAAACATCTCTTTTTTTAAACAGGGCAGATGAAATGAATTAATAGAATAATAAACCATGCTAATGTGAAATGAAAATATTTGATTACTTATTTTATAAGATTTATAAACTTATAAATTTTTTAGGCAATACTGACTTTTATCCTGAATCTAATACATGGCTTATATCTTCAACGTTTTTATGGCTGAACATTCTTACTATATTAAATTTGGTTGAGCTAACGCTTGAAAGAGCTCTTACTAACAAATGGTATGTTATTGTTCTTTATATTCTATATTTGATATTAACATACAAATATTTCCTTGGAAAGGACCGTTATAAGAATATCATACAGTGTTATGATAAGCAAATGGGGATAAAGAAAATGTGGGGAACCATTACCGTAGTGATTTATATATTTGCAACAATAGTATTACATCTTTATTTTTCTGAAGCAAGAAGAGGAATGTTATTAAGCATATAATAAATCTTTTTCTCAAGCCATGATTAACTTTCTCAAATCTCTTTTGAATAAGTTAATTTAATATTCCTCAAGTTTTAATTTATACTTTCATCAGGTTAATGATATTAAAGAGAATTGTATAAATAAGCCACGAGCTCAATAAAAATGTAAATTAACAAGAGAAATATCCATAAGCAATACAAACTTTGTAAAAGTTCGTCGTCAAATTTATAAACTCTGTTTGTATGACTTGACTGCTTAATAAGTGACAGGTATTCATAACTTTGAAAAAATTAATAAAGATTCCTTGCGCACGCTTCAGAAGTTTCTTCACTTACCTCCCGAGAGATTAAGGTGCTAGAAAGAAATACAGAAGAAAAATTCCAGCGCACATAAATTCTTCAAACAATGGATATGAATTTATTTCCAAAGCATAGAATTTTAGAAGAAAGAAATTGATCCGCATAAAAAAACATTTTTTCCAAGAAAGTCATGTAATGCTAGTACTAATTGAATTTTATACAACTGAATGAGTTTTTACCGTGCAAATTTCCGTGCAAACAAAAAAGGGTTACAAACTTAAAGTCTATAACCCTTTGATTTTTAAGTGGATCCTGAGGGACTTGAACCCCCGGCCCTCTGATTATGAGACTAAAGGAAAAGAGTAGATTAGACCCATTTGTATCTCCTCAAAATTCCAGATAATTTACAATTTAAATGGCCTGCACAATTTTCATCAAGAATCAGAAAAATCATAGGTTAAGAAGACCTAGAAAGTCTTCATTCTGCAGATAATTTTATAGATTACACGCAGGCTTCCTTCACCTCCCAATCCAAAATATTATTTACTACCTGCTTTCCTTAACCTTTCAAAATAATCCTTCTTCGCCTTTTGATACAGATTTTCTCCTGGCTTCAATTGCTTCTCATAGCTGGCTCTTAATATTGGATCTCTCATAACTAAACTGGCATAGGCTGTTGCTTTTTTCATGCGGGACCGCTGCAAGGCCTGTAGAGGAGAGGGCTTGATACCGCTCATGTCAGGGTACTTGCTTACCACTACCTTGTCAGCATATTGCTTGAACACCAGCTCCCTGCCTATGGTACCACTTAATCCTTCCAGCAAAGCATCCTTTTTTAATCTGGCCATAAACTTGTTTTTGTTTTGCATCAAAAGATTCCTTCATTCTGTTTCTTCGGCGGCTGAATTGTCATTAGTAATTTTACGGGCTAACTAACGCTAAACCTATTTTTATTGCCGCTCATATTCTGCACTGCTGCCTGTCAAAAGCCATTCAGCAGCTGGTCTAAGGCATGGCAACGGCCACCATCCTTCGACCATCCTTCGATGATCCTTCGACCATCTTTCGATGCTTTTACGATACTACTACCATTGAACTGGGAATGCAAGAGGAGAAATACGGCGTAAATAAACGTTTTCCCTATATGAAGTGAACACAAAATAATACTTTATTCAGGCAGTTGCAAACCCGGACGAAGGCAAATAGGAATAATGATTCGCAAACAATAACTGCTTTAAAGGGCCTGGAAAATGAAAAGTCGAAATCGAAATAGAATTAGATTTCCTGAGTAGGCCTGAGCTTCATGATTTCACAACCTTGATTTATTAATACAAGCTCTGGAAAATTGTATCCTTTCTTATGCATTTTTAGATGATCAGGATTCTCAGGCATGGTCTATGATCCATCTACCATTGACCATGGACCAAACTGCTAAAGACCCACCGGCGAGCATTTGATTTTTGAAATATCCTGATTCAGGTCTATCTGGTAGATCGTCTCATCTTCATCTTCGAACTTTTTGTCATTGTTCTTATCGTTTTGTATGGTAGCGATGATTGTCTTGCCATCTCTTGCCATTTTCCAGTTGGTCACACTCATTCCAACTGGTGTAATCTGTTTCAAAGATTCGCCGGTTTTTGTCGAAACATAGAGGTACACAGGATCGTCCTCATCCAGGATTCCATCCTTATTGTATTCATCTGTTCTGACTAAGTAAATCAGATGGTCGGACGACATGCCACTAAGCATTTTATTCGGTTCATAATAACCATAATCAAACCTCACATATAACATAGTATTCTGCATGGGATACACAGCTACCAGGTCAGAGGGGAACATCTTTTTGATTTTCTTATCCTTTATGCTGTGTATAAAAACGTTTGTCCAGAATTTGATCTGTCCATCATAACCTTCAAATTGATTTTTATTGTCAAAATTGTATTTAAGCTTATTTG
The DNA here is from genome assembly GCA_023386045.1 of Bacteroidota bacterium. Classification (GTDB taxonomy): domain Bacteria; phylum Bacteroidota; class Bacteroidia; order Chitinophagales; family Chitinophagaceae; genus Flavisolibacter. The sequence goes on from JAEWKK010000019.1 coordinate 547,120, forward strand.
ATTTATTTACCAGACTCCCAATAATAAAATAGTCTGAACTGTCTATCTGTAATGGGGGTGCATAATTGATTCCGTTGGAATATTTGACCTGGCCAAAAGAATAGAATGTGCCTAATACAAGCAGCATGGCCAGGAATAGATGCTTTCTCATAAATGCAATTTTAATTATATACAAGTTTAAGGAAAATATTTTGCTGCCGCAGAGAATGTTTATGGACCATTGCCGGTAAGGCGGTAAAACGGTAAGTAATGTTTTTGTTTTGAATTAATGAACTCGGATTATAAACAAAGCTGCTTCTCCACAGACCGTTAGAAAAAAGGAAGAGGAAATGTTCCAGCGCCTTTTCCCGTGGGCTGGTTTAATGAATTTTACTTCTATAAAGTTTGCCAGCGGGGAACAGCGCCTCCAGTGGTCTTGCATGGCACGCAGCATGAATATCTACCTAAGATGTCGAATAAAAAGTCTTTTCGCCGATGGCGATTTCGGGAGCGGAAAAGTATGATTAGAGGACATGTTGCGGATCGAAAATCGCGAAGCGATTCGCCGAAACAAATAATAAAATAAAAATCCATGAGGCAATCGCCTTGACTTTTTTGTTACTTTTTTTGTTAAGAAAAAAAGTAAGCAGTAACCGGGCAAGTAGGAAGACAGGAAAGTATTGCGGACGAGTCCCTCAGATATATGCTTTAGAAAAGAAACGATGGAGCAACACAATAGGATTTATTTTACAAGAAAATTTATGTCGACTTAGCGCCTATCTGAACTTCCCCGTTATCAAATAACAATAATTACCGCTTTACCGTTTTCCCGGCTATTCTTCCCATCTTCCCGGTTAACTTCCCCCAAAAACATAATTCCCATTTTACCGTTTTCCCAGCTAAACCCCGCTATTGCCTTATTTTCGTCCCCATGCCACGCGTACTTAGAATATTGAATCGCCTCGCAGTTGGAGGCCCCGTACTCAATGCCACCTACCTTACCCGGTATATGGCTCCCGAGTTCGATACTTTATTGGTGGTGGGTGAAAAAGAAGGCCATGAAAAAAGCGCTGAATACCTGGCCACACAACTGGGCATCCAGTACGTGACAATTAAAGGCATGGGTCGTTCCGTAAACCCTGCATCAGATTATATGGCTTACAGGGAACTGAAAAAGCTGATCAAGAGCTATCAGCCCGATATCGTACATACCCACGCGGCTAAACCTGGCGCCCTGGGCCGACTGGCCGCTGCTTCCATGAAAGTGCCTGCGATACTCCATACCTTTCATGGACATGTATTTCATTCCTATTTCAATTCGGCAAAAACAAAATTCTTTATCAATACTGAAAGATACCTGGGCCGCCGCTCCGATGCCATCATCGCCATCAGTGAGCAACAGAAAAAAGAACTGGTAATGGATTTTAAAATCGCACCGGCTGATAAATTCAGGGTAGTGCCCCTGGGTTTTGACCTGGACAGATTCCGTACAAACCAGGAAAACAAAAGACAAAGCTTTCGGACAGAATTCAGCCTGGATGAGGATACCATTGCCATTGGCATCATCGGCCGACTGGTACCTGTAAAAAATCATTACCTGTTTTTAAAGGCCATCAAACATGTGCTGGATCATACCAGTAAAAAAATCAAGGCCTTTATCATTGGTGATGGAGAAACAAGAGCCGATCTTGAAAATATCGCCCGCGAGGTTGGAATAAAATATACCACGGAAAATGATGCGGAACATCCGCACCAGCTGGTCTTCACTTCCTGGAGAAGCGATGTGGATACCATCAATGCCGGACTGGATATTGTTTGTTTGACATCTTTTAATGAAGGAACACCCGTGAGTCTCATTGAAGCACAGGCAGCCAACAAGCCCATTGTATCCACACGTGTAGGTGGTATTGCTGATATTGTGGTAGAAGGAGAAACAGCCCTGCTGGCTGGTATCAATGAAACAGAAAAGTTCGGCCAGCACCTGCTTTCACTGGTGGAAGACGATGGGCTGAGAAATCAACTCGGATCTAACAGTCATGAGCACGTGATGAATAAATTCAGCTACCAGCGGCTGGTAGATGATATGTCGCAATTGTATTTTGAATTGCTTGATAAAAAAAGGAAATGATGTTCTGGCATAAAAAAGCTTCAACTTCTGTAGACCTCAGCTGGCTGGTGGCCGACATGCATTCGCATCTTATCCCTGCTATTGATGATGGTGCACAGGACATGACTGCATCCATTTCCATGATCAAAGGCCTGAAGGAACTGGGTTACCAGAAGCTCATTACCACGCCTCATATCTTGTGGGAGGTCTATCCCAATACACCGGAGATCATCACCAGTGGAATTGCAGAATTAAGAAAAACCATACAGGAACAAGGCATTGAAATGGATCTTCATGCCGCCGCCGAATATTTTATTGATGATCATTTTGAAGACCAGCTGAGGACAAAAGCACCCCTGCTAACTTTGTCTGATAATCTTGTACTGGTGGAGTTTTCCATGATCACAAAACCAATGGACCTGCAGCAGGTGCTGTTCGACATGCAGTTACAGAATTACCAGCCTGTGCTGGCTCATCCCGAACGCTATATTTATCTTTCCCGTCATAAGGAGTTTTTCGATGAACTGAAATCGGCAGGATGCTTTTTCCAGTTAAACCTGCTTTCGCTCACCGGTCATTACGGTACTTCGGTCCAGGAACTGGCAGATTACCTGGTCAAAAAAAACTATTATGATTATGCAGGTACGGATATGCACCACCTGAAACACCTGGCTGGCTTGCAAAAATTACCTGCTGTTGCTTTGAAAAGACTCAGGGATTCGGGAACCATTAAAAATCATTTATTGTAAACTCAACCAATTGAAGTTTAATTTGTACTAACTGCAATGGATTTTACAATCAGGGAACTGGAGTCATTATCTGGAATTAAAGCCCATACCATCCGCATATGGGAGCAGCGCTATTCGTTTTTGAAGCCATCAAGAACACAGACCAATATCCGCCGATACAGTAATGAAGAACTCAAGACCCTTCTCACCGTAGCACTTCTCAATAAATTTGGTTACAAGATCTCGCACATCGACCAGATGCCGCAGCTACAAAGGCACGAAGCCGTTATGCAGTTGCAGCAGACCGAAGCCATGAACGAAAATATCGTCAATGAAATGCTTGGCTTCATGATCGATCTCAAAAGCATGGAGTTTGAGGATCTGCTTAATCAATACATCCATCAGCATGGAATTGAAAAGACTATCAGTGAGATCATTTTTCATTTCCTGGAAAAAGTTGGACTGCTTTGGCAAACCAATCGCATCATACCGCTACAGGAACATATTGTTTCAAACATCATCAGGCAAAAACTGGTGAGTGCTATTGAAAGACTTCCTTTTGTTAAGGAAACCTCACCTCTTTTTGTACTCTTTCTTCCCGAAAGTGAACACCATGAAATGGGTTTACTTTTTGTGTATTATCTCCTTCGCAAAAATGGTATCCCCGTCATTTATCTTGGTGCCAATGTGCCGCTGAAAGACATCAGGTACCTGCTTGAAATAAAAACTCCGGCATATCTCTACCTCCACCTGACCTCTTTCCCGCGACAGCAAAACTTCCAGAAATTCCTTGCCTCCCTTAGTGGTTATGCTGGACAGTCAAAAGTTCTTATTTCCGGCAGTACGGTGGAAGGCTTCAAAAAGCCGCTTCCTGATAATGTAAGTGTCCTGCCTACCATGAGCTCCGTTGTGAGCTTCCTGAACTCCCTTTCCTGATTGTCATTTTTTTGTTTAATTATTTTATTTGTTTTTATAAACAAACTATTGTTTAACTTCGATGTATTAAAACATAAACAAAATGAGCATTCAGGAGTTTAATAGTTTGGTTATCAATAATGCAGACGAGTTAAAGCCCTTCGCCATTTCGCTCACAAAAGACCACGAAGCCGCCAAAGACCTCTGCCAGGAGACCTTATACAAAGCCTTTGCCTACCGGGAAAACTACCAGCCCGGCACCAATATCAAGGCCTGGCTGTATACCATCATGCGGAATATATTTATCAATGAGTACCGCAGGAACGGGCGTAAGAAACTTGTGATGGAAACGGTAAAGCAGCAAACAGAAACTCATGGACTGTCGGCAGAATTGAATGCCAGGATCAAAGAAATCAATCAGGCCATCTACCAATTACCAGTTATCTTTAAAACAGCTTGTCTCCTTTACCTGCAGGGTTATAAATATCACGAGATAGCATTTGCACTGAACGAACCCCTGGGAACCATCAAGAGCCGCATCCACTTTGCCCGGAAAATCTTACAAAAACAAATTGAACGTTGAAGAAAAAAGTCATCATAATAGGGGCAGGTTTTGCCGGCTTGTCAGCTGCAGCCTTCATGGCCAAAGCAGGTTGGGAGGTAAGGGTCATTGAAAAAAATGAAACTGCCGGAGGACGGGCACGTCAGCTGAATGCGGAAGGCTTCAGTTTTGATATGGGTCCCAGCTGGTACTGGATGCCTGATGTATTTGAAAGGTTTTTCGCGCAGTTTGGTAAAAATGTATCGGATTATTATTCACTCGTGCGGCTGGATCCTTCCTACCGCATCTATTGGGAATCAGGAAGCACAGACATACCAGCCAATTACGAAGAGCTCAAAGCCCTGTTTGAAAAAATAGAAAAAGGAAGTGCTGCCAAACTGGATCATTACCTGAAGGAAGCTTTCATCAAATACCGGATCGGCATACAGGACCTGGTTTACAAACCTGGTCAGTCCATCACCGAATTCCTTGACTGGAATGTGGTGAAGAATGTATTCAGGCTGGATGTATTTACTTCCATTAAATCACATGTTGCCCGTCATTTTAAAAATCCGAGGCTGCAACAGTTGATGGAATTTCCGGTTTTGTTTTTAGGTGCCCTACCTGGAAACACACCTGCCCTATATAGTTTGATGAATTATGCCGATATCGTTGGAGGCACCTGGTATCCTGATGGCGGTATGTACAGCGTAGTCACAGCCATGCAGAAACTGGCAGAAGAAATGGGCGTGCAGTTTTCCTTCAATGAAAGCGTTGAAGAAATGATGGTTGATCGTAAGCAGGTCAAAAAAATAAGGACTGATAAAAACGAGTATACAGCCGATGTGGTGATCAGTGGCGCGGATTATCATTTCACAGAATCTTCCCTGTTGCCGGCAGATTCACGCAGCTACAAAGAAAATTACTGGGATAAAAAAGTACTGGCGCCTTCCTGCCTGATGTATTATGTAGGGCTGAATAAAAAGCTCGATAATGTATTACATCACTCCTTATTCTTTGATGTGGCCTTTGACAAGCATGCCAATGAAATTTATGAAGATCCACAGTGGCCTGGTGAACCATTGTTTTATTTAAGTGTTTCCTCTAAAACCGATATAAATGCAGCGCCGGAAGGTTGTGAAAACCTGGTGTTGCTGATCCCGGTGGCGTCAGGGCTCGATAATGATGATGAACAACTAAGAGAACATTATTTCAGGAAGATCATTAAAAGATTGGAAAGGCATACAGGACAGTCGATCTCTGACGCCATCATTTTCAAAAAAACCTATTCTGTTTCCGACTTCAAAAGCGATTATAATTCGTACAAAGGCAATGCATATGGCCTGGCCAATACATTGACACAGACAGCCATCCTGCGGCCTTCCTGCCGGAGTAAAAAGCTTGACAACCTTTTTTATACAGGACAATTTACTGTTCCTGGTCCGGGAGTGCCGCCAAGCCTGATCAGTGGTGAGGTGGTTTCAAAACAAGTACTGAAATACTTTAACGCATAATTTATGACGATCGGATTATTTCATAAGGTCAGCCAGGAGTGCAGCAAGGTAGTAACAGTACATTACAGTACCTCGTTCTCTTCTGCCATTAAATTATTGCACAGGGATCTGCGCACACCCATCTTCAACATTTATGGACTGGTAAGATTTGCAGATGAGATCGTGGATACATTTCATGGGCATGACAAACAGCTGCTGCTTGAAGCTTTTAAAAAAGACTGCTTTGATGCCATTGAAAAAAAGATCAGCCTGAATCCTGTTCTGAATAGTTTTCAGCAGACCGTAAATCATTATGGCATCGACCATGAACTGATTCATGCATTCTTTCGAAGTATGGAGTCAGACCTTACTCAATATAAATATGACCGCCAGGGTTATGACGAATACATTTATGGCTCCGCAGAAGTAGTGGGACTGATGTGCCTTTATGTTTTTTGTGAAGGAGATAAAATACTCTACGAAAAACTGAAAGGATCTGCAAGAGCGCTGGGAGCAGCATTTCAGAAGGTCAATTTCCTGCGTGATATCCAGTCGGATTTTAATGATCTTTCGCGGGTTTATTTTCCGGGTTGTGATTTTCACAATTTCACCGAAAGAGATAAGCAAGAGATCGAGCATGATATTGAACAGGATTTCAGGAATGCATTTGATGGTATCATTCAGCTGCCAATGAAAGCAAGATTTGGCGTATACGTAGCCTACAAATATTATTATTCACTGTTTCAAAAGATCAAAAGCATACATCCAAGACATATTCTGCAAAAAAGGATCAGGATCCCGAATTATCATAAAGCCTATATCGTATTCAGGGCAAGTGTCAAAAATGGTTTACGTTTGATCTGATGAAAGAAATGGTTATACTGGTGGATGAGAATGATCAGGAACAGGGCCTGATGGAGAAACTGGAAGCACACCAGAAAGGTTTGCTGCACCGGGCCTTCAGTGTTTTTATTTTCGACAACAAGGGCAGGATGTTGTTGCAGCAACGCGCCGAAGGCAAATACCATGGAGGACTGTTGTGGACGAATGCCTGCTGCAGTCATCCGCTGCCTGGTGAAAATGTTGAAGCTGCTGCAAGAAGAAGACTGAGGGAAGAGATGGGATTTATTACAGACCTGGAAAAAGTTTTTGCATTCACCTATCGTGCTGAAGTTGAGAACCAGCTGGTTGAACATGAATACGATCATGTTTTTGCAGGAGTGTATGAAGGTGAAATGAAGCCGGATCCGAAAGAGGTGGCTGATACGCGTTATTATGAAATGGAATCCATCAGAACGAAATTGGAAAAAGAGCCTGAGTTATTTACCACCTGGTTCAGGATCGCTTTTTCACAAGTGGAAAAATTTTGGCGTGAAAAATATGGAGCAGAGGAAATGAAATGGTGACAATATATTTTATACTGGTTTTACTTGCTACTTTCCTTTTAATGGAAGGTGTGACCTGGCTGACGCATCGTTATGTCATGCATGGTTTTCTTTGGTATTTGCATAAGGATCACCACCAGAAAGAACCAGGTTTCTTTGAAAAGAACGACTGGTTCTTTGTGATCTTCGCTGTTCCCAGCATGTGCCTGATTGGATATGGTACTTACAATGGCGTATGGTGGATGCAGGCTGTTGGCTTTGGTATCATGGCTTATGGTGCTGCTTATTTTATTGTGCACGATGTGATCATTCACCAGCGATTCAAATGGTTCAGCCGTAGCAACAGCACCTATGTTCGTGCCATCAGGTGGGCGCATAAGATGCATCACAAACACCTCGACCGCTATCAGGGCGAAAGCTTCGGTATGTTGATGGTACATAAAAAGTATTGGGAAAAAGTTCGTCGCGACAGGAAGCTGATGGCCGGAAAGAAAGTAGGCTATGCTCCGGAAGGTTAAAACAATCCTGCAAAGCTTACCCGGAATATTATCTTTAAGAAGCATTTCTCTTAATTCCCTTGCAGCATGAGCAATTCAGCTAAAAAGCAGGCAGACTATATCATTACGGGTGCAGGCTGCGCCGGTCTGAGTCTTGCCATGCACATGATCCGCTCAGGAAAACTGGATGATAAGAAAATATTGCTCGTTGATCAGCAGCCCAAAAAAACCAATGACCGTACCTGGTGTTTCTGGGAAAATGGAAATGGTGTTTTTGAAGACATTGTTTTCAATTCCTGGGACCATCTTTGGTTTTATGGTGAAGGACAAAAACTGCAGCTCACACTTGTGCCTTTCCGTTATAAGATGATCAGGGGAATTGATTTTTATCAGTACTGCCTGAAAGAACTGGGCGCAAGAGAAAACGTGCAGGTCATTTTTGAAAAGGTGGATCGTGTTTACAGTAATGAAGAAGCAACGGGTGTGGTGATCAATGGTGAAAGTTATGATTGCGATTATCTTTTCAACAGCATTCTTTTTGAACAACCCCGCATGAAGGAAAATGAATACTGGATGCTGCAGCATTTCAAAGGATGGATGATTGAAACAGAAAATGAGGCTTTTGATCCTTCCATTGCAACGCTCATGGATTTCAGGACCAGCCAGGAGAACGGCACTGCTTTCTGTTATGTGTTGCCTTTCAGTAAGAGCAGAGCATTGATAGAATACACTTTATTTTCTCATGAACTTCTTCAGCCGAACCAGTATGATAACGGATTAAAAGAATACATTAAAAACTATGTAACCAGTGGAAATTATAAAATGATTGAGGAAGAATTCGGAGTGATCCCCATGACCAATCACCAGTTTGAAACCGGCCGGCACCAGTTGGTGAATATTGGAACGGCTGGTGGGCAGACCAAGGGTTCCAGCGGCTACACCTTTCATTTCATACAGCAACATAGCAGGGCCATCGTCAACGCTCTGATATCTACAGGTAAGCCATCGATCCACTCAGTGTCAAAGCGATTTCATTTTTATGATAGCGTTTTGTTGAACATCCTTCATCACAAAACACTACCAGGAGAAAAGATCTTCACACAGCTATTTCAAAAGAACAGGACCGATTCAGTATTGCGCTTCCTCCACAACGAAAGTTCACTGAAAGAAGAATTGCGCATCATTTCCACCCTGCCTGTACGGCCTTTTACAAAAGCTGCCTTGCAACAGATGTTTTAATTACTGTACTGGTTCATCAGCTGCACAAGCGTGCCTGCCTGTACCACGCCTGATTGTCGCCACTTCACTTCACCATCTTTAAAAAGTATCAGAGTAGGCACCCCCTGTATATTGAATTGCTGTGCTACCTGCGGATTCCTGTCAACATCTATCTTGAGTATAGTAGCCTTGTCGCCAACTGCGTCTTTCGCCTGTTTCAATATAGGCGCCATCATTTTGCATGGGCCGCACCACTCTGCTGAAAAATCCACCAGCACTGGTTTTCCCGACCGGATGATCTCATTAAAGTTTGCCATAGCTTTTAATTTATCAATCACAATGCATACCAATGAACTTGTAATGGTATGATATTTTATTAATTTCGGACATGGCGGATAACCTGCTGAACAAAACTATCAAAGTTTTACTTCTCGTTTTCCTTCTGTCGCTGATATTGTATCATGGCAGGCCCTTCCTGGTTCCTATTACTTTTGCAGCCCTGCTATCCATGTTGCTGCTGCCTATTTCATTAAAGATGGAATCATGGGGAATGAACAAGGCGCTTTCCATGGTTCTGTCCATCCTGTTGATCGTTTTATTTTTTGCGGGTATAATCAGTTTACTTTCCTGGCAGATCTCTGATATGAGCAAGGATGCTCCTAAAATAGAGCAAAGCATCAACCAGAAAGTACACGAGGTTCGCGAATATCTTGCCAGCTCGCTGGGTATATCACAGGAAAAACAACAGGAGATCATTCAAAAACAACAACAGTCATCAGGAAGCAAAATTTCATCAATGTTATCTGGTGCCCTGGCTTCCCTGGGTACACTGCTGGCGAATTTCCTGCTGGTTCTGGTTTATATTTTCTTATTCATGTACTTCAGGGAGCACCTTAAAAAATTTATACTGAAACTGGTGCCAAAGGAAAACACTGCTAATGCTACGCGCATCATTGAAAATTCAAGAAAGGTAGCGCAGAAGTACATTACCGGACTAATGCTCATGATCATTTGTTTATGGATCATGTATTCCATTGGCTTTGCGATTGTGGGAGTAAAGAATTTTTTCTTCTTTGCCATTCTTTGCGGTTTACTGGAGATCGTTCCTTTTGTAGGAAACCTGCTGGGTAATGCATTAACCATCATCGTATCTCTGGCACAGGGTGGAAGCATGAACCTGGTGCTGGGTATTCTTATCACCTATGCCCTGGTGCAGTTTATTCAATCCTACATACTTGAACCTGCAGTAGTGGGAAGCGAAGTAAGTATTCATCCCTTATTTACCATCATGGGTATCATTGCAGGAGAATTTATCTGGGGCATTCCGGGAATGATCCTTGCCATTCCAATTATGGGTATTGCTAAAATTGTTTTCGATCACATCACACCGCTGCAACCTTATGGATTCCTTATTGGTGAAGAGAAAGAACAAAAACAGGGTGCTACGAAAAAAATTAAAGGGTGGTTTAAATAAAAACTGTAATTACTCTTGTTATTTGCCCTATTGTGATCAATAATGAAATGAAAGTTCAGCGCTTCCTTTTTCGATAATTCGATGCAAGAGGGATCGGATCCACCTACGTTTTACTTCGGTGGACAGTGACGGAAATCCTCCGAGCGGAGCGAGGAGATTGAAGCGAAGAGCCCGACCCTGAGCCGGCTAATAATTACACTATACTCTTTAAGAATCTAAGGCGAAGGGGCTTGCCCAAAACATTCAATTATCTCCATTTAATGCAACTAAATCACTTTCTTTTCATTATCATATTTCAGTGTTGAGGAGCCTACTTTCCATTTATTTATATAAGACTTGAAAGACCTTTTAAAATTTTATTCAGATCAATTCCTTTTCCCAGAACTCCTTGAAAAAGATCACCCTCTCTTTTCACTCTATCCTGCATGTTCTTCATGGTGAACTGTGAGATCTTAAGCCCTTTTTTTACTTCTTCCCAATGAAGCGGTGCAGAAACTGTAGCACCAGGTTTGGGACGAACAGAATAGGGAGCACAAATAGTTTGTATGGGCCTGTTCTGTAAATAATCAATATAGATCTTGTCTGTACGTTTAGCAGGACTTCTTACAAGGCTTGTAAATTCCGGTAACTCTGCGTGTACAAGATTTGCAATGAGTTCTGCCAGCTGTTTGGATTGTTCGTAATTGTATTTAGCTCCCAGCGGTATGTAAATATGAATGCCCGTAGATCCGGATGTTTTTGGATAAGAGGGGATCTGCAGGCTGTCCAGTATGTCTTTTACCATTCTTGCGGTTTCTATCACTTTTTCAAAAGAGATTTCTCCGGGATCAAGATCTATTACACTCCAGTCGGGATACAATGCAGTTTGAACTCTTGAATGCCATGGATTCATTTCAATACATCCAAGGTTGGCCATGTAAAGTATAGAGGCTGCATTGGTGCAGATCAGAAAATCTTTGGGTTCGCCATTGTTCTCGCTGAATCTTTTAAAAGTTTTCAGCCAGCTGTCAACTTTTCCTCCCATGTTTTTATGGTAAAAGCTTTCGCCTTCAATGCCATGTGGAAAGCGGTTCAATGATTGCGGCCTGTCGATCATATAAGGCAACATCACTTCAGCCATATTATGATAGTAACGCAGCAAATGACCCTTGGTATATTTTTCTTTAGGCCAGAATATTTTATTGAGATTGGTGAGTCTTAGCTCATGGCCATCAACTGTAATAAACTGCTCTGATTTTTTGGGATCTATTTCTGTATTGCCTTCCACTTCTTCCAGTACCTCCTCTGTATCCAGTTCCGGTTCGGTGTTCAGTTCAAATGCCGCCTTGTCTTCGCGCAAGCCCAGGAAAGAAGGATGGCGCATCACACCTTCGCGTGTGAGCTCGGTATATTTTACTTCACATACAAGAAAGGGTTTGAGCCAGACAGGAGGTTCATTGGTGTTGGGTTCTTCATCAAAAGGACAGGCTTTGGTAATATGAGGTTTCATTTTTTTGACCAGGTCTTCCTGTACTGCTACGCTGAAACCTGTGCCTACCTGCCCAATAAATTTCAACTGCCCGCTTTCATAAATACCAAGAACGAGAGAGCTGAATAACCTGTCCGTATCACGTTTTTTTGTATAGCCGCAGATGATGGCTTCATGTCTTTCTTCGATCTTTATTTTCAACCATGATTTGGAACGCGCATCCGGTAAATACACGCTGTCTTTTTTCTTGGCAATGATGCCTTCCATTTTATTTTTCCTGGCGATCTCATAAAAATCACGGCCGATATCATCAATATGATCACTGAAACGGATGATGCCCAGGTCAGGCATCAAAGCCTGCAGGATCTCCCTGCGCAGGCTAAGAGGTTCATTCATTAATGAAATTCCTTCCAGCCAGATGATGTCAAAAACATAAAATACCAGGTGGCCTTCTTTTTTCTTTTCCCATTGCTGTATGCCGTTGAAATCAGGAACACCATCTTCGTTGAGTACAACGATTTCTCCATCTACCACTGCATTGATCTTCCATTCGAGCAATGCTTCGTAAATCGGTTCAAATTTTTTATTGAAAGAATTATTATTCCTGGAACGAAGCTGCACTTTCCCATCATGCAAATAAGCAAGTGTTCTGTATCCATCAAGCTTCAGTTCAAATTGCCATTCACTGCTGTCAAAAGGTTCATCCACTAGTGTGGCCAGCATGGGTTTAAGGTCTGTTGGCATTTTTGTTTTGGGTGCATCCGGTACTTTTCTTTTCAGCAGTTCAATGATGCTTGAAAGTTCTTTCCTTCCTTTTACATCAACGATCAATTCCGGTTTTGATTTCGAAGCACGTCTTGCCTTTGCTTTTTTAGCAGGTATTTTTTTCAAGGATGATAATTCTTGTGGTGAACGCTTCACAGTTGGTTTGTCGGTCATGTTCTTCTGGTGGCCCATAGTTATAATTACAAAAAACCAATGCCGCATTAAAGTGGAATAGTACATGTCCTATGATAAAGCATTGACACAGAAAGAGATAAATTTTCTCCACCTTAATTCACATCTATGCACATTCTGGTAATGAGAATTGTGTATAAACGCTGTTAACTATTGATTTACAGTGGTTTTATTCCTGGGGTCATAAACAAAGCGGATCATGGCGCTTTTGCTTTCGGTGGAAGTGAGGAAGAGCTGGTAGCGTTCTTTTCCTGCAGTAATGATGAGCATGGCAGTATTAGGTGGGATGCTGCCCAGGTTTTCAGCCACCATCTCTACTTCCTGAAAAGTATTATTGAGGTCGATGTTTACATTGATGGAAATGGGTTTGGTATTCAGCCTCTGGTGAGAGGCCACCATTTTCTTATTGACCAGAATCGTAATGGAATCTCCATCCACCTGTGCATTGTCGTAAAAGTCCAACTGAATCGTGCCCGTATCCACCAGTATTTCCGGAATTTCTTTAAAGGCAGACTCTTTTGTTTTATAAAGAATGATGGGCCCTGTACTGCAATTATCACCCGAGCCAAGGATCTTTCCATCCCAGTCGCCATAAAGAGTTTCCACTTTTCCATTCTTACCATAACTCAGGTAAAAATTCTTTACGCAAATGGAGCAGCGTTCGTGAATATGGTAAGTGGTGATGAGTCCTTCGTTGAGTTCCACTTTTTTTGTTACTGGATCATATTTACCGGAGATATTTTTCTTTACATAGTAGTTGATGCTTTCGTATTGATAACAGCTTCCGTAAATACTGTCGCCTTTCACTTCTAATTGTATTTCAAGATTATTCTGGGAGAAGCACCCGCCACTCATTCCCAGGCTTCCTTTCCAGATGCCCGCTAATTGCTGCGCCTGTAAAAAAGGACTGATGATGAAGAATAAAACTAAGGTCAAAGGTGTTTTCACAGAAAGAAGATAGTCTGTTTTCAGCGGAGTCAATTCCAAAGTTTTGTGAAAGCGCATGTATGGGATAAATATAATATAAGAGATTTTACTTAACACATGAATAATGTCTTTTAACCATAAGCCCGGTATATTATCTTGCGCCCCATGGAAATGGTAGCAACGGTCTATGGTGATAAATTCGTGGTTTCTTCCCTGAGTAAAAATTCTTTCCTGGTCAGTGGCAATACTGCCGAATACATTATCTATAAATCAGGGGGATGGCATTGTGCTGATGAAATTCCTCCTTTTCTCCTTCGCGCCCTGGGTCAGGCCATTGATGAAGAAATGCCAAAGCTTCTTTCTGTTAGTGTGATCTAATCTATTATAAACAATCATTTGCAGTTAAACTACCGTGGTAGCCACATTTTTATTATGGAGAGGATTCATCATTTTTACTGAGGAAGAAATGATAGGGAAGGGCTTCATCTAAAACCAGCACATGAATCAGAATGAATCCAGGAATTCCATCCTATGCCACGAGCTGGTGGAACAGATGCCGGAAGGAGTGATTTTACTTGACCACGACTGGAATATTCTTAGCGTCAACCGGTTTGCCGAGTTGATATTAATGCGGCCTGCAGCAGAACTTACAGGTAAAAATCTCTGGGAAGAGTTTTCATCTTCAATTGGTAATGATTTTCACAAAGCCTGTATGGAAGCTCTTCGCACTGGTACAGTGCATAATGTTGAAGCTTATATTGATGCCTTGCAAAAATGGATCAAGGCCGGTATTTACCCGCTTACCAATGGCATCGGTCTTTATTTTCATGATATCAGCGCCATGAGGGCTGTTCAAAAAACAGCAAAGGAGAACGAGGAAAAATATCGCATGTTCCTTGAAAGAGTAACTGATGGTTTTATTGCTCTTGATAAAAACTTCAATTATATCTATGTCAATAAACGGATAGGCGAAATGGTGCAACGCGATCCGGCGAGCCTCGTGGGAAAAAATATCTGGGAAGAGTTTCCTGAGATCCTAGATTCCTATACCTATAGGGCTTTTCATACAGCTATGAAGGAACAGCGCTTCATTAACAGCATGGATTATTACGAGCCTAATAATTTATGGTATGAGAGTTACATCTATCCTTCACCCGAAGGTCTTTCTGTTTTTATCAAAGACATCACGGAGAATAAAAATCTGGAAGCGCAATTACAACAACAGGAAAGACTGCGGCAATTGCAGCTCTTCGTCACTTCCCTGGAAGCACAGGAAAAGGAAAGAACCATCATTGGAATGGAATTGCATGATAACGTGAACCAGATCATCGTGGCTACCAAGATCATGCTGGCGCATCTGAGAGATAATCCTGTCAATGCAAAGGAAATAGCAGAAGTATCCATCAATAACCTTGAGAAAGTGATCTTCGAAAACAGGAGACTGGCACATGAACTGGTTACACCCGATCTTGGATCGGAAAGCCTGGTAGATGAAATGAGTAACCTGGTGATCACCATGTTCAACCCAGGAACCATTAGTGCCAGGATAGAAGCATCACAACTGGATGAATCTCTGCTGAATGAAAAAGTCAAGCTGACACTTTACCGCATTGCACAGGAACAATATTCCAACATCATCAAACATGCAAAAGCAATGCAGGTAAAAACCACCTTGTATACCAGCAATGATATAGTGTTCATGACGATTGAAGATGATGGTAATGGCTTGTCGCAGGAAAAAACAGAGAAAGGGATTGGACTCAAAAACATTGATGCAAGAACTAAAGTCTTTAATGGCACCATGGAAATCCACAGTGAGCCAGGCAAAGGTTTCAAACTGAATGTAGAAATTCCACTATAAGACTTTCAATTATCCTGATTTCTTTTCATTTGTTTTTACGACAGGGATTCCTCTTAATTTTATTGCAGGTTAAATAAATAAAATGAAAAGAGCCTGCCTCTTATTCTTTACTATACTTTTCATGGGCCGTGCATTGGCTCAAAACTGTGACTGTGAAAAGGAACTGGACTTTGTTCGTTCTTATATGGAGCGAAATCATCCCGGGCTTAATTCAGGAACTAAAAAAACAACTGCTTACAAAAATGGCCTTGCAGCAATCAGGAAAGAGATCAGGCTTAAAAAGCCGGGAGCAGATTGTAACCTTTACCTCGAAGATTATATTTCCCTGCTTAAGGATCATCATGCTTTTATTCGCACGGTTATTCCTCGAGTAAACATACCTGACCGAAATTCAACTACCGCGATGGATAGTTTTTTTCATTCGGCTGCTTTCCTCTCATCTCCTAAAAGAAGTATTGATACAACTGAACTAAAAAATCATCTTCAAAATAAAAATGAAGGAATAGAAGGACTGTACTGGGATGGCGGTGGTAATTTGATCGCAATTGTAAAAGAACCTGCGGAAGATTGGGCTTACAAGGGTATCATGATACGAACTGCAAACTCACTGTTCCCGGTGGGTTCCGTCAGGTATGAGTTTAAAGAAAGGCCAGGAGGAAAATTATGGGCCAGTGTATTATTACCTGATCATCAGAATCGCGTTTATGCATCGGTTCTTGTAACTAAAAAAGGTATACCGGGTATAGGCTTGAAAAGAATGAATGAGAGCGCAGCTACCAGTGGCAAGCCCTATGAATTCAGAATGCTCAATGATAGTACGGCCTATGTAAGAGTGAGCAGTTTTGATGGAGAGCTTTATTCCGAGCTGCAATCTTTTTATGCGTCTATTGAAAATAATTTGAGAAGCACTGCTTTCCTGATAATAGACATCAGGGATAACAGCGGTGGTTCGGAAATGAATTACCAGTTTTTTAAAAACCTGATGGTTTCAGGCCCCGTGAAGTATGGAAGGTCGGAGATCTGGGTGAGTCCTGATAATATCAAACGCTACGAAGAAAACCTTGAGTTTCAGAAAAAGAACGCGGACAAGTTCAGTGCCGAAAGCATTGAAAGAACAGAAAAGCTCATTGCCATGATGAAGGTGGCAAAACAATTTTCTTTTTTGAAGTATGGTGAAGCCACTACGGTTGTTCCCGACACCATACTGGCCTTACCCAAAAAGATCGCTCTTCTCATGAACAGGAACTGTGCTTCTTCTGCCGAAGGCTTTATTGCATTTGCCCAACAAAGCTCAAAGGTGATCACCATGGGCGAAAATTCTGGTGGTTATGTAGGTTATGGTGATGTGCTCCCGGTGAAAACTCCTTGTTATGGTTATACCCTGGGCAATACTATTCTCCGTTTCAATCAATATTACAAGTATGAGTTTACAGGCATTCCACCTCAAAAAAGACTGGATACTGAAAGCGACTGGCTGCTAAAGGCACAGGACATCCTTTCGAAAAATCATTGATAGTAACCGCTCTCATTCTGGCTGCTAAATTATTTCCTGATGGATGCCCGCCCAGGCAATGACCCAGGTCAGCCCTTTGTCTCCATTATTTTTTCATCTTTAAAGTTGTTGAAAGGATGTTTATTGTTAGCTTAATGAATCAGTTTAGAGGTTTTAAATAGAAAAGGCATGAAAAATTTCAGGGGAATACAAACGGAAATAGATGCAGCCTATCTCTACCAGGTTTTATCAGAACACGAGGAAGATGAAACCATTGCCAATGTATACAGGCAGATGAGCGCCATTGAAAGATCACATGCAGAGGAATTTGCACGCAAGGAAAACATTGACCTCGCCAGGTTAATGAAACCATCATGGAGGGCAAAGACCCTGCATTTGATTGGAAAGATCTTTGGCTATGATTATGTTTTGGGTTCTTTAATGGATACGGAAAAAAGTATCTCCAATGCCGTGATCAAAACCAAAGAAAAAACACAGCAAAAATTGCGGGGTACTGAAACCACGCATGTTAATATCCTTCGTTCCATACTTGAAAAGCAATCAAAGGTTACCGGAACACAGCTATCCAAATTTGAAAGCCGTCACCGCTCTGTTGGTGGCAATGCCATCAGGGCAGCGGTGTTGGGTGGGAATGACGGACTTGTTTCCAATTTTAGTCTGGTTATGGGCGTAGCTGGTGCTACAGCCGGTGGTTCCGGCGTTTTGTTGGCAGGAACTGCAGGTCTTCTTGCCGGTGCACTTTCCATGGCCCTGGGTGAATGGATTTCGGTAAAAAGTTCCCAGGAATTATATGAGAACCAGATGCAGATCGAAATGGAAGAACTGGAGTTGAATCCTGAAGGTGAAAAAAAAGAACTTGCGCTGATCTATATGGCCAAAGGAATTCCGGAAGAGCAGGCGAAAGAAATGGCGGAAGAGATCATGCAAGATAAAAGCCATGCGCATGAAATACTTGTAAAAGAAGAATTAGGGATCAATCCGGATGAATTGAAAGGATCTGCAATGGAAGCAGCCATCTATTCTTTTATACTTTTTTCTATTGGAGCCATCATTCCATTGGCACCATTTATTTTCACTTCAGGCATACAGGCCATTATTCTAAGTGTTGTTTTTAGTGCGATAGGATTGTTTCTCATAGGTGCTGCCATTACACTTTTTACTGGAAGAAATATCTGGTCCTCAGGTTTCAGGCAGGTTTTATTCGGACTGGCAGCTGCAGCTGTTACTTTTGGCATCGGCAACCTGATAGGAGTTGCAGTTTCCTAACAATTCTTTAAATAAACCTTAACTGACCGCCGTCATTTTTTGTTTTAACAACATCGACATAGCTTTGTGGCTCCTTGAAAAAATTCCTTGTCATATGGTTATTGATGCTGTACGGTGCTTCCTCCATGGGAATGACCCTGCACTTTCATTACTGCTGTGGCAAGCTGAAAGGCATTGACCTGGTTCCGGTTCAACACAACTGCAATAAGGACAAGACGAAACAATTCAGCGACAAATCCTGTTGTGATAATAAACAGGTCAGCATCAAGATTGACGATGCGCAATTTGTTCCAGGAACTTATTATCCTTCCTTCCACACAGAAGCCGCCAGTTTCAATGATCTTCATTTCACGGCGATCCCGGTTTTTCAAAATTCAAAATCATCACAACCACAGCAGAACAAGCTGCTTCCTGATAAGGAGCGAATTCACTGGCTTTGCATTTACAGGATCTGATCTGACATGTATTCCCGTTAAATTTTTCAGTTTACATGTTTTATCTTTCAATCAACCTGTATGAACAAAATTCAAATCTTCAGTCTAGGACTGATGCTCTTCCTTGGCTTATCGGCCCAGGCACAAACTGCTGATACCACTATTCAGTTTAAAGTTCATGGCGTTTGTGGTCAATGCAAACAACGTATACAAAAATCAATGAACATTAAAGGTGTTCGCTCATCTAATTGGGATATGAGTACCCAAATGCTTACAGTGAGTTATGATCCTTCAAGGATCACTGTTGACCGGCTTCACAAGTTAGTGGCTGATGTTGGTCATGATACAGAAAAAATGAAAGCCGATGACAAGGTTTATGAAGCCCTTGATGAATGCTGCCATTACCGTGAAATGGTGGATGAATCCCTGATGGCTGCTGATGATACCGTTAATATGTTCCGTGGTATTGTTGTGGACGATAATAACGGACAAACTATTCCTTTGGCAGGAGCCAGCCTTCAATGGGTGGGTACTTCCAAAGGTTCAGTAAGCAATGCACATGGAGAATTTATGCTGCCAAGAAACGACGGTTCCCAGTTACTGGTAGTGAGTTATGCCGGCTTTAAAACAGATACGGTGAGTGTGGGTGATATGAGTGATGTACAGATCACGCTTCGTAAAAAAGAAAGCCTGGGAGCCATCATCATTACTGCAAGAAAAAAGACCAGCTATATTGATAATTATAACCCGCTGCGTGTTGCCATCATGACCAAAAAGGAATTGCTCAAGGCGGCCTGCTGTAATCTCAGCGAGAGCTTTGAAACCAATCCTTCTGTTGATGTATCCTATAATGATGCCGCAACAGGGTCAAAACAAATTCAGCTGCTGGGACTTTCCGGGATCTATACACAACTGACCGTTGAGAACCTGCCAGGTCCAAGAGGCATTGCTACTGCCCTGGGATTGAACAGCATTGCAGGACCCTGGGTGGAATCCATACAACTGATCAAAGGAACAGGCTCTGTTGTCAATGGTTATGAAAGCATAGCAGGACAGATCAATGTGGAATTAAGAAAACCACTTGAAAGTGAAAAGCTGTATCTCAATGGTTATATCAATACCATGGCAAAGACCGATTTCAATCTCAACTGGTCACATAAGATCAATAGCAAATGGGCCACGGGACTTTTGCTTCATGATGATTTTCTTTATACAAAACAGGATGCAAACAATGATGGCTTTCGCGATCTTCCCCTGGGCAACCAGTTCAGTGGCGTGCATCGCTGGCAGTACCTGGGTGATAATGGACTGGTAGCACATTTTGGTGTGAAGGCTTTAATAGATGATAAAACTGGTGGCGAGCTTGAATTTGATCCTTCGACTGATAAATTTTCAACTGATGTTTATGGCCTTGGTATCAAAACAAAACGATATGAAGCTTTTGGAAAGATCGGTTATGTTTTCCCAGACAAGATGCATAAAAGTCTTGGACTGCAGTTGTCTGCTTTTGACCATAATCACGATTCTTATTTTGGAATGAACCGTTTTGATGCCAGGCAGAAGAATTTTTATTCCAATTTTATCTACCAGTCAAGAATTGGTTCAGATGCACACCAGTTGAAAGCCGGTATGAGCTTTCAGCAGGACAATTACCAGGAAGTGTTGAATGGAATCAATTACAACAGGAAGGAAATTGTTCCTGGTGTTTTTTCAGAATATACTTTTTCGGCCGGTGAAAAACTCGACATCGTAACAGGGATCCGCCTGGATCATAATAATCTTTATGGATGGTTTGCCACACCAAGATTGAATGTTCGTTATGCACCGGTGAACAATTCAACTTTCAGGTTCAGCATTGGCAGGGGACAGCGCACTGCAAGCATTTTTGCAGAAAACCTTGGTGTGATGGTGAGTTCAAGAGAAATAAATATTCTGAACTACCAGGATGGAAAACCTTATGGCCTGGATGCCGAAGTATCCTGGAACAAAGGCATCAGCTATGATCAGAGACTGAAACTATTTGATCGCGAAGCTTCCATTGGCATTGATTTTTACAGGAATGATTTTACCAACCAGGTTGTGATGGATATTGAAGAAGCAGGGAAAGTAAAATTTTATAACCTTGAAGGAAAGTCTTTTTCAAACAGTTTGCAGGCAGAAGTCAATTTTATTCCATTGAAAAACTTTGAAGTAAGAATGGCCTATCGCTATTTCGATGTAAAGACCAATTACAGTGGTAAACTTCTTGAGAAGCCCTTTACTTCCAAACACAGGGCCTTTACCAACCTTGCCTATGCAATCAATGGCTGGTCTATGGATTATACTTTTAACTGGGTTGGCAGGAAAAGAATTCCTTCAACTGCAGGCAATCCATTGAACTACCAGTTAAAAAGCAGTTCACCTTCTTATGTTACCATGAATGCACAGGTGAGTAAAACGCTCGGCAGAAAAAAATCCTTTGATCTTTATTTGGGTGGCGAGAACCTGACCAACTTCCTTCAGAACAGGTCCATCATTGCTGCTGATGATCCTTTCAGCCAGTGGTTTGATGCATCCATGGTCTGGGGACCAGTGAGCGGAAGACTTGTTTATGCGGGGTTCAGGTATAGGTTGAAGTGAGTTTTGCAGTTCAGAGATCATAGATCATGGTTCATAGTTCATGGTTCATAGGCAGATGGCAGATGGCATATGGCATTGGTACGTCAAACGTCAAACGAGAAACGGCAATAATCACTTTATGGCTACCTTTCAGGAAACGATTCAACTTGTGAACTAATAGAACCTGCGTTGTGTACTTAGTGGTTCATTGTGGCCTTTGTGTTCCGGCTCTCTTACAGGTAACAAGCCTTACCAGGGTGACCCCTTACCAGGGTGACAAAGACCATGTGAAACGACCTAACTCGTAAAGTCTTGAACACCTGAACAATGGTCCATGGACCATGGTCTATAGTCTATGGACCACACTCCATGAACCATGAACTATTATCTATGAACTTTCTTTCCTGAACGCCAGCAATCTCAAAGCATTAAAGACCACAAGTACCGTGGATCCTTCATGGCCAATCACTGCAGGTCCCATGCTGGCAAGTCCTGTAATGGTGAGAGGAATTAAAAGAGCTACCATGCCCAGGCTGATGATAATATTCTGCCGGATTATGGTGTGGGCTTTTTTACTCAGTCCAATCGCAAAGGGAAGGTTGCTTAATTGATCTGCCATCAGTGCGATATCAGCTGTTTCCAATGCCACGTCACTTCCTGCAGCACCCATGGCAATGCCAACAGTGCTTTTTGCCATTGCAGGTGCATCGTTCACGCCATCGCCAACCATGGCTACCATTTTTTCACTGTCCCTTAATTTTTCTATTGCTGCTACTTTTTGTTCAGGTAACAGATTGCCCCAGGCTTCAGTAAGTCCTACTTCTTTTGCTACGGCTTCGGCCACTCTTTGGTTATCACCAGTAAGCATGACCATCTTCCGGATTCCCATTGTTTTTAATCTGGCCAGGGTATCTTTCGCGTCAGCTCTTGCTACATCCATCAATGTAATCATACCAATGAATACACCATCTTTCTGTACGAGCATGGTAGTATTGCCATTTCTTTCCAGTTCTTCGGCCTCAGTTTGAATGTCGCCAGGAATAAGATTTTCATTTTCTAAAAAAAGTTCTTTGTTGCCTATCAATACGGTAGATTCAAAATGACTGGCTTTAACACCACGGCCTGTAATGGATTGAATGCCACCTGCGGGCTTCACTTCTCTTTTAAGTTTTTCTAATCCCCCTTTTATAATTGCAGCTGCCAGAGGATGATCACTCAACTGTTCTACTGCAATTACGATCTCCAATAGCTGTTCTTCTCCTGTTCCGTTTAATGGATATACACCTGTTAATTTAGGTTTGCCTTCCGTGATGGTGCCTGTTTTATCAAAGGCGATGGCATTCAGGGCACCAAGTGCCTCCAGTGGTTTACCTCCCTTCACCAGCACGCCGCCTCTTGCAGCCCTGGCTACACCGCTTAATACTGCGCTTGGTGTTGAGATGGCCAGTGCGCAGGGACTGGCAGCCACCAGCACCGCCATGGCCCTGTAAAAACTCTGGCTGAATGTTTCATCGATCACGAGAAATGCAAACAACAATAGCACAACCAGGATGAGTATTGACGGAACATAATATCTGGTAAGCTTGTCCGTAAAATTTTGTGTGGCTGATTTTTGTGTTTGTGCTTCGTGCACCATCTTCACCAGCCTGGCTATGGTTGAATCGGCAGCAATCCTTGTCACTTTTACTTCCATTGCTTCGCCTCCATTGATGGAGCCTGCAAAAACCCTGTGTCTTGCGTCTAATTTATCCGCCTTTGACAAATCCAGGTTGCTATCATCAACAGGCATCTTATCAACCGGGATGCTTTCTCCGGTGATGGGCGCCTGGTTCACACTGCTGGATCCCATGATCACAAAACCATCAGCTGCAATAGTGGAATTGGGTTTTATAAAAATGATATCACCAGGCTTCAGCATTTCTATTTTTACTTCTGTAAGCTGGTTATCTTTCTTTAATAAGGCTGTTTTTGGTGCAAGTTCGGCGAGGGCAGCTATAGATTTACGGGCTTTCTCCATGGCATAGTGCTCCAGGGAATGCCCCAGGCTGAAAAGAAAAAGAAGTAACGCTCCCTCGACCCATTCTCCAAGTACAGCAGCGCCAATGGCTGCCACCAGCATCAGGAAATCAATATCAAATTTTCCCTTGCTCAGGCCAGCAATGGCTTCCTTTGTAGTATAAAATCCTCCAAAGAAATAGGCAACGGAATAAAAAACAATAGGCAACCAGGATGGCAATTGCTGGAAAAACGACAATACAAAACCTGCCAATAAAAAAAAGCCACAGGCTGCAGCAAAAACAAATTCAGTTCTTTCTCCAAACAATCCATGCTTATGGTGTTCATGGTCATGGTCATGATCGTGTTTTTCCGCGTACCTGCCATTTCCATTAACTGAGGGTTGAAAATTTTCCACCTGCCTGATGCCAAGTCCTCTTTTTTTCAATTGCTGTATGATGGTGGCTTCAGTAGTGATGTCCTTTTTATATTCAAGTTGAATAAAGCCATTACCTGAAACAGAAGCAGACAGTATGCCCTTCCATTTTTTGATCTTGGACTCAATGATGCCTGCATGCGTGGGATGACGGATGCCGGAAACTTCAATGAGTAAATGCCCATATTGTTCTGTAAGTCCGGCGCCTGCTTTTTTGGCCAGCTGTTCTATTTTATGAATGGATATCAATGAAGGATCATAGTGAAAACAAAATTGGGCCTTTGCATTGCCTTTAGCCGGAAGAATATGCACCCGGTCAATACCTCTTTTACTTCCCAGTTCCTCTACCATTCCTTTCACAAAACTATCGTTCTCCTGTGCAATTTGGGGCAGCACGATGTCGATATTGATCCTGGTTTTTTCCATTCCGAAGATTTATCTCTGCAAGTTAACTTGGAAGGGTGAATAGAATACTGATAATAAAGTTCGAACCTGCTGACTCCTGGTTATATTTTTACGCAAGAATCGGGTTTTGTAACACATTTTGAACTGATAGTTTTGGGTTAAATTACGATAATGAATACGCAGGAAGAGGTCAATTATAAACGTATTGAGGCTGCTATAGAATATCTCACTCAAAATTTTAAAAAGCAGCCTGCACTTTCAGATGTAGCGCAGGAAATTCATGTAAGTCCTTTTCATTTTCAAAAATTGTTTTCAGAATGGGCTGGTGTCAGTCCTAAAAAATTCCTGCAGTTCCTGACAATTGATTATGCAAAAAGCCTTTTAAAAGAAAAAGGATCCACCTTGTTTGATGCGGCATTTGAAACAGGCCTTTCAGGTACTGGTAGACTTCATGATCTGTTTACAACTATTGAAGGCATGACTCCAGGAGAATATAAGAATGGCGGCGCTGATCTTTCCATCAATTATAGTTTTGCTGAAAGCCCTTTTGGTAATATACTGGTAGCGTCAACACCTAAAGGTATATGCCATATGTCCTTTGCCGACGATGAGCAGCAGGCATTGAGAGAATTAAAATCAGCTTTTCCCAATGCCAGTTATAAACAGGTGGTAGATATGCTTCAACAAAATGCCCTGCACATTTTTCAACACGACTGGAACCAGCCAGAAAAGATCAAACTTCACCTCAAGGGAACTCCTTTCCAGTTGAAGGTCTGGGAAACCCTGCTAAAAATACCTGTTGGCGGACTCTCTACTTACAAAACAATCGCAGAAGGAATGGATCATCCAAAGGCCATGCGTGCAGTGGGTACTGCAATTGGACAAAACCCTGTAGCTTTTATCATTCCCTGCCATCGTGTGATTTTATCAGCAGGCCTGGTGGGTAATTATCACTGGGGCAGCAGACGCAAATCAGCAATGATAGGATGGGAAGCTGCCAAAATCTCCACGGCGGTTTAGAACAGCAAGAACCGGGTTGAAATAGGCGCTCACTCTTTTCAAATTTGTTCTCTCAAATTAATGACATGAAAACATTCATTTTGATTCATGGTTCCTGGCATAGTGCATGGAACTGGCATAAAGTAGTTCCACTGATTGAAAAAGCAGGGCACCAGGCCATTGCTATTGATCTTCCCGGAATGGGAAGAGATAAAACACCCATACAGGAAGTGAAGTTTGAAAATACAGTTGAAAAAATATGCAGGCTGATTGATAGTATTCCGGGCAAAGTGATCCTGGTGGGTCATAGTAAAAATGGGATTATGATCTCGCAGGCTGCAGAATACCGTCCCCATAAAATCGAAAAGCTGGTTTACCTGGCTGCTTACCTGATCCCCAATGGAAAAACACAAAAAGAATATTCTGTTCAGGATACCGAGGGTTGGCTAAAGTCTTATGTAACCCAGCATCCTGAAACAAATTCTCATACACTTCAACAAGAGATTTACAAAGATGGATTGTACCACGACTGTGAAGAGGACATCACCGAACTGGCAAAAGTTTTATTGAGTAATGAGCCGGTGGAATCAGGCACCACAATCCTGCAACTGACAGAAAAGAACTGGGGCTCAGTACCAAGAATCTACATTGAGTGCACGGATGACCGCGCGGTAACGCCTTTTATTCAACGCAAAATGTACACTGAACTACCCTGTGATAAAATTTACAGCATGGCCACCAGTCACTCACCATTTTTTAGCAAACCAAAAGAGTTGGTCGATATCTTGCTGGAATTGTGATCAGGGAATCATAGTGCCTTTTAAAGTCTTATCACTGTTTTTAATTAACCCGATCTGATCAAATAACTACAGGAACTTCAATGAAAGAGCTATTTTTTCCAGGATGTTCTTATCCCTTATGCTGTCATCCTTTGAACCCGAGATCTTGATCTCGTACATCTCTTTTGAACGGTCATCTTTCATGAAATAATACATGATGTTGAAGACTTCCTTTCCATTTGCAATTCTTATTTTGGATTGCTTGAACCGAAGTGCACGGCCATCCTTATTGTATTTTCCATAATCAACCAGCATATAGATTTCTTCCATGCCTTCGGGAATATGTTGTACTGTTTCATTAAAAGCACTGTCAATTAAGATGGCCTCTTCATTGATGTATCTTGAAGTAGTGAACAATATCTTTTCATTTTTTGCAGTATAGAGGATGGTGGCATAAACTACCGTTTCATTCATTTGCTGAAGTGCCTTCAACAGGCTTTGATCCTTATCATACCTGTATGGAAGTACAATGGATACAGAACTGTCAATCTTTATTTTACCCTGTCCCATAACATTAACCTGGAACGCCAGGAATAAGATGCCTGTGAAAATATATTTCATGCCTGTTTTAGATAAATGAATTGAAGTGTGAATTACTGACTAAATAACGTTTACACTTTTCAGTTATTGTAATTATGTTTTCTGGGAAACAATATGTATTGAATCCTGATCCAGGTTTTGGCCCGGGCTTAAATTCCCTGGTGAAACTTCGTTGCGTCGCACACTTCTGCTTCCTGTCCGCTGCTCAACAATTTTTACCATTCAGCCATGGGAGTTTATTCCTGGTGAAAAACATGCAACTTCAAAGGAATCAGGGGAATAGGCTCTTCGTTTTCAGATGGTCTTAACTGCTTAAATTTGTGTGACCGGCATTTCATGTTCAACCTTTATACAACCATAAAAAACAATCCAGGAATTTTCAGGCAGTTCAGCTGCCGGGATTCACTGATTAGTGTCTACAACTGTCCCCTGGAAAAAAAGCTGGAAGATGCCTGGAGTCATTATAATTACATTGTTTACGTTGTGGAAGGTCGCAAGATCTGGCATACGCCTCATGGTTCCTATGATCTCAGGCAGGGTAATTGTGTGTTTGTAAAAAAAGGCGCCTGCATCATTGAACAATTTTTTGACGTGGCATTCTGCCTTGTTAGTTTTTTTCTTCCAGATGAATTTATTTGTGAAGTACTGAAAAGTCGGTCTGCTCCAATTACTGCAAAGAATAACAAGCCACAACCTGTTATTGCTATTGATGCCAGCAGTACCATTCATTCTTTTTTTCAATCCATGATGACCTATTTCAATACCAGCCAGGAACCTGATCCTGCGCTTCTGGAATTGAAATTCAGGGAACTGATTCTCACCATCGCTGATAATCCTAGGAATGCAGATCTACTGGCTTATTTCAATTCATTGATGCAACAGCCGCAGTCGGTGAACCTGCAAAGGATTATGGAAGACAATTTCTGTTACAACCTGAAGCTGGAGGAGTTTGCTAAATTATGCAGCCGTAGTCTTTCTGCTTTTAAAAGAGATTTCGAAAAGATCTATCATACCACACCAGGCAGGTGGCTGACTGAAAAAAGACTGGACCATGCCTTGCATCTGCTTACCCATCTTGATAAAACCGTTGCTGAAGCAGCATTTGAAAGTGGCTTTGAAAATCCTTCCCATTTCAGTCGCAGTTTCCGCCAGCGCTTTGGTACTTCACCTGCTTCCATGAAACAGCAGATTTCAATTTGAACTTCTGAGTCAGATCTCTGGACTCCAGAGTAAAGCCCCAGCGTACTCCTGCAAATATTTTTGCTTTCTTATTCATCAAAACCAAAAACAAATACAATGAGTACGAAAACAATGCAGGGTCAGTTATGGAGCATAGCACCTAAATACTGGTCCAAACACTTCGAACCTTATTTCCTCCCTATGTACAGGAAAGTAATGGAACAAATTCATCTTACTGAAGACACGCTATTACTGGATGCGGGATGTGGTTCAGGTCTGTTCAGCCATATGGCCATCAATAGCGGGGCGCAGGTAATTGGCATCGATGCTGCTCCGGGACTGCTGGAAATTGCAAGACAAAGAAATCCACTAAACAATTTCCTGGAAGAAGATCTTGAAGCACTTCCGTTTTCAGACAATAGTTTTAACGTGGTGACAGGCTTTAATTCTTTTCAATACGCTGGCCGTTTTGAAAATGCCCTTTCCGAAGCAAAGCGGGTATTAAAAAAATATGGTAGAATAGTACTGGGCATCTGGGATAAACCTGAAAACAGTGACGCCACTGTGATCCTGAAAGCCATCAGTACGTTGCTGCCTCCGCCGCCGCCCGGAACCCCAGGCCCATTTGCTTTGTCGGAAGATGGGAGGATCGAAGACATCTGCACCTCCCAGGACCTTAAGGTAATCTACAAAACAACGATTGCCTGCCCCATACTTTTCCATTCCAAAGCCGATGCTGTAAAAAGCTTTATGAGTACTGGTCCTGCAGCAATGGCCCTGCACATTCATGATCAGAAAACAGTGGAAAAAGTAATTTCTGATGCCTTCGACCAGTTTCACCATACAGAAGACATTTATTTTCTGCAAAACAACTTCCTTGTATTTATTGCTGAAAAATAAACAGCAAAGATTTAATGGAAGCCCGGATAAATAATGGATCTGAAGAGAAATGATTTTCTCAAACTGGTTCATTACATCCTTAGTTTATATGCATGCCCTGTCTGATAAAGACAGGGCTTTGTGTTGAGTTTCTTCATGTTTTCCCCCGGGAAATCGGTAAATTGATAGTACCAATCCCCCATGTATGGGTTATAAACACTTCATAATGCTCTTTCTGTGTTTATGCCAGGGTTTAATACATAAAGCTGATGCCCAGGAAACAACGCATTTCCTGAAAGAGCTTACCATTGAAGAAGGATTAAGCAGCAATAAGATCAATGACATAGTACAGGATGATGATGGTTTTTTGTGGATTGCTACCAACGATGGCCTGAACAGGTATGATGGTACTGAAGTGGTGCAGTTTTATCACCAGGACAGGATCAATTCAATTGCGCATAACTATGTATACTGCCTGAAAAAACTGAACAACAATCAATTGGCCATCGGCACCGAAGCCGGATTAAGTTTTTATGATCTCGAAAAAGGTAAATTCCAAAACTTTTATTACAGCCAGGATAATGCGCTGGATGAATTCAACAACATCATCGTTGCCATGGAAATCGATGCAAATGGGAATTTATGGGCAGCTTCCAAAAACTGTGTTTTTGTTTTTGACAGAGAATTGAAACTGAAAAAAATTATTCATTCATCATTTACCGAAGAAGATGCTGCAAGACAGCGTATCCGTTTTGCTGAAAAATTCTTTCCACTATCTGATGGAAACATGTTATTGTACCTCTATAATAAATGGTACGTATGCTCGCTTCCCGCATTCAAAATAGAAACGCTGGAACATTCATACTACAGGGAGCAGTTGGGCTTTTTAAACGAAATGATTCGCCGGTCGCAAAATAAAAATGTACAGTATGTACCACCTGCAAATGCTTTTAAAATCTTCAGGAAATATTTCCTGTGCCTGGCATCCGGCATCGACAGCCTGTATTTTTTGAATGAAAAAGGCTCAAGGCTGGGCAGTTATTATTTTCCTTACAATAAATATCCATTTGTTTCCTGGTCGCAACAGGTAGTGGAGATGGATTCAAGCCGCCTTTTATTCTTATTTCACAATTATGGATTAGTGGAAATCAGCATCCGCTGGCTAAAGGATCATCCTTCAATTGCAGGTATGTCTTCTTTGCTATTTGAAACCTTTGAATATCATTCGGCTCTTCAGGATCATGATGGTAACTGGTGGCTGATGACAGCAAATGATGGCTTGCAGGAAATCTCTTCGGACAAATCACATTTTAAAACAGATGCACTCATCAACCATAACTCAAAGCCTGTTACACTTGAATTGGTTTCTATAAACAGGTACAGGAATAATTTATGGGCCGCTACATATGGCGAAGGTTTTTTCAGGAAGGACCTTGTTACAGGAAAAATTGAACAGTTCAGGTTATTCGATCGCGGTAATGATCCCTGGCAAAATTTCATCTGGAATGTTCGTCAGCTTAATGATGATACGCTGTGGCTGGGAACGCAGGCTGGTATGTACTGGTATTGCCTTTCTAAAAACAAATATGGCAGGCTGGGACCTCTGAAAGCTAAGCCTCCTGCCCTCGACTCAGTGCCTGTGACCACCCAATACACTGACAGCTATGGATTGGTTTGGATAGGCCTGGGGAAAGGTAGAGGGCTCTGTTCATTTGATCCAAAAAATCGAAGTTTCAGTTATTTCCCCGGCAATACCCTGAATGGATATCCACTTCGTTATCCTACAACTGTTGCTGAGGATATAAATGGAAACCTGTGGTTTACCAATGATGCCAGTACAAAACTGGTTCAATGGAACAGGAAGACCAGCAAATTTGAAATCCTTGCCTTACCAATTGATGTGCAGAAGAGGATCAGTGATCTTAAGGGATTGTGGTGTGAATCTGATTCTATTCTCTGGCTGGGCACTGTAGCCAGCGGCCTGGTAAGATTTAATTATAAAAACGGGACGGCATTTATTTATGGCAGAGAAAAAGGAATAAGTGACAGCTATGTTGGAAGTATTTATCAGGACAGTCTCCGTAGACTATGGTTGGTGACCAATGGTGGTCTGAGTTGTTTTGACCAGCAGCAGGGGAGCTTTGTAAATTACAGGGTGAGGAATGGACTGCCCGTAAAATATCCTACCTCTTCATTTTTTTATGATAACCTCGATAAGCGTTTGTATACCGGAGGTTCAGGTGCTTTTTTTTGCTTTGATCCTGGAATGATGAATCCTCCGCAGCCTCCGAAGAAAACAATTATTACTTCAATGGATGTTAATGGAAAATTTTATCCATTCAGCGATAAAATGGTGCAATTAAAACCTGATCAAAATAATATCAGCATTCATTATACGGCTGTTGATTTAACCAACGGTGCAGACACAAAATATTCTTATAAGCTGATCGGAGAAGATACGGCATGGATGATGGCCGACCGGCAAAGGCAAATCAATTTCAGCAGGCTGGCTCCTGGTGACTATTTATTTATGGTACGTGCATCCGGCAATCATGAAAATTTAAATGCGGAAACAGCCATGCTGAAGTTTGCTATTCAAAAACCCTTCTCTCAAACTTTTCTTTTTTATGGTTTGATAGCATTAATAATGGGTGGTGCATTTTATGGTTTGTACCGCTTTCGTCTGGCGGAGCTGGCAAGATCTGAACAAATCAGGACTGAGATCTCAAGAAACCTGCATGATGAAGTAGGATCCACTCTCACTAACATTAGCCTTAGCAGCTTATTGGCGCAGAAACAGATCAGTAATGAAACTTCTGTAAGTCGCTTGCTGGAACGGATCTACCAGGATAGCCAGACCGTGTCTGAAACCATGCGCGAGATCGTATGGAGCATCAATCCTGAAATTGATACGCTGGGTGAAGCGCTTCCACGTATGCTGCATTATGCTTCTGAGGTTTTGGAAGCAAAAAACATAGAACTGCAGGCCGTAATCAATACTGGCATTGATGATGTAAAACTTTCCATGCAAAAGCGCAGGGACCTCTATCTTATTTTTAAGGAAACGATCAACAACCTTGCAAAACATTCCAATGCAAGTTTGGCAAAGGTTGAGCTGGGAGTTAAAAACAACTGGCTCACCATGATCATTTCCGATAATGGCTCCGGCTTTGATCAATCATTGCCCTTACTCAATAATGGCTTGAAGAATATGAAGTCAAGAGCTCAATCACACAGATGGCAACTTTTTATACAGTCTGCACCCGGCAATGGAACTATATTAACGCTTAAGGCTGCAGTAGCATAAATATGCCATTGAAAAGCGTCTGTTCTTGAGCTAACTTTAAAGAGAATGTCGGTTCGCATAGTAATATTTGAGGATAATGCAAGACTCAGGCAGTCACTTACCATTTTGCTGGCAGGGGTTGAGGGCTATGAAATTTGCGGAGATTTTGAAAATTGTACCGATGCAGCAGCAGTTATCAGTGAATGCCAGCCCGATGTGGTGATTATGGACATTGATATGCCCGGCGTGGATGGCATTACGGGCTTACGCATCATCAAAGAACTAAGGCCCCAGGTTTATATCATCATGCATACTGTATTTGAAGATGATGAAAGACTGTTTCAATGTCTGTGTTCAGGTGCCAATGGCTATATATTGAAGAACACCTCTTTTGTTAGTCTCCTTGATGCCATTGATAATGTTTTGCATGGTGGTGCTCCTCTTTCTCCGGCAATAGCAAAAAAAGTTCTGCAGTCTTTCCAGACGTCTTCCGAAGGACGTTTACGCTACAATCTTTCTGAGCGTGAAGCTCATATTCTTAAATACCTGGTGAAAGGCTTCAGTTATAAAATGATCGCCTCTGCCTGCTTTATCAGCGTGGATACTGTGAGAGGACATATCAGGAATATTTATACCAAGCTGCATGTCAACTGCGGCAGGGAAGCTGTTGCCAAGGCTTTACACGACAGGATCGTGTGAACACATTTTTTTCTCTTTCTAATGCAACTGCCTCTGTTCATTCAGCCATTCAAGAATCTGCATGCTTTTTAAAAACAACATGAACATGCAATTGACTTCGCTTTGGCTCCAGTCTAATTTTATGAAAAATGCTTTATGCAAGAAACTAACGAACACACCCAAACCAGTCGCCGCCAGTTTTTGGGAACCCTGACTGCCGGAGCAGCTGCCATGAGCATGGCAGGAATGATAGCACCCATTCAACAGTTAAAAGCCAACCCTGGCCACACAAAGCCTGTAACAGATAGTACAGATCCTGAAGAATGGTTCAAGCAGATAAAAGGCAAGCACAGGATTGTGTTTGATGTAACGAGACCACATGAAGTATTACCCTTTGCCTGGCCCAAGGTTTTTCTTCTTACCAATGCTGCCACGGGTGCCACGGATAAGGATTGTGGTGTTGTAGTGGTATTGCGTCATGATGCCATTCCTTATGCTTTTGAGGATAGGCTCTGGTCCAAGTACAAATTTGCTGAAGTGTTTAAAGCAGGTGAGCTGGGAATGGCTTTCCAGGCTTCCGATGCGGCTACCGCTGCGTCTTTCAGAAATCCATTATGGAAACCAAAGAAAGGTGATTTCAAAGTCCCCGGATTTGGTGAGGTGCAGATCGGTATCAATGAATTGCAGGCAAGTGGTGTGATGTTCTGCGTTTGCCAGGCAGCCATGACCGTTTATAGTACTGCGCTTGCTCAAGGAATGAATATGAAACCCGAAGATATTTTGAACGATTGGAAATCTGGTATACTTCCAGGTATTCAGATGGTGCCTTCAGGTGTGTGGGCAATAGGCCGTGCACAGGAACATGGCTGTGGCTATTGTTTCGCTGGATAAGGTAGCAACATGTTGTTAGGTAAACCCCAGCGATTCATTGTTTTTATTGTTATTGTTTTTGCAGTTGTAATTGTAGTGATATCCTTTAACCAAAAAAGGGGGTTGAATCATTACAAAAATATGTCTGCAGGAAGGATTGATAAATTTGAATGGCTCCCTCCAGATACTTCTCAACTCTCTGTTTTAAAAGACGGAGAGTTGATTCTTTATGGAAGAGATCTGATTGCCAATACTTCTTTTTACCTGGGACCAAAAGGAATAGTAGCTGCTATTACAAATGGCATGAATTGCCAGAATTGCCATTTAAACGCAGGCACCAAATACCTGGGCAATAATTACAGTTCTGTTTATGCTACCTATCCAAAATTTCGGACACGAAGTGGAAGCATAGAAAACATTCAGAAGCGGGTGAATGATTGCATGCAAAGAAGCCTCAATGCTACTTCGGTTTTGGATTCTGCGGGTAAGGAAATGAAGGCTATCATCGCTTATATAAAATGGCTGGGAGAAAAAGTGCCGCAGAACATAAGTCCTGATGGATCTGGCATAGTGAACCTTCCATTTCTCAAAAGGCCTGCTGACCCCGAGAAAGGCAAAATGATCTATACAATAAAATGCCAGCGTTGTCATGGTGCCAATGGTGAAGGAATTCTAAGAATTGACAGTACAGGATATATTTATCCTCCTTTATGGAATGATAGAAGCTATACTACTGCTGCAGGATTATTTCGCATCAGTCGTCTGGCAGGATTTGTAAGAAACAACATGCCCTTCGATGCGCCTCAGAATTCATCGCCCTTAACCGATGAAGAAGCCTGGGATGTGGCTGCCTTTGTGAATTCCCAACCCAGGCCGGATCGAAAGTTCAGCAAGGACTGGCCTGATATCGCTTCCAAGCCATTTGATTTTCCTTTTGGTCCTTATGCGGATGGCTTTAGTGAGAAGCAGCATAAATACGGACCCTTTGAACCCATTAAGAATTACAAGTAAAGAAAGAGAAGGATCAGTTTTTTATTCATTCAAAAAATTTACTGAAATGAAAATATTCCTGCTTTTGATAGCTATGTATTTGCTAAGTCCCGCATTACTGCATGCGCAGAATTCCAATTATAAAGTTGTATTTGATCTTTCCAGCAAGGATACCGTAAATCATGCAACTGCAATTAGAGAGATATCACTCATCAGGGGTGCAAATCCTGATGCCATGCTTGAAGTAGTGGTTTATGGACAGGGAATGGACATTGTAGTTGCGGGGAAATCAAATTATGATCAGGCCATTCAGAAATTGATTGCTGATAAAGCAGCTTCATTTAAGGTCTGTGCCATGACATTGAGTCGAAATCATATAGATAAGAGCCAGCTGATTCCCGGGGTTGAAATTGTTCCAGATGGCATTTATGAGATCATTTCAAAACAGCAGCAGGGCTGGGGCTATATCAAAGTAGCGCATTAGTTTAATTTACCGAAACAAAGAAAAAGTCGAACAATTTGAGTTCGACTTTTATGATTTAGTAGCCTCGACAGGAATCCCTGCCTGCGTGACACAGTCAGGCAGGGAACCTGTTGATGAATTTATTAGAGTTGCAGAACTAAAAAGTAAAAGGTCGAACAATTTAAG
>JAEWKK010000022.1 GCA_023386045.1 Bacteroidota bacterium
CTTCGTGAGAACATGTCTAATTGACTGCTTGGACACAAAAGGCTCTCACTCTTTTTCACTTTATAGCATCAAAACTATTGGTATAAAAAAAGAAAAAACAAGGTCTTTGCAAACATAGGAGGACACAACTCTTGCCAGGATTCGCTTACAGGGTGATCCTTCCAGGATGACAAGGGCATTCAAAAACGACCCAACTCGTGAACTTGTGCTTTGTCCACCATAGCTGCAGAGCAGCGAAGGTGGAAACCATGAACTATGAACTATGCATTGTCCGCCGAAGCTGCAAAGCAGCAAATGCGGATACTATGAACTATAACCTAACCTAAACAAATCTCCCTGTTGCTGCTTTACGCCTTCCAATTACATTTGCAATTCTCTATGCAACCACCTGTCCTAAATAAAATACACGATCAGCACCTCTGGCTTTCACCACACAGGTCCATTTTCTGGGAAGAAGAAAAAATACTGATCGTTTCAGACCTTCATTTTGGAAAGACCGGCCATTTTCGCAAATCAGGAATTGCCGTGCCTCAATCTGTATACAGGGAAGACCTTCAGCGACTGGTGAACCTGCTGCTTTATTTCAAGCCAGAGCACCTGCTAGTTGTAGGAGATTTTTTTCACAGCCAGGCCAACACAGAATTGGAATGGTTCCTGAAATGGCGCAGGGATTTCAGCGAATTGAAAATTACCCTGGTCAAAGGAAATCATGATATTCTCAAAGAACAATGGTACCGTGAGGCAAATATTGAAGTGGCGGATAATGAACTGCTCATTCCTCCTTTTTTGTTTATCCATGATCATTGCGAAGACCGAGAAGATGTATTCAGCTTCTGCGGTCATATACACCCCGGAGTGATAATCAACGGCCTTGGTAAACAATCTTTGCGCTTCCCCTGTTTTTATTTCACATCGAGACATTGCATCTTACCGGCATTCAGCAAGTTTACAGGTGCAGTAGGCATGGAAACAAAACCTGCCAAATCCATCTATGCCATAGTTGAAGACACATTGATCCAGGTACAGTGAGCAGTGAAAAAAAACTTCATATAGCCTATCATCCACTCTATGCGCATCCCTTGCCCGAAGGACATCGCTTCCCAATGATCAAGTATGAACTCATTCCGGGACAATTGCTTTATGAAGGAACCATCAGGCAGGAAAATCTTTTTTCACCGCAGCCCGCACAGGATGAAATCATCCTGCTAACCCATACGGCAGACTACCTGAATCAATTAAAAAACCAGCAGCTCTCAGCACAACAGCAAAGAAGGATTGGCTTTCCACAATCACCACAGCTCACCCTCCGTGAACTCGTGATCACACAGGGCACGATAAACTGCTGCAATTATGCTTTCGAAAACGGAGTCTCGTTGAATGTAGCAGGCGGCACCCATCATGCCTTCAGCGATCATGGCGAAGGATTTTGTCTCTTAAATGATTTTGCAGTAGCTGCCAATTATCTTCTTCATCAGGGCAGCGCTTCTTCCATCCTTATCATAGACCTTGACGTACACCAGGGTAATGGTACCGCTAAAATTTTCGAAGAAGAAAAAAGGGTGTTCACCTTCAGCATGCACGGAAAAAATAATTATCCATTTAAAAAAGAAAAAAGTAGTTGGGATATTGAATTGACTGATGGCATTAATGACAGCGAATACCTTGAGATCCTAAGTAAAAGCCTGGACCAGTTAAGCCTGGAATTGAAACCTGATTTCTGTTTTTACCTTTCAGGAGTTGATATACTTGATACTGATAAATTCGGAAAGTTAAAAGTATCCCTCAAAGCATGCAGGCAAAGAGATGAAATGGTATTCAGATTTTGCAGGCATCATCAAATTCCTGTGGTTACTGCCATGGGCGGAGGTTATTCACCCGATATCAAAACCATCACAGAAGCACATTGCAATACTTTCAGAATGGCTAAAGAAATATTTGAACTAAATTAAGCGCTATTATTTTTTTCTCAGCTGGTTATAATCCAGGAAGTAGATCAGCTTCAGAGTGATCTCATTACCATGAGAGATGTTCAAACTTCTTGCAAGGTTCTCCGAATACTTCCTGTAATCCGAATCCACTCCATAATAATCGTCTATCCAGTTTTTCCAGCCAACGATCAAACGACTTCCAAGGCGAAAGTCCCACGTGAGGAAAGCATCCACATTAAATACATTGTAATTTTCATCAGAACCTGGCATGAATGATTTGGGAAGAAGATTGCCCTTATCATCAACATTATAGAAACTGTTATAACGTACTTTATTCCAGTAATGCCTTGCCCGTGCAGTGAAATTTAATCTTGGAGTGAAATTGTAAACCCCGGACAGAATGGTTTGTACATCTGTATAATTCCTGAAACCAACAATGGGATCACCATTGCTCTCACGCTGGAATGAAAATCCGCGCTGGTTCTGTTCATACTGCCTGAAAACCGATGTGCTCAATGTAAATCGGTTACTGAATCGGTAACGAAATCCAAATTCCAATGCATTGTAGCGATTGTCTTTAGCATTGCGTGCACTGACTGCAAGGTCATAACTAAAAAACCATTTCTTGCGACTGTCTGTGCTTCCTTCTGTGCTGAAAGTAACTTCTGAAGGCTTCTTTAAATATTTTCCAGGTGTACGCAGGTCGAAATAATCATTTTGCCAGCCTGGATAGGAATTGACATGAAGCGTAACATCCCAGAAATTTTTGAATACCCAGAATGCAGAAGCATCGAGGTTAACTTCAGCATAGCGATAAGGCTTATAGAGATAAAAACTGCTTACGTTGAGTGCATACCTGTAGGTAATGAAGGTTTTTGTTTGTGTGGGCTGATTGTAAGAAATGCCTCCACTATAATTTACTTTGTTGGCAAATTGAATATATCCAAGGTCGTTGGGGTCGTAGGTATTTGAAGTAATACTGTTTGCAACAAAATACTGAAGCTGGCCACTCACCTTTCCCAATTGGAGTGTAGTGCTGTAACCATCATAAGGTTTAACCATCAGCTTTCCATTCCGGGTTACTGTATCATAAATCAGGTTGATACCTCCGGGAAATGGTGAATAGCCAAAGATCTTACTGTAACGTGCAGTTCCCTTCAACGCGAATTGGTTATTGCTGTTGAAAAGAGACCAGTCGAATGAAGAAACATTCGCATCCCTGCTTTCACCCTTCCTGCTTACATTGGTATTGGTAAATGTTAATGAAGATCTTCCCTTAAGCGCCTGGTCCAATACGATGATATTATAATTGGCAAGAGCTTCGGTTTGAATTACTGAATCCTCTTTTGTATTCAGGTTTCTTACCCTGGCTTTCATAGGAGCCGTTAATGCATTGAATACGCCGATGCCCAATTTCTTCCTGGTGCGACCCGAAAACTTGATGCCATTATAAAGTTGGGTGACTGAAGGATTTTTGATCAGCTCATAATCGGTATTGTTACTGATAAAGTTTCGTACCGACTGGTAACCTGAAGGCGTAGCTCCTATCCTTCTTGAATAGAACAACCCTGCCTTGTTGAATAATTCTGTTCCT
This sequence comes from Bacteroidota bacterium, assembly GCA_023386045.1. Classification (GTDB taxonomy): domain Bacteria; phylum Bacteroidota; class Bacteroidia; order Chitinophagales; family Chitinophagaceae; genus Flavisolibacter. The sequence continues at coordinate 3,523 of JAEWKK010000022.1, forward strand.
TCTGTAAAAAAAGGACGGTTCTCATTGAAGCGGATCTCAAAGGCAGAAAGGTTGTTGATGATATTATCAGAAACCACCTGCCCGAAATCAGGAATGAGTGTAGCATCCAGCGTAAAGCTTTCATTGATGCCATACTTAACATCCATGCCTCCATTACGCAGCCATTGCCTTTTGATATCACTACCCTGCGGGTTGATTCGAATGCCTCCTGATACATAGGGTGAAAAGCTTAACCTCAATGGTGGTTCAATATCTTTCAGATCGGTATATTTTCCAAACTGGTTTACAAAACCATTCACATTGGGATCTACCGGGCTCCAGTAAGAAGTTTCATTATTCCTTCTTATAAAACGAAGAAATTGCAAGCCCCAGGTCTGGACTTCTTTTTTAGAAAAACGAAGGGAGATATAAGGGATCTTCATTTCAAGGGTCCATCCCTTATCATTTAAATTTACCTGGCTTTGCCAGACTGCATCCCAGGTCTTGTCGCCAAAATCACCAAAGTCAGTGACTACGTTTCCTCCTATCCTTGCATCAGACTGCACATTGGCTGTTGTTACCAGGAACTGGAATCCATTCTGCTGGTCATTATAAGTATCAAAAAAAACAGAAAAATAATCAACGTCCTGTCTTTGCTCTCCATCTCTTGAGGTAAGCTGCTTGCGCATCAGTGAAGGATCATCAATAAGAGTAGCGCCAATATAAATAGCATCATCATCATAAAGAATGCGAACTTCAGACTGAACTGATGCAGGCTGGTTGTAAGCGGGAAAACTTTGAATAAAGCTGGTTGCTACTGGTGCTGTTTGCCAGATAGCATCGTTCAGCAACCCATCGATCACCGGTTTGGCAGTTGCTTTAACAGCCTCGAGTGATTTGGGTTGACTTTGTGCAAACTGGTGTAAGCAACATAGGGCAACAATCAACAATTTTCTCAACATGCAGGGTCCTTTGCAAATCTAAAGATAACCAGTTAAAGCTATCTGCAAAAGGGATTTTAAGGCTTTACACCTAGTTCATTCTTTTCTTGAGTGTGGTGACCTGTTGCTGCAGGTTATTGACCAGGCTAGCCAGCTGGTTAACATCCCATCTTTGCTGGGTATTGGCTTTGGAAATCACCATTTGCGCCTGCCATACTTCAAGGATGTCTTCCGAATTGACCAGGTAAGGCTGGTAAGCAGGATTATCGCTGACAAGTGTGAGCTTATTCTTCTGCCTGTTGTTTTTCAGAATTCTTTTATATACGATGCCATCGGCTTTGGAGACAACGATATAGGTCTGGTTGGTTTTGACTTCTTCCAGGTTTTGGACGCGTTCACCAACAATCACAGAACCGCTGGGTGTGGGCATCATGGAATCGCCCAGGATCTCAAAGGCCCTGTAATCACCTCCAGCCAGCATGGGAAGGGTAAATGTATTGAGTTCATCAATAAATTCAGGATCTCCATAACCATTGAGATAACCTGCGGCTGCTTTTACCGGTACAAAAGGAATATCAGTACGACCGTGTGCCAGTTTTTGTGCACGGCGCCTGGCAATATAACTGCCCTTATTATCGCTAACATCTTTCCGGAGTAGGTCATCAAGAGTAAGTTTGAACATATCGGCAACTGCTTCAAGCACTTCAATTCTTGGTTCAGCCCTTTCTTCTTCGTAGGCACCGAGCAGGGAACGCTTGATCCTTAATTTCTGTGCAAACTCTTCCTGTGTCCATCCCCGAAGCTTTCTCAGGTACTTCATATTTTTGTTAGCGATCGACATAAGCTAATTTATTTAGCCGCAAAATACTAATTTATTTAGAGATACAAACTGGTATGAGTTTTTACTTATAAATAAAAAGCACAAATTTGTGCCTCAGTAAAAGAATTGGAATGGCAGAAAAGAAAAGACCTGTGATCCTGATCACCAATGACGATGGTATTACAGCACCTGGTATCAGGAACCTGATTGAAGCAGTAAGAGATTTAGGTAAAGTAGTGGTGGTGGCTCCTGATAAGCCACAGTCGGGCATGGGACATGCCATCACTATTGGCGTACCTCTAAGGTTACACAAAGTAAATTTCATAGAAGGCATAGAAGCTTACCAGTGCACCGGCACTCCCGTTGATTGTGTAAAACTGGCGGTAGATAAGGTACTTCATTCCAAACCCGATATCTGCATCAGTGGTATTAACCATGGCGCCAATCACAGCATCAATGTGATTTATTCAGGAACCATGTCGGCGGCAGTAGAAGCTGCCATTGAAAGCATTCCTTCCATTGGCTTTTCATTGCTGGATTACAGCCTTGAAGCAGATTTTTCAGCAGCCAGAAAATATGCCAGGATCATTGTCGAACAAATGCTGCAATCGGTTCCGGATAAACACTGTGTACTCAATGTAAATATTCCTATAGCTACTCCTGAGGAGATTAAAGGAATTAAACTATGCAGGCAGGCCTATGCTAAATACGAAGAAGATTTTATTGAAAGAGAAGATCCGCACAACCGCAAATATTATTGGCTTACGGGTGAGTTTGTTAACTTCGATGAAGGTACCGATACGGATGTGTGGGCCCTGGCCAATAATTACATCAGCGTAGTGCCAGTGCAATTTGACCTTACCCATTACAAACAAAAACAACAACTTGAAAAAGACTGGAACATTTTTTCTGACGAAAGATAACCTCGCACTGGGACTGGTGCTGGGAGTGGTCACGCCATTGATCGTGTTCGTGATTGTTTATTTCCTTCGTTTTTCGGGTTATGAATTCAATGAGTACGTTTCCTTATTCATGAAAGAAAAAAAGCTGATCACCTTCTGGGGCGTATGGTGCCTGGTGGGAAATATTGCGCTCTTTACCTATTATATCAATACCAGCAAGGACAGAACAGCCAAAGGAATTTTTGCCAGCACACTGGTTTATGGTATTGGTATCCTGCTGCTGAAGCTCATGATCTGAGCCGGAACATTCCATCTTATCTTTAACCCGGTTAATTTCTTTCATGAAATACTATATCATCGCAGGTGAGGCATCGGGTGATCTCCACGGCAGTAACCTTATCAAAGAATTAAAAAAGCTGGATCAGGATTCTTCCATTCGTTCATGGGGTGGTGATATGATGCAGGCCGCAGGAGCCACTGTTGTTAAACACTACCGCGACCTTGCTTTTATGGGATTTACAGAAGTGATCAGAAACCTGCCAACCATTTTAGATAATCTCAAATTCTGTAAAGAAGATATTAGTTCTTTCAACCCCGATGTGATCATCCTGGTTGACTATCCCGGCTTCAACCTACGCATTGCCAAATGGGCAAAAGAAAAAGGTTATAAGGTGATTTATTATATCTCCCCCCAGGTGTGGGCCTGGAAGGAAAGCAGGGTGAAGACTATCAGGAAAACGGTTGACAAAATGCTGGTCATCCTTCCTTTTGAAAAAGAATTTTACAGGAAGTGGGATTACAAGGTGAGTTATGTAGGCCATCCTCTTGTTCAGGTAGTGAACGATTTTTTAGCAACGCACCAGGATAAAATAAAAAAGGACTTACCCATCATCGCTTTGTTGCCTGGAAGCCGTAAACAGGAGATCAGTAAAAAATTGCCCATCATGTTGGAAGCAGCTAAAAATTTCCCCGGCTATCATTTTATTATTGCCAAAGCTTCTTCATTAGATGATGAATTCTACAAGCCATTTATAAAAGATCATCCCAATGTTTCTTCTGTTAGAAATGAAACCTATCGACTGCTCGCCAGTTCTACCGCAGCTCTTGTAACATCAGGAACAGCGACCCTTGAAACCGCCTTGTTTGGAGTTCCCGAAGTGGTCTGCTACAAAGGTTCGTCCATTTCCTACCAGATAGCGAAAAGGCTGATCAAAATAAAATATATCTCGCTGGTCAATCTTATAATGGACAGGCAGGTGGTAACAGAACTGATACAGGATCAACTTACTCCCGGCAACCTGGTCATGGAATTGGATAAGCTCCTTCACAACCAGGCGGTCATCAGCCAGGTAAAAAAAGATTATGCTGAATTAAAAGATTTGCTAAGTGAAGAAACCAATGCTTCGGCGAGAGCAGCCCAGGAGATCATTGGATTCATGCAGGCTAATGCCTGACCATAAGTTTAATTGCCAGTATGATCAGTGCCAGGATAAAAAGCAACAGGCTGATCCGGTTGATACCATGCATGTATTTCACCCATTGTGATTTGGGCCTGGAGGGGTCCGGTTTTCTGAGGTAGAGATATTCTGCGATTTGTTTCAAAACACCCATAAAAAAACTGTATCGTAAAGATACAGTTTAACTAAAAAGAAGGTTCATTTCAATAATTATGGAGCGGGGTTAAGCCTGCTCTTATCCTGTTTTTTACTCGCACGAAGATTAAAACTTTCCGGTGAACTCAGTGATCTCTCTTTGCTGGTAAATTTTCTTTTCCTTTTTTCAGCATAGGTGGATTTTCCGCCTGCAGGATGGATCACATTTTCAAAATAAAAGAGGATGTTTTGTAAATAGGATTTCATTTTTCAAAGGATTGTGGGTTATTGGACTTCAACTGGTGTTTATGGTTTTACCAGTATCTGTTAACATTCACTATAAAAACAAACATAAAGATTTCATGAATAAAATGCAATGGATCTACATCAATCGCTCTTAAAAAAAGGTAAAAATCCCCAGAGAATAAGTGATTTCACTTGCCTCAGGGAAAGAAGGGAAAATTCTGATCCTGCAATTTTATCCTGCGCTCCTCACCTGCTTCCTGCGGTGTTTTCATGCTTTCATAACGAAGTCGCAGGGAAGACGCATAACCATCAAGATCGGGGAACAAACTGGCGCGGTGAAGATTCATTTGTAACAGATCGCGCAAGGCTTCATTTTTAAAATAAGAAGGGATTTCAATTTTGACAACAGCCCGTGATATGTCTTCGCCAAGAAAATGCAATTGTTCCATGAAAGGAATTTCAGCGATGCCTGTACTTAGAAAAATTGATTGCTGTAATGAATACCGTCGATTCATGCGGAAGGGTTCAACAGGAAAAACCAGGTTGATATTATTACGGTAAAACACCTTTTCAAAAACGGTTTCGTTGATCAGGTTTTTTGTTTCTGCCAGGGCTTCACCAAATTCCCTGGACAATAATTCAACCGCTTTGTTTTTGAGATAATCGATATTGATCCCCCATACTGCCACATGGTGATCATCTTTTGCATAGGTTATTTCGAAAGCAAAATAAGCACTGATGAAAGGAGATTTACTAAGGTCTAGTAGTCGCGTGGGTGCGCCATGGTGCTGCATCAGGGCCAGCCATTCGATCAGGTGTTCAGGTGTTTCATCTTTTGTAAGATAATTGCGTGCGCCTCTTTCAAATTCTGCGGTAAAATCTACTTCCACACCACGATGATGCCTGATGAAAGTAGTGCGTTCAATTGCATTATTCAATACCCATCTTGCATCAGCCTGCCCCCGAAAAGCCCAGTTCTCCGAGAATTGTTGTACAAACAATTTAAAATCTTTCCAGGATTGAAGTCTTACAACTGAGTATTGTTTCGATGACATTTTAGAAACTTCAAAAAATTTAAGCCAGGGGTCAATTATTTATTCGGATTGGGAACTCCTTCATTTTTTAATAACCGGATGATCTCAGCCAGTGAATCATTCATTTGCTTCATGTTCTGATAGTTGGCATAATTGATCTGGGAATTGACCCAGCGAATGTAGATGGCTTCATTTTCCTGCGCATTCAGTCCGGTATATTTTTTAAAAAGTTCAGGAGTAAATGGTTCGAAGAGTTGCGTCATAACAGTTAGGTTTTTTAGGGCGTATACGAATATAACAAAGCCTGGGAAGATGCAGGCTCGTCACTTAATGTATTCAAATAAAAAAGGGAAAAAACATAGGATGAAGGAAAACTTTCTTTGGGTTTTTACGCAAAAAAAGGCTCCCACTGAAAGCGGGAACCCTTTATCTCTCATCCCTGCGCCGGCATTACCCGGATCAGGTTCAACGGGTATATTCTCAGATCGGTTGAATGACCACCCCATGAGAGAAAAGAATACCACCAGATACTTTCATAAATGATGCCAATTAACCATTAATGATCTCTCCACCATTTGGATGAAGGATCTGACCGGTCATATAGGAACTATCAGCACTTGCCAGGAAAAGGTAAGATGGCGCCACTTCAGCGGGCTCACCGGCTCTTTTCATGGGCACATCACTACCAAAACTGGCTACTTTCTTTTTATTAAATGAACCTACGATCAATGGTGTCCAGATTGGGCCTGGAGCCACACCATTCACACGAATGCCCTTATCAATAAGGTTATGAGCAAGGCTTCTTGTAAAAGTAAGGATGGCACCTTTTGTTGCCGAGTAATCCATCAGCGAAGGACTTCCTCTGTAAGCCGTAACAGAGGTGGTATTAATGATGCAGGCTCCTTTTTTAAGATGGGGCAATGCGAATTTTGTGATGCGGAACATGGAAAAGATGTTGGTTTCAAAGGTTTCATAGAGTTGATCATCTGAAATATCCTTAAGTGATTTTTGTTCTGTTTGAGTGGCAGCATTGTTCACCAGGATATCGAGCTTACCAAATTGTTTGATGGTGTTATTCACGATCTTCTGGCAGTGGCGTTCTTTGCGGATATCACCGGGAATGAGCAGGCAGGTTCTACCAAATTGTTGTTCTACTACTCGCTTTACTTCAAGGGCATCTTTTTCTTCACTCAGATAAGAAATAGCAATGTCAGCGCCTTCTTCGGCAAAGAGTAGTGCCACGGCTCTGCCGATTCCGCTATCGCCTCCGGTGATCAGGGCAACTTTGCCATTGAGTTTTTTAGAAGGCTGAGGTTTTAGGGAGACAGGTCTGGGATCCATTTTAGCTTCGATGCCGGGCATTCGCTGGCTTTGGGGTTTTCTTATTTTCCTGGTTGATCCGCCTTTTTGCATAGCTGATTTTTTTTGCGGAATGACTGAAATTATTATACCATTGATAAGATGTCTTCCCTTATTTTTGCAGCCCGGCAGAACAGGGAATTAGCTCAGCTGGCTAGAGCGTCCCGATGTCAATCGGGAACGTCGCCAGTTCGGAGTTTAATTTAAATAACAATATTTAGTTCTTTTTTGATAATGGGGAATTAGCTCAGCTGGCTAGAGCGCTTGCATGGCATGCAAGAGGTCGTCGGTTCGACTCCGATATTCTCCACCTCCGCCCACCGAAGCTTTAGCGAAGGTGGGATACTGTTGCGCTACGGCGCACAGGTCCACAGCTTTAAGGTCTGCAGCAATGCGGGCCTTTTTTGTTATATATCCTCAGCTGGCTAGAGCGTCCCGATGACACTCGGGAAGCTCGTCGGTTCCCCGTCTGCTTAAGCATTCGGGCAGGGACTCCGATATTCTCCACCTCCGCCCACCGAAGCATTAGCGAAGGTAGGATACTGTTGTGGCTTCGGCGCACAGGTCCACAGCTTTAAAGGTCTGCAGCAATGCGGGCCTTTTTTGTTACCTAAAATTAATACGACTAGAGCGTCCCGATGACAATCGGGAAGGTCGTCGGTTCCCCGCCTGCTGAAGTATTCGGGCAGGGACTCCGATATTCTCCACCTCCGCCCACCGAAGCTTTAGCGAAGATGGGATACTGTTGCGCTACGGCGGACAGGTCCACAGCTTTAAGGTCTGCAGCAATGCGGGCCTTTTTTGTTTTATAGCTTACATTAGTAAGGTCTTTTATGCCTTTTTATGTTTACATAATTTACTCTAAAACCATCGATCAATTTTATATTAGGAATACTGCCAATTTTGAAGAAAGGCTTTTTCGTCATAATAATTCCGGAAGCAAGTCTACTAAAAAGGCGAATGATTGGAATTTAGTTTACCAGCAGGAATATGCCACTAAATAAGATGTTTATAAACGGGAAATGGAAATCAAGAAAAAAAGCAGAAAGTATATAGAGTCACTGATTCATTAAGATTGTCAAAACATCAGGCTATACTGAAATAAAAATTAAATTCATCCACCTCAATATGTCACACCTTCCCTATTCAAAGAATGAACCAGCTCTTCCCTTTCTCTTAAAATTTCATTTTTCGTTCTTACACATAATGCCCTGAAAACCGGCAGAGGCGGGCACCAGCCCTGTAAGGTATGTTGTACTAAAAAAGCAGCCGAAACCGCGCTCAATAAAAGCCATTTGCGATTAACTGTTAAACCCAAACCCAGACCAATCAGAATATTCAATCCTGAAGTGAGCTCCAGTGATCGCTCAATATCCCATTCTCTGTCCAGTTCCGCCAGCCTGGCACGCACGGCTACCGGTCCCTGCGAAATGTATTCATTTATATTTCGTTCTGTCTGAAGATCTATTTTCTGGTTAGCATTATTGGAACTATGGTTCCTTACGCGGTCGCGGCTGAGCTCTATGCTTTGCATGATCTTTTTCAAAATCTGCACAAAGAATATGCCCTTCGTTAATTTTCTATAATATCGAGTTGACGGATCTGGGACTGATAAGCAGAAGGCAGTAAAATATTTTTGATAAAACGATCCAGGTTGAGTTTCCTTGAAAATTTATACAAAGGAACGGCAGGACGGAGCCAGGAAAAACTTCCCAATTCCAATAATCGCCCAACTCTTTTTGGGACCACTAGCAATTGCGCTTGTACCAGGATTTTATAACGTACAGCGCCCAGGTGTTTTTTGTACTGCCTGAACAGATCAACAGTATATTCTGATTTACTGAGATCATTTTGCATATGGGCTTCACGGACAGGAAGCCAGGATTCATAAGTTGAAGGCAGCTCCCTTAAGCTCATTTCCTTACCCACCCTGTAAAAAACATCGTAGACCTCTGCCTTCTCCGCATCTGATAATTTTCTTTCCAACAGCTCAAAGGAATCAATGGAATAATGGATCAGCATGAAGAGCACATCACGATAAGCCCAGTCGGGAATTACCGAACCTCTCGCCTGCTCAACTGCCTGGTGAATGCTGTTGATCCGCCTGATGGCTTTTAATGCTTCTTCTTTTTCTGAAAAGATGATTGCCCTCGCATAACTAACGGTAGTGAACAACCGGCCGATGGGATCCCTGGGAAGTCTGCCGGTAAAGTAGAGCCAGTCAACGGCCTTGTTTAACGCGAACTCCGCGGCAGCACCAGCGAAAATAAAAAGAACCGTATCGCTCTTGCCCCAGATCCTGCGCACAATGGAGTTTTGATCAACAAAGTATTCCATAAGGAAGATAAAAAACAAAGATCATCAATTTCCCCTATTTCCTACTTCCGCACGGGGCTATCCTCGCACATCTGTAGCATGGTTTGGACAATATGAAGCAGGTCGCGGTACAAAGTGGGTTTCCTGAAAAAAGTGCAGGAATTCTTCTGGCAGAGTTTTACATCTTCTTCCCTGGACGAAGTGGTGAATACCATCACAGGAAGCTGGTTGAACTGCTCACTGGATTTGATCCATGACAGCAATTCCTTTCCATCCATTACGGGCATATTGAGGTCAACGATCACCAGGCAGGGCGGGGCATCGGGATGAGCCTGTATATATTGAACCGCCTCGGCGCCATTACGGGCATTGATCAGCACATGGTCATCTGATAATTGTTCCACTACTTCCTTCACCGCATCAAAATCATCAATATCATCTTCCGCGTACAGAATGGTATTTTTTGGGAGATTATCGGTCACAAGTTTTCTTTCAAAAAGATTATGCCAGCGGCCTGGCCGAGGAAGCAACCGGTACATGCAGGGGTCTGAAATATCCTCCAAGGAATTTTACAATACGGTAAATAAGCACACCGGCCATTGCTCCCATCGTATTAAGAAGTACATCATCCACATCGGCGCTGCGAAAACGTGTGGCCAGCTGCAAGCCTTCTATCATCACCGAAATCAATCCACAAAAAATAATTGTTACTAAAAAGTTTGATAAGGGGCGGTAAAGCAACTGTATGTAAATTCCAAGAGGAAACAAGAGCAGTAAATTACCTACGATCTGGAGACTGTTCATTTTATAGATCCTGAAGATCTGGAATAATTTCAGGTTCACATGATCCCTGTGATCAATTCTCCACATCATTTTATCCCACCACTGCCCAGCGGCCAGTTCGCGTGATAAAACAAAATACCCGGTAAGGGTGAGCACCATAAATATGTAGAGGAAGAAACTCGATTGAACTGCAATTTGAAAAAAATTATCCTGCCGGCGCACCAGCACTTCAATAAATACCCAGGTGTACAAAATCAGAAAGGAAAGAAAAAGGAGTGAAAGCCTTTTGGCACTTGCCTGCTCATAAATCCATGGATGATCATAGAGGTAGAAAAACCCCAGCAGACCAACAGGCAGCAGTACCAGCAACTTTCTGAAAGCAGGTGACATAGCAGAACTAAAATACTACATGAAAGGTAAAATCAATCTGCCAGTTAAAAGATTATCTAGCCCTCATTTTGTACATTAACCATCTGAAAGAAAACCAAACCTGCTATGCAGAAGTCAAAATCAAGACTGGTACCAGTCATTGCATTCACCGGATTTTTTGCCGGTATGCTCGATATAACTGCAGCGTTGCTCCACTATTATATCGTAACACAAAAAAATCCATTGAGGGTGTTTCAATATATTTCCAGCAGCATTTATGGCCCCTCTGCTTACAGTGGTAACTTTAATATGATTCTTGCCGGTGTAATCATCCACTTTTTCATAGCGTATTTCTTCACTACCATTTTTTTTCTTGTCTATCCCCACCTGAAATTAAACAGGCTTTCGCCTTTTCTGGTTGCGATTATTTATGGCATACTGATCTGGCTTACCATGAACATGCTGGTGCTTCCACTTACTAAAGTTGCTTTGCCAAAAAACTTTGAAGCAAGGCAGGTCATGATAGGAATCCTGATATTGATCTGCGCCATAGGATTACCTGTTTCACTGGCAGCAAAAAAGTTTTACAGCAAGAAGTCAATTTGATAAAATGAAATTAATAAGTACTGTCAATTTTATTTTTCTGGGGATTCAACGTTCAGGAAATTATTTTCCTCTTTTTTGCGGATACCAAAATTGTAACGAAGATTGATCCCAAACCTTCTGGAATCTCCCATCCTTGTACCACTGGCGTTCATAGAACCCTGGTTGAGAGTAAAATCATATTTATTGGTCCTGAAAATATCATTCACACTCAATGTCATCACCAGTTTCTTTTTAAGGAACTGCTGGTTGAGGCTGAGTCGCAATTCGCCAAAGGAACCCAGTTCATAAAACTGCTGTTGTCCTTTAAAACGTGCATAACCACTTACCGACATTACTGTCACTGGTGTGATCCTGAGTGTCTGGTAGGTGAAGACCATCCAACTGCTTTTCTTAAAAGAAAGAGGTTTGCTCTCATACAGGCCCTGGTAAAAATTCTGGTTGTACTGAACTCCTACAACAAAAAAATACCTTTTACCTGGAGGGATGGCACCCAATACCCTGATATAAGTTTCCTTATTGCTACCCAGGTTATCAAAGGTTTTATAAGAAATTTTGTTGCTGGTATCTGAAGGATAGATCACCTGTGTAAAGATGTCTTTTGTATCGTTGAAGCCTATGGCCATGAGTGGTTTTTCGTCAACAGAGATATTCGCTTCGTAATTCTGGGTGAACTGCGGCCGCAGTGTTGGATTTCCGGTTTCGAAAAGATAAGGATCAATGAAACGTGTGGAAGGATTCAATTGCTCATAGGCAGGCCTGTTGATTGTACGCCGATAAACAAGATAGGCTCTCACATCATAACCGGCAACTGTCATGATACTCCTGCTGATATAAACGTATGGGAAAAGATCTGTACGCCTGAGTGAGAATGAGGTATCCTTTGGCCTTAGCTGCCTGCCTTCCATATTGGTATTTTCCAGACGTACCCCTGATTTAATAATCAGTTTACCAATTGATTTGGATGCCTGTAGGTAAGCGGCGTTGATCGATTCACGATAACTGTAAGCACCTGACCGTACATCATCCCTGGTTTTACTCCCGTTGGAAAGAAAATAATAATCAGTACTGTTATTAAATTGAACGCTAGTGTTTTTCAATCCGGTTTCCAGTTTCCAGTTTCCATTTAACTTTTTTGCCAGGTTGGTTTGTGCAGTAAATATCCTGGGCCTGTTCTCATGATCTCCTTCAGCCAAAATAAAATACTGGTTGCTTTCATTGGGAGAAAGGGTGAATGAAAGATCTGTTGTCCATTCGGAACCTATGGAATCGATTTTATACCTCAGGTCAAGACCCTGGTTGAAGTGCAAACTTTTCCCTTCATTAAACACATCAATCGTTCTCTGTTGTGAAATATTGGATGTACTGAGCTGCTTTACAAAAGAAGTATTGCTGCTGTTATTTTCATTGTCATTAAAACTGAGGCGACCATCATAGCCCAGTTCCCATTTTTTATTCAGCTGGTAATTGATATTGTAGCCAAAATAATAGTTATGGTTCGAATACCTGGTGAAAGCATCCTGGCTTAAAACTGAATCAACTGAAAACAACCTGTTGGTGGCAATGCGATCGTATTGATTGCGACGGCCTACATTCAGGTGGAAGTTTGTCGTGAGTTTTCCATTATTGTTATTGATATTAAGACCTAAAAACTGATTACCAAATCTTCCCTGCTGCATGCCTGTGTTGATGCTTCCAGTTAGTCCAATGCGTACGCCCTTACGCAAGATCACATTTACCACACCTCCACTTCCCGATGCATCATATCGGGCAGAGGGTGTGCGCATGATCTCTATCGATGCAATGGCGTTGGGAGGCAGAGACTTCAGCATCGAAGCCACATCTGCAGCGCTCATTTTTTGCTCCCTTCCATTAATATAAACCTTTGCCGGAGTGGTACTGCTGATATAGATATTGCCATCGGGATCAATAAAAAGCCCGGGAGTTTTTTCAATGGTCTCAAATGCATTGGTAGAGATGGATGCAAGGTTTTCAGGATCCACGATGGTCTTGTCATCCTCCTGCCGCATGAGCGGTTTGTTAGCCCTTACGATCACCTGTCCAAGTGTACCCTCAACTTGATGAAGCATGATCTCGTAAAAAGGATTTTCACCCTTGATCACAATGTTTTTTTCAACTGCCTGGAAATTGATGGAAGTAATCCTGATTTTATAGAACTGATCCTGAACCAAACTGAAAACCGCCACACCATTACTGTCTGTTACCTTTTCAAACTTAGAATTACTGTCTGCAGTTAACACTACCTGAATGGTAGAAAATGCAACAGGTTTATGTTCTGAATCAGTGATTTTAAATGTAGACAAACCCTGTTGTGCAAAAACAAAGGAGGCAATGAAAAGAAAAGAAATAATAAGCAGTGAGATCCGGTACATGGTTATAAAAATAAAAGCGGCAGGATTAACAGTCGGGTTATTTAACATGATATAAATAAAAAGCCCCGCGGGGAGCAGGGCTTTCAAATCAATCTAACTACTAGCGCCCGCGTGAGCGGCTGCCATTACTACTACCCCTTGAAGAAGAAGTATTACTTCGTGATGCAGACCTCGTACCAGCTGACTTCTTAGCCGCTGTTCGTCCTGTACCATTTCTTGAACCTGTTCCCTTGGGTGCAGTGCTTTTAGCGGGGCTGCCCGTTCTCTCAGATCTTCCATCTGTTTGCCTGCTTGAAACAGCTTCCATTTCCACCTCCCTGCGTCTTACAGAATCCTGGGAAGTTTCCCTTCCGGCCGCACTGCGGGTGGAGCTGGACCCTGTTCTGTTTCTGGCTTCACCCCTTTCAGCTTCCTTATTCACACGCGTTTCTGCAAGGATGGTCAGTTTGTCATCTGCTTCATATTCTTCATCCAGTGTTTCTTCAAGCAGGGCAGCAATATCGTACAGACCCAGTTCTGCTGCATAGCTACGTGCTGTACCATAACCACAGATCTCATAGTGCTCAATCTTTTGTGAGCTGGCAATGATAGCAGCATCCTTTACATCAGGATCCATCTCCTCGCTCATTATTTTTTTGCCTTCATCAATAATACCTTCCATGCCCTTGCATTTGTGTTTGCCACTGAACAATCCAAAAATGCCCTTCTTCTTTCCATTATTGTTATCCTCATTACCCTCTTTCAGTTTTTCCAGCACCAGGTCCAGGCGGTTCTTTTGCTGTTCCGTTACACGGAGGTGTTGCTGAAGCGATGATTTAAGTGTACGGTTGGATGCTTTCTCGATCATGGCCGGCAAAGCAGAAATGATCTGCTCTTCAGCTGAATACAGGTCATCTATCTCATGCTGAAGAAGATCCCTGAGGTTATTCATCTTTTCCATAATTGTTTTTCTTAACTGATTAAAAAACTATGCCGTTACAGAAATCAGAATCAGGTTAGCAATGCGTTCTAGCAAGCGCTTAAAATCATTTTATTTTTAATGCTCATTTCCGACCTTTAAAAAAATCGATCATGAGAACGGCGAAGAACATACTCGACAGTAAACAAAAGATATTTAATATAGTAGATCCTGAAACCCTGGTAATTGATGCACTGAGCATGATGAACACAGTCAACCTCAGCTATGTTGTGGTTTTGGAACAAGGCGATTACCGTGGAATCTTTTCGGAAAGGGATCATATTCGGAATGTGATCCTGAAAGGTTTGAGCAGCGATACGACACAGGTTAAAGAAGTTATGACGAGTGATCTGCCCATGGTAGCCATTTCCGATACAGTAGAACATTGCATGAAAACTATGATCCTTCACAAATCACGTTACCTCCTGGCTTTTGAAGCCAATAATAAGTTTGCCGGAGTGGTGACCATACACGACCTGTTAAGAGAAGTGATCAACAACAAACAAGGTGTATTTGACCACGCAGCAAAAAAACTGCTCGACCATGATGAACATGGCTATGTGTATTGAACCTTTTTATCGACCATATACTAAAAATATTTCTATTTACAATGGGTATTTTCCCCGTTTTTAATAGGTGCTTGCACGGTTAAAATACCGTGGATTATGGGTTTTTGCCTCCTTTAACCCTCACTATCTTGCCTGCATGATTAGCCAACAAAAATTACAGGAACAGGATGTCTGGGAAGCATGGATAGAATTTGATCCTTCTGCCACGCATTTCGGCACCTTATATATCTGCGGAGAATTGTCCATCCACCCCGGAAAACTGGAGAGCTTTACCAGGAAAGTGCAAACTGATTATGGTACCCAACTGATAGTTGAACTTCCAGAAAGGCCCAATGGCCGTTGCCGTGTGAAAGAATTTTTTTATTCGGAGCCGCTAAACAACCCGGCAAAATATCATTCCATCTGCATCTATGCAGGACGGGACCTGATTGCCCGTTTCCAGGATTTAGAGATTATGATCTGACAATAGGACTTCCGTCCAACCATAACCAACTGCAAGAATGGCTGCATTTCAATGATGCAGCCTTTTCTTTTTACAATTATGATATCAGGCATGAGATTTTAATAATCACTGAAAAGAATCATCATGAACAATGGAGAAAAAAACCAGGCTGAACGCGGGGACCGTGATGCAAGCCTTAACAGGACAGAAAGGTCTTCTTCTATTCCCAATGACCTTCCGGATTCAAAAGAGGACAGGGAAAAACTTGCCGCTGAAGAAAGTTATATAGAACTACCTGATGTAAAGGATATACCCGGACAGGAATTTGTTAATGCGCCACCGGTGGGCATGCTTGGAGACACCACCATTTCTTCTGACGATGAAGAAGGAAAAAATGTGTTTGAAGCAGATGAAGTTTCTGAAAGCAGGAGTGGCAATGAGGCAGATGTGAGCCGGGATGAAAGGATAGCCCTGGAAAGAACAGACAGGCAATTCAGTGAAGACAACCTAAACCTTCAGAGAGCATCGCTGGATAATCGCGATTTTGATGGTGAAAGATTGAATGAAAAAGGTTTTGGCCAGGAAACTAGCGGAAATGACCTGGATGTTCCTGGCAATACAGATGAAAATGAAACAGATCTTCCTGCACAGGATGATGAAGAAAATAAACTGTACAGCCTGGGAGGTCCGGAAAATGATGACCTTGATAATGGCCGGTCATAATTGACAAAAATTCAAGGAACTGAAAAATTTTCAGTAATTGGCCTGATGGCACCTGCCTTGCTGTGGAATTGATATTGATTGATTCACCATCAAAAAGGAGGTAATATGTCAATACTTAAAAGGTCTGAACTATTTCCGCCCAGTTTGTTTGATGATTTCTTTACTACTGATTTCCGAAACTGGGGACTAAACAACAATTCCTCTACCAACACTACGCTGCCGGCAGTGAACATCAGGGAGACCAATGAAAATTTTGTAGTGGAGATGGCAGCACCTGGAATGCAGAAAGAAGATTTCAAAGTGGAGCTGGATGGAAACTGCCTTACCATTTCAAGTGAAAAGACTGATGAAAATGAAATGAATGAAGGAGAAAAATACTCCCGGCGTGAATTCAGCTACCAGTCATTCCAGCGCAGCTTCCAGTTACCAAAAGAAGTGGTGGATGCGGAAAAGATCGAAGCACGCTATGAACATGGCGTTCTGCACCTGGTGATTCCTAAAAAGGAAGAAGCTAAAAAAAGACCGCCAAAAATGATCCAGATTCACTAATAAAAAAGCCTTCGTCATGAAGGCTTTTTTATTAATCGTTTTTCACTTTTCTTTCGCCGGTCTCCCCATCGATCTTGATGGTTTTATCGCCATCCTTGATCTTTACATCACCATCTTTTTCTACCTTCTTTTTATAGTCGCCATCTTTGATTTTGAAATCACCATCTTCAGCTTTGATCTTTGTATCTCCATTGGTGGCTTTGAATTCTTCATCATCTGTTTTGATCTTCCATTCACCAGCATCAGTTTTATAAACCTTGCCGTTGACCACTTTTCCTGTTGAACCCCAAATGGTATCATTTGTTTCCCTGTCAACATATACCTTAACCGGCTTTCCTGTTTCGGCGTTCACCCATACACCGGAACTCTCTTCTTTTTTAAGCTCAACGCTTTCGCCGGTATTGAGGTCAAGATATCTTGCCTCACGATCGTTACAGGCCAGCACAATGCATCCTACTGAAAATGCCAATATCCATTTCATCTTTTTCATATTCTCTTTATCTCAGGCTGAACAATTATCAGACCAGGCAAAAAATTGCCTGAGTTAGCCTTTATCTTTGATATATGTGGTCTTTAGAAAATATTTTACTCAAACTGGGACTGGTGATTTTAGTGGGCGGCATCATTGGAGCCGAAAGGGAATTCAGAAGCAAGTCTGCAGGTTTCAGGACCATGATCCTGATCTGCCTGGGTTCATTCCTGTTTACCAGTCTTTCCATTGCTATCAGTGAATACAGTTCAGACCGTGTGGCTTCCAATATCGTTACAGGGATTGGCTTTTTGGGTGCAGGTGTGATCTATAAAAGCAATAATCGTGTGAACGGCATTACCACGGCAGCTACAATCTGGGCCGTGGCAGCACTGGGCATGGGCATAGCACTTGAACAATACCTGATGGTAGGCGTTTCAACTGTTATCATCCTGTTTTCATTATTGATGATGACCAAACTGGAAAATATTATTGACCAGGTGAACCAGTCACATACCTATCGTATCGTAAGTCTTTATCGTGACGATCTTCTGAAAGAATATGAAAGGATTTTTAAAGAATGCCACCTGGATTATAAAAGAGTCAAGAGAACAAAAAATGGAGAGAACATCATTGGCATCTGGTATGTATCAGGGAAAGAAAAAAACCACAACGAATTTACCAAGCGCATGCTGCACCATCCGGCAGTAAAGGAATTTGAGTTTTGATTATTTTTTAGATTCAGCAAGTCTTGCTTTTACTTTTGACAACAGAATATCCATGGGCATATTCTTCATGCATTTGAAATGCCCTAGTGGACAAGCCGATCTTCCATTGGTAGTACAGGGCCTGCACCAAAGTTTATTCACCTGGATATTATCAAAAGGTTTTTGATTCAATTGCCAATAATGAGTACCGTAATAAGGTGTTGCGTTTAAAGAAGGCGTGGTGCTGCCCCAGGTAACGATTAATGGTTTTTTCAGTGCTGCTGCGATCTGCATCAGTCCTGTATCATTTGAGATCACCAGCTTTGATTTGCGGAGAAGATCAGCAGATTCGTTCAGGTTGAATTTACCGCAGGCATTATAAACTTTTACTGGATCAAAAGAAGCGATGGCTTCAGCAGCCTGGTATTCTTCTCTTCCTCCCAGCAACATCACAGGATGATCTATGGCCCGGCAAAACTCCCTGATCTTCGTGGGCGTCATCCTTTTGGTAAATTTTGAAGATCCGATCACCATGGCAATATATCCTAACTGGTGTGAAGCAGGAATATCATGTATCCTGACTTCATCCTTTTGTGGTATGAAGTAATCCAGTCCTTTACCATCATTCTCTACTCCAAATGGTAAAACCGTTTCCATGAACCTGTCAACAAGATGCAGATTCCTTGGCATCAGGTTCCACTTAAGCGTGGTGAAAATGGTGGTTTGAAATTTTAATTTCCTGTATGTCTGTATAGGCAGTTGTATTTCTTTTGCTATCAGTTTAGATATAGCATCAGCATGCAGATCAATCACCTGATCAAATTGTATTTCTTTCAACATGCCTGTCATCTGCTCCATGTTATTTTCAAGAACATGAAGTTGATCCAGATAAGGATTGTGTTCGAGTATGATTTTATTGACAGGGAGAGTGAGGTAGTGAATTTCTGCATCAACCAACTGTTGTTTGAGGCAGCGGATAACCGGCGTTGTAAGAACGGTTTTTCCCATTCCACCTAAACTGATCAAAAGAAATTTCATGCTTTAACCTCCAGTTGTTGCATGATCTTTTCATAAATCATGATGGGTGAAATTCCCTTCATGCAAGCCATGTCATTATAGCAATGCTTATTACCAAACACAGATGATGGCCTGCATTCAAGTTCTATCTGCACAGCATTGCTTTCCTTCTGTGCCCATCCATAAAATCCCAGGTAAGGATGCGTGCCGCCCCAGATGGATACAACTGGCACACCATAAAGCGAAGCCAAATGCATATTTGCAGAATCCATACTCACCATCAGGTCAAGACTGGAAATGAATTGCAACTCATTTTCAAAATTCATTTTACCTGCTATGGTTTCTATACGCGGATGATTTTTGCTCCATTCCATCAACCTGTCCGCATCATTCTTTCCACCAAAAAGGTAGACCTGGATGTTTTCATGGGTTGACAACAATCTTAAAACCTCCAGCATTTTATCAGCCGGGTAAGTTTTTTCCTGGTGTAGGGCAAAAGGTGCGATACCTACAAGCTTTTGACCCTGGCTTTTCAAATCCTCAAGCACCTTTAATTTTTTCGGTTCTTTGATCCCTTCTTCAGAAATCAATTGAACAGGATAACCCAGTTCGGCAAAAACATCTGCATAACGCGAAAAAGTAGATTTTAAAGGACGCAGTAACTTATGATTTCTTCTGGTCAGTTCTTTTTTTTCTTTTCTTCCTTTATCAATAGAGACAAAAGGTTTTCCTGTAAAAGAAAAAAATCCCCGAAGCAGTTTTGTCCTTAGCACGTTGTGCAGGTCGGCAATGGCACCTATCTCATAAGTATCTCTGATCTCTTTATACAACCTGTACAAACCTTTAATGCCCTTATGTTTTCCTTTGAGATCTGCCACGAGAAAATCCAGTCTTTCAATATCACTGAATAGCGGCTTGACAAATTCAGCAGACACCATGATCACATGCAACTGAGGGTATTGCTTTAATAACAACCGGATCACTGGAACGGTCATGGCAACATCACCGAGTGAAGAAAAACGGAAGACCAGCAGTTGTTGTTTCATTTATTTTTTTGAGCGTAGAGAACCGGGTTCAGGTTTTCATCATTGTACATCTTCATCTGCTTATACAGCTTCATGTATTTTTTTCCATGCGCAATGTCTTCCAGCAACTGGTCAATGGCTGAAGACAAATCTTCTCTCTGCAAAAGCAGCACTGTCAGTTTGGCCTGCGCGCCTGAGCGGTGTTCTTCGGTTGCATCTTTTCTTTCAGCTTCTGCCTGCATATGATAGATCTTCAATGCAAGAATGGATAAACGATCGATGGCCCATGCAGGACTTTCCGTATTGATGGTAGCATCCGGAAGTGGTTTTATATCCCTGTATTTTTCTAGAAACCAGCTGTCGATGTATTCCACCACATCAGTTCTTTCCTGGTTTGATTTGTCGATCCACCTTTTGATTTTAAGCGCTTCGGTTGCATCGATAGCAGGATCACGGATGATATCTTCAAGGTGCCATTGCACCGTATCGATCCAGTTCTTCAGGTAAAGCAGGTGCTCAAGGCTGTCTTTTGCAAATGGGTTGTTGATGCCCTGGTGAACACTATCCTGAACATGGTAATCGGCAATGCTTTGCCCGAAGATTTTATTGCAGGTGCCACTGATCATTTATTCCTCCACGTAATTTAAGTCTTTACCAAATGTTTCTTTTGTAAACAGTGCAGCAACAACAGTTATCACCATAATAATAATGGCCGTAAGCCATCCTCCGGTATAATAATCTGTGAGTTGACGAAGTGCCTGGAAAAGCGGCAGTATCAATACAGCCAGCATGCCACGCACCATATTAGGAATTGTAGTTGCTGCCGTTGCCCGCAGGTTGGTACCAAATTGTTCGGCTGCCATGGTTACAAAGATGGCCCAGAAGCCGGTACCAAATCCAAGTCCTGCACAAATCCAGTACATTCTATCAGCACTCCCATTTTCCTGCACTGTAAAAAACAGGATCATGAAAATAGCAGTGATGCCATAGAAAAGAAAAAGCGCTTTCTTCCTGCTGCGAAACCACTGGCTGATCAGTCCTATTAAAATATCACCAATAGAGATGGCAGCATAAGCATACATGATGGCCTTGCCCGGATCCACTTTTTCGCGTATGTTCATTTGCTCTGCAAACTCTCCTGAAAAAGTTACCAGCACACCAATGACAAACCAGGTGGGCAAGCCTACCAGTATACCCAGAATATATCTTTTCAGTCTGTCCTTATTACTGAACAGCATGAGGAAGCTGCCTCTCTTTACATTCATTTTTTTGACGTCATGAAACATGCCTGATTCAAAAACTGAAATACGTAAAAGCAGCAATAGCAAACCCAATCCGCCTCCAATAAAATAACAGGTGCGCCAATGAAAATTTTCTTTCATTACAAAAGCAACTACTGCACCTGTTAAACCAATTCCGGCAACCATGGATGTGGCGATGCCACGCTTTTCTTTTGGTGTGAGTTCAGAAACCAGGGTGATGCCTGCTCCCAGTTCACCTGCAAGCCCAAGTCCTGCAATAAACCGGATCCATTTGTATTGCTCCACTGTTTCAACAAATCCATTACCAATGTTAGCCAGTGAATACAGGATGATGGAACCAAAGAGCACACTGAGTCTCCCTTTCTTATCTCCCATCACTCCCCAGATAATCCCTCCTATTAATAACCCAGCCATCTGCCACATGATGATGGCTTCACCATCTGTTGTGATCTGCTGCCTGGAAAGCCCCAGGTCAGTCAGACTAGGAATGCGAATAATGCTAAAAAGCAGGAGGTCGTAGATGTCAACAAAATAACCCAGCGCTGCCACAACAACGGCCAGGTTAAATAATGACTTACGGGGCTGATTCATGCTCTATCAGTGATTGGAATTTTTTTGAAGATCTTCCTGGATCTCCTCAACAGGCACTACTTTCTTCTTGGCAAAGAAAAGCTTCCAGATCACAGGCAGTGTTGTTACCAGGATAATGCCTATTGTGATCAGTTCAATATAATCAAGAAGGCTGAAACCAAACTGGCTCTTCACCCATTCTTCAAGAAAATAACCTCCCAGCATCATGCTGCATACCCAGGCGATGCTTCCAATAATATTGTAGAAAATAAAAACGCCTCTATCCATTTTTACAACTCCAGCCACAATAGGCGCGAATGTGCGGATGATGGGAAGGAACTTGGCAAGAAAGATGGTGGCCTTACCATATTCTTCATAAAACTCCCTGGCTCTCATCAGGTGTTTTTTCCTGAATAGCCAGGTTTCTTTTCTGTCATATAAAAGTGGTCCTGCCTTTTTACCAAACCAATAGCCAACAATATTTCCAATTACGGATGCAAGGATCACGGTTAAAATCACCATCGGTATACTGCTCACAATAAATTCATCAGCCAGTCTTCCCAGAACAATTCCGGCGGCAAATAAGAGTGAGTCGCCAGGCAAAAAGAAACCAACGAACAATCCTGTTTCTGCAAAAATGATCAGCAGCAGGATGTAGATACCGCCATTCTGGATCACCCATTCAATAAAATCGTGCAGGAATCCCCCTTTCAACAAATAAATCTGTAATAAACTATCCATGTCCTGTTTTGTAAAATTTCGAATTAATCAATTAATGTTTTCTAACCATGATCCAGTTCTCCTTCCCACTTACTTACCACGCTTGTGGCAAGAGCATTACCCACCACATTGGTGGCCGTGCGGAACATATCGCAGAAATGATCAATCGGCAAAATAAGGGCAACTCCTTCAGGTGGTATGTTAAACATTGCACAGGTAGCCAAAACTACCACCAGTGAAGCCCTGGGTACGCCTGCTATTCCTTTACTGGTGAGCATGAGTACCAACAGCATGGTCAGCTGGGTGGTGAGCGAAAGATCAATACCATAGGCCTGTGCAATAGCAAGGCTGGCAAAGGTCATGTACATCATGCTTCCATCGAGGTTGAAGGAATAGCCCAGCGGCAAAACAAAAGCAACGATCCTGTCCCTGCATCCAAAGCGTTCGAGCTCCTCCGTTAGTTTAGGAAATACAGCTTCACTACTAGTGGTGCTAAATGCAATAAGAAGTGGACTGCCAATCCTCCTGAGCAGTTCTTTCATTCTTCCTTTTAATATGATAAAGCCTACCAATAATAAGAGTATCCAAAGAAGGGCGATGCCTATAAGGAAGAAAGAAAAATATTTCAGGTAAAAATTAAAAATTCCTAATCCTTTAGTGGCTACCACAGCGGCAATGGCACCGAATACTCCAATGGGTGCAAAGTTCATCACGTAGTTTACCATCTTCAGGATCACATGCGAAGCCACTTCCAGGGCCTTGATCAATGGCTTTGTGTATTCACCGATGGCTGCTGCTGCCACACCAAAAAATATGGAGAACACAACCAGTTGAAGGATCTCGTTCGTAGCCATAGCTTCAATAAAGCTTTTGGGTATCACGTGCTCCACAAAGTTCTGGAGTGAAAATCCTTTCTGTTTGGTCATGAGGTCACCAAGGCCTTCAACATCTTTTTGTGAAAGATCAATGTACTGTCCCGGTTGAAAATAATTCACCAGCATCATACCAATCAGAAGAGAAGCAAGAGATGCAGTAATAAACCAAAGAATGGCCTTGCCGCCCACACGTCCCACGGTTTTCAGATCACCCAGTTTGGCAATGCCCACGACCAATGTAGTAAATACAAGTGGCGCGATGATCATTTGCACGAGACGGATGAAAATAGTGCTAAGTAATTTGATATTGGTGCCAAAATCTGTACGAAAACCCGGTTCACTGAATCTGTATACCAAATAACCGGTGAATACGCCGAGGACCATTGCAAGCAGGATATAAATCGTCAGCCGGTTGCCTTTACTCATGTTTTTCTTTGTTGAACAGAACGCCGAAAATCGAAAAAAATAACCACAGGGCAAAAACTTTCGGGATTGCCATCCCTTCCACTTGTGTAAAACATGTAAGCTGAGTTTTGAATTATTGCCTTATTTTACGAGCTTAATTTAAAAACGAAACTCTATTGCATTGAATCAATATCATTGCAAAAATCAACCACCTGCATGAAAAAATTGATTGCTAAAGTCAGTGCTATCCTGGCCTTATTTATCTTACCCCTGCCAGTATTAGGGCAGGATAATCTTGAAAAAACAAAAGGTCTTGATCAAAAAATAGACGAATGGTTTGCTCCAATTGCCAGTTGGTTTGAGAGCGTTGTTTTCTTTCCAGTGCGATTTACGGAATCAATCAGTGTTCCGTTTGTAGTGATCTTACTGGTAGTAGGTGCCATTTTTTTCACTCTTTATTTTGGTTTTGTCAATATCAGATGTTTTGGCTTAGCCATTAGGGTTGTAAGAGGTAAATACGATTACCTGGATAAAGATGCTGCAGTTACGAAGCCTGATGCTTTAAATGTGACTGTGAAAGGCGATATCGTTGATACGATTAAAGATGAATCCCATCACGGGGAGGTCAATCACTTTCAAGCCCTTGCTACGGCGGTGTCAGGCACTGTTGGTCTTGGAAACATTGCAGGTGTTGCAGTAGCCGTTGCAATCGGAGGTCCCGGTGCTACGTTCTGGATGATCATCTGCGGACTTCTTGGCATGTCAACAAAATTTGTGGAATGTACCCTTGGGGTTAAATATCGTGACATCAATAATAAAGGAACTGTATTTGGTGGCCCCATGTATTATTTGAGTCGGGGCCTAAAAGAAAAGGGCTTATCAATGGCAGGTAAAGTACTGGCTGTTTTGTTTGCTATTTTATGCATTGGCGGCTCATTTGGAGGTGGTAACGCTTTTCAAGCCAACCAGGCAACACAACAAATTGTAACCATGTTAGGTATAAAAGGTGGTTCATCTGGTTTTGTGATAGGACTTGTGCTGGCAGTACTTACTGGTATTGTGATAATTGGGGGCATCAAACGTATTGCACAGGTTACGGAAAAGATCGTTCCTTTCATGGCAGGACTGTACATCATAGCCTCACTGATCATCATCTTCATGCATTTTACACTGATAGATGATGCTTTTGGTTTAATTGTTTCTCAGGCCTTTTCACCTATGGCAGGTCTTGGAGGCATTGCAGGCGTTTTGATCCAGGGATTTAGAAGGGCTGTTTTTTCAAATGAAGCCGGGGCCGGCTCTGCAGCCATTGCACACTCCGCAGTTCGCACAAAATATCCAGCCTCTGAAGGCATAGTTTCACTATTGGAACCATTTATTGATACAGTGGTGATCTGCACAATGACAGCACTTGTGATCGTAATTTATAACATGCAGAATGTTTTTACCTATGGCTCACCCGGTGCTCTTAATGGAGTTGACCTTACTTCTGCTGCTTACAACGATGCTATCCCGCATTTCTCTTATGTACTTACCGTAGCCATAGTTTTATTTGCTTTCTCTACTATGATATCCTGGTCATATTATGGCTTGCAGGCCTGGAAATATCTATTTGGACGTAGCAAAGCTGCTGATCTAAGCTATAAATTACTCTTCCTGTTCTTTATTGTAATAGGTGCATCTGCTACATTAAATGCCGTTATTTCGTTTTCTGATGCCATGATCCTGGCCATGGTATTTCCCAACATGGTAGGATTGTTCTTCCTTTTCCCTAAAGTAAAACAGGAACTTACCAGATATTTGAACGCTATAAAACCAAAACCATCATCGTTTAAATCATAACTATGAGTTTGTTCGTTAGAAAACCAATGGCTGCCCTATTGAATGAGGCAGATGAAACCGGAAGTCACACCCTCAAAAGAACGCTGGGTGCCGGTGGCTTGATCGCGCTGGGAATCGGGGCTATTATTGGAGCCGGATTATTTTCCATTACAGGTATGGCGGCTGCCAATCATGCAGGACCAGCCATCACCATTTCATTTGTTGTAGCGGCACTGGGCTGTCTTTTTGCAGGTCTCTGTTATGCCGAATTTGCATCCATGATCCCTGTAGCAGGAAGTGCATATACTTATTCCTATGCTACCATGGGTGAATTCATTGCCTGGATCATTGGCTGGGACCTTGTCCTGGAATATGCAGTTGGTGCAGCCACTGTGGGCATCAGTTGGAGCCGTTACCTGGTAAAATTTCTGGAGGGTTTTGATGTTCATCTTCCCACTGCTCTCACACTGGGGCCTTGGGATGGTGGTGTGATCAACCTGCCTGCTGTATTTATTATTGTATTAATGAGCTTACTATTGATCAAGGGCACAAAAGAAAGTGCATTGGTCAATGGGATCATTGTAGCATTAAAAGTTTCTGTGGTACTGGTATTCATTTTCCTGGGATGGAGATATATCAATAACGACAATTATAACCCATACATTCCTGATAATACCGGAACCTTCGGCAACTTTGGATTCAGTGGAATTATCAGGGCAGCTGCCATTGTTTTCTTTGCCTATATTGGTTTTGATGCGGTGAGTACAGCAGCGCAGGAAGCCAAGAATCCCAAACGTGATATGCCCTGGGGTATCCTGGGTTCGCTGGCTATCTGTACCATTCTTTACATCCTGTTTGCTCACGTTATGACAGGTGTAACTTCCTATACCACATTTGCAGGTAAAGATGGTATTGCTCCTGTAGCCGTAGCCATTGAACATATGGGAACACCTGATGCCAGTGGTGCCATTCAACCGGATTATCCCTGGCTGAACCGCGCCATCGTAGTAGCCATCCTTGCAGGTTATGCTTCGGTGATCCTGGTGATGCTGATGGGACAAAGCCGTGTATTCTTTAGTATGAGTAAGGATGGACTGATCCCAAGGATCTTTTCTTCCGTGAATCCAAAAACTCAGACTCCTGCCAAGAACAATCTTCTTTTCATGCTTTTTGTTAGCGCCTTTGCTGCATTTGTACCGGCAAGAGTTGTGGGTGAGATGACAAGTATCGGAACCTTGTTCGCATTCATTCTTGTTTGTATTGGCATCTGGGTGATGAGAAGGAAGATGCCTGAAATACCAAGATCATTTAAAACACCAATGGTGCCCCTGGTACCAATCCTGGGTATTGCAACCTGTCTTTTCATGATGGTTTTCCTGCCCATGGATACCTGGATCCGTTTGCTGGTGTGGATGCTGATAGGCATGGATATTTACCTGGCTTATGGCGCCAAGCATAGCAAGATGGGTAATGGTACCACAACAAGGAAGGGAATGAAAGTAGCCAGGTATACAGGTCTGGTACTGGCAGCACTGCTGATCGTAGCAGGTTTGCTTCACCAGTATGTGGTAGGATTTGAAGCCGACCGCACCTTGCTGTATATCTCTATTGTATTTGCATTGGTTCACTTCTTTGTTTTTGCCAACCGTCTTGGAAGGCCTGAACCCATCGATGATGGAGAACCTTCCAATCCAATGGAATCAAGATAAAAATGGAAGAAACATCTTAAAGCCGCCTTCAGGGCGGCTTTTTTCTGCGCCGTATAATTTACATTTGCGGCTCCCCGATGAAATCAATCCAAATGAATGCTTAGGGGAAAAAGAAATCATCATTAAACTTTCAGTTTCATGGGTCGCATATTTGAAGTAAGAAAGGCCACGATGTTTGCCCGCTGGGACCGGATGGCCAAGCAGTTCACAAGAATTGGTAAAGAGATCGCCATTGCTGTAAAGGCAGGAGGACCTGATCCTAACACCAATCCTGCTCTTCGTCGATGTTTTCAGAATGCCAAGGCAGTGAACATGCCTAAGGACCGCGTAGAAGCAGCCATCAAGAGAGCGCAGGGTAAGGAAATGGATAATTTCGAGGAGATCCTTTACGAAGGTTATGGACCTCATGGTGTGGCTATCTTGGTGGAAACTGCAACCGATAACCACGTACGCACGGTAGCCAATGTGAAGGCCATCTTTAACAAAGGTGGTGGTGCTTTGGGCAACAGTGGAAGTGTAAGCTTTCAGTTCAAGAAAATGGGTGTGTTCAAATTGAAGCCTGAAGGACTGAACATGGAAGAACTCGAACTTGAATTTATTGATTACGGACTGGAAGAACTGGGAGAAAGTACTGGTGAAAATGGTGAGGACATCCTGGTAATGCGCTGCGCCTTTAATGATTTTGGTCACATGCAAAAAGCGCTTGAAGAAAAAGGCATCACTCCTATCAGCGCAGAAGTAGAATGGATCCCTTCCACAACTGTTCCTTTAAATGATGAGCAGGCCGAAGATGTGAGTAAGCTGATCGAGAAGCTGGAACAGGATGATGATGTACAGAAAGTGTTTCACAACATGAGTTGACAAAAGCTCTAACAATATATTTTCCGAATGAAATCGAATAAAAAAGCAGCCCTCCATCGGCTGCTTTTTTATTGTAATTATCTATCTCCTGAAAAACTGGTTGGCCCACTGAAGTCGTTCAGATCCTACCTGTTCTGCTGTAACTTCCCTGAGTGAACGCAGTTTTTGTAGTGCTTCTGCTTCCGGATATCCAAGATATCTTAACAGACCATAACTGATCATACCAGTACGATGGATGCCGGCAGAACAATGGATGTAAATCCTGGCGCCTTCAGCCAACAATTGTTCTGAACTGCTGAACAAATCATATACCTGGTCCACCTGGTTGCCTGAATGTGGCGATGAAGCAGAAAAGGGAAACCATTTCCAAATGATTTTTTGTTTTTCCAGTTGATGGCCAATCTGCAAAGCACCTTCATTCTCATGAAGGAGCGTGATAACAGCGGTAGTTCCTGTCTGCTTCAATCCTTCAAAAGATATCCTGCCACCGGGCTTATGCCCTATTGCTAAAAATCCTTTATGTACCGGAACCCAATTAATGTCAATTCTTATGTCAGCTTTCTTCCTGGCCTGGCTGATCATGCTCATTACCGGACCTAATGTTTTACCTGAGTCAGGATCAGATTTAATAAAACTTCGAACCCTGCCTTCCAACTCATCCAGTTCCTCTTTGGATAATTCACCGGATTGAATAAGTGGAAGAAGCTTTTGTATTTCTTCTGTCATAGTTAAAATATACCTCTGCTAAATGTTGTATGCTACCTTTATTGTTTATGGACCATCCTGTAATCCTGTTTGACGGCGTCTGTAATTTCTGCAACGGCACTGTGAATTTCATTATCAGGCAGGACAAAAAGAACATCTTCAGGTTTGCTGCTTTACAGTCTGCAAAAGGCCAGGAGCTTCTTCAACAAAATTATCTGTCATCCAAAACCTGGGATTCAATTGTTTTGATCGAAAAAGGAGTCGCCTATAAAGCTTCTGCAGCTGCCTTAAAATTATTCAACAGGCTGCCATGGTATTGGAAATGGACACAGCTCTTCTGGATAGTGCCGCCATTCTTAAGAAATGCAGTTTATGATTTCATTGCACGCAACCGTTACAAATGGTTTGGTAAAAAAGAAAAGTGCATGATCCCTTCAGAAAAAATAAAACAAAGATTTCTTTACTGAATTCCTTCTTTCTTTTGGAGTTCGCTGAATCTTTTTTCGATGATTCGACGACTGATCCAGCCATACAACAAACCGGCAAATGGCATGATGATAATACGTGTAAGCAGACCTTCTTCCCACTGCTGATCAAAACTTTTTTTCATGATAAATACCTCAATGAGAGACATGATCACCAGCAATAAAATACCCCAGGTAAGTCCATGGATCAGGATGTATTTCATTTTAGGCATGCGTAATTGCTCATTATAGATCCTGAGCGCGTTTTTTTCTTTTTCGTTTAGCATATCAGATATCAATTTCTCCCTGCAAATAAAGAGCGCATTTTCCATTCATCAAAACCCTGTCGCCTTCCAGCTGGCACAAAAGTTCACCACCACGTGCAGATAATTGCCTGCATAATAATTTCTCCTTACCCAGTTTAGCCGACCAGTAAGGAACAATATTACAATGAGCCGATCCCGTGACAGGATCTTCAGGAATTCCAGCGCTGGGATAAAAGCATCTTGAAACCACATCAACACTCCTGCCCCTGGCAGTAATGATCACTCCCACAGTTTCGATCTTTTTCATCAATTCAAAATCAGGTTCAGCATTCATCACTGCATCTTCATCAGGAAGCACAATAAAATAATCTCTTGATCTCAATATTTCAACTGCGGTGGAAACTCCAGCACTCTTTAATAAATTTTCAGGAACGGCACAGTCCTCTGGCATGCGCGAGGGAAAATCAAGGGTATACCATCCGTCCTTTGCAGATGCTTTTAAAATGCCTGCTTTTTCAGTGGTAAAACTGATCTCCTGTAAGTGTGGCTCCAGGAAATTTTTGATCACGTAAGCAGAAGCCAATGTAGCGTGCCCGCAAAGATCAATCTCGAAGCCTGGCGTGAACCAGCGGATATGATAGCCTTCATCAGTCTTTACAAAAAAAGCTGTTTCGCTGAGATTATTTTCCATGGCGATCAACTGCATCTGTTCATCCTCCAGCCAGTGTTGTAAAGGCACAATGGCAGCAGGGTTTCCTTTAAAAACTTTTTCCGTAAAAGCATCAACCTGGTAAATGGATAGTTTCATTCTTTTATTTTATAGAGAAGCGGGGCAATGATAATTTAAATCTGACTGCAATGACTCTTATTGCAAATATCAATAGTATACAGCTGATCCTGGAAACATCGGCATTCATTTGTGTTTTCGATAAAAAATAAAAGACAATGCCACCCAGTATGCAGGCAAGTGCATAGATCTCCTTCTGAAAAATCAATGGCACTTTATTCAGCAACACATCCCTCAATACACCGCCAAAGCAGGCCGAAATAGTGCCCAGTGCTATGCAGATGCCTGCGCTGAAACCTTTATGTAGTCCTATCTCGATGCCGATGATGGTAAAAAGTCCCAGGCCAAGTGCGTCAAATAGAAAAAGCGCCGTGGTGAGCTGCCTGAGATAAGCACCAAACAACATAGTGGCAATGGCCGACAAGAATATGATTCCAATTGTGAAATCGTTCTGCAACCAGTTCACTGGAAAATTTCCAACAAGCATGTCCCTGATGGTGCCGCCGCCAATGGCAGTAGCAAATGAAATAATCAGTGTACCAAAAGGATCCAGCTTTCTTTCCATGGCAGAAAAAGCTCCCGCCACTGCAAAAGCCAGTGTTCCCAGTATATCAATAACGTTGAGAAAATTTGAATACACAGTTAAAGATAGCCAGACGTATGATTAACACAAAAAGCCTGGAAATCAAAAAGCCCCTCGCGGGGCTTTCGAATGATATAGAATGAAATTTTATTTCCTTTTCAAAACAATCTTAGCCTGGCTGAATTTATAAGCTGGTTCCAGGAAGGCTATATAGTTTGGCCAGGTTTCTTTTTTATCAAAGCTCTTTTTATACACCTTCCTTGTAGTGATGATCAGTTGGTCATTTTCAACCTTTGCGGTGCTGATAAAGCTGCCGCTTTCATTGTCTGCTGACATATTGAGCTCCTGTAATCCTTCAACTGTATACTCTTTGGGAATATTGAGTGTAATGCTGTTCTCCAGCACCCTCGCATGCGGGATCCATATATCAGTCTGCCGGGTTTTCATTTCATTTGAATCCAGTTTGATCTGGTCGCCAATGAGCTTTCCTACTTCAATAATGAAATTCCTGCCTGCCTTGCTGACCAGTTTTTTCACCGTGAATTTTTCTTTGTACTGCAACCAGGCAGTATCACCGTAACGGCCATCCCTGATCAATTCAAAATCTTCGTATTTATCAATGTCAAATTCTGATTTGATGTCTTTCTCAAACAATTCCTTTCTTTCTCTTACACGCTCTTCCTGTTCGGGGTCTTCATAGCTAACCGAAGATTCAATCACCGGCTCATCTTTCTTGCCTTTTGCTTTTGGTGTATTGAAGTATTTCTCAAAATCATACTTCAGGTAAGACCTGTCAAGGTTGGCCTGGGCGATCTTGGCATTCTTTGGTGCTCCCAGGAAAGTGCTGGTCCTTTCTATTCTCATCACATCCATGGCATCAGAAAGCGTGATTTCAAATGCTTCTTTTTCTACATGATCTTCTGCTTTGGAAGCAGGAATGCTGGCCCGGAAATACTGGTCTTTTTCCTGGTAACCGATGGCATAACCTTCCGCTCCCTCCATATAAGAATAAGGCTGGGCAAAGGCATCAAAATTATTGAATGCATCGAGGTAATAGAGCTTGCCTTTGCTTCTTACGCGTAACATGAAGTCCAGTTCTTCTGTGAAAAGAGCATCGCGCCAGCTTCCATATTTTCTTGGTACGTATACAAACAGTTCTGATTGTATGCCCATGAAAGCAAGCGACATGCGAAGAGCTGTTGCAAAGGTGAGACTGTTGATACGGATCTCGTCTTCTTTTTCAATCTTCTGCGACACCACATCTTTTTTCTCAGCAGCTAATACTTTCTTGTATAATTTTTTACCCGTCATGTATTTCTCCAGCTCGGAATGCACGGGACCTTTGTAATACATTTCAAGAAAAACCTTTCGCAGGCAATAGTAGGTTTCGCGCATGATGTCGTTATCATTCTTTAAACCGCCTTCTGCTTTTTTCTTTGCCATGTACTCCGTGGTATATCCCACCAGTGAATTAACCGTGGGTGTAACATAAGCGCCGGCACCTGCATAACGCCTGTACACATCTGCAATATCAAGTCCTGAACGATCAACGGTTGCCTGGCCCAGTCCTTTGGAGTCTTCGTCATTATCAGACAAGAGCACAACACGAAACTTTACTGTTGGTGTGTTCCTGTATTCCAGGTTCCAGCGTTCATCAATGGACTTTTCACGGTCCTTATCCATAAAGTAATAACTCAGGTAAGAATTTCTATCGCCGTATACAGAAGATTTAGAATCGAATTTAATGTTAGGTGCTCCGTTGTATGCACGGTAACGAACCTTCATGCCATCAGCCATGGTAAACTTATATACCTGGAACATGGTGGGATAATTATTCGAAAGCGAAAACAGGAAGGGTGTGAACTGTATGCCTTCCGTACGCATGTCCCAATCGAAAGAAGATTTAACTGTATAATCAATGATGTCGCCCACTTCCAGGTCGGGAATGGCGATCTTCATTGATTTGATGTTCTGCTTGATATAAATAGGACGATAAATGGCAGGAACATCTTTTTCTTCTTCAATAGCAGTCTTCATATCAATGCTTACTTCCTTGCCATTCGCCTTGATCACTTTGTATTCGGCACTGCCATCCCTGCCCATGGTAACGTAATAGAAAGTTGAGAAGTTTTCCAGTGAGTTCTTATCCTGTAGCCTGATGCGCTTGTGAATGTACTCGTGAATGCGCACAACAGCAGCAGTTTTACCCGCAAAAATTCTTGTAAAAAGGTATTCTGTTTTTTGCCCGATGATGACAGCACTTTCTGTCTTCCATTTTTCAGGAACAGTGGTGACTTTGAATTCATCTTCTATAGTATTTCCCAGTTGAGGAGTTTGTGCAAAAAGGGTAATAGAAGTCATTACAAAGAGGCAGGCAATAAAATTTCGAAGCATAAACTTTGGTTGAGTGATTATTTGGTTAACACGACCTGGTCGTTATAAAATTTATTGATGTCGGCAATGAAGGCATTCCATGCGGCGAATTCTGATTTCTTAAGAATGGTCTTGTTAACTATGATCGTCTTTTTGTAAATGATTGCCTTGCCATTATTTGTGTAGGAACCTTCGAAGGAATAATCGGGCGTAAGTTTTTTTACGGGTGCCGGCAGGTAATCCACTTTATATCCTGCAGGAATAGCCATTTCAGTAATCGTAGTATAGTAATATTTCTGCCGAAACTCATAATCATTTTTCCTGTCGACAGGCATTTCAGAAGAACCAAAATCCTTGTCCCAGTCCATTACGATATACATTTCATTACCGGCTTTTGTAACCTGGTGTGAAGTTTTAAAATCGAAAGTCAGTTGCAAAGGTTTCTGCCTGTCTGAAAAATCCGAATTCTTGATATTGGATACTTCCACATTCACATCACCGTTACGGATGTAGTTAGAAAGCAATTCATTCTTGTTATCATTGCGCATGGAGGTATAAATACTCTGCAACCTGATTTTTGACTCGCCATTAAATTCATTGGTTGTGGTTCCTACCAGCCTGTCATCTACGATCGACATTTTGGTTTGTTTGCTTTCCTTGTTGCGTTCTGCCGGGAATAAAGGAATCTTTTCGAGGATAAAGTTCTTACCATCTTCTATCAGCACCTGCTTACCCTGGATCCTTGCAGCGTAATCATTCAGCGCCATGTGCTCTTCTGTGCCATCAAGAAAATACTTCTTACCATTCAGTATCACAGTACAGATCATATGATTGTCCACACATAGCGAAGGCAATGAATAATCATAAGGAAGGTCTGAGGTGCCGATCCAGGTAAGACGTGCATCAAAGCCTGCAAGCTTCAGCATTTCTTTCAGCAGGTTGGCCTTGCCCTTGCAATCACCATATTTATTTTTATAAACATTCTGTGCCGCATCAGGTCTGAAACCCATGATACCATTTTCAAAAGCGATGTAACGGATATTATCCTGCACCCAGTAAAAAATGCTTTCCAGTTTTTCCAGGTCTGTTTTTTTACCAAAGGTGAGTTCTGTAACTTTTCCCTTGATCTCATCGGGGTTGTTGCCAATATCAGATGTAACTGTATGATACCAGCCATAGAGGTCCTTTACATTTTCAAAAAGAACATTGCGAACACCATTATCATTAAATGCCTTGCTGACGCAAATAACATGCGGGAAAGAAATAGCATGATTGGGTGATGATGATTCACGTACATAAGCCTGCGCATCAGTTTTGCGGTAAGTGATCCTGGTGATGCCACCTTCCTGCACCGATGTTTTTTCAATCCCCTGCCCTGCGAAATTGAATTCGCGAAGGTCAATTTCCATCCAGGAAGGAACGTTGAACTGAACAATCCTCTCTACTGCCGGCATGGAATGATTGAAATAAAAGGAAGTAAGAAACTTGATGTCCTTATAGTTCTCTACGTAATTATATTTAAAGGCCTTGCCTCTTTCTCCCAGGGGAAATTTTACCCGGCAAAGTTTCAGGTCGCTGTGAAAAATATTTTCTTCATTATAGGATCCGCAAAGCTTCTCCACTTTCACTTCTTTTGAATCAGGATTCATCACCTTGAGGTTATCAATGGCCAGCTGGTCATAATAAAAAAGACCATCCTCGTATTTGAGGTAATCTTTTAATGGCACCAGGGTGATCTCGTTATGCACCGAAGCTTTTACCCTGGCTTCACCAGGAGCTGCAGCAGGATTCAAACTAAAATCCACCACTTCCTTATAAGTAGCTGCTACAACATCTTCCTTGGGAAAGCTTTTTTTCCATTCTGGAATCCGCGAGGTAAAATCGGATTGAGCAAAAGAGGAAACCGAAAAAAGGGCAAGGGTTAACAGACCTGTTAGGGGCAGGGCACATGACTTGGACATCTCAGTTAGTTTTTGTGGTCTGGTAAAATATAAATTTTTCCTTTAATCTGGCATGAGGTGAATAAATATTCTGAATAAATCACTTAACTATTAAAATCAGGATGAATTAAGAAGGTAATGATGAAAGTTTTGGGGATGATAAGGCATTTAGCCTTTACGGCTGACCACAGCTAAGTTTGAGTAAGGACATTAAAAAAGTCCTCGTGAAGAGGACTTTCTGAAAATTATTATACTTTATTCCGACATCATTTCTTTTATCACCCCTTTGATCTCTTCTGCATTGGGCTTGCTGAAATAATCGCCATCGCTGCCATAGGCAGGCCTGTGTGCTTTGGCGGTAATGGTTCTTGGCGATACATCCAGCCAACGGTAGCCACCCTGTTTTTCCATAACCTGGTTGAACATATATGCTGCTGCTCCTCCGGGAACATCTTCATCAACAAAAACAATCCGGTTGGTTTTTTTCAATGATTCCAGGATGAGATGATTGATATCAAATGGAAGCAGGGTCTGTACATCCACTACTTCGCAGCTGATGCCTGATTTTTCCAGCAACTGTACGGCTTCAAGAACAATGCGCAAAGTGGAACCATAGGTTACAATAGTAACATCGCTTCCTTCCCTGATGATTTCCGGAATACCCAATGGAACGGTATACTCCAACAGGTTGGCAGGTAATTTTTCCTTGAGTCTGTAGCCATTCAGGCATTCTACAACAATACCCGGGTCATTGCTTTGCAACAAAGTATTGTACATACCAACAGCCTGAGTCATATTGCGAGGAACACAAACATGCATTCCCCGAAGCGCGTTGATCACCACACCCATGGGAGAACCGCTGTGCCAGATACCTTCCAGCCTATGCCCGCGTGTACGTACAATCAGGGGACAGCTTTGCTGGCCTTTGGTACGAAAGTGCAAAGTTGAAACATCATCACTCAAAGGCTGCAAACCATACAGGAGATAATCAAGGTACTGGATCTCTGCGATCGGTCTCAGGCCACGCAAGGCCAGTCCAATTCCCTGGCCCATGATAGTCAGCTCGCGGATGCCTGTATCGAAGATCCGTTGTTCGCCATATTTAGCCTGCAAACCGGCAAAGCCCTGGTTCACATCACCTATATAACCCAGATCTTCACCAAAGGCAAAAACTTTTGGATTGCTGGCAAAGAGTTCGTCAAAATAATGATTGAGTACTTCAAAACCATTAACCAGGGGAGCATCATCCGCAAATGATGGTTTGGTTTCTGTCACCTTTAAGGCGCTTTTGGGACCTTCATTATAAAGGCAGGTATTATAGAGTGATTGGTTCTGCTCCTGTAATTCCTGGTAATATTCCTTTAAGCCAAAGGTTTCCTGGCCTTGCAACAGTTCAATAGCCGCATCAAGCACACGCAGAACATCCCTGCGCAGGGGCTCCCTGATAGAAGACAATTCTTTTGCAAGAGGTTCCAGTCCGGTGTTCCCGGTTTGACCGATAGCTGCGTGTAAAAGTTCTTCTGCCCGGGCCACCTGGTTTTTAATAGGTTGGAGATAAGCTTCCCAGGCTGCATTTTTTTCAGCACGCACCTGCTCTTTTACTTCCTGTTCGATATGAGAGAGTTCTTCTTCTGTTGCAAGTACATTGGCAATGATCCATTCGCGCATTTTGCGCTGGCCATCCCATTCTTTTTCCCATTCCAGGCGCTCGGGCGTTTTATAGCGCTCATGGCTTCCCGAAGTGGAATGTCCCTGGGGCTGCGTCAGTTCTTCAACATGAAACAGGGTTGGCGTATGGGTTTCCCTTGCCAGGCGTATCCCCTCTTCAAAGGTTTCGCAAAGACTGGCATAATCCCAGCCTTTCACCTTGTAAATATTATAGCCATTGCTACCTTCTTCTTTTTGCATGCCACTCAGTGCTTCTGAAATGGAGGCTTTTGTGGTTTGGTATTTTTTAGGAACCGAGATGCCATAGCCATCATCCCAGACAAATACTACCAGCGGCACCTGGAGAACGCCGGCTGCATTGATGGTTTCCCAGAACTGGCCTTCAGAGGTAGAAGCATCACCAATGGTGCAAAAGCAAACCTCATTACCATGATCGGAAAGTGTGGTAAATTCTTTGAGTTGCTCCACATTCCTGAAAGATTTGGAAGCAAAGGCAAGTCCCAGTCCCCGTACCATTTGCCCGGCTGTGGGAGCAATATCAGAAGACACATTTTTCCGGTTCACCAGGTCCAGCCATTCACCATTGTCATCTACAAACCTTGAAGCAAAATGTGCGTTCATCTGCCTTCCTGCGCTGAAAGGCTCATTTTCTATATTGGGATCAGCATAAAGCTGTGCAAAAAACTGTTGAACTGTTGCCAGTCCGGCAGCGAACATAAAGGTCTGGTCGCGGTAATAACCGGAACGGAAGTCGCCTGGCTGGAAAAATTTAGCCATGGCTACCTGGGCTACTTCCTTACCATCTCCGAAAATGCCAAATTTGGCCTTACCGGTGAGCACTTCTTTCCTTCCCAGCAAACTGGTTTCCCGGCTCATACAAACCATCCTGTAATCCTGCAATACCTCTTCCCTGAAATTATCAAATGATAATTGCTCCAGACGCTGGCCGGTTTCAAATGAATTTTCCATGTCGCAAAAATAGGCTTTAGGGGCTCACCGTTAAAAAAACACAAATTGTCCATTTTACTGGTGATTCCAGCCTGTTTGTTTTATTTTTGATACCCACACCTTATTTATGAAGAAAATATCTTTTTTACTGCTTTGCTTTTTTGCCTTCACGGCACTGAATGCCCAAAGCCATGATGGTCACGACCATAATGCGGATAAAACCCTGCCTGTTTCGGGTGATGCCCTGGAATTAAAAGAGGCTGAACATGATTTTGGCAAGATCCCGCAAAACAAGCCGGTATATTATTATTTCGAGGTGGTAAACAAGAGCACAGTTCCCTTAAAGCTTGATAATGTGAGCGCTAGCTGTGGTTGTACTACTCCCGAATGGAGCAAGGACCCTATTCCTGCAGGTGCTACACAAAAGATCAAAGTAGGTTATAATGCGGCAGCTGAAGGCTATTTTGAAAAATATATTACCATCACATACAACGGATCCGGATCCAAACAAGTCAAGATAAAGGGAAATGTCTGGAGAGCCCCAGCAGGTTCCGCCCCTTCCAACCAGTCAATAGATTTTTTAAAACAACAAATACAATAAGAGATGAAAAAATTGTTTTTACTAGCTTCTGCTTTTGTAATGGCATTTGGCGCCATGGCCCAACTGAAATCTGAAGACCTGATCAAATTGGATATTGAAAGGTATGATTTCGGAAAGATCAAACAGGGTACACCCGTTACTACTTATTTTACTATTACCAATATTAGCGACAAGCCTGTTGTGATCGAGAATGCCTGGGCTGGTTGCGGTTGCACCACTCCGGAATATTCAAAAGAACCAATTGCTCCCAACGGCACTTCCAAAATCAAAGTAGGCTACAATGCTGCTGCCATGGGTATTTTTGAAAAAGACGTAAACATCAAACTTGCAGGTGTTGATGCTGCAAAAGTGATCAAGATAACAGGTGAGGTTCTGGCCCAGGATGCTTATGATTCCATGGTAAAATCAGAGCCAAAGAAAACTGAAAAAGCTTCTGATGTTAAGCAGGTAAATCAAACAAAGGCTACCAATACAGCCAAGAAGACCACAGCTAAAAAATCTTCTTCCAAAAAATAATTTGTCATTAATACTATTGATCCCCCGCAAGCCGGGGGATTTTTTTTGTCCCTCCTGTATTCAAAAGCAAATCCTGATATAACCGGGATCAGCATCCACTCTCATTCAATCAACTTATTTTTGCTGCATGTTAGAAATTTCAGAACGCGGGCAGCAAATGCCGCCCTCTCCCATCAGAAAGCTGGTACCCTATGCAGAAGCTGCGAAGAAAAAAGGCACCAGGGTTTTTCACCTCAACATAGGTCAGCCCGATATTGAAACTCCTCCTTCAATTATGGATGCAGTGCGAAAGGCCGACATCAGGGTTTTGGAATACAGCCATAGTGCAGGAAATGAAAGCTATCGCCGCAAGCTGGTACAGTATTACCAGTCGGTAGGAATCAATGTAAGCGCAGACCAGATCCTGGTAACTACAGGTGGTTCAGAAGCCATCATGTTTGGATTTTTTACCTGCCTCAATCCTGGCGATGAGGTTATCATACCAGAACCATTTTATGCCAATTACAATGGGTTTGCTGTAGCTGCAGGAGTGAAGGTGGTTCCCATCACTTCACGAATAGAAAATGGATTTGCACTGCCACCAATTTCTGATTTTGAAAAAGTGATCACACCAAGAACTAAAGCCATCGTGGTTTGCAGTCCAAACAATCCTACAGGATATGTATACAGCAGGGAAGAAATGGAAGATCTTAAAACCATTTGTCTTCGCTACAATCTTTACCTGTTTTCAGATGAAGCTTACAGGGAATTCAGTTATTCGGGAACATATGTCAGTGCCATGCACCTGAATGGTATGGACGAACATGTAGTGCTGATGGATACAGTAAGCAAAAGATATAGCGCCTGTGGCGCCAGGCTGGGTGCTTTTGTAACAAAGAACAAGGCAGTGTATGATGCCGCCATGAAATTTGCTCAGGCAAGATTAAGTCCTCCCGGACTTGCCCAGATCCTTGCTGAAGCAGCGGTTGACCTTCCCTCCTCTTATTTCGATGGACCAAAAGCAGAATATCTATCAAGGAGAAACCTGCTGGTAAAACGTCTCAACGACATGCCTGGTGTTTTTTGTCCTAACCCGGGTGGTGCTTTTTATGCTATTGCGAGATTGCCTATAGATGATGCTGACAGGTTTTGCCAGTGGTTGCTGGAATCTTTTTCTTACCAAAATCAAACAGTGATGCTGGCACCGGCAACAGGATTTTATGGTACAAAGGGATTGGGTAAAGATGAAGTGCGACTGGCATATGTACTGAATCTGAAAGACATTGATGAAGCCATGGATTGCCTGGAAAAAGCTCTTGAAGTTTATCCCGGCAGAACTGAAATAAAAACAAATGCACAGGCGAGTGAAATGAATGCATAATCCTGTTGCTGTGTATTTTTCTACTCATTCCCTGACAGGGTTACAAGAGTGAATTCCTGAATTCCCGCTCTTGCTCTGTTTCTCGCTCTATAGTTTTTTAGGAGCACAGGAACCACGAAGAACTCGGCTACTAACAACTCGTGAACTCGTGAACTCGTGAACCTGTTAACTCGTGAACTTGTGAACTTGTGAACTCGTGAACTCGTGAACTTGTGAACTTTTTGAACTCGTGAACTAAGCATTTACAGGGCATAATAATTGCAAAACTCTGATACATAAACTATTCATCCACATCAAAAAATATGATTTATGGCAAATGAGCAATATGGCAGCTGGCATGCAGACAATGAATTCCAACCTCTCTCAGGCAGCGGGGTGGTAAATGTGGGCCAGGGAGAAAGGATCGCCAGTGCGGCGGTCGGTGCCTGGTTATTATCATCAGGTTTCAACAGCCTTTTGAAATCGCCCTTAAGCGGATTTTTTAAAACTGTGTTGGGTGGCTACCTGCTGTACCGTGGTGCCTCCGGACATTGTGCCGTATATGAAGGAATGGGTAAGACAAAAGGTGTTTCGCACACTTCCAACATCAACATACGCACCAGCCTTATTGTAAACAAACCAAAGGATGAGGTTTATGCTTTCTGGCGCAAGCTGGAAAACCTGCCGCTTTTCATGAAGCACCTGGCTTCGGTAACAGAGATCGATTCAAAACATTCTCACTGGGAGGCCGTTGTTCCCGGAAACATTGGAAAAGTAAAATGGAACGCAGAGATCGTGAAAGAAGAACCAGGAACGCTCATTGGATGGCAATCCATTCCCAACTCCATGGTGAATAATGCTGGAAAGGTTACATTCCAGGAAGCATTGGGTGGAAAGGGAACAGAACTTGAAGTTGTAATCACTTATCATCCCCCGGCCGGAGAACTGGGCGCCGGACTTGCAAAAGTGCTGACACCAGTATTTGAAAAAATGATCCGCCAGGATATCATGAACTTCAAAGATTATATTGAAACCAAGTACAATGCTGCGGGAAGTAGCAATAGCAGCAATCCAAATATCCTGCGCACAGAAAATGAAAGCGTGCAGGACGGAACAGGAAATCAGTACATGAATTCCTGACCCGGATGAATTTAAAAAAGGCGATGCAGTTTGCATCGCCTTTTTTATTGCCTGTTAAAAGCAAAAATTGATTTCAAATGAAAGCTTTGAAGTCTTATTTTTGCAGCCCTTTGGCGAGGTAGCTCAGTTGGTTAGAGCATCGGATTCATAACCCGAAGGTCGGCAGTTCAAATCTGCTCCTCGCTACAAAATACAGGTTGCCTCGGGCAGCCTTTTTTTATGCCTGACAGAAAGTTCTTTCACGGCTTAGTTTGTAAAAACTTTGATCTATGAAAACTCAACATTTTTTCAATTATAAAAATTCTGCATACAATTCATCATCAGTTTTCATCAATTCATCCTCAGGCCTGTCGGGGTTATAAGCTCCTTTTACACTCTTTTAACGAAAGGCCTTATTTTACAGGCAATGATGTTGCCGGTTCAGATACCTAGATACCACACAAAGGACATGGCAGTGCTGCTCCTGAGCATGTTACCTATGGCGGTACTGATTAATTTTTTTCTTTTCAGAGAAGATTATTTCAGTCGCACCGGAAATTTTTTACTGGCAACAGGAGTCACCTTTACCTACCTGGGTTTCGCATTTATCAGCTATGGACTGGTAGCTATTTCATTAAGGAACAGGTTTCCCAATGATCGCGATCTTTTTAAAAGACTGGCTATCACTTTAAGCATCTTCTTTCTTTTATCTGCTGCTTACATGTCCATTCTTTTAATGGCCTATGACTATTTCAACTTCCTGGATTATCATTATTATGATAGCGATTTTATCAAGTCTTACACCGCCATTGTTATTGTTAATATCTTCCTGACTTTTCTGAATGAAGGTCTTTATCGCTTTGAAAGATTGAAGGCAACGGCAACGGAAACGGAGCAGCTGAAAAAAGAATACATGCACAGCCAGTTGCTTGGATTAAAGAGCCAGATGAATCCGCATTTCTTGTTCAACGGACTCAATACGCTTTCCAGCCTGATTCATGAAGATGCAGAACAGGCAGAAGATTTTCTTGACCACATGAGCAAGGTTTACCGTTATCTTTTGAGAAATAATGAAGAGCAG
This sequence comes from Bacteroidota bacterium, assembly GCA_023386045.1. Classification (GTDB taxonomy): domain Bacteria; phylum Bacteroidota; class Bacteroidia; order Chitinophagales; family Chitinophagaceae; genus Flavisolibacter. The sequence goes on from JAEWKK010000022.1 coordinate 45,932, forward strand.
CTGGTTTCTGTTGGCACTGAATTAAGTTTTATCCGTTCCTATTATTACCTGCTCAAAGCGCGTCATGCAGAAGGGCTGCAATTGAATATAGAAATCCCTTCCGATACCTATAATGAATTGATTCCACCTCTTACCTTACAGATGATTCTGGAAAACAGTTTGAGCAATAATGCTGTTGGAAGATCAAATCCACTTTATGTCAGTATCTGTGTTTGTAATGGATGGATAGAGATCAGGAACAATATCCAGCCAAAGTTCAATAACACAGAAGAAAACAAGGAAGTAATTGAAAACATCAAAAATAAATTCAGGCTGCTATGCCAGCAGGAAGTGACTGTTACAGAAAAAGGAAATGAAAGATTGATCAGGTTACCCCTGATACCGTATACCGAAACAATGACAGCATGATGCAGTGGACAAAACCTACCAGATTTGAGTGGACATCATTTCTTGTGATGATGCCTGTTCTTGGTGTGATATTAAACCAGTTATTGTTTCCTCATAAAAACTTTTTTGATGCTGAAGTCTGGCTTTTTTCTTATCCCGTAATATTGATACAGGGCATGGGTTCCTGGTATCTGCACATCCTGGTGATGCACTGGCTCAGGATACGTTTTCCTTTGATTCACCAGACCAATACCAGGCTTGGCATCCTGGCCATGTGCCATATAGGATTGATCTGGCTCACCTTCATTACTCTTTTTCTTACTTATGATGCTACACATTTTCTGGATTACAAGCTTGACCTCGAACAATTGAAATTTGCCCTCCTGTTGGGTATTGCTATTACACTTATGGCCACAACCATGTGGGAATCAGAATACACTTTCAAGCAATGGAAACAAAGTCTTGCAGAAAAGGAAAAAATGGAACAGCTTACCATTCAGCAGGAATTTGAAACCCTTAAAAGCCAGGTCAACCCCCATTTTCTTTTTAATTGCTTCAATACACTTTCTTCGCTCATATCTGAAGATCGAAAGCAGGCGGAAGTTTTTTTGAATGAGCTCAGTAAGGTTTACCGTTACCTCCTGCGAAATAATGAAGATGGTGTGAGCACCTTGCAGACAGAAATCCGATTTATTCAATCTTATTACAGATTGCTACGCACGCGCCATGGAGAAGCGGTTCAACTGAATATTGAAACTGACAAGAAATACGACAATTACCTGCTGCCCTCTTTAAGCCTTCAAATGCTTGTGGAGAATGCTGTTAAACACAACGTACTTTCAAAAAACAAACCACTGACCATTGATATCTTTACTACAGCTGGTAACAAACTGGTAGTAAGCAATAACCTCCAGGTAAGAACAGTAAAGGCACCGTCCAACAGGATAGGGCTTGAAAATATCAAAACCAAATACCAGCTGCTGAAACAACCAGGCTTCCAGGTACTGCAGGATAAAAAGAACTTCAGCGTTGTATTACCGCTGATCTGGAATAAGGTACCGGAATCAAAAATGGTCATTGCAGAATAACACTAATAACACTAAAACTAAAAACATGAAAATTCTGATTGTTGAAGATGAAGAACTGGCTGTCAAGAAACTCAAGAAAACTCTTACAAGTGTAGATGATTCGGCAGATGTTGTTGGTGAAACAGACAGCATACAAAACACAGTAAACTGGCTTCAAAGCAACCCTGCTCCTGACCTGATCCTGATGGATATTGAACTGGCAGATGGCCAAAGCTTTGAAATCTTCAATCACACTGAAGTTAAAAGCCCAGTGATCTTCATTACATCTTACGATGAATATGCCCTAAAAGCTTTCAAGGTTAATAGTGTTGATTACCTACTGAAACCCGTGCAAAAAGAAGACCTGCAGGCAGCGCTCGAAAAATACAGGCAGATGAAAAAAATGTATACGGCTGGTCCCGAGCAGGCTGCTGCACCCATTAATCTCGACGTCCTGGTGAAAGAGCTGCAACAAAAACTGCAAACCAAAGAATTCAGGAAACGCTTCCTGGTTAAGCATGGCCAGAAGCTAGTTTCAGTGGAGATCAATGACATCGCTTATTTTTTCAGCGATGGAAGACTCAACTTCTTCAAAACTTTTGATAATAAGAAATACGTAGTTGATTATACCATGGATGAACTGAATGAAATGCTGGACCCTGAAAAATATTTCCGTATCAGCCGTTCTTTTTTCATTTCAGTAGATAGCGTGTCACAGATCCATGATTATTTTGGTAACCGGCTTTTATTGCATCTCAAACCCGAAACAGACAAAGAAGCAATCGTAAGCCGTGAGAAAGTAACAGACTTCAAGACCTGGCTTGGTAAATGATCTTACTTGATATCAATGTAAAGAAGCGCTGAAAAACTGTTGGCATCTGCAAGGATATCTATAGATGCCGGCAGTGCGCTGATCCTCTTCTGCATTGCTGCAGTGAACTTGTCTTCGAATTTCATGAGATGAGCGCCTTCGCATTCTGACAGAATTTCTATCATAAGCCTTGATCTGATCTTATTGATGTTCACAAATACCTGACCGCAGTTAAACTGTCTTATAATATAATCAGTGGCTTCTTTGTAGTAGAAATAGAGTTCGTGCCTGATCTTCATGTCGAGTTCTAGTTCCTGCACTTTATTGTCAACAATCAGGTCGATCTCCACGCCATAGGCAGAGCGCATATTTTCAGTCAGTTCCCTGATGCGAAGGAGGGTTTGCTTCATGCTGTCGTTCTGAGGATCAATACTCCATAAAGTATCTTCCATGGCCTGCATCATGTAGCGGCTTTTTTCGCTGATCTGGTCAATGAAGTCCTTCGTTTGCACAATGTTTTTGTCTGCCTTTATTTTGGCGATCTCACTCAGTACGGTAATATTATTCAGTGTAGTGCTTACTTCTTCTGCAAGATTTCTGCGGATCTGTCTTCGCATTTGTTGCAATGACCTGATCCTGTCCATTCTTTCTTTATCGAGCAGGTACAAAACAGTAATGATCAACAATCCTATCAGGCTGTAGAACCACCAGGTTTTCCAGAAGGGTGGTCTTACTGTAATGGGAAGGACCACTTCAGCTTCATTGATCATGCCATCCGCATTGCCGCTCTTTACTCGGAATGTATATTCACCGGGCTCCAGGTGGTTGTACACCACTTCAATTGGCTCGTCTGTTCTTGTCCAGTCCTTATCCACACCTTCCAGCATGTAATAATAGATCTTCCTTTGCTGCAGGTAACTCAGTGCACTGAAATTAATACCAATAGAAGTGTTGTTATATTTCAACACCGCACGCTTGTCACGAAGTATTGAATCCAGTGATAAGGATTTATCAGACAATCTGAACCCGGTGAGATGAGGACGAGGGGGCAAATTTAACTGTCCGAATTTCTTTGGATCAAAGGCCATGAAATTATGGTCTGTAAGAAAAACAAGCCGGCCATCTCTTAATTCCTTGGCGCCTCCCATATCAAATTCATCATCGATGATGCCATCCCTTCTGTCGTAGTAGGTGATCAGTTTTTTATCAAGATTGATACGGCAAATGCCATTGGTCATACCAACCCAAACAATACCGCTTTCATCTTTTTCAACCGATTCGGCAGTATGCGAAGGCAAGCCATCATCTACAGTTATAAAGCTTACCTTATTGGTTTTTGTATTGATGATATTGATACAGCCGGCAGTCACAATCAGGGTGCTGTCGTTATAATAGGTCATATCACCCGGACTATTCATATAAAGCCTTTCGCCTGGCTTTCCTTCAGAAGTGAATTCCTTAACAACAGCATAGGTTTTAGCATCCAGCTTGAGCAGTCCCTGTCCCAGTGTTGCCACCCAGATGAAGCCCTGGTAATCGTAATGAATTTTATGAACAAGGCTGGTTGTTAATACCAGCTCATACCCTTTCTCAGGATTGCCTCCACTTTTTTTATAATCCCATTTAATCACCTTTCCACTATGTGTACCAAACCATAAATTACCAGAGGTATCTTCATCCACCTGGCGGATGGTAGAGCCCTCAAATATTTCCGGGTAAACTCTTTTAAATCGATTGGTTTTGGGATCAAGTATGACGATGCTACCTCCCTGCATGGTGATCCACAACTGGCCATTCTTTGGATGAAGGGCCATATCCCAAACCGAATTGTCTCCATAAGGAAATGGTCCGGGTAATGGAAGCGGATTAAAATCCTTATCATAACAGGTAAGTCCTCCTCTGCCCCAGCAGCCAACGAAGATCCTGCCATCATTCACTTCCTGGATAGCCTGCACCGGAGCTTCAAATGGTGACGAGCCATCGGCCTTCACTACGTAATAAGTATTAAAAATCTGCGCATCAGGATTAAAATAAAACAGGCCGTTGTCAGTAGCCAGCCAGATATTACTCTCCCTGTCCTCATACATTTCATTCATGTAATCGAACTTGATGCTATGTTCATTCCTGTATTCATTAAGTACATGAATGAAGGGAGATTTGGTTTTATTGGACCATTCGGCAAGAAAGGGCATGCCATAGACCCACAAGCGGCCATTTCGCTGTTTCAGGAAATAACCTACTTCATGATAGCCTGGATACCCGGCACTGAATTTTTCGGCTTTGCCTGTTTTCCTGTTAAAGCGATGAATATCGGGACTGCTTGCTTTGTCAGGCCAATGAACAAAAATGAGATTGTGAGCAGAGTCTGTAATAAGATTGGCCGGCCGTAATTGCTGTTCGTAAGCTTTGATCACAGGGTCCCTGTCAATATTGTGGCCCCGGTAATTAAGATGTTTTGTCAATGGATCAAATTGCGCCAGCCCGGAATCACAGGCGATCCAGTATTTTTTTATCCAGCTATCCCACAAAAGCCATCCAGCTTTCCATCCTGGTGGACGTGACACGAGTTCGGGAGTTTGCAGGAATTTATTTTGAGCGGCATCATACTTTAGCCAAACCCCATCGTGCTTTAATAAAACCAGTTCACCCGTTGGCAATTCCTGGAAGCCCTGTACCAGGTATATGATGCCTTTTTGATTATCTACAGGTACTTCGCGGAAGGTTAGTTTTTTGGTATCGAAGATGCCAAACTTCTGGTTGTCGCCCATGAGCCAGAGATGGCCTTTCTTATCAACATAAAGCAGTGTGATATGATTGCTTGGAATGGTTGTGGGATCGTTGGACCTGGATTTAAAAGTGATAAAACTATTGCCATCATAACGCTGCAGGCCGTTGGTGGTAGCAATCCAGATATAACCATCCCTGTCCTGCACCACACGTTGAACGGAATTGGCAGAAAGGCCGTTCATCACAGAAAATCTCTTGAAAGAATACTGCTTGGAATGCTGTGCATCCAACGTATTACAAAGAATCAAAAAAAGAATTAGCAGAAAGGATTTCGACAAAACAGATGGATTGTCCACAAATTTAATTACTGCACCGGGTAATTGCTAACAATTCATACCTGCTTAATGGCAATTCATGTTGCTTACTACTCAATTGAACCCTGGATAAAGTAAAGAAGCGCTGAAACCCGCGTCCCAGTTCATGTTCCATATTTTTCATTTCATGCAGCAGTCCCTTTACGAGAGCTTTTAAGCCATGCAATTTTACATCCGATTCGAAACACTAATTGAATTTTAAAAAACCTTAATCAACCAAAAAAAAATGAAGAAGTTATTCATTCTGCTTTCCTTCTCTACAGTATTGTTCTCTTGTGATAAAGATGATTCCAAACAGGGAACATTTACCAGCGAAAAAGCCACCCTGCATGGTGGAAAAGTTTGGAGTGCTGCCGAAATTGATAAAGATGGCAAGCCTGTTCAATTATCCATTGTTGTAGATGATGCGGCGATGAATTCAGTTCCTGTAGGCCAGCCTTCAGACCATACCGGTCATGAAAACAATTTGATCATTCCTGTTGCTTCCCAGGGGCAACAAGCCACACCATTTAAATTTATCATGGTGAACTGGAACTCCAGTGGTCACGAGCCGGATAACATCTATACACTTCCTCACTTCGATTTTCATTTTTATATGACGAATTCAAATGAAGTGATGAATTATATCGATACCAACAAAATGGATCACAATCTGCCAACAGCAGAATATCTTCCTGCCAATTACATCGCTCCCGGACCAGGTCTTCCTACCATGGGCAAGCACTGGATCGACTTTACCTCACCTGAACTTTCAGGCCAGGCACCATTCACACAAACATTTATCTACGGATCATACGATGGCAAAATCGTTTTTTACGAACCCATGATCACACTGGAGTTCCTGAAAAATAACAGCAATTATGAAAGGCAGATCCCTCAGCCAGCGAAATATAAAACTGCAGGATATTATCCAACAAAAATGAAACTGGTGAAAAAGAATGGCGCTACCTACATCACGCTTGATGGATTTATCTACAGGCAGGCTTCATAAACCTAAACCAAAACCAAAATAAGGGGAAGACTAAACACCTTCCCTTTCATTTCATTTTTAAAATCAAAGCCATGGAACGTTATAATATTTTTCAACTCATTCATAAAGGTCTTCGTGCTTCACTTTATCAAACTGCTCTTCAATTGCAACAGACTGATTTCACCTCTGAAGAAGGAACTGAAGAAGCCATCAACAAGGTCAAAGAGATCGTAATGCTGTTTGAAGGTCATGCCCAGAAGGAAGACAATTATGTACTTCCTGCCATCCATGCTTACGAACCTGCGGTAGTTGCCAGCTTTGAAGCAGAACACGTGGAAGACGAAAAGCTTGGCCACCATTTGCAGGATTGCCTCATTAAGCTTTCTACTGCTACCAGCTTTCTCGAAAAGCTTGTTGCAGGAAGGGAGTTGAATGAAAGCTTCGTTGCATTTACCGCATTCAATCTTCAGCATATGGCAAAAGAAGAAGACATCATCAACAAAATATTATGGCGATACTATAATGATGAAGAGATCAAATTGATCAGTGGTAAAATTTCTGCCAGCATCGAACCATGGATACAGGATTTTTATGCCACCTGGATGTTGCGAGGCATCAACGACCTGGAAGCAGCAGAATGGCTGAAAGCTATTGAAAGAGGAATGCCTGAAGAGGTTTTCCAGTCGCTCATGCAAAAAGCCGAAGTGGAATGGACGGCTGAACGCTTCCGCAAAATCACCCACTCTCTCACCGAAGGAGTAATGGTAGCCTGAACCAACCAAATTTTTTATATGAAAAAGATCACCATTGTTTCAAGCACTTTAGCTTTTCTTATTGCAGTTTCCGTTATTGCCTGCAATAGCAGTAGTTCAACTTCAACAAATAAAGAAGGCATTACAGAAATAGCAGCAACTGTCAGCCAGGACAGCCTGATAAGCCGTGGAAGATATCTTGTAACCATTATGGGTTGTAACGACTGTCATTCACCCAAGATCATGGGACCACATGGACCTATGATTGATACAGCCCGGATGTTATCAGGACATCCTTCAGATATGCCAGTAGCCAGTGCCCCTGCTGATGCGGTGAAGTCCTGGGTTTTATTCAACCCTACACTAACCGCTTTTGTAGGTCCATGGGGAACTTCATTTGCTGCCAATCTTACTTCTGATGAATCAGGAATTGGTAACTGGTCTGAAGGACAATTCTTCAAGGCCATCCGCGAAGGGAAATATAAAGGCATGGACAATACCAGGCCACTCTTACCACCTATGCCCTGGGAAATGTATCGCAATGCTACTGACGAAGATCTTAGATCCATATTTGCTTACCTGAAATCAACACCACCAGTTAAAAACAATGTTCCTTCTCAAATACCTCCAGTCAACTAAAAATAGTTGATATCATCCCAGCCTTTACGCCGTAACGTAAAGGCTTTTTAAATTCAGATTATGGCTTATCCCGGTAAAAAGATCAGCAACAGGCAATCAGGTCAGTCCATTCTTTTTCTTCAAACTGCAAAGGACACTGAAGGACAATTGCTGGAAATGGAAACAGTGTATTCACCTTTATCAAATGAACCTGCCCCTCATTTCCATCCTTACCAGGATGAACTTTTTACAGTGGTAAGCGGCGAGCTCACAGTAAGGATTAACGGGAGCACCACTACGCTCACACCCGGTCAACAGATCAAAATTCCAAGAAATACCATTCATTCCATGTGGAATCATTCCTCCAGGCTAACAGTTGTAAACTGGAAGGTGATGCCTGCTCTTGAAACAGAAGAATTTCTTGAAAACGCCATGGGACTTGCCCACGATGGCAAGATCAACAACAATGGCATGCCCACCCTGCTCCAGGTAGCACTTATGGCTAAACGTTATGAAGCCGAATTCAGGTTAGCCAAACCATCCCTGCTGGTGCAGAAATTATTATTTACAGTTCTGCAACCATTTGCCCTGCTGGCAGGATTAAAACCTTCTTATAAAAAATACATTGACTGATCCTTGCTATAATGGAAAGACAAGATGAAAGGAGGTGATTCAGTTAGATGCAATGGAAATGATTTTTTTGTTTGAAAGATTCTATTGAACCTGGTGTTACCATTCCGTAACAATTGATATACCTGCAAGAAGCAGGTTTTTTTGTGGCTGCATAAATTTTTAATGATCGCATTTTGTTACTGACACTATCTATGCTATAACTTATATCGCATAGAATTTTGAACAATAAAATTCATTCAAACCTTCCTTCGCCTGGATAACTGGGATGATGTTTAAAGATCTTCCTCAATTCTGTTCAGAAAAATTCTTGTGACAGAGGATGCATAGAGATAAGTTTGAAAGAAGCAGGATTCCTTTTGGATTCCTGAATATTGCTGGTAAGAAGAATAACCAGGGAATTCCATAGTCAGTAATCTAATAGCATTGCGGGGAGCAATATCATCACAAACAGCGGTTGTTGCCCAGCCGCCAATGGAAGCACCGCATCCTCTTTTTCCAGGCAGCTGTGAACCATTTAAATTTCTCGGCTGATAAAAACCTTCGGGTACAGGCAGAGGATCTTTATAATAAAGGCCGGTAGGTTTTTCCTCAAGTGCATTACCTGGAACCTTTCCTCCGTGATCCCTGATAAAGCCGGCCATCTCCAATGCCAGTGCTTCGTCGGATTTAAATCCTAAGGCTATTCCCTGGCAATCGGTTCTTGGATCAGCATAGACACCAGCTTTTGAAACATCTTTAATGGCATGCAGGTTAATGATGCGCGAAGGTTGATAAGACTGGATCAGTTGCAGGAGGTAAGTATTTTCAATTTCAACCTTTCGCCCGTGAATATCAAAAGGAAAAGCTTCATTAAAAGACAGTCCTGGCATAGGGAATTGCCTGTTGGGATCTGCATGTTGAGAAGAAGTATATCTTCCTGTATTTGTTTTACTATGCGCCTTTACTGCCTTTTGGGCATTATCGGGAAATAAAACAGGTATCACTACTACATCATAATAGGGCGTAGTGCCTGATTCCAGTTGAGCGATAATGATCTGTGCAACATCAAGTGCGGATAATTCAGAGCCATGCATGCCAGCAATCACCAGTGCTTTTTCATTGCTTGTACCAGGGAAATAATAGGCTTCCACAGCAAGCCTGCATGCAGAATAACCAAGAACAAACTTACTCCTGATCTTATGGCTGACACAATAGGGAAGATCAACCGTGTGATCAGAAGAAACAAACCTGAAATTAGTATCCGCCAAAACCTGATCCAAAGGCTGAAAGGCCAATTCATTTGTTTGAGCATGGCCAATATTCAAAATGGAAAAAAATAGTAAAGAAAGAAGTGATATTCTTTTCATCTTAGAAAAAAAACAATGAGCGCAAGGGCGATGGTATTCTGTTAAGCACCTGATCATTTTTCTTTTGCGCACATTCTTGCATATTTCTCTTCTCACCTGCATTCGCCCTGGCAGTTAAAGTAATGGAGCCTATAAGAAGAATAAAGAACAGCAATATGTAAATGATCGTTTTCATAAACTATGTTTCAGTTTATCCGGCCATGTTTTTTGGCAGATAGAAATAGTAATACTGTAATTCTTTTGCATAAAGATCAGCAGGTAGTTTTAGCTCCGCAGACTGTTCGCTGCTTTCTACATAAAGTTTGTCAGCACAATGCTGGCACTGTGCACCACAGGATGCGCATCCTTTATGTACTGTCATTGTTTCTTTTTCCATAACCTGCATTTACCTTGATTTTAATTACCCGGCAAAACTATTACAGCACAATAGCCACTACAATATGCATGTGCATGAATTGAACAAAGAATGGCATCAACTGCTTTAACATTTTCTGCTTTCATTTCATCAATGCAAAGAGGCAGTTCATTCAGCACTGTATTGTCACCGGCGGTGCTCCATTCTACTTTAGCAACATCATTCTTAACCATACAAGAAACATTTATGACAGGTAACCTTCATTCTTCTGATATCTCGGCGATCAAAAAAGGAACAAAGGTTCTCTTTGCTAATTTCCCGGGTGATGGGCATTTTAATCCCCTGACAGGACTTGCTGTTCATTTAAAGAACATGGGATGCGATGTACGCTGGTATACCTCTCCTTATTACAGGGAAAAAATAGAAAGGATGAATATTCCTTTTTATGGTTTTAAAAAAGCAGTAGATGTAGGCAGTCATAATGATATTGACCTATCATTTCCCGACAGAAAAAATCATAAAAGCCAGATCGCTAAACTGAAGTTTGACCTTGTTCATGCTTTTATTCTTCGTTCACCTGAGTATTTTGAAGACCTGCGGGAGATCAGAAAAGAATTTTGTTTTGAAGTGATGATCGCAGATATCACATTTGGAGCCATTCCATTTGTAAGAGAAAAAATGCATGTACCAGTGATAGCAGTGAGCATAGTTCCGCTTCCGGAAACTTCAAAAGATCTGCCTCCTTATGGACTTGGCATTACACCAACTTCCGGAATTGCAGGAAAAATTAAACATTGGGTTTTGCGTACGCTTTCCAATAAAATGATCTTCTCGAAGCCTACAAAGATCATGGGCGAGATCCTGGCTTCCTATGGCATTGAAGCTGGCAAGGCCAATATATTCGACATCCTGATCCAGAAATCAACCCTCGTGTTGCAAAGTGGTACTCCTGGCTTTGAATACAGGCGCACCGATCAAAGCAGGCATATACATTTTGCAGGACCCCTGCTTCCTCATAAAAAAACAAACAGTGGTCCCAAATGGTTTCATGAAAAACTGAAGCAATACGATAAGGTCATTCTTGTGACACAGGGAACCGTTGAAAAAGATGCAGAGAAACTTCTGGTTCCTTCGCTGGAAGCTTTCAGGAATACGGATTACCTCCTTGTAGTAACAACAGGAGGTTCGCAAACAGAAGAACTAAGGCAGCGTTACCAGGAGCATAATATCATTATTGAAGATTTCATTCCTTTTGACGACATCATGCCACTGGCAGATGTATACATCAGCAATGGAGGTTATGGAGGAGTTTTACTCAGCATTCAACACCAGCTTCCAATGGTAGTTGCCGGCATTCATGAAGGTAAAAATGAGATCAATGCCCGAGTAGGTTATTTCAAACTGGGCATCAACCTGAATACAGAAAAACCTACAGTAAAAAAATTGCGTCAGTCGGTTGAAGCCATTCTTGCCAATCCTGCGTACACTGAAAACGTGGAGCGGCTCTGTAGGGAATTCAATTCCTACAATCCCAACGAGATCTGTGCAAGGAAACTGGCTTCTCTTTTAGTTAATAATAAAAGACCTGTTTCCATTACTGCCAGGCCTTCGCTGGAAAAGATTTATTGAAGTAGAAAAGATGAACAACTAAATTGAACAAGGGATGAAGAAGACTGGTTAAAGGCAAAAATTTCAACACTTCAATATTCATCATTCCTTGTTCTTCTGTTCGACATTCATCTGTTCATCTGCTCAATATTCCTGTAGAAATTCTTCCCCATCCATTAATACAATCCAATACAAGCCACCGGCAGGCAGGAATTTACTGCCATTCAACGGTGATTTAGGAAACCAGGGGCGAGGCCTGTTATTTGTAACCCTCAGGTAGCCATTCACCCCGAACATGGAGAAAGTAAAAAAAACCCGGAGCCAGGCGGCAAGAGTCGGAAGGATATTGCTAAAAACAATATTGTTCTTACTCCTGTTTGTTTTATTTGTTTTTATTCTCTTACTAACACCACCCGTTCAGCGCTTTCTTACAGGAAAGGTTGAAAACTACCTCCAACAAAAATTAAAAACCAGGGTCGAGATCGGCAGCATCAGCTTTGGGCTTTCAGGCAATATCAACCTTAAGGATTTTTATATTGAAGACAGGAAAAAAGATACGCTCCTTACCGGTGGCATCATTAAAGCACACCTGAATTTTCTCCGCCTTTTTTCAAACGAGGTTGAAGTAAAGGACATAGAATTACAAAATGTAACGGCCAGGGTCAATCGCGTACTCCCGGATACGGTTTTCAATTTCCAGTTCATTGTAGATGCTTTTGCACCAAAATCTGCAGCCAGTATAGATACTACATCTGCGCCGATGAAATTAAACATCAGCGATGCCACTATGGAGAACATCCGACTTTATTTTACGGATGTTATCACTGGAAATGATCTCTATGCAAGAATCGGCAACCTTTCCATTACCGTGGATACGCTTGATACTGAAAGCCAGCATTATGATATTCCATCCCTGATTGCCCGGAATGTGCAGGCAACCATTAAGCAATCCAAACCACTGGTTACACCGGAACCAGTTTCAAAAGACATTGCAGAAGCCCTCACTCCCAGCCCACTGCGTTTAAGCATCGGTTCAGTAGACCTGAGCAGGATCGCTTTGAAGTATGATAATGATGTTTCCGCTTTTTATACCGATATCAATATCGGCCAGTTGAAAGCAACTCAAAGAGTACTTAATCTCCAAAACAACCAGATTTGGCTGGATCAACTCAATCTGGATAATTCAAAGGTCGCCATTAGACTGGGGAAAAAAGAAGCTGCCAAAATAGTGGAGGCAGAAATTGAAAAAGAAGTGGAAGTCCAGAAAAAAGCAGGATGGGATTTCCGGATCACAAATGTCTCACTTAACAATAACCGCCTGCAGTTTGATAACGACAATAAACCAGAAACCGCGTATGGAATGGATTACGCACATTTACTGGGAGAAGAGCTTACACTTCATGTAGAGAACTTTGTATTGAACAATGATTCTATCGGTGGCAACATCACAAAGGGACAGTTCAAAGAAAAAAGTGGATTCGAACTCGAAGAGCTGAATGGAGAAGTTTTATACGCTTACAATCAGTCTTACCTCAAAGACCTCTATATCAAAACTCCCGGTAGTGAGATCAAAAGAAACGCTCTTCTCACTTATAGTTCTTATGAAGCCCTGGCCAATGATTTTGAAAAAACGGTTCTTGACCTTGAATTGGTAGACAGCAGGGTCCAGGTGAAGGATATTCTTGCATTCGCACCACAGCTTCGAAGGAATGCCGCTTTTGCAGATCCTGAAGACATCTGGTATCTTGATGTGGTAGGCAGTGGCACGCTTGACCGCCTCAGACTGGATCATCTTCAGTTCGATGGTCTCAGGAATACACAGATCGATGCAAGGGGAACACTGACAGGTCTTTCTAATCCGCAAAGAGCAGGTGGTGATTTTGTGATTAACCGGCTTCATACCACACAAACTGATATTGCTTTGTTTACAGGGCAGCGGTTATCAAATTCACAGATCAATCTGCCGGAATCTTTTGATGTAAGCGGAACCATCACTGGTAATTCAGGTGTGCTGAATACAAATCTTGACATCAACTCTTCCTCCGGCTTTGTAGCTGTTTCTGGCAGATTCAGCAATCTTACAAGTCCTTCCGCAATCAGCTATAATACCAATATCCGCACAAGAGGATTAAAGTTGGGGAGCATCATCAGGCAACCGGGTCAATTTGGATCGGTCACTGGCACCATGAATTTGAATGGCAGCGGACTTACACCAACTTCTATGAACACAAGATTTTCCGGGAACCTGAACAGCTTTGGCTACAATCGTTATCAATACCGGAATATCAAAGTAAAAGGAACATTGAAAAAAACCTTATTCAATATTGACGCTGATGTTCACGATCCCAATGCAGATATGAATTTTATTGCCAGTGGAAATTTTTCTTCCAATCCATCCATCAGGATCAATGGAATGGTGGACAGCCTGAAAACACTTCCACTTCACTTTACAACAGAACCTTTTATATTCCGGGGCAAGGTAGATGGAACAGTAGCCAACCTTACAGCCGATAATCCCGATGCTGATGTTCTTATAACAAGAGCGCTACTGGTTTCAGGAAATGAAAGACTTCCACTTGATACCGTGCAACTGGTTTCTGGCAACAATGAAAACGGCAGCTTCATGCATCTGCGAAGTGATATTGCCAATGCATCCATTGAAGGTCAATACAGGTTGGCTGATCTTGGTGCCATCATACAATCAAGTATACAACCTTATTTCTCAGTAACTGCACCCTCAAAAACTCCTAATGTAAAACCATATCAATTTAATTTCAACGCGGATGTGGTTTATTCACCCATATTATCCTCTTTTGTTCCTGGTTTAACCTCCATGGAAACCATACATGCAGAAGGAAGTTTTTCCAGCGAACAGGGAATGAATGCCAAAGCAAGCACACCCTATCTGCTGTACAATGGAAATGAGTTCAGTAATGTAAACCTGCTCGCTAATACTTCAGATAGCGGACTGAGAGTAACAGGAAACATTGCCAGGATCAAAAAAGGAAATTCATTTGATTTGTATAACACCCGCATAGATGCTACAGCACTTCAGAACAAAATAGATTTCAGGGTTGGCATAGATGACCAGAATGCAAAAAATAAATACGTTTTGAGCGGACTTCTTAGTCAGCCTTCCCAGGGTGTTTATGCTATTCATTTAAAACCAGACAGTCTGCTGCTCAATTATGAAAGATGGACTGTATCACCAGATAACCTGCTCACCATTTCAACCAATAATATCCGCGCCGACAATTTTATTTTAGAGAAGGGCGGACAAAAACTTTCACTTCAAAGCCTTGCAGGAATTGGTACGCAGCCATTGCAGGTAGGTTTCAATGATTTTCGTCTGGCAACCATCACAGGCTTTATCAAATCAGATTCATTGCTGGTAGATGGGTTGATGAATGGAACAGTTACGTTGAAAAATATTATGCAGCAACCTGTATTTACCAGTGATCTTACCATCAGGGATCTGAGCCTGAAGCAGGATACGATTGGAAATGTAAACCTACAGGTTAGTTCAGGCAATAATGGGCGATATATCATTAACAGTGCTACCATCACAGGAAGAGGAAATGATGTAAGTATGTCAGGCTCCTTTGCTCCTGTTGGCAATGATGTGGATCTTGACCTGAATCTGGACATCAGGCAATTGCAATTGAATACCATGGAAGGCGCCATGGCCAATGTGATCAGCAATGCATCAGGTGCAGTGAATGGCAAAGTGAGGATCAGGGGTACCAGTTCCAACCCTGATATCAAAGGTGACATCAATTTTGACAAAGCAAGTTTTGCACTTACTGTATTAGGCAGCCAGTTCCGAATTGATAATGAAAAGATATCGGTTTCAGAGAATGGTTTTGTTTTCAACAATTTCACCATTCGCGATTCAACCAACAACACCCTCACCATTGATGGGAATGTAATGACATCCAACTTCATCAACTATGACCTCAACCTGGATGTAAATGCAAGAAATTTCGAAGTGCTGAATTCCACCAAGGCACAGCATAAATTATACTATGGTAAGCTGAACATCACTGCTGATGCACATATTGCAGGCACCGAAGTACGCCCTGTAGTAGATGGTTCTATAACGGTGAATGATGGCACCAACTTATTTGTTGTAGTGCCCCAGGAGGATGAAGGCATTGTTGAAAGAGAAGGCATCGTTCAGTTCGTGGATATGGATGCACCTGAAAATGATACATTGTTCATAAGAGCTTCTGATTCGCTGAACAGGACCAATGTGCTGGGGATGGACATCACTGCAAATATCGAGATCAAAAAAGAAGCAATTCTGAATGTGATCGTTGATCCGGCCAATGGCGATTTCCTGAATGTTCGCGGTGAAGCTGTACTTTCAGCCGGTGTTGATCCAAGTGGAAAAATAACACTGGTAGGTAATTATGCTTTGGAAGAAGGTTCCTATCAGATCTCATTCAACTTCCTTCAAAGAAAATTTGATATCGTACCAGGCAGCACAATTACCTGGACCGGTGAACCCACAACAGCGCAACTGAATGTATCAGCCATCTACATAGCTAACACCGCACCTTTGGATCTTGTAGGCGACCAGATCTCTGCACCTACTCTGGCCATCAGGAATACTTACCTGCAAAAACTTCCTTTTGAAGTAAAACTTTCACTCACGGGTGAATTACTGCGACCCATTATTGACTTTGACATCTCCTTGCCTGATAATAAAAATTATGGAGTTTCCAATGATATTGTTACAGCAGTACAATCCAAGCTAGACCAGATCAGGCAGGATGAAGGCGAAGTGAATAAGCAGGTATTTGCCTTATTGCTGCTCGGAAGATTTGTGGGTGAGAACCCATTCAAATCTCAGGGTGAAGGTTTTAGCGCAGGAACCTATGCACGTCAAAGTGTAAGCAAGCTATTGACAGAACAGTTGAATAACCTTGCCGCCGGGCTGATTGAAGGCGTTGAACTGAATTTTGATGTAACCTCTTCGGAAGATTATACAACAGGTGACAGGAGGAACAGGACTGACCTGAATGTAGGACTCAGCAAAAGATTGCTTGATGACCGACTCCGGGTTTCTGTAGGCAGCAACTTCCAACTGGAGGGACCGCAAAACAGTAACCAGAGAAGTAATAATCTCGCCAGCAATATTGCAGTTGATTACCAGTTGAGCAAGGATGGCCGTTATCTTCTTCGTTTTTACAGGCAGAACGAATACCAGGGCATTGTTGATGGATATATCATTGAAACTGGTGTGAGCTTTATTCTCGCAATTGACTTCAATACATTCAGGCAGATATTCAACAGAAAAAGACAAAGGGTAACCAGTACAGGAAGTACTCAAAATGGAACAACACAATGAAGCGAAGGACCATTCATTTTTTACTCGTACTTATCGCATCCTCTGTATGGATGGGTTGCAGCAATACCAGGCACCTGCCCAAAAATGAAAAACTATATACCGGTGCCAGGATAAAAGTTTCGGGGCCTGATCTTACCGTAAGAGAAAAAAAAGTATTGCGCAACGACCTTGAAGGATTGACCAGGCCAAGGCCCAACTCTCGCTTTCTTGGCATGCGCATCAAACTCTCCATCTACAATCTCTGGCACAATAAAAAACCTAATTCTTTTTTTGGTAAGATCAGGGATAAATATGGAGAACCTCCTGTTTTATTAAGCCAGGTGGATTTGCAGCAAAACATCAAACTGTTGCAAAACCATATGGAGAATAAGGGATGGTTTCATGCAAAGGTGAGTGGAGACACAACAGTAAGACGCAAAAAAGCAAAAGCTCACTATAAGGTTGAAACAGGTGATCAATACATCATTGACAGCATTGGTTTTCCAACTGATTCAAGTGCCTTATCACTGGCTATCGGAGAAACAGTTGCCAATACTTTGCTGAAACCCGGAGTTCCTTTTGACCTGGATGTGATCAGAGCCGAAAGAGTACGTATTGATGCCCTGCTCAAGGAAAAAGGATTTTATTATTTCAGTCCGGAATACCTGCTGCTAAAAACAGACAGCACCATTGGCAACCACAGGCTGAATATGTACCTGACTGTTAAACCCGACATGCCTTCCAATGCGGGCGAGATCTACCGCATTAATAATGTTTATATCTACAGCGGTTATAGTTTGAACACTGCACGGATTGATACACTGTTATCACACGGTGAAGTTTTTAAAGGAATGAATATTGTTGACCGCCGCAAACGCTTCAAGCCTGTTGTATTTGATGAGAACCTGCAATTCAAAAAAGGTGACGTATACAACAGGACAGATCACAACCAGACGCTGAGAAGACTGATCAACCTCAATGTCTTCAAGTTTGTTAAGAACAGGTTTGAACCCGTTCCGGATTCTGCCAAACTTGATGCATTTTATTATCTCACGCCAAAGCCTTCACAAACCTTAAATGCAGAAGTAACAGCCATTACAAGATCAAATAACCTGAACGGATCACAAATTAATTTCAGCTGGCTGCACCGGAATCTTTTCCGCAATGCTTCACAACTGAACATATCGGCCTATGTTGGTTCTGACATCCAGTTCAGCGGCGCATTAAAAGGATACAACACCTACCGCACCGGTGCAGAATTAAGCTATGCCATCCCCAGGCTATTGATCCCTTTCCGTGTTTTGCGAACAACAGGTCCCTATGCGCCACGCACCAATATCAGGGTGGGATATGATATCCTGAACAGGAGAAAATTATACACTCTCAATTCCTACACTTTTGAATATGGGTACAACTGGAAAAAAAGCATTGTAAAGCAACACGAGCTTTATCCTATCAGCATCAGTTATGCGCAACCACTGAATGTTACTGATGATTACAGGAAACTGGAATCGGATTTCCCCGGACTTGAAAGAGCCATCGAACAACAATTCATTCTGGGTAGCAGGTACCAGTTTACCTTCAACCAGATGGCCCTCGATGTGCCGCCTCCTAATGCATTTTTCCTGAATGCAGCGGTTGATCTTTCCGGAAACATAGCAGGTCTTTTATCCGGTGCAAATGTCAAAAAAGGTGATACGGTTAAGATCAGGAATGTTCCTTTTTCACAGTATTATAAAATTGAGCTTGACGGACGTTATTACCGAAGGGTTGGTTTGAATTCAATATGGGCCAACCGCATCATCCTTGGTTATGGTAACCCTTATGGCAACTCTGTTCAGATACCCTATATCAAACAATTTTTTGTTGGCGGCAACAACAGTCTGAGAGGCTTCCGCAGCAGGTCTGTTGGACCTGGAACTTATTATCCGGTTAACGCTACCAATGTATTACCCGATCAGACTGGAGATATCAAGCTGGAAATGAATTCTGAATTCAGGCCTCGTATATCAGGTCCTTTGTATGGAGCCATTTTTATTGATGCGGGAAATATTTGGCTGAAGAATGATTCAACTTATACAGATAAACCTGGCGCGAAATTCACCAGCAAATTCCTCAACCAACTGGCAGTTGATGTGGGAGTTGGTATTCGTTTCGATATCACGCTTTTCGTGATCCGTCTTGATATTGCTTTCCCTATTCGCAAACCATGGGAAATACCTCCGGGTGTGATCAACCAGATCAACTTCAGGAATCAGACATGGAGAAGACAGAATATTGTTTATAATCTGGCGATTGGATATCCGTTCTGATATGGTGAGTGGTGAATGGTGAGTGGTGAGTTGTGAGGGGTGAGTGGTGAGGGGTGAATGGTGAGTGGTGAGTAGTGAGTTTTGGTGAGTGGTGAGTAGTGAGTGATGGTGAGTGGTGAGTAGTGAGTGATGGGTGGTGAGTGGCAGTAATTAAGTTCACGAGCTCAAAAGTTCACAAGTTTACGAGTTAAGATTAAAAGGAGATATCGTGATAATCCACTCACGTCCATAGTCCATGGTCCATGAACCCTAAAGCCATTTGCTTCTGCCATTTGCCATATGCTATCTGCCATACGCTATCTGCCATATGCCATCTGTATTTTCATTGATTAAAGTGGTTGCCTTAACCATTTAATAGTAATTCCAGGCGCTGTGATACTTTATGGGGGTTGGGAAGCATGGCAGCTTCCAGTCCCATATTAAGTGGTACGGCAGGAAGATCGAGAGCTCCCAAAACTTCCACAGGTGCATCAAGCCATTGAAAACAGTTTTTAGATATCCTTCCGGCAAGTGCTTCGGCAAAAGAATTATTCTGTTGTTCCTCTGTAAGCACCAGGCATTTTCCATGTTTTTTAACCGTAGAAAAAACAAGGTGTTCATCCAAAGGAAACAAAGTTCTCAGATCAATGATCTCTACTTTTCCTTCAAATTTTTTGGCCGCAGCTTTTGCCCAGTAAACACCCATGCCATAGGTGATCACACAAACCGATTCACCATTTTCAATGTAACTATCATCGGCTTTTAAAACCACAGAACCTTTTCCAAAGGGGAGAATATAATCAGCAGAAGGCTCTGTTGTTTTTGCTTCTTCTGTACCTGGCACCTTGCTCCAGTACAAACCTTTATGCTCCAGCATGACTACCGGGTTGGGATCGTGATACGCAGCCTTCATGAGACCCTTCATATCAGCTGCATTCGATGGATAAGCAATCTTGATTCCTTTAATGGTGAGCAAGGTGGATTCAACACTTCCGCTATGATAAGGTCCACCACCACCATATGCACCAATAGGCACGCGGATGATGGTTGATACAGGAAATTTTCCGCAAGAGAGATAAGATGATTTTGAGATCTCTGTAACCAGTTGGTTAAAGCCCGGATAGATATAATCTGCAAATTGAACTTCCACAATGGGTTTCAATCCCACAGCACTCATGCCCACAGTAGACCCAATGATGTATGCTTCCTGGATGGCTGTATTAAAAACACGGTGTTCACCAAACTGCTCGCCCAATGTTGCTGCTTCACGAAATACGCCTCCAAGCCTTTTGCCAACATCCTGGCCATACAATACGCATTCTTCGTTTTCTGCCATCAATTCCCGAATGGCAAAAAGCGCAGCATCTACCATGATCACTTTTTCTTTTCCTGAAGGATTTCTTTCGCCTTTTTCTTCTGTAACAGGTGTGGGAACAAAAACATGATCCTGAAGTGTTGCAATATCAGGTTCCGGCGCAGCTACCGCCTTCTCAAAGCTTTGTTTGATTTCTTCTTTTACTTCTTCTTCTATTTCATGCAAATACTCTTCACCAAAATCATCAACTATAGACTGCCTGAATTTTGGATAAGGATCATTACAGGCATGTTTGGCAAGATCTTCTTCAGTGCGATAAAATTCTTTTCTTACACCACTTGTATGATGATTGAGTAAACAAACCTTCGCGTGCACCAGCCAGGGTTGGCGATGCTCTCTCACATGATTGATCACCATTGACATGGTATCATAACTTGCAAAAAAATCAGTTCCATCCACGCGTAATTTGTTCAATCCTTTGAAACCTTCTGCGTATTCATAGGCATCCATTGCTCTTCCTTCCGCTGCAGTCACACTAATTCCCCAGTCATTATCCTGAACCAGGTAAATGATGGGTAACTTTTTAAGTACGGCAAACTGGAAAGCTTCACTTACCTCACCCTCCGTAACACTCGCATCACCGAGTGAGCAAATGACAACAGGTTTGTCTGCAACATTTTCTTTGATACGTCCAATGGTTTCAAGGTATTGAATGCCCTGTGCCACACCTGTCGTTGGAATGGCCTGCATACCGGTTGCGCTGCTCTGGTGAATGATCTTTGGTTTGTCTTCAGTCCTTGAGTTAGGATGCGAATAATAACTTCTTCCTCCGGTAAATGGATCATCTGCCCTGGTGAGCAACTGTAGCATTAGTTCATAAGGTGTCCATCCCATTCCCAGCAGCAAACTCTCATCACGGTAATAAGGACTCACCCAGTCCTGAGGCTTGAGATGAAAAGCGGTAGCCAGTTGTATGGCTTCATGACCGCGTGAAGTTGAGTGTACATATTTTGTAATAGAGCGGTTGGCTTCATAAGTTTCAGCCATCAGCTTTACACGATACATCTGCCGGTAGGTATGCAGTAACAGGTTTCGATCCATATAGCTCACTTTCTTCAGGAAACTTCATCAGGAGAATATAATGATTCAACCCGGTTTCACCAGTTTGCAAAAAAACAACTTATTTACGAGTGAAAGGATAATCGTTTAAGAAGAAAGGAAGCTGAAAAAATCGGAAAGCATCTGACAGAAATGGAAATTAAAACCCGATGCCTCCGCCGAAGCGGAGGACAAGGGGCATTTATTTAACGTCCAGTGTTAACAGGCTTTCATTCTCCAGGAAGGCTTCCACTTCATCACCCACCACTATTTCACCTACGCCTTTTGGAGTTCCGGTGAAGATGAGGTCTCCGATATTAATGGAGAAAAAATTAGAGATGTAAGAAACGATGTAATCAAAATCAAAGATCATGTCGGCAGAATTTCCTTCCTGCACCAGTTCCTTGTTTTTATGAAAAGCGAATTTGATCTCTTTTTTGTTTTTGATATTGGCCATGGGAACCCATTTGCCAATTACGGCGGAATTATCCCAGGCCTTGGCTTTTTCCCAGGGAAGTCCTTTTTGTTTTAGATCATCCTGTATATCACGTGCAGTAAAGTCGATGCCGGTAGTGATGGCATCATAATATTTACTGGCGAATTTTTCCTGTATGTATTTACCATTTTTTGAAATGCGCAGCACCAGTTCACATTCGTAGTGCAGCTCATTGGTAAATTCGGGATAATAAAAAGGTGTGTGAGGTTGAAGTAAAGCACTCTTTGGCTTCATGAAAATCACTGGTTCGTCTGGTACGTCATTTCCAAGCTCTTTGGCATGGTCTGAATAATTACGGCCTACGCAAAAAATTTTCATACAGAAAATTTGGTTTAAAAATTAAATAATAAGGGATACTTACATATGTCGTTTATCCCATTTATTTATGGCTTTACAAAGAACAGTCGGATTTTACGGGAAATTGATATAAAGGCTGGTGCGCTAAAGTAAATAAATACTCTTATTTGTCATAGCAATATTTCAACATTATTGTACTTATTCATTGCATTGTTAATACCTGTAAAGGCAAATGCCTCAATCACCTCAACACAGAGTTCTATCTTCTTCTGTACCAACGCTTCTTCTTCCTTGCGCCATTTGCCCAGGACATAGTCAACTTGCGCGCCTTTAGGGTAGTCGTTACCGATACCAAACCTTAATTTGGGATAATTGGTGGTCCCCAGGGATTCCTGTATGCTTTTCAGTCCATTGTGTCCGGCATCACTTCCACCAGGCCGCAGGCGGATCTTTGATAAGGGAAGGGCAATGTCGTCAAAAACCACAAGTAACTGGGAAAGGTCGATCTTTTCCTTATCCAGCCAGTATTTAACCGCCTTGCCGCTAAGATTCATATAGGTGGTAGGACAAATGCAGATGAAGGTTTTTCCCTTCCAGCGCAATTCAGCAGTGAAGGCAAGCCGGTCTGATTTGAACTGACCCCCATGTTTGGAAACAAAGGCCATGAGCACATCAAAACCTATATTGTGACGAGTATGTGCATATTCATCACCCACGTTCCCAAGGCCGGCTATCAGGAATTTCATGGATGCAAATATAGCAGAGAGTTCATAGTTCATGGTTCATAGATCATAGTTTGGCAGATGACTTATGGCAGAGAGTTCATGGTTCATGTGTCATAGTCTATGGTCCATGGATGGTCGTTGGGGGAACAGAGTTTCGTTATTGACAATAGAGAGTTTAAAGTTTAAGATTTAAAGTTCTGACAGCAGAAGATTTACCTAAATATTGAGGCTCTTCAATTACCGTTTGACCTTTGAAGAATTTCCTTGCCGTTTCCAATTTACTCAAATGTTCTCCTCCATCGAAATTCATATGTTCCTTATTTGTCTGTTCGAAAATTCTTCGTGTACCCCGTGGTTCTTCGTGCACTCTGTGTTCCTAAAAAACTTCGAACAAAAATCTTGTTGAAGAAGAAAAACAGCCGGAACACGGAGGACAGGAAGGGGGCACGGAGGACACAACGCAAGTTCAAAAGGGTTTGACGATAAAACGTTTAAGGTAGAATGTCTAAGGTTTAAAGTTCTGACAGCAGAAGATTTACCTAAATATTGTAGCCTTCCAATTGCCGTTTGACGTTTGCCGATTGCCGTGAATGATCTATTCTCTATCGACCATCACCAAAAAAAATCCCGTTCGTTTCCGAACGGGATGACAAAAAGATTATTATTTCTTATTTCTTCGCGGCAGGTGCAGCAGCGCCTTTGGCAGGAGCAGTTGCTTCTTCCTGGCGTAATGCACGTGTGGTGACTACAGAAACGATGGGAATACGTGGAGAGTTCAGGATCTCATAATTTTCTTCCTTTACATCTTCAACACGGATGTTTCCACCAATTTCAAGATCTTCCACATTCACTTCGATCTGCTCTTTCAGGTGACGGGGATAAGTTTTCACTTTCAGCGATTTCATTTTAGGAACCAGACGTCCACCAGCTTTTACACCAGCAGATGCTCCTGTAAATTTCAATGGAATGCTTGCGATCACTTTTTTGTCCTCTACCAGTTCAAGCAGGTCAACGTGGATCAGCTGATCACCCACCTTGTCGAACTGCAGGTCCTTCAGGATGCAGCGGTAGGTTTTTCCGTCAACATTTACTTCCGCGATCTGGAAGTTTGGTGTATATACCAGGGCCTTAAATGCCTTTGCAGGAGCGGCGAAATTCACCTCCTGTGCACCCCCGTAAATTACACCAGGCACGAGTTCCTGAGAGCGAATCTGGCGGGTGGCTGACTTGCCATGCTCGGTCCTCAGTTGTCCTTCGATTGTAATTGTCTTCATTTTATTGAGTGTTTGTTTAAAAACTTTTTCCTTTCAACTGTTTATTTATTCCTGCTTTGCGAATGGAAGAATAAACTATTGATGCTCTTGTTTTCATAGGCGTTCCTGATGGCTACCGCAAACAATTGTGCAGTTGTGATCTGCTTGATCTTGGATGATTCCCTTTGCAAAGGAATGGTATCGCAAACCACCAGTTCTTCCAGCGCACTGTTTTCGATATTTTCATATGCCTTGCCACTCAAAACCGGGTGAGTGATCAAAGCCCTTACCGTACGAGCGCCTTTTTCTTTTAAAAGAGCTGCACTTTTTGCCAGGGTGCCTCCTGTGTCGCAGATGTCGTCGATGATCACCACATCCCTATCCATTACATCACCAATCACCACCATGCTGGAGATCTCGTTGGCACGCTTGCGGTGCTTGTCGCAGATCACCATTTCTGCTTCAAAATAAGAGGCGATCTCCCTGATGCGGTTGGTAGCTCCCACATCGGGGGCCGCAAAAGTAAGGTTTTCAAGCTTCAGTTGTGTTATATAAGGTATAAAAACCGCTGAAGAATCAAGGTGGTCAACGGGTATGTCAAAATAACCCTGGATCTGTGGCGCATGAAGGTCCATGGTAATGACCCTGTTAGCTCCGGCAGCCGTGAGCATATTGGCTACCAGCTTACTTCCGATGGCCACACGGGGGCGGTCTTTCCGGTCCTGGCGTGCATAGCCGTAATAAGGAATCACGGCAATGATTTTGTCGGCCGAAGCCCTGCGGGCGGCGTCGATCATGAGGAGCAATTCCATCAGGTTATCGGCGGGCGCATAAGTGCTTTGCACCAGGAAAACCATATCACCCCTGATACTTTCCAGGAAGATGGGCTGGATCTCTCCGTCGCTGAATTTTTGAATATTGATCTTGCCTAACTGGCAGCCGTAGCTCTTACAGATGTTTTCAGCAAGTTTCTGGGAGCCGGTACCGGCAAAAATTTTGGCAGAAGGATTCATGGAAGGAAAATGTGCGGCGAAGATAAGGGAAGCGATAAAAATTTGAGGCGCAGAAATGCCATTACCATTAAAATTGACTGCTGTCAAAAGAAAAAGGGAGCCATGCTCCCTTCAAATCAATCTAATCTAATGAGTTTATTTATAAGCAGTTGCATTCAGCGTTGAAGTGTTTTCAGCAGGTGCCAGTTTTTGTGCACGGGCTGATGGATCTTCATTCACGCTGTAATAAACGGTACGGCAAACAAAAAGGGCCAGGAACAATGAAATGCCGTAAACCAGCATAAAGAACAGGATCGGATGCAAAGCTCCAATAGAATGGGTAGAGTTTTTTCTCATAGGAATCAGGGGTTTTAGTCTTTTACAGGATAATTGACGGTCATAAAATTATTGTTAAATAAAAACCGATGCAAGAGCAAAAGCACCCAATTAAGGAATGGGCAATTGACGACAGACCACGCGAAAAACTACGAAGTAAAGGTCCTAATGCTTTGAGTGATTCTGAGCTCATTGCTATCCTGATCAACAATGGCAACAGGGAAAAATCGGCGCTGGAACTGGCAAAGGAAGTGCTTCGTTGCAGCAAGGATAATCTCAATGAACTGGGCAAACTCTCTGCAAAGGAATTGATGAAGATCAGGGGCATTGGTGAAGCAAAAGCCATTAGCATTGTAGCCGCACTGGAACTGGGAAGAAGAAGGCAGGCCATGGCTTCCAGGGAAAAGCCACTCATCACAGGGAGCAATGATGTTGCCGGTTACCTGCAAACCCTGTTGCGCGATTACAAGCACGAGGTCTTTGCCGTTCTTTTTCTGAACAGGGCTAATAAGATCAATCATTTTCAGATCGTGAGTGAGGGAGGCATCACAGGAACAGTAGCCGATCCACGCATCATTTTAAAAAAAGCGCTGGAGGAAGATGCGGTCAGTCTCATACTTTGTCACAACCATCCTTCAGGAAGCCTCAGGCCCAGCAGGGCTGATGAGGAACTGACCTTCAAGATCAAAGAAGCGGCAAAATATTTTGACATCAAGGTGCTTGACCACCTCATTGTAAGCGATGAGGGCTATTACAGTTTTGCAGATGAAGGATTGATTTGAAAATGAGGAAACAGTTAAGGAGAAGACCTTGTGAACCAAAGAAATATTTACAATAAATAAGACCGCTGATGTTACAGCCCTTATTTATTGTAAGGACTTATTCTTATAAGGCGAATTGATAATCGGCCTCCGTAAAGGTGTATGTAAATATTTTGTAGGTTAAGCCATCAGTTACATAACTCACAACAAAGTTTTTATAATTCAATATGTTTCTTGGATTGGTTGGGCTATAACTTTTTGGTGATTGTAATGCTGGATTTATAGTATAATGGGTCACATTATATTGATTATCAAAAGTGACAACTACTGAATCAACATTTTTGAAATAATCAGCAAAAAACATTGGCATCTCTTCACCTCTGAGCCAACCATCAGCATATTTAATCTCTTCCGATCCTCCTAATTCAATTACTTCATTAGGTACCGGAACTCCTCCCTTGTATCCCTTTATTACTATACGGTGATTAGTGGGGTTTTTAAGGTAAGCTTTGTAATGAGTAGTTTTCTCCTTAATGCAACTACCAAACATGATCATGATAAATGAAAACAACCAAGCTTTTATTCCGATTGATTTATTGATCTGCAATCTGTTTGATAAATTATATTCCAACATTTTATGTATCCATCAACAATAATTAAATAACCATCTCCGGTATCTCGCCTTCCACTATTAGTTTTCCAGCGGTTTTGGAGCGGATCTCTTCCACGCTGACGCCGGGAGCTCTTTCAATCAACCTGAAACCATCGGGCGTTACATCCAACGCGGCCAGCTCGGTGACTATCTTCTTTACACATCCCACACCTGTAAGCGGAAGACTGCATTTTGGTAAGAGTTTGGATTCACCTTTAGGGTTGGTATGCATCATGGCCACAATGATATTTCTTGCAGATGCCACGAGGTCCATCGCCCCTCCCATTCCTTTAACCATCTTGCCAGGGATCTTCCAGTTAGCAATATCACCGGTTTCACTGACTTCCATCGCACCAAGAACCGTCAGGTCAATCTTACCCGCGCGGATCATTCCAAAACTTTCGGCACTATCGAAGAATGCACCACCAGGCAATATGGTCACTGTTTCTTTACCTGCATTGATCAGGTCTGCATCCATTTCTTCTTCTGTTGGATAAGGACCCATACCCAGCATGCCATTTTCACTTTGCATTAAAATGAACATGCCTTCAGGAATATAGTTCGCTACCAGTGTGGGAATGCCTATACCAAGGTTTACATACATTCCATCTTCCAGTTCCTTTGCGATTCTTTTTGCGATGCCGTATTTGTCGAGAGCCATGAGGAGGGAGGTTTTGAGAGTTGAAAGAGTTTAGAAAGTTGAGAGAGTTTAGCGAGTTTAGAAAGTTTAGATGGTTTAGTTGTTTAGGTTTTTAGGCGAACGGTTTTTCTTTCAATTCGCTTTTCGTACTGGGTTCCCTGGAAGATGCGGTGAACGTATACACTGGCCACATGAATGGAATCGGGATCCAGTTGTCCTGGTTCTACCAGTTCTTCCACTTCGGCAATGGTAATGGTTCCTGCCTTGGCCATTGAGGTTGAAAAATTCCTTGTTGTTTTCCTGAAAACCAGGTTGCCGTATTTATCGCCCTTCCACGCTTTTACAATGGCAAAATCCGCATGGAGCGCCTGCTCCATCAAATATTTTTTACCATTGAACTCACGCACTTCTTTTCCTTCTCCTACTTCTGTTCCATATCCTGCCGGAGTAAAAAATGCAGGAATGCCCATGCCGGCCATTTGTATTCGTGTAGCCAGTGTACCCTGCGGAATGAGTTCCACTTCCATCTCGCCACTTAATAACTGCCTTTCAAATTCAGCATTCTCTCCAACATAACTGCTCATCATTTTTTTGATCTGCTTTGTTTGTAACAACAGACCCAAACCAAAATCATCCACACCGGCATTATTGGAAATACAGGTCAGTTGCTTTACACCTTTTTTTGCGAGCGCATTGATGCAGTTCTCGGGAATACCGCAAAGACCAAAGCCTCCCAGCATGATTGATGCGCCATCATTCACATCATGAAGTGCTTCTTCTGCATTTGCATATACTTTGTTCATACTACTAAAATTCAGGATCAAAAATAGGCGATAAGATGGTTAGTCCGCTTTCCGTTTCAGGAACTTATTGCGAAGCAGGGTATCAGCAACTGCTTTGTTGATAATGGTTGTATCTATTATAATCCTTGGCGTGGGTGCAGTGTCAGATTTTTGTCTTTGCAAACGCTGGCCCATGGCTTCCAGAGAATCAATTATTTTTCTAAGCTGCACAGGATGTGCCGTATAATAATCAATGGTTTTATTCAGCTGCTGCTGGCTCACCTGGTGCAGCAACAGGATCTGATTGTAATATTCTAACCGTTTTTTTTCTGCAGGATAGTTGGTATCAGTAGCCCTGTAAAATTCTACCATTTCATCTGCCCGCATTAAATCCCACTGGATGTTTTGAAAAGCCTGTGGTTCCAACACATCTTTCGGCATTTTATCAGAACAACCGATCAGCAGGAAAAGAAAAATGGAAAAGATCAATGACTTCATTACAGTTCTTTATAAGTGCTGGCATTGGTGATATCGAGCTTCACCAGCAGGTCCTTTGCTTTTTTCCTGGATTCACCATCGGCCTTGCTGAAGATCTTTACCAGCTCACCGCTTTTTCCCTGGAAAAAAACCTGGATAATCATGGAATTGGGATTTTCCGTATTCACAGAATTCAGGTAATTCAATGCATTGAGAATGCCTGCGCGTCCATCTGTTTCGCTTTCATAAAATTTGTCGAGGCCATTACGATAGTAACTATAGATGGCATCATGCACCAGTGTAAAACGACTGTCAACCAGGTTTTGCACCAGCCTGAAACGGTTACGCAAACCATCAAAAGCCTTCCATCCGCTGATAGAACCAGCTTCAGGTGCATTGTTTACGATGTACTGTGCTTTCTGAAAATAAGGATCACCTCCTCTTGGAGAAAAGGAATCATAATCCAGCCCCAGGATAATATTGATATAATAAGCCAGCACCGCGGTGATGTTGGCAGCGAGGGCATCACTTCCCTGTATACGATTCTCATTGAATTCTATCGGCTGGAATTCAACATATTTGAACTGCACTTCAGCATCCTGCAGATTGATGATGGGCGATTCATAAGTTGTATTATAAACCGGTCTTGCTGCCTGAACGGTCAGCGAGGCTTTAAATATATTATCGCCAACATATTCATCAATGGTGAGAAGGAAATTGCATTTGATCTTTTCCTGCGCTTGAAAAGCATCAGAGGTCCATTTGCGATTGTTCACGAAATTGGTGAGTGCGCCCTGGAGTGTCTGGAAAACTTTTTTATCTACCTGTGTGCTCACCTTGTTGGCATTCACGGTAAACCTTGCCTGTAATTCCTGGGCATTGGATACCGTGACCAGCATTAAGAATAAAATAGAGAGAATGTATTTCATGAGTTCAGTTCAATTATAGAATCCACAATATCCCTGGCAATCGCTTTTTTGGACTGAAGGTCCAGCTGCTTCTGGCGGCCATCATGGTAAAACAGTGTCACTTTATTGGTATCATGTCCAAAGCCTGCGCCCTGGTCATTTAAAGAATTCAATACAATCAGGTCTGCGTTCTTTCCAGCAAGCTTTTTCTTCGCGTAAGCTTCCTCGTTATTGGTTTCGAGGGCGAATCCCACCAGCAACTGGCCTTTCTGTTTTTTGCTGCCCAGACTTCCCAGGATGTCATTTGTTTTGACAAGATCCAGGTTCATTTCATTGTCCTTTTTCTTGATCTTGTTTTCCGACACCACTGAGGGCCTGTAATCAGCCACTGCTGCTGCCATCACTGCAATATCATAATCTTCTTTTTCGCAGGCTTGCAGCATTTCTTGTGCACTCACCACCGGCACCAGCTTTATATTATTATGTCGTTTGTGGATGGAAACAGGTCCGCTTACCAGGGTCACCAAAGCTCCTCTACCAGCCAGTTCTTCGGCAAGAGCATAGCCCATTTTGCCAGAAGAATGATTGCCGATAAAACGTACGGGATCAATGGCTTCGTATGTAGGACCGGCAGTTACCAGGGCTTTTTTGCCATTTAACTGGCCGCTAACTTTAAAATGCTGTTCAAGTTGACTAAAGATCTCTTCCGGTTCGGCCATTCTTCCGGGACCGGTTAGTCCGCTGGCCAGCTCGCCCACACCTACATCCATTACCTGGCAGCCATTTTTACGAAGAATGTCCAGGTTATTTTGAGTGGTGGGATGAAGCCACATGTCTTCATCCATGGCTGGTGCTACTATTACGGGGCAGGTTGCAGAAAGATATACTGCCAGCAAAAGGTTATCACAAAGGCCATGAGCCATTTTAGCCAGGCTGTTACAGCTAAGTGGTGCTATGACCATCACATCAGCCCATCTTCCCAGTTCCACATGGTTGGCCCAGCTTTGCTCATCAAAAAGCTCAGAAAGAACCGGGTTTTTTGAAAGCGTGGAAAGGGTGAGTCTTGATACAAAATCTCCCGCCGAAGCTGTCATAACCAGCTTTACTTCAGCACCAGCCCTGGTGAGCAGGCGCACCAGCATCGGGATCTTGTAAGCAGCAATACTTCCCGTGATGCCAATGATGATTTTTTTTCCGGCGAGCATGGCTCTAAAATACTATTTAAAAAATAAAAGCGATCACGCCTAAGGCGGACCGCTCAATGAGATGAACTGCCAGTTGATTATTTGAAAAGATCCTGGTCTTCGTTCTTACGATAGTAAACTTTTTCACCCATGAATTCCTGGATAGCCAGCAATGAAGGATTAGGCATACGCTCGTAAGCCCTGGAGATCTCGATCTGCTCCTTGTTCTCGTGGATCTCTTCCAGTGAATCGGTATGGCTGGCAAACTCTTCCAGCTTGTTGTGCAACTCTTCCTTCAACGTGATGTTGATCTGGCTGGCCCTTTTTGCAATGATTGCAATGGACTCATACAGATTTCCCGTTTTACCCTTCAGTTCGTTGATGTCACGGGTTTCAATGTTGTTGGATGTGCTGGTACTAAGCTGTCTTCTTAGCAGGCTCATTTGTATATGTTTTTAAGTTGTTTTGAGATTGGTTTAAGAATTCCTGTACCTCTTTCACGTATGGACTTTCCGGAAAGCGGTCGTTGAATTCATTACATTCTTCGATTACTTTTTCAAAGCGCTCCACCTTGCGTTCTTCTACGCTGAGTTCAGCAAACCTGTAATAGGATTTGATGGCCATCAGCTTGTACTGGTCTGCGCTTTCTGATTCAGGATAACTATTCAGCAGGGTATTGTAAGCTACTGCTGCTGCCCTGAACTGTCCGATATCATAATAAAGCTGCGCAGATTTCTGGTCTTTGATCTCCAGTTTCCTGCGGCTTTTGTCAATGATCTCAGTTGCCTCTTTATTCCTTGCCGACCCTGGATGCGTGTTGATGAACATCTGCATCATACCAATTGCCTTGAGGGTATTGGTCTGGTCGAGTTCGGGTTTAGGCGACTGCCTGTAAAAAGTATAAGCCCTCATGTAATCCATCTCCTCAGCTCTTTTGCTGTTTGGATAGATCTCCAGGAAGGTTTTGAAAAGGTTCTCCGCATTCAGGAAATCCTTCTGGTTGTAAGCGCAATAAGCATATTTATAATAGATATCCTCGAATTCAGGTGTTCCCCTGTAATAAGGCATGATATCCTCATAGATCTGCTGGGCATAGTTCCACTTCTTCTTGACGTAGTATTTTTCTGCCAT
The DNA here is from genome assembly GCA_023386045.1 of Bacteroidota bacterium. Lineage (GTDB taxonomy): Bacteria > Bacteroidota > Bacteroidia > Chitinophagales > Chitinophagaceae > Flavisolibacter. Next base: position 78,250 of record JAEWKK010000022.1, read on the forward strand.
ACGCAGCTTATACTCCGGGTCTTTGCTTTTCAGCACTTTGCTGATTCCGCCGCAACTGATAAGAAAAAAGGAAAAAATTACTACGGTAAAAAACTTCATAAAGGCTGGCAAAGTTAAACAGTTTAGGCAAATATTCTCGAAATAATGCAAAGCAGGTAAGACCGGCCGTTAAGATTTCACTAAAGCTGACTCTTAAAAAGAAAAAACCCTCCGTTTGGAGGGTTTTATTATAAGGAGTTTGATCTCTTATTTCTGTCTGCTAAGGTTTGGATGCGGAGCAGGAACTGTTGTTTGTCCTTGCTCATCGCTGCCAGCTGCACGCAGGTCAACGGTATTGCAATCGCCACCTTCCTGACCATAGTTCCAGTAGAAACGGTCAGCGCTGATACCTTCTTTATCTACCATGTAGTTAATAACGGCATTCACGCGATCCCAGCTTCTTTGTTGTGCACGCTTGTCAGAAGCGCAATAAGAAGTAACTACCACGCGGCAGGTAGGATTCTGACGCAGACGTGCTGCTACAGAAGCCAGCAGGGCTTTAGCATCATTTGAAAGAGCTACTGAAGTATTGCTAGAGAAAGTGATGCTTGGCAGTTGACCTAAAGCATTTGCACATTCATTTACCATACCCCAACCTTTACAGGATGAATCAGGGCAAGGCATTTTACCAACACCATCAGCATCAACAGGCTGCCATGTTGTAGGAGTGATCTTTTCTTTATCACGGCAATCAGGTACGCCATCACCATCAGTATCAAGGCTTACACCATGAGTATCAACCGGGCAACCCTGAGGAGTTTGCTCCTGGTCGAACTGGTCAGTTACACCATCACCATCAGCATCAGGCAGAACTGGCTTAGGCAGCTGCATGTACTTTGGCTTGCGCAGTTCCTGGTAAGCATAATCCAAAGGATTCAGCCACCACAATGGCTCAACAGCTTTAGAACCGATATTGATGTTCAAACCAAGTGAAAGGAAGTTGTAAGCATCGTGATCCCTTGTAAGGTCACCCTGCTCAGCCCAACGCTGACCATCCAGCAGGTCATCTTTAACGATGGTGAAACGATCTTCCAGAGCCAGGTTCAGCCTGTTGCTTAATTTGAAAGCAACACCGGCACCGATATGGCCAACAGGTTTGAAAGTCTTACCGAACAATTTAGGACGACGGTCGCCATGGTTTTCAGCATCAGTCTCATAAGAATCATCAAGAAGATCTTTCAGGTCATCCCTTACATCTTTTCTTGTTTTCCATGTTCCTTGCTGGATACCGGCGAAGCTGTAAGGAGTGGTACCGTTCAGGGCATTGATTTTTGTTTCGTACACCATTCCACCAATACCGGCAAGAGCGTAGAAGTTGATGCCTGATTTGGATTTGTGGAAACGGATGTTGTTCAGTGAAATGATACCTTCCAGTGAAAGATCCTGGATGTTTGATTTGTAGTTGTAATAAACTGGAGCACCAGCATAACCTAAATTAAACCAGGGGTTCTGGGTGCTACCGGCAACATAACCGCTAGAAGGCAGCCAGTTCAAGCCTTTTGGAACACCATAAACATACTCAAGACGAGCAGAGAATACATAACCAAAGGCTTTACGAACGTGTACACCAAAACCTGGTGCAATTAAAGAAGATACATCACCACTTATATTATGCATACCTCCCTTGATACCAATCTCCCACATGTTGCGGGGCTTAGCAGGATAGTTTTCAGCTGCTGCTTTAAAATTGGTGTATTGAGGCATTCGTCGCGAAGGAACTACTGATGAATCCATTACATCGTAGCCGGTTTGGGAGAAACCATACGATGCCAACAGGCACAGGATACCTGCCAGAAAAGAGTACTTTTTGCTTGCCATAACTATTGATTAAATTTTAAAAACAATGTCCTAATCGGTGACAAAAATATAAATTGACGTACAATTACCAAACTTTAAATTTTAATTTCAAATTATTGTTCGGTTTATTTCTCCATTTTTGTCAGCACCACTCGTGCAATTCTTGTACCATAAGGTGCAAGGTATACGGTTGCGGTTGTAACTTTCAGCCCTTTTACGAATGAAGCTAGCCGTTAATTTAATTGAACAGGAGTTGAAGGTCTTTGAAGAAAAATTCAAAGATGCTGTCAGCAGTAAGGTATCCATGCTGGACCGTATCATGAGGTATGTGGTCAAAAGAAAGGGCAAGCAACTCAGGCCCATGTTTGTTTTTCTTTCAGCCCGGCTGTGCGGTACCGTTAATGAAAGCACCTACAGGGCCGCCTCCCTGGTTGAATTGCTTCATACTGCCACACTTGTACATGATGATGTAGTGGATGACTCCCTGGAACGTAGAGGTTTTTTCTCAGTTTATGCTTTATGGAAAGCCAAGGCTTCAGTCCTTGTTGGTGATTATCTTTTAGCCAAGGGCCTCCTGCTTTCTCTTGATAATAATGATTTCAAAACCCTGCAGCTTCTCTCTGATGCCGTAAGACAAATGAGTGAAGGCGAACTGCTGCAGATGGAAAAGTCCAGATCCCTTAACCTGGAAGAGGCTGTTTATTTCGAGATCATCAAAAATAAAACTGCTTCTTTACTTGCTTCTGCCTGTGCTGCCGGCGCCTGGTCCACTTCAGGTGATGAGGATGCCACTCAAAGAATGAAGGCATTTGGCGACAAAGTGGGCATCGCCTTTCAAATGAAGGACGACCTCTTTGATTATGCAGCCAATGATATTGGAAAACCTACAGGCAATGATATCAAGGAAAAAAAGCTGACCCTGCCTCTTATTTATACACTCAATCATGTAGATAAGGAAACCCGGAGAAAGATCATCTATATCATCAAGAATGAAAACACCCGGAAAAGCAAAGTAAATTACATTATCGACGTGGTGGAAAAAACCGGCGGAATCGCTTATACCGTTGATAAAATGAATATTTTTAAAAAAGAAGCGATCGAGATCCTTCATTCCTTTCCCCACTCCCCTGTTCGCGATGGATTCGAGGACCTCGTCAACTTTGTTACAGATAGAAAATACTAGAAGACTTTGATGTCATGGAGAAAAGATGGAAGGTCATTCCTGCCGACAGGGAAAAAGCAGGTTCATTATTCAGTGAACTGAAGATCCACCCGGTGCTATGCAACATCCTGGTGCAGCGCGGAATGGATAGCTATGAAAAAGCAAAACAATTCTTTCGTCCTTCCCTCTCTGATCTTCATGATCCTTTTTTAATGAAGGATATGGACAGGGCCGTTGAAAGGATCCTCAGGGCCTTTTCATCCGGAGAAAAAATTCTTGTCTTTGGCGATTACGATGTGGATGGAACCACCTCCGTTGCCTGCATGTACCGCTTCCTGAAAAGCCAGCATCCTTTTGTTGATTTCTATATCCCGCATCGCTACCGCGAAGGATATGGTGTGAGCAGGGCGGGAATTGATTTTGCCCATGAAAAAAAATTTACCCTGATTGTTGCTCTTGACTGTGGTATTAAATCAGTGGAGTTGATCGGCTATGCAAAAGAACTGGGCATTGATTTCATTGTTTGTGATCATCACCTTCCCGATGACACCCTGCCTCCTGCTGTAGCCATACTCAATCCAAAACAACCAGACTGTAATTATCCATATAAGGACCTTTGTGGCTGCGGCGTTGGTTTCAAACTGATCACCGCTCTTTGCTCCCGGTTACAGCTACCCGAAGAACTTGCATACCTGTACCTGGACCTGGTAGCTACAGCCATTGCAGCTGATATCGTATCGATGACAGGTGAAAATCGTGTGCTGGCTTTTTATGGCTTGAAGAAAGCCAATAACAATCCCAATTTCGGGATCAGGGCGCTGGCTTTTCTTAGTGCTTTTGATAAAGAGATCCAGATCAATAACCTCGTATTTATCATTGCGCCGCGGGTGAATGCTGCAGGGAGAATGGATGACGGACGAAAGGCTGTCCTCATGTTTGTTGCAGATACCTATGACGAAGCCTTGCATTGGGCGGAACAGCTTCATGAAGATAATACCCACAGGCGTGAAGCCGACCTGAATATCACGGAAGAAGCCCTGGCCATGATCGATGGCGATGAAGTTTTGCAAAAAAGAAGAAGCACGGTACTGTACCAGCCGCACTGGCACAAAGGTGTAGTGGGAATTGTAGCCTCCCGGCTCATTGATCATTATTACAGGCCTACTATCGTACTGACGCAAAGTGGAGAATACGTGGCAGGTTCTGCAAGAAGTGTTTCCGGATTCAATGTTTATGAAGCCGTACACCAGTGCAAGGAATTGCTGCTGGGTTATGGTGGACATTTTTATGCAGCGGGTGTGACCATGGAGCCCGGGAAAGTGGATGCCTTCTGCCAGAAATTCGAAGAAGTGGTGCAGGCAACCATCCACCCGGAATTACTGATTCCCGAGATCGTGATTGACGCGGAAGTGAAACTGGCCGACCTTAAAAAATCCTTCTTTGATATATTAACCCAAATGGAACCATTTGGACCTGATAACCTTCGGCCAACATTCATAGCAAGAAAGGTGTATAACACGGGCTGGAGTAAGGTGGTGAAGGAAGCACATATCCGTTTTGTATTACAACAGGATGGCACCAGGATCTCCGGTATTGGTTTCAATATGGCGGAGAAGATGCACCTGCTCCTTTCGGGTAAACCGGTAGATATTGTTTTCAAGCTGGAAGAAAACGAATGGAACGGAGAAACCAATCTTCAAATGAAAATGATCGACTTCAGGTCTTCGGAAGAATTAGCAAAGTCTATAAAAAACGAAAGGAGCCTTGCGGCTCCCTTCTTATGATTAAACCTTAAAACTTTTATTGTTTCACGATTTTCAAGGTTTCAGCATTTCCATTTCCATCAGTATAACGGATCACATAAACACCAGGCTGGAATGAAGCCAGGCTGATAACAGTTTGCTGTGTGCCTTTTGAAGGAACAATTGACTTAACTGTACGGCCATCGGCAGTGCTGATGCTGATCTTGCTGTCAGTGCTTGCTGCAGTATGCTGAAGTGTAAGATCGCTGATCACAGGCATTGGGAAAGCTTTCAGCGTAATGCTGGAGCGTCCGCCTTTAACTGTAACGATTGGGCTGAAAGTCAGTTTGCCATCAACATCAACAGCTTTGATGCGATAGTAAGCAGTAGCATCAGAAGCTTTTGTATCAACAAAAGAATAAGTTGTTTCGCCAATTGCATCTACCGTACCGATAGTTTCATAGCTACGGCCATCTGCGCTTTTTTCAACTTCATAAGCTGCTACATTTTCTTCTACACCAACATTCCAGATCAGGTTAATGTTACCATTGGCGCTTTTTGCATCAAATGAAGAGAATTTAACTGGAAGTGTACCAGCAGCAGCTGTTACATTGATTCCAAAATCATCAATAGTGATATTCTGACCATTACCACCACTGATAGTATAAGTGATATGCAGGATGAAATTTTCACCAGGGCTCACTAAAACCGGAACAGGAGCGGTAAAGAAATAAGTACCAGAAGCCAGGGCACCACCACTGCAAAGAGGATGAGTACCATCATTAGCTGTTTCATATGTAATTGCGTAGCTGTTAACGTTAGCCTGTCCACCCAGTACAAATCTCCAGTTCAGAGTAGTCTGGCCAGGAGCAGTGTAATAGATAGCCGTATTCAATACTTTGGCAGAACCTGCGCCCACGTTTGAAGAGTTCAGTCGGTTAGTTCCCCAGGTAAAGTCTCCGGAAAATCCTTCAGTAGAACCTGCATTAAAATTGTTAGTTACACCCGGGTCAGTTGTGGTAGTTCCACATGTTTGGGCAGACGAATTAATTGATGCAGCCACCAATGCAGCCGCAAAGATTGAAGAAGTAAAAATCCTTCTCATGACGGTAAAAGTTTAAGGTTTGAGTTAAAGCAATGATTAATCGGCCTCAGAGGAAGGATTCGGAAGATTCTCAAAAGGTATTAGGAAAGATAGCCGGTAATTGCTTAGGATACGATGGAGATGGACACAAACTTAAAACCTCTTTTTTAGAAAAACAATAGACTTCTCAATAAAATTAAAAAAAATGATTACTCAATAAATAACCTGGTACGACTTTCAGTAGCTTTTTTAATTGAAGAAGGCTCGCCGGCAAAAACCAGGTTCCCTCCTTCAGCTCCTGCTTCTGGTCCCAGGTCAATCAGCCAGTCTGCGCTTTTTATCACATCGGTATTGTGTTCTATTACAATGATAGAGTGACCCTGTTCTATCAGGGCATTGAAAGATGCCAGGAGTTTCTTGATATCATGAAAGTGAAGGCCGGTTGTGGGTTCATCAAAAATAAAAAGCAGCTTACCTGCAGATTTTCCCTTTCCCAGGAAGGAAGCCAGCTTCACCCTTTGTGCTTCCCCACCCGAAAGGGTATCCGAAGATTGTCCGAGCTTAACATAACCCAGACCTACCTCACTCAAAGGCCTAATGGCATTGGCAATTGGCTTTTCATCCTTAAAAAATTCAATGGCTTCATCAATGCTCATTTCAAGCACATCAAAAACATTCTTTCCCTTGTATTGCACTTCAAGCACTTCTTCCTTGAATTTTTTTCCGCCACAGACCTCGCAGGTCAGGTGAACATCGGCAAGGAACTGCATCTCAACGATCTTTTCACCTTCCCCTTTGCAGGCATCACACCTGCCTCCGTCCACGTTAAAGGAAAAATGCTTGGGCTGAAAGCCACGCATCTTACTTAAAGGCTGCGATGCAAAAAGATCCCGGATATGATCCCAGGCTTTGATATAGGTAACGGGATTGCTCCTGGATGATTTGCCGATAGGATTCTGATCTACCATTTCTACCTGCGTCACCAGGTCAGGAGAGCCGGCAATGCCCCTGTGAAAGCCGACCTTTTCAACTGGCTCGCCCTGCATTTTCTTTAAGGCCGGGTAAAGAATGTATTTGACCAGTGTTGTCTTGCCACTACCACTTACCCCACTCACCACGCAAAGCACATTGAGAGGAAAGGCAACAGTGATATCCTTGAGGTTGTGCTGCCGGGCGCCTTCAACAATGATGAAATTTTTGGGCTTTCGCAATTTTTTCGGGGGCTCGATGCTCAATTCTCCTTTTAAATATTTACCCGTCAGGCTTTCAGGATGACTAACGATCTCATTATAATTTCCCTGGGCTATTACTTCTCCTCCAAGGTGTGCCGCCAGAGGGCCCATGTCAATGATATGATCAGCTTCACGCATCATCATTTCATCATGTTCCACTACAACTACTGTATTACCCAGATCCCTCAGTTCTTTTAAAACCCTGATCAGGTTTGCCGTATCCCTGGGATGAAGCCCGATTGAAGGTTCATCTAGAATATAAAGGGAATTGGTAAGATTACTGCCAAGGCTACGCGTTAATTGAATACGCTGGCTTTCGCCACCACTCAGGGAATTGGCAAGGCGACTGAGAGTAAGATATCCCAGGCCCACCTGGAGCATGGTATCGATGCGATGGTTGATCTCCAGAACAATGCGCCTGGAAACTTCTTTTTCAAAGGAAGAAAATTCAGCCACGGCCCTGTCAAACCAGGTACGAAGGTCACGGATCGGCATATCACTCAGCTCTCCTATGTTTTTTCCATGGATCCTGACATACAGGGCTTCTTTCCGCAGGCGGAAACCACCACACTCAGGGCAGGTGGTTCTTCCACGATAGCGGCTTAACAATACCCTGTACTGGACCTTGTACAGGTTCTGCTCCACTTCTTTAAAGAAGTCATTGATGCCGTATACATACTGGTTGCCTTCCCAGAGAACGCGGTATTGTTCAGGACTCAGATCGGCAATGGCCTTGTGTACCGGGAAATCAAACTTGCGTGCACTCTTTACAAAATCTTCTTTCCATTTGCCCAGTTTCTCGCCTTTCCAGGGAGCCACTGCACCTTCGTATACACTTAATAGTTTGTTGGGTATAACCAGGTCTTCATCAATTCCAAGCACCAGCGAAAAGCCTTCACAGTTTGGACAGGCGCCATAAGGATTGTTGAAAGAAAATAAATTGGGTGAGGGCTCTTCGAAGGTCATGCCATCGAGCTCAAAGCGGTTATTAAAATGAAGAAGTTTTTTGCCATCAACTTCTACATATACATCTCCTTCGCCTTCATAAAATGCGGTGCCTATTGAATCTGAAAGCCTGTGTTCATCGTCTTCATCCAGCTCTTTCATTACGATCCTGTCCACCAGCACATAAATATTTTCCGGAAACTGAAAAACTGTTTTGAACAAAGGGGTTTTATCATCCAGCAGGTCTTCGATCCGGTGGATGGTTCCTTCATTCACAGGGTTTTCTTTCTGTGTATAAGAAAAAGGTGACTGGTAAATCCTCGAAAAACCTTTTTGCATCAGGATGTTCAATTCTTCTCTTGCATCCCGGTTGCGGTGCTGTTTGAATGCAGAAAGAATAAATACCCTGGCTCCCTCTTTTACAGTACGCACGGCATCCAGTACATCTTTTACATCATCCTTCCTCACCACCCTTCCCGAAACCGGGGAGATGGTTTTACCGGCTCTTGCATAAAGCAGGCGCAGGTAATCATAGATTTCCGTCATACTGCCAACCGTACTTCTTGGAGTACGGGTGATCACTTTTTGTTCAATGGCAATAGCAGGCGATAAACCTTTAATGTAGTCCACTTCAGGCTTGTCCATCCTGTTCAAAAACTGGCGTACGTAAGCACTTAGACTCTCGGCATAGCGTCGCTGACCTTCAGCATAAAGAGTATCAATGGTAAGAGAAGATTTTCCTGAACCGGAGACCCCGGTCACCACTACCAGTTTATTCCTGGGAATGCTAACATCAATATTTTTCAGGTTATGAACCCTGGCTCCTTTTATATAAATGGCATCAACTTCCGATGCATTTTTGACCTTTTTTGACCTGGCTATCTTTTCTTTCATTTTCATTTTTGCACTGCAAAAGTACGGCGCTATGCTAAATAGTTTAGCTTTTAAACGTTAACATATGTTTTACAAAATCGTTGGGGAGCGGAACAATAATAATTGTGATTATTCAAAAACTATTCTATTTTTATAGCAACAAATCCAGAATTTCCAATTTATTTAAACCCACACTCGCCTATCGCTTAAACTTCTACTTAGTTTTTAACAACCGTTTTTTAACCGAATCCATTATCCGTAACCGCCTAAAACAGTAGGAGTTTATGAATCTATTATCTAAACTGTCCGATCAGGAGTTGATCAACTCTTTTAACGCAGGAAATGTAAGTGCATTAGAAATCCTGGTCCTTCGTCATAAGGACAAGCTCTTCACTTCCATCTTCTTTTTGGTTAAGGACAAGTACCTTGCCGAAGACATTTTCCAGGATGTTTTTATCAGGATTATAGATACCATTCGTGGCGGCCGCTACACGGATGAAGGCAAATTCCTGCCCTGGGCCATGCGCATTGCCCATAATTTATGCGTGGACCACTTTAGAAAGGTCAAGCGTACTCCAACTATTAAAAACAGTGATGACCAGGATATCTTTGAGGTGCTCAACTTCGCCGATGAGTGTGCTGAAACTAAAATGATCAAAAAGCAAAGCTATAGCAGGGTGAAAGATATGCTGGACCTGCTTCCAGAGGACCAGCGCGAAGTGATCATTCTTCGCCATTACGGGGATATGAGTTTCAAGCAAATTGCAGAGGTTACCAATTGCAGTATTAACACTGCACTTGGAAGAATGCGCTATGGTTTGATTAATTTGCGGAAGATGATGATGCAAAAACAGATCGCACTTTAAATATTTGTCATTCTTATTCTCCAACGACCCGCTTGCCAAGTAGGTTGAATAAGGATGACGCCCAATTGAAAGGCTGCCCCCCGGGGCGGCTTTTTTTATAGTTGATAGTCATGGTTCATAGTTCATAGAAGAACCTACTTCTGAACAATCTTACTGTAGTTGCCTGAAATATGTTGACCGTTTTTGAGCTAATTAAATCAACTCAAAAAACGAAGCATATGGCTAAACCAGAACAGTTAAACGCAAAAAGTACAAGAGTCCATCGTTATTTTAGTGAA